>JAGVQM010000011.1 GCA_020051695.1 Candidatus Zixiibacteriota bacterium | reverse complement strand
GTGGTGGGCATAATCATCGACTACTGTCACACCGTTCGCCGTGCCCTTGACTTCGAAGCGCCGCACCACACCAGAGAAGGAAGCCAGCGCATCCCGGATCACCGCAAAGGGGACTTTGGCATCCCAGGCACAAGTGGCGGCAGCCAGCGCGTTTTCCAGGTTGTGTTCGCCCGGGATATTCACCCGGACCCGGCCCAGCACTATGCCGTCCACGGCAAAATCAAACGACCCGCCACGGCCTTCGCTGTTTTTGTTCAAACCCCGGGCACGCGCGTACTCACCGAAACCAAACGGGAGAAGGGGGCGTTTGACATCGGGAATGATCGAACGTAAGCCGGGACAATCGGCATTATACACGACGGTACCGTAAAACGGCACGCGGTTCAAAAATGCGGCGAACGAGTCGCACAAATCGCGAAAATCACGATAGCAATCAAGATGTTCGGGCTCGAGGTTGGTGGCCACCGCCAGCGACGGGAACAACTCCAGGAACGACCGGTCGTATTCATCGGCTTCGGCCACGAGGTAATCGGACTGGCCCAGTTGGGCATTGGTCTCAAGGGAGATCAGGCGGCCACCCACAATTAATGTCGGGTCGTACCCCGCCACGGCCAGGATATGGCCGAGCATCGAGGTCGTTGTTGTTTTGCCGTGCGTACCGCAGATGCCGATGGAAAATTTCAGGCGCATCAGCTCACCCAGCATCTCGGCCCGGCGGATCACCGGAATCAGCCGCTCGCGGGCAGCGAGGACTTCAGGATTATTGCTGCTGACTGCCGAGGAAATGACCACGACATCGACGTCGGCGATGTTTTCCGCCGCGTGGCCTTCAACTACCGGAATCCCCACCTCTTCGAGGTGGTCGGTGATTTCCGTTTTGGCCAGGTCAGAACCGGTGACTGAATAGCCCATGGCCTTCATCACCTCGGCAATACCCGACATGCCGATCCCGCCGATCCCGACAAAATGTAATTTCTTGATCCGCAGTGACAGTAACGACATGATTAGCTCCGTCTGTGTTCCGCGAGGTGCAGGATTTCATCGACAATTTTTTCAGTCGCGTCCGGGCGGCCGAGTTTTCCGGCATTTTCGCTCATCTGTTTCATTCCCTCCGCATCAGCGAGCATTGCCGCCGCCCGCTGCAACAAATCGACCTGGCTCAGTTCGGCGTCACGCACCATCACCCCGGCGCCCGCCTCGACCAGGGCTTGGGCATTGCTTGTCTGATGGTCGGCGGCGGCAAACGGATAGGGCACATAAATCGCGGGCAGACCGCAGGCCGAAATCTCGGCAATGGTCAGCGCCCCGGCGCGGGCAATCACCAGGTCGACCGCACTCATTATTGAGGCCAGGTCCGCCAGAAACGGTTGGACCACGATACCCCGCGCAGGATCATGAAAGTGTTCATACCGCGCAAAATCAGCCGCCCCGGTTTGCCAAATCACCTGGAAATTATCGGGCAGCCCCGCAGTGCGCAGGTGTGATGCGACATTGGCGTTAATCGATTGCGCGCCCTGCGACCCGCCGGTAATCAGGACAATCGGGCGTTCCGTCGACAGACCCAATGCCGTGCGTGTCATTGCGCGATCCTGCCCAAGACTTTCGAGGTCGAGGGGATTGCCGGTCGTTCTGACCCGCTCGGGATGGGCCAGCATTCCGGCGGTCTCGGCAAAGGCCACACAGGCGACGTCGGCAATTCGCGACAACCATCGGGTAGTCAGGCCGGGCCGGCGGTTTTGTTCATGGATCAAAGTCGGCACCCCGGCGCGGTGCGCGGCCCGGATGACCGGACCGGTAACATGCCCGCCGGTGCCCACAGCAACATCGGGGTTAAATTCGCGGATGATACGGCGGCAGACAATCGACGAAACCAGCAGGGCCCACAAGACCGGGATATTTTTCCACGGCCGCCGGCGCACGAAACCCCGGGCGGGGATCGTCACCAGTTCATACCCTGCGGCGCTGACCATTTTTCGCTCCAGGCCCCGTTGACCACCGACAAATAGAACCTGACAATTATTCGCTCTTTGCTGTACGGCGCGGGCCAGCCGAATCGCCGGGACCAGATGCCCCCCCGTTCCGCTGGCAGTAAACAATACACGCATCCTGCACACCAAACCTCAATACCGTTCCGGTACCACCTGCCGCGATACTGCCGTCAACAAGCCAATTCCTACCGCAGTAAACAACAGCGAAGATCCGCCATAGGACAATAACGGCAACGGCAGGCCGGTCGTCGGAATCAACCCCAGTACCACGCCGATATTCATGCCGACATGGACGACCAGCGAGGCGCTGATCCCGGCCGCAAGGAAAAAACCGGTCCGGTCCGGCGCCCGCGCCGCGGCGGAAAAACCGCGCCAGATCACCGTCAGGTATAACGCCAAAATCGCCAGCGCGCCCGCCAACCCGGTTTCCTCGGCAATTGACGCAAAAATGAAATCGGTATGCGGGTCGGGGATATAATGCATTTTGCCCCAGCCCGCGCCCAGACCTCGCCCGAACGGCCCGCCACCGCCCATCGCGATTGCCGCCTGGCTTACCTGATAACATCCGTCAGTGGGATTAGCCACCATTGCCAGATAATTATCGACTCGTGACTTTTTATACCCGAAACCAAAGACAATAATCACCGCGGCAACCACGGCGAGCAGACCGGCGCCGAGGATGTATCGCTTCTGCACGCCGGCGGTCCAGAGCAACAGCCCGGTCGTACCCCACAAGCATAACACTGCGGAAAAACTCGGCTCGGCCAGCAGCAACCCGCTGGCGACGCCAAGAATGATAAGATATGAAATCGCATATTTGATGTGGCGCATCCGTTCCTGGCGTTTGGCCAGGGAATACGCCAGAAATATCAGGTACACCAGCCGAAAAAACTCAGATGGTTGAATGGAAAACAAGCCCAGGTCGAGCCACCGGTGTGCGCCACGGACCGGGGAGGCGCCCAGCACGGCGATCAAGGCGCCGAAACCGGACAAGAGCAATAATGGAGCAAAACGCATCAGCCGCCGGTAGTCCAGCCGCGAACACAGATACATCGCCGCCAAAGCCACAATCCACCAGACGACCTGCCGCATCCAGAAAAACCCGGACCCGGAGAACTTATCCGAGGCCAGGATGGCCGAGGCCGACAAGACCAGAAAGGTTCCGGCCGTCATCAGCGTCACGGCCGGCACCCAGATAAAGGGATCGGCCGCGGCAATCGATCTACGACGTTTTTCTGTTAAAAGCACGTACGATATCCTTGAATACGCGTCCGCGTTCTTCGTAATTTTTGAACCTGTCAAAACTTGCACACCCCGGTGAAAGCAGGACCGTATCGCCCGGCTGCGCGGCCTTACGCGCAGCTTCCACCGCCTCGGTAAAATCGCGCACAATCATGATCCCCGTCGAACCGCCGAGCTGCCGGGCAATCAACTCTGCCGCCTTCCCCGTGCAGATCAACCGCCGGACGTTGTCTTTGACCAGATCGAACAGCACCGAGTAATCGGTGCCTTTGTCCAGCCCGCCCATAATCAGGACCAGGGGGGTGCGGATCGCCTCGAGCGCCACTCGCACCGAATCGGGGTTGGTACCCTTGGAGTCATTGATATACCGTACACCATCAACTTCAGTGACAAACTCCAGCCGGTGTTCAACGCCGCGGAATTCCCGCAGGCCCCTGCAGACTGCATCGGGGGAAACGCCGTCGACCAGCGCCACACACGCCGCGGCCGCCGCGTTGGCCAGATTATGCCGGCCGGGAATGCCGATCTCCTCCGCCGGCAACAATTCACCTTCCCCCGTTGTCAGACGATACCGCAGGACACGGCCGTCGAACCATACGCCCGCCCCCACAGGACCGGCCAGCGAAAAGGCGGCTGGTTGCCCTGCACCCGGCAACGAGGCACTTCGCAGGTAATCATCGTCATGATTGATGATCGCCACATCCGCGGCCCGCTGCTTGGCAAATAACCGCAACTTCGTTTGGGCGTAACACTCCGGTGTGCCGTGACGGTCCAGGTGGTCCTGCGAGATATTCAAAATGACCGCCGCATGCGGGGCGAACGTCTCGATTGTTTCCAACTGGAAGCTGGAGATTTCCAGAATATGCCGCCCGGCGGCCGGGTTACGCAACACGGCATCGGCGTAGGGCCGGCCGATATTGCCCGCCACGTCACTCACTACCCCGGCGGCCTGATAGATTTCACCCAGCCAGGTCGTCGTGGTTGTCTTGCCGTTGGAGCCGGTCACGGCCACCACCGGGACAGCTGACAGCACCCAGGCGGCTTCGATTTCCGAGATCAATGGAATGCCCCGCGTGCGCGCCTCACGCAGCAGCGGCAAATCCAACCGCACCCCCGGCGAAAGAATGATGACATCGCACTTGTGCAGCGACCGTTCAGTGTGCCCCCCGGTTTCAAAAGTGATGTTCTCCTGCTCGAGGATATTTGTTGCCTGCTGCAAGATATCGGCGGGCTGCCGGTCGGTGACAAATACGTCCGCGCCGTGCCGCCGGTACAACAGGGCGCAGGCCAAGCCCGCGCGCGCCATGCCGAATACCGTCGCTCGTTTGCCCGCAATATGGCGCGTATTTTCCGACTGGTTCGCCATGATCATTTCGTTCGCCGGCATATTGGTTGTCATCATCTTATTTTCAGCGTGCTGAGTGTCAATAAGGCACAGATGGCGCCGATAATCCAAAACCGGGTCACGACTTTGGCCTCCGGCCAGCCCATTAACTCGAAATGGTGGTGCAGCGGCGCCATTTTAAAAATCCGTTTGCCCGTCCATTTATATGATGCCACTTGAAGTATAACCGAGAGCACCTCCACGACAAACACCCCGCCGACAACCAGCAGGAGGAATTCCTTTTTAATCAAGATCGCCACCGCTCCCAGCGCGCCGCCCAGCGGCAAGGCTCCGGTATCGCCCATAAAGACTTCCGCTGGGTGCGAGTTGAACCATAAAAAACCCAGGGCCGCGCCCATGGCTGCGGCGCAGTAGACGGTCAATTCCCCGGCCCCCGGCAGATAACTGATCGCCAGGTACTGCGAGAAATCCGTACGCCCCGTGACATAACACATCCCAGCAAAGGTCAAAAAACAGATGCCGGCTAACCCGGCGGCCAGGCCATCCAGACCGTCGGTCAGGTTGACTGCGTTGGAAGCACCGGCAATGACCAGCGTGACAAACGGAATAAACGCGTATCCCAGCGGCAAGTAGAGATTTTTGAAAAACGGGATGTCCGTCCCGGCTCCGAACCCTGCCGCCGGGGGCCACGCGACGATGATCGAACCGAACAACAAACCTAAGACCGCCTGCGCCAGAAATTTCTTTTTGGCCACTAGCCCCCGCGACTGACCGCGCACTACTTTCAAATAATCATCCATGAACCCGATGGCGCCCAGCCATACCGTGACCAGCAATGTCAACTGGATGAACCGGTTGGATAAGTCGGCCCAGAGCAGGGTGGGCACCACAATGGCCAGCAGGATGATCACCCCGCCCATCGTCGGCGTGCCTTCTTTGCTGTAATGCGATTTGGGTCCCTCACGGCGGATGACCTGCCCGATCTGCCGTTTCTGTAACCAACTGATAATCATCGGACCGATCACCAGCGAAATCACCAGCGCAGTCACCACCGCGTACGCCGAGCGAAACGTGATATACCGAAACAGATTGAACGCCGAAACGTAGTCGCGTAACGGATAAAACAAATGATAAAACATCGGCGTTTACCTTGTCCGCTTTTGTCCCGGGTGTTTCACTGTTAAATATTGCACAATGCGGTCGAATCCCTCAGCCCGTGAGGCCTTGATCAGCACGACATCATGCGCGCTGAGATTCTCCGCCAGCCAGATTCCCGCCTTGTCGGCATCGGGGGCGACATGAGTAAAAATCCTCCGGCGCGCGTGTTCGGCGCCGGCGACGATCTGCCTGCCCCAATATCCGACGCCAAGGAGGACCTCCACTCCCTGCGCCGCGGCCGCCCGGCCCACATCCTTGTGGAGCTGTAGTGCCGAATCCCCTAGCTCACGCATAGCGCCCAAACAGGCGACTTTCTTACCGGGCGGCCGCAACGCACCAAGTGTGGCCAAAGCTGCCTTGGCCGAAATGGGGTTTGAATTATAGGAGTCATCCAAAATAGTTATCGAGTTGTTTTTCTTCACAGCCATGCGGCCGGACGGCAGACACATATGCAACAGCCCGCTGCGGATTTTCTCGACACCAATGCCGTACAACCCGGCGGCCGCACACGCCGCCAGCGCATTGGCTACCGCATGCACGCCCATCACCGGCAGCCGGACCAGAGTCCTGCCGTTTAATTTAAAAACGGTTTCACCGGGGGCAAGGCGAATGTCAGTGGCATAGACATCGGTCCTGCGGCGTATCGAATACCCGAGGATCTTGCGTTTCATTTGTTTTTTCCACCGGGCAAGAATCGGATTGTCGATATTGACGATGCCGATACCGGCGGGGTTCATCTCGTCAAACAACTCCCGCTTGGCCCGGGCGATTCCCTGCATGCCGGTGAAAAACTCCAGGTGCGCTGGGCCGATCCAGGTGATAATCCCCACCTCGGGATCGATCATCCGCGTCAACCGGGCGATTTCACCGGGGGATGACATGCCCATCTCCACCACGCCCAGCCGGTGCTGCGCGGTCAATCCGGGGAGCGACAGCGGAATTCCCAGCAAATTGTTGTAATTGCCCGGCGTTTTGAACGTGGGATACTTTTGTGCAAAAATCGAGGCCAGCATTTCCTTGGTCGAGGTCTTCCCCACCGAACCGGTGATCGCTGTGAAGCACACGTTGAATTTCCGGCGATGGTGTCCGGCCCATGTGCACAAGGCCTCTGCCGGGTCGGCTACACGGAGCACCGGCACCCCGGCGATCGGCCGGGCAAATCCCGGGCGACCTTTCCGGACCACGATGGCGGCCGCTTTGCGTTTTGCGGCGGCCCGGGCATAGTGATGCCCATCGGTCCGCGCGCCCTTGAGGCAAAAGAAGACTTCACCCGGCTGGAGCGCCCGGCTGTCGACGGCTATGCCCGAAAACCTGTCGGGCCTCCGTCCCGGGTGTTCCCCGCCGGCCCAACTCCCAGCAGTGATCTCAGTTAATTCCGTGAGTGTACCGATCGTCATTGATCTATATCCAACTTCCCTGTTTGCGGCGGTTTTCAGTGGGTCCCCCCCCGGACCCACCGAAAACCTTACGTAACCGATGTCGAGTATTTCATGCCGGGCCCACTGCGCACCCCCTCGTGCGCAGCGCCCTTTCGGCAACCGTCCGGTCATCAAACTCGATGGCGTCCTCACCGATCAACTGCATGGTCTCATGGCCTTTTCCGCACAACAAGGCGCTGTCCGCAGGATGACATTCGAGAATGATGCGTTCGATGGCTTTTCCCCGGTCCGGCTCCACGATCACCGCGTCCGGATCGGAGAATCCCTTCATGACATCGGAGATAATTTTTACCGGGTCCTCGGAACGCGGATTGTCCGAGGTCAGGTAAATTATGTCGGCGAATTGTTCGACGGCCTGGGCCATCAGCGGCCGTTTGCCGGCGTCGCGGTCTCCGCCGCAACCGAACAGCACCCGGAGTTTGCCTTTAACCAGCGGCCGGGCCGCGGCGAGTACCTGATACAACGCGTCAGGCGTATGGGCATAATCGATGAAAACGGAAAAATCAAAATCGCCGCTGATCGCTTCCATCCGGCCCCGCACGCCGTGAAATTCGGCGATACCCTCGACAATGGCTTCCGGCGAATAGCCCACGGCAATCGCCGTGCCGACCGCAGCCGCCAGGTTGGCGAAATTAAACGCCCCCCACAGGGGCGTCTTGATGTTCATGACCCCGACCGGCGTAAAAAACGTCATGGCCGACCCGAGCAGAGTTTCGTCATGAACGCGCACGTGAATATCGGCCGATTTGTCTTTCAAAGAATAACGCCACGCGGTGGCTTCGCCGATAACACCCGCCAATTCCGCGCCGGCCGGGTCATCGCCGTTGAAGACCGCGAATCCGCCGGGTTGGAGATTTTCGGTAAACAGACGGAATTTCGTCCGCCGATACTCGTCGAGGTCACCATGGAAATCGAGATGATCGCGCGTCAAATTGGTGAACACCGCCCCGCTGAACGGCACCCCAAAAACACGATCGAGCTTGAGCGCATGCGAGGAAACTTCCATCACGCAGACGGTAATCCCCAGACGCAACATATTCGCGAGCATGCGGTCGATATCATGGGCTTCAGGAGTCGTGCGCGACGCGGGCAGGTCCAGGGAATCCAGGCGGTGTCCGACTGTGCCCAGCACGCCGATTTTTTGCCCTGCGGCATGGGCAATGGCCTCAACGACCGCGGCCACCGTGGTCTTGCCGTTGGTCCCGGTAACCCCGAACAACTTCATCTGCCGGGCCGGGTGGTCGTAGTACCGGTGGGCGATTTCAGCTATGGCACGGCGGGCATTCCTGACTTTGATCTGCAGGAGAGAATCACCGGTGATATGTTCAACAACAGCTGCATGCGCGCCGGCTTTGGCGGCGGCGGCGATGAACCGGTGGCCGTCTGTCGCCAGCCCGGGCACCGCAATAAACAAGTCACCGGGTGCCACCTGGCGTGAATCGATGGCCAGCCCGCTCACCGTGGAGGTCCGCCAGTTTTCAACGGTCGCATCGAGAGCTTCCGCGACCAAATCGCCCAGCGCCGCGACTCTTTTCTCCTGATTCGGCTCCACCATTGATCATCATTCCCCGATTACTGCAACGCCAACTGACATGTTGTTCCCGGCATCACCGGTGAACCGGGGGGCGGTATTTGCTGGGCCACCCGCCCCACGCCGGTTAATACTGATTCATAACCACATTTTTTGATGAGCACTACCGCTTCACGGGCGGTCAGACCGACGACGTCGGGCATTACACCCTCTGTAAGCCCGCTGTCGCTCTCGTCCACAACAGCGCGGCGCTGCCAGAAAGATTCTCCCGGCGCCGGACAAACTGCGACTGTTTCCGCGGAAGAATCAACTGGTACCAAGCTGTCGGCTGCCGGAGCCGCCGCCCGCAACGGAGGTTCATAGACGACGTTGTGGCCTCTGGCACAGCTGCCGCGGCGAAGGATGTTCAACAAAATCGGCGCTGCGGTCCAGCCCCCATAGTGAATCGGCTCGGGTTGATCCAGGACCACGACGCCGACCAGACGCGGATTATCGGCGGGCCAGAAACCGGCAAAGCTGGCAACGTATTTATTTTTAATCATCCGACCGGTTTCCAGGTCGGGCTTTTCGGCGGTGCCGGTCTTCCCGGCCAGGGGAAACTCCGGATCATTGATTTGTTTTGCCGTCCCATCGGTGACTACTCCCCGGGCCATGGCTAAAAGTTCTGCGGCCACATCGGGGGTCATGATTCGACGCACCACGAACGGCTTTTGCCGGAACACGACACGGCCCGCGGCATCGGTGACCGAACGAACGAGATATGGTTTCAGCAACAATCCCCCGTTGGCCAGCCCGGCATACGCTACCGCCATCTGCAGCGTGGTCACCGAGACGCCGTGGCCGATGGAAAATGCGGCGGTCATATACTCCGACCAGCGATGTTTAGGCACCGAACCGGGCTGTTCGGCCGGTAACATGACGCCGGTCGGCGAACCGAAACCGAAACGGCGCGCCCAGGCGTACAGCTTCTCACCGCCCACTCTGTTGGCCATCCGCCCCGTGGCAACATTCGACGAAAAACGGAACGCGTCGGCCAGCGAAAGAAACCCGTGTTCTTTGTCGTCACGGATCCAGCGGTTGGAAAACCGGCCCTTACCCATCCCGGCATCGAAACGGTCGGCGGGACACATCCCGCCTTCGGACAAGGCCGCGGCAAACGCCACAAGCTTAAACGACGAACCGGGTTCAAAAACATCACTGATAACCCGACATTTGGCATCCTGCGCAACCCGCCGCTCTGTTGTCGAATACGCATCGGCCATGGCCAGGATTTCCCCCGTGCGGCAATCGAGCAATATCGCCATGCCTGAACGGGCGTGATGCTCCTCAATCCCACGGACCAGCTCCTCTTTGAGCACGATCTGCCAACCGAGATCAAGGGTCAGCTCGACCCGGTTGCCGGGGACCGGCTCCGCCACGCGGAGCGGATCGTAGGAATACTTGCGCCCCAAGCCGTCGCGCCACAGGACCCCAACCCCGTTTGTGCCGGTCAACCACTTGTCACAGGAATACTCGATTCCGGCCAGTCCGAGGTTGTCGGTATTAACGTAACCGACCACGCCACGGCAGGCATCCGGGTTGGTGTAAGCCCGGGTCATCTCCGGCAGTGAGTGGACATGTTTGATATCCCAACTGCGAATCTGCCGCGCCACCTGATCGTCGGCCTGGCGAATGAGCCAGGTGAATTTCCCCTGCTTGCCGGATAAGTCCCGGCGCAGTTTCTGTTCACTGCACTTGCGCACCGCAGACAGTTTTTTGGCAAGCACCGGAATATTGTTCTCATCAGGATATGCGAAAAAAGACTGATTGTGCCAGTTGACCGCCAGGGGTACACCGTTTCGATCGTAAATCTCCCCTCGTGGTGCGGGGACGGCGACAGTCTGGTTAATTTGATTACCCGCCCTGCCGCTCAAACGATCGGCCCACAACACCTGGATGGCAAAAGTCCGCCCGGCCAGTACCGCCCAGGCCAAAACCACAAACATGGCGGCGATCCGCAGCCGCCGATACACCAGCCGCCCGAATTCCGGATCGTCAAATCGCGCCGCCGCGCTTTGGCGTGTGCCTGTTTCCAATGGTTTGGGGTTCATGGCGTACCGTCATTGCGGCTCGGGCGGGAGACCGAGGCCACAGTCAGTCTTCTCCATGAATTATTAAGCCGTTGCCAGCCGTTGGCCTGTACCGGTACCGGCACGGGGTCTCTCGCATAATCCAACGGCAAAACCATCCGCTGCTGGCCCGGCCGTGACGGCGCCATTCCCATGGCCTCGGCGGCGATGAGCTCGATTCGTCCCCGATGTTCCAGCCGGGATAGGTCGGCAATAATTTTGTCTTTCATTTCCTTTTTGACCTGCAACTCCGCGCGCCGCAGGTCATTGCGGTGGATCATTTTCACCACGGTAATCCGCTGCCACACCCAGATGGTCAGCAGGGCGACTGCGATCAGAGGAACACGAAACCAGACTGTTGTATATCTATGTCTCACCGACGGCCTCCCCATACGTTGGTTTCGAGGTCAGTAACGTTCCCGGCTCGAATTTTCCCGGCGGCCCGCAATTTGGCCGGCTTGGCCCGGGAATTTTCCGCGATTTCTTCCGACGATGCCGTCTCCGGCCGGGCCGTGAGGACCGTGAGCGACGGATTCGCGCCACAAGTACACGGGCCCAGCGCCGGCGAACAGGTGCAGACGCGTGACCACTCTTTGAACGCTGTCTTGACCAGCCGGTCTTCCAGACTGTGATAAGCCAACACGACCACCCGGCCCCCTTCATCCAAAGCGGAAACACCTGCAGTAAGGCCCAAACGCAAGGCCTCAAGCTCGCCGTTGACTGCAATGCGCAGGGCCATCCAAATGCGGGCCAGCGACCGATGGTAATACCGTGGTTCTAACGCAGGCCGCAGGACCTCGGCCAGTTCGCCGGTGGTGGTGATGCGCCGGCTTGCGCGGGCTTTGCCGATCCTGGCCGCCGCCTGCCGTGAGCGGCGTTCTTCACCGTAAGTGTAAAAAATATCGGCCAATTGCTGTTCTTCATATTCATTGATAATTGTCTCCGCGGTCAATTCCTGCGCGGAATCGGCGCGCATATCCAGCGGACCGTCAAGCATATAGGAAAACCCGCGCTCCGGGTCGTCCAATTGCAGCGAGGAAAGACCCAGGTCGAACAGAATGCCGGAGATCGATTCCTCCCCCAGTTCGGCAAGCACCCGGCCCAGCCGCCGGAAATCGGCGTGGACGATGGTGACGCGCTCGGCATACGGCTGCAACCGCCGACGGGCTGTCTGCAGGGCAACCTGATCACGGTCAATAGCCAGGACACGACCGTGCAGTTTCAACGATTGCAGGAGATGAACAGCATGCCCCGCCGCGCCAAGACAAGCGTCCACGTAAAGACCCTCCGGATCCCCGATCAAATAGTGGAGTACGCGCTCGACCATCACCGGCCGGTGTCCCCACTCGCCGTTTATCAAACCATCAATTGTTGTGCTACCTGTTCGTAGGTTTTATCAAACCTTTTGATATACTCATCAAACACCGCCGGCGCCCACAACTCAATGCGCCGTCCCGCGCCCAATATCAACAACTCACGCTCAATGGAACCTTTGGCCAGCAATTCCGCCGGGACCGTGATACGATGTTGTCGATCAAGACTAACTTCGGAGGCGTGAGCCATCAACATCCGCAAAAAGTAATTCGCATCCTGATGGGTAAAGGCGTAGTTGTCGAGCCGTTGCTCGATTTTCTCCCACTCGGGGAGGGGAAATAAAAATAGGCATGTATTAAAGCCGAGGGTCAGCACAAATGAATCCAGTGTAACCGATTTGGATTTGCGCAGACGAGCCGGCAGGATGAGCCGCCCCTTGGCATCCAGCGTCCCAGTGTATTTTCCGATCAGGCCCGGCATGGTTGGTTTGGAATATTCCCGGTTGTTCCTCGAACTGTGGTTTATTATCTAACGCGTTTAACTTCAATATCTTGCGTCATCAGTAACCCGCCCATTCCACCGTTATTCGCGCCAAAAATCGACCAAAGTAACCCAATCCAGCCCTATCTCTCCATTTTCATCCACAACACAAAAACAATTTTTGTAGTGCGCTGTCAAGCAAAAACTTATAGAGGATAGTATTTTTATTTTCACAATCGATATTGGATTTCTTCCGGCGTATGTGGGATTCCCCCAACAGGTTCATTAACTTTAATTCCCCAACATCACCACTACACAAATCGAAGGTATTTTTCTGAAATAATTATCGATTGTCTGATAATAAGTTAAATTGAACTCCTCGAAAAATGTCCGGCGGTCCGCCGCGCGGCATCTCCCTTGCCCAGTACTCCCTCGCGGAAACCAAAATCCAGGGAACGACCCGGAGCCACCGATGTTGCGTCCAGTATTAACATTGATCTTCCTGCTTGCGCTCACGACCAAAGTGGTTGGTACAATTGAAGTTAATTACACAATTCCTGTCAATCTTGATGATTATGACCTGCGAGTAGACCACGGGACGACAAAGATCATCATGCCCGAGGGGTTTAATCCTGCCCCCGCCGGCGAACCGGAATTATTGTGGGCGCATATTTTTGCGTCCGGAGAGGCGGTTGCGGATTTTGCGCACCCCATTATAGAAGTCCTGCGCGCCGACACCATCCAGATGACTGCCCCACTTTGCCCCACCCCAACCCCGACGGAAACGCGGGATGTGGATGCAAGACCAAGTGATGTAAGCTTTCCCACGGCGAAATCTGCCCTGAGCGAGTATCCGGCCGAAAACTGCCGCATTGAATCATCCACCTGGCGGGGGCTGCCGGTACTATCAGTCTCCTGGTGCCCGTTTCGCTATAACCCTGTAACAAACCAGTTGATTGCCATTCGGGAGGGGGAAATTCACTTCGCCACGGCTGAAGATACCCCCGGCTTACGCGCTGCCTCACCCCCGATAGTGCAGCTTGGCTCATACAAAGACCTGCGGCACTTTCCGGGGATCTCGCCGATCCTGCCGGAACGCAGCAATTCGGCCGGCGCTGCACAAGTAGTGAAAACCGGCGCTCCCCTTGGTGTTGAATACGTAATTGTCACTTCTGCGGCGCTGGCGGCGGCCTTCACCCCGCTCGCCCAATGGCGGCTGCAACAGGGATATCGAGCCGGGATTGCCGATGTCGAGCAAATCGCCTTGAGCTTCCCCGGCCCGGACCTCCCGGCCAAAATCCGTGCCTATCTGGCTGAGGCATACGCCGGCGGTTTGCAGTTTTGCGTGCTGGGCGGGGATGAATCCGTTGTCCCGATCCGGTATGCGTATCACAGCTATACCGATGAGATGCCGGGATATGACCGGTTGCAAATCTGCGATTTATATTACGCAGATTTCACCGGTGACTGGGACGCCGACGGCGACGGTGTGTATGGGGAATACCTGCAGGACGACGCTGATTTATTGCCGGAAATATATGTAGGCCGGCTGCCGGCGGCCAACGCCGCGCAGGTCACCGCCATTGTCGATAAGCTCATCGCCTACGAAGCCAACCCCGGCGCGGGCGATGCCTCCTATGTAACTCGCGCGTTGTTTACCTGCTCTGATCAGATGCGCGACTGGGACAACGGCGCCGGACAGCACAAAAGTATCGCCGAACAGTTCCCCGCCGAGTTTGACCTTGATCTGGAAAGCCAGGCGGAAAACCCGAACGGTTCGGTCCCCGACCCGCAATCGCCGGAGGGGGCCGGATTCATTAATCACATCAGCTCCGGCTGGGGCTGGACTACTCTGATCAATCATGGTCGGACTGATGGTTTCATCCTGCGGGCGGCAGGGTTGAACCAGAACCCGAAATCGTATATCTGGTCCGACGGCGCGGGTGGCAGTGGAAACGGCTCGATCAATATGCTCCCGGCAAATCACCGACCGGGGATTTTTCTGTCGGTGGCCTGCGATGGCGGCGCGATCGACATGGATGGTCCCTTGTTCGGCGGGAGCTGGGGCACAAATACCAGCGAAGCCCTCCTGCAGCAACCCGGCGGCGGCGCGGTCGCAGTGATGGCCTATTCCCGCTGGGGCTGGGTGGCTTCATCCTATCGCGTGATCGGCAAAATTGTCGAATACGCATTCGATCCCGCTCACGCCCCCCAACTGGGTGCGGCTTTCGCATTGGCCAAGGCCAGCTTCCCGTACTATCGCGATCAAAACCTGGGGCTGAATTTATACGGCGACCCGGCCATGCGGCATTGGACCGCGCGGCCCAAAACCATTGATGCCGTTTTCCCAGAACAGGTACGCGCCGACTCCGGCCCCGTGCAATTTTCAATCAGTGATGTCAACGGACCGCTGGCCGGAGCAGTGATCACCGCGACTTGCAACGATACTGTATTCTACATGGGCGAAACCGACGGCGCCGGCATTGCGGTCTGGACTACCGGTCCCCCACGGCTCGGAGGCCACACAATCACGATAACTCGTCCCGGGCACTTGCCATATATCGGGCAGTTGATCGTCCCCATTGCCACGGACATCCTCGAAGAGGAAGATGAAACCGGCTTGATGCAATTGGCGCTGGGGCAGAATTATCCCAATCCGTTCAATCCGACCACGACAATTGAATTTTCACTGCCGGACGCCGGAGATGTCCGGCTGGACGTGTATGATATCCTCGGCCGCCACGTCACCACGTTGCTGGAGTGCTTTCTGGCGGCCGGAAAGCACCGGATTACCTATGAGGGGACCGATGATCATGGCTCATCACTGCCGTCGGGCGTTTATTTCTACCGCCTGCAGGCCGGACAAACCATGCAGCTGAAAAAAATGGTCATGCTTAAATAAATTTTCCCGCAACAACCCACTAGCCGCAATGGCTGTAACGGGGGAACGCCGTCCGCACCGGCCTCCCCCACAAATTCGCGCCCGGATATTCCGGGCGCGTTTTATATTTTGGTGTTAGTACAATTCTTTCCGCAATGCCCAGAATAGCGACCGCGCCAATGCCACGCCCATGAACACCGGCGCGCTGATGAGCCACTTGAAATAATATAGGCCCGTAAGATGATGCTTACCCAAGTATCGTAAAAAACCGATATGCGAAAACCACACCATCCGCGCTTTTGCCTGACGCACCGAACCACCCAGCCCGTGGCTGGCTGTGGCCTGCGGGAGGTACACGACCCGTCCGCCGGTTTGTTTCAGACGATAACAGAAATCGACGTCATTGAAAAACATCGGGAAACGCTGGTCGAATCCACCCAGCTTATCCCATACTGCGCGGCGCACCATGAAACACGACGCCATCGGCTGCTCGACGTCAAGCGGCGAACTCACCTGCTCAAGATCGGTCCGCCAGCGGCCGAACACCGGATGTTTCGGGAACAGACGGCTCAGCCCGAGGATTTCGTACCACAGGGTTGAATAGGTCGGGAAGGTGCGCACTGATTGCTGGATTCGCCCATTTGGCCACACCAGTTTCGGCGCCACGGCAGCGATGGCGGGATTGCGTTCGAGATATTCGTACAATTTTTGCAGTGTCTCCTCCGCGACCTGCACATCGGGGTTCAGCAACAGCAGATACCGGCCACCGCCTGTTGCCGCGCCCTGATTGCAGGCGGCAGCATAGTAGAGATTCTCCTTGTTCCTGACCAGCCGCACAGCGGGGAATTCGCCGGCGACTTGCTCAGCCGTCCCATCACTGGAGGCGTTGTCCACCACGACAACGTTGACGGCCTCTGCGCATGTGGACCCGTACACCGCCCGCAAACACGCCCCAATATCCCGCGCGGAGTTATACGTCACGATGACGACGGCTATGCTGCGATTGTCCCCGCTCATGGTTATCAATTATAGGACAATTACCGGAAGATTCAAGGGGCGAATTGCCGGCGATATACATGTCCCATAATATTCGATCATATCATTCCCCGTACGCGGGGAATCCAATCAAAACTGGGCTCTGGCCTGCGCCGCGGCGGCAAAACCCACACAAGGATGATAAACCGTGGCACGGGCGTCTCGCCCGTGCGCATGGGCAGGATGCCCATGCCACAATATCGCGGGCGGCACATGTCCACATGTGCCCCAGCATGGACGATAGTACTTCATCAACGATGCGGCAGATGTGGATCCGCCCTGGCGGACCGGGCACAGACCCTACTACTCTGCGCAGGGGTTGCAGGGGCCGTCGCCCTTTTGCCGGTAGACGTAATTCACATACCAGGCGACGTCGGACGGATTGATGCCGCCGAAACAATCCCAATCGCCGTTCTGCCGGGGACAGGCTGTCGGCAAAGCCGACCGGGAATCAAGTTGACGATAGACATAATTGACGATGATAATGACATCCACCGGCGTGATGCTGCCGTTCAAATCGAGATCGCAGAAGTACGTGCAATCGCAGGGATCGCAGGCGTTGCCGAATCCGTCTCCGTCATTATCTTCCTGTCCTGAATTAGCGGCGTATTGGCAGTTGTCAGTTTCATCAAGAACACCGTCATTGTCGTCATCACTGTCGCAGGCGTCGCCAAATTCATCCCCGTCATTATTGTCTTGCTCATAATTGGCTATTAATAAACAATTATCGTCGGCATCCAAAACCCCATCATTATCGTCATCGTCATCACACACATCCCCCCACTCATCGCCATCTGTATTTGATTGGTCAGGATTGTGATCAAATGGGCAGTTATCCACAAGACAGGCATTTAAAGGAAAACCGGGATTGCCAAAACCATCATCGTCATAATCGGTACAGACATCACAACTGTCTCCTGCTCCATCCTCATTCGCATCTTCCTGCATTCGATTTAAAACCATTGGACAATTATCAATCGTATCACATATGCCATCGTTATCTATATCTAAACAGCGCAAGTACTTAATGGTGGCAATGTTGAATTTGGAGGAATCACCCCCCCAACTCCTGCCCGTAACGATTATGTTGCCAGCAGTATCCACCTGAAGATTCGATGGAATATCATATACATTTGATGTGCCATTATACCTTAATTCTGTCAAAAGATTCCCTGCGCTGTCGTAAACTAGGGTACAATAATCTTCAAACATCCCATCACTATCACTACTGCCAGTTAAGATGATATTTTCTGCCCTATCGACTCGTAAATCTACAGCCCAATCGGTGCCATTTCCCGGCCCATTATATCTCCGCTCCCAAACTACAGTGCCGTGTTGATCATATTTTATCGTCAGGTAGTCAGCACCCGTTTCACTTTCATTGCTGTAACCGGTGACATAAACATTTCCGCCCGCGTCGATGTCAATAGCTTCAGCGACATCTGCCGAACTCATTGTCGCATCGTATAGACGGGCCCATTGTAGATCACCCAACGAATTGATCTTTATCGTGACATAATCCGCTGCATTGGGTTCATTGTCTAAACTAAAACCAGTAATATAAATGTTTCCCTCGTAATCAGCCTGCATATCGTTGGGCCAATTATTCGTTTCTTCCGCACCTTCGTATCTCTTCTCCCACAAAAGGACTCCGGCAGTATCATACTTTAATGCAACAATGCCAAAATGATTATTCTGATTATTATTTTCACCAGTCACGATTACATTCCCGGAGACATCGAAGAGCACAGATCGGCCCTTGCCAGCACCATCGCCTGAGCCAAAATATCGACGCTGCCAGAGAAGATCCCCGTCTGGGTTATATTTGAGAAGAATGAATGTACCTTCATTAGATTGGGCATATCCGGTCACATACATATCCCCGGCATCGGCAACAACCATCGCAAAAGGGATGTCTACATCAGGGCCGCCGAATCTTCGTTCCCATAGCAATTGGCCCGAGTGATCATATTTCAACATAACGAAATCTATGTCCGTGCTACTTTCGATATTTCTACCAGCCACGTAAACATTGCCAAAACCATCAATCTGAATAGAGCAAGCCTCATCATAACCATCTCCAGGCCCTTCGTAATGCCGAGCCCAAATGAGACTGCCGTCATAAGCATATTTAAGGATAACGATATCTGCTCCTGGTGCACTCAGGTAAGTACTTTGACCGGCAATATAAATACTGCCATTCTGATCAATACAAAGGGCATGCGCATAATCATGCCCGTTTTCAGGGCCGTTGTACGTACTAAACCATGCAGTATCTACTTCGCCGTTAGCCCAAGGGATTGAGCAGTTACAAAATGACATAATAATTAAAATGATCGCGGCAAAACTATTCCGTGATTTCATCGCAGCTCCAAATGTTAGACTATGCCATAACATCGAACATTTTGTTTATTGAGCGGAGCTCACAAATCAATATTATATTCGCCAATTGATTATCCTATCCTCCAATTCGCGAATGGTAATTTCCCGAAATTATTCTTGAAATTGATCAGCATTTCCTTTTCAAGTTTTAAAGGATCCTTGCGCAGTGTCGGCTTCCAGCAAATTAAAAACGATTCATGTCCCGCAACTTGCCAAATCAGACGACCGCCCGAATGGGATACACGTTTTCCTTGGCCAAACTTAATTAAAAGCTTGATTCGATGGCGAAGTGTAACTTTGCTGCCATTTCCGCCCGCTTGACCGATGTAAATCAATTGCGTGCCCTTTACCCATTTGTCCGTGAGTATGGATATTTTTGTAATAGATGGGTTTTTGCCATTGAAATGGCCCGCATGGCTTTTCGGTAAAAATTCAGGATTTTCTTTTGCCTTTCGTAATACCACATAAACGCCGGGTTTCTCAGGAATTTTATAAATGCCTTCGCCTACAAGTTCCTTCACTCGCGCGCATTCCTTGAAGCCCATTTTGCGAAGCTCTTCACTATTCCGTATCCCCATTATTCCTCCTATTTTTGACATCGTCCAGCGGTAATCATTTAACTTGCTAACCAAGCCCCCCGGCCAGTAAATGAATCATGCCCTTCATATCTCCTCCCCCGAGTTGAGGGTGAGTGTGTGGGCGGCACATGTCCACATGTGCCCCAGCCTGGACGATAGTATTTCCTTAACTTTGCGGCAGATGTGGACATCTGCCAGCCACAAAAATATACCAAAAATCGCGTGAAATTCAATAAAAATCGGGGCGGGAGGATTCGAACCTCCGCCCCCCTGATCCCAAATCGGGTGCACTAGCCCGGCTGCGCCACGCCCCGAAAGCCGTCCGTCAGATGCCGTCATCGTTTCGGCGACCGAGCCAATATATCAGGGTGTTACGATTTGGCCGGTGGATTTGCCGAAGATGCGCGGCACCCGGTCAGTCCAAGTGCTAACCCGCACAAGGTGTTGTACGGCAATAGAGTAGGTCAAGCCGCCTGCGGCTTGACATGTTGTCAGGCACTAGGGCGACAAGAACCACGTAAGGATGATAAACCGTGGCACGGGCGTCTCGCCCGTGCGCATGGGCAGGATGCCCATGCCACGAGTACGCCCTTGCGGACATAGATCAAAACCACAGGGGTTTTGGCCTACAACCTACAACGTCGGGAAATAAGATTGGGCCCGGCCTCCGCCGGGGCGACAAGAACCAAGCAAAGACGATAAACCGTGGCCCGATAGCTAAGGGATTCCCACAATGCGGTTAATCATCCCCGCCAGCCGCTTTGTCAAGTGTTCACGGGAGTATTGCACGACGTTTTCGCGGGAAAAAGTCTGTGGCTGGGGAACGGTGCGCCAAGCGTCGAAGAGGGAGTCGATGGCCTGAATGGCAGCGTTTTCATCTGATGGTTGAAGCAGAATCACACCTTCGAATTGCCGCAGGATACCGGCGGCCGCGCCCTCGGGCGGGACGAAGGCAATTACGGGACGATGGGAACGCAAACATTCATAAATACGCCCGGGGATATTGGAACGCAAACCGGGAACATCGGCCACCGACAACACCAGACAGTGCGGCTCACACAACTCCCTGACCGCAAACCAGTGCGGCGCATAACCCAGCGAGGTAAACCGCTCGGGCAAATCATAATCTTTGATCAAGGTCCCCAGATCATGCCCCAGCACTGCGCCGCGATGACTGACTTCGACCTGCCCGGCAAACTCGGGATGCTGCCTGCGCCATTCGGATAGCGACCGGAAGAATGGTTCCGGCGGGGCGTTCGGTGAAATCGTGCCGTACAGGTGAAAGCGAAAACGCCTGGGCACCAACATATCATACGCGCCATCAAAACCGGCAAAATCATCTTCGTCGTAACCATTGGTAATGATCTCGATATTATCCCGCGTACGGCCCAGTTTGCGAAAATCATCGACGATCCCCGGCGACACCGCCACGACCCCATCAGCATGTTGCAAGGTCGTGCCCAGGACTTTTTTTTGCACGGCGCGATGCACCGGCGTGGGCAAATATTCATCGGCCGCCATAAACCACGGGTCGCGAAAATCGGCCACCCACGTCGTGTGCCACAAGCGCTGCAACCTTCGCCCAATGATATGAATCGACGGCGGCGGTGAGGTGGTCAGCAGGACATCCGGCGGTTTCGCCTCGAACGCTTTCTTCGCCGCGGCCAGCGCGCCGGGAATAAAACCGATTTTATCATCCGGCAAACGCGACCACGCCGCAAGCTGCCGGGCCAGCCGTCCCCGTCCCGGCCTCGATGTTTTCTGCACGGCGCCGGACCGTTGGAAGATGCGCAACAAATTTCGCGGGTGATGGGCCTTGACCCGGATCACGCGAACATCCTCCGGGATATCGCCCACCAAGGAATCGTCGGCAATCCCGTCGGGCGGCGGCAGGGCGGCGATCACCGTGACCTCATGCCCCAGCCGCGACAGATACTTGGCAAACTTGGCCGGGCGTTGCACCCCACCCAGACCGACCGGCGGGAAATAATAACACACCAGCAGAATTCGTTTTTTATCGCCGCGTTCCATGTTCGTGCTGCCAGATCATTCAATCAGTTTGAGCATCGCGCGCTCGACTTCCGCCATGTTATCCGGCCACAACGCCCGCTTCCTGATGATCGCCTTGTTTTTTTCAATCACTGTCGGCCACATCTCCCGCTCCCGCTTGACTTCGCTGATCATCCGAGCCAGCTCCCCGGCATTTCCCACCGGGAACAGCCGCCCGTTGATTCCCTCCGCAATCCATTCCCGATTGGCCGGAATATCGGTGACAATGGGATACAAACCCAGCGCCATCGCTTCCAAAAGCGACACCGATGTGCCGTCCGACGCCGAACATGAGACATAGATGTCCGCGGCGGACAACGTGTCATATAACTCATCTGCAGCCATAAAATCCCTGAAGTGAATGCGGTCGGTGAGTCCTGCTTGCCGGACACGCTGTTCGAGGCCGCGGCGCGTGCTGCCCTCGCCGATCAAGATGAATTCCATTATTGCTGATGTCCGCGCAAGGTTAATCGCCGCCTCGACAAACGTCTCGTTGCGATATACTGGTTCGAACGTGCGATTGGTAATGATCGTGCAGCCGGGACCTGCTTGTTTCCCTTGCCTGGGATGATCCAACAACGCAGACTCGACACCCAGTGGCACCGTGACGATTTTCGTCCGGTCCGCCCCGAGTTCGACCATGCGGTCGGTGATCACGCGGGCATCGGCAAACAACAAATCGGCTTTGCTCATCGCCCAGGAAACCCGCTTTCGGTGCAGCCATGATTTGCGCGGGGAAAGCAGGACATCCGACCCCCAGGCCGAAATCACCAGCGGCGAAAATCCCGACAGCGCTCCCGCCCAGCCGTAATCAGGGATAAACAGCGCATTGACAAGCTGCGGCTGAAATTCCCGGATAACCGCTTTGATCCGGGGGACGGCTGACAGGATCGCGCCTGCGCGGTGGAAGAACCGGCACGGCAATTGTTCGGCAGAAATACCGGAGGGAACGTCCTCGAATGTCAGCCAGAGTGTCGGATAACCATGTTCACGGAAATACCCAATCCAGCGTTGCGCATGGACCACGCGGGCGTTCGCCAAAAACAACATCCGTGGTTTGCCGGGGTCCACCTCGGCGTTGTCCGGACCGGCACTCATACAATCAAGATATCGAAATTGTGAACATTCATACAAATGATTAAACAGGATTGATGAAGGGGAAAGACGGCGGCGTCATCGCCTGGGCCACCAGGCACGGCGGAAATGGTGTTCGAAATAGGTCTCCGGCCGCGCTCCCCAGCCCGTCTTGAACCGGGCCAGGCCCTCGGCCGCTTCCGGGCCGGAACCAAAATCAAAGACCCGGCAACCCAGTTCAACCGCAGTATCGATGGCCTTCTCGAACAATGCATACATCGGCCTGTCGTCCTTGCGGGTCAAATCCAGCGCGCCGTCATAGTAAAAAAACCGGCCATACGCAGATAAACAGAGGACCGTCCCGGCCGGACCATGGTCATCGGATGCGGTCCACCAGAAAAGTTGCCGGCCCAGCGGGATGTACTCGATAATTTTCCGGTAGAATGCCACCCTGACGGCGTCGAGACGGCGGCCGTGGCGCAGGGCGGTCTCCAGCAACATCTCGCGCAGGGATTCGATCTCATCGACATGTTCGACCAGCTTAACCCGCCAGCCGTGCTGGTGCGCGGTCTTGAGATTGCGGACGACGTCCTGACGAAGGTTTTCCCGCCACGCCGTATCAGGCGGCAAATCGAGGACATACCGCCGGCGTTCGATCCGCCGGCCGGGATAGACAATCGCATCCGCGGGGGTATAGGGAGTAATCACAAGTTCGGCAACACGGCGATGCACGATCCGCCGGATCATCTCGGAGATGCCGCCGTCCCGGGCTGCGCCGGGCCTGCCGATCCACCCGCCATAGGAACCGTAGGGCATGGCATACATGCGGCAGATCCCCCATCGGGAAAACTCGACCAGCGGGATGCCGCCCAGCCACTGTCCGTCCTCCCCGGCCAGGACATGCCATACCGCGCACGCTGCGGGATGGACATCCTCCCACAAACGCGACCATGCCGGATCATGAAAGACCGTGGCATCGAAGGCGGCGGCACACAATGCCGTCCATTGCTCATCAGGCAACGATGCGGAATTGAATTGGAGGACCCGCATGGCCACATGCCGCCCGGACTATTTGCGAATGACGGCAAACTTGCCGTGGGCGAAATTGTTATGAGCATCGGCAGCAACGAAGACATAGATGCCGCTGGCGACAAGCTTGCCGGCATCGTTGCGGCCGTTCCACTCGGCCGTGACGCCGAGATCGGCCACCAGCTCCCCGGCCGCGGTAAATACCTGGATCGTCGTGCCGAATGCGGCGTCGAATTTCACGACCTCATCGCCGTCGGAAATGATGAAGGGATTCGGGTAGGCCAGAATTTCCGCGAGTGGCGTCGCGCATTTGGCGGCGCCCGCCAGACGCGAAATCCCGCCATCTGTGCCGATCCACAGGACTCCGCAGTCGGCATCCACGGCCAGCGAGGTCACCCGCAGATCGGCCAGGCCGGAGTTGTCCGGACGATAATGCGTGACCCGGCCATCGGGCATCACCCGGAACAATCCTTCATCGGCCCCCACCCAGAGATTATTTCCGCCGTCGGCGAGCAGCGCATTAATCGTCGGGGCGGCAACATCACCCAGCGTGAACGGACGAAAGCGGCCCCAGACCGGATCGAAATACGCCAGCCCGCCGGAGGTCCCCACCCAGACTTTCCGGCCCACGTCCACCAGTAAACTGCGCACCTGCGGGGCGGGAAGACCATTGTCTTCATCCATGAAAATAATATGCGGGATTTGCGGCGCCTGCGTCCCATTGACACACAATGACCGTGTCGTGTCCAAATCCATATCAGCCAGTCCATCGTCCACAAAACCGATCAAAAGTTCATTGGTCAGCGGGAACAACGCCAGCGGATCATAATTGGGGAAACCGTCGCCGGTACCCAGATACCCCCAACATCCGTGGTCGTAAAAAACCAGTACACGGTCGTCATAATCATAGGCATTGGCCAGCCAGACGCGCCCCGAATCATCGACCACAATATCATGCACGACGATATACCAGTCATTCGGCGGCGGTTCCGAACCGCGCAATGGTGAGTTGTGGGCATCAAATAATTCAAAAGAATTGTCGGGGTCGGCAGGATTCAACCGCGCCGCGCCCACCCCATAACCCCCAAGCCACAAATAACCTTCATGATCAACGGCAAGGGCATTGATCGATGGACCACCATAAAAGGAATCGATCAACCGCCACTCGCGGCCGTTCCACATCGAAGTGGGTGCTTCCGGGTGCACGGCCCAGAGCGAGCCGTCCGGCGTCACCGCCAGATCATGGACTTCATTTGCTGCCGGCCCGGTAACAATAGTGATACTCCACCCCTGCCCTTCATCAACCGAATATCCGACCCCCTTGGATGAGGCAGCCCAAACCGCCCCGTCGGCTGCCCGGCAGACCGCCTGTGCCGAGCGTTCGGCCATACCCTCGCCGGGAAGCAGCACATATTGCTGCGCCGAACACGCAACGATGCCCGACGATGTCGCTCCCAGGACCTCCGTGGAGGAGTAAAACAGATCATAAAAGGCGACGTCCGGGCCGGCGACACGGCTCCACGCCGAATCGCCGCCCTCGACCGAGAATGTGTACAACGCGTCAGAGGTCGCGGCAAGAACGGTCCCCTGCAGTTCAGCCAGCGCGACAATATCATCATTTTGCAAGGCGGAATTGTCCCGGGAAAACGAACGCCAATGGGCATAGTCCTGGAGATTGATATCATCGGTACGAGCCACGGCACAACCCGCGGAAGTTGCCACCCAGATGTTATCGCCGACGACCATGACATCATGCACTTCTTCATCAGCGGGCAAATCACCAAAGCGGCGGTAAGTCTCGGCGATCTCCCCGCCAAAATGTTCGGTGTCAAACTTGTGTACGCCGACGTTGGAGCCGACCCAGAGCAGCTTGCCGTCCGCCGTGGCGGAGGTCAGCCGCAAAGGGCTGCCGTCACGATTGGTGAATGTGAAGAAAGTCCATTGCCCGCTTGCAGGGTCCCGGGAAGACAGGCGCCCCGCATCGCCGCCCGTCCACAGTCGGCCCGTCGAATCGAGTGCGACAAAAGACAACTGATTGCCGCCCAGTCCGTCGGCATTGGTAAAAATATGAGTGGCGGTCGGCGCGAACAATACCAGCCCACCGGTGGTCGCGGCCCAGACGGCGGAACCGTCGGGAAGCAGATCGGTAGCAGCATTTGCGTTCGTGAAGTTGCGCCACTCCTCGGCCTGCGCCAGCGATTGATGCAAGAGAAGGACCGGCAGGACAGCGAACACCGCGGCCAGCACATGCACCAGCCGGCTCCTGCGCCGGAACAGTCCGGAAACACGATGCGCTTTACCGAATGTCTCGACCATGACCATTATACACCACAAGTGTCATCGGGCGCCGGCCTCTTCGCGGGCCGGCCCCGCAGGGGCACGGCGGCAATCACAAACAAGATGATCGTCACCGCGACACACCCCTGGCCAACCCACATCCCATGACGGGTAAAAAAGGTTATTTCATCACGCAGGGCCATGGCATCCGTGCGCAGATCAGTGAAAAACTGGTCGGTCTCGTTGCTGATCCGTCCTGCGCGATCGACAAACATGGATATTCCGCTGTTGGCCGAGCGGGCGATCGGCACGCGGTTTTCGACGGCCCGCATCACACACATCCGCGCATGCTGGTACGGCCCGGAGGTGAACCCGTACCAGCCGTCGTTCGTAATATTCACCAGAAAACGCGCACCGAGCCGGACGAACTGCCGGGCCAGCTCGGGAAACCCTGATTCAAAACAAATCAAAGCGCCATAAGGTCCCTGCGGATGATGAAAGACAACAAATTCCGTTCCGGCCGTGAAATCGGCTTGACCGACATGAATATCTTTTAGAATCTTGACCCGGTCGGAAAACGGGATCCACTCGCCCATGGGCACCAGTTGCATCTTGGCCTGATATTCTGTTCCCAGATGCCCGGCATGCACCTGGTGCGCAGCGTTGTGGTAAATGTACTGCCCCGGCTGCACGGTGCGGTACTCCAGCGTCCCGAATAGAATCGGCGGTGATACTCCCCGGGACAGCTCCTGAATTTCGCGCAAGCGCCGCGTGTCGGCCCGCATGTATCCGGGCGCGGCAGTCTCGGGCCAGACGATAAGGTCGGTCCTCTCCTGCGCAGCCAGATGAGAGAGGGCGGTGTAAGTGGCGAAGCTGAAATCAACGTATGCCGAATCCCATTTGCGGTAGGAATCGACATCTCCCTGAATGACCGTTGCGGCGATTGCCTCACCCGGGCGGCTGTCGATTCGCTCGATCTCTCCACGGCCATACAAGAACGGAAGAAGCAACATGACAACGAAAATGGCCACGCAAGTCAGACGAATGCGTGCGTCGGCCCGGTTACGCCACAACTGAAAAAGAAGAATGTTGAGATAAAGGACCCACAACCCGACACCCAGATCACCGGTGACCGCGGCCAGCTGAATATAGTTGATGTACTCCGTTTGCGTGTAGGCGATATTGGTCCACGGAAATCCCAGCACACCCAACCCCCGGACATACTCATGGGCGATCCACAAGATTGGCCAGAACCAGGCGGCCGCCTGACCCAGCCGACGGCGGATAACGGCGTACAGCATGAACACGATTCCGACATATCCCCCCAGGACGGCCGCTGTCGCGATCATGCCCGGGGCCGAGACCCACGCCGTCCAGTACAACAGTCCGACGTGCATGCAGAAGCCGAACCACCAGCCATAACGAAATGAACGGCTTATCGACTGTCCGTCCAGCACACCCAGGACAAATGCGGGAATGATCCAGGCCAGGAAGCCCAGCGGAAACGGCGGATAGGCAAAGATGATCAGCGCTGCCGCCACGGACAGGCGGAAAACCGGGCGAGAAATGATTGTATTGATCGACGGCATCATCTGTCGGATCGGGCGGGCCGGGGGACCGCGGTGGATGGGGATAGCTGGTCGTCGGCGATCATCCCGGCGTGACCAGCCGGACCCGGCGCGGGCCTTCGGCGATATGCCCGATCAGATAGGCCTCTGTCCCCTGCTCGGCAAAAAATTCAACAACCTTCGGGCCGTCATCACGGCGGACGACCAGAATAAACCCGATGCCCATATTAAAGACGCGGAACATCTCTTCATTGGTCACACCACCGGCCGTCTGCAGCCACCGAAAGAGCGGCGGGATGTCCCATTTGGTGGAATCGATCAACCCCTGGCATCCCTCAGGCAGGATGCGCGAAAGGTTGCCCCCGATCCCGCCCCCGGTGATATGGGCCGCCCCCAGAATTTCGAAGGAGTTCCGGGCACGGACCAGCTCATGAAGGTATGACTTGTGCGGGCTCAGCAACGCATCAGCAACCGAACACCCCAATTCATCGGGACAATCGTCAAGCGAGACTTTCGCCACCTCAAATACGATTTTGCGAATTAGGGAGTACCCGTTGGTATGCGGGCCGGCCGAACCCAGGCCGATCAACATGTCCTCGGGTCGGATATGTGAACCGTCGATGATCTCGGATTTCTCCACTGCGCCGAGAATAAAACCGGCCACGTCATATTCGCCTTGACGATAAAAATCGGGCATCTCCGCCGTTTCCCCGCCGATCAACGACATTTTGTTCTCTCGGCAGGCTTCGGCAATGCCGCCGATCAGCTTTTCGGCGACCTCGGGAACGAGGGTGCCCATCGCCAGATAATCCAGAAAAGCCAGGGGTTTGGCCCCGCAGGTAATGATATCGTTTACGCAATGGTTTACCAGGTCGGCGCCGACAGACGCATGGCGGCCGGTCATAAAAGCGAGTTTCAATTTTGTGCCCACGCCGTCGGCGGACGTCACCAGTACGGGTTCGGTGTATTCCTTGACATCCAGGGCCAGCAACCCGGAAAACGGTCCCACGCCGGCCAGCACACCTCCGCTGTAGGTGCGGGCAGCCAATACGCCGATACGCCGGACTGTTTCATCCGCCGCCGTCAGCGAAACTCCCGATGATTCATAATCGATGTTTGTCGGCATAATCGAATTGACCTTCTTTACCCGGCGCTCCGGACTGCTGTTCCCCGGCACGCCGGTCCCCCAACATTACGACAGCCGCTGCCCGTTGATCTCCAACTCGAATTGGTGTTTGAAATATTCCGCCGCTCGGCGGCAAACGACCATGCGCGAAAGGAATATCTCGAAATATTCCATGACCGAGGAAATTTCGGTATCGATCGTTAAGGACAAGGAAATTATATCGGTGCCGGAATTGACCGCCAACCGCGAGCGTGTGGCGGCAAAATTGACCCGGTCATGAATGTCCTGCCGCAAGTATTCGGTCGTCCGCACCCGCGACCGGTGCACATCCGATTTGTCGGCGAGGATCACCGCCGCACACAAATCGTTGACCGGCGCCCCGTCTTTTTCGTCGTGGTTGCCGATGGCCGTGATCACATCGCAAACTTCCTCCAGCGGCATCCCCAATTTCGTCAGGAGAGGATACACCAACACTGCCGCGGTTTGGGCGTGATACCCCCGGTTGATGATATTCCCGATGTCGTGCAAATAGGCGGCGATGGCCCCCAGTTCGGCCCGCCGCTGGGCGGCGCCGACACCCAGCAAGACTTCCCGGGCGCGCGTGGCCGCCACACCGGTATGTCGTTGGCCGTGTTCGGTATAACCAATGGCCTCCATTGCGCCATCGGCCTTCTGCACCAGGAAAGTCAGCTCGGGATTTGCCTTGATGTCCGAAAGAGTGATAATTTTTGTTCCCCGATTCTGCGCGTGAGTTTCCGATTTACTTGTGTCAAGCTCGCTCATGTGTTCCCTGCCCATCGGTCTGCTTCCCCCACGTTTACCATACGTCCGTGGGAGTTACTATTAGGGCATCTGCAGGCGATTTGTCAACAGCCGATCCATTGCAGTCGGAAGACTGCCACAGGAAATGACTACGCCGCGTAAAAACCGCCCCAACGGCGCCAGGGGAAGACGTTATCCACCTTATACTCATGGAGTTACCATGCCACGATCTTGAATCATTCGCAAAGCCACAGAATCCGATGGTTTTCACGGCCACAATGTTGTTGAATAGATTTGGATGGCGAAATAAAGGGCAAAACAATACTAATCCGATGGGCAGAAAAATCAAACGACCGCTCGGCGAACCACGGCGCAAGTTCACCTTCCGCGAAAACTGGAACCATTATGTCGTCGGGCTAATAAACAAGGTCGACGACCACCACGGTTTTCTGTTGGCCGGGGGGGTGGCGTTTTCGCTGTTCTCCTGTATCGTCCCGCTGTTATTGATCATCTTTGCGGCCCTCGGCACCGTATTTGAGAAAATGCCGATTTCTGAGGAAATTACGGCCATGGTCGACCGGATTATTCCTTACCCGGAATATGCGGCATCGGTCAAAGAATTTCTGTTTTCCCGCGTCGAGGAGTTCAGAGTTCATAAAAACATCGCCGGCATTCTGGGCATGGTCGGGATCCTGTTTGCCTCCAGCGGGTTGTTCAGCAGCATGCGGACAGTATTGAATACCGCATTCAAGGCCGACAGCAACAAACCGATCTATGTGGGCATCTTGCGCGACTTGGGCCTGGTCGTTTTAGTCCTGGTCTATTCCCTGCTTTCGACGACCCTCCTGCCCGCCTGGAGTATCGTTAAAGAATTACCTCGAAAAATCGAATTTATGAGCGGCGTTCACATCGGCTTTTTGCTGGATTACGCCATCGAACTTGGCTCATTCGCTTTGATTTTCGGCGTGTTTTTCTTTCTCTATTATGCAATCCCGCAGACGAAAATGCGCAAGCGGGTGGTCGCCGTCAGCGCGTTCGCGGCCGCATTTCTCTGGCAGGCTGCCGAGCAATTATTCGGAATCTACATCACCCACGCCGCGACGTTGAAGCGCGTGTACGGCGCCTTCACATTGATGATTGTCGTCGCGCTGTGGATTTACTATTCAGCCCTCGTGTTTATTATCGCCGCCGAAATCGGGCAGCTCTACCGCGAACGAAAATTCGGACCGGTTTAAGTCCAATCCTGCATTTGATTTTTCAGGGAACGGAAAACTCTGAGAACGGCCCGGTCCCCGGAGGGCTTGTCGGACGCAGTTGATGGTGCACCGGACGGGTCGCGGCCCGGCAGCATTCAGGCGGAATTCGCCGTTTCCACCGGCGTCTCGTTGTCGGCAGAACTGAGGAAAGCGTTGATAAACGGGTCGAGGTCGCCGTCCATCACCATTTGGATGTTGGAGGTCTCGTGGTTGGTGCGGTGGTCTTTGACCAGTTGATACGGTTGGAAGACATACGAACGGATTTGTGAACCCCATTCGATCTTTTTCTTCGCTTTTTCGAGGTCTTTTCGTTTTTCGTCTTCCTTTTCTTTCTCGAGTTGATACAACCGTGCGCGCAGCACTTTCATCGCCGATTCGCGGTTTTTATGCTGCGAGCGTTCCGACTGGCACTGCACGACGATCCCGGTCGGGAGATGGGTCATGCGCACGGCGGAAGAGGTCTTGTTCACATGCTGCCCGCCCGCCCCCGAGGCGCGGTAGGTATCGACTCGCAGGTCTTCATCGCGGATTACGATATCGATATCGCCTTCGGCCATCGGCAGCACGAACACTGAGGCAAACGAGGTGTGCCGCCGCTTGTTGGCATCGAACGGCGAAATACGCACCAGCCGGTGCACGCCGATCTCCGCGCGCAAATAACCGTACGCATATTCGCCTTTGACTTCCAGCGTCACCGACTTGACCCCGGCCTCATCCCCGGCCTGAATATCCAATGTCTCGAAACCGAATCCCCGCCGCTCGATCCAGCGGAGATACATCCGCAAGAGCATTTCCGCCCAGTCGCATGACTCGGTGCCGCCCGCGCCGGAATGGATGGTCATCAGACAGTCGTTGTGGTCGTCCGGCCCGGACAAAAACGTGCGTAGCGAAAACGATTCGATATCCTCGGCCAGCTGCACCAGGGCGGTTTCCGCCTCACGAGTAACGCCGGCGTCCTGTTCCTCGGCCCCCAATTCCTGCAAAACCGCGATATCTTTCAGCCGGGAGTCAAGTTTTTCCCAACCGGAAATCCACGACTTATGGAGGGAAATTTCTTTAAGGATTTTCTGGGCTTGTTTCTGATCTGACCAGAAAGTGTCGCCGGTGGTTAGTTTTTCCAGCCGGGCGATGGTTTCACTCCGTGCCTCGAGGTCAAAGATACCTCCGGAGTGTTTCCAGTTTCTCGGCCAGTGTTTTTACGGTAACCGGTGTTTCCATTATCATGCCCAGGACGCGCCGGTTCTTTCATCCCGCGCTGACGCAGCGGGAACCGGCAGGCGTACTTACACATAAACTACGTTAACAAATTTCTTTTTGCCGTATTTGACAAACAACGGTTTGTCGGTCGGCAACTCGGTAAACGGGTCGTCCCGGCGCACATCATCGACGTAAAACCCACCCTGGCTGATCATACGCCGCGCCTCGCCTTTCGTTTTGGGAAATCCCGTGTCCATCGCCAGTTGCAGGGTCGACACTCTCTGCCCCGGCCGCGCAAGCCGGAGTTCGTCAATCTGATCGGGCCGCTGCCTCTGCGAAAACACCTGCTCAAAATTGGCGCGCGCGGCCTGTGCCGCCTCAATGCCATGATACATCCGGACGATCGTCTCGGCCAGGGCTTTCTTATGGACCATGGGATTGACCGAGCCGGCGGTAAGCTCGGCCCTGATCGTGGCAATTTTCTCGAGCGGCACATCGGTCACCAGGACAAAATACTGGACGATTAATTCATCGGGAATCGACATCGTCTTGCCGAAAACCTGTTCCGGCGGCTCATCAATACAGATATAGTTCCCCAGCGATTTGCTCATTTTCTGGATGCCGTCGGTCCCCACGATCAACGGCATGGTCAGGACGACCTGCGGTTCCCTGCCGTACGCCTCCTGGATCTGCCGCCCGGTCAACAGATTGAATTTCTGGTCGGTGCCGCCGATCTCGATATCCGCGTCGATCGCCACCGAATCATAGGCCTGCATCAGCGGATAAAACATCTCGTGGATGGAAATCGGCGCCTCGGCCTTGAAGCGCTTGTCAAAATCATCGCGTTCGAGCATTCGCGAAACCGTTATCCGCGAAGCCAGATGCATGATCTCGGAAAACGACATCCGCGCGAACCATTCGCCGTTTTTCCGCACCTCGGTTTGTGACCGATCGAGGACCTTGAAAAACTGGTCCAGATAGGTCCGGGCGTTGGCCTCGACTTCGGCCTCGCTCAGCCGGGGCCGGGTGGCCGAGCGGCCGGAGGGGTCGCCAACCATGCCGGTATAATCGCCGACAATCAGGACAATGGTATGCCCCAGTTCCTGAAATTGCCGCAACTTGCGCAGCCCCACGGTATGGCCCAGATGGATATCGGGGGCGGTGGGGTCGAACCCCTGCTTGACCCGCAGGGGTTTCCCGGTTTTAAGCGAACGGGCCAGTTTCTTTTCCATTTCTCCTTCGGGCAAAATTTCCACCGCACCCGAGGAGATCACCCGCATCTGTTCGGCGACTGTTTTCATAATCAAAACCGGCGCCGGAACCATCCGACGCCTCTTTGTTATAAATATCGACTGATTTGACTAAAGCAAGCGGTTTTTCCTTGACCCCCGGCCTGCTCAGGCAAAGCTTGTGTCCGATGGTCGAGGCAGAAAGCCGATCAACTGGTGACGATGGGGCAAAAATCTGAAAAACGGACGGGACGGCAGGCGCCCGCCTCATGGAACATCCTGGGCACTCCGGCGCGCCGGCGCTGGACGGCGACGATCTTGTTCGCGGCGGCACTCGCTTTCGCCGGCGCCTGGACCCTGCAGGTGTACCAGGAGGAACTTCCCTCAATCGAGCAGATTTATAACGTCACCCCGGTGTTGCCGACAAAATTGTATGACCGGCACGGGCGCCTGTTCAAGCAGTTTTACCGCGAGCGGCGCACATTGATCAGTTTCGAAGACCTGCCGAAAACGCTGATCGATGCCCTGCTGGCCACGGAAGACCGCAAGTTTTACAATCACTGGGGTTTTGACTGGACCGGCTTCACCAGGGCGGTCCTGGTCAATATCCGCCGCGGCGGCCGCGGTCAGGGCGGTTCCACCATCACCCAGCAACTGGCGCGGATGCTGTTTCTCACCCTGGAAAAAAGCTATTCCCGTAAGATCAAGGAACTGCTGACCGCCATCAAAATCGAACGCACCTACTCCAAAAATGAAATCCTCGAAATGTATTTGAATACGTACAATTTCGGCAGCGGCGCGTACGGCATCGAATCTGCCGCCCGGACATATTTCGACAAGGAAGTCGGCGAACTGGACGTTCTTGATTGTGCCACGCTGGTGGCGGTCTTGCCGGCGCCGACCCGCTACAGCCCGCTTAATTATCCCGGGAATAATTATGCCCGCCGCAATTTGGTCCTCCGGGCCATGCGCGATTTTGATAAAATCACGCCCGAGCAGTGCGACAGTCTGTGTGTTCAACCCCTGCGCTTGAAGCCGGCGATCGTGGAAGCCGGCGTGGGCGAATATTTTTCCGAAACTATCCGGCAGTACATCGAGGAAAAATATGGCGTGAGTGGATTGTACGCCGACGGACTGGAAGTGTACACCACCATGGATCTTGATCTACAGCAGACTGCGGAGGACATTATCCGCAACAACATCGATTCACTCCGCGCGCAGATGGAGTCCCGGCATTCACGTCACGACCCGGTTTACACGTTCACGGTTTTTGATCCGGAAACCGGCGATTCGGTACGGCAGTATAAGAAACTCCAGGCCGCCTTGTTTGCCATGGACAACGAAAGCGGGGATGTGCTGGCCATTGTCGGCGGCCGGGATTTTCGCGAAAGCCAGTGGAACCGCGCGATGCAGGCCCCGCGCCAGCCCGGCTCGGCGTTCAAGCCGTTTGTGCTCACCGCGGCAATCGAGGCCGGATTTCTCCCACGGGATACGCTTTATGATTCGCCGATCGTACTTTCCAACCCCGGCACCCCCGACTGGCGGCCAAACAATTTTGATATGAAGTTCAAGGGCGCCATGACGTTGCGTGCGGGTATCGCCCAGTCGCGAAACCTGATTGCCATCAAATTGTTGCAGCGTATCGACGCCAACCGTGCGGTATTTTACGCGCATCAAATGGGAATCGAAAGTCATTTAGTGCCCGTGCCGACTCTGGCCATCGGGACCTCAGAGGTCACGCTCAACGAAATGACCGCCGCCTTTTCCTGTTTCCCCAACAAAGGTATCCGCACCAAGCCACGTCTAATCCGCAAAATTCTGGACCGTTTCGGCAACCCGCTGGAAACCGACGATGTCGCCGAACGGCAGGAGGTCCTCTCCGCCAAAACGGCATACATCGTGACCAGCGTCCTGGAATCGGTGACCATGCCGGAATTCGACGGTACCGGAAGGGGGATACGCTCGCGCGGGTTTGAGCGGCCCGCCGGGGCAAAAACCGGGACTTCGGACTCGTACATGGACAACTGGCTGATGGGATTTACCCCGCAGATCACCTGCGGTGTCTGGGTGGGGTACGACTTAAAAACGCCCATCGGCGGGTATTACACCGGCACCGGCGCGGCCACCGCTTTGCCCATCTGGACCGGTTGGATGATCGCTGCTCATGATTCCCTCCCGGTCCTGGATTTTGAATGCCCGGAGGGGGTGTACGAAAAAGACGTTTGCCGTGAAACGGGTTTCATCGCCACCGACTACTGCATCGACACCTATACCGAAGTGTTCACCGACCCTGCCGATACATTAGACTACTGCCCCCGGCACTCATATAAATCGCCCGACCGCGACAAAAAACAAAAAGACAAAAAACGGATACGATTTTAATCAATACGCGGAACCGGAGCCACACAGTTTTCTCCGCCGCTTGTATACCCCGACGGAGACCACCACAGATCATATGTGCAGCTGGTCATGACATCATGGTCCCACCTCAAACTCCACATAATGCGTCCCGCCCAAATCAGGGTGCGATAAATATGTATAGAAAATCGCCTGGCCCCGCAAAATGAATTCTGCGCCAAGAGCATAACGCGCCGGGTCAAGATATACCGCAGACAGAAAATACAAGCCCTTCACCAGCCCCAGACGCTGGCCCAGTCCCACCAGATCATGATCGTGCCGCTGCCTGGTCCAGCCCACTCCGAGCTGGATTCCCGGCGAGACGATAAACGCCGCCGAAACATGGTATGTCCGCGCCGGACCGCCATCGGGGATGAAACCCGACTGGGCGAGATGCCGCGCCGCGCCGGATATCATGACGTTTTCCAGCGGTTGATAGATCATCCCCGCGTCCAGTGACCAGCCGGTATAACTCGGCATCTCCGGAGTGTAAGCCAGATTCATGTATGTCAAACCAAGCCCGGCAGCAAGATTGTGTCGGAGACGGCGGCCGAAACAGAACGCTGCTTCTGTTTCGGTGTAAAAGTCACGTTCGCCGAAATGCGTGACGGTCATTCCCACTCCCCACATGTCGCGACGATATTTGCCCGCCATCCAGACGCGCTGCAGCTTTTCCATTCCGTACAATGGCCGATACCCCCCGCCTGCGGACCAGCGGCCGCCCCACCCGGTATGGGCGGGGTTGACCAGCAGGCTGACCGCCCGGCCCGCTTGAATACCGTCGACGTTGCCGCCTCCGGCCAATGCTCCCGCCGGGAATAAATCACCAAAACATCCCGCCTGTGCTGCGGCATCCGTGATACCTCCACACCACAACAGCATGACCACCGCCACCAACCGAGAGAACTGAAAACCCGGCCGAATCATGTATCGCGACCACCTTCCATCAATTCGCGGGCGCGACGGCCAGCACGATTTTCCGCGATCCGCCGCTGTCGGTTTGAAAAAACATGACATATACTCCGGGCGCCAGCAGGCAGCCGTCATCATCAGCGCCATCCCAGGCAATTACGCCGGAGACGACCGGTTGTTTTTCCACAAGCGTCTTAATTTTACGGCCGTTGATATCAAATACATATGCACTCAATGTTGTTTGAAAGGGAACGTTGCACTCGATGGCGACTTCCGCCCCCCGCACAAATGGATTCGGCGTGACTGTCATTTCCAGCATCTCGCTGTAGTCCACCGCAGTGGAATTGGCCCGCCCCGGCGTCGCCCCGCCGGGATCGACACTGCCCCACCAGTTGGCCGGATCGCCGGACGATGCCGCTGGATCGAGCCGCTCCACCGAACGCTCGCCGTCATATGTTTGGGCAAAAGTCAGCGAATCGACAATGAAGCCGTAGGGGTCCCGCAGAATGATTTTGTCGCCGGAGTTGTTTAAGTCCCGCCAACCGGCAAGTTCGATGATGGTCCCCTCGCCGATCTCCGGGTAAGCCAGGGTCAAGGCCGCCCGGTTTTCGCAAACAACCATGTATGAACCGGTCGAAAGTGTCAGCGGCACCTCGCTGATACAGGTTTGTCCGACCGAATCGCCAATGCGCCAACCCTGCACATCGATATCGTTTTCCGAGCAATTGTACAACTCGATCCATTCTTCCGCTGCCCCCGGCAGCGGGTCGGGAAGATATTCATTTATGACAATTTCCGTTGGTGTTGACAGCAGCCGACAGGCAATCCCGGCAATATTATTCGCAACATTGCCGTCATCCCCGATGTCCAGCAACAGAATTTTTGTTCCCGACCATGTGTACCCGGCCAGCGCCACGGTGATTCGCACGGTTTCACCCTCGGCCAGTGGTGCAAGAGGTACGTCCAGGATAATTTCATGTTCCTGAAGCGTCCGGTCATTGTTGCCGTCCTCACCGACCGATAACGCATTCGCCTTGGACTCACCCCAACCGACATTGGTCACGGGAACAATGATTTCGGTTGCGGCGAAATGGAATTCCATCCCGGCGGAATCGATCGCCAGATCGTTGGCCCGGGGAGTCTGCGAGTTCAGCAGTCCGGGAGTGGAACCTGCGGGATCCTGCGACGGCACAAACGAGTTTGTTTCATCCGGGCTGTCCGGCCGGGTACGCTCGAATGAAATGCCGTCATCGGTGCCGCCATCCCACAGAAACAGCGAAACTCCTCCTGTCGGATCAAGCAGCAGGACCGTATCAGCCGAATTGCGCAGCTTCATGAGCGCCGGTATCACCTGAAAATTTTCTCCAGCGGCATCACCCCACACACCGGAATTATCGCCCCAATACGATTCAAAGGAATCCTCCCCCGGACCGGCAATCACCCGGCGCGCCAGAATGACATATTCACCCCCACCGAGGATGATTCCGTCCAGCGAAGTGGTATCCGGATCATCGACCAGCAGCAATCCGGAACAATCGATGGCAGTATCCTGCCGGTTGTACAACTCCACCCATTCCAGGGAAGTGGCTGAGCCGGGTTCATCGGCCAGCACTTCGTTGATCACTACTGGCAGTCCGTCGGCCGCAGCATAATTGCCGCTGAACAACAAGACCACCAGCACGATTCGTCTGCCCAGTGCAGCAACCCGGTCAAACCTGTTTTGGATTATTCCGATAATCAACTGTCTCCTCTCACCTGTTCCAGGACATGCGGACACGGATATCGGTGTAATTTCCATTTGCCGGGGTTTCATATTTTTTGACCACCGCGATCACCTCCAAACGGCACTCGGGCGCGAGCGTTATCCCCTCTGTCAGATAAAAATAATAGTAGCTGTCACCCGCCGTCGACAAATCAGGATCACGATAACGCCAGCGGGGCACCACGCGCACGCGGGCACCGGCGACAAACGAAACCGACACATCCAGATTCATTGATTGGATGACGTCCGTGTTCGGTCTCCGCGCAGTACCGCATTCCCAGCGCCAGGCAACCCCGAAATCATCGGACACCCGCGCGCGGCCCCGCACACCACAGTACAGCCGGGACTCATCATCCACACCACGAGTGTCCCGGCCGCGGACGTACGAGGACAGGGCGGTATTGCGCGGCAGGCGAACAGTTACCTCGAGTTTGCCTTCCAGATTTTTTGTTTGAGCCAGCCGATCATTGTAGATCTGGCATACCGTTTCGATGGCCATTCGCTTGCCGGCCGGTGTCCGAGTTTTAAGCAACAGCCCCTGCTCCCCGGCGGTGCGGGAATAAAAGGCAAGCTCGTCGATGAATGTTGCCGCCTGCTGCCGTCCCGGATGGCCGGGACCGCCTGCTGAAAGGAGAATATAGTCTGGATCGTAAGTCCATAAACACAGGTCGACCCGTCCCTCATTCAAGGGCCGGGTAATGTTAAGCGCCGCGGTGGCCCCTCCGCCATGGCACACTGCCAACTCCCCGAAAATTTTATACGTTGGGGCATTTCGGGAAAGCGACACTCCCATGCCGCTTTGGCCGTCGTGCCGGTCTGTCTCCCGTGATGAGACAATCGCTGCGGCCCCGGTGAATCCAAAATCGATGTTGTACACCACAGAATCCAGCGAGAGGTTCGCAGCGATTATATCCTCCCGCTGCGCCCCGGACTCGATGCGTGAACCCAGCACGGTGGTCCGTCCCGGCATCCCCCATGCATGAGTCAATTGGAGTCCATTATAAAAACTATAACGAGGTTGCCAGATCGACCCCGCCGGACGGTTCTCAGCGGTGCGCCCCAGTAGTCGGTCGCGCCGCCCGACCACGAGGCCCAGCCCGAACCGTGGTTCGAAATTCCCAAGGATCATCCGGGTTTGTCCGCCGGGGAGCGCCAGCGCCAGTCCGCGCTTGCGAAATCCGTCCAGACCATCACGGGAAACACGGCTGTCGACAAACAGCGATAATAATGAAGAAGACCAGCGGCCCGTGAAATAACCCTCTTCGTCGGCCTGCTCCCGCAGCGGCAGCGTACCACCCCAGCGCAGCGTGGACTTGCCTACCGCAAACAGATCGGTCCGCTCCGAACCATCGGCCATGCTCGCTGAATCCAGCCCCCCGGGAAGTTCATCGATATCGGAGATGGGCAGAAACAAAGAATCTGCGCCCAGCTGAAAAATCCCGACCAGCCGCAGGTACTGCTCCAGCGTAATCTCCTCTTCCCGGTACGATTCCCAGAGATCTTCCTCATTTTCGTAGGCACGGATCCACACTTGCTGGGCATAGCCAAAACTCGGCAGCAGAACGAAGGCGGCAAAGAACAATCGGCAAAGCACGCGGCTGTGCCGGCCGGCCGAAGCGGCGGCATTCCGACCCTGCCCGGCATTACAACTGGCCGGCCCGGCCAGGCAGGTACAACTGCGGCACCGGCAGTAAATTGATCTCGCCGACACCACAACCTCCCGACACCGTCCGACATCCCTCCCCGCCCCGACTCATTGGAAGTAACGCCTGTGAGACTGGGATCCCGGCGTATCTGTAATAAGTATAAATCACCTGCCGCCGGAAGTAAAGCAGAGAATTCAGGCCGGCTATACAGATCAATCGGAGACGGTCCCCGGCAGTCGCCATCAATACCATCTGTCAATCTTTTTATGCTTTGCGGGCTATAATTCGATATATTAACCGGCAGAAGAACATTGGCGGAGGTTAAGTTGCATGAAATCATACGGCGAGTGGTCGGCGTATATCAAGAGAAACAAAATTGCCCAGGTCGACCTGAAATTCTGCAATCTGTTCGGCGGCTGGCAGCATATCACCATTCCCGCCGGCGGGTTTTCCAATAAAACACTGACCGAGGGCATCGGTTTTGACGGTTCCTCAATCCCCGGATTTAAGACCCTGGAGGGTGGGGATATGGTCTGTATCCCCGATTTGACGACCGGGATCATGGACCCGTTCTGGGACCGACCGACCCTGTCGTTCATTTGTGATCTGGCCGAGGCCGACACCCGCGCGCCGTACGAGCGGGACCCGCGGCGGATCCTGAAAAAAGCCGACGAGTATATGAAAAAGACCGGGATCGCCACGCGCTCGCTGTGGGGCCCGGAATTCGAATTTTACATTTTCTCGGACGTGCGCTTCGGGACCAGCGTCAATCGTTCATTTTATGAAATTGACGCTGTCGAGGCTTTCTGGAACACCGGCGAGGCATCTGATCGAAACCTCGGTTACTGGATTCCGCAAAAGGGCGGCTATCATGAAATTCCCCCGCGCGACAAGTTGTACAATCTGCGGGCGCTGATGGCCGAACACATGGAACACGCGGGGATTCCCGTTCATTATCATCACCATGAAGTCGGGGGGCCGGGCCAGTCGGAAATTGAAATGGAGCTGGATGAACCGCTGATCGCTGCCGACCGCACCATGTGGGCCAAATACATTGTCAAGATGGTGGCCAGCCGCAGCGGCCAGGTCGCGACGTTCATGCCTAAACCGCTGTTTGAAGAGGCCGGATCGGGCATGCACTTCCACCAGCACCTGTTTAAAGGGAACAAACCGCTATTCTACGATAAGAAGGGGTATGCCGGGTTTTCGGCAGCCGGATTGTCCTACATCGCCGGGATCCTGCACCATGCCAATGGGCTGCTGGCCTGGACCAATCCCTCGACCAACTCCTATAAACGGTTGATCCCCGGGTACGAAGCCCCGGTCAACGCCTTTTTCTCGCTGGCGAATCGGTCGGCCGCCATCCGGATTCCCAAATACGCGACCAGCCCCACGGACAAGCGGCTCGAGTTCCGTCCGCCGGACGCCACCTGCAATATTTACCTGGCCATTGCAGCACAATTGCTCGCCGGTCTGGACGGCATCCAGAAAAAGCTCGATCCCACCGAACTGGGGTTCGGCCCGATTGATGAAGATGTCTTTTCCTGGAACCAGCAGCGGCGTGACAGTATCCGCCGGCTGCCCGGCAGTCTCGGTGAGGCGCTGCAGGCCCTGGAAGCCGACCATCGCTTTCTGACCGAACACGATGTATTTCCTCCCGACATGATCCTGGCGTATGCCCGATATAAATATGAGCATGAGCATATGGCGGTGCGCAACCGGCCGCATCCGTACGAGATGAAATTGTATTTTGAAGCGTAAGCGTGATGCCCGAAAGTGAACGGAACAGCGCGGGCTCGAGGCGGAAAGGCGAGATCACGACGTTTTATGCGCCCCCGCCGCTTCCGGCCGATGGGCGCGTTACGCTCAGCGGCGACCAGGCCCATCATGCCCACACTGTTTGCCGTTTTCACAAGGGTGATCCCATTACCATTGTTGACGGCGAGGGACTGGCCCATTTTTGCGAAGTAATCGCCATTACCTCGGAACGGTGTGTTTGCCGCATTTTCAAGACGGTGAAAAACTGGGGTGAGCCGCCGGTGAGCGTCGATCTGGCCTCCGGCCTGTCCAAAAGCACCAAATTCGACTGGACCTGTGAGAAGGCAACCGAACTGGGAGCAAGCGGCGTCATCCCGTTTTTGTCGGAAAAATCGGCAATTAAACTCGACGATCCGGCCGGAGCCGGGCGAAAAGTCGCGCGGTATCAGCGGCTGGTTGTGGCGGCCATGAAACAATCCCTGCGTTCCCGTCTGCCGCGCATCGCGGACATCACGACTCTCCCGCAGGTCATCGCGGCCTTTTCCTCCTACCACCGCGTGTTGCTGGCCGATGCCACCAAAGGATCGGCGCCGTTCGATCGGGCCGCCGAACTGGCCTTTTCGGCCAGAAAAATTTTACTGATCGTCGGCCCCGAAAGCGGCTTTAGTCCCGCCGAACTGGAACAGATGTGCGCATCAGGCGCAGTCCCCATCTCGCTGGGTCCCCGGCGCCTCCGCACCGAAACAGCGGCAGTCGCTTTCCTCTCCCGGATCATGGGGTTGTTTGAGGCATGATTCGCAAGCGGCACACCGAGAGAATCGGCGCCGGAGTTTTGCTGACTACCCGACAATTGCGGCAAGGTCAGCGTTCAGAAACGAATGGATCACCAGATCGGCCGCGCTGAACTCCTGCGCCGGAGCGCCGGGCGCAGCATAGGCGACCGCGCGCATCCCAGCGGCCCTGGCGGCTTCAATGCCGACGGTCGTATCTTCGATGACCGCGCACCGTGCCGGGGTCAGGCCCAGTTGGGCAGCAGTGACCAGAAATATTTCCGGGTGCGGTTTGCAGTGGCGCAGATGTTCTCCCGATTGTACGACAGCAAAATACTGTCTCACACCACCTTCGCTCAACACAACTTCGATAATCCTCTCCAACGAGGAGGAAGCCAGCGCCAATTGAAAACCGCCGCGGTGCAATTGCCGAATCAATTCCCTGACCCCGGGAATTAATACGACATGGCCGACCAGCAGCTCCAAATACAGGTCGCGGCGGCGTTCGATCATGTCCCGGACAGAAACCGCCAGGTCATACCGTTCCCGCAGCACGCGGAACATATATTCATCCGACCGCCCGAGAAACTCCATGTTTTCATCCTGGTCATAGGCCAGGCCGAGTTCGCCGTTCACATACCGAATAGTGGATTCATAATGCAGCGGTTCGGAGTCAATGATGACACCGTCCATATCGAAAATGACTGCGGCAATTTTTCCGTCGGATGACATGGCTGGATGGCATACCGGCCGGCAGCGCGGCGTGGAGTGGAGTCCGGGCCTGCCGCGCGGACTAGAAACTGAATTCAATATAGATATTCACCTGGCGCGTGTGGTTCGTGCGGTTGGTCATATTGTCCTTGGCGTCGGTCCAGTTCAGATCAAAACCACCCTTCATCGTCGAGGAGAAACTGTAGTTGGCGCGCAGCCGCAGGGTCAATCCCGAACGGTCCTGATTGGTACCGTACTCGTCGTCCGGATCGCCGCGCAATTCCGAGCTGTTCGTGTCCAGTTTTATTGAAAGGTTCAGGGCCAGGGTGCTCTTCAAACGCAAATTCCGCAACAGCGGAAAGCGCACGCCATTAGGCGCCCGGAACGAGTAGCTCGTACTCAGTGAAATTGCCGAAATGGTTTGCCGCGATTCCTGATACCTGGCCGGGGCAAATCCCTCATCGATCTTGTGCGTCAGTTTCCAGCCGTAATCAGCCGAAATCTGCCAGCCGTTGCGGAAATTCTGGGTCAGTTTGAGGGTGGCGCCCCAGTCATCGGCGTTGCTTCGTGCTTCCAAACCCCAGTAATCGGCGGAGTCACCCGCGGCATCCCGGAATTTTTCCGATTCGGTAAACGATTTCGAATAGTTTGCGCTGGCCGTGCTGATCCCCAGTACCCACCGGATGGGCGCGATTTTATTAAGCAGGATGATCCGGTCCAGCTTGTTCAGCGTCGTCGACAATTGGGGAAAAGTCTGCGCACGCTGCCGGGTGCTGGTCGTGGTATAAATGGACGACGTCCGGTAATCATAGGAAACTTTGACGTCGGTCAGCCCAAACAAATCCACGCTGGAGTTCAGGCTATATTCATCACTCAGGTTTTCGTTGTCCCGGTCCCGGCCGGCGACCGTTGACAAATCCTTCTCCTGCCCGTGGTCGGATATAAATCCGAAACGGTATTGCAGGGTGGGCCGCCCCAGAAGCCCCAGCGCCGAGCGAGTCTCCCGATGCCGATAATTACCGGTGATGGGTGTCACCGGACTCGTTAACTGCCGCAGCACCCAGAGGAACGGCGCATGGGGCCGGAAACCGCCTCCTCCCGTATTTTCTTTCTTTTTTTCTTCCGGCTCGGTGGTGACAGAATCGGCCGTGGCCGTAATCACCTTGCCTGTCAGGACCTCTTCTTTGGTCCGCGTGGCCGTCTTGCGACGGCCGCCACGGCCCCCGCTGCCCAACAATCGTTTGATATCCAGTTTGGCGCTGGCAGTGAGATTGGCATTGACCGCCGCCTTGCGCGTATTGTTCTGGTACCGTTTGGGGTCGGAATCCTCCGTATAATCGACATTATACGTCATCCCCGGAGACAGGAACGTAAAGAACGGCACGTCGTAACGGGCGCCTAGGCGCTGGGTGAATTTGGTTTCCTGGCCGAACAGGATATCTCGCGGATTGAACGAGAACTTCAGCAGCCGGGGGTCGTATAAATCCCGCTCCGTGCTGATCCCGTACGAGCCGGACAGGGAGGGGAACGGCGCCAGCGTCCAATCGGCCTGCCCCTTGAATCTTCGGGAAAAACTGTAGATCGCGGAACCCACCGAATTAGTCGATGCACTCTCGGTGCGCTGGATACTCCCGTCAGCTCTGAATGATTTGGGTACCAGGGACAATTTAGTATTCCAGACGCGCTTGGGCAGCAGAAGATATCTCGTCCAGGACAGCGGCGTGATCGGCAACAGCTTGGAGAACGAAATATCGTAGCGGGCGCCGACGGTATATGATTCATTGTTGGATACCGTCAGGGGCGACCAGGTCCAATCCCGCGACATAGAACCGGACATGCTGAAGGCGTTAACCGTCACCTTGGCCAGCCAGTGCTTCGTGGGCAGGGAGACTTTCTCCGCAATCGAAAAACGGTGGCTGATCTTGGTCGTCGTTTCGTCTTTTTGCAGTTCGGGGGTCAGGACAATGTCCGAGCCGGTCATCAGCTTGGGTACCGACACGTCCCTGGTGTATTTAAGCGTTACGGGCAGTCCCATGCGCCAGGACGCCGGCAAAAACTTGTCCAGTGAAATTCGGGTGTTGGCATCGTGGCTGGTCCGGGTGGAGCCGTTCAACAGGTTCGCTCCTTTGCCCGACTGGTTACCGGCGGTCAACTGGCGGAAAGAATATGACTGCTGCTCGGAATTTACCGAAAACCCCGCCAAGTCGGCAAAATCAGCCGACACTGATAGCCGCATCGCCGTCCCCTGATCGCGGCGGACCCCGCTTAAAATCAATTCATCGACCCAGATATCCCCGCTGATCTTATCGAGGTTCCCCGTTTTATATGTTATGCCGACCGCCAGATACCTGATCTGCGTCAGCGAGGGATTGCCCCGAATCTTGTAGGGATCGGACCAGCGCTCCAGCACGCCGGAGGAATCCTCCCGCACTTCTCCGGTCTCTTTCAGTGGCGTCAACTCATCAAAATCGAAATAAATCTTATTTTCTTCCGCCCACCCCGGTTCCAGGTCGACATGGTATTCGTAATAGGCGTCCACCGTGTTGCCCATGCGGAAGACAAATGAAACAATGGCATCTTCCGGCACGATGTTCGGGTCACCATGGACCCACATCTTCAAATAACGATAACCGGTGTAGTCCTCCGTCCGGGTCAGCGTTTTGGAAGCCCAGCCGGTGTCTCCCGCCTCGAAATGTTCGAACTTCAGCAGCAACGACTGCTCTTTTTCGGTCAGGTCCGCCTGCCGATCGTAGTAGCCCCCCACGCCCGGCGGAGATGTATAATCGGAGTTTTCTTCGCTGTTGATCACCTCAGCCCGGAAGGACTTCTCGGAAACCAGCGTATCCTCGGACAGTCCCTCCGCCTGCCACCGGTTTTCCACGATTTCCAGGGAGGCCAGGTAAATTGAATCCTGCCCGACGAAATTGTCCAGCCACAGACGGGCGAAACGAATGAGGGTCGAATCACCCTGTCCCGCATTCTCCGGAACGTTCGACTGCCCCCAGACCGGGATACGATACGTGCGAAATTGCAGCCCGGCATGCACCCCGGAGGTCAGGTAAAATTGCGAGGAGTCCACCAAATACGGCGAATTGAGCAAATCGATCGTATAGGAATAATAATTGTTGGTCTCCTCGAACTGGTTGTTGCCGTTAAGGTCTTCGGTGTCGGGAATGATCCCGTAGCGGTCGCCGGAGGAATTGCCCTCCGTGCCGTTGATCCGCTCATAGTTGTACGGGTCTCCCTTATCGTCATACGCCCAGTCATCGCCGACGGGGTCGGGATTGGTCACCGGATCGTAACCTTCTTCCTCATGGGAAAATTCGCCGTCCAACCCGGTATCTTCGCCCGGATCAATCGTGCCGTTGGGATTGAGTGTCGGCGTACCCTTATCTTCGGTGTCCAGGGACCCGTCACCATCAACATCCTCCGAGATCTCTCCCAGATCAATATGTAACTGGCCGGGAACATCACCCTTCGTCCCCAGGCGGATTTCCAGAATCCGGGCCCGGCTCTGGTCGCTCAACCCCGTGGAAAGGCCGCGCATGATCCCGGCCCAGGACTCGGTGGAATCGGGCGTCGTCCGGATAACCAGTACCTTGTGACGAGGAATACTGCGTCCGGGATCAAACTGACGGTCCCAGATTTCAGTGACGAGGAATTCGTCGAGATACGGGTTGTACCAGGTCAACTTGTTGCGGTTGGCGTTGGTCCGGTTCGGCCAGACCGATGAATCCGGCGGTGAAGCCACGGTCCAGTATTCCCTTAACAACCCCAGGTCACTGGACAATTCCGCACCCTCAAAATCGTCGATGATGACCTGCCCTTCGGAATTGGGGTTGGGCATCGAACGGGCAATTTCGCCGGAGATCCGCAGTGTCGAATTGACGGAGGTCTCGACAAACGGCACGGCATCGGCCAGCGAAGTCATCCAGGTCGGCCGCGCGGTGTAGGAAAAATCCACCTCACCGATCATATCCTTGGATTGCTCCTGGCCCAGCTTGGGCTTGCGGTCGGTGGATTTCTGCCCTTTGTACAAAAAGGAAGAACCGATGCTGAAATCCGGCCCGGTATTATATTCGGCGCGCATGCCGAACAGGGACTTCTTCTCGGCGGAAATAAACGGCGCATATTCGAAATCGATGGTCAAATCAGCATTAGGGTCCAGCGCCTGCTCGTTCAAAAAGGTGATTTGACCGATCTCGTAGTCGATGGTATAATCAACACCACGGGTCAATCTCCGTTGGTCGAGCGTCACGGTCTCCGAACCTTCCAGAATATTGATCCTTTTTAACGAGTAAGTGGCCGTACGCTTGCTGTACATGGCAATCCGCAGATAGTATACGGAGTTGTCCCGCAAGGTCGCCGGGTTGGACTCGGTATAGACCGTCGGGACTTTTTCGGCCAGGTCCGGAACGCCCGGAAGATATTCGATATGTTGTGCGGGATTAAACGGCGTGCGATCGGGAAAGACGACCAACCCGCGATCAAGATCAAGGATAGCTGCCGAGTTGTCCAGTTTCTTATCCGGACTGCCGACATTACCGTTATCATCAACCCGGTCCAGGCCCAAAATCTGCAGGTACTGACTGCCGTCCTGATGGTTCAAATTGGCATTGTCTTCCTCGTTGCCGGGCGCACCCTTATAGATATCGAATTCAAAATCTGATATTTGCAGATTCTTCGCCCCGAGGTAATAAACATTTTTCCATTCATAGTCCCAGGTACTGGACCCGGAACTCCAATCTCTCCGTTTCAGCAGTTTCAATGTCAGCGTATCAACGTCGCCGCCGGACACCAGCGAACCCATCTGCACCAGGGAGTCGGGAGTACGCACCGTCATCCAGCAGGCGAGAAACTCGGTTTGCCGCAACTGGTCCTCGAGTTGGATCCAGAATTCGTTCGGCTCCAGAAAATAATCTTCGTTGGCTTTCAGCTCCCGAACGTTCGTCTTCACGATATCATTGATGAACGACGGTTCATTCGGGTGGGACGGATCGATGTACATATTGGCGTATGGGTCGGTGGATGACTGGCTGGCGCCCTGGACGTACAGTTTAAAATCAACAATGGAATCCCGGCCGAGCTGAAATTGCCAGAAACCGGACTGGTCCTCCCGGCCAAAACGGCCGACGTCGAAAAAGACGCGCGCATGGTATTGATAATCACGGAGATAGGTGATGTTTTCTGTGCTGCCTGCGGTGAAACGGGTTTTCTCGGTATTGCCTTTCTCCTGCGAGGTGATCATTGTCAAATCGAGATTGCCCAGCTTGGCCGTGGCCTTGACCCCGAACAGACCCTGGATCCGCTGGGAATAGCCGACAAATTTCGTGTTGGGCAGACTTAAATTCGTATTGCCGAGTTCCACGGTCTGCAGAATGTCGTCTTCATCACCTTTGTAGCGGATTTGAATCTGGTTGGATAAATCGGATTCCCGCTGGGAGTCCTGGTCGACAGTGACATAGATTTTTGAACCGACATTGCCCTTAATCGTAAATTGCGACTGCTGTTTCATGTCCAGCGAGGGGAACTTGCTCTGGCGATAACTGCCGGTGTTTTCGAACCCTCCCTGCCAACGCGATGTCCCCGAGAAAGTTATCTTGCGGTAGCCGTTTACCTTCAGGCCGATGCCCCCCTCGCCCAGGATCGCGCGCACCGATTTCGGCACGCTGGCAAAAGTCCAGGCCAGCCCCGCGCCTTGTTTTTGAAATTGCTCCCGGCGCAGCGACAAGCGCAGATTCTGCCGCCAGTATTCCACGACCCGCGCGTCGTTGCGCAGCGTATTGAACGTCCTGATCTCAAGGGCCAGCGGAGCGGTAATATGATGTTCCTGGTAATATGTGCGCAGTTGCACATATCCGGTGCGATAGTTGATTTCAGTCTCGGTCTGCAATCCCCGAGTGGGGGCTTTTAACAGCGGGATTTCGGAATGTGTGAGAGATAACCCGATTTCCCTGGTCACTGGACGAAACTGTTCGGTAGTGCGTGCGGGCTGATCTAGGACAATCATCACGCCGACCGACTGGGCAGTCGATGGCGCCAGAGCGACAAACAGAACCACGGCCCACCAAAGCAGGTGGCGGACTCGTGTCAGATTTTTCAACGTCGACGCAAAAACCAACGCGTTACTCCCCACAACGGGGTTAATTCATTCTTTAAATATTATCGATAGGCAACCCCTTTCTCTAAACCACAAAACGGCAATAAGTTATCTTACAAACAAAAACCCGTATGTTCAATTTGTCGACCACTCAATTCGCCTTTCTCAACCGTACCCGCCCCATCAGGTTTCCCGGCCCATCGGTGTACCCAAGAAACGCACTTCTTCTTCCAATTCAACACCAAATTTCGCCCGGACTGCGGTTTTCATATTATCCGCCAGCAAAAGGACATCGGTGGCCCGGGCCCCGCCGCGATTAATAATCACGTTCGCGTGCTTTTCGCTCACCGCGGCCTGCCCGACACAAAATGATTTGGCCCCGGCCTCTTCCAGCAACTTCCCGGCGGCAACCTTTCCATACGGGGCGGTCGGGTCTTCGATATTCTTAAAATAACTCCCCGCGCACTTTTCGTTAACGGGCAATTTCGCCTCTCGCAACGCAATGATTTCGTCCGCACACCGCCGCAAGTGCTCCGGGACGCCGGGTACAAGCAAAAAATCAGCACGCAGCACGATATCAGGTGATGATTTCAATCTGCTTGTCCGGTAGCCAAAACCCAATTCCCCCGGCCCCTGCTGAAATACCGCTCCGGATTCGTCCAGCAAAATCACCTGCGCCAGCTTCTCCGCCACTGATTGCCCATAAGCCCCGGCATTTCCGATAACCGCCCCCCCGACGGTCCCCGGAATCCCCGCCATCTGCTCCAGTCCGGCCAGACCGTTACAAATTGCGAAATCAATCAGATCGCCCAACCCTACTCCTGCCTCGGCAATGATCTTGCACCCGTCGCTCCACAGACGCCGACAACGGTTGATCACGACCAAGCCGTCGATCCCCTGGTCACTGCACAGGACATTGCTACCCTCGCCCATGACCGTGACCGGCAATCCAGCGGACCGGCAATCGCGGACAATTGCGGTAAGGACATCTGCCGAATCGGCCTCCGCCAGTAACTCGGCAGGGCCGCCAATCCCAAAAGTCGTATAATCCGCCAAAGAGACATTCTGCCGTATGATCCGACAATACTGATCGGCCAAGCGCTCCACGGTGTTCATGAGAGTCCGTTCGCCCCCTAAAATCGGCCGATTTTTCGCCTCGGGCGGCCGATCAAAAGTATAAAGTAATAAATTATCCGGCGTCCGGCAACCCATTATGATTCAACCGAGCACATCTTGAGAGTGAGTAAACTGAAACGTCGGAAACATTCGCACCCGCCAGGTCGGACAAATCGACCATTCGGGGTTTCGTCATCCACTCCCTGGTCATTGCCCTTGTACACCCGGAATAAGTCGGGGTTGCATATTATTGTTTGGGACGCGATAACCAAATGATAACGGGACCGCCTAATCTCCGGCGGTCCCGCAGTATGAAAGCATTTCGGACACAACTACTTATCCGGCTGCGCACGATAAATTTACTCATCCACGTCGGCGCGGATGAATAACGGCGCAAATTTCCACCCCATTTCGGCAAAGGCCTCGTCGGCGCCTTCACGGCGATTGAGGATCGAGACCGCCAGCACAATTTTACCCCCGGCCGCCTCGATCACTTTGCCGGCTTTTATGGCAGACCCGCCGGTAGTCGTGACATCTTCGATGAGAGCCACTTTCAGGCCTGCGGTGAACGGGCCTTCAATCTGGCTTTGGATCCCATGGCCTTTGGGTTCTTTGCGCACGATCAGACCGATTTTCGGCTGCCCAACCTGGGCCGAATGCAGGCACACCGCGCCGATCAATGGATCGGCGCCAAGCGTCAACCCCCCGACAGCGTCACACCCGCACGGAGCTATTTTCTCCCAGAGCAGCCGGGTAGCCCACAGCAGGCGCTCCCCGTGGAGGGAGATATACTTGGTGTTGACGTAAAAATCGCTCTCTTTGCCGGAAGCCAGGATTACCCGGCCCCGACGGACGGCATAGGTAATCAGGGCCTGACGCAGTTTTTCGCGATCAGCGGCCAGTTGCTCGGGCGTGGTCGTCGTTGTCAAGTTCTGCCTCGCGTCTATTTGACCACCGTGATGAACCCGGGCTCCCATTGCGGCGTGACCGCGCCGATGAGCGTATCGACGTACATCAAGGTGATGCCCGGATAGACAAACGTGCTTTCGATCGCCACCGTCTGGGGCTGCGCGTCCTTTTCAATGGTGAAATAAATCGAACCCATAAAACCGGAACCGGCCGGGATATCGGGTTCGGTCATCGGGACCACCGCGGCCGAAAAAATGCGCAGATCGTTTTTGATGTTCACCGGCCGAGTGGCGATATGCAACAGGTCGGACCCCACCCAGGAAAACGAATCGATAACCGCGTTGCCCAGATAGGTCAGGGGAACGGCAATCGTCTTCGACGGTTCATCAATGTGATAGCGAATATCGATCTTTACTTGTTCGCCGGCTTTGCCTTCTGCAGAGCTCAGCCAGATTTTGCTGGTTTCCGAATAGCGGTGTTGCGGCGTCGGGGGCATTTCCCGCCTGGCCTGCTCCATGGCCTCGGCGATTTTCTCCTCGCGGGTTTGCGGGGCCGCCGTTTCACTCTGAGCTGCAGGTTCCTGTTCCGCTTGTTTCTGGCAGCCCCAGAGCATCCCCAGGGCCACGATCATGCAAACAAGGTGTTTCATTTATGACCTCCGTCGGTCTTTAAAGAGTTTCTTTCAACCGGTTTAAAATACATGCGGCGGGGCGATTGTCAACCCTCTCCCGCCGGCAGGCCTTCCCCTGCCGATAACCCCTCCTGCTCATCTGCAGTGGTCGCCCCGCACCGGTCAACTCGCGCGTTTGATGACCAGCATCGTGATATCATCGGCGCCGGCGACATCGTCGGCAAAATCGGCAATATCCCGCATCAACCGCGAAACCATCTCCTCCGGTGGAAACGTGCTGCAGGTAACGACCTGCGGCGCCATCCGCCGTTCATCATACAACTCCTCGCCGCACTGGGCCTCCGTGACCCCGTCGCTGAAAACAAATAACAATGATCCGGGTTCCAGGGCAATCGTCTGTTCCTGCCACTCGCATTGAGCAAACGCCCCGATCATCATCCCGGAGGACTCCAGTTCGGTTATGCCGCCGGCCCGGTCGACGACCATGGGGGACGGATGTCCCGCGTTGACATAGGTGATCGAGTGCGCCGCCGGGTCGAGTATACCGATAAACAACGTCGCAAAATCCAGCGAACCGCTATGGGCACAGAGCTGCCGCGAGACCAGTTCCACCGCGCGCAGCAACCTGAAATCGCCGCTGTCGTACATAATCCTGAATGAGGCCAGGATATTGGACATCAAAAGCGCCGCGCCCATGCCCTTGCCGCTGACATCAGCGACCATAAACACCAGCCGTCCGTCCGACAGCACATGGAGATCGTACAGGTCACCGCCGACCTCGCGTGATTGCTGCTGAAAGGCATGTATCTGGTAACCGGACACCACAGGCATTGTTTTGACCAGCAGGTTTTCCTGAATCTGTGCGGCCCGCTTCAATTCGGCCTGGATAATCTTGCGCTCTTCCCGCTCGTTCCACAGCTCGTAGTTCAGCAGACGGGAAGCGATAATATTGCCAAACGTCGCCGCCAGCCGCAGGTATTCATCGGTGTAGCGATGCAGGGGATTGGTGGTATCGGCGTACAAAATCCCCAGCACCTTGCCCTCGTCGAACAGCGGTACCGCCATCGCCGATTTCATCCCCGAAATGATGACTGATTCCTGCCGGGCATAGCGGGAATCGCGCTGGGAATCTTCAATGAGTATCGCGTTTTTGTTGGTCAGGATATCGTTGATCAGTGTCCGCGAGAGACTGAAATCGCCGTGGTCCCGCCCGCCCCGCTCGACCGAGGCGGCACAGCTGACGCTTTCCCCGTCATCGGCGGTAAATAAAATGGCCAGGCGCTCTGCCGGAATCACTTTTTCCACCAGTTCGAGCGAGCGCTTGAGCATAATTTCTCTGGGTTCAGGCAGCACCAGCATCCGCGCCATTTCCGAAAGGGAAGTCATGACCTCAGGGATATCTGAAACTTTCGCCGGGAGTGGTTTGAGCGCCTCGGCAATGGAGAGTACGACAGATTTTTCAAGACCGGCGCCCGCCTGATCGGAAAGTGTTCGGACGGACTCGGGCAGCGGGGGTTCCTGCTCATCGAGGATTCTGAATTCAACTTGACCGAAAACCAGCGCATCACCGACATGGGCCGTGGCTGCCTTTTCAATCCGGACCGAATTGATTAACGTGCCGTTATGACTGCCCAGATCCGTGATCCGAATCGTCCCGTCATCGGGGGAGACTTCAATTGACGCGTGGCGCCGCGAAACCGTGGAATTCGGAATACAAAAGTCGACATCCTGTTTTCGTCCAACAACATGCGTGCCGGGCGTCAACTCCCAGGAAAAGTACCGTTCACCGTCACTTCCCACCAAATGCGGCATGCAATTCCTCTATGATCGGTCCACCGACTTTCGGCACGTCTTCACGGGATTTCTATCCCGCCAGCAACTTGCGGGAATATCGCCATTTCACATGCCTTTCGTCCAGCGGTTTCTGCGCCAGCACTAATTTCCGGGAATCACTTCTTTGGCCAGCAAGCGAATCTGACCAATTATCTGAAAAGTGACGGAGTCCCTGCACTGCATTGTCGAACCGTCGGTATTAATCGGAAAAGCGCCTCGATCTTCCACCTGCAATTTCAGGCTCTTTTTGACGCAGAACGACTCAAAACCCCAGAGGTCCGGATGCTCCAGAATCGAGGCATCCCAGGCATGTTTCAATTGCCGGAAGATCTTGGACAAACCGAGGTCCCTGATCGTGAAAAGCCAAAAGTCGCCGGAGCCCAGCGGCACACCCCGTGCAAAAGGAAGATTGGGGCCCAAATCGCCATTGACGATGATCATGGTCTGAAAACGGCCCGCGGTGACGGCTTTTCCATCAACCGTTATCATCCACGATCTTTTTCGTCCGGGCCGCCGAAAAATCCGGCGGCCGAGCGCCAGACTGGTGCCCACGAAAAAGGGGCCCAGATCGCCGAACAACTGGCTTAGGATACCTTTGTAATACTTGATAAAGCGGTTTTCGGTGAAGTACGGGATCTCGCCGAAAATTTCAGCCCCGCCATAACCTACGAACCGCCGCGGCGGAGAATCGTTCGCCGCGGATTGCGCTAAAATGACATCACAGGGAACGACCAGATTCTTCCTGATCGAGTTGACAAACACCTCAATCGCCGGCTCGATCTGGTCGGGCATCTGCAGAACTTTCCCAATCAGGTCGGCCGAGCCCTTGCGAAGAAATCCCAGGCGGACCTCTGCCAAATCCACCTGCGCATCATAACATCCTTCCAGGACGCTGTTGAATGTCCCCGAACCACCGGCGGAGATGATGATCCTGCTGCCGGATCGCACCAGCTCGCAGGTTGTGCGCCGGGCTTCCTGATGGGAATCGACTGCAACCAGGTGCACGTCATTTTCCCCGCGCCCGGCAAACAGGGGAACGATTTGTTTCACTTTTCCCCAATCACGCACCGACCCGGAGATCGTCGTGGCAATCACATCAATGCGTCGAGGCATCATCTCCCCCGTTCACCGGAAAAACACCATGAATGAAATCAAGCGCCCTGGCTGCAACATCATCCAACGCTTGTTCCCCGTCAATTATCGAGACCGGTACATGCAAATGCTCACCCACCACCGCGCAGACCAGGCGATAGGCTTCGCGCAGCCGGGCCAGTTTGTCTTCCGTCTCATGCACTTGTCGAAACGCACCGCGACATTCGATCCGCCGGCAGGCGACAGCCGGATTTACATCAATTAAGACAATCAACTCCGGCATCACCAATTTATCCAGGCGCAGACGTCGAAATTGGATTAACTCCGGAAATTCTTTGAACACCGGATCAGTTGGAGTAATATCCCGTTGCTGCCCAGCCATTATCCCGATTGCTTTGGCCAGCGAACTTCTGCCCGGTGATTTGTTTTCAAACAACGCCACCCAGGCCGCCATGTTCAATAACGGAGAACCGTCCATCACAATCAGGCCGGGGTCATACCAGCGTCGTACCTCATGGTACAAATGGTCGCGCAATAACAGTTCCGCCAATTTGGGGATTTTATACGACTTGAGTGAGTCGGCTTTTTTGGCGCGGTCGCCGATTAAGATTCGCAGTCTGTCGGAAACCAGCGGTTGCATCGGGCGGGGATGACCCCGATCATAAAAAACCAGCCGATCGCTAATCAGGCACACCGAATCGTCTTCCGAGGCCTTTTCGGCGATCGCACGGGACACGGTACTTTTGCCCGAACCATCGATCCCCAGAAAAGCGATGCTGGCAGTCGCGTGGTGTTTTTTCTTCCGCCGCTTGTGCCGTCGCGCCGACTCGGAGCATGACAGGCCGATTAAGATACCTTCCAGAAATCTGGTGATATCCCGATGGCTGCCCTGATATGTTTGCGGTGGCCCGATGATGACATGGTTCCAAAACGGCAAAAGCAAAAAACTCGTTTTGGGCAAAGACCGTTCGGGCCCCGAAAGAAAAATCGGAACGATCGGGAGCGCCGGGTATTGGCTGACCAGCCGGCCAATGCCGCTTTTGAAATGCTCCAGGCGGCCCGGCTTGCCCCGCGTGCCTTCGGGGAATACGATAATCGTATGACCCTGGTCGAGGACATTTTTAATCCCGCCAAAGGGGTCGCCGGTTTCCGGATGGCCGCGCACAATCCAGATCGGACGGAACAAGAAATCGACCACCGCATAAATTATTCGGGAGCGGGAAAAATATACCTGTTCTGCAACCGGATGGGTCATCGTGATTTTTGACGACCGCAAAAGATGAAATAATAACAGCATGTCCAGGTGGCTGTTGTGATTAGCAATGATAATACACTGATCAAGTGCGTCAAGATGTTCCCGGCCGACAATATTGACGCCAAAAACGAGTTTCAACACGGGACGCAACAGGAACAGATGCACAACTTTCCGCAACATGGAGCTGACTACCGAAGCGTTCATTTCAGAAAGTACCGGATATAGTGAAACACCACGGGCGCGGCGAAAAAGAATGATTTCAGGTTATCCAGAATTTGTCCCCGGCCGGGGAATAATGCATCGCCGGAAACGCCCAAATCCGCCTTGATATAGTTGCCCGTACGTTGTCCCATCATTGCCAGGGGTGGAATCAGTGTACCCAGAATCAACGCATGAATTAATGGGATTCCCGCCCAATCCGACAACAACCAGGACAAACCGATGGTCAGCGGAAGCGGGAGAAACAACCGCCCCAGGAAACTTGTCGAAACCGACGACAAACGTTTGACCACGAGTTCGGCGATAAGATCGCAGATCGCGACGCTGAGGATCAATAGCATCGGCATCCAAATCGAATACGAAAGTAAATACCCAATGTGCCCCAGGCAGTAGACGAACAGAAACAAACCAAAATCGATCGCGCCAATAGAGAAAACCGTTCCGGCGGACTCGCGTCCGCCCAGGGTCACCAACAGCGGAACCGCCAGAAACGCATAGACCGGAATGGAAATGATAAACATCCCGTACCAATCGATATGAATGAAATAGTACATGAACGGGATAGACAGGTACGCGCCAAAGACGCCCAGCCGATCCTGCAATCGAATGTCGATTAACGATAAATATTCCCGCATCGCCAGAAACGACACCACGGCCAGAATCCACAAACCGTACGCTAAAGAGGCAAAGGCGGAAACCACAATGCTCGCAAAAAACAACAAAGTGAAGTTGAGATAGGAAGCAAAAAACAATCGGCGGGGAAAGACCATTCGGGCACAGACAATCAAGGAGAGACCGCCAAATGCGCCAAGCAGGACGAAAATGTGTGCCGATTCGAGCATGTAAGCCACCAGCTCTTCATTCAACCAGGTTCATTTTCTTCAACAATTCGGCAAATCGCGGATCGGGGCGCAGATTATCAAACAGCGGATTTACATTGAGCGTAACCATCCATGGATCGCGCGCATCGTAGGCCTGCTCCAGCCAGGCAAAGGCCTGGTCCGTTCGTCCCAGCGCCGTACACAACAGGGACATCCCACAAGGCGAAATATGTTCCGAGACCGCACGTTTTTCCAGCTCACCAAGCAGCCGAACCGCTTCATCCGTCCGGCCCGCCAACGCGTATACATAGCCGAAAGCCCCGGCAATCGTTGAGGTCGTATCTCCCGTCAGGTGGGCGGCTTGTCCAAGTTCGGCCAACGCGTCATCATATTCCCCTAAAAACGCCTTGACATATCCCAGAAAAAAATGAGTCGGTGCGAAATTCTGATCCAGTTGGAGGGCAGCCCGGTATTCTTCCAGAGCACGATCGTACTCCCGCGCCATAAACAACGACCCGGCGATGTTGGACCCAATCGCCGCAGAAAGGGGATCAAGCCGGCGGGCGATTTCATATTCGGCCCGGGATTCCTCGGTCCGGCCCATGGCCGAGAGAAATTCGGCATAACACTGGTGGGCCGACGCATAGCCGGGGTTAAGCTGCAACGCGCGGACAAACGTGCTTTCCGCGAGTCCCCACTGCCAATCGTAAAATTCAATGGCATGGGCCAGAGACGTATACGCCTCGCCGAGGGTCGGATCAATCTCAAGTGCCTGCCGGGCGGCAGTCTTGGCTGCGGGAAAAGTCTTTTCTGCCGGCAGGACATCATAAAAGCCGAGAAGGTTATAGCAGTCCGCCACGCCCACATACGCCAGGGCGAAGTGCGGGTCTTCGCCAATTGCCTTATTGAAATTCTGCAATGCTCTGGCAAAACCCTCGGGAGTCCGCTGGGCCAGATGATACCGTCCCGTCAGGTAGGTATTATACGCCTCGGGGCTGGCGGTGCGGAGACCGACCAGCGGAGCTCCCCGCGGCCCGGTAAGCTGGACTTCCAAAGCGGCGACGATCGCCCGCGATATTTCATCCTGGATGGCAAAGACGTCCACCGCGGTCCGATCATAACGGCCGGACCAGACCTGATAACCATCCGCCACATTGACCAGCTGTGCAGTAATCCGCAGGCGATCGTCCGCCCGGCGGACGCTGCCGGTGAGAAGCGCCTTGACCCCCAGCTTGCGGCTGGTCCGTAGCTGGTCTTCGCCCTCTTCACCAAGGGAAAAAGATGACGTCCGGGCCAGAACCCGAAGGTTCTCCAGCCGGGTTAACGCACCGATCAAATCTTCGGCAATACCGTCACAAAAATAGGCCTGGTCCTGTTGCGCGCTCAGGTCCTTAAACGGCAGCACGGCAATGGTCGGGATCTCCTCCTTCACAGGGCGCCGGAACGGTATGGCATAAAAACCGATAATCAGCACGGCGATGATCACCGCTGCAATCGGCAAAACCAGTCTTCGTTTTGTGCGACGGGTAACGGCCGGACCTGCATGACGCCGATCAAGTCGCTTTAAATCACTGATCACATCCGCGGCACTCTGGTATCTGAGCTGAGGGTCTTTTTCCAGAAGCTTGGAGACAATGCGCTGCACATCTTCCGACACACCGCTTTTGTAGCGGGAAAGCGGCTCGGGAGTATCCTGCAACACCGAATGCATAACCGCCGCCTCGGTCTCCCCCTTGAACGGCGGCCGACCGGTGATCATTTCGTACAAGACGACGCCAAGAGAAAACAAATCCGAGCGATGGTCGGTCCCTTTGACCTCGATTTGCTCCGGCGACATGTATCCCATCGTGCCCAGAGTCGAACCGGTCGGCGTAAGCCGCTCCAGACTCCGGATCTCCGCCAGGCCGAAATCGAGCAGCCGCGCACGCCCGTCCCGATCAACGACAATATTGGCCGGTTTCACGTCCCGATGGATGATACCCATCTGGTGGGCCTTGTTCAGTCCCTCTCCGATTTGGAGCGCCAGTTCGATGGCCTCCGCCGGTTCCAGTCCCCTGTTTTTAATCAGTTCCCGTAATGATTGCCCCTCGACCAACTGCATGGCGAAAAACGGACGCTCCCGGTATTCGGCCACTTCGAAGATTTGAATGATATTCGGATGGTCCAGCTTGGCCGCCGCCTGCGCCTCCCGGATGAACCTCGCCCGGCAATCTTCGTCCCGGGACAGGTGCGGCGGCAGGAACTTTAACGCCACCTGCCGATCAAGCATGGTGTCCTCGGCCAGATACACATCCCCCATCCCTCCCGCGCCGATCTTCCGGATAATCCGGTAATGGGAAACCATGGTCCCGACGGCCGGCACGGCAAAAGGCTGGGTATCGTCGTTTTCAAACTCTTTGGTAGTCACGCCAGTTTTCCGACGGTTTTTCCAATATGGTCAAGGTGCACTGCTGCGATAGGAGGCAATCGCTTCCTCCAGTGCCACACGGATCGACGTATAGTCGATGCCCAATTCCCGTTCCGCTTTGCTGCCGTCGACCTGAAAACCTTCCTTCAGCACCCGCATCTGATCGACAGACATCCCCCATTTCGGCGGTATTCCGCTCAGATTGGCCAAAGTCGTCAAAATCCGCGCATTTATCGCAACCAAAAAATCGGGCAGGCGCAGCCGGGGCAAGGGAACATCGGCGATGTCACTGACCAATGTATTGAATTCAGCAAGGGACATCCGGTATTTGCCGATCAGGTACTTCTCACCAATATTGCCTTCCTTTTCCGCAGCCCGGACAATGCTTTCGGCAACATCTTTCACGTGGACCCAGGTCAGGATTGAATCATTAAATACCGTGGCCGGCATCCGTCGGTACAGTAAATCCTGCACGTACCGGCCTGATGCTTTCGGGTCTCCCGGGCCGAGTACCGCGCAGGGGTGCACCATGACCAGGGGCAGGTGCTTGTTCTGATAAAGATCCCACGCGATACGATCGCCTTCGAATTTGGTGCGAAAATACTCGCCGAATCGGACCGGGCCGGGCTGCGAATTTTCGGTGAACGGACATTCCGCGGGTTTGCCATAAATGCCGCAAGTGCTCACATGGATGACCTTGGCTACTCCCGCCTGCAGGGCACATTCGAGCACATTTCGCGTACCCTCGATATTTACCGCCGTGTAGACCCGCATGTCCGGGACCCAGAACGAATAGACGTTGGCCAGATCGATCACCCAATCACAGTCCTTCATGCCCTCGCCTAATGAATTCCTGTCCATCAAATCACCGACGGCCAGCCGGACGTCCAGTTGCTTCAACGCGCCGATGTCGCTGTTTTTCCGCACAAAACAGACTACCTGATGCGCGGTGGCGGACAACCGCCGCACCACGTGTGTTCCGATGAACCCGGTAGCCCCGGTAAGAAAAACCTTGATTCTGGAATCTCCCGGCACGTGTCTTGTCCTTTATTCATACTTCTTGAATATTCAATCGCCCTTCTGCAATTGGCGGATACCGTTCGTTGCTTCCATGCAGAAACACTCCCGTCCGGGTCGGGCATTTTGCGCGGCTTTCTTACTGCACATGGCCGGCCTGGTGTAAACAGTCAGCCAAACGGCCTGCCTCCGCAAGACATTTTTTCTTCCCATTCGTCCGTGATTTTCCGGTTGTTTTCTTGGCCTGCTTGTGCCGTGCGCACTCAGTCCGGATCGACCAGACTAATCAAAGTCTGGCCCGGTCGGGCGCGGGGGCGCGATTCACCGTGCAGATGCTGAGACTACCGGTCTTGGCGATGACAAACAACGGCAGCGCTCGCGTCCGGTAATGGTCTTTAAACGCGGCGAAGTCAAACGTGGGGGTCAACGGCGTTCATTAATCACGGCTCCGGCCTGATAACAAAGACTAATAGCAGCAGGATGGCCGGCAAATGAAATTCCCAGGCCAGCCACTGCGCGGTGATCCCCAGAATAATAATACTGGCCAGACCGACTAATACATGTTCCGCCATCTATTTTTACTCGCGTCATTCGCCGCGTCTAATTCTATGGGCGGATATTCCCCATCGCGGCATCTAAAACATACGCCCAATCAGGTCGGCAACGCCCAGGAGAGATGCCGCCGAAACAACAACAACACCGATCAGCAACCAGCGCACAAAACGCGCTCCCCGTTTGACGGCCATCCGGGCCGCCACCCAGGCGCCCAGCATGCTCCCGATCGCCAGAGTCAGCCCCGCGACCCATTCCACCTGACCTTCCAGCAGGAAAACTACCAGCGCCAGTGGCGTGAAGCAAAGAATAATCAACACTTTCACGGCATTGGCCTGCACCAGATCGTACCCGGCGCCCAGGACCAGACCGGCCAGCAGAAAGATGCCGACCCCCACCTGGATAAATCCCCCATAGACCCCGATGGCGAAAAAAATGAAATATTGCAGGAGATTAGGCCGCCGTCCCTCCACCTCCGGCCGGCCTTCCAACCACCGCTTGGGTCGCAAAATGAGGAGGAACAAAAAAACGACCATCAGCACCCCGATGGTTTTGCGCATGATTTCTTCATCCAAGTCCACTGCAATCCGCGCGCCGATGACCCCGCCGACGACCGCGGGAAGAGCCAGCAGCAACCCGCCCCGCAAATCGAGGATCTTCTGTTTTTTGAAGCTGCCGACCCCGACCACGTTTTGGAGTAAAATGCCCACGCGGTTGGTACCGTTGGCCACATTGGCGGGCAAACCAAGGAACATCAATAACGGGAGCGTGATCAGTGACCCGCTCCCGGCCAGGGTATTGACAAATCCCGATAAAAAACCGGCAACGACTACCGCAAGATAGATGTACCACTCCACGTGTTTTCCTCCCCCGGACATCCGGCCCTGATCGATAATATACGGCCATTGTCGGACGTCGGAAGACAAAATCACGGCAGTGAAAATCGTTGCCCCGCCGGGGAAATTCACGTATACAAATATGGTGATAAATGAATGCAGGGGTGAACAATGATGGCTGAACTGGCAAAAATGCTCGCGGCGTGCGGCCTGGACGTCAAAAGCTACAGCAAGTATTTCAAGGCATTTGGCGACCCCTCACGGCAAAAAATCCTGGTTCTGCTCTCCTCCGGCGAAAAGACCGTACAGGATATTGCCGACGCCGTAGGTTTGGCCCAGCCCACGACCAGCCGCCACCTCGCTGTCCTTAAAGAAGCGGGGGCCGTCACCGACCGGCGGGACGGCCAAAAAGTGTACTACGGCCTCGACCGCAACGCGATCCGGCTTTGTTGTTCCGGCTTTTGCGGGTGCCTCGGCGTGGAGGAGCAGGCCGGCGGCAGAAAAAAAAGAAAAAAAACAGACGACAGGTAATTTTTTTGCAACATTATATTTATATATTCGTATATGTGCATATGAGAAACAATAGACATTAACCACTGGAGGTACAGATGTCGACCGGACAATTCGGTGAAATAAAGATCGTGGAGACCGAGGACGGTTTCCGCGTTGAGGTCAAGGGCAAGACACTGGGCCAGATGCTGTCGCGCTGCTGCTGCGTGCCGGTCATGGTCCACTGCGGCGACAAAACGGCCGATTACTGCACGCCCGAGCAATGCTGTCCGCCGGGCCCCGAGAAAAAGACCTGACGCACGGGGCTGGGAATGTCCATGTCCACCCGTACCGGGGATGGCTGGGGGGCCGTCCCCGGCGCGGCATGGCGGCCGTCGCTGCGATTTTCTCACTTCCCTGCCGGAAAATCGGTAGACAGGTCAAAACCCCGACAATAAGTTTCCCGCATGACAGCGCTGGACTATCAACAAATGGTGCGGGCCATGCAGGCCAACGACGACGCATATGACGGCAGATTCTACGTCGGGGTCCACTCCACAGGCATTTATTGCCTGCCGTCGTGCAAGGCCCGGCTCCCGCTGTTGAAAAACGTGGTCTTTTACCGGACGCGCGAGGAAGCCATCGCCGCGGGGTTGCGCGGCTGCCGGCGCTGCAAATCGCAGCAGTTCCCCGATGTACTCCCCCGGTGGCTGGGTGATGTGCTGGCTTATATGCGCAAGCACCGCGACGAAAAACTGGATGAACGACAATTAATGCAGATGACGGGAGTCGAGATTTCCACGGTCCGTCGCTATTTTAAAACGCACATCGGCGTGACGCCGCTGGCTTTTCATCGCCGAATCCGGCTGCAATATGCCCGGCAATTACTGGAGGCCGGTGGGAATTACCTCAGTGTTGCCTTTGCCTGCGGGTATGAATCGGCCAGCGGGTTTCGCGACGCTTTCATCCGCCAGTTTGGCGAAACACCGGGGAGCTGTCATGCTCGAACAAAAAATCATCTCTTGTGATTTCCCCAGTCCGCTGGGCGACATGATCGCGGGCGCGACTGCCGACGGTCTGTGTTTTCTGGAATGGCATGACCGCGGCGGCGTGAACCGGATCGCCACACGCGTCGAGAAACGTTATAAACTGCCGGTGTCCCCGGGCAGGAATAAACATCTCGACCTGCTGGAAAAAGAACTGACGAAGTACTTTGCCGGTAAATTGAAGAATTTCACCACGCCCCTGGCAGTTTCCGGCACGGCCTTCGAGCAGGCAGTGTGGCGACAACTGCTGGCCATCCCCTATGGGGAAACCCGCTCGTACGGGCAGGTCGCTGCGGCTCTCGGCAAACCGGGCGCCTCGCGCGCCGTCGGCCGGGCCAACGGCGCCAATTATGCGGCAATTATTATCCCCTGCCACCGGGTGATCGACGGCGATGGAAAGCTGCATGGTTATGGTGGCGGCTTATGGCGCAAAAAACGTCTGCTGGAGCTGGAGGGCGCGGTCCAGCCGGAATTGCAGGTTTAAGACCCGCAGCGAAGGCATACGCGCACCATTTATTTTGGTGAGGCAGGACTGTCCGGTACGTGAAACCCGCACGCCGCCAGTTGTTCGAGGATCTCCTGCGCTGAGGGATGCCACTGGCCCCATTTGCGGGAGATATGCTCCGTCCAGCTATAATTGTCGTAAGTAAACGTTTCTTTTTTATCACCCTCGAGCGGCACGATATATTGTGCGCGGCGATAATAATTCTGGGTCATATACCCCTCATCCATAACCCGCATGGCGCGATCGATTTGCTCGTCCGAAAATTGCGGATATTCATTTTCGAACAGGAAATAATCCAGCGGATAGCGGGGCCGGGGCGGCGGGTCCTCGGCGGGATAGCCGACCGCCAGTTCGACCAGCGGGAATACTCTTTGGGGCAACTTGAATTTTTCGATGATTTTATCCGCCCGATACGGTGTATTGCCGATAAAACAACTGCCCATGCCGACACTTTCTGCCGCCAGCACCAGATTTTCGGCCATCAACACCGCGTCCTGCAGCCCAAATAACAACAGAGAGATGTCATTTGTCGCGATCCGCCAGTTTCGTCTGGCCATAATCGTTTCAAACTTGTGGCTGTCGACACAGACAATAAATGACAACGGCGCATGAAATGGATTGTGCTCCCGATCGCGCGAAAACAGCAGACTGCCGAACTGCCCGGCAAACGGCGCCTGTTGTGCGGCACGGGCAATGGTCTCGATGACTTCATCTGTGGGCATTTCAGCGGTGTACTGCCGAATCGATTTGCGCCGCAGCATCGTGTCAATGATCGGATTGTTGATCATGGGTCACCTCATTCATGGTTCCGCCGCCGACCGTCCCGCCAGCCAGCCGGTGGAAAACGCGGCCTGCAGATTATATCCTCCGGTATCGCCGTCGATATCCAGGACTTCCCCGGCAAAATACAACCCCCTGATTGATCGCGATTCCATCGTCCGCGGGTCAACTTCGCTTGTGGCAACGCCGCCGGCGGTGACGATCGCCTCGGCAAACGACCGATAACCGGTGACCTCCAGCCGAAAATCCTTCAGCCAGGTTCGCAAATGCTTCCGCTGGGCAGAGGTAATCTGGTGGCATTGGGTTTCGGCATCGATGCCGGTCAAATCGATACACACGGCAATCAGCTTGTGCGGCAGCAGCTCTTTGAGAAACGTGCGGTAACTGCGTTTGCCGTGCGCGTCCACATCCCGCAACAACCGCGCATCGAGTTTGGCGTCGTCGAGCGCCGGTTTAAGATCCAGGGACAGGACTACCGGCTTGCGCTCCCGCAACGCATCGACCACCAAACGGCTGAGCGTGAGAATAATCGGCCCCGAGACACCGTAATGGGTAAACAACATCTCGCCGAAAGCTCCCGCCTGTTTTTTGCCGTCGAGGAGTACCCGGACCCCGGCGTTGCGCAGACTCAATCCCTGCAGCCGCCGCGCGGTATCACCGGCGGTTTCCAGCGGCACTAACGCGGGACGTATCGGCACAATAGTATGCCCGACCGCTTCGGCCAGACGATACCCGTCACCGGTGGAACCGGTGGCCGGGTATGACGCTCCTCCCGTGGCAATGATCACCGCGTCGCCGTGGTATTCGATTCCGGAATTCAGCGCAACCCCGGCAATCTTGCCCTCGGCGGCAAGCAGCTGCTGTACGGACGAGACCGGGAACAGCCGCACGCCCTGGTTGAAAACCCATTGCACCAAAGCGCGCACGACCTCCTGCGCATCATTACCCGTGGGAAAGACCCTCCCGCTACGCTCGACTTCCGTGCCGACACCAAGTTCCCCAAGGAACGCGATCAAATCATGCGAGAAAAACCGGGCAAAGGCCTGCCGCAGAAAACGCCCGTTGACGCCGAAGCGCTCGATAAAATCCGACAACTCGGCAGTGTTGGTCAGATTGCAGCGGCCTTTGCCGGTCAAGCCGAGTTTACGGCCGGGGCGGTTCATTTTTTCCAGCAGGAGGACCTCAGCCCCGCAGGCCGCCGCCTGCCCGGCGGCCATTAGGCCCGCCACTCCCCCGCCAACAACAATCACGCGACGTTGTGCCATATAGTTAACTTGCGGCCGTTTTGCCCGCCGGCAAAGTCCATTCACCGCGCACCAGCGGCCGGGTCAGACACGTCGGCCCGCCTGCACCCTTTTTCGAAATTTCCTCGCCGGAAAACTCCCACACGCGGACGCCCTCATCCACCAGTTGTTGTCTGGTCACGGGATTCCCCACCAACATGATACATTGCCTCGGGGCAACCGCTAGAATATTGCAGGCCATCGAACCGTACTCGGAATCGGGGACCTCGATCAATGTGATTCCACGGGCCTGCAACGAATTGCGGAACGGCACGGGCATCATCCGCGAATACACTACGGCCAAATCGCGGTCGATGGGGCTGATCATCGACATCAAATGCAGCACGTCATGGGGGCCGTCCCAGTGCGGCAGTGGGACCACCACACATTCATCGACAATCCCCCGTGTGACTTTCTGTAACTGGCGGATACCCTCGGCATTGGTGCGGTACCCCTCGCCGACCGCCAGCGTCTTATCGTCCAGCCAGATAACATCGCCGCCCTCGAGCCGTCCCTCGCCGGTGATTTGGCTCAGGATGGGGACACCCAGCGAGGCATAAAATTCACCGACCGCGGCCGGCTCTCCCCGGCGCTGCTGTTTACCCATGTTGCACAAAATCGCACCCCGGTCGGTTACTACCGATGCATCCCGGACATACACCGAATCCAGCCCGGTCCCGGCAGTATCCGGCATAAAGTGAATTTCAGGGACGATATTTCTCAACAGCCCGAGGAACGCTTCATACTCCCGGCACGCGGCGTTATAATCCGGGCGCCCGGTATAATTCAGTTTTTGCCACTGGCGGTCGACGCTGCCCTGGTCACGCCAGGCCGCCTCGGGCCGTTTCAATAGCAGCGTTTTTATCCGGTTCACTTCGCTGTGGCAATTGGTTGTCATCATCGTTCACTTTCGCCGCATCATGGCCGCGGCCGCCAGCACCGATTTCCCAGCGTTAACATAGGGAATTAATGCCGCCATCGAAACAGCCGATTACTAGACCAGTCCGAGCAATAACCGGAAACACCGTTATGGGCATAATCAATTCGCCGACAGGTCTGCTGGTGGCGGGCATCGCCTGCGTGGTCCTGTACTCGCTGGGTCAGTACGGCCACAGCCGATACCGGGCATATTTCAAACTGATCGGTTTCGGCGGAACGGCGCTGGTCCTTGTGCAATTATTCTGGTCGATGTGCCCTGCGCACCTGTTCGGCTATCTGTTCCCGATGCTGGCCGCGGCATTAATCAGCCCGGCCGTCATCTAGATCCTGCGCGCGATTAAAAACCAAAGAAACCGGCAGCGGCAATTCAGTTTTGCGCGAGGCAGGACTTTTCAGGATAAGCCCGTCGAAAAACAAATCGACGGAGAGCCAGCGCCCCACCCCGCCACGTCCCGGGTCAACCCACCTGTCCTTCATTGACCGGCACGGCTTCTGCCAACCCGGGATAATGCACCCACACATTCGGCTCAATATATGTGCCGCGATCGGTCTCCCGATCGATCTCTACCGGGACCAGGGCGCCGGGCACGACAAACATCCCGCTTTCGGGGAAACGCATCCCGGTCCATTGTTCAAATTCCCTGACTGTCCCGGTGATCCGCATCGACTGCGGGCAGACCTTGATCATGTGCGCACCCGATTTCACATGCACGCGCAGCCACGGATCAAACGGCAGGCGGTCATCATTACGCCAGCGCAAATATTGCTCCATGGTCGCCAGCGGATAGCGGTGTTTCAAGGTAGGCCGGACCGGGGCAATCATCGAGGTCAAGCCGTGCGCCTTGCCGATCGCTTTCATCAATTGGACCATCCGCGCACTTAATCCCCGGTTGCGGTACCCCGGAGCAACCATAATCTGTATCGCGCTCAGCGTCGTCGGCGCCCGGCCCTGCTCGGCATCGGCCACACCTTGCACCAGCGCCCAATCCCAACCCTCGGCGGGCAGGTCTAATGCCGGTTTGTCCCAGACCAATGGCAGGCAGTTGCCCACCGCCATAAATTCTTCGGTCCTGCTGTCGAGCAATGCGAACTGGTAGGTGGCAAACCGCTCATACAATTGCAGCCAGTGCTTGCCGGCCAGCGGATCATGCCGCATGATTTCCGGCCAGCACTGAGGAACCAGTTCGTTCGCCCGGTCGAGGAAATCCTCGCGTTTATCGGCAGTAATCACGGTGTCGTGCGGTTGTGCCATATGGTACTCCGGTCATCTGTCCGCGGCCAACATACAACACTCCAGCCCGACACGCAACCGGGCGCCCGTTTTTCCGTCCTCGACAACCGGCATACTATTCAATGTTGCGGTACCGCCGCAAGATACTGCTGCCACGCCCGCAGAATGATCTCCTGCGCCGTGCCGAACGCGACACGGTCAAAATTGATGATCAAATGGTAATCTAGGGGATTGTCGATATCGGCGGCGAAATTATCTCGGTAGAACCGCCGGCGTTCATCATCAAGCCGGTCCACGCGGTCCCGGGCGTCCTCCGGCGGCAACGATTCATAACGGCACAAATTGTCGATCCGCGTTTGCCGGGAGGCGACAATTCGTACATGCAGCCCACCCCGCCGGCCCAGGATAATATTCGCTCCCCGCCCCAGGATGACCGAATCGCCGTCCTCGGCCAGCACAGTAATTGCTTCCGCCAGCAGATGCGTATACTCTGTTTTGTCGATATAGCGTTTGGTCAAAATCCCCTCGACCCACAAATCGATGGCCGAGCGGGTACGTTCATCCAGCGAATCGATCAAGCGCTTACGGGCGCCGGTATTTTTGACCAGCAATTCCAGGATTTGACGGTCGACAAATTCAAATCTGAGCTTTTCCGCGATCAACGCCGCCAAAGTCCGGCCCCGCGAACCCGCCTGACGGGAGATCGTAATGACTCTCAACAGCCGGGGTTGTTGTACGGCGGCGGCAACCGGACTCTGGGCCATGCGTTCGGCCAGCGCCCGCCGTTTCATTTGCCGGTCGACCAGTTCCTCAACAGACGCCATGGTACACCTCCATCGCTCTCCCGAACAGCCGCTGCCAGGGGGAAATTGCCGCCCTCGGCCGCATACTGTGCACTGGTCAACAGGCAGCGACAATGCCGGGCCATATTTTACTCTTCACTAGTACATACGATCAAATAGTACAATCCGGCAGCGGTGATCTCTGGTGATACCGGGGGCAGAATGATCGATAGGCAATTCAAGCAAGACCGTCGAAAATACACTGTGCGAAATTTTTCGCTCAGCAGCGCACCGCCGCCTTTTCAATTGTCGCGCCGGTGATCTGTTCGCGCCAGAAATAACGGTCGGGGGCATACGGCAGCCAGATTAAATCCGGGTCCGCAATGTCCAGCACCGCACCATGGAGCGCCTCGGGCGGGGGATACCCGGCCTGCGCCACCGCCGCCGCAGTCAGGGGAATGATCAGACAGGCGGCCTGTTCAGGCGAAACCGTAACATCCGCAAAGGTGTATTTTTCGTCCGGGATTTCCTTGAAGGTAAACTGGTGCATCCGGCGGTTATAATGCCCGACCAGGCGCATCAACCGTTCGGGATTGGCCACGCCGAATGCCGGGACATAAAACGCATCATTCCGGTACCGGGTCAGCTGCAGGGCGCGCAGGAATTCATCTTTCCCCGGCCAGTCAGCGGACTGCAGATTGAAGACCCAAAACGGGAACAGCATATCTTTGACATTGCGGTTCTCCGGAACATGCACGGTCAACTGTTGGTAGCCGTTGGCGGCCTCCATATATAACCGGCGGCAGTTGGCGCAATAGTAAGTCGCCGACCACCGGGCATTGGGCAGGTCGGTACCACAGTTGGGGCAGCGGTGCGGGATGATTCGTATCGCCGCTGTGTCCTGGGTAAATGTCGCCCTGCCTCCGGGGACCTCTGCGTCACCGTAATCCAGGGTAACGACTCGTTTGGCCAGCGGATCGAACCGCACCGTCCGCCGGCCCTCGGCGTTGATGAAATTTGCCGCCCAGACCGGGAAGTAAATCAACGTGCCGTCCAACCCCACCGAGGTAATCTGCACGTCGGCGCCGACATCTGCAGTCGTGATCGCGGCCATCGTCGTAGCCCGGTCGAAGCGGTCTTTGGCCTGTTCCAGGGACAATACCGGGGGCAGCAGCTGGTTGTTTTCGTAAAATTCTTTTTCGAGCGGCGCCAGGTGCAAAGTCTGCGTACGCACGCCCAACGATTCGACACCCCAGTTGAACGTTTCGTCCGCACAAAACGAGACATCGCGGTTGGTAATCGTCACGCCGGGGGCGGGGCTTTCCTCCGTTTCGCCTGTATCCGTATCAAACAATTCTTTACGGCAATTGTCCGGCGCTGTGGCCATGGCGAAAACCGTCCCCGTCACCCGCCAGAAAGGCACATAGACCCGTTTCAACTCCTGCCAGTGAGACGGCAGCGGCAACCCTTCCTTTTTTATGTGCCGCTCGATATGAAACTTGACTTCGCGCGGGAGCAACCCGTCGGGGATAACATACTTGCGGGTCCCCGACGTGCGCGTGATTTTTAAAATCGACGCGCAATGCGGGCAGTCAATCGTGTGGCCCGCTTCATCAACATCCAGCTTGCCCCCGCAAAAGCAGCAGGTAATGTCCAGCCGATAGCCGCCCGTGGTCCTCATGGCTCAAGCTTGGTCCCGCAGCGTGTGCAGAATTTTGTCCCGTCGGGCAGCTTCTGATTGCATTCCGGACAAGTTAAAACCTCGGCCAGCTTCTGCCCGCATTGCAGGCAGAATATCGCATCGGCCGGCAATTCCGCCGAGCACTTGCCGCAACGGTTGATGCTGATCAGCGGATGACCGCACTTGTAACAAAAACGGGATTCCTCCGGCGTGTCCACCCCGCACCGGGTGCAGGTGATCGTCGGCAGGGCAATATTCTTGAAATCGGTTTGTCCCGGGGCCAGCGCCCTGGACATCATCAGCGGGGCCATCAAACCCACGCCAGCGCCCATGCCCAGACCGGCGCCCGCGCTGGGCAGTCCGCTGCTGCCGGAGGAACTGAATGCTTTGGCCATGCCGAATTTCAGGAACTGGTCCAGGTCGCCGACCGCGGTCATACTCGATTTCTCGTCGATCATCCGCTGGACCTCATCGGGCGGCGTAATCGCCGTGATGTAGAAATCGACCAGCTCCATGCCGTACTTGGTGAACTCACTGTCGATGAGTTGTTTAATTTCTTCAGCCAATTCGGTATATTGCCGGGGCAAATCGAGGATCGTCGAAAGGTTTTCGCCGAACATATCGTTGACCCGCGCGACGATGACATCCCGCAGATAATCCTCGATATCGGCCGTCGAATACAAGGCCTGCCGTCCCACCAGCCGGTTTAAAAAGACCAGCGGTTCATTGATCCGGCAAGTATAGGCGCCATGGCCGCGCAACCGGATCAGCCCCAGTTCACTGTCGCGGAAGGCCACCGGGTCACGGGTGCCCCATTTCAAGTTGGTAAAGACTTTGTGATTGATGAAATATACTTCGGCGCGAAAAGGGGATTTGAAACCCCACGGGATCGAAAGGAGCTTGGTCAGTACCGGGATATTCAAGGTCGTCAACGTATGCCGGCCCGGTCCGAGAACGTCGCAGGCCTTCCCATTGGAAAAAAACACCGCCGACTGACTTTCGCGGACGATAAGCTGTGCGCCCAATTTTATATCCAGGGAACCCTGTTCGGGGATGCGGTGGATCATGTCCTCCGACGTAAGGTCCATCCATTCGATAACTTCCATGAATACACCCATTGTATGCTCCTCTGCCGAAAGTGTCTTTTTTTAGTCTAGATCGGCATAAAACCATTTCCGTAAACACATGGGCATCCGGCCATCTTCCCTGCCACGCATCTTATTGACTAATAGTGTGTTATATTGGAGCATATCGTTTTTTCCTGATGAATTACCCCGCCACTGGCTACGCGATTTCGTGATGTCTTCGATGGTGTTTTGCCCGGAGTGATCAGTGCGAAATCCGACCCAAACGCAGGAGATAAAAACAGGGCCGGTGGTTGACCGGCCCTGTTCACAGATAATCGGTCGGGGAAAATCCGCTTCCGGGCCTATTTGTATCGGTCGCCGGAACGCCGCGAGTCACGATACATCAGGGCGTAAAGCTCCTTGATCTCGTAATCAGAGGACATTCCATCGACAACTTCAAAGAAGGCCTCTTCCAGCCGGTCGTTGCCGCGGCAGTATTTTACCAGTGATTTCAACACTTCACTTTTTTCGTAATCGGAGGAAATGCCCGCGGTCACACCCAGGATATCCACCACCAGCCGGTCATTCAGCTCGCTGTTGGTGATCAATTCAGTCAGGACGCGTTTGGTTTCGTAATCCGAATCGATGTTCGTCACCGCCGCCACATACGCTTGCCGCGCGCGCTCATAGTCGAGATCGCTTCCCTCGTTGTCCGCTGCGAGGTAGGTTTCCCGGGCCTTATCGTACGCGCTGCTGCGCCGGGCGATCTCGACCAGCAGTTCGGCCTTTTCATAGTCCGATTCCAATCCGCCGACGATATCCAGTACTGCAATAAACACTTCGGGGTCTACATCTCCGTCCATACTCAGCGCGCTGAGCACGCGGCGGGTTTCATAATCCGATTCAAGGTCGATGATGGCGTTCACATACTCGGCCTGCAACTGGGCATTGTCGCGGCAATGGGGCGCCAGTTCGATCAACAACTCCGCCCGTTCATAATCCGAGCCGATCTGCGCCGCAATCTTCAATACCGCCAGCAGGATTGCCGGGTCGGTGTCTTGATCCAGACTCAACGCGGAAAGCACACGCCGGGTCTCATAATCAGAGCCGAGATTGATAACCGCAGCGACATATGCCGCCTGGAAATCCCCGCGGCCCCGACAATAGGGGGCCATGTCGATCAGTAGTTCGGCTTTTTCATAGTCGGAGTCCATTCCCGCGGCGATCTCCAGCACGGCCAGAAGTATATCATCGTCGACATCCTCCCCCATACTCATGGCCGAAAGCACACGGCGCGTTTCATAATCGGATTCGATCGTTTGGACAACGGCAATATAATCGCGGATCAGTGGTGTATTCCGGCTGACCCGGTCTGCCATGTCCATTAGTAGTTCTGCCTTTTCATAGTCGGACTCCAACTCACGTTCGATCTGTCTCAGCATTGTCGAGTAGTCGGCGTCACTCAATTCGTCTGAATCGAGCAGGGCATCGAAATATTGTCGTTTGGCATAATCGCTGTCGATGAGCGAGATCTCCTGCAAAACCCCGGCGATGCCGTCTTGTTTGTAGATGCGCCTGGCCCGGGCCTCGGCATTGATTCCGGCTTCCCGGAACATTTTCAACAGGGCCTCACCCAGCCATGCACGGGCGTCGTCATCGATTTCCCGCGCTTCGCCGTCGACATAATAAGCCGCCACAAGACGGCCGTCCGGTCCTGCCTCGGCGTCGTACTCACGGCGCCGGCCGTCGTGCTTTTCCCAGATGGCGAAATACCCATCCGGGGAAATCTTTTTAATTGCCCGGTCGTCGTCGGTAAATTCGATCTTACCGTCCATCTTGATCCGGATTTTGTCGCGGCCGTCCGACCAGCAAATGTCCATCTGATCGTCATCATCTTCATGCGAGATCATCAGGCCTTCGCCAAAACCGTCAAATGGATCCATCGCCCAGTCAAAAATCGTGCTCAGCAGCCCCTGGGTCTCAAAATGCCGGGCCGGAGGTGCGCCCGGCGCATCGATGTCGGGGAGGTCCGCTACATCCGGACTGTCGAGCGGAGCAGGAACAGGATGAACAATATCCGGAGCCGGGTAATCGGCAATTACCCCACCATGCAGTACGGCCATATCTGGATACATCATGCGCAAGACCCGGGTCAGCCAGGCACTGGCCGCCGCGTCGTATTCGTGCGGTGCGCCGTCTACATAGTACACATAGGCCAATTGGCTGCCATTAACCGGTGTAATGTCCAATTCCCGCCAGATCGAACCATGTTGTTCTTTGATCGCCAGATACCCGCCGACAGAAACACTTCTTATCTGGCTGCCGTCCGGCGTGAGCCGAATGCGGCCCTGCGCTGCCGCGCGGACTTCTCGTTTCTCATCGATCCAGACATGGATGGCTTCGTTATTATCGCCGTAACCGTGGATTGTGCCCGAGATCGGCAGTTTGAAAATTTCGTCGTTCCAATCAACAACGCGCCCGGCGGTGCGACCATCACGACCCGTGGCTTCGGCACGGGCCTTCGCCGCGCCGGATTCTCCGGCAGCGCTCGTCATGGCGTATTCCACGACTGGCCATTCGGTGGTGGATACCGGAGGTAGTGCGCTTACCGGGATGCCGGGGGGCGGTTCTGCAAGTAATTCTTCACGCGCCCCGGGATTCGTCCCCCCCGCGGGGTCAAGCCCCTCATCGTCAACGGCCAAATCAGATTGCCGGACGACAGGTGTTTCGGCACCCGGCAGGTCTTCGGTGAGTACAGTTGAAAGCACGTGTTCGCCGAACGTTCGGAATTCCGCGGATAATTCGTCAAAGGTCACCGCTTGAACGGGGATAGCCACAACCGGTGCCACTCGGACCGTCACGGCCAGGGCTGCCACGATCACCACCGACGCTCCCAGGAAACCCCGACGAGAGAACCGGGTGCTGCGATCATGCCGGCCGCCAAGTAGCCGCTCGAAGCGCTGAAATATCTGCTTATGCGAGGTCAGAACACCGGGGATCAACGACGCCCCGGCAGGCATGACCGACAGCTGGGTCAGGCGGGTCAAGCATTGGGCGTACTCGCCGGGGTTGCCGAGATGTTCGACGACCCGGTCGTCACAGGCGATTTCCCGTTCCAGATCGAGCCGGCGCCCAATCCAGCGTACGGCAGGATTGAAAAACATCAGCGCCTCGATGATCCTTTGGCCGAGTTTGGTCCAGTCGTCCCAGCGAAAAATGTGTGAAAATTCATGAATGATCAACGCCTCCAGTTCGCCCTGGTTGAGGCGGCCCACCAATTTGCGCGGGAGCAGAATTATCGGCCGGCCCAGGCCCGCCGCCATGGGGACATCAATACGGGAGGAAAGATGCACCGCCGCTGTCCTGCCGGGGGACCGGTGGACGAACTCGGTGATGCGGTCGAGATCCTTGATATCATAAGGTGTGCTGCCTTGCTTGATCGCCACCATCCGGCGATAGGCCACGATCAGCCGCAAAATCAAAATCAGCGAAATGCAGATCCAGATGCCGAACAACGACACCGGTAGCAACCGCAGCAGCATTGAGGGGACCGATTCATTTTCCCGGGGAATGACAAAACCGCCGTCCAGTGCGGCGTATTGGCGCGGAATACTTTCGTTCGCCGCCGGCAATATGATGCGGTTGATCTCGGCAGTCCCCACATGGACTCCGCGATTGCCCGGCTCAGGGCCGAACAATCTGCTGCGCGGAACCAGACTCGTCGGTTCGAGCCGGTCGACAAATCCTGTTGCCGCGGAGACCTGTTCTTCTGTCTGGAATCTGAGCCGCTCGACGGCAGGCCCGGTAATCAAAAACGGCACAGCGATCACTGCCGCCAATACCGACCACCAGACAACATATCCCGTGGCCGCGTTGGACTTCTTGTACAGGCGCCAGCCCAACCACGACAGGCCCGTTAACGCCATGCCCAACCACATCCCGTTCAGGGCCAGACCCATGCTCCCGTGGGAAAGTTCGCTGAGGAAGTTGAACAGGGTTTCCATGACATCCTCTATTTACTGGTTTGTATCATCTTCTTCAGCCGCTCCATCTCCGCGGCGGTCAATTTTTCGTTTTCCAGGACGCTCAATAGCAGCAGTTCGGGTGAGTCGTTAAAAAAGCTCCGCACCATGTGACGCACCACTTGCCGCCGCGCCTGATTGCGCGAAATATGCGGCCGATAGACGTGCGCCCGGCCTTCCTTAATATGGCGCAAATAGCCCTTCTGCTCCAAAATGCGCAGCAAGGTCAAAACGGTGTTATACGCCGGGCGATTGCCCTCCGGGAGCGCGGCGACAACTTCGTTCACTGTCGCTTCGCCCATCTCCCAGACAACCTCCATCAACCGCGACTCGGCTTCCGTCAGTGTGGGGGTCTTTTTTCTGGCCATCCTCGGGTTACCCTCCGGTAACTCTTAAAGAATTAAGAACATTTCTTTATATATACGTGATTCTAATAAAAAGTTCAACTAATTATTTAGTTTTTCGCATTTTTCATGATTCTTAAAGATCAGAATTCCGGCATTTATTTCTTGTACAATAAGTTATAAAAATGGAAGGTGGCGGTTTTTTTACTTAAGACAAGGTCAGATTCCTTGACCCCAATAAAAAATCCCGGGAGGTCGGACCTCCCGGGATTGAGATTTCAGCAGGTGCGGAAAATTACTTCATCAGCGTCATCTTGCGCGCTTCAGTGAATTCACCCGCGCTCAGCCGGTAGAAGTAAATACCGGACGGTACATTGACCGCCTGCCAGTTCACCGAAACCAGTCCGGCTTCCGCCCGGCCATTCAGCTGATCGATAAGGCGGCCGGTGATGTCGTAGATGCGGATGCTCCAATCCGAGGACGTCGGCAGCGCAAAGCTGATGACTGTCTCGGCGTTAAACGGGTTCGGATAGTTCTGGTTCAGCACCCAGGTCTTCGGCGTTTGCGCCGCTGAATCCGGACGGTGCAGGGTCACTTCCTGCGAACCGCGTTCGACCCACTGGTCGCTGCCGCTGATTTCGGCGGTCACACCGTCGATATCGAAGCTGAGCATCGAACCCATGGTCGCACCTTCATCGGCGGGAGTCGCCGGATCGTCGCCGTACACGTGGACCAGGAACGCACCATCAGCCAGGGCCACACTCTGGCCGCAGACCGTGCCGTCCTCATCGCGGACGGTAATGATCGCTCCGGCTTCCGCGCCCCCGGGGTTGCCGACCGACCAGAAATCGCAGGACCACGGTGTCGGTGTGACATGGCGGGTCAGGTTGACCGGCCGCGGCAGAATCGTCGTGGTCCCGATACACGCATAACCCGAAATCGGATAGGTTAACGTCGCGGGATTGACCATCTTAATCCAGTACCCTGCTCCCTGGTGGAGACAAACCAGGTCGTTCAGGAACTCGGGACGCGCCGGATCATAAGTCTGCACGCCGTATTCGCAATCGAAGCCGATGACGTATTCATAATCTCCGGCGATCGAGCCCAGGGCATGTGTCAGATCGTCCAGCATGTTCGGCAGATACGAGATCACGTTCCAGCCGTCACACAAAGCAATCGGACTATCCGCGGCAATCGGCGGCCCGGTGATCGTCAGGACATCGACTCCCGGCGCATACAGCCAGTAGCCGTGTTCGTTGTCCATCTCAGTCAGGTCGTTCAACTCCGCCGGCCGGCCGGCCGCCCAGGTTACGGCGCCGACGTCACACAGTGAACTGATGACCCGTTCGTACTGGCCGTCGATCGAAGACAGGACATTCTCCAGTGTCTGGTCTGCCAGAACGACATTATAGGAAATCAGCGTCCAATCGCCGCAGAGCGGGATTTCCTGTATCCGCTCACATTCGAAAGCCAGGTCCTCATTGTAGGAATGATGGTTCATCCAGAGGTTGGCGCCCTCCAGCGGGCACTCGCAATTGAGCATGAAGGTAATAACATCGCCGTCTTCGGCGCCTTCATCCATCCCCGGACTCGTCGCCGGCTCGTCACCGTACACGTGGATCAGGTATTCGCCGGGCGCGCTGACATACGCCACACCGCAGAGGACACCATCCGGATCGTATGCGGTAATCACATCACCGACCATCAACAGACCACCGTAGAGCGTGGCATTGATACTCCAGTAATCGGCAACATACGGCGTAACGACCGGGCTGGGGATTGTCTCGAGAACTACCTGCAACTCTTCTGTCGGAGCCGGGATACCCAGGACGATCTCGGTGCAATAACCCGCCAGCGTCACACGGACATCGTAATTGCCCGCGTCCACCGGGATGCAGAAGTAGCCGAACTCATCAGCGTCGGCCGAACCCATCAGACCGCCCAGCGCCCCCCAGAGGGACACATGTGCGGGCAGGCCGCCGCCGGCCACGTTGATCACCTGGCCGCAGATTTCAGTCGGGCCGCCCGCCAGGACGGTAAAGCCGTCCGGCAGGGCCACGACGCCGCAACCGCCGGATTCGCCGACGGCGACTTCATACAGGCCAAGTGCCGCATCGCCGGGGATCGAAAAATCAACATCCAGTTCGGTTGGGCTGGAAACCACCACATTGGTCCCGGTAATCGTCGCACTGCCCTGAGTCAGCTCGACAATCGTGAAACTGCCCTCGCCGAAACAGGTGTTTAACCCGGTAATATGGACTGTCAGGTCATCACCCTGCGCGGCCTGATTCGGATCCACCAGTATAATCACCGGTGTAGCCGGCGGGTTGACCGTAACCAAGAAACTGCACCCGGTCGCATTGCCCTGGGCGTCGGAAACATCAACGGTAACCTCAGTGGTGCCGGTCGGGAAGAACGAACCTGAAGGATAATTGATTGTGACCTCGGGATCAGGGCAATTGTCGGATACAATGATGTCGAAATTAACGACTGCACCCGTGCCGCTACCACCATCATCTATGGTAATATCACCGGGGCACGTAACTTCCGGTGTTTGATGATCTTCCACCGTCACGTTGAATGTGCAGGTGCTGCTGTTGCCGCTTTCATCCGTGGCAGTTGCGGTTACTTGAGTGATACCCACGTCAAACTGCGAACCGGAAGGTGGATCGAATGTGACGATAATATTGCCTTCTTCGGTGCAGTTATCCGTGACATATGCGTCGTATTCGGCGGTGGCATAACACACGCCCGGAGCGGTGTAATGTAACTGACTTTCGTCTGATGGACAATAGACCTCCGGCGGCGTGTTATCCTCGATGGTCAGCACGGTATAGCAGGTGTCGGCCAGTTCGCCGTCGTTGGCGATGAACCGGAGCGTGCGGCTTCCCAGGTCAGCGCACCAGACAATGAATGAAAAAGTCCCTGTGCCGTCCCCGTTGTCGACAAATGCGGCTTGCACAGGCAAAGCCCCGCCGCCGGCATCCTCAACGGCCAGGGTGATGGCATCGCCGTTCAGGTCGGTCGCCGATACATTGAGCACCACCGATTGATCCGCATACAATGTGGTATCGTGCGGACAGGCGATGATCGGCGCGATATTCTCCTGCCCGATAACATTCAGTGTAACTGCGACGTAAAGCGGCGCCTGCTTGCCGAGCAACGCAATCGGCACACTTTCATGTACTTCGACATCAAAAGTGTACGTGCCCGGCGCCAATGAACCAAGGTCCTGGACCGTAAACGCCAGCGCCGCCGGAGCAGTGGCAACCATCGGCGTAACCGACAACCACGCCGGCAAATTGTCAACCACAAAGAAATCGGAAGATCCGCAGCCGGCATTCGTGATGTTCACATTCTGCGCCGGCGGCACGGCCTCACCGACGATATAGTTGAATGTCAACGACGCCTGATCGGCAACAAATTCGGGAGGGACCTCGTTCACGGTCACGTCGAAAAAGCTCGTCACCGAGTTGCCCGCGGCATCCGTCGTCGTCATCTCCACGGTCGTCGTCGTACCTTCATCGAAGGTCGAACCCGAGGACGGATTATAGGCAATGGTTATCTCTCCGGGGCAATTATCCGCGGCGGTAAAGTCGAATACAACCGTGGCATAACATTGGCCCGGATCGGCATCAACAACGAGTTCAGCCGGGAAATTGGGTGCTGGGTCCTCGGTGTCTTCTACAATCACGTTGAACGTGCAGGTCGCGGTATTGCCCGCGGCGTCGGTCGCCGTCGCCGTCACCAGCGTCGTGCCCACCGGGAAGGTGGAGCCGGAAGCCGGATTGTAACTGACCACCACACCGGGACAATTATCGGTAGCCGTGGAGTGGCCAGTCAGATTGACAATCGCCTCACACGAACCCGGCGTATTGCCGACCGTCACGTCATTGCCGCAGGTCAGTATCGGGTCTTCGGTGTCCTGCACAACCACGTTGAACGTGCAGGTCGCTGTATTGCCCGCAGCATCGGTCGCCGTCGCTGTCACCAGCGTCGTGCCCTTCGGGAAAGTAGAACCCGAAACCGGAGCATAACTGACTACCACGCCGGGACAATTATCGGTGGCCGTGGAGTGGCCGGTCAGATTGACAACCGCCTCACACAAACCCGGCGTATTGCCGACCGTCACATCACCACCGCAGGTCAACACCGGGTCTTGGGTATCCGCATTAACCGTCACGATCACAAAACAGGTATCCGCCAGCTCACCGTCATTGGCAATCAGCCGGATTGTATACTGCCCCGGATCGCCACACCCCGGCGTCCCGGTCAAGCTGCCGGAATTATCACCGTTGTCGGTGAAACCAAGGAATCCGGGAACATCCTCCGCGGTCATCGTCAACGGTGCAATCGGCAAGCCATCATCAGTCGCCGTGACCGCCAAATCCACCAACTGGCCGATTTCAACCGTCGGATCAGCCGGACAGGTAATCACCGGTGGCGTGGGCGATCCGCCGGATATGGTGATGATCCCTTTGTTGAAGAACGCCTCATTCGTCCCCAACGGCCCGTGTTCTACCGGCGGGAACGCGTTGTCGATTATCGACAGCGTGGTTAAGGTCGGCGTGAAACACGCCGTGTCGAATTCGAATGTCCCTCCGGTCGCTCCCGCCGTGAAGCTGAACGTACAAAACGTCCGCCCGGCCGGTTCAGCCGGCGGAGCCGCTCCGGAACCAACTGAGGCGATCAGAAAATGGTCCGGCGAAATCGCATCGTAAGCCACATCACCTTCCGTGGGGCACGGAGCAACCGGTTTCTTCGTATTGAATTCTTCCAGCAGCGCCGCCCAGGGGAACAACCAGCTCCAGGTTACGCCCTGCGCGTAGGGGTGCCAGTACCCGTTGCCACCGGTATCATAGGGCAAAGGTCCCGTCCAGAATGCTCCACCGGAAACGCTGCGGGCCACCACCGGGATACTGATCGAGGAAATCGCCAGATTCCAGTAGCCCTTGACGCCCACGGTCACACCGACATCGCCGGCATTGACCGTTTTCGATTGGAATTCCACGCCCCAACTGGCGAAGGCGGTCGTGGTACACAACACGAGGGGTACGAGCATCAGAAGTACAATGATGCGTTGGCGCATACCTGCACCTCCCAGATTTGAATGGTTATTTGTTTGTCTCTTCGCTGTCGTACATAAACATTGATGAAGCGATCCCGGCATTTTGCGGAAAGCCGCCCTTTCCGGAAAATTGGGAATACCTGAATTCATCGGGCGCAATAACCTTGTATGATCCATTTTGCACCAATACACAAAAACTCCAGCGTTTCACTAATGCAATTGCCGAGCCGAATACTCATACTCTGGCGCGGATCATGCTCCCCACGTGCGCCCGGAGGTAATGTGGAGAAAAAAACATGGATCTCCGCATAGCTATCACCATGCATGGCAAAGCACTAGTGTTCCGGAGAATAGATGTCACATACGGCCGGCATTCTTGAGTTTCTCTCATGGACTGTTTCGCCAATCCCTTCCCGTAATGTCTCCCGTAATCCACGATATAAAAAAACGCCGGTAACTTTAACCACAACACTACAGTAGCTAATTAGCAGCGATTGTCGTTTTTGTCAAGAGAAAAACGTCTTTGTTTGCAGCGGAATGAAGTCACACACATGAAATGTGCAATTTTTTTCACATGATTGATTCCGTAGCGAAGCATTCGGCAAAAGTCTGGTCTTGGTAAACGCCGCTGATCACCCCGCGACAGGATGGAGACACGACCCGCACCAGGGGTCGTGCCGAGTGCTAAACCCACGAACTCAGCAAACAACCGCCGCTCATTCAGTATCCTGTGCCGAACGCGCTAATCTGACCGTTCCGCTCGTACCCCGCGGGACTTATGCCCCTTTCAGGCAAACGCGGGAGGGGAATTGGAATATCGCACGTTCAACTTTGGCCTGGATGCCGAGCAGGGCCATCTCGTTCGCCTGATCCGACGTCGGCAGTGCGCTTCCGACAATCTGCCCCAGAATTTCCAGCTCACCAAACGTGAAATTGCCCGGAGGGGCCGCTGCAACATTGAGGATTCGATACCCGTGATCGTGCATTACGGGAAATCCGGCAAGGGCAATATCACCAATGTCCCGATAAATCGTTCGCTCGCAAACCTTGCATCGTTCAGCCAACTCCGCCGCAGCCGTCCCCTCCGGCCTGGAGAGAATATTCAAGAGATAGATCAGACGTGTCTGTTTATTCATTGTTTTCCTGCCCTGTCCGTGATACCTCATAATCGAGGGCGGGAGGCCGGCTAAAGAACCGACCCTGCCCTGTTTTGCGGTCAACGAAACCTGACCCCACCTCTAAAGCACATTGCCGAAGACAATAAGCGCGGTCGCAAAGATGCTTACCTCACCCGGCTCGGCGCCTTGATCGCCGGGCACCAATGTGGCCGCCACCGCCGTATCGCCGGTGACCGGCAAATCACTGCCACCCTCAGCCAGCGCCGAGTTGGGCACCGTTCCGCAAAACGCCGCGCAAAACAGAACCGCAACAAAAAACACGGCCGGGATGGATCGAAAACCGCATCTGAATCGCTTCATGTTGTACCTCCTGAATTTTGCTCCTCAGGAAGCACACACAAAAAGATGGGCCGAAAATTGAGCGGAGTGACCGACAGAACGTTAACTACATGCAGGGCAACAAAATAAAATCAACATTTATCGGTGATTATTGAGCGCAGTCTTCCACAGGCATAATTCATGCCCAAATTTCGCGTTTTTCCGCGAATATTTTGCATACAAAACACAACCATTTGCATAACAATAAGATATTCCGCACAAAGACGCGGCTATTCTAATTACAAACTAACAGAATCGCGAATTTCAGTAAGTTTTTTGCCTGGTTCGCCTGTGTCATTGCAGCAAGACCAAGATCTATAATCGGCGCGGTTTTTTAATTCCCAGCTTTGACATTTTTGTGCGGAGCGTGGATTCGACAATTCCCAATCGGTCCGCGGCCTTCGATTGATTGTACGCCTCCGATTCCAGCGCCTCGATAACCATTTGCCGCTCTTTTTCTTCGAGGACTTGATGCAAATTGCGTTTTTTCAAAACCAGCGCCTTTTGCGTGGTAGAGGAAGGCGTGGTAATCCCCTCAGGAAAGCGATCGGTCTGGGCCAGCAGAACCCCGCGCTGAATCATTCCTTTTAACTCACGAATATTACCGGGCCAGGAATATAAGCACAATTCCTCCAGCACCGCGTCACTCATTTTCAGGCGCGCGCGGCCGTATTTGACGCAGAAATGTTCGAGGAATATGCGCGCCAAACGCGGGATGTCCTCGACTCGTTCCCGCAACGGCGGGATGGTGATTTTAATGGTATTGATGCGGAAGTACAAATCAAGGCGGAAACTTTCGGCTTCGACCATTTTTTCGAGGTCTTTGTTGGTGGCGGTGATAAACCGGACATCGACACCCATCGGCCGGCCGCCGACTCGTTCGATCATCCCATCGGTCAGGGCCGTCAACAGTTTTGCCTGAACGGGAAGGGCCAGGTCGCCGATTTCATTCAGGAAAAGCGTCCCTCCGTCAGCCAGTTTGAATTTTCCTTCACGAAATTCGACTCCGCTGGCCACTTTATCCTCGATGCCGAACAATTCCGTGTCGGCAAGTGTCGGAACCAGTCCGGCGCAGTTCATGGAAATGAATGGCTGCGGACTGCGGCTGCTTTTTCGGTGAATATACGCCGCCAGGACATCTTTTCCGGTCCCGTTTTCCCCCAGAATCAACACCGGGACATCGCTATCGGCGATACGATCGGCAGTGTCCAGGACCTCGACCATTTTTGGTGAATCGGCGACGAATTTCAGGATGCCGTCCCGCATCGTAATGGTTTCGGATTCCCGCAGCCGCAGCCGGCTGATCTCATCACTTTGTTCAATGGCCAGGGTCATAAAATTGGCCAGCGCCTGCAGCATTTTGCTGTCCGAACCTTTGAAGGCCTCGGGGACGGACCGGTTATCCAGGTACAGCACACCCCAGATTTCATTGTTGTGAAAAATCGGGACGCACATCACCGCCAGGATATTATGTTGCAGGATGCTTTTCTTCGTCCGGGTTAGCGGGTCCTCGGGCGCATTATCGATTTTGATAAACTGCGACGTGCGGGAAACGCGCCGGATCACGCTACGGCTGATTTCCAGGGTGTCGTCTTCGTCGATCCCGGACTGGAGCCCGCATTGCGCCTCGATGAACAGCCCCTTGGAGGACGGGTGTCTGGAGATCAGCGCCCCCCGGTCGGCGCCGAAATAATCTACCGCCGCCTGCAGCAGGAAATCGAGCAATTTATGTTTGTCCGAAAATTTGGTCAGCGATTCGGACAGCCGGAGCACCATTTCCGCAAACCGCCGGTCATCGGATTTTTCCGTCAATTCCCTGATTACAGTTTTCAGCATCTCGTCGTTGGCCATCCGACCCACCTTTCGATAGATTCGACGAAGCTCATGGGCATAGGGCAACGCGGCCCGGGAATTTGCTGATTTCGCGTATGCGCGCAAAATATCCTGGTATATGGGGATCAACAGGTCGTACCGTCCCAAAAGGCGCGCCCGGCACCCGGCATCGCGGAGTTCATTGATACCTTCCCCCTGCCGGCCCGCCGCCAGGTGCAACAGCCCGTACAACCGGTGGAGAAGACAAACCCACCCCGGGAGTACATCCACCGCACTATTCGACCACCTGTCCAATAGCGCCTGCACTTCGGGCAGCTTGCCGTGATGCAGCAGGATTTCCGCCTCAGTCATGTCCGTAAAAAAATCACTACGCTGGTTCTCGCCGGGTGTGCGGCGCTGCAACGCATGGGACAAGTACCTGCCGGCGCGGACGTGATCGCCGGCTTGTGTCAGCAGCAGGGCAATGACCCGGCAGGCCTCCGCCGCGGCATCACGCGAGTGTTGCCGACGAGCTTCCACGAGGGATTTCAAGGCAAAAGAAATCGCCTTGCGCAGATCCCCCTGAAGGGAAAATAGCCGTGCCAGATTGAGATAGTTGACGCCCAGCCACCGGCTGTTGCTGGTCCTGCGCGACAGATTGATGCCGCGCATGATGTTGGCGTAGGCGGTGCGGCCGTTTCCGGCGCGCAAATGCGCCCAGCCCAGATTGAAATAAACGATCGCATCGTCGGCGCGCTCAACCGTATTATGCAACGTCGACAGCGCTTCTTCGGCAACACGGACCGCCTCGGGCGCCGGTTCCAGATCGCCGATCACGACGACCATGTTTCGCGCCACAAAACCCAGCATGCGCAGGTCATGAGTGCGTTTTGCATACGCCAAAGCCGATTTGAAATATGAAAATCCCTTCCGCGCCTGGCCCACGGCAGTCAACAGGATACCAATATTCATCTCCACGGCCGCCGCGACGTCCACGTCCGGATGTTCGCGGAGCATGTCCTTCGCCGCCTCGTAGTATTTGAGCGCCACGGGATAGTTTTTCCGGTTATGGAAGATGACGCCGATGCGGCTCAGGTTTCGCGCCCGCCGATGGTCGCGATAGTCGTCCTGGTTATACACGGCTTCGGCTTCGAAGAAATATTGCAGCGCACGGTCGAGATGGTTATGCCGCAATTCGACGACCCCTCGTTCACTAAGCAACAGCGCCTGGACATCATGGACCAACTGCGGGCATCGTTGACATAAATTGTCGAGCCACGCCACGGTCTCCCGGGCCGTGCAATGACGGTTCAACAGTTGCAGGGCCTCGGAAATATCGGCCGGCAGCGGGGGACGGTCCGGGGACGTCGAATGCAATTCCAGCGTGGCCAGCCGCCGCGCCCAGCAATTGGCCTGCTTGTGCGCCGCCACGGACTCATAATTGGCAATGACAGATTTAAAGATCGTACGGCGAAGATGCGCCGTAACACCGCCCCACGGCAAGCCCCCGTGGATCAGTTGGCGGCAAATCCTCGCCATATACGGCAGGCAGCGAAGATCATGGTGTGTGGCGGGCAGCCGGTCCATTCCCAACAGGCCGGCCGGGTCCAGCAGCGCCTGACGCAGCGGCAGGGGACCCCGGGATGAACGGTCATCGCCATCTGCCGGGATCGCGCCCTGCGAGGCGCCGGTCGCCGCCGCAAATGTCCGGATTGCGTCATCGACCCAGATCGAGAAGGTATCATACGCGGGCTGGTCCTGGTTCCCGGCTGCTCTGATGAACCCGATGTTAATGAATTCCGCCATCCACGTCCGGGCCGTCTCCTCCCCCATGCCGGCCATTGCGGCGATATGCTTTGCCGTAAAGGGGGGGAGCAGGACGGCAACGGCCTGCGCCACCCGCCGGCCTTCCGCCGGCAGATCGCTCAGTACCCGCATCCATTCCTCCGCAGCTTCCTGCGGCATCCTGCGCCAGTTGAACTCATCACTCTCGTTGCACTGCTGAAGATACGCCGAATATTCGCGATACTTCTGAGTGAGCACGCCCGGCAACCCACCGGAGGCGGAGTACAAAAATCCCGTCGTCGCGGAAATGGCCGGCGTGTGTTTGAAGAGGGCCTCACACAGGCGGTCGAAATCATCACGCGTCAGCGGATTGACCTGCACCGACCTGATCCCGGCCACCGGCTGCATATCCGCCGCTGACGGGCTTTCGATGATACAAACTATGTGCAGACTGCGCACGGCCGAAAGAAGCAAATCGAAATCAACACTTTGCAGATCGATTCCATCGTGAACGGTCAGGAAAAAATACAGTTCGGCGGAATCCAATCCATGATCCTGCCCGGCCGCACGGGAACCGGCGGCCTCCCGCACTGCTTCAAAAATGCGCGCACTGTCCTGGTGCAGGTTGTCACAAACAATACGGATCGTGCGGTAACCCTGGTTTTGCAATTTCCGGCGATAGCGGTCGACCAGCGTCGTTTTGCCCGCGCCGCCGAAACCGCTGACGCTCAGCACACCGCCGCCATGGGCAAACAGATCCCCCGCCAGTTCCTCCATCTGCGCCAGGTGAATATGCTGCCCGATAGCCCAGCGCTGACTTTTGCCGACCATGACCTGCCGGCCGGTTTTACCCTGCGGAGTGATGACCTGCCGCGACCACATTCGGCCAACCTCATGAAAATCCTGCGGGCGGTACTCCGGGTAATATTCAACACACCGATCGATAAGCTCCCGGAGCATCTTCGAATTCAACGGACTGGAGGCCGCCGGCGGCATGAGCTGTGCATCACCCCAGAGCAGTTTCTGCAACAGGATGCCGAATGAATATACGTCACTGGCCGGCCTGACCGGGTCTCCCCGCCGGACCTCGGGGGGCATATATTCCGGCATGCCCCATAATTCGCGGGGATTCATGGCGCCGATCCGGGAAACCAACCCGAAGTCGATCAGCGTGGTGGCAATACCGCCGTTACACTTGCCCAGCAGGACATTCGAAGGGTGCAAGTCGCCATAGACATACCCCATATCGTGGACTTCGGCCAGCGCATGGCATAAAGAGGGTATGGCTTCCACGATCGCGCCCGCACCGTACATTTGTCCTGCGGAGGAAAGGGTGCACCCCTCGATCCATTTCATCGTAAAAAACGGCGTGGCGGTGCGGGCATCACTCAAGTCATGGACTTCGATAATGTTGGGATGATTGCAGCGCGAAAGGAAACTGAATTCCTTTAACAGCGCGTCCCGATGGGGACCGGAGGTACCGGCGGCAACCTTCAAAGCCACTTCATGCCGGCCGACAGTGTCGACGGCGCGAAACACCGAACTGAAGTCGGACGCCGATATTTTTTTCAAGGAATCGAAGCGCTGCGATCGAATATGCAAGCTCATGACCAACTCTCACTCAAACAGGTACTTAGACAATCCTGAAAAACGAACCGGGGGCGGCAGGAAACGATCTCTGGGCGAAATGAGCACCCGAATACGATTTGCGTCCGACGATCATTGTGTGCCGACTTTCCGGCCCGGTCATTGAACAGTAAGGTCACATCGTGCCGTAAACAGGCAGGATAATCCACGCTGATATCGTCCGGCATCCGCACATGATCACCTGCCGCAGGATCGCTGCTGTACAACTGGACAACGCCTGTCAGGTATGTCCCATGTCATGTTGTTCCCTGTCTGCGAATACGCTCACCGCCGAGCCATATCCGCCTCGTGCCCGCCATGATGTCCTGCTGGAAATATAATATCTCTGGTCTGATTCTGCAACGAGGAATCGCGGCCGCCACCCCAATTCCCGCCCGAGTGCTGCGGGCCGGGTATTCTGCGCTGCTCCGGGCCTACGCCGACCCGTGGTCTTGAATACAAAGCGGCCTGGCCGCCGGCTGCCACAAGCTTTTTACCCCACCGCAATCTGGCTCAGTCTGCCCAACGGCACAAAAGTCCCGACAAAACAATCAACCTTGCGGGGTCCGGCGCTCACATCACGGAAGTCCATCCCGGGAGAAACTACTGTTTTTCCGGACGGCAATTCCTATATTGTCCGCAGGATCAACAAGGGAGGCCTTGTGACCGGAAAGAAAATTCTAATCATTGAGGACGAGCAGGATATCATTGAACTGGTTTCACACAACCTCGAACGCGAGGGGTTCACGGTGCTGGCCGCCTCCTCGGGAGAAACCGGATTGGCCCGGGCCCGGGCCGATGCTCCGGATCTGGTCCTTTTGGATTTGATGCTGCCGGGCATCGACGGACTGGAGGTCTGCCGCCGCCTGAAAGCGGAGGAAAATACGCGCCGGATCCCGGTGATTATGCTGACTGCGCGCGACGAGGATGTTGACATCGTGACCGGCCTGGAACTGGGCGCGGCTGATTATGTCACCAAACCGTTCAGCCCCAGGGTACTACTGGCGCGGGTGCGAAGAATTTTGCGCCGGGAACCGGACAATCAGAGCACGACGAAGGGGACCGTCACGGTTGGGGAAATTACGATCGAACCGGGGCGGCACCAGGTGACCGTCGGCGGTACATTGGTGGACCTGACCCATACGGAGTTTATGCTGCTGTCCACACTGGCCCGGCGCCCCGGATGGGTCTTCAGCAGGTCGCAGCTGATTGATGAACTGCGAGATGGCCAGCATGTCATCACTGACCGCGCCATCGATGTCCAGGTGGCCAACCTGCGCAAAAAAATCGGCCAACACGGCGATCACATCGAAACAATCAGGGGCGTCGGGTACCGATTGCGGGAAACCTCATGAAACGTCGCAAACTGGTTTGGAACGTCTTCCCGTACTACCTGGCAATCATCATCCTGGCGCTGGTCCTTGCGGCCCTTTATGCATCATCCGAAATTCGCCGGCTCTATTTTGATGAAATTACCGACGCGCTGGAAATCCGCGCCAGACTGATCCTGCGGCGGGTGGCCGACCCGCTGGCCGCCGGTGACGGCGCGACAATTGACTCCCTGTGCAAAGAACTCGGGCAGCTGTCGCAGACCAGAATCACAGTTGTCGACCGTGAGGGCCGAATTCTCGGTGATTCCGATCAGGACCCCGCGGTAATGGAAAATCATGCCCAACGGCCGGAAATCATGCAGGCGCTGGCCGGAACAGTCGGAACGGAAATCCGGTTCAGCAATACCCTGCAAACGACCATGATATATGTAGCTGTTCCTGCCGACACAGACGGCGCAATTATCGGCGCTGTCCGAACAGCGAACCCTTTCACCGCCGCAGAATCGGCCCTGGCCGCATTGTATCGCAAGTTGCTGCTGAACGGTTTAATTATTACGGTAGTGGCGACACTGCTCAGTCTTTTCCTGTTCCGGCGAATTACCCGGCCACTGGCGCAGCTCCAACAGGGGGCGACGGCCTTCGCCGATGGCCGCCTGGCCTCCCGGCTCGCGGTCACCAATATTGAGGAAATCGCCGTTCTGGCGGAATCGTTGAACCTGATGGCCGGCAATCTCGCCTCCCGCATCCATCTCATCGAACAGCAACGCAATGAACTTGAAGCGATTCTGGCCAGCATGTCCGAAGGCGTCATCGCATTGGATGCCAATGAGAACGTCGTCACGCTGAACCAGACCGCAGCAACTTTGCTGGAAATCGACCCCACAGGAGCACAGGGCCATCCCATTCACGAAGTTGCCCGCTTCGCCACGCTGCACGATTTCATCGGCCGGGCGTTGGCCGGCGACCGGCCGGTAGAACAGGAAATCGTGCTGACCGGTGAACCCAATCGATACTTGCATGCGCATGGCTCCGGTCTGCTTGATGCCGAAGGCCGGCGCGTGGGGGTCGTGGTCGTTATCAATGATATTACCCGTCTGAAACGGCTGGAAAATGTCCGGCGGGATTTTGTGGCCAATGTGTCGCATGAGCTGAAAACCCCGATTACGGCGATCGCCGGCGCTGCCGAGACACTTCTCGACGGCGGCGGGGAAAAGCCGGACGACAACCGCAAGTTTCTGGAGATGATTATCCGGCACACTGCGCGCCTTAACAGTCTGGTCGAGGACCTGATGTCCCTCGCCCGGTTGGAAAACGAAACCGAGGGCGGCAAAACCCGGTTGTCGAGCGGGGATGTCGCTGCAGTTGTGGAATCCTCAGTCCTCACCTGCCGGCAAATAGCCCAGACCCGCGAGGTTATCATTGAAGTCGCTGCCGATAAAAACCTGATGGCGCAGATTAATCCCGTTCAACTGGAACATGCGCTTATCAATCTGATCGATAATGCCACGAAATACAGCGCCCCGGGATCAACCATCTATATGGCGGCAACTGCAAGTGATAACGAGATTATCGTTTCCGTGCAGGATCACGGCTGCGGTATCAAGTCCGTGCATCTGCCCCGGCTTTTTGAGCGGTTCTATCGCGTCGATGCGGCCCGCAGCCGTCATCAGGGTGGTACCGGACTGGGCCTGGCCATCGTTAAACATGTCGTCCAGGCCCACAACGGACGTGTCGAGGTTAAAAGCACACTCGGCAGCGGCAGCACGTTCTCCATTTATCTTCCCCGCCTCGTTTAATTGTCATTACCAAACGCTTCTCATTGCTGCACAAGCAGATGCGTCCGAACACCCTAAATAAACCAAAAATGAATTTTAGCTTAACAAAATCTTAACAATTAAGACGTTCAATCGCCAACGGGAATGCTGAAAGCAGTTTTGTCACGGAGGGATTATGCAACAGAAAGGATTGAGGAGATTGACCGTTCCGCTGGTGGCGTTGGTGGCGGCGATTTCCGGGTTTGCGGCAGAATCACATGCAGGGTCATGGTGGGAAACCACTAACCTGAAAGGCGACTTGCGCTATCGGCACGAAATGATTGACACGGAAGGGAAAGATGCCCGCCATCGGCACCGCATCCGCGCTCGTGTGGGTATTTTCGGCGAGGCCTCACCCTATACTAAGGTTGGAATTCAATTGGCGACCGGTTCTGATGATCCGGTATCGACCAACCAATCGCTGGACGATGCCTTCACCACCAAATCCATCGGCGTGGACCTGGCATATTTCGAGGCCAGCCATGAGAAAGTGCCGGGATTGACCCTGACCGGGGGGAAATTCGCCAATCCGTTTTTCACCGCGGGCCACTCTGAACTGCTCTGGGATTCGGATTGGAATCCCGAGGGCGGCGCTCTGACGTTTGCGCAGGACCTCAACAATCGGATCTCGCTGAACATGATCGGCGCAGGGCTGTGGATCGACGAGCGCTCCTCGGATGATGATTCATATATGATTGCCGGGCAGGGCGTGGCGAGCATCAAACTCGATGAGGAAAAATCGGCGGTCGCGGTTGGCGCCGGCTTTTTCAATTATGTCAACACCAGGGGTTTCGAAGTGTTTTACGATCCGGAGGACCCGAAGGGTAATTCTGCCGTTACGCCGGGGGAAGGCGAGACCGGCTACCATTATGCTGCCGATTTCGAGATCGTCGAGTTTTTTGGCGAGGCCACTCATAAATTCGAGATCTTCCCGGTAACGCTCATGGGCGACCTGGTGATCAACACGGCCGCGGACAGTCTGGAGACCGGCTGGCTGGTCGGGCTGCGGATCGGCAAGGCGAAAAAAACCGGCAGCTGGGAAGGCCGGTATATCTATCGCCGCGTGGAAAAAGACGCGGTCATCGGGATTTTCACCGATTCCGATTTCCGCGGCGGCGGCACCGACGCCTGCGGGCATGAACTCGGCGGCGCGGTCCAATTGGCACAAAACACCGCCTTCAACGTGACCTACTTCGTCAACGACATCGGCCTGCAGCGGGAAGATAAAGCCCGGTTCACGCGATTGCAGATCGATTTGCAGTTGAAATTCTAAATCCTGGGTGCGTAGCGGAAAACAGTCAACCGGAAACACGGAAACAGAAAACAGGAGGTTCAGCATGAAAAAGGTCCTAATCACCACCCTGCTGGTGTTCGCCGCGGCAAGCATGGTCCTGGCCGGCTCCAACATCACCATCAAAGGCTCAGACACGCTCATCCGCCTGGGCCAGCGGTGGGCCGAAGAGTACATGAAAGTAAACAAGGGCGTGGTCATCCAGGTGTCGGGCGGCGGTTCGGGCACCGGCATTGCGGCGCTGTTGAATGGTTCGACCGACATCTGTGAAGCATCACGCGACATGAAAGAAAAGGAATACAAACTCGCTGAAGAAAAAGGCATCAAGCCCTTCCGGGTGTCGGTGGCCCTCGACGGGATTGCCGTTTTCCTGCACGAGAAAAACCCGGTTGCCGAACTGAATTTCGCGCAATTGAAGGGCATCTACACCGGAGCAATTACCAACTGGAAAGAGGTCGGTGGCAATGACGCACGGATCATACTCTATGGCCGGGAGAACAACTCTGGTACATATGCATTCTTCAAGGAGGAAGTCCTCAACGAAGAAGACTATGACGAATACACGCAGACTCTGCCTGGCACTGCAGCAGTTGTCAATGCTGTCTCCAAAGATCCCAACGGTATCGGCTATGGCGGAATTGCCTGGGCCACCGGCGTAAAGTACGCCGCCATCCGTAAAGGTGAAAAAGATACGGCTATCCTGCCTTCAGTGAAGGCGGTTTCCGCCGGCACGTACCCGATATCGCGGGACCTGTACTGGTTCTTTAACGGCAAACCCGAAGGGGAATTGAGAAAGCTGGTCAATTGGGCGCTCTCGCCGGAAGGTCAGAAAGTGGCCGAAAGCGTGGACTATGTGCCGCTGCCCGCGGAACAAGCCCAGGCCGGCATGATCAAATAAATCAGATTGCGCCGGGGACGGCCCCGGTCGTACTATAGGCAGAAAGCAACGTGACGGTCGCGCTGCTTTCTATCTTGGGCGGAATGATGAAACAACTGGAATTCAAACCAAAATCGAAGGTCCGCGAATTCCTGGGCGAGAAACTCATCGCGCTCAACGCGTACGCCGCCCTGATCGCCATCCTGTTGATTTTTGTTTTTATTTTCAAGGAAGCTGTGCCGATCTTCACCGATGCCTCCGTTCAGGAGGAGGCCAGTCTGGACAAACTGATCAACAAACAGGAGTACTATGAGGGGCGCGAGGCAAAATGGTCGTGGCAGCCCAACTCCGAAGTACCCAAGTTCTCGCTGTATCCCCTGGTCATCGGGACGATAAAAGCCGCATTGGTCGCCATGCTTTTCGCAATCCCCCTCGGTGTCGGCGCCGCCGTGTATTCCTCGGAGTTTGCGCCGAAACGCATGCGCGAAATCATTAAACCGGCCATCGAACTGCTTGCGGCGATACCTTCGGTGGTCTTGGGGTTCTTTGCCCTGATGGTGCTGGCGACATTTTTGCAAAACGTACTCGGCTTGACATTTCGCCTCAACGCGCTTAATGCCGGTATCGCGCTGGGGTTGGCGGTTATCCCGGTCGTGTTCACCGTCGCGGAAGATGCCATGACTTCCGTTCCCCAGTCGCTCCGCAACGCGGCGATCGCTCTGGGCGCCAATCCCTGGCAAATTTCACTGACGATGGTGCTGCCGGCGGCGGTGCCGGGAATTTCGGCCGGTGTCGTCCTGGGGTTTGGGCGGGCCGTCGGGGAAACCATGATCGTCCTGATGGCTTCCGGCAATGCCGCGATCATCTCCGCCAGTTTCCTCGATTCGGTACGGACCTTTTCGGCAACAATCGCTGCCGAACTGGCCGAAGTTGTCTTTGGCGGCACGCATTATACGGTACTGTTTTTCATCGGTTCACTGCTTTTCGTTTTCACATTTCTGATCAACCTTGCCGGTGACATCGTGTTGGCCCGGCTGAAAACGCGGCTGCAGGGAAAACCATCATGACGATCGGCGAACCTAGATCCTCCTCGGCAACTGCCTCGCTGCAGTTTGCCCGAAAGACGACCGGCGCCATTCCCCGCACGCTTACCCTGGTGGCGGTCGTCCTGATCCTCGCCATCCTGGCGGTACTCCTGGGCAGCATCGTGCTGGGTGGTATTGGGACCGTCAGTTGGGAATTCATCTCTCAACCACCCGAACAAGGGATGGAAGCCGGCGGCATCTTCCCGGCAATATTCGGCACGGTTGCGCTGGTATTGTTGATGGTCATCGCCGTCGTGCCGGTTGGTGTTTTGGTGGCGATCTATCTGCAGGAATATACCCGGCCCGATTCGCCGTCCACCCGGCTGATCCGCGTGGCGATCAACAACCTGGCGGGCGTGCCCTCCATTGTCTTCGGGTTGTTCGGCCTGGGTTTTTTCATCGCGTTCGTCGGCGGCGGGATCGATTCAGTGTTTTTCCCGGAGGACGGCCCGGTGTGGGGCCAGCCAGCCATCATCTGGGCCGCCCTGACCCTGGCGTTACTCACGCTGCCCGTGGTCATTGTCTCAACGGAGGAAGCACTGCGCACGATTCCCCGAGAAATCAAGGATGCCTCGCTGGCGCTGGGCGGCACGAAACTGCAAACCATCTGGCGGATCATCATCCCCCAGGCCATGCCGGGAATCCTGACCGGATCGATTCTGGCCATCTCCCGCGGGGCCGGGGAAGTGGCTCCGATCATGTTTACCGGGGCGGCTTATTATTTGCCCTACCTCCCGGGCAAACTCACCGACCAGTTCATGGAATTGGGATACCATATTTATGTCATGGCCACCCAGTCGCCGGACGTGGAAGCCACCAAACCAATCCTGTTCGGGACAGTACTAGTGTTGATTATCCTGACGTTGGCTTTGAATTCAGTAGCCATCATCATCCGTTCGCGAATGAGAAAGGGCCGGGTCCATGCGTGAAAACTTTATGCATGTGAACAACCCGGGCGATAGCAGTCTGGCGGTTGTGCCGGAAGATGACGCACCGAATAAAATGATCGTCGAACACCTGGATTTTTTCTATGGGGCCAACCAGGCGCTGTTCGATATCAGTCTCAACATCCCCCTGCATCAGGTGATGGCGTTAATTGGGCCGTCCGGCTGCGGCAAATCGACATTTCTGCGCACCCTGAACCGGCTGAACGAGACCATCCCGGCCACCCGCATGAAAGGCCGGGTGCTGCTGGACGGCCGTGATATTTATCAGGATTTCGACGACCCCGCGCAGGTGCGGACCCAGGTCGGCATGGTCTTTCAAAAATCCAACCCCTTTCCCAAATCGATTTTCGACAACGTGGCGTACGGTTTGCGGGTCAATGGGATCAAAGATAAAGACCTGATCGCCCAGGTCGTGGAGGAGTCCCTGGTCCGCGCCGCCCTGTGGGACGAAGTGAAGGATAAACTCGACCACAGCGCCATGGCGCTTTCCGGAGGCCAGCAGCAGCGTTTGTGCATCGCCCGGGCGCTGGCGATCAGACCCGAAGTGATTTTAATGGACGAGCCGGCTTCCGCGCTGGACCCGCTCTCGACCACCAAGATCGAAGATTTGATCGGCGTCCTTAAACAGAACTATACCATCGTGATCGTGACCCATAACATGCAACAGGCCGCCCGCGTATCCGACCGGACTGCGTTTTTCTTTGAGGGCCGGCTGATCGAGGAAGGCTTGACCAGGGAAATTTTTACCCGGCCCAAGAAGAAAAAGACCGAAGATTACATCACGGGACGCTTCGGCTGAGCTACCGAGGGGACAATGACCAGACATTTCCAAAATGAAATCCTGCGCCTGAAAAAGAAGATCCTGCATCTGGCCGCAATGGTCGAGGAAGGGCTGCAAATGGCGGTCACCTCGGTCACCGACAGTGACCGGGACCTCGCCAAACGAGTCATCGATGCTGATCCTGTGATCGACACCTGGGAAATCGAGGTGGAAGAGGAGTGTTTGAAGATCCTGGCTCTGCACCAGCCGGTCGCCGCCGATTTGCGCTATATTATCGCCGTATTGAAGATCAACAGCGACTTGGAACGGATCGCCGACCTGGCGGTCAATATCGCCGAACGCGCCGAGATCCTGGCCGGCCACCACGATATTCCCTTTCCCTTCGACCTCGATGAGATGCTGGAACTGGTGATGAAAATGGTGCGCGAGAGCGTGGACGCGCTGGTCTCGTCCGATCAGAAAAAGGCCCATCATGTCTGCCTCTCCGATGACGCCATCGACAGCCGGCACGAAGACGCGTTTCGGATCGTGAAGGATAAAATCAAATCACATCCGGAACTTACGGAGTATTTCGTCAGTCTGCTGAGTGTTTCGACCTATCTGGAGCGCATCGCCGACCATGCGACCAATATTGCCGAGGATGTCATTTATATGATCGAGGGGGAAATTGTGCGGCACCAGCTCTGAGTCCGCCGGCCGGGATCGCTGTCACCTGCACCCGCAGATCCGGTCAGCCGGCCGCCGCTGTTTTTTTGGGCTTGTTCTCCGGATAGTATTTTTCCAGACACTCCGGACATAAACTGTGGCTCAATTGCACGTCGCTGTTATTGATGAGATATTTATCCAGTCTTTCCCATGACTCCTCATCGTTGCGTATTTTGTGGCAATGCATACAGATCGGCAGGATGCCCTGCAGGGTCTTGACGTGATCGAGCGCGTCCTGTAATTCGCGCGCGCGGGCAGTCAGGGCCATCTGTAATTCCACGACCCGGCATCCGGCATTGATTCGCGCCCGCAACTCATTATTGTCATAGGGCTTTTTGATATAGTCGTTGGCGCCGGCGTCCAATCCGGCAATGATATCCTCTTTTTCGGCGCGCGCGGTGACCAGGATTACATAAGTCGGATCATGGCCCTCGCGCCCCTGCAGGCGCCGGCACACTTCCGGACCGTCCAGTCCCGGCATCATCCAGTCAAGAATGGCCAGAGGCGGGGCTTGCGGCTGCCGGAGAATTTCCCACGCCGCGCTGCCGTCAGCAACCGCCACGACTTCATGCCCCCATTTTGCCAGCACGCGTTCAAGCAACATGCGGGACATCGCATCGTCTTCGGCTATCAGAATTTTCATCCATAATCTCCCATCACCCGGAACATTCAATGTATCCCAGTGGTTTACCGGTCGGCTGCCACGCAGGCGGCGGAGATTCGTTCTCCCTCCGGAGCTTCCGCTTGCCCGTTGTCATAAGGGAGCATGGCCACGAACTCCGTGCCTTCACCGACCGTGCTCGAGACTTCAATTTGACCACCATGTTTTTTAATGATGTCCAGGGAGAGACTCAGGCCCAATCCCGTCCCGGTACCCGCTTCCTTGGTGGTATAAAACGGCTCGAAAATCCGCTTCAGGTTGTCGCGGGGAATGCCTTCGCCGTTATCCCTGACCGAGACATACACCGCACACCCATCAGCCCATGACCGGATGCGAATGAGGCCATTGTCGCTTTTGATGGCCTGGCCGGCGTTAACCAGCAAATTCATGAACACCTGGTTCACCTGATTGATCAGACAGCGAACAGGCGGCAGCTCGCCCAGGTCCGTTTCGATTTTACAATGGTACTTCAACTGGTTCCGCACGATATTCAGGGTGCTTTCCAGTCCGGCGTTGATATCGGCCGGTTGCATAATATGATCGTCGGCCCGCGAGAAACCCTTGAGATCGGCGACAATCTCGCGAATGCGAGTGGTGCCCTCCAATGATTCCGCAATGGCATCGCCGAAATCAGCAATGACCCCCTCCAACCCGGCCGGTCCGGCCTGGTCCACGGAACCGTCTTGTCCAAGGAATGCAGCGATTTTTTTCAAATATTTATCCATGGCATTCAGATTGGAACTGACGAAACCGACCGGATTATTGATTTCATGCGCCACGCCGGCGGCCAGTTGGCCGATTGTCGCCATTTTGTCGGTCTGGTACAATTGGGCGGTCAATTTTTGCCGTTCGAGTTCGGCGGCTTCCCGCGCCGATATATCACGCATGATGGCGGACATAAAGACTACGTCTCCGGAATCAGACTGGTGCACGATAATCAGCTCCGAGACAGGAATTTCCTGTCTGTCCGGTCCGTAGATGGCCGTCTGCCCCTGCCACGTGCCGTCCCGCTTTGCCGCCGGTATGCCCACACTCAAAATGATGTCGGCAGCCCATTGCGGATGCAATTCGGTAATCTGCAGGCTGGTCACATCGTCCTGCTGCCCCAATCCAACCATGTTCCGCCCGGCCCGGTTTAAATAGATGATCCGGCCCGAGGCATCCGCCGAAAAGACCAGGTCACTGGTCTCCTCCACAATCGCCGACAGGCGCGCCCGTTGTTCCTCGGTGCGTTTGCGGTCGGTAATGTCCCGGCAGTTCTCGATGGCTCCGACGATATTGCCGAATCGATCCCGAAACCGGGCCAATGACAGCAGACAGGGAAAACTCGTGGCGTCCGTCCGCGTCTTTGTAGTCTCCATAATGACCTGCTCGGCGCCGTCCACGATCTGCCGCAGCGGGCAATCCGCCGTGAGGCAATAAGGACCGCCCAACGTCTCATGGCATTTGCGGCCTACAACTTCATCTTTAGTCAAACCGCTCAGGGCCAGGAAGGCGGCGTTGACCCGGATGACCGTCAATTCTTTATCAATAATTCTCATGGCATCCGGGGCATTGTCGAAAACCTGGTTTAGTTCATCAAGCGCGATGGCCGTCGACAGTTCCGCCTGTTTGCGCTGGGTACACTCGCCGATGATCACCGCGACGCGCGCAACCGTGCCGTGACCATCCCGAATGGGATACACGGTAACAATGTTCCAGCGGCCCCCGTAGGTGTCCTCAAAAGTGACCGTTTTGCCGGTCTGGAAAGCCAGTTCCACACGCCGCCGGCGCGCTACGGCCAGCTCCTCCGGAGGGAGCACATCCCACAGACACCGGCCGACCAACGCGCCTGATGGCCGGCCCAGCCGGCGGCCCAGCTCCTCGTTGGCGTCGAGGATAGTCCCCCGGGCGTCCAGAAGGGCAATGATATCGGTGGCCGCGTTCAGCAGGGTCCGGCCGGTGTCCCCACTTTCTCGCAATGATAATTCCTCATTCCGCCGCTCGTCCGCGTCATCCGCAAGGCGGGCGGTCTGGGGATCCGGCGGACCGATGAGTGGGTTGCCGATGTGTCTGACGACCACGACGCCAATCGCCGCGATAACTGCCGCCATGATGAAAGCGATTATGCCGGCGCTGATAAACGGGGCGCGGACCTCCGCCAGATCGATTTTCGCCACAAGCCCCATCTGAATGTCGGGGAGCGGTTCGTACGCCGCCAGCACTGTTTCGCCGCGGTAATCCGGTCCGACCATGACCCCGGATTCACCACTCAAGGCCCGCCGCATCGGTTCCGCCCGGTGGGCGGCAAGGGGAATGGATGTCCGCTCCTCCCCCAGAATCAGCTGCCGTGATGAGCGAAAGACGATGACACTGTCCCGAAGTTCCGCAAAAACGAATTCGCCCGTCTGTCCCAGATCACGATTGCCGGCATGCGCATTGAGCATCACGCTGATCGTCGCCTCGTCCGGGTCGTAGGTCGGGATTTCATCACGGATCAGTGGTGCATGGACCGTGTGGGACCGGGCGAGCGCCGCAATGAGGTGCGCCTGGTTTCGTGCGGCCCAGTCCAGCCGCGCCTGGGTCTGACGCAGATGCGTCCCGTACAGCACATAGATGACGACCAACGCTACTGAAAGACACCCGATGGCCATCGCCACGGCCGCGCAGGCCGTTCCCCTGCGATCATGGCTCATGCTGGTACCCCTGCACGACAACACGGCATTCCCCCCTGCTTGACATCTTACGTATCGCGGTATCGACAGTCCGGCCTGCTTCAGGCAATTTTTCATTCACGCGGCGCCGGCCCCTCAGTTGGCCTGGCTGACCTGCGTGAATATTCCCTCGGACCTTTTAATCTCATTCACTGACTCGTGCAACGCTGTTTCCAATTCGCCCATGTTTAGGCCCAGGACCGCCCAGGCCTCCGGGTGGAACGAGGAGATATAATGATTACCGCTCTCCCCGATATTCAGCGCGTGGCACAGCATATCGGCAATATTCACCGCGGCGACAAGCTGCGGGGACACCACGGCAGACGTCGGCGTATGGTGGCGGGCGATGGCCTCGACAATCCCCGCCGGGAATTTCCATTTGACCGCCAGGGTCTCACCGATCATCTGATGATCAAAACCGAAATATTCCGTCTCCTCTTCGAGACTGGTGACCACCGCGCGTTCGAAATAAAACCACACGAATAGTTTCGGGTCCATCTTGGCCATGACCAGCCGCCCGATGTCGTGCAGGATACCGCCGACGAGCGCTTCTTCCCGCGCTTCCTTGCCCGCTTTAAACAACAGGTGTTTGGCGATTACACCCACGCCGAACGAATGGCGCCAAAACCTTCCGGCATCCAGAATGCGGCTGTCGGTCCGGATCGATCCGATTAACGAGGTCGCCATCAACAGACTGCGCAGGGTATTGAACCCCAGGATGGCCAGCGCCTCCTCCACCGAAACGATCTTGCGCGAGTAACCGTAAAACGGCGAGTTCACCAGTTTCAAAAGCTTGGCGGTGAACGCCTGGTCGGTTTCGATGATCCCGGCGATTTCCTGGATATCCGGCGCGTCTTCGCTGACAATGTCCTGCAGTTTCCGGATCGCCGCGGGGAGCGACGGCAAGTCGGCGGGGTTGATGACCAGCAGAGCCGATTTATTCAGCATGTTTCACCCCCGTTGCCGGTTCCGGGACGTTCTGGTGCAGCAGAACCCGCTTCAAAACCTCCACCATCTGCTCGACTTCCTCATGATGGATGACCATCGAGAGGCATTTGTTGAGGTGGCGATCGAGTTCCACCTCCAGACCTGCATCGACGGGACGTCTGATTTGTCTGTTCATCTGTTTTACCGGACGGACGGGCGCTCAGATATCCAGGATCAAAGCGCCGTCCCGGCCCTTTTTCGTGATCGTGATCCCGGGATGCTCCCGTTCCAGAGCGGCCAGCAGGTCTTCCTGGCGTGCCACCATGGTCCGGAGCCGTTTATTTTCGCGTTCGATACGTTTCATCTGCGCCACCTGCCGCAGCGCTGTCAGCAATTCAAAATCGTCCCAGGGTTTGTTGAAAAAACGGAATATTTCTCCCGTGTTGATCGCCTTGCGCGCGACTTCGATGCCGGTCAGCCCCGTCAGCATGATGCGTGTGACCTCCGGCAGGAGGGTCCGCACGGTCTTCAACAGGTCGGTACCCGAGGCGCCCGGCATTTTTTCATCGGTGATAATCACGTCGATTGATTCCGTCTCCAGGGTCCGCAGCGCCTGCTGTGCCGACCCGGCGGTAAACACGATAAATTCATCCGCCGGGATCAGCCGTTCCAACGCCCTGAGGACATGGGGCGCATCGTCAACGAGCAAGACTGCCAGCTTTGGGTCGGTCATCATGAACACCCTTTTTTTGTTTGAACACCCGCACACCGTTCACCAGCGGATCATGCTGGTGAATTTTCCGCAACCGCCCGATCATCCCCTGTGACAACTTCGCGCCCTTGGGCAGAATGAATAGTCCGTTTTTGGTATGAATATCTTCCGCGACGATCATGTCCGTCTCCAAGTCGATCGGCTGCAGCTGGACGACGCCGGCCAGCTCCCGGTTGCAGTAATCGGTATCGAAGTCGATATCCATGAAACGCCGGACCAGTTCCGGATCGAATTTTACCCCCGATTCACGGAATAAATCGGCGACGACATCGCGTACGCGCGCGGCATCGGGATACCCCCGGGCAAAAGTCCGGTTGTCGAACTCGTTGGCGATACGGATCACCCGCGCCCCAAAGGGGATTCGCTTTTCCACCAGGTTATCCGGATAACCGGTACCGTCGAAGTTTTCATGGTGGTGCCGGATAATCTGTCCGACCTCCTCAAAACCGGTAATACTCAGTACACAGCTTTCGCCAAGGATCGGGTGTTGCCGGACGGTTTCCATATCAGTTGTCGAATAATCATCTACCGTCTTTCTCAACAGAATATCGGGATAACTGATTTTGCCGACATCATGCAAAAACGCCGCGATCACAATATCTTGGTATTGCTTGGGCGTCAGGTCGGCGCCCTGCAGCATGGCCTTGACCACCGAGGCGACCCGCTGGGAATGGCTGCCGACGTCTTTTTGCCGGAGTTCGATAATCGTCGAGAACGCCTTGATCGTCTCCATGAAGCTGTTGACCAGCTCCTGATGCTGGTCTTTGATTTTTCCGGCCTGTTCATCGACCCGCCGATCAAGGGTCTTGTTGAGCGCGGTCAACTCGGAGTTCTGCTTGATTATTTTCTCATTCAACTGCCGGTTCCTGGCGATCATCTGATACAGGTTAAGCGACTCCTTGATCCTGCTGAGGAGGAACGTGTCGTCCCACGGCTTGGTCAGATAATAGCGCACGGCGCCGGAATTGATTGCCGCAATCGTCGCCTCGAGGTCGGCATATCCGGTCAGTAGGACACGAATAGTAGCAGGGGATATTTTCCGGGACTGTTGCAAAAATTCAATGCCGGTCATTCCCGGCATACACTGGTCGGAAATAATCAGGGACACCGGTTGCTGCTGCAATTTCTGCAACGCCTCCGCCCCGCTATTGGCGGTGATCAGGGTCACGTCAAGTTGACTGAGCAGCCGCCGCATCGCTTTAAGGATGCCGTCCTCATCGTCGACAGCCAGAATGGTGTGTCGCAATTCATCTGCCATCATATCCTCCGTGACTTTTCGTGACTGTCGCCTGCCATCTTTGTGTCGCCGGAACGGCAGACACAATTCTCTGTTGGCCGCTCTGGTGCGTGGCCCGCATTATGCACACTGTCCCGCGGCACGCGCCGCCGCAACTTATACACTCATTGCCCAGCCGGCCGCTTGCGCCTCGGTATACCGGTGGAGATCAAGGTAACTGAACACACCGATCGTGCCACTCCCCCGCTGGAGGGGCGCGCAGACAAAGCCGATATTATTCTTCGCGTCAATAATCTCGGCCGCCGGCCGCTGGCTTTCGGCGACCCGGCCCATCAGCGATAAAATGTCTGCAGCAAAACTGTCTGCAGCCAGACCACCCAGCCGGACCCCGTCAACATCCACGAAATTCTTCAACGAATCATTCATGTACACAATCATGCCGTCAGAATCGATGCCGACCACTCCCAGCGGCAGACTGTCGATGACACTGTGCGCGATGCTCAGGGCGCGGTTTTTTATTTCGAGGTTCTTCGTGCGTTCGGCTACTTTGTCCTCCAGGCATTTGGAAAGAACCTCAAGTTCCTGGTACCGGATTTTCAATTCCTCATAGAGCCGGGCGTTTTCTTTTTGGAGCCGATACTGCTCAAATGAACTGGTGATGGTGGTCAACAAGTCTTGGTCGTTCCAGGGTTTGGGCACAAACTTATAGATCTGGCCTTCATTAATCGCCTCAACCACTGCGCCGGCGTCGGCATAACCACTCAGCACGATCCGTACTGTTTCGGGGTACTTCTGCTTGATCTGGTTGAGCAACTCGACGCCGCTCATTTCCGGCATACGATAGTCGGAAATAACCAGGTGAATCTCCTGCTCTTCAAACAACCGGAGGGCGTCCTGCCCGGACTCCGCAGACAGGATCCGGTAATCGGTGTCGAGTAGCAGCCGTTTCAACGCCTTGAGGACATTTACTTCGTCGTCCACCAACAAGATAGTGAATTTATCCATCTTTCATCCCATCCAGCGGCAGCGTGATGACGAATTCAGTGCCCTCGCCAACTTTGCTTTTCACTTCCAGCGTACCTTTGTGCTTTTTGATGATGTCATGGGACAGACTCAATCCCAGGCCGGTACCCTTACCGACGTCCTTGGTCGTGAAAAACGGTTCAAAAATCCGCTTCAAGTGTTCCTCCGGGATCCCACAGCCGTTGTCCCGGATCGACACGTGGATGTTGTGCTCATCGGCGCAGGTGTTAATCCGAATGATCCCGGAATCGCCGGTGATAGCGTGCCCGGCATTGACCAGGATATTCATAAAAACCTGATTCAGCTGGTTGGGCATGCAAAACAGTTCGGGGAGTTTCCCAAATTCCTTGTTAACTTTACACTTATATTTCAGTTCGTTCCACACGACATTTAACGTACTCTCAATGCCTTCATTGAGGTTGGCATACTCTTTTTCGGCCCGGTCGACACGCGAGAAACTTTTCAGGTCGACCACTATGCTCTTGACCCGTCCGGTCCCCTCGATTGATTCGTCGATCGCGTCGTCGAAATCGGCCATGATTTCCCCAATGGCCGCCTGCTGTTGCAGGTTCGGGTGGGCCAGCCCTTGTAAATAGGCGTGCACCTTTTCCAGGTAACGTTTCATCGTGTTCAAATTGGAGTTGATATACCCGATGGGATTGTTGATCTCATGGGCGACCCCGGCGGCGAGTGTACCGATACCGGCCAGCTTCTCCGATTGCATCAACTGCGTCTGGTGGCGGTGCTGCTCCGTGACGTCCTGGGTCAGCCCGACAACACCATCGATCCAGCCATTGGCGCCCCGCAGGGGGACTTTGGTGGTCGACACCCAGCGCAGCGTGCCGTCGGACGCAGTATATTTTTCCTCCTGATTGATGATTTCGCGGCCCGTGGTGAGGACCTGGCGGTCGATCGCGATATATTTTTCGGCCAGGTCACGCGCGAAAATATCATAGTCGGTCCTGCCGACTATTTGCCCTTTGCTCTTGCCGGCGAACTGACAGAAGGCCTCATTGATTTCAACGTACCGGCTCTGCGAATCTTTGAGGTACATCAGTGCAGGAACGGTATTGATCATGGCCAGATAGCGGTCGGCGGTCTGCTGCAGCAACCGGGCGACATATTCCCGCACATCGGTATTTTTGCCGAGCGAAGGATCATCGTTAACGGTCAACGGAGACGGAACGGTACTGCGCTGTGCCGCCGTGCCCGGTACCGGGGAAGTATGTCCCAGGAAATACAGCGACTGCGATCCGGTGTCCTTGAGAATGACCAGGGAAATGTCGCGGCTGCCGTACGGCTCGGTCACCTGCAATGATTGCAGATGGGCCAAGCCGGCAAGCGCCGCCCGGCTCAGCCCCGGAAAAACATCGAAAATGCTGCGGTTCTCCAATACACCGCACAGCGTTTGTGCTTCTACATTACCCGACTGGATGATCCCGTCAAGTCCGGTTCGGATGATGACCGCCGTGGCGTCTGTGGTACAGCCGCCCTGTCGCACTTCGGCACCAATCACCATTTTCTCCCTCAACCCCTTGAAGTTGTCCGCCGCCTCCAGACCCAGACCATTATCCATGGCGGGCCGGTCACGGATCTCGTACGATGACCGGCGCCGAAAACTGCCGATTGTCGTACAGACGATGATTCTGCGTTGGGAGATGGACATCACGGCGAATCGCCGGATGCGGTTTATCATCCACCCCCAATGAATGCCGCTGACAAATCGTCTACACTTCTGTTATCGGCATACGTGGGGGGCTTGAACACTATGAAAAATCTGGGCAAAAAACCCGGCCTGCCGGGCGCGTGCTCGATGAGAGACCCGCGGTCCATCTCGCGCACAAAAACGGCGACAAACTAGTCGGGCATCGAAGTATCTTCTTGCGGGAGAGAGAATAACGGAGCGGAAAAAGGCAGCCGCCGAATTCGAAAAATGGTGATGTACGGGGACGGTAAATATCACCCAAACCGTGACGTAAAAGCGATACCCGCCCCCGTACTCACACACTCATGCCTGATCAGGTCCAGCGTTTATCCATCGCTCAACCCAGTATCTCATCCACTTCGGCCCGGTCGGCATCCATGACATACTGGATGCCGGTGACTTCCGCCGCATGCGGGGTCAGGGCCACCAGGTCCCCACGGGACATGTGCTCGATGCCGAATTTCCGGCTGCCGGCCATCAACTGGCGCAGGCCCTGGGCCAGGCGCTCATAGTAGGTGTACAAGCCCAGCGCGCCGGTCGGAATCCGTTCAAACTCGTCATCACCCAACTCGTGGCGGAGGTGGTGCGCGGTGACGAAAATTTCATCTTTGGTCGTGCCGAACCGCTCGACATACACCGGCACCTGGTTTTCCTGAATGGTGCGACCGATGGTCTTGCCGACCATCGCCGCGGCGATCGGACCGCGGGCCATGCCGACCAGTTTAACGAACGGCGCACCCATCGCCAACCCTTTGAATATCTGGTCTTCGAACGTGAAGCCGCCCGCGACCACCAGCGTGGGAATATACTCGCCTTTGGCAGCCAGGCGACCGGCATATTGATACAGCAGCGAATGCAATTCCACCGGCGGGATCCCCCATTCGTTCATCATGCGCCACGGACTCATGCCCGTGCCGCCGCCCGCACCGTCCACCGTCAGCACATCGATCCCGTACTTGGAGGCATATTTCAACGCCTGGGCGAGGGCAAACGGACGGTATGCGCCGGTCTTGAGCGAGACATACTTCGCCCCCGCCTTGCGCAACTCCGCCACCCGCTGGGCAAATGATTCCTCGGTGACCATTCCTACCCGCGAATGACGCTCGAATTCTTTAAACGCTCCTCGTTCATAGGCCTTGATCACGTCGGGATTGGTCGGATTGGGCAGGACAACATACCCGCGCTTGTAGAGCAATTGCGCCTTGGCCAGATCGCGAATTTTTACTTCGCCGCCGATATTTTTGGCGCCCTGGCCCCATTTCAGTTCGACCCACTCGACGCCGAGCGAATCGATGGCATATTCCTGAACGCCCAGCCGGGTGTCTTCAACGTTGGCCTGCACAATAATCGCCCCGTAGCCGTCCCGCTGATAGTCTTTGTACAGTTTCACGCGGCGTTTCAGGTCGTCGGTATCCACGACGCGGCCGTCTTTAATGACCGCCTTGACGTCCATGCCGACCACATTTTCACCAATGGTCAGCCCGGTGCCGGCCAGTGCCGAACCGATGGCCAGACCTTCCCAATTGTTTTTGGCCACGTCGGTCGAGCCGATCCCGGGGATGATCCAGGGGTACTTGAACTTTATGCCTTTGTCCCGGCCGAAGGCCACTTCCAGGTTTACATTGGGGAAGACCGCCTGATCGCTGTCCGCCGCGATACCGTGGGCGCCAACAATCCCACCCACGATGTTCAGATGGGAATAGTCGAGCGGATATGTCTTTTCTCCCGCGGTGGTGATAACGCCGAACGGTTGCGGATAAATGACCTCGTGGCCGCGGTATGCAGATTTCCCTATTTCACACATGCCGATGCAACCATCCACGCACGTGACGCACATCCCGGAAGTCGGGACAATCGAATCCTCGGTCCGGTTTTTCGTCAAGGTTGCAGCCGATGAATTTACTCTCGACAACGTCATTGAGTTTTTTCCTCCTCCGGCAGACCGTCAATCCTGCTTGATTTCGCAAGCCACACAGGGGTCCATGTAACACATCATATCATCAAACTTCTCTTTTTTCACGCACGGCGGGCTGATGTTGGCGCAACCCCCGCAAATTGCCTTTTCGGGATCGCTGTAGGTGCAGCGCAGCTGGCAGGCCGGGCAGACATAGATACACCCGCCGCACAACCGGCACACTTCGGACTTTATGTCAAACGGCGTGCCGATGCTCCTGGTCCGGCCGCGCCCACGGAACCCGATGGCCTTGGCCGCCATTTGTTCCTCACACATGCGCACGCACAGACCGCACAGGATACAATCGTCGTGCTCCTGGCGGAACCGCTGCTGCCGGATCTCATGTTTTGACGCCAGGTCTTGAATGATTTTCGACTGGGGGCATGACGCCAGCAGCAGCTCCAGGATCATCCGGCGCGCTTTCAGCACCCGCGAAGACGCCGTCCGCACCCGGAGCCCTTCCTCGACCGGGTAGGTACACGACGAAACCAGGCGGGTGCGCGGACTTTCCCCGATCTCCACCACGCACAGACGGCAGGCGCCATAGGGCGAAAGCCCCTCCATATGGCACAACGTCGGAATGGGAAAGCCCAGAAACCGGGCGGCTTCCAGCAGTGTCGTTCCCTTTTCCACCTGAAGGTCCAGGCCGTTGATGTTTATCGTGATCATGCAGTTGTCCCTTCCGTGTGCACCTGCCGTTCTTCCACGAGTTCCGGCCGGGTGAATTCCAGATCGCAACGGAGGCAGCGGCAGGACTCATGGGTCGCCTCAGCCATTGACAACGATACCTCAACCTCGGAAAAATTCCGCCGGCGCCATTCGGCCGGCGCGCGCGGGGTTTCAATGCGCGTGGTCTGCAGCGGTTCGGCCTCTTCCCCGGGGCGGACCGGCTCGACATAGATGCGCGGCAGGATCGACTGGGCCGGCTGCACCATGGCCTCATTCCGCAGGTAACGGGAGATCATCACCGCGGCCTTCTTGCCGGCGGCGATCGCCTCGACCACGGTATTCGGGCCGGTCACCACATCGCCGGCAGCAAAGACGCCCGGCCGGTTGGTCTGCAGCGTGGCGGCATTGACCCGAATCGTATTGCGATTTGTCGTTTCAATCCGGCTCATACGGGCCGGGGCCACGGCATCGATGCCCGAGTCTTCGCCGATGGCCACAATTAACGTATCAAGCCCGGTCACGAATTCTGTGCCCGGAATCGGCACCGGCCGCCGGCGCCCGCCGGCATCGGTGTCACCCAGTTCATTGCGCACACATTCGATCCCCACGAGGCGCCCGTTCTCGGCCACCACGCGCACCGGCGTGACCAGCGTTTCGATTTTGATCCCTTCTTGAGCGGCGGCCTCGATCTCCTCGGCGAACGCCGGCATTTCATCACGGGTCCGCCGGTACAGGATCGTCACACTGCTGACGTCCTGTTGCCGCAGGGCCGTGCGCGCGGCGTCAATCGCCGAATTGCCCCCACCGATAATCCCCACCCGCCCGCGCGCGGTCGCCTGTCCGCCGATATTGAACGATTTCAAAAAGGCAATCGAGGGATACACCCCTTCCACTTCTTCATTTTCCAGGCGCAGCGGTTTGCTCTTGTGCGCGCCCAGCGCCAACAACACCGCCGAGTAGCCGTCATCCATCAATTGGTCGACCGTGATATCCCGGCCAAGCGCCGTGTTGCACTGGATAGTGATATTGTCATCGAGCAGGGCATCGATTTCCTGCCTGATCACCTCGCGCGGCAGGCGGTAGGACGGTATCGCGCAATACAACATTCCCCCACATTGGTTTTCTGCCTCGTAAATGGTAATCTTGCACCCCTGCAGCGACAGGTAATGGGCCGCGGTCAGGCCGGCCGGGCCGGAGCCGATAATCGCCACGCGCGGCGCCTTGCCGTCAGACCATGCCGTCCGCTTCGGCACAAACACCTTCGGGTCGACACGATCGGTGACAAACCGCTTCAGTGCGCGGATAGCCACCGCATCTCCACCGCTTGCTCCCGCCCGGCACTGAATTTCGCAGGGATGGTCGCAGACGCGGCCACAGATAGACGGCAGCGGGTTGGCCTCGCGGATGACGCAGTAGGCCTGTTCGTATTCACCACGGGCAATATGCGCCACATACCGCCATGCCTCCGTGCCCAGCGGGCAGGCGGCCTGACAGGGGGCGCCTACAAGGTCCTTACACACGTGGGCATCACACCGGCGGTCGATAATATGCCGCTCATATTCCGCGCGGAAATACCGTAACGTGCTCAACACCGGGTTGGCGGCCGATTGCCCCAGGCCGCACATCGACGTGTCCTTGACCACCAGGGCAAGTTCCTCCAGCAAATCGAGGTCCTCGATTTTCGCCTTGCCCCTGGTGATATCATCGAGGATTTCGTACATCCGCTGCGTGCCCTTGCGGCAGGTAAAGCACTTGCCGCATGATTCATCCTGCAGAAAATTCATGAAATATCTGGCCACGTCGACCATGCAGGTGTGCTCGTCCATCACAATCATGCCGCCTGAACCCATGATCGAGCCGGCCTTCACCAGACTGTCATAGTCGATGGGCAAGTCAAACATATGCGCGGGAATGCAGCCGCCCGAAGGCCCGCCGGTCTGTACGGCCTTGATTTTTGCATCACCGGACGGGCCGCCGCCGATATCGTACACGACGTCCCGAATCCTGATCCCCAGCGGGACTTCGACCAGACCGGTATTGCGGATTTTGCCGACCAGCGAGAAAATCTTCGTCCCGGTGTTTCCCGGCACGCCGACTTTGGCGTATTCTTTGCCGCCGCGGTTGATGATCACGGGAATGTTGGCCAGGGTCTCGACGTTATTAATGCAGGTGGGATTGCCCCTGATCCCCTTCTCGATCGGATAGGGCGGCCGCTGCCGCGGTTCGCCGATATAACCCTCGACCGATTTGATCAGGGCGGTTTCCTCGCCGCAGACAAAGGCCCCGGCGCCCCGGACGATTTCGATGTCGAAATTAATCCCGGTGCGGAGAATATTTTCCCCGAGTAATCCCCCATCACGCGCCTGGCGCAGCCCAATTAACGTATGCTTGATGGCCAGCGGGTATTCGCTGCGAACGTAAATAATGCCGCGGGTTGCCCCGATGCCGATGCCGGCAATCAGCAGCCCCTCGATAATCGCATGCGGATTGCCCTCCAGCAGACTGCGGTCCATGTACGCGCCGGGGTCGCCCTCATCGGCATTACAGACGATATACTTTTGCTGACCCGGCCGGCCGGCCGCGCGCGCCAGTTCCCATTTTTTCCCGGTGGGAAAACCCGCGCCCCCGCGGCCGCGAATGCCGGATTCCTTGACCTCGGCGATAATCCACTCGGGATCGGGATTGTACAACACTTTTTCCAGTGCGGCATACCCGCCCTGCTCTACGTAATTGATGATCCTGATCGGATCGAGTTTTTCATTATTCCCGAGGATTGTTCGCGTTTGTTTTTTGAAAAATGGAATATCACCCTGACGGCGATAGCACTTATGCTCGCGGGGTTCACGGTACAACAACGCTTCATCGACTGTTCCGCCCAGTGCCGCTTCAATTACCCGCGGGACGTCTTCCATTTTAAGGCGGGGATACAGATTGCGACCCGGTTCCACAACAATGAAGGGATCCATTTCGCAAAACCCCTGACAACCGGTAATCCGCAGATTGATTTGCTCCTGCAACCCCTTGTCCAGCACATATCGTTTAATTACTCGGATAATATCGTTGGAACCGCTGGCCTGGCCACCCGTCCCGGCACAGACAACAAGGGTCGGTTGATCCGATCGGTCTTTTGCCTCGCTCAGGATTCGGCGGCGGAAACCGGCAAGCTCATCAACAGATGCGAGTTTTTTCATGGACTAATGTCTCCTCCCCGCGCACGAATCAACGGTCATTCGATTGATGTACCGCCCAAATCCAGAATGTGTCCCTTGCAGCCCCGGCGGGCGCAGATTTGCACCATCCCCCCGCCCCGGACAATCATCGGCACCATCGGCGCACCGCACTCGCCGCATTTTCCTGCGCCGATCATTTCCGCATGACAGTGCGGGCAGAACATGTCCACAATAGTCAGTGACGGAATCTCATGCTCTGCGGCAGTATTATAGCTGCCGTACAGACTGGAAATTGCCAGCCAGCCGTGTTTATTGCCGAACGAAACGGTGACCCGGATCGAGGGGTAGTTATCGATCGGATGACGCGGGTCCATCAGACTGTGGTTGCAGCGGGCACAACTGACCTCCACCGGAAAGATGCGCTGGTCGGTGTCGATCTCCACCCGGTCGATCCCGCGTCTGGCTTTTTCGAGTATATCTTTCACTCCGGCGGTCCGAACGTTCGAGAAGTAATGGCCGTCGACGACCACTACCGGACCCAGCGCGCAGGCGCCGAGACAGTTGACCGTTTCCAGTGTGAACTCATTATCCGGGGTGGTCTGGCCCGCGCGGATACCCAACTGGTGTTCCAGTTCCTGGGCAATTGCCGGTCCGCCCCGCACGTGACAGGCGGTCCCCAGGCAGGCGGAAACAAGATGCCGCCCGCGGGGGGTGAGACTGAAGGCCCGGTAAAACGTGGCTACACCGTAAATATCAACCAGCGAACGTCCGGTTGTGGCGGCAATTTCCAACAATTGCTCTCGAGGGAGATAGCCATACCTGGCCTGGATTTCTTCCAGGGCTGAGATAAGTCCTCCCGGGAGAAACGTGTCCGCGTCGTCCTCGCGCCGGCCGTCATCAGGGGCACGGTGGGAATCGCCGGCGGATTCGGCTACGCTTGACATGGGCACCTCCCGGCGATTGACAGCGACAGTTGTCTCATCATCACTTTTTGAATTTCTCCACGTTGGTCGTTATCATTCGATCATGTTCGTGATATCAGCAGGGCGCCGCGCGGAGCATCGGTTCAGCGATACTCCTCGCAGTACCAGATACCGCTGAGCGGCTTGGGGTGCTTGCAGACTTTGCGACTATCACAATTGAGACACAGTCCCTTCAATTCGGGACCGGATGACACATTGCGCTTATCGCCACCCGAGGCCGGGGACCGGAGTGCAAACGGCGAATCCGCGGCGTCCCGCGCTGAGACAACCCTGTCGTCGAATTCTTCACAATGTACCACGGGTACGCCGGCTTGCATGGCCGTGACACAATCGGCGGCATGGATACAAGTACAACACAGGCCTTTGAACATTCGGAGTCCCTCAGGCGGATCAACCTTATCCCGGTAATGGCGAATTCTCTCGTGGGTCGACATATTTCACCTTTCATTTCTGAGTGGTTTGTACCACTCGGTTATGTCCGTCCCGGCTTAAGGCAAGCAGCGTGCCGCCCGAGGTTACTGATCACGGCTTTGACAATAGGTGATGGAATATGAAGAAGGTCTTCGAGGGGATCGGCGATCCGGACAACTAGAGCATTTTAGAGATCACTTTGATCCCCCATGCCGACGGACGCCCCGTCTGCTCATCAAACGTTTGCGGGTAATGCACAGTAAGAATATGTATTGCAAACGATTAACAACAGCGGAGGAAATCATGGTTCCTTCCAACGGAGAAACCTAGGCATGATAGATGCCCGCTCGCTGCGGGCGGAGGATGGATAGACCGCCGCTTCGTCTGAAATGACAAAATGTGTTGTGGTCAAGTGTATGCTCCTGAATCGCGTATTCCCCGGTAGCATAAATGAGTATTTCTCGAAGAAAACCATTGGTGATTACCGGGGAATTAATCACCACAGGGGAATTTCGCCCCGCAATCTGCGGATATGTTTTATCCAGCAACAGCCAGATGAATTGATCCGGGAGGTGGACAGATTAGAGAGAAATTACCCCGGTGAATTTGAGTAAAATCACCCCACTGCAATATTCTTGAGCTTCTCCCGCAGGGTCTTGCGGTCAATACCAAGAATTTCGGCAGCCCTCGTTTTATTACCGGCGACACTGGCCAGCACGTTTTTAATGTATTCTTTCTCGACCTCGGCCAGGGTCCGGTTCAAGCGGTTTTCACGGGATGCGGTAAAACGCATCGGTGACGGCAAATCCTGGACATCAATAACGGCAGCATCGATCATCACAATTAATCGTTGAATGAGGTTTTCCAGTTCACGCACATTCCCCGGCCAGGGATAGTTCCGCAGGACATCCAGCGCCCGATCGGAAAATTCGGGTACCGGCCTGCCGGCTTCAGCGGCGAATTTAGCCGTAAAATGTTTGGTCAACAGCAGGATATCATTCCCCCGTTCCCGTAAGGCCGGGATAGCAATAGTCAGCACGCTCAGTCGGAAATACAGGTCTTCGCGGAAGGAATTCTTCTTAACCAGCGACAGGAGGTTTTTATTGGTCGCAGTCAGGATCCGCACGTCGACTTTGATCGACCGCGTGGCCCCGACCATACAAACTTCCTTGTCCTCCAGCACACGGAGCAATTTCACCTGCGTGGAGAAGTTCGTTTCACTGATCTCATCCAAAAAAATGCTGCCCCCGTCGGCGGTCTGAAAAAAGCCGGCCCGCGTATCGGCGGCGCCGGTAAACGCGCCTTTGACATGGCCGAACAACTCACTTTCGACCAGTTCGCCGGGAATGGCCCCACAATTGATCGGCACGAACGGCGCCGAAGCGCGGGCGCTGTTATAATGGATCGCGCGCGCGACCAGTTCCTTGCCGGTGCCGCTTTCCCCGGAGATCAGCACGGTCGCGGGCGTCGTTGCCGCTTTCTCTATCGCGCGATAGATCTCCTGCATCACCGGCGATTCACCAATGATGCCGTGCATCGTTGAGCTTTTGTGCGCAGGCGCCGCCTGTGCGGCCCGGCGGGCCTGCAATTTGCCGAGCACACGATCGACCGCCGCGAACAATTCCGTTTCGGTGAACGGCTTGACCAGGTACTCTTCCGCGCCTTTTTTGACTGCCTCAACCGCCCCTTCAATCGTCGCATACCCGGTGATCATCATCACTTCGGTATTTTTCATATTTTCCCGAACGTGACGGACCAGATCGATCCCGCTGGTCCGGGGCATCTTGAGGTCGGTGATCACCAGGTCGACAGGTGTAGCATCCAGCAGTTCGAGTGCTTCAGTCACGCCGGGAGCCAGATACACCAGATAATCGGCAGCGGACAAGTTACGCCGGATTACCTCGAGGGTATCAGGCGCATCGTCCACGACCAGAATGGAGGCCTTGTATGTCGGCACGCTATGCTTCTCCCTGTCTTGTCATCTGTCCGGGACCATCGAGGGGCAGCCGGACTTCGAAGCGGGTGCCTTGCCCCACCGCGCTCTCTACTTGTATCGAACCGCCATGCGACGACACAATGCCCTGGACCACGGCCAGCCCCAGACCGGTCCCTTCATTGACGTCTTTGGTGGTAAAGAACGGGACAAATACCTGGTTCAAAATTTCTTCGCTCATCCCGACCCCGGTATCCTCAACGGCCAGCACAATAACGGGGCCATCCCGGGCAGTCCGCAAGGTCAATTGACCGCCCTGGGGCATGGCCTGAATGGCATTGACTACCAGGTTGACCACCACCTGCAGCAACTGCCCGGCGTCGGCGGTCAACTGCGGCAGGTCCGGGGCCAGGACTCGCACTAGCTCTACTCCGGCCTTGGCGCAGCGGGCTTCCAGAAAATACAACCCGTCCTGGACCATCCGGTTGAGGTCTACACATTCCCGGCGGGCCGGTGTCTGGCGGGCAAAAAGCATGAGTTTATTAATCACGCCCCGGGCGTGCAACGACGCCTTGATGATCTTATCGATGTCCCGGCGCACTTGCTCGGAAAGTGTCCCCTCCTTCTCGATCAACTGAGCAAAGCCCAGGATACTCCCCAGCGGTTCATTCAGCTCGTGGGCGACTCCCGCAGCCAGTTGGCCGATTGTCGCCAGACGGTCGGCATGCAGCAATTGCCCCTGCAGCTTTTCCTTGTCCTCTTCCGCTTTCTTTCGTTCGATAATCAGCGCCAGTTCTCCGGCGATGGCGTTGATCAGGTCGCGCTCTTCCTTGAGAAATGGCCCCTCGTCCAGTTCCGGCATCGATTCGGAATATTCCACTTCAACGGTCCCGCAGCGGACCCCGCTCACGATGATCGGTGCGGTTTGTTGTTGCACACCTGAGCCGAACCCCGGAGTTGTATACATCATTTCGCCAAAAACAATCCTGGCCGAAGCGAGGTGCGGGTACAGCCAGCCGGGGGGCAGAAGCTGTACGGTGGCGGCAAGGATATCATCAAGCGACACATCAGGCCTGGCCGCCACCTGAGCGATACCGTACAGGCACAGCAGTTCTTTGACCCGCTCGCGCAGGGCAATCTGCGCGCGCATCTGGCCCAGAGCGATCCCCAGGATATGCGCGAGTTCCTCGAACAACCCCATCCGCGAGGCCGTAAAATAATCGCGGTGGCCGCTTTTCAACAGCAGCAGACAACGGTCCTTATCGTCGACCAGAAACGGAATGACCGCCAGCGAGCGATACGCCCCGGCGATATCGAGTGTCCGGCCGCCGGCCCATTTGCATGTCCGCGAACTCAGCACGACCGGCCGGGCGGCATCGCCGGTGACAAAACTCCCCTTTGCGGTAAAAAACGGCAATGACGGGTCAATGCGCCCGTGGGTGATTTCCTCACAGATTATTTCCAGATCTGATTCGTGTTCCAGACACGGGATAATCACGCCGTTTTCGCCGCTTTTGCCGGCCCGGACCTCAGTGCGGGCCGCGGGCCGGGACGCCGGGGATATTTCGCAAAACACCAGCTTGTTCTTCTTGGTCACCCGCAGTTCAACCGCGTCGCAACCGGTGGATTCCACCAGCATGAGTGCGACCTGCTCAAGGAATGCGGCAGTCGACAATCCCCGGCCCGCCTGACGCAGAATCCGGCTGGCCAGAAACGGTGATTCGGATGTCTTTCCCCGACCCGCGCCTTCTGCCACAGATGATTTTCTTTCCGGCGAATTCACATCTTCCTCACTGGCACCCGGCGGCCCGCGTTTGTCCCACCTATCTTCATGCCCGGCGACAAAGGCAAACGGCATGCCGGATACTCCAGCCGGACCGCGTCCGGCCTGTCCAATTCAAGGAATGCCTCGGCCTGACCTTTTGTCAAGCCCGGTTGAAGACCTCATGTCGTGCGCAGCTTGCAGCTTGCAGGTCGAAATCCTCGGGGGGCAACAATTGTATTAAATCCGGCCCCACGACAGGCCGCAGGGTGCCGGGGCTATTTTTCTCCCTGCCGGGAAGGCTTGAGTAGGAGATCCTGAAAATCAAAACTGAAATCGGTCGCCGGGGAAACCGGTTTCATCCGGGCCTGGTCGATACTGCCGTCCGGGTTCAGCGCAAACGTCACGAAGGCATCGGCGCGTTGTTCGCGGTCCCGCCAGCGAACGATAAACGTGTCATGCTGCCAGTGCTCCATATCACCCACCAATACCGGGGTATGCGAAAACCGCATCACCAACCCGTTCTGCTCCTGGTCAATGACAATGTCGCCGTACCAGGCGTCGGTGTACGCGCCGGCGTAGGATGAAATCGAAAGCGAGGGCCCCGAGGTGCTGTCGCGATTCGCGTAGACTTTCTCCTCCTCGGCAGTATCCTTTGCCTCATTTCGGTCGGTAATCGTTTTCAATACTGCGAGCCAATCGATATCAGACACTTTGAGATAATGGTCGAGAATGTGGCGGGTGACGGCCGTAGACGCCGCTTCAGATTCCTGATTGGTCAGGACAACAATGCCAAGTTTAAGGCCCGGCACCATTGTCACCAGCGACAGGTATCCGCCGAGTGCTCCGCTGTGAGATACTACTTTGTGCCCCCGGTAATCCCATACCGCAAATCCCAAGCCATAACAGCTGAACTGGCGTTTCAGCGCAGCCAGCTCGGGTGGCGGATCGCCAATCGGGATCGGCGTCATGCAAGCCCATAATTCCGCTGTCGTTGACGGTGAGAAAAGCCGTTCGTCCGGTGCGATTCGTCCGGAGTCGAGCTGGACGATCAGCCATTTTGCCATATCCGCCGCACTGGCGAAGATACCGGCGGCGGGGGCCATATTCTCATTCACCTCCGGTGCAATCCTGCGGACCTTTCCCTCGATCGACGCAAACGGCTGCGCAACATCAGCGGCCGCCAGAGCATCGGCCGTTCCCGTTTTGCTGTCGTCCATGCCCAGCTTACCCAGAATACGTTGGGCCACAAATTCCTCCCACGGCTGCCCGCTCACCGCCTCAACGATCTCTCCAGCCGCAAGGTAAAGTCCGTTATCATACGCATAGGCGCTGCGGAAACTGGTTTTAAGCGGCAAATGGCGCAATCGCCGGACGATCTCCTTCCGGTCGTAGGTCGTATTGGGCCAGAGTAACAGATCACCCTGCCCCAGCCCCAGGCCGCTCCGGTGTACCAGCAGGTCACGCACGGTGATTTCCCGCGTGACATACGGATCAGAGAGCTGGAACCAGGGCAGGTGGTCCACTACCGGATCATCCCAATTCAGCTTTCCCTCCTCCACGAGGATTCCCAATGCTGTGGCGGTGAACGCCTTGGTATTGGAGGCGATTGCAAAAAGAGTATGGGCGTCAACCGGTGTCGCCTTCGCCGTATCGCGTATTCCGTAACCTCGCGCAGCCACGACCTCGCCATCCTTGACAATGGCAACGGCCATTCCGGGCACTTCAAACTGCTTGAGCACTTTGCCCGCAAAAACATCCAGGTCTTTCGGAGGATAACTCCGCGCGAGGATTGCGGAGGCATTTGTCATGAACGCCGCCAGCAACAACACCGCACATAATGCACCGGAAGTCCGTTTCATACCTAATCTCCAAAATGTGTTTGCGTTCACCCTCGCCGTCCTGTGCACCCACCGGCCGGACGCGTCCTTTTTTTACCAAAATACATCTCTCCCATCCCACCGGCACCGATCTTCTCAATGATCCGGTAGTGAGAGACCATCGTACCGCTGGCAAGTGGCGTGTGCGTCCGGGTCTTGTCGTCGTCAGGGGCCATATTTCTCCACTAGTTTCTGATATCGTGGCAGGTTACGCAATGGGTCGTACCGGGGATCAAGACGAATCTGCGGAATCGAGACCCACGAGGGTATCGAAAGCAAATACTCGATTTGACCCAGCGCGGCATCATACTCGCCCACCATGAGGTAGACCAAGGCAAGATCCTCCACTTTGGAAGGTCCGATGAAGGCATCCTTCTTCACTGGGAAGAGTTCCACGCCTAACTTGCCTTCGCGAACGGCGTCCGCCTTGCGACCCAGGCCGGCATAGACAACACCTAACGAACTGTGGATGCGATGGTCGTCCGGCCGTTCCTTGATTTGTCCCTCCAGGATCACACGGGCGGAATCGAAGCAGGCGCGGGCACGGTCTCGGTCATTCATGTAGTAATAGACCATACCTGCGAATTGGGATCTGGGGACAAAATAACTCTGGCTTGGTTCCGGCAGTGGGGGCAGCGACGTCAGTTGGGTGAGTGCCCTGGCGTAGTCCCGTTCAAGCAGATTGAGCCGGGACCATCCCAGCCGTACGGCTTCCTCATCCTGCTTCGGGATCGACTCTAAGACCGCACGGGCCAAGGCCGTGTCGCCACGCCACGCCAGGTAATTCTGAACCTTGTAGAGATACCCGGTCAATCCGTCAGGACTCAGAGAGATTGTCCGGTCAAAGAACTTCTCCGCCGATGCGTATTCACGCCCCTGCATGAAGGTCTGTCCGATCATGAGCGCCAATACCGCGTCGCGAGGGTTCAGCACAAACGCCTTCTGCATTTGTTCAACCGCGGCCTTGAACTCCCCTTGCCGCCGCCAGATGAATCCTTTGGTGCTCATAATGTCCGGATCGTCAGGGAGTCCGACCTCCGCGAGAGTGATTTCCTCGAGCGCCCGGTCATAGTCGCGATGACCCCAGTAGTAGTAGTAGCACTGTGCCCAGTGCGTCCAGGGAAGATCCGGCCGAAGAACGAGTGCCCGATCGGCAGCAACTCTGGCTTGGGCAAGGCGTTCCGGAGTGGTGTCAAATCCGTAATGGAACATCCCGGCGTGAGCGTGCGCCAGGTGGGCGTATGCCAGAGCGAAGGTGGAATCAAGCTCGACGGCCCGTTGAAACATGTGCACCGCAGTTGAAACTTTCTCCCGCGAAGAGACATCAGCTCCACGCTCACAGTCCGTGCCGCGCAGGTACGCCTGATAAGCGTCCAAGTCCTTTGTTGGCATTGACTCCAGGGCAGCATGCTCCGGGCCAAGCAGAGTGATGTCCATTGCCTCCGCGATCCGGGTGGCAATGTCCGCTTGCAAAGCGAAAATGCCGGTCAGCGGGCGATGGTATGTCTCCGCCCACAAATGAGTGTCGTCAGACACCCGAATTAACTGCGGGAGAATCCGCACGTGGTTGGTATCACCACCTTTGTCCCAAAGAATTGATCCTTCCAGGATATAATCGACACCCAGCTCTTTGGCGATCTCCCGCAAGCGTTTGGTCGAATGCTTATAGAGCATGGTACTGGTGCGCGAGATTACTCCCAGATCATGGATTGCCGCCAGTTTAGCGGTGATTTCATCGGTGATCCCGTCGGCAAAATACTCGTCCTCCGCTGCGCCAAGATTCTCAAATGGCAATACGGCCAGCATCTTGCGGGCAGGCTCCGGCTTCTGTCCCTCCTTTGTGAGGATCGAGGTCACACCCCAGTAGCCGACCATGATCAATAAAACAGCAACTGCTGCAGTGACCACATAGCGGTTCCACCAATCGCGACGAGGTATTTGTCTGGAGACTGCAGCAGAGGAGAGCCTCTTAAGGTCAATGGCCAGGTCGTCGGCATGCTGGTAACGGGTTGCCGTGTCCTTGTCCAGCGCCTTATCAACTGTGACCTGCAGACTAGATGGAACATCGCGTCTGAAACGCGCCAACAGTTCCGGCTTCGTATCTGTGATTGCGTGCAGAGTTGCCGCCTCAGAATCCGCTTTGAACGGCGAATGGCCAGTGATCAGTTCGTAGAGGATAACTCCGAGAGAGAACAGATCGGTGCGATGGTCGACCGCTTCACCCCGTACCTGCTCCGGCGACATATAGCCGATGGTTCCCAGCGTCGATCCGGTCTTGGTCAATTGCTCACTTCCAAGCACCGACGCCAAGCCAAAGTCGACAATGCGCGCCCGGCCGCGCGCATCAATCAGAATATTCGAGGGTTTGATATCCCGGTGGGTGATCCCCTTATCGTGCGCTGCTTGGAGTCCGTCGCATACTTGAATGCCGATCTCAATAATTCTCTCAAGAGGCAGGGGCTTGCCTGCTCCGACCTCTCTAAGGGATTGCCCCTCGACATGTTGCATCGAGAAAAAGGGCCGCCCCTGAAACTCACCGACTTCAAACACTGAGACGATATTGGGATGATCCAGCTTGGCCGCCGCCTGGGCTTCGCGTTTGAACCGAGCGCGGCACTCGGCATCCTGGCATAGATGAGAAGGGAGAAACTTGAGCGCGACTTTCCGATTGAGTTCGGTGTCCTCCGCCAGATAGACTTCCCCCATCCCACCGGCCCCGATCTTCTCGACGATCCGGTAGTGCGAGACCATTGTGCCCTCGGTCAGCATCACGTGGGTTCGGGTTTTGTCGTCGTCAGGCCGGCTCACATTTCACCCTTTCGGCTTCAGCAGCTCTTTGAACGGAGAGTAATCCCACAGCGATTCAAAATCAAAGTCTGGATGCAAGTAAATTCTGTAGGGGTATCCCTGCAAGAAGCTATCCTGCAACAGGGTTACAGCTTCATCTCTTTCTCCCAAAATTGCGGCAATACAGGCACGGTAATAGGTATGCTCGCCTAAAAGATATGGCTTCTTCAGGTTCTTAAGCCACTCGGAGACTTTCCACGCTTCTTCTCGATCACCTTGCCGGGCGGCTATACAACCAACATACCTCTGATACACCATGTTGTCAGGCGACGTCTTGCCAAGTTCCTCGAAAATGCTTTTTGCCTCCTCCCATCGGCGAGCGTCATACAGTGTGAGGCCATAGACGTAACGGAGGCCATCCATCTCTTCGGCCGGTCTGCTTCTGTACCATTGTATTGCCTGGTCAAAACTTGTCATAGCAGCGTCTTCGTACCCGTGAGCGCGCAATTCTTCTCCGGCGGTTATCATGGTACCTCCGGGGTCGCCTGCGGTACCGGGTTTAGTAAGAGTCAGACTTTCTTCGATAAGTCTCCTGACCTCCGCTATTTTTCCCAGAGCGGCGAAAGCGCGGACTTCATAATTCAGGGGGTCGAAAGAGTCCGGGAATCTTCGGCGAGCTTGTTTGGCAATTTCGAGCTCTTTCTCGTGCTCCCCCAGAGAGTGGTATGAAGCAGTGAAGAAATTCCAATAGGGGAGCCATTGTTGTTCCTGGTCAGCCGTCTTCAATGCCTCAATCGCCTCCTTCGGGCGATTTACCCCATATGCAGTAACACCCCAATCAAAAGGATCGAAAGACCCCGGCGCGATCTCGGCGGCTTTTCGCCAGGCATTCAGAGATTTCATCCAGTCACCTGAAACAAAACCGCTCTGCGCGTCTAACCATAATTGCTGAAGAGGAGTGAGTTGAGCGCGGCGTAGATTAAGAAAGCGCACCAGGGAATCTACCTGTCTCATCTGCCCACAGACCCCATAACTATAAGAGGCCCAGATCAATGGAGAGATGAATGTTGTATCGATGGCGTAAGCTCGCTTGAAGTATTCGAGTGCTCCGGAATAGTCGAGCTGTTTAATATACAGATCCAGTCCCTGGATATATTGTTGGTACGCCTCATAAGTTGGAGGCTTTGATGCCGCCTCCACTTCTCTTTCCGGCCGTTCATCCAGCACCATGGCCAGAGCACCCAGCACCCGCTGGCGCACAGATTCAACTCCGTCCATTATTTTCGTTGGCTGCGAAGTTATGGGTTCAATCGCCTGAAGAATCTTCTCGTTGGCATCCAGGATTTTCGCCTGAAACTGGATGGTCTCACCCGGTTTGTAATAGGAGCCCATGACAATCGTGCTTGCGCCGGTTGACTTGGCAATGTCGCGGGCACTATTGTTCTCTTCAAGCTGGAACAACCTTTCAGGCGGAACAACTTCTGCCAGTCCCGTCTGTAGCAAGCTCTGCGTCGTCCAATCGGCAATCATTTTTCCCAATGGATCAAGCGACGGGTCTCCGGTTTGATTGCGGAACGGCACCACTGCGACGCGCTTGGTGGCGGCTTTGGTTTCATCCGCCCGCTTTATCACCATTCGCCAAGGTTTAAAAACCACGATGGCGACCAACACGCCAAATATCACAAGTGACGGCATCACAATTCGGCGTTTCCGCCTGATCGGGCTCGGTGCAGAGCTGACTGTCGATATCAGGCGTCTGAGGTCCGCCGACAATTCATCGGCATGCTGGTAGCGAAAACTCTTGTCCTTGGAAAGGAGTTTGTCGACGATCCTTTGCAGATCATCCGGTACGTCATTCTTGTACCGCGCCAGCGGCTCGGCAGTAACTTCGATGACATTTTTGATGGTCGCCACATCGGACTCGCCTTTGAACGGGGATCTGCCGGTAATCATTTCGTACAGGACAACGCCGAGAGAAAACAGATCCGAGCGAGCGTCTGCTTGTTCGCCGCGGGCCTGCTCGGGGGACATATAGCCCACGGTGCCGAGGGTGGAGCCGGTCTTCGTCAAGTGTTCGCCGCCGTGGACAGCCGCAAGTCCGAAGTCGAGGATCTTGCAATGACCCTTGCCGTCGCAGGTGATGTTGGCGGGCTTGATATCGCGATGGATTACGCCTTTGGCGTGTGCTTCCTGCAAACCTTCGCCTAGATGGACCGCAATCTGTATGGACTGAGAGAGCGGCAGTTCCTTCTGCTTGATCATCTCACGCAGTGACTGACCCTCAAGATGCTCCATCGCAAAAAAGGGGCGTCCATTGAATTCGCTGACCTCATGAATCGTGACAATGTTCGGATGATTGAGCTTGGCTGATGCCTGCGCTTCGCGGCTGAACCGTTTGCGGCAGTCGTCGTCCTGACAAAGATGGAACGGCAGAAACTTGAGCGCGACTTTTCGATCAAGCTCGGTATCTTCGGCCAGATACACTTCCCCCATCCCACCGGCGCCGATCTTCTCGATGATCCGGTAGTGCCCGACCATCGTGCCGTTTGTTATGGACACGTGGGTCCGAGTCTTGTCGTTTCCATCTGATTTTTCCATCACTCGTGCTCCGTTCCCGTAACCGGCAATCCAATAGATCTGCGTATGGCGTTGATACGTGGATCCTGGCTCTTCAAAACGGTCACAGGCAAGTCGGCATAACAAATCCAGGGGTCGTGTTCCAGCTTCGCTTTCTCAATCCAGGAGATGCCCCGATCGACATCGCCGCGCGCGATGGCAATCCATGCAAAAAACATGGGAGCGATGTGGACATGCTCTGCCCGCTCGTGCAACAGATCCAGATACTCATCAGCCTTGTCCATCATGCCGGCCTGATAATAGCAGATTGAGAGCGCCATAAGCACTATTGAAGCGCCGCCCGAATATTCGAATGATTTCTGCAAGACAGCGATGGCATGGTCGGCTTTCGCAAGACCCATATACGCCATGCCCAGATTGAAATAGGGCTGCCAAGATGTCGGATCCAGTTTGACCGCTGCGTCCAATAAATCGATGGCCCTATCATAATCGCCGGCGTTCAGAGGGGGGAGTGCAGCCCAGGTGCAGATCAGGCTCGAAAAGGGATCGAGCTTCCTGGCGATTTCCATATGCCGTGTGGCTTCGTCAAACCGCCTGCGCGTGACTAGGAAAGTCGAGAAATTCGTATGGGAGAGAGCAGTTGTTGCCCCCAATTCCAGGGCTTTCTCAAAATCGAGCTCCGCAGCTTCCCAGTTCCATTCATACGCAAAGCGCCATACGGCCCGTACATTATAGAGCTCGGCAATATTCGGGTCAAGGCGCAGAGCTTTCTCCATTGCCTCGGTGGATCTGGTGTAGGCTTCATTCGGAGATATGTCTGCCCAAAATGCCTGACTCTGGTACCAGATCGCTATCCAGGTATACGGCATGGCATATTCCGGGTCTATAGCGATCGCTTGTCGAAAGCAATCCAGGCTTAGTCTCCAGCCTTTGGACGTAAGTTGGTGCCAGTAATACCGACCTTTCAAGAACAGGCTGTACGCTTCCAGATTTTCGGTCCGCTTTCGGATCAACGATTCATCCGGCTTTCGGGCCAGTTTCAACTTCATTTTTTCCACGATTGCCTGGGCGATTTCTTCCTGAACGGCGAAGATGTCCTCCAATTCCCTATCGAATCGCTCCGACCAAAGATGAGAACCATCGTCGACATTAATAAGCTGCGCGGTGATGCGCAGCCGTGATCCGGCCTTACGCACGCTGCCTTCGAGCAGCACGGTTACGCCGAGTTTCCGTCCGATATCGCGGATATCCTCGTTTTTGCCTTTGAAGGCAAAGGCCGAAGTCCGAGCGATGACCCGGAGATCCTCGATTTGCGTCAGGGCGGTTATAATCTCCTCCGCCATACCGTCGCAGAAATACTCTTGTTCGGGATCGGCGCTGAGATTGGCAAAGGGTAAAACGGCGACGGACGGCGCAGGCGTTTGATCGAGACCGACCGGAGGTTGCCCCGCCCGCAACGCGGCCAGATCGCTGATGACCTCCGTTGCGTTTTGATATCGTCTGTCCGGTCCCTTGGCCAGCAGCCGGGCCACGATCCTTTGCAGACCGGCGGGCATATTCGCCCGGTACCTGCTGAGCGGCTCAGGTGAGAGATTGAGAATCGCATATAACGCGCCGGCTTCGTTTTCAGACACAAATGGCGGCGCCCCCGACACCAATTCATAAATCAGAACTCCGAGAGAGAACAAATCGGAACGCCCGTCGACTTTCTCTCCGCGAACCTGCTCCGGCGACATATACCCAATCGTGCCGAGAGTCGAGCCGGTCTTGGTGAGTTGATCCGACCCCATCACGGACGCCAACCCAAAGTCGACGATCTTAGCCCGACCATCCTGATCAATCAGAATATTGGATGGCTTGATGTCGCGATGGACTATACCCGTCGAATGTGCTTTGGCCAATCCCTCACAGACCTGTATCGCAAGCTCGATCATTCGGCTGAGTGGGAGTTCTTTCCCTTTGCTGAAATCGCGAATAGTCTGCCCTTCCACGTTTTCCATTGCGAAAAACGGCCGACCATTGAATTCGCTGACTTCGTATATCGTCACGATGTTCGGATGATTCAGTTTCGCCGCCGCCTGCGCCTCGCGCTTGAACCGAGCACGGCAATCGGCATCCTGGTACAAATAAGAAGGGATGAACTTGAGCGCGACTTTTCGATTGAGTTCGGTGTCTTCGGCAAGGTAGACCTCGCCCATCCCACCGGCGCCGATCTTTTCGATGATCCGGTAGTGGGAGACCATCGTGCCGCTGGTGAGTGTCACGTGGGTCCGGGTCTTGTCGTCATCGTGATCACCGACAGTCATACATGTACCCTGCTCCAGTCTTATGCCCCTGGATTTCGACGCAAATACCAGTTTACCCAAAAACCAGGGGTCTGTGGGTACAGATGTCAACGGAATTTAAAAAAACAGGAAGAATACGCGGGTTCACCGAGACCTGCATACGTTCGCCGACTGTATGAACTTTCAGCATTCCTGCTGCAGATTGGGTGGGCTGGATATTGGACTCTGTCCCTCGTAAAAATATTGCTATCTTCCGTCGAACATTTACGGAATCGGAAATAACACTCATTAGCAAGACGCTATTGACGCGCGTTGTTTTCGCATAACGAATTACTGTACAATGCCTTCCACTGATAGAAAATGAATGCGGAGAGGCAGGGATTCGAACCCTGGGACCCCTCGCGGGGTCAACGGTTTTCGAGACCGCCCCGTTCGACCACTCCGGCACCTCTCCGGGGAGGATAATACACATTTCGGCGCGGATTTCAAGCGCGATATTGCCGGTTTCGACGGCTAATGACATTTGTTGCGGGGCCGCGCCGCGCGGTTTCTGTGGAAAAAGCGGTCAGGCCGCAGGTCCCGCAACGGTCCGCTCCCACAACCGTTGCAACTCGTCTTTTCCCGGCCGCAGGAAGCGGTACCCGACCAGACTCACCAGCACGAAAAAGATAAACTGCTCGGTTGTCGCGCCCAGGGCGTACACGACAAAACCATACACCGCAGGCGCCGCGCCGACCGCAAAGACGACGGTCATTCCCGCTACACAGCGGGCGGAAAACTCAGCAAAAGTCGTAGTCCCCGCCCCAAACCGCGCGGGGCCGAGTAGTGTTCTTTTCAGGAAGAAGCCCACGGCCAGTTCACTGAGCGCCAGCGCCCCGAGGATGTACAGTAAAAGCTGATGCATCGGTTCATCCAGAACAATATACTCGGAAAAAAACTCCAGCTTTCGCAATCCGTACCCGATTCCCAGAAGGAGGAACGGGATGAGGAGGTTGATTATCACGCCGCGTTTGGCGAGCGTCGCCCGCAACTCTTCCCAATTGTGCTCGGATACGAATGTGTCGGTCATGGTTTATCCTCTTTTTTGCGGCGTTTGCGGAAAAACGATACCATCAACGCCTCGGCCTGCCGGGCGGCGACACCCTCCCGCACCTGTATCCGATGGTTCAAGCGGCTTTCCGCCGGAATATTGAAAATCGACCCGCAAGCCCCGAATTTCGGATCGCGGACACCAAAGATAATCCGCTCCACCCGCGCCAGCACCGCCGCGCCGGCACACATCGCGCACGGCTCCACCGTGACATATAAATGAGCTCCCAGCAAACGCCAGGTTTCGAAATGACCGGCCGCGGCGGTCAGGGCAATCATTTCCGCGTGGGCCGTGGGGTCTCCCAGCTGCTCGACTTGATTATGCCCGCGGCCGACGATCCGGCCGGCCGCCACAACCACAGCCCCTATCGGGACTTCCCCCGCCGCGTAGGCGGCTTCCGCCTCCGCCAGCGCCTGGTTCATGAAAAACTCATCGGGATCCGGATTAAGCAAATCGATTTCTTCCCTGTGTTCCATGGCCGAGCCAAATGACGCTAATGCCTGGGTGTTCGGCCAGTTAAAAATTGGCCTTACCCGGCGACTGACCAAGAGACTAAAAGCTATTTGATTATGTACATTGCAGTTACGTCGAATTAACTCGAGAGCATCAGATTTACTCGACTGCGATGACCGGCCTCCGTAAAATCGCTTCCAAAATTGACAATTGGCTCGGACAATCACCAACAGCCCCCCTCCGAATTCGTACATAGGTAGAGTAGAGAAAATAGAGGATAAAATAAGTCAATATTTTTTTGGGAGTTAATGTTAGCAAAAAGATGACATTGATAAGGTAGAGACCGATGATACTCAATAGACGAGGAGAATACAGCATCCTGGGCATGCTGCATCTGGCCAACCAGGTCAACGGCAACTTCCTGGAAATCAGTGAAGTGGCCCGCGCGGTCAGCGCCCCGGAGAAATTCCTGCGGATTTTATTTCACGAACTTGTCAAAAGCCGCCTGCTCCGTTCGCAGCGGGGGACCGGCGGTGGATTCGTCCTGGCCCGCCCGGCGACGGAAATAACTTTGCGGGAGATCGTGGAGGCAATCCAGGGTCCCATTGCGGCGTTTGATTGCGTAACCGACCATGCCGCCGATTGCGAAAAAGCCGAATGCTGCGGTCTGCACATGGTTTTGCTGGGCATTCGCAAACAAATCATCGATGAACTGGACAGTTATTCGTTACATGACCTGGCGAAGTTGACGCCAAACGGCAAGACCAACCTGGGATTGGTTCACATCGAAGCTCGGAGAGAGGCGGTCCTGCCTGATCTTCGGGGAGCGGAAAAAACATGAGATTACCGATTTACATGGACAACCATGCCACCACCCCGCTTGATCCGCGGGTACTGGAGGCGATGATGCCGTACCTGACCGACAAATTCGGCAACGCCGCCTCCCGGAACCATAGTTTTGGCTGGGAAGCCGAAGAAGCTGCGGAAAAAGGCCGCAAACAGATCGCCGATTTGATTGGCGCCACCCCGAAGGAAATCGTGTTCACTTCCGGCGCCACCGAATCGGACAATATTGCCTTGAAAGGCGCCGCTGAGATGTACGCCGAAAAAGGCAATCACATCATTACGACTACCATTGAACATAAAGCCATTCTGGATTCGGCATCATGGCTGGAACAGCGAAACATCGAGGTGACCTATCTTCCTGTGGGTCCGGATGGCCTGATTAATCTTGAACAACTCGAACGAGCAATGACCGATCGTACCATCCTGGTTTCGGTGATGGCGGCCAACAACGAAATTGGCACGGTACAGCCGATCCGGGAAATCGGCGCCCTGACCAGGAAACGCGGCATCCTCTTCCATACTGACGCGGTCCAGGCAGCCGGAAAAATAAGACTCGACGTGGACGAAATGCAGATCGACATCATGTCGCTTTCGGGGCATAAGATATACGGCCCCAAGGGCATCGGCGCACTGTATGTCCGGCGAAGAAACCCGCGCGTGCGGTTGACACCGGTGGTCCACGGCGGCGGCCACGAACGCGGGATGCGGTCGGGCACATTAAATGTCCCGGGGATTGTCGGGTTCGGCAAAGCCTGCGAAATCTGCGCAGGCGAGATGGAAAGCGAAAATGCGCGGCTCCGCGCCCTGCGGGATCGGTTGAAAAACCGGATTATGGGGCAGCTGGATGAAGTGTATGTCAACGGGAGCATGGAGCACCGCCTGCCCAACAATCTCAATATTTCCTTCGCCTATGTCGAGGGCGAATCGTTGATGATGGGCATGAAAGACATCGCCGTTTCCTCCGGTTCGGCCTGCACCTCGGCCTCGCTGGAGCCGTCGTATGTGCTCAAGGCGCTGGGTGTCGGCGAGGAACTGGCACACTCATCGATCCGCTTCGGGTTGGGACGGTTCAATACCGAAGAGGAAGTTGATTATGTCGCGGCCCAGGTCGTGGAAAATGTCAAACGGTTACGGGAACTCTCCCCGTTATATGAAATGGCTAAAGAGGGTGTGGACGTCAAATCGATGAACTGGTCGCATAAGTAACGGCCGGTCCACCGGCAACATACAGGGAACACGCACATGGCCTACTCGGAAAAAGTCATCGATCACTACCAGAACCCGCGCAACGTCGGGAGCATGGACAAGACCGCCAAAGATGTCGGCACCGGCATTGTCGGCGCCCCGGAATGCGGGGACGTCATGAAACTGCAGATCCAGGTCGACGAAAAGACCGGCATCGTGAAAGACGCCAAATTCAAAACCTTCGGCTGCGGTTCTGCGATTGCCTCGTCCTCGCTGGCCACCGAATGGCTGCGGGGCCGTTCCATTGATGAAGCGCTGTCGATCAAGAACACCGACATCGTGCAGGAACTCGCGCTGCCCCCGGTAAAAATTCATTGCTCGGTGCTGGCAGAAGATGCAATCAAGGCGGCGATTGCGGACTATCAAAAAAAGCAGAACAACGGGAACGGATCGAAATAACCGCCCTGAGGTTGGAATATGATTACACTGACGGAGACTGCGGCCAGGGAAATCAACCGGCTGCTCAAAGAACAGGACCATCCGGAAACATACCTGCGGATCGGCGTCCAGGGCGGCGGATGTTCGGGCCTGATGTACAACATGAAATTCGACCGGCAGACTGGTGAATTCGACAAGGTCTTTGACGTCGACGGGATCAAAGTTGTCGTCGATATCAAAAGCGCGCTGTATCTCAAAGGGACGACCCTGGATTTTACTACCGACCTGACCGGCGGCGGTTTCAAGTTTCTCAATCCCAACGCCACACGGTCGTGCGGGTGCGGCTCGTCGTTCACCGCCTAGCCGGCAGCCACCGCAGGCAAAAGTCGACATTTTTCCGACGGGGAGGAGCAAATGCCGGTTTTTGATTTGCAGGAATTTGCAGTCGACGGGATGATCCGCGAACATATCCTCCGTGATGCGTTTGCCCATTACAACTGGGAATCCCTGCGCAACAAGACAGTCCATATCCGCGGGTGCGGCGAGATCACCGTACCCAGTTGGGCATACATCATGGCCGCCGCGCACCTTGCGCGCGTGGCCCGGAAAATCACGTTTGGCGAGGAACAATGCCCGATCCCGATTATCGAGGCCGACCCCGAATTGAGTAAGGAACACCACTGATGAGCTCGCCGGAGAATGACCGCATCGACCCCAGTCTGTGCTGGAATTGCCATACCCAGCTGGAATCGCCATACAAATGCGATTCCTGCGTGAAAATTCAACCCTGGCCGGACGGCGCCGACCGCTTTGCCTTTCTGGGCCTGCCGCGGCGGCTGAGGATCGACCTGAACGACCTCGAAGAACGGTTCCTGCGGTTGTCGCGCATTTTTCATCCCGATTTTTTTCAGGACTCGGCCGATCAGGAACGGGAGATATCGCTGGTCAACGCCGCGCGGCTGAACAAGGCCTATAATACCTTGAAAGACCCGACACAGCGGGCAGCGTACATTCTGGAATTGGAGCTGGGCGCGCAGCACAAACACACGAAAGCTATCCCGCAGGACCTGGCGTTCGAAATCATGGAATTGCAGGATGCCCTCGCCGAGTATGCTGATCAGGGCGGGGCCGCGAAATCCACCTCCGCAGCCGCCAGGGAATTGCAGCGGTTGCACGACACGCTCCGGCAGCGCTATGAACAAAACCTAAACGACCTGGATTTATTCTTTGCGCAATATGACAAAGTCATGGACGAATCCACCTCCCCCTTTGAGCCGCAGGTCACTGCCAGAAAAAAAGAAATCCTGACACGCATCGATCAGACTCTGGCAGCCCGGCTGTATGTGAGGCGGGCGCTGGAGAATGTCACCGCCGCATTGGAGGGCCGCGATGTCAACCAGCTCTGAACAACGGGATATCGTGGTCGGCATCGACCTGGGAACCACCAATTCCCTCGTGGCCCATGTGGAACACGGGATACCGCGCGTACTTTCGGACAAGGATGGCCATGTCCTGGTCCCGTCAGTAATTTCCTTCGCCAGCGGCAAGCCGGTCGTGGGCGATGAAGCCCGCAGGGCCTGGGTCGAGCAGGCCGACATGACCGTGTATTCGGTCAAGCGGTTTATGGGCCGGGGCGCCGACGAAATCGGCGAAGACCGCCGCTACCTGCCGTTTGCCTTTGACGAGGACAGCAACCGGCTCATCCACATCACTGTCGGCGGGAAAACCTATACGCCGCCCGAACTGTCGGCCATGATCCTCAGGGAATTAAAACAACGCGCGGAAAAACATTTCGGCCGCGAAGTAACCAAGGCCGTCATCACCGTCCCGGCATATTTCAACGACACCCAGCGGCAGGCCACGAAAGACGCCGGCAAAATAGCCGGGTTGGACGTGCTCCGCATTGTCAACGAACCGACCGCCGCGGCGCTGGCCTACGGGCTCGATAAGAAAAACAAACAAACCGTCGCCGTCTATGACCTGGGCGGCGGGACCTTCGATATTTCGATATTAAAATTGGCGGACGGCATTTTCCGTGTCTTGTCCACCGGTGGGGACACACACCTCGGCGGTGATGATTTCGACCGCCGGTTGATGGAATATTTCTTCAAGCAGTACGAAAACGGAGTTTCCGGCCCATTGGCCGCCAATTCAAAAACGATCCAGATCTTGCGCCAGGAGGCGGAGCGGGTCAAAATCGTCTTGTCCGGGCACGAGACGGCAACATACCACCTCGAAGTTCCCGGTCTTCCGCCGCTGGCGGGTACCATCACCCGCGACATGTTCGAGGAACTCATCGGCGACATCGCCCGACAGACCGCCAAACCCTGCCGCCAGGCCATCGCCGATGCAAAATTGACGGTGAAAGACATCGACGCGGTCGTTCTGGTCGGCGGATCCACCCGCGTCCCGCTGATACGCCGCATCGTGCGGGAAATATTCGACCGCGAACCATCCGCCGAGCTGAATCCCGACGAGGTCGTCGCCCTGGGCGCGGCAATTCAGGCCGATATCCTGGGCGGCAACCGCCGCGACACGTTGTTATTGGATGTCATTCCCCTGTCCCTCGGTATCGAAACGATGGGCGGCATTTTCAGCCGCCTGATCCACCGCAACACCACCGTGCCGACCTCGGCGGAGGAGATGTTTACAACATTTGCCGAGGGTCAGACTGCGGTGGATTTTCATGTCCTGCAGGGCGAACGCGAACTGGTGAAAGATAACCGGACGCTTGCCCGCTTCAAATTGACCGGTATTCCCCCGATGCCGGCGGGCATCCCCCGGATTGCGGTCACGTTCATGATCGATGCCGACGGCATCCTCCAGGTCAAGGCCCGGGAAACCCGCTCGGGGACCGAGCAATCGATTGCTGTTCGCCCCTCGTCCGGGTTGACCAAAGAGGCAGTCGATCGGCTGGTCACCGACTCGTTCACTCACGCGGAAACTGATTTTTCCGCCCGGCAGCTGGCCGAGGCGGTCACCGAAGCACAGACGATCATCCATGCTGTCGAAAAAGCGTTGCGCGAACATCCCGAAATGATCTCCGAGGCGAAACGGGCGATGATCCTGGCCGCGGTCGCGCGTTTAAAAACCACCTGTGACGGCACCGACCATGGCCGGGTGCGTGATGCCATCGAGGAACTGGACACGATCACCCGCGAACTGGCCGAAAAAATACTGGATCACGAATTGCAGGATGCGCTGAAGCGTGCAACCGGGCAAACGACAAAGACCTGACAGTATTGACCCCGGTGCCGCTGATCACAGTGATGACAAAACCTGAAGCCCACGGTGTATAGTATGCCTGCTCCACATTCTCAACACACGGAAACCGCGCGGACGGCCACGAAAAAATTCCGCGTGCGGTTCGAACCGGCGGGAAAAACGGTGGAAGTCAACATGGCGGACCTCCCCTACAATAACGACGGGGAACCCGGGTCACTCCTGGATATCGCCATGCAAAACGATATCGACATCGAACACGCCTGTGGCGGATTTTGTTCGTGTTCCACCTGCCATGTCATTATCCGCAAGGGTGACAAGTCATGTAATGAAGAATCCGATCAGGAAATGGATATGCTGGACAATGCCCCCGGATTGACACCGAATTCCCGGCTGGCTTGCCAGTGCATCCCGAACGGCACGGCCGACCTGGTCGTGGAAATCCCCACCTGGAACCGTAACCGCGCCAAAGAAAACCATTAATCACAGACACGCGGCTGGCCGATCAGAGCAATTGCAGGATTGATGCGGGTATATTGTTCAGACTGATAATCTGGTCGGCGGCGCCGAGTTTGATCGCCTCACCCGGCATCCCGAAAACGACACAACTGGCTTCGTCCTGGGCAATGGTCTTCGCCCCGGCCTCTTTCATATGCAGCAATCCGGCGGCCCCATCGGCGCCCATCCCGGTCATAATCACTCCCACCGCATTGGCCCCGGCATATTTAGCCACGGAATCGAACAGTATTTCCACGGCGGGTCGCTGGTGATGCACGCGCGGGCCGTCTTTCAGGCGCACATAGTACCGCGCCCCGGAACGCCCGAACACCATGTGCTTGTCACCGGGGGCGATCAACGCTTTGCCGGGGGTGACCGACTCATTGTCCTCGGCTTCCTTGACTTCCATGGCACACAATGTATTGAGTCGTTCGGCGAAAGCCCGGGTGAAACCTGCGGGCATGTGCTGGACCACGACCATTCCCGGCGCGGTGGCAGGCATCGCGGTCAGCACCGCCTGCAGCGCCTGCGTGCCGCCGGTCGAAGCGCCGAGGGCCACGATTTTTTTCGTCGTGCGGGACATGGACAGCCGCTTCACCGGCTGGGTGGACATTGCCCGTTTTCGGTATAACGCCAGATTGGCCAGCGCCGCGGCCTTAATCTTGGTCGACAAAACCTGAGACAAATCGCCGACACTGTAGGCCTCACCCGGTTTGCTCAACACTTCGATCGCGCCGGCGTCCATCGCTTCCAGCGCCAGCGCACTGCCTTTGGGCGTCAGCGAAGAGACGACCACGGCCGGGGTCGGACGGTACTTCATGAGTTTCCGCAGAAACGTCACGCCATCCATGCGCGGCATTTCGATATCGAGGGTTATCGCGTCCGGCTGCAACTCGACGATCATATCGCGGGCCACAAAAGGATCCGGCGCCGTCCCAACGACCTCAATGTCCGGGTCGCGCGCCAGCTCGCGCGAAAGGATCTGCCGCACGACGGCTGAATCATCGACAATAAGCACACGGGTACGCATCAGCGGCGTTCCTCCATCACTACGTGGGCGATCAGCGGAGCATCGTCCACAATGAATTTCACTGCTTCCGGCCGGGCCATTAAGCCGCGCCATGCCGTTTCATCCAGTCTGGTGATTTGGGGAATCGACTGGTTGACGACGCCGGTTTCGCCGAACATCGCCGTGGCGAAATTGCCGCAGGTGACATTAAGGAGCTCGCCGAGAATATCGGAAATATTTTCCGCCACTTCCGGCTCATCCGCGTCCAGTCCGAGGATGCCTGCCGCTAGTTCGGCGCAGAGTCCCCGGGGCGCGGCAAGGCCCAGCACGCCGGACGACGGCCCGTCGAAGGTGATGGTCGCATGCAGGAACTCGGTATCCGTAGTCTGTACTTCCTCTTCCGGAGAATCCACAAAAGTGAACGTCATATTCTCCAAGACCGCGGCCAGGGTATCGGCCATGATTTGTCTGGGATCCTCAGCCATGGGGTACCTCCATCATATCCTGGACGAGGTCGCGGACCAGTTCAGGTGTAAACGGTTTGCGGATATACGCCCGGGCCCCTTTCTTCATCAGCTGGTCGACGCGCTCCTTGCTGCCCTCGGAGGAGACGACGATTACCGGGATTTCGCGCAATGCGCCGTCTGCGGCCATACGTTCGATCAGTTCCATCCCGTTCATTTCCGGCATATGGATATCGGAAAAGACCAAGTCTACCTGGTGCTCCCGAAGGATAGCGAGGGCTTCTTTTCCATTGGCCGCCTCATACAGCTCGTTGATCTCCACTTCGGCCAGGCCGAGTGTCTTCTTAATGACGGCCCGAATAATCTTGGAGTCGTCGACCACAAGTATGTTATAAGGCATGATATGCTTCCTCCTTGGGCAACGAAAACAAATCGGCAAGTTCGTTCATTGCTCCCAATGTGCGGCTGATCACCTGTTCCATGGTCAATTTTGATATGCCGCAACGCGTCCGGGCCGACGACGACGGCCGGTGGTATAACCCGTCTCTCCCAGTCCCCAGGCCCATGGACACGCAGATGGCATCGGCCACATGCACCAGATCGACCATCGGCGACTTGCCCTCGAGAGCATCGGGTTCATGGTGCCAGCGCACACCCGCGACGACCTCCTGCGGCAAGTGCCATTTTTCCAAAATCGCTGCGCCGATCTGCGCATGGTCGGCCCCGATAATTTGGCGTTCTGCCTGTTCGAAGGGCACGCCGTTGTCGCCGGCATATTTTTCGATGGCCGCGAAGTCGATACCGAGGCAATTGCCGATGACCAGTTTGCCGACGTCGTGCAGCAGCGCCGAAGTGAAAGCGGTCTCGGCCCGCCCGACGCCAATCTGTTCCGCCAGACATTGCGTGGCCAGAGCACAGGCGACACTGTGACGCCACAGCGCGCCGGACGGCATATCGTACCCGGAAACGGACGGCGCCATGGTGGTGTGTGCCGAGGAGATCACGACCAGTCGGAAGACCTGTTGCATCCCCAGGCGGGTTACCGCCTGATGAATCGAATCGATCGGCCCGGTCGAGCCGAAATACGCGGAATTGGCCATCTTTAAAATGTTTCCCGTCAGACCCGGTTCATATTTGACAATGTCGACGACATCCTTAATCCCGGCATCCGGATCAGCGAGGGCCTGGGCCATGCGCGAAACGGCGATCGGCATGGTGGGTAATGCGTCTATCCCCTCGACGATTTTGTGCGCTTCGATCATAATATCACCTCTTCATCTTTGACCCGGACGATGACCTCACCCGCTGCAATATCCAAAAATAGTGTGCGCGATAACGATCCGCCAACATGTTCGCCGGAGATCAATATGTTGTTTTTCCAGAGCATCTTGCGAAAGATGGTGTAATTGCGTTTGCCGATTTCAAACAGTTTTCTATCGTCCAGCAGTTGTGAACACCCCGCGGCCTTGACGATCAGACGGTTTTTCTTCGCCCCCATCTCCAGCAGCCGCCGATACAACTCCGGGATGCCGGTATCAACGAACATGAAGGGGGAGCTTGCTGCCTTTTGCGGATCGACCTTGGAAAGGGGCAGCATACAATGAATCAAACCCCCGACCTTGATCTGCGGGTCGTACATCGTGACACCGAGACAGGAACCCAGCGAATAGGTCACCAGCAGATCGCCCGGCCGGTTCGAGATCTGCATATCGGAGATACCGACCACGACATTCCCCAGTCGTCGTTTCGGCATCGTTTTTGGCGGTGCCGCAGTCCCGGCGATCATTGTTTCCATCGTGTGGCCCCCTGGATATCCCTGACTAGTCGCACCTTTTCCCCCGCGGATCACAGTCCGCATGTGAAGATTGAATATCAGATCACTGATCCGTCCCGACCGGGCCGGCGGCTTGTTGTCTTACTTTTTCGCCGAATCCTTGATATACACCGAGGGTTCGACGCTGGTAAACGATGACAGCATACCGGACAGGCTCTCGGCATGCCCGACCATCAGGTACCCGTTCGGCCGCAGCATGTCATACATACTCGCCAGCAACTGCGCGCGAACGGTATTATCAAAATAAATCATGACGTTGCGACAGAAGATGACATCCAGCGGTCCGCGTACCGGGTACGGCGGCGCAATGAGATTGATGCGGCGGAAAACGACCATGTCGCGCAGCACGGGCTTGGCCCGGTACAACCCGTCAGCACGGCCCCGGCCCCGCTGAAAATAGCGGGCCAGCAGCAACTGCGGTATGTTTTCCATCTGTCGCGCTTCATAGATCCCGCGCTGCGCCTTTTCCAGCACTCTGGTGGAGATGTCGCTGGCAATTATCCTGGCATCCGTAGGATCGGCCAATGCTTCCCGCAGTGTGATGGCCACCGAATACGGTTCCTCGCCGGTGGAACACGCCGCGCACCAGATGCGGACACTCCGCCGCCCTTCCTTTTCCCAGCGACGGACCAGTTTGGCCAACAGCTTGAAATGCCGTTCCTCCCGGAAAAAATGCGTCACGTTTGTTGAGATCGCATCGAGCAGATGGACCAGTTCATTGCCGTCCTTATCACGTTTGATAAAATCCAGATACTCGCCATGGGAGGATATATTCAATTCGCGCATCCGCTTGGCCACGCGTGCGCTGACCAGACTTTCCTTGTTCTCCCGCAGGGTTATTCCGCTTTCCCGATAAATGAGTTCGCGGAATCGGTCAAACGTCCGCTTATCTATCATGCTGCTCCCCGGTTGTTCCTCGGGCGTCGGCCCTCGTGGTCCAGAACCGTTGGGCGCACAGTGCGCGTCCGCTCAAACCGAGCCGGTACGCTGCAGGTCCTGCAATTCCTGGTTCGACAGCACCTTGTCGATATCCAGCAGGATTTTCACCCGGTCTTCGGATTTGCCGATCCCCAGAATATAGTCCGTGCGGACCTCGTCGCCAAACGACGGCGAATCCTCGATATCGCCTGCGGGGATGTCCATCACCTCAGAGACCTTGTCGACAATGATGCCCATTTGCAGCCCGTGGGTCTGCACAACGATGATACAGGTTTCATCGGTGTACTCGACAGTGTCCATCTCGAATTTGGTGCGTAATTCGATGATGGGGATGACCTTTCCGCGCAGGTTGATCACGCCCCGGATAAATTTCGGCGTGCGCGGCACGGGCGTAACGCCCATCATGCCGATGATCTCCTGGACCTTGAGAATTTCCAGGCCGTATTCCTCTCCGGCGAGGAAAAACGTCAGGTATTTGCCGGCCCGCTCGTGCTGCCGGTTGTCGGTTGCCCCCTTCACACGCGGCACGGATTCGATTGCCATTACGTTTTCGGCCATAACTACCTATCCTTCTCCTGTAAATGATGGAACATATGTTGTCTCCGCCAGCTTCATCAGTCCGTCGGCATCAAGGATCAGTCCGACCCGTCCGTCGGACATGATCGCCGCGCCGGAGATGTATTCTTTTCTTCCCACGGCCTGGGAAAGACTTTTAATTACCGTCTGCTGTTGCCCGATTAATTCATCAACCATGAGGCCGATCCGGCGGGAGCCGCTTTGCAGGACAATGACCAGCGCCCGCGCAGGATCATCCACGGCATCCGCCAGCTCGAACAGCCGGCCCATGCGGAATAACGGCAGCAGTTCACCGCGGATATTGAGCAACTCGCCTTTGCCCCTGACGGTGGAGAGCATCTCCGCGGTCGGGCGCAATGATTCCACAATGGAAAGCACCGGAATAATAAACCGCTGTCCACCAACTTTGATCACCAGGCCGTCAATGATCGCCAGGGTCAGGGGCAGGGTCATCCGGAACGTCGAGCCGCAGCCGAGTTCCGAAGTAATCCCCACCTTGCCGCGCAACGCCTCAATATTCCGGCGAACCACGTCCATCCCCACACCACGCCCCGAAATATCGGTGACTTTTTTCGCCGTGGAAAATCCCGGTTCGAAAATCAGGTTATAGATGTCGGTCTCCGATAATTTATCTTCCCGGCCGATCAAACCGCGTTCGATACCCTTGGCCCGGAGCACATCTCTATCCAGACCGTGTCCGTCGTCCTGGATCTCGATATGGACGTTCCCCCCCTGATGGAACGCGCGCAACTGCACGCTGCCCTCCTCGGGCTTGCCGCAGGCCCGCCGTTCTTCCGGCGTCTCAATTCCGTGATCGGCGGCGTTGCGGACCATATGGATCAGCGGGTCACCGATGCGATCGATGACTGTCCGGTCCAGTTCGGTATCTTCCCCGTACAGTTCGAAATTGATTTTCTTGCCCGCCTTCTTGGCCACATCCCGTACCAGCCGCGCCATTTTCTGGAAAACGCCGCGCAATGTTTCCATGCGCATCGCCGTGCCCATTTCCTGGAGTTCCCGGCTGACTTTGCGCAGATTCCTCAGGTTGCTCATCAGCCGATCGGAAGAATGGCCGAGGATCTCGGGGTCCTGGGTAATCATCGATTCGGCAATGACCAATTCTCCGATGGTATCAACCAATAAATCAAGCCGGTCCGTATCGACCCGGACTGTTTCCCGGACCTTTGCGCCGCGGCGTTCTGTCCCCCCGCCTGAGCGGTCTTCCGCCGGCGGGGAAGCTTTGGCGGCATGTTCAACACCGGCCGCCGGCGCTTGGCGGCGATCGGTCAATTCCCCACGCTGATGCCGCAGGGCCTGGGCCACGTCTTTCGGTTTGACTGCGTCTTGGCGAACCAGGTAATTCCCCAATAATTCCGACTCGGGATTGGCTGCCTGTTCGGCCAGCGCGACTGTCAAATCATCTTCGTTAACCGCACCGGAATCGACCAGGATCTGGCCGAGTTTTTTGTTCGACCGGTTGAGACGCGCGATCCGGCCGACCTCGTCTTCCCTGCCCTGGGTCACTGCAACAATCACCTGAACCAGTTGCGGAAGTTCCGGCGGCACACTCGGCGCTTCCCCGCCGGCAACCACCGACCCGAGGTCCTCAATGAGGATTTTCAACATGTCGTTGGCATCGAATACGACATCAATGCGCGGGCCGGTCAGCAGATGCTCGCCTTTTTGCGCACTGCCCAGGAGTGTCTCGGCCTCATGCGCCAGCGTGCCGATATATTCCAGATTTAGAAACCCTGCTACCCCTTTGATGGTATGAAATGCGCGGAAAACGGCATTAAGTGCTTCCTCGTCGCGAGGGTCATTCTCCAGCGTGAGCAAATGCACGTCCACGGCGTCGATGTGTTCCCGGGCCTCGGTGATAAAATCCGCAAGCAGGGTCGGATCAGCATCAATTGCAATCTCTTCGCATTGTGCCGGTTTTCCTGCGGGGACTGGAAGATCATCATTCGCTTCATCACTCGCCGGCGTGGCCGCCGATTCCGGGGAAGCGCCGCGCAACGAGGTGAGAATATCATCAAGCTTCACTGATATCGGACGCCGATTGGCATAATCATCGAACGCCCGCGCCAGCCAGTCTTTCACCCCCAGCAGGCAGTCGGGGGATACCAGCCGTTCCGGATCATCCAGATAATCCTCGACAGCGTGGCACAATGTCGCGATTTCCGTCAGGGACAGGACACCGGCTTCGCCTTTCAGGGTATGGATCAGCCGGCGCAGCGCACGCTCGGCCTCCGGATTATCGGACTTTTCCAGTCCCAGGACATATGCTTCGAGTTCCTGCAAAGTATTTTGCTGCTCGGCCAAAAACATGCTGAAAATTTCATCATCGAAATCAGGCGAGGAAATTCCGGCTTTCGGTCCTTTTTGGGGAGCAGGGAGCCCCTGACCGCCCAACTCGGAGGGAAACGTCGTCAGGCGCGGGTCCGTACTGCCCTCGGCGATGGCCTGCATCGCGCTCAGCGTCCGCGAAAGGGTTTCCAGTACACCGGCTACATCGCTGGACTGGTCGGCCAGGGCGTTTCGCAACAATTCCGCCGCGGCGGAGGCCGCCTCGGCAAGCGTGTCAGGGTTTTCTCGTGCTGCCGCCTGGGCCAGAGTTTCAAATTGTGCGACAATTTCAGCCAGCGATTGCTTATCTTCGCTGTCGGCCAGGATCATCGCCTGCGCGATACCCGCTATCCGGCCGGAGACATCGACGGCGGATAACTTGTTGTCTTTCCGTAAGTTTACGCTTGTGCGCTTCATTGAAGTTCTCTGCCTTGGCTTCCCGCATGTGGCCGGCAAGAGTAAGCCGGATTCCTGTTCGGCATGAGCCGTTATTTGTCAATGATGATCTGCAGAACGACGACCACCCCGAAATGTGGGGTGTCTGGCCGTCTTTTCTGCCCCGGGTTGCTGTTTTTTAATTATCGGAAACCGGGGATTTTACTAAAGGCACCCGCCCCCTCGAAATCGGGACGCGCCGGGCCGGCAAGTATGTTGTGGGCTGTCTTTATTCTCCCGCCGGGGAGCAGGATTCGTTTATTTTGCTTGCGTTTTACCGAAAATTGCGTATATATGCTGGTTTTAGAAAGGTCGGGTCATAGATGAAAGAGAAAATCCATCCGAAGTATTACGAGACGAAAGTCGTCTGTGCCTGCGGCAATGTTATCGAGACCCGCAGCACGGTCAAAGATTTGCGTGTGGAAATCTGTTCGCAGTGCCACCCGTTCTTCACCGGGAAACAGAAGCTGGTCGACACCGCCGGGCGCGTCGAGAAATATCTGAGGAAATACAAATTAAACAAACCGGCGGGATCAGATTCAACCGAAACGGCCGCAAACAATTAACTGCTGCTAAGGGCCGGTCATAGGGTTTAACGTGGCGGCCGGACCGCCGCGTTTTTTTTGGTATCCACCGGATCGAAAAAATCCCCATGGGGAACTAAATGCCGGACAAAGAAGTTGGCGGACAAGCCATTATCGAGGGCGTAATGATTCGCTCCCCCGAACGCGTGGCCACAGCGGTGCGCTCACCGGAGGGCGGGATCATTGTCACCCATCGGCCCTACACCGCATTGGCCAAACGGCATAAGTTATTGAATATCCCAATCCTGCGCGGTGCGATTACCTTTTTCGAGATGCTGATCATCGGCATCCAATCGCTTAATTTTTCGGCCGATATTGCCGCCCGCGAACCGGGCAAAACCGATGCCGGGGGACAACCCAAAAGCATGCCGGTCATTTTCCTGGTCTTCACTATGGTCGTGGGCCTAGGGCTGGGAATCTTCTTGTTCTTTTTTATCCCGTTGTGGATTGCCCAGGCCGGCGGTCTGCAGAAAGGCGCGCTGGGTTTCAACCTGGCCGCCGGGGCGATCCGGGTCACCCTGTTTGTCGGCTATGTCTGGATATTTTCCTTTTATAAGGATTTTCGCCGCGTTTTTGAATACCACGGCGCCGAACACAAGTCAATTTACGCGCATGAAAACGATGAGGAACTCACCGTCGAGAACATCCGCAAATACTCGACGCTGCACCCGCGCTGCGGGACCAGTTTCCTGTTGATCGTGGCGATGTTTGCCATTCTTACCTATTCGATTTCGGATTCGATTTATCAGGTAATTACCGGCGCCCCGCCGCCACTGCTTAACCGTTTTGCCCTGCATTTTGCCTTGCTGCCGTTTGTGGCCGGGGCTTCCTACGAATTGCTGAAATGGGCCGGGCGGAACCGCGAACGAAAAATCACCCGCATTTTCTCTGCCCCGGGGTTATGGCTGCAAAAAATCACGACCAAAGAACCCTCCCCCGAACAGATCGAGGTCGCTGTCGTCGCGGTGCTGACCTCACTGAACCGGCCGATCCCGGATTCAATTCCTGTCACCTACACATAGCTAGGTCCCAGCCACAATCAACGGACGAGGTTCTCCGCCGCCGAAGGCAGGGCTTCGGCCAAGTAACAAACCACACGCGCAGGTAGCGGCAGGTCATGGACACATCTGCATTACTGGCCAACATCGCCAGACAATTCGAGGAACTCGGCAGGAAACTCGCCGATCCGGCGGTACTCCGCGATAGGGATCAATTGCGGACACTGGGCCGCAAACACGCCGAACTGTCCGAGATCCTGAATACCGGCAGGGAATTGGAAACCGTGGCCTGTGCCCTCCGGCAGGCGCGGGAAATCATCGCGGCCAACGAGGACGCCGATTTGATCGAGCTGGCCCGGGCAGACCTCGCTGAACTGGAACCGAAGCATCAGGAGCTGGAACGGCAGCTCCAGGAATTGCTCACCCCGGCCGACCCCGATGACACCCGCAACGTGATCGTCGAAATCCGCGCCGGCACCGGCGGTGAGGAGGCCGCGCTGTTCGCCGCCGATCTGTACCGCATGTACCAGCGTCACGCCGAACGACGGGGTTGGAAAATTGAAATCATCGACGCCAACCCCACCAATGTCGGCGGGTTCAAGGAAATTATCTTTTCCGTAGGCGGGGGCAGGGTCTTCGGCTCCCTGAAATTCGAAAGCGGCGTCCATCGCGTGCAGCGCGTACCGCAGACCGAGGCCTCCGGCCGGATCCATACCTCCGCCGCCTCGGTGGCGGTCCTGCCCGAGGCCGAGGAAATCGACCTCGAAATCAAACCGAGCGATTTGAAAATCGATGTTTTCCGCTCCTCCGGTCCCGGCGGGCAATCGGTCAATACCACCGATTCGGCGGTGCGGATCACTCACCTGCCAACCAATACTGTCGTTACCTGTCAGGATGAAAAGTCTCAATTGAAAAACAAAACCAAGGCCATGCGGGTGTTGCGCGCTCGATTGCTGGACGATATGCGCCGGGAACAAGACGATGAAATTGCCTCGCAGCGCCGCCAGATGGTCTCCACCGGCGACCGTTCGGCCAAGATCCGCACTTACAATTTTCCGCAAAACCGGGTGACCGACCATCGCATCGGGCTGACCATTCAGAACCTCACCGGTATCCTCGACGGCAAACTGGATGAAATCACCGCTGCGCTGCAGGAAGCCGAGCAAAAAGAACGCTTTGCCGATGCAATCACCACTAGTAACGAGGCCTTAAAGTAACCTGTCCTGCCGGGCATACTTTCCGCCGCAATTTCTGCGGGATATTTTGACGGCACTTGTCAGGTTGCGGAGCAGTTTTTGCGTTTTTGGTTTAAACCACTCACTTTTTTAAAATATTACAGATTTTTCTTGACATAGAATCCCCCCCCCTTACTTGGTGAATAGCATCGGTTTGACCTGATGCGGGATTTATTATCGGTTCGGTCGCTCTGTTGCCTGAATGCCTGTGGCGCATCCACGGGGCAAAACACCTGGTGTCGGGCGCAAGCACAGACAGGCCGGGTGGAGACTGCGTCGGCTATCCATGGGCTAGCCGGCAGTCTGCTCACCACGAAATCCCGGGGTGTTCGGCATGTGGAAGACACTGCGGAACATGATCATCGGCGGCGCAATTTTTGCCGCGGTCATCACGGCCGGACTATTGCTGGGCGGCCAGGCCGCGCATTATACAACGGCAAATAAATTTCTTGCCGACCGAACCGAAAAGACCACGGCCATCCTGGAGGAAATGGGTACCATCAAGATCGGGGATAGACTCCCCGACCACCGTTTTGAAGACTTTGAATCGAACCCGGTGTGGCTGAGCGACTTACTTTCTAAAAAGACGCTTGTCTCGTTTTATTATCCTGATTGTGAGGCCTGCGTTTTTGAGTTCGAACGGCTGCAAGACGCCTGCCTGGATACTGCGGATTACGCCCTGTTTTTGTTTATCTCCGCAGCGGACCCGCAAGCTCTGGCAGACCACAAACGAGGATTGGCCTTGCCGTTAACAGTCCTCTGCGATCAGGGGTCGGCATACAGCCGCGAGCTGGGGATTTTCACCTATCCCTTCAACGTTATCGTAAATCGCGATCGCATCGTCATGGAGATAATTGCCGACGCGTTGCAGGACGACGATTTCAAAGACATAATCAAGGCAAATGATGCTGCCGGGGCCGGGCGGAATCAACAGAGATAGGAGGTTGGTATGAAAAAGCGGATGGAATTTGTATTCGTGCTGATTTTCGTGTTTTCGGTGGCTTTCAGCTATGCGTTTACGGCGGTCGACAATTCCGCGAATGCTAACGCGGAACCAGATCTATGCTGTTTCATGGGCGTTTGCCCACCCGGGTGCACGCCAGGCGAGGAATGGGGAGGACCTCACCCGGAATGGGGGTACAAATTTTGTGGGCATTGGGATTCAGCACTTGTTTGCGAGATTTTCTGTGAGTGCTGGTAGGCCTGAATAGCATCATGACCCGGCCCCGTGCGGTATTTAATGGTCACTTAACCCAAGAAGTGACACGCACAAGTGAAACGACCGAAAATACAATGGCGTGAGGCGGCGGGTGTGCACCATCAACACGGGGGAGATATCAAGATCGTTGTATAATTCTTGCTGAAAATGGGCGAAATATTTTTATTTAGATAAACTCTATTGAGGGGAGGAAATTGCCGTGAACCGCATCGCGGATGTAACCATACTCGCGGTCGCAATTGTTATTTGTACAGTAACCCGTCATTTGGCGGCAGCAGATGATGCCGAAATGGATTCGACATTCCGTTGTATGCATATCGCAGCTGATCATACAGGCAACCAGCCCTATATAACCCATAAAGTGCACACTTTGGGTCGGTTGCACTTGACCATAACTAATTGGGGTGTTTTCGGTAACCCGATGGGTATACTCACTGATCCAGTTACCGGTTTGCGGACTCCCGGCGCAACTTTCCCATCTGCAGATAATTTCGAATACCTGGCCTGTGGCGCCTTATGGATTGGGGCTCTTGTGCCGACCATCCGCGGCGACGACACTTTGGTATCAACCGCGTTTACGCTCACTGAATTTTATCCAACTGATTACGGTGACGGGGGAGATATCTCCATCATGTCTTCCGACCCGAATAACCCTTTCTATGACAAAAGAGCCTCCTCTTCACAAGAGTATCATTGCGAATATTCGGATACTCTGACCGATCCTGCGTACGTGCCGTTGGATGAAGCGGCCCTGCAACGACATTCGCCACTCAACATTCGCATACGGCAAAATTCATATGTATGGTCATATGAATATGCAGAAGATTTTGTGATCATCCAATATTGGATTACTAACATGCGCCGCGAAGTATTGCACGGATTACGTATTGGAATTTGGGTTTACCCCGAGGTTCATCACCTATTCAACACCGCGCCACGGGCTGGCCGGGATAATATGGTAGGATACCTGGAAAAATATCCTTCAATTACGGGTCATGGTGTCGAAATCCCCATAAAGACAGCATGGTGGGCCGATAACGACGGCGATCCCGGTCGTTTGTTGTCTTGGAATGAACTTAGCACACGCTCGGCAATGGGAATTCGTTTTGTCGGTCTCAGCAACGTACAGGGAGATGACTTATCTGAACCAGAATATTCTTTTAATTGGTGGGCTGATTGGGGGCCGCAGCGAAAACCGGGTGACCGATCAATTACTGGAAAATGCGGGTCACCAATAGGCGACCAGCAAAAATATCGGTATATGGCAAACAAGGAGATTGATTATGATCAATATCTGGCCCATGATGAAATGCCCGGATGGATCACGCCCCCCGCAAAAGCGATTACGTCGTGGCCTCCATACAACCTCGCCGATGGTGCTATGGTATCATTCCTTTTGTCAACGGGACCTTATGATTTGGCTCCGGGCGATTCGATTCCCATCGGTCTGGCCGTCGTAGCAGGAGATTATTTCCATCGCGATCCGAATAATAAACGCAACTTGAATTCTAATGGACAAGAATGGTATAATAACCTGGATTTTTCAGCACTGGCTAGTAATGCGCAACGGGCGGACATTACTTACGACAACCCAGGTGTCGACACCGACGGCGATGGAAATCGAGGAAAATATTTCACCGTCAATTGCCGCGAAATCGATACCTGCCTGAAAGATTATTGTTTCTATTCGCCGGACACGGTCTATTGTTATGACGAAAGGTGTTTCACAGATTACATCGCCTGCGATACCATCTTTTATGCCGGTGACGGCATCCCCGATTTGAAAGGTCCATCTCCCCCACCCTCCCCGCAAATCACGATTCACACCCAACCGCATACGATCCGCATGGTCTGGACCGGCCGGGACATCGAGAATTTTTATGACCCCTTCGCCCTCTGCGAGGACTTCGAGGGCTATAACGTCTACGCCGGGATCGGCGACAATCCCGATAATATGACCCTGATGGCCTCCTGGGACCTGGTCAACTTCGACCGCTACCGCTATATCCCCACGGCGCGGCCCAGCCCGTGGGTGCTTGACGGCCCGCCGCTGACCCTCGAACAGATCGCCGCGCAGCATGATCCTTTCGTCAATCCGGCAGACTATCGCGACAAGTTCTCCCCCTATCAGGATGATGACGGCAACCTGTTCTACTTCCAGCCCCACGGGGGGAACCGCGGCAACGAATATCTCGAAGGCGGCATGATAACATCCAATCCCATCCAATACGTGCGCACCGATTCTTTGCTGGACGAAAGCAGTCAAACGTGGAAATATTTCGGCCACTATGAATGCACGATCGACAACCTGTTGCCCAGTCAGCCATATTATTTTGCCGTGACCGCCTTTGATGCCGGCGTCGCGGCGGGCGGGATCGAGTCACTGGAATCACCGGTCCAGGCCAACATGCAACTGGCCTACCCGACCTATTCCCCCGAGTATGTCGAAGAGCAACGGTTGCCGGTCTCGGTCTATCCCAACCCTTACAAGATCGATGCCGGGTACCGCGAGATGGGGTATGAGGACCCCAACCGGGAGGGGTTTAAAGAGCGGACGCGCCGCATCCACTTCGTCAATTTGCCGCCGGAGTGCATAATCAAAATATTTTCGCTGGATGGCGATTTGATCCGGGAGTTACATCATCCGTCCAGCCGTTTTTCGGACACGCCGTCGCACACGGCGTGGGACCTGATCACCCGCAACACCCAGGCGGTGACTTCGGGGATTTACCTGTACTCGGTGGAATCGGACTGGGGCACCCACATCGGCAAAATCGTGATTATCAAGTAGCGCCGGGTCCCCCATTCTCCTGCTTGACACGGCCTTGCCCCTCGTATATTCTGCAGTATGGGAGATCGGATCATGATGAAGACGGGAATATTCAGCCGGCGGTTCCTGCTCATCGCCGGTTTGGCCCTGATCGTCCGCGTTTGGACGGCATATACTGAGACCACCCCCCTGTGGCTGGATGAACTGGCCCACGGCAACTATGTTGCGTACATCCACGAACACTGGAGTCTCCCGGATACGGCCATCGCCAAGGAAGACATCCCCCCGGGAGAGGGCCGTTCGCTGCAGGTTTCCTATGAACATTATCAGCCGCCGGGATACTATATCCTGGCTGCCGTTTTTTCCGGCGGCACACCCCTGGGCGCGCGGCTGGTCTCGGTGGCCCTGTTTATGGTGGCCCTGTGTTTCGTCTGGGCGGGGTCACGCGACCCGGGCATCGCCTGGGTGCTTGGTTTGCTGCCGGGTATTATCTACGCCACCTCGGTCATCGGCAACGACGTCTTCCTGCTGCTGGGATCGGCGATAATGTTCTATGCCTGTGCCCAGGAGAAAACATGGGCATTTATCCTCGGTGGAGTGGTGCTGGCTACCTCCAAGTTTCATGGCATTCCGATCCTCGGCGTTGTGGCCATATATTATTTCATGAAACAACAGCGGCAACAAGCGGGGATCGCACTGGTGTGCGCCATTATCGGCCTGGCCATTGTCTGGTGGCGCTGGGACTTACAGATGGTAAACGACGAGTCTCTCATTTTCATTACACCCAAGATATCGACGGTCACCGACATGCTTACCCAAACTCTCGCCACAGGCGTCATGCATATTGCACCGTATGAACTGCGTCAGTTTTCATATATCATGGGCATTCCTGTGGGTATGCTGCTCTGCTATAAGGCCTATCAGCGGATCAGGAGTAAATTGCCTTTGTTGAATGTTGTGGTGATCGGGACGGTATTGCTCGTCTGGCTGATTTTCAGTTTCACGCACGAGGCCTGGCAGGGGCGGCTGGTCTACGCGGCCATCCCCTGGCTGGCGGTAAATCACACAAAACAAAAAACTCCGGGGCAACACACCCCGCACGCGGAAACGTCCCGGTCACAGCCGGTAAAAAAGAAGGCATAGGCCAAAAGACATTTCATGACCTGGAAATTTATCATCATTGCCGCGCTGGCGCTGGCGGTCCGTTTGTGGACGGCATTTGCCGAGACCCTGCCTTTATCCGGAGATGAAATCGCGCACGGTAATTACGTGGGCTACATCTACGATCATCATAGTCTGCCCGACAGTGCGGCCCCCAACGCCTTTGTGCCTGAAGGCAAAGAACGGCTGGCCTATCTTTCATATGAGTTTTATCAGCCGCCGGGTTACTACATCGTCGCGGCACTACTTGGTGGAAACACCCCACGTGCCTGCCGTGTGGTCTCGGTCGTGATGTTCATGGCAGCATTCTTATTTGTCTGGGCGGCAACGCGTTCGCCGGGAAACGCAGGTGACATTCCTCTGCTGTGTGCGCTGGCGTTCACCCCCGGACTTATTATCACCACCTCGACTATCGGCAACGATGTTTTTTTGCTTATGGGGTCGGCAATTACTTTTTACGCGTGCGTAAAACGAAAAACATGGGCATTAATTGCCGGTGCCATGGTCCTCGCCACCGCGAAATTCCACGGTTTTCCGATCCTGCTGGTGCTTAGCGTTTATTATTTTCTCAAGCGGAACAATCGCTGGGGGATCATCAGTCTTGCCTTTGCCGCCGGGGCCGGGGGAATTATCTTTTGGCGTTGGGACCTGCAAGTGGAGAATGCCGGGTTGCTCTTGCTCGAACCAACGATATTAAACATCGCCAAAACCATCCACGAAACGTTGATCACCGGCTTTTTGCATCCATTTTACGACTTCGTTGCCGTGGATCTGATGGCGCTGGCCGTCATGGGCGGTGTTGTCCTGACCTTCCTCGCCGTCCGCCGGTACCGTCGACTCCCGGACATGCAGAAATATGTTATTCTGGTTGTCTGTCTCGTCTGGGCCGGATGGTGTATTTTTAAACAATTTCCGAGCGGCAGGTATTTGTACGCGGCCATTCCCTGGTTGGCTCTTGTTCGGCGCGACCGGGCCGATTCATTGTCCGCCGAAACACGGAAAAACCGCCCGGCGGGCAAATAGCAGGACCAGGATGGATTTCCCATTGCGCCCGTCGGCCGTACCGGGTACATTCGATAGGGAAGAGTGGAGGAGACCGTGTCCGGACCATTAATTGATAAAGCCGGTGCAGCCGCCGTTGATGTGTCGTCAGCGTCTGGTGTCGTCTATGCCGATTGCCGCATTGTTCATCTGACGGCAGAAGAAATCAGCGTGCAGGGCGGCAGCCCTGAAAAATTGGCCCGGTCGGAAAGCATCGGGCTGGGGGTGCGGGTGCTGGTGGATGGCTGCTGGGGCTTTGCTGCGGCCGCCGAAGTCACACCGGAATCGGCCGCCGCCCTGCGGGACCGCGCCGTAAAGATCGCGCGCGCCTCGGCCAAATTGACCGGCGAACGCGTAAACCCCGGAAAAATCGAGGGGATTACCGCGTCCTTTCGGACACCCATCATCAAAAATCCATTTGAGATCCCGCTGAAGGAAAAACTGGCCTACGCGGTCCACCTGGACAGCACGTTGCGGGCAGTGGAAGGGTTGACCCGGACTTCAGCCGCAATGTCGTTTGAACGGGAACTGCGGTATTTCTTTTCCAGCGAAGGCAGCCGGATCGAACAGGAAATATTCCGCTCGGGCGGCGGCATTACCGCAGGCGTCGGCGGCGGGCACGGCGGCTCGATCGAACGATCGTACCCCACCTCCGGCGGGCAATACGAAACTGCCGGCTACGAACTGATCGAACGGCTGCAACTGGAAGCCGGGATCGAACAAACTGCCGAGGAGGCCCAAGCACTCATGCAGGCGGAGGAATGTCCGCAAAAAACATGTACGCTCATCCTTTCGGGAGACCTGGTGTCCCTGCAGCTGCATGAATCCATCGGCCACCCGCTGGAGTTGGACCGGGTTTACGGTTCGGAACGGAATTTTTCCGGGACGAGTTTCGCCACGCCCGATCGACTGGGGAAATTGCAGTATGGTTCGGAAATCGTGAATGTGTTTACCGATCCGACCGCCCCGGGCGGCCTGGGCTCGTTTGCCTATGACGATGAAGGTGTGCCCGCCGCGCGATCACCGTTAATCGAAAAGGGTGTGCTTGTCGGGTACCTCACCTCGCGGGAAACTGCGGCCAGGATCGGGATGAAATCCAATGCGTCGATGCGCGCCAAATCATGGGCGTACCTGCCGCTGATCCGCATGACCAACACGATCCTCGCCCCCGGCGATAAAACGCTCGAACAAATGATCACCGAAACCGATGATGGGATTTTTATTCAGACACCCACGTCATGGTCGATTGATGACCGGCGGGAAAATTTCCAACTGGGCGGCGAAATCGGCCGGCTGATCACCGGCGGCAAATTGGGGGCCATCGTTAAAAACCCGGTATATTCGGGGAACACTATCGAATTCTGGAATTCCTGTACTGCGATCGGCACGGCAGCGGAACACCGCATCTGGGGTACGCCCTCCTGCGGCAAGGGTCAGCCGGGACAGACCATTGCCACCGCCCAGGGAACGTCGCCGGCACGGTTTGCCAATGTAAAAATCGGCGGATAAGCGGAAAAATCATCGATGATGACCAATGACGACATAATCAAACGATTGACTGCGGCGGTTTCGGCCACCCCGGGCAAAGACCTCGAACTGGTCTGCATTGAGAGCAATACCGCCCTGTCGCGGTTTGCCGAAAACATCATCCATCAGAATATCGAACAGGCCGACCACGAAATCATGGCCCGGGTTGGGCTGGGTGACCGGGTCGGCCTCGCAGTGGGCAACTCCATCGAACCGGAGGCGATCAGGGCCACGATTGAACATGCGCTGGAAATCGCCGAAAACCAGAATCCTGATCCCGATTTTCCGGGATTTGTTGCCTCACCGGCGGTACCCCCCACTCCGGGCGCGTTTTCGCCTGCCACGGCTGATTACTCACCCGAGGACCGGGCAGCGATAATCAAAGCAGCAACCGAGGCGTGCACCAAAGCCGGTGTGCTGGCCTCCGGTCTGTTCAAGACCGAAGTGAGATCCTCGACAATCGTCAATTCAGCAGGCACTACACAATATTTCGCGGAAACCGCCGCTGAATTCTCGCTGACCGCCTCGGATGACAAGGCCAACGCCTCCGGCTGGGCCACCGGCTATCACCGTGATGTCGGCAAACTCGACCTGGAACAGGTCACCCGGGTTGCCGTACTTAAAGCGGTAACCTCACGCAACCCTCAACCACATCCGCCGGGAGAATACACAGTCATCCTCGAACCGGCAGCAGTCGGACAGTTATTGCTGTTCCTGGGGTTCCTTGGTTTTGGCGGCGGCTCTTTTGCCTCGGGCCGGAGTTTTATGGCCCGCCAGATGGGCCAACAGGTCACCGGAGAAAATATCACGATCATCGAGGACCCCTTCGCCCCGGAGATGGCCGGGATGCCATTCGACTATGAAGGCGTTCCGAAGAAGCGCGTGCCCCTCATCGAAAACGGTATCGCCAAAGGTGTCGTCTTCGACCGGCGTAATGCAAAAAAGGCGGGCATGGAATCCACCGGCCATGCACTCCCCCCGGATAATACCTTTGGGCCGTATCCCAAAAATATGGCCATCTCTCCGGGGACTGTGCCGTTTGACGATTTGATTACCTCCACACCGGAGGGCATCCTCATTACGCATTTTTGGTACCTGAACTATTTAAACCCCCGCCGCGTGCAGATGACCGGTACCACCCTAGACGGCACATTTCGGATTAAAGACGGGACGATCGCGCAGCCGATCGTCAATATGCGCGCCACGCCCGCTCTGTTGGAGATGTTCGGCAAAGTCGAGGCAATCGCCGCCGAGCGCGTAGTCTACCCGCAGTTTAATTCCGTCATGCTCGTGCCGGGCATGAAAATCAACGGTTTTGAACTAAGCGAGGATACGGAAAAGGGATAAACTGATGAAGCGTCGCGAATTTATTTCCATATGCGGTGTGGCGGGGGTGGGCTTGCTCGTCGGTTTGGCGCCGACTCAACGAGCACACTCGCTGGTGACCGGTCGGCCATTGGCCGGTTACGAAAGGAAGCCGGTCTGGATGCATGGTTCAGCAAAAACCGGCTGCGCCCGGTTGCCGGCGCTCGAATACCCCGACTGCGGAATCGATCTGCCTGCGCTAGTGTAAAACCGTGACCATCCGTGAAATAATGCAACAAACCGTCACCCGGTTGGAACGCGGGGGTATCGATTCCGCACGCGCCGAGACCGAGTGGATTGTCTCTGATTTATTGCATATTTCAAAAACGGAATTGTATTTCCGATCGCAGCAGGAATTTCCGGCAGCACTCGGTATCCATCTCGAAAAGATACTGCAAGCCCGTCTGCAACGGCAGCCGCTGCAATATATTCTGGGGCATACTGAATTTTATGGGCGACGGTTCGCCTGCGATGCGCGCGCCTTGATCCCCCGGCCGGAAACAGAAATCCTGGTCGAAACCGTGACCGCCTTTATGCAAGGTCATTTCACGGGCAAAGCAATTTCCTCGCCCGGGGCCTGGGATATCGGTACCGGGGGCGGGAACATTGCGGTCACCCTTGCCGCGGAATTGCCGAATTTTACAGTCCTGGCCAGTGACATCGACTTGCCTGCCCTGCAACTATCCCGGGAAAATGCCGTGGCCAATAAGGTATCCGACCGGGTCATGCTGCTCAATTGTTCCCTGTTTGGTCCGATCATTCCCCGCTGGCAATTCGCGGCAATCTGCGCCAACCCGCCGTACATTTCTCCGGCGGATGCGGCCTCACTGCCCTCCGAGGTCCGGGATTATGAACCCGCACGGGCGCTTTTCGCCCCGGAGGACGGACTCTCGCTCATCCGGCGCATTATTGCCGGGGCGAAGGATTTCCTGGCGCCGGGTGGGTTGCTGGCCCTGGAGATCGGCTACAATCAGGCGGCTGCCGTGCGGGAATTGTGTGCCGGGCACCCCGAATACACCGATATACGGCTGATCCCCGACCTCGCCGGACATTTGCGGGTGGCCACTGCCGTCCGGGCCTGACAGAAAATCCGACTGGGTTCAAACCGGTTGTTCCGAATTCGCTTGAAGTCCGGGCTCCATTTACGCATGTTGTGCACTTTGAAGGTATATGTCGGCTAAAGGAGAACTCATGGCGAAATACAAAGTGGCCTGGATGCCCGGTGACGGGGTGGGCAACGACGTAATGGAAGCAGCTAAAATCGTCCTCGACGCCCTGAAATTCAACGCTGAATATATTCCCGCCGATATCGGCTGGGAATTCTGGCGCACCGAGGCCAATCCCCTGCCCGACCGAACAGTGAACATCTTGCGCAATTCCGATTGTGCTCTGTTTGGCGCAATCACCTCCAAACCCAAGGAAGAAGCTGAAAACGAATTGATCCCCGAACTGCGGGGCAAAGGCCATGTCTATTCCAGCCCGATTGTGGGGTTACGGCAGAAATTCAATCTGCATACCAACCTGCGGCCCTGCCGCGCCTATCCCGGCAATCCGCTGAACTATCGCGATAACATCGACCTCGTCGTCTTCCGGGAGAACACCGAATGCCTGTATGCCGGCGTCGAGTTTCATCCGGTACCCGAGGTGGTGCGCCAGGTGCTGGATGTCAATCATCCCAAAATGAAAAAATTCGCCAATGTCGACTCGGTGGACATGGCGATTTCCCTGCGCATCTTCACCCGCAACGGCTGCCGTTCAATTGCCCGGCAGGCCTTCGAGTATGCGAAAAAACACGGCTATAAAACCGTGACCGTCGTGGAAAAGCCCAATGTCATCCGCGAAACGTCCGGGCTGATGGTGCGCGAAACCCGCAAAATCGCCACCGAATACCCCGGCATCGAGCTGTGGGAAACCAACATCGATGCCATGTGCATGTGGCTGATCAAGAACCCGCAGGATTATGGGGTGCTGGTGTCGTCCAATATGTTCGGTGATATCATCTCCGATTTATGCGCACAACTGGTCGGCGGGCTGGGCTTTGCCTCCTCGGGAAACATCGGCGATAATTTCGCCGTATTCGAACCGACGCACGGTTCGGCGCCGAAATACGCCGGGCAATATAAAGTCAATCCCATGGCTATGCTGCTGACCTGCAAGCTGATGTTTGACTGGCTCGGTGAGCTGGCCATGGGCGCCAAACTGGAAAAAGCCGTCGCCACTGTCATCAAAGAGGGCAAAGTTCGGACGTACGATATGGGCGGCAGGAACACCTCACTGGAAGTCGCCGAGGAAGTTGCGTGTAAGGTAACCATGTAGTCGGTTTCCGGCCCGGCCGGACACATCCGGGGCGTATGCCCGCACGCCCCATACTGTTTGTTCCCCGAGGGGAGGGGACTATGGCCGCGACTCCGCAACATGATGATCGTCCCGCTATAACGGGATCTCAGTTGACGTCTCCCCCGGCCAAGGCGGTCCTGCCGGACGGCGGACCGGCCGTCCCACAGTACCATTCATTCCACGATTTACCCCGTCTGACACATGTATGCGGCGCGATCATCATCGTGCTCGGTTTGGCCAACCTGGCCCTGATGCTGTTCGAAATCGAAGGTAACGGCTTGATCTGGCTGTTTTTCTATTCAATTCCGGCCAATACGGCGATTTCGGTATTTCCGCATGAGCCGGCGATTATTTTCTGCGGCCAGCATTTTGATGCTGTTGTGGTGGCCATTGTTGCCTTAGGCGGTACTCTGCTTGCCGGGTGGGTCGATTACCACTTTTTCACCCCCCTGCTGCAACTGCAATTTGCCGCCGCGTATAAGAAGACTAAATCATACGACCGGGCTGTGCGGTGGTTCAATATTGCCCCATTCTGGTCGGTGGTCATCTTCGCTTTAACCCCATTGCCTTTTTATCTGGTGAAATTCATGGTGTTTTCCACCGGATATTCCATGCCGCGTTTTATGGCCGGTATTGCGGTCGGCCGGCTGCCGCGCTTTTATCTTTTAGCCTTGCTCGGGCATTTTCTCAAAATCCCGGCGTGGATGATCATTGTACTATTTGGCGGGATTTTTGCCGTATATTTGTACTGGATTGTCCGGGCCTGGTTTAAGGCCCGCAAAACACGGCCGGTTTCGGGGTAACCCAAACGGAGAACCGCACGGATGCCGAAACTCAGCACAACACGGACAATTGGGATTGCCCTGCGCGCGGCAAAAAACATGGCCATCGGACGCCCGATTACCGTTTCATTTGAAATTACATTCAACTGCAACGCCAACTGCAAACACTGCAATTGGGGGCCCTACATCAAGGAGCCCCGTCTGGGTCCGGAAATATGGGCGGGCCGGCTGGTCGAACTCAAACCCGCCGTAGCGCAAATCTCCGGCGGTGAACCGCTGCTGCGCAAAGACGTCTATGATATTATCGCCGAAATGCGGCGCCGCGATCCGCTGGCGGTGTTCGTGTTCACCACCAACGTGCAATTATTGACCGAAGAAAAATATCTCCGGTTGCGCGAAGTGGGCATCGATGAGTTTTCCTTTTCGCTGGATTACCCCGATGAACGGCATAACGAATACCGCAAACTGAAAGAAAACTTCGAACATATCAGCGAGTTAGTGCCCAAGCTGGCCAAACACGGCAACGACGACATCGTTTTGGCTTGTGTGGTGCAAAGCGACAATTTCACCGAATTACCCCGCATCGCTGAACTGGCCAACCAATGGGGCGTGAAAGTGAACTATTCGATCTATACTCATTTGCGCACCGGGAATATGGAGTTGACTATCAACCCCAACGGCCAACTGGGACAATTGTCAAATATCGTCGACCAATTAGTTGAGATGCAGGGCCGGGGGTATCCGATCGTTACCTCTGAGTACAGCATGCGGAAAATTATTGAGTTTTATCGCACGCGTTCGATGCCCAACTGCCAGGCCGGGCGGCGGTTTTTCATCGTTAATCCCTGGGGCAAGATCGCCCCCTGCGGCATGATCCAGGGCGAGTATGATTCCCAAGATGAGATTATCGAAAAATTCACCAAGAGCAACCGCTGTGACCAGTGCTACACCGCGATCCGCGCCAACTGCGAGAAATCCCCCAAGCGTATGGTGCTCGACGCCCTGCGGGCGCTGCGGCCACGAAGCTGATTGACATCGATGTTCATCAATAGTGCCAACGAAAAGGAACCCCTGTCTTGAGTGGCGTCGCGCATCACTAATTCATCCGTCATCGCAAATATCAAGAGGAGTCAGACATATGGGTCCGATGCTGGCGTTTTTTTCGATCTCCCCCCTCGGGGAGGGCGAATCGGTCTCCGGCGCGGTGGCGCGGGTGGTTGACCTGATCGAACAAAGCGGGCTGGAACATTCCACGAACGCCATGGGCACGATTATTGAGGGTGAACCCCGGGATGTTTTTGATTTACTGTATCGCTGCCATGAACTGATGCAAAGCAAGCATGCCCGGGTTACGTCGAAAATCCTGATCGACCATCGGCGCGGCACAACCGGACGCCTGAAATCAAAAATCGCAAGTCTGGAACAAAAATTGGGATACAAAATCAAATGACTGACGGATCGTCATGGATGCAGAAGGTAGGTCGGGTTCCGGAGTCATGCTTTTAAGCGGGACGGAGAAACCCGACATATTTGGCATCAGGCGTTGTCGGGTTTCTCACGTTCGCTCCGCTCACGTCGGAACCCGACCTACGGAAGATACCGATGCACGCTGATTACCTTTTGGTGTTTACTACCTGAACCTCGGAGGACCAGGCGGCCCAAATTGCCAAGGAGCTGGTTACAACCAACGCCGCCGCCTCGCGACGCTCCGGTGGTCTCAGAGCTTTTTTGACCCGCCGCGGCGGGCTTCAGCGCCTCATTTTCCAGGGTCAAATCAGCATACACCCGCTTCAGTTTGCTGTTCTCCGCCTCCAACTCCCGCAAGTGCTTGAGGTCCGAGGCCTCCAGACCGCCATACTTCGATTTCCTCTTATACAATGTCACGTTGCTAGTCCCGTGCTTCCGGCACAACTTCTGAACCGGAACCCCGCTGTCGGCCTCCTTTAAAATCGCCACGAGCTGTGTCTCGCTGAATCGTGACCGCTTCATGTGAACCTCCCGACTTAAGATAAGCCGAAAAGCTCTACTTTTGAACGGTCTATTCAGAGGGGAAGCTTACGGGGGTACCTTGCCTTGTCACCCCAGGAGACATTCAGGAAAGGTCATCATTACTCACCCGTTGGGTGAGGTACCATGTGGCATGGGCATCTTCCGCCAGAGGCGGACAAGTGCCCATGCGCCCCGGCGGAGGCCGGGGCTACGTATATCACGCGCCGCTGGAAATCCCTTCCCGGCGGCATTCTGGATTCCCCGCCGCCGAAAAGTTCACTATATTCGACCGGAGATGATCGGCCGGGTGAAACTAATGCGCCTGCCGATACTATAAAAAACAGGCGATGAGGAATATGGCGATACGAAAAATCAGGACTTTGCTGCTGCTCGGCGGAATAATGCTGGCCCTGCCGCCGGCGGCCGCCGGACAGGTCTTTGACCTGTCTCAGATGACGATCCTCAACTCCAATGAAATACTGGATACGACCTACGGCGAGCACGGGGGATTAGTGGTCAGGCGGGACAATTTCCTGTTCGAGTCGGTGGTTGGAGCGGACGGAGTCTTGATTTATGTCTATGACCCGTCGAACAAACGCCTCGACCCGGCAAAGGCCGTGGGGACGGTCAAATTTTCCGATGACAAGCGCCGCTCCGTGGAGCTTACCCTTGAACGCAAACGTGACCGGAAGGAAACGCTGCGCCGGTTTCGCTGCACCGCCGCCGAACGCGGGTACCATCTGTTTGCCCCGTATGATTTTTCGATGAGCGCGGACGGTTTGTTCCAATGGCGCGCGCAAATTTCGGGCCTCCCGGGACAAACCAAAGAAACCATTCGCTATGCCCTGCAGTTTGGCCTGACCCGCCTGCAGGGCTGGTGCTGTCGGGGCCACGAGCACCGGATATTTTTGGACTACAAAGACTATGCGCTCTGTGAAAAGGCCTACCTCGATATTATCCCGTTTTTGTACCAATGCCCGCAACATGAGCAGTCACGCTCGGACCGGGAGTCAAAATGCCCGATATGTTCCACGCAGCGGGTGGCGACCCCGCAAAATCCGCATGCGCATATTGCGCCGAAGCCGTCGCGGAGCAGACAGCCATAATCCAACAGCAATCAATAAAATAAAACCGGGAATCCCCATCAACTCGCGCCGGAATGCGCTTCCAGCGTCCCGGAGCGGGGCGTAGCGGAGTTCCAGCGACGCGTCGCCACCAACCCCACGACCAGTAGAAGCAGGCAAACACCGCTGAGGTAACGGCCGCGATTGAAGTGGTGGTTATCAAAGCGGAAATGAATCGTCTGTTTCCCGGCCGGGACATAAACCGCGCGGAACGTATAATCGGCCCGATACACCGGCAAGGGCCGGCCGTTATCTTCGGCCCGCCAGGCCGGATAGTAATTCTCCGAGAGAAAAACCAATCCCTCAGCAGGCATGTCGATTTCGACCGTGAATTCGTTGATCTGGTTGTCGACGATCCGGCCGGCCACAAATTCCGGGAGCGTTGCCGGATCGGCACTCGGCGCAAATCCGGGGACTTCTTCCTCCAGAAGCAGCACGCGCCGGTAGGGGAAATCCGCCTGTTTGATGCGATCCAGGACCTGCTCATGATCGCCGATCACCTGATAACCAAAAAATCCCGCGACCCGAGGCACGGCTTGCGGGTTGGCATACAGATAGAGCCCGTCGACTGCCGCCGCCGGCGCAGTCCAGCGGCCAAGCAGCTCTCCCACAGCCAGGAATTCCCGGCTTTTGGCCCGGGCGGCCTCCTCGACCAGTTGTGCGGCGGGCAGGGGGCTGACCGCGCGTGTCACGTTGAGCAGATCGAGGATTTGCGGATAAAACAGGTTCTGCGGGGTTTCATGCCGCCCGACAAAATTATCATACGACAGCAGGTGGTTCCCGTGCATCGCCGTCAGCGACACTTCCTCCAGCCCATACAGCGCAAGATGGTTGTCGTTGAGTGTTTGCGGCAGCAGGAACGTGCGGAACGGCCCCTCGGTGTTCTTCACCTGATCCAGTTGGTCGATCAATCTCGTGCGGCGATAGTAGTCATCGGGATTGACCAGGTTGATAAACCGGGCGTCGAAACGCCATAAGTCCACGAGTGCCAGCAGCCCTAGCCCACCGGCCAGCAAGCCGGCTTTCAGTGCGCGATTAAACCGGGCCCAGATCAACCCGATCACACCCCAGAGGATTATGGTGGAAATCCATAACCCGGTGATTACCTGAGGCGTGTTGTCTTTGATCGCCGCAAGTTTGCGCGGATCGGGAGCGGGCTGGAAAATACCGGCCCACGCCCGGAAGAACCCCTCCCCCCAGGCGGAAACGACCAGGGTAATCAGCGTATAACAGCCGGCGATAATGACGGCCATCTTGAAGAATTTCGCGCGGTCCTGCGATTTATCGGACGGTTTGTCCAGTTGATGGACACCCCATGCCGCCACAGCAATAATGCCGAAAGCAAACAGGAAATTGATCATGCTCGGCGCGCGGAATTTTTTCACCCCGGGCACGAGATAAAACGAGAGCGTATACAACGGTGTGCCCGCTCCGGTGGCATAGATCAAGCTCAGCAGGGCCAGCAGCGCGAAAAACAGCACCTGCCGCCGCCGCTGGGCGAGGACCGTTACCAGCGCAAAAAATACGGCGACCAGACCAACCGCCTCGGAATTGAGTTTGAAGTAATTCTGCCCCCAATACGTATGTGTCTCGTGCGCCAGATTATCGCCGGGGAACTCGGGGACCAGCAATGAGCCGACCTCCTCGGCGTGCATCGACCAGGACGACGACCACTCAAGACCTTTCTCCTCGGTATGCTGAATGCGCTGGGAATATTCCTGCACGTAGAAATACGGCGACAGCCACTGGATCGCCGAGGCGCCTCCGGCCAGCATCAGCACCACGATAAACGCGGCCGCCGGGCGTAAGATCAGCCGGGGGCGGAATTTATGTTCATCCCAGAGCAAAAAGAGGAAGTATAAACCTAGGCCCCAGGAGCAGTAGTAAGCCATCTGAATGTGGGCCGTAAATATCATTGCCGCGTACACCAGACCAAAGGCGAAAAACGACGACCAGCGGCGCTGAACGGTGCCGCGATGCAAAAACAGGAACGCCAGCGGAGTCAACGCAGTGACATAGATCTTACCGTCATGACCGGGATAGAAAAGCGACACCAGGCAGGGGGTAAACATGTACAGGATTCCGCCTAGGGCCGCGGGCCGCAGGCCCAAACCCCATTCGCGCAGGAAAAAATACATGAACAGCCCAGCCAGGAACACATGGAGGATAAGTTTCAGCCCCAGTGCGTAGGTCACCGGGAAAATGATCTGCAAAAATGCGGCGGGATAAAAAATATCGCCGTGCATCGCATCCACAAACGGCATGCCGCCATGGATATACGGTTCCCACAGGGGCATGGTGCCGTGCGTACGCCAGAAATCGGCGTAAAAACTGCGGAAAAACACCCCGGCGCCCATCGTGTCGGTGCCGTAAATCATCATCTGCGGTGAAAACAAAGCCGGGCGGATAACCCCGAAAAAAATCACTGTCAACAGGGCAAAAAGTGACGCCGCGGCCAGAGCCGGCCGTTTTGCAGCCCATTGTTCCAGCGCGGAAGGCCCGGAAGGCCGTGCTGCTTTTATTGCCGGAGCGGTCCTGGCGGATTTTTTCTGTTTGGCCATACGGGGAATGTAGGAGGTTTTTCCGTGCGACACAACGGAAAAACATTGGGTCACAACGGCCATTCGAATTGGTTGTCGATTTTGTTGCAACACAATTTGACGACATGATGAAATTTGTTTTCATTGCCGATGTAGGACTGGTTCACTCCGGGGGTGGGTATCATGAACTTGAATAAGGCACCATACGCCGGACTTGGACGCCGTGGCGCAGCCCTCGCCCTCGACGGTTTGCTGTTTTGCCTGGTCTTTTTCCCGGTCACCAGGGTCGTAAAAGGCGTATGGATCATGTCACCGGCCGATCATCAGTGGAGTTATGGCTGGTTCATCACTGACCCATTGTGCATAATTTTCCTGGCCGTGATCGCAGTATATTTTATCGTTCTCGAAGGTATATACGGCGCCACCCTCGGCAAATACCTGGTCGGCCTCCAGGTCGTGACTGCGGCCGGCGCACCGGGGCTCTGGAAAAGCACCCAGCGCAATCTCCTGCGGCTGGTGGATGCCCTGCCGGTATTCAGTATCCTGGGTATCGTGTTGATTGCCACATCCGCAGACAGGACCCGTGTCGGTGATCGGGTGGCCGGTACCCGTGTCATTCGGACCGCTTCGCCCTCGCGAAGTGCATGAACAGCTGAACAGCAACCGTCGTTCGCGAGCGTTTCTCCCTCAAAAATCAGGTTTCCTCCACCACAACGTCATCCTTCTGCTGATCGGTGGTCCAGAAATTAATGGCTCGGTCGCGGGCGTGGTCCAGACCTTCCAGAATCGGCAGCCCGGTCAACAACAGAATCCGGCAGATTTCGGACAACGAACGGTGATCACGCCCGGCGATTTTGAGCAGGCGGGATTTCAACTCCCAGGAAATTCGGAGATTGATCACATGGTCGCCTTTGAGCGGGATTTGTTCCGTCACGGTGCCTCCTCGGTTTTAAGTGTGTGATGTCCGCGGCGTTGGTTCATGAAAGCGGCAGTGGGTAATCAGCGGCTGGACGCGCCGGACATCCAGGCCGAATTGTCCGTTCAGTCTGCGGCGCAGGGTGCTCCAGGCCTCGTCGCGGCCCCGGGCGGACAATTCGCGGGCGAGGGCTTCCCGGGCAGCAACCCGGCAGTAGGGACATATTGAATCCTCCGGAGGGTCCACGCCGAAACGCCGTTTGACGAATCCGGCGAGTATTCGGCGCAGCCGCCGCTCGGCGTGCGCCCGGTGCAGATCAACATCCTGCGCACTCAGGCCGCAATGACGGGCAATGACCCTTCGCGGATAGCAAAAAACATAATAATCGACCACAACCCGCTGTTCGAGCTCCGGCAACTGCATGATTGCCCTGCGCACTGTTTCCGTCACGGCGTCATCCGCGCCCGCCTGCTCCTCGAGGGATTCGGAAAAACTCGCGGCAAACCTGCTCAGCCAGTCACCGCCCCATAATGACGGCGAAGTTTCGGTGATCCCGCAATCGTCCAGCGGTACGGGCCGGCCGAGAGTTGATCGGTCGGTGTCGGGATTATTCGAATTGTGTTTCATGCCGCCAAGATCGGCGAAGGCACGGTCTGCCGGTTATCATACGACAATCACCTCTTCGAACAACGCCCATAGAACTCCGACAGTGTGATGCAGGACAACCGGGTACGGGAAATCAGGGATACCCAATCACCGGGAAGATCAGCCGGGCACTGCTGATGCGAAAATGATATCGTTTTTTCGCGGCAGACATGGCCGTGATGCCTTGAAAAACAAAATAGAAACCGGGTGGGATCAACAGAAGAAAGGAGAAGTCGGACGGGCGTTCAGTTCAACATCCGTACCAGCCGGTAATACGCCTGGCGGGCCGGTTCAAATGCCGGGTCGATTTCCAGGGCTTTGTGGTATTCGAGGAGAGCTTTGGAAAAATTGTGCCGCGCCTCCCATACCCGGCCGAGATTATAATACGCCAGGTGGGTTTCATCAGCATCGCGGGCCAGGACCGCGCGGCGCAGGTAGAAGGCGGCCTCATCGAGTTCGCCCATCTCGATTAGGCAGGCGCCGATTTCGCCGTAGGGATTGCCGAAATCCGGATCCAGCGAGATAGCTACCTTGCAATATTCTATGGCTTGATCGTAATCGCCCAGATGCGCGCTGGCCCACCCCAGCGCGGTGTACGCCTCGGGAGTGGGATAACTTTTTATCGATTTGCGGTAGTGGTCGACGGCGTCCTGATAGTACCCAGTGTCCAGAAAATCATTAGCCATTGCCAGGTATTTCTCGGCCCGGCGGATGCGCTGACGGCGGGTTATCGACATATGTTTTCTGCGACCACCTTTCCCATAGCTTATCAATAAGCCAAACTCCCCAAAGGGGCAATCGTTTTTCCCTATTATTTTGCTTTTTAATATAAAAATGACGAACCGGGCGGCCCCTTCCCTGGGGACAACGCCCGGTCCACTCATCGGCACTCAATCTATATTCAAACCGGCGAAAGTTTTCTTCTTGCGGAGAAGGAGCTCCTCCCTCACCCAGGAGCTCCTTCCATCCCCCGCTTCGTCAGTACCCCTTACCGCTTTCTTCGCCGCTAACCTTGTCAACAATAAAGAGAATCAAACACTATGCCAACTCATGCAAAAATCCCGAACAATATGACAGAAGGTGTTGTTCGGGAGATGGTTGTACCGGTTTGCGGCGGGAGACGTCGGAACGTGCAATGATTTGCTCACGCAATTTATGCGCCGCTCGACTTAACCGATGACTTCAATCCGGATTTATAACCGAATATCGGAGATAATCATGGCCAGACGCAGTTATTGCGGTCCGTCGAGAACAAAATCTTGCGACGCAAAAAAAATCGGGCGGCTATCTGCCGCCCGTGAGCCATCCGGTTCTTGTTGCTGACTTGATATTAATTGGGGGAGCACACCTCCTTTGGTGAATCTCCGTTTTCTACGTTGATCAACCATTCAATTAGTTAACGCCTCGTGTTCATTTTCGTTTACTTATCATCCAAACGAAATCCGACTTCGTCGGATGTGCGAAAATACCTATCGTTTCAATTCGAACAGTGCGCGGTATGAGACCCAGACCGGGATCGGCCGACCGTTTTGAATCGCCGGTTTATAGCGGTTCTTCATCGCTGCGGTCAGGGCGGCCTCCTCGAAACCGGCATTGGTGCCGGAGGCCTTATCGACAATGGCATCCCGCACGCGCCCGTCTTTGTCGACCAGCGCCCGCACCCAGACAACTCCCTCAATACCGGCGCGCTCGGCCATCTCCGGATAGACCAGTGGTTCCTGATACACCGGCACCGGATACTCTTCCACCGCGACAAATTCATCCGGCGCGGGCATGAATTCATCGTCGGGGATATCAATGAAAATCGAATCACCCTCACCGGCGGAACCGCTGATACTGGCAATCGGCGCAGCCAGTTGGGCCAACTCAGCGCGGGTGGCGAACTTGACCTCTTCAGTTACCTGTTCATCGGGGACCGGTGTCGGAATGCCGATCGACGGCGGCGCGATTTTCGGCTGCGCTACCTGGATTTGCGGCGGGCGCGCGGTCATGGACGGCGGCGGTGTCAGATCGGCCAGGGTCTTGATCCGCACCACGTGCACCGCTTCGACCTCCCGGGTCTGCAACATCGTGGATAACGCCATCGCTCCGACCACGGCCAACGCCGCGGCAGAGGAAATAATCGTGCCCATGAACATGTTTTTCTGATAATGCCGTTTCAATTCCAGCGCCCCGATACCGTACGGATTTGTCGCCACCTGCATACTATTCATTTAAACCTCCCATCATCGGCGACGCCATGTCGCCACCATTCTCCAGCACAACAACGTCGGTGATGTTTGCGCGTTTACACGGGCAGGATTCATGGCGTACGTGCCCGGGAATTGCAGAATTCTGGGATACTTTACCCGCCGGGACCGCATAAAAAAAACCGCCCCGATAACCGGGGCGGGTTGGAAATCTTCTTTAAGCCGCGTTCTACTTCAGTTCAAAAACGACCCGATAGGAAACCCAGACGGGTATTGGCCGGCCGTTCTGGATGGCGGGCTTATAGCGGTTTTTCATGGCCGCCGCCAGCGCGGCTTCCTCGAAACCGGCGTTGGTCCCGGAGGCCTTCTGAATGATGGCATCGCGCACCCGGCCTTCTTTGTCGACCAGCGCCCGGACCCAGACCACACCCTCGATCCCGGCCCGTTCGGCCATCTCCGGGTACACCGGGACTTCATCGTATACCTGGACCGGCATCTCTTCCACCGCGACAAACTCATCGGCCGAGGGCATGAATTCCTCGTCGGGGATATCGATGACGATCGAGTCACCACCGGTGCCGATACTGCTGGCAGCAGTAATCGGGGCGGCCATCTGGGCCAGCTCCGCGCGGGTGGCAAATTTCACTTCCTCGGTCACCTCTTCGTCGGGCACCGGTGTCGGGATACCAATGGACGGCGGGGCGATTTTCGGCTGCGCCACCTGGATCTGCGGCGGGCGGGCGGTCATGGATGGCGGCGGGGCCAGTTCGGCCAGCGTCTTGATCCGGACGACATGGACCGCTTCGACCTCGCGCGATTGCAAATACCCGTACAACATAATCAGCCCGACAATCGCCAAGGCCGCGCCGGAAGAAATAATCGTCCCCAGAAACATGTGTTTCTGATAATACCGTTTCAGCTCAAATGCGCCAATCCCCGTGGAAAATACTGTACGGACGGCAACTTCGGTCATGGCGTGCCCCCCTCCCCTCCTGCCGCGGCAGGCGGCACGAGACCGTCATACATGGCCCGCACCCGCTCGACGGCCTTGGTATCACCGTTGGTCCAGGGCGCCATCGAAAAACGATACGAAAAATCGGGTTTGGCCTGTTTGAACCGGGCCTCAATGACTTCAATCTCATCGATGATATCGACCATCTTGGAATACTTGGCATATTTGTTGATTTTGATCAAGGTCACCAGTTCCGTGGTCTTCTGATTCTCATCAATTAAAACCGCCGCCAGCGAATCGAAGTGAATCGGTACCGGTTCGTCCTGGGACAGACTCCAATACAAATTGTTGAACTCGTCCACGCGGACAGTCAGCACTTTGGATTCTTTGACCGGCACCTCGGTATCCGGCGGCAGGTTGATCTCCATCGCCTGGGGCTCGGAGAAGACCGTGGATACCATGTAAAAAATCAAAAGCAGAAAGGCGATATCCACCATCGGCGTCATGTCCAGCCGGATGGAAATTCGGCGTTTGGGCCGGCGCAGGCCTTTCTTTTTGCCTTTTGACGAGGGTCCTGCTAAATCAACAGCGCCCATAGGGCTTCTCCTGCTTCGTTGGCCAATGTCACAATGCGCAGGTCCGCATTGCTGTTCACTAATCCGACGCACCCGCGGCGGGTCCGCTGGGGCAATAGTGCCGCCCTGACCACGCTACAAAGGCGCAATAGGCGTTTGCTCCACATCCGTAATGACCTGGAACGAACTAAGTTCGGCCTCCTGGAGGTTTTTCATGATCTCCTCGATCGTGCCGAAATTGGCGTCGCGGTCGGCTTTAAGGATGATGAACAGGTTCTTCACACCCTGTTTTCGCGCCTCGACCCGCATTTCATTAATCACCGAGCCGATCGTAAAATAATCTGCATCGCGATATTCACGCTGCGGAACCGTGATCGAATCGCCGACCGTCTCATCCCATACCTTGGTTTTAATGATGTAATCAACAAAGATCGAGTCCAGGGCGGTGACGGTCACCGTGATATAGTTCGACTTGGGGAGCTCGCGCTCGGAGCGGGACACGGGCAACGCGACATCTTTCTGCTCGGGTGGTTTGAACTGCGTGGTCGCCATATAGAAAATCAAAAGCAGAAAGGCAATGTCGACCATCGGCGTCATGTCCAAAACGATACTGACCCGGCGTTTCCCCTTCTTCATGTATTAGCTCCCGCTTTCCTTGGCCTTGAGCAGCTGCACGACTTCATATGCCGCCTCATCGACGGTATAGTTGAACGAGTCCACTTTGTTGACAAAGAAGTTGTAGGCCACGATACCGATAATCGCGTTGACCAGCCCGCCGGCGGTGTTGACCAGCGCTTCGGAAATACCGGTGGCCAGCGAGGTGGCATCGATGACGCCGCCCTGGGCGTGACCAGTGGCGTTAAACGCACGGATCATACCAATGGTCGTCCCCAACAGTCCGGTCATCGTGGCAATCGAGGCGATCGTGGACAGGGCGATCAGGTTGCGTTCCAGGAGCGGGACTTCCAGGGCATTGGCCTCGTCGATGGCCCGCTGCGTTTCAGAGAGCCGCTTTTCCGTCCCCATGGATGAATTTTCGCGGATCTGTGAATACCGTTCAATACCGGCGCGCAGCACATTGGCGCAGGAACCGCGCTGCTTGTCACACGCGGCCATGGCGCCTTCGTAGTTGCCCTGCTTGATGTATTCGACAACCTTTTTGAAGAACGATTGGATCGAGGCCGTACCACGCGCCTTGCGCAACGTGAACACACGCTCCAGAATGTAGGCCGCCAGCATTACCAGCAGCGCGATCAGCACGCCGACCAGGGGACCACCCTCTTGAAGATAGGCCGGCAACTGGGTCCAGATGATAAACCCGGTCGCCAAAGAGATAATCAAGACGATGACGGTGAAAACAGATTGCTTCACGGGCTCCTCCTCATAACGGAAGCTGTTTTTCTTTTCGACTGCCGGTTAATCGTGGACACGGTTCCGGGTAAAGACCCCACCCCTCATCGTCCATCCGACCCCGTTGCCGCGATTGCACAAACCGCTTCCCGCATGGATAACGGTTGACATTCCCCATCGTTTACAAATCGTTACTCTTTAATGCATTCAAATAAAACATGGCCACCGGAATGATCGCCCCATAGGATATCAGGTCAAACAGGGTGACGATCGTGAAACTCTCCCCCAGATGCGTGAGACCCGCATTGACCAGCGGCGTGATGTTGCCGCCGACCAAAACCAAAACGAGGCCCAGAAGCCACGCACCCAGCCCGACGTAATTCAGCCGGAGCACGAAACGCAGGCGGCGGACATAGGCATCGGCGTCCTTGCCCTTGTTCAGCAGGGCCACCAACCCCAGCACAGCCAGCAGCGGCGTGCAGATAAATACCACCAACCCGCACAGTCCGGCCAGTCCGACGCCGGTCCCGACCGCAAAAGCGCCGCCCAATGCCCCACCCAGGACACCAAGTGTCCCGAACCAGATAGCAGTCTGCTGTCCCTGCGCTGTCCAATAGGACAACCACGGCAGGAACATCGACAGCAGCAGTACGACGTTGGAAAGGATGAGGACGATGCGGTCGGAGGCCGTGATATCGGGTGTTTTAATCAGCGAAAAATCCCGATCCCAGTCGGAGAACGACGTAATCGACCGTACCTTGGCAAGGTGCTGGTCGATTTCAGCATCGGATTTCCAGAATTTACCGCTGCTTTTGGGAAACACCTCGAAGCCAAGGTACCGATAGCGCGTATCGGCATCGGGGATTTGTGTTTTGTTCTCTTTTGCCGGTTTTTGTTCGGCTTTAGGTTCAGCCATACAGACATCCACCCAAAAAGTGTGAGACTTTACTTATCGTTGACCCGGGGCTTTCGTACCCGGCACATATTCCTGTGTTTTGTTTTCCTCATCAATCCGCTGCAACTCGCGAAAATCCGAGTCGTTCGGGCTGCATTTTAATCCCTGCTCAATCAACGGTCCGGCTTCTTTCCAATCCGGTATCGGTAATTGTGTATATGTCTGGGCCAGCCACTTGCCGATCTCGTTCATCTGGCATGGCGTTTGACCATGGGCCTTCATGCATTCATAGGCGCGTTCAAGATGCGGGAGCGCCCGCTGATACGCCTGCCGCATCTCATCGCCTTCGGGGGCCGCACCGGCTGCGACATAATATGTAAAGGCAAACCATTTCTTGTGCTCACAATTGTTCGGCTCCTGCGCGATCAAGCCCTGATAATATTCGCGGGCCCGGGTATACTGACCGGATGTCAGAAGAATCGGCGAGGCGTATTCGCGCGCTTTGTTCTTGACCAGACCTTCCGCAGTCGTATCGTTGGCCATCGCCTGGAACAAAAATTCCAGCGCTTCCATATCCCGCTTCAACCGCAGCCGCACAATAGCGGCATTGAACCAGTAACTGGGTTCTTCGGGGAACATGACCGTCAGCCGATCGAGGTACCAGAGAGATTCTTCGTACTGCTTCAGCACCTCACTGCTCAACAGGGAACCAGCCATCGAAATGGAACGGGCGTCGGTCGAATCCAGCTCGACGGCTTTCTTGAAATCCTCGACTGCCTTGGTCAGCCACGCAGCATCATTGACCAGTGTGGAGTCCTCGTTTTTCATGGCGTAGCGGACCATCCCCCGCCGGCTGTAAAACTCCGCGGAGGCAGTGTCGGCGTCGGTCAGCCCGGCTTCATACTGGTTGAACCGTTCGAGCGCCTCGGGATAACGCTGCAGCAGCTGCAAAGACCGGCCCAGCAAAAACAGCAATTCGGGATCTTCCACACCGACTTCATCGATGGCCCGCGCGAGTTCCTCGGCTGCCTGCTCATAACCATTGAGATAGAAATAGGCCAATGAGATATTTTTCGCGACCAGGACTTTGTTGGAATCCGGCCACTCGGTGCGGTACCGCTCGAAATAGTACAGGGCGTTACGGTAGTACTCTTCGGCTTTTTCGCCCCGCTGCGAGCGGGCAGACAGCACATTCAGTAGGGCCAGATCATAAAAAACCGGGATAAAAGTCGTATCGCATAAATACGCCCGCTGGAAAGAATACAACGCATCATTGAACGCGCGATCGCGAAACTGGGCGAAGCCGATGCGGTACCATGCCTTGCAGTTGTTCGAGTCGGCACTGAGGACGGCCTGGTACTCGATTTTGGCCAGCGAATACACCTGACATTCATAATATGCCTGACCCAAATCGACACGATACTCGAGGTTTTCCCCGTCCTGGATCGTGGCTTTCAGCAAATATTCCTGAGCACCATTGCAATCACCGCCGGCGATCAGTGCCCGGCCGATGGCGTCATTGAACACCGCTTTTTCAGAATCTTTTTTGGCTTTGTCCAACCCCTTTTTCAGGACATCGACGGCCCCGGCGGATTGACCAAGCTTGACCAGGACATCGCCCAATTTCAAGCGGGCGTCGGTGTCCCCGCTTTTCAGCTTCAGGGCCTGTTCAAGTGATTCTCCGGCTTTGGCATAGTCGGCCAGGCCGACATAGGCGTCGCCCAGCAACTTATACAAGTCGATATTCCGGGCCTCGTCTTTTTCGGCCTGCAACAGATAATCGACGGCTTCCTGGTACCGACCGTCATTGATCATGGTCTGCGCGAGTCCGAGGTCGACCTTGCCCAAAGCCGCCCGCGGGGCGGTAAGGGTCACCGCAAGGAGAACCACAATTAACAGTATTCCGCGAGTCTTTATCATGTTTTTCAACACATCCCCATTTTTACATAATTTTCAATTATTCCCCGATTTTATCTCAGTGTCAAGCGGTTTTTGCCCACCCCTTCATGCTTATGACGGAACGGCTTAGTGAATCTCAATCCTTGAATTGCGTTTGGAGCGCCCGAGCCAGATGTTCACTAGAATCCGTAACGCACTGTAACACAACAAAGCAACACCGATTGCCGGCCTCATGGGGTGTTCTTTTAATCCGAGCAATCCCATCCCCCCCAACAAGACCACCACTCCGAGCACTCCAAACAGAACCGCCCCGGTCCACCGTGTCCACCGGCTTGCTCCGCCGGTTTTTTCGCCCATCATCTTAGCTGGTTATTCTCCCCCCTCTTAATAGTACGCAATATACCTTTTTATTCCGGTCGTATTGCTTGAATTTGCAGAACCTGCCTTTGCTACTCCGTTTTTTGACACCGAAGCACCGGCCCCCAACGCTGTCTCTCACCCTCTTTACGACAGCGCCATACGCCACCTAATCGCTTGTAATAAAGGCATTTGCGGCCGGCCAATAGGGCGAAACGTTGGCCGAGATGAAATGGGTTTGTTCCAGTTGTTCAAGGAGTTCCGCAGATGTCCGATCGATATGGCGGAAATGCCAGCGGATGAACGGCAAACCGGAGTCCGGATCATCCTCAGGTTCGATGGAAATCACCACCGAATCGCCCTCATCAAATTCGAACGGGAACTGTATACCCGCCGGCGGATTGACCAGGAAGTCCTCCCCGGGAAACGCCGGGGTCGAGGCGCTACAGTTGTAGTAACGACAATTCTGATCCGCCCCCGCCTTGCCCGAAAATTTGCCGGTGGACAAATACACGCCGCCATGATTCGCCCACCCCTCGAAAATCCAGCCTGCGGGCAGGTCGGGGAGTGAGTCCAAACTCGGTGACTGGCCGTCGACATCGGCAAACCAAATGCCGGAAAGTTCGTTATCATCAAAAGCATCCGAGGGCGTGCCATAGGTATAATACAGGTCCCGCGCTCCCACTTCTTCTTTCATGGGAGATTCCAGTCTGACACTGACATTGGAATCGATCGCCGCCGCCAGAAACAACATACCGGCGCCGCTCTCGGCAAACGTGATCCGCAGCGAATCGCAGGTGAGGAGGTCCAGCGTGCCGAAGTTCAGTGTGTTATCGTCGATGGGCTGGCCCTGCGCATTGACAAGATTGCCCCCCAGATCGACATTGAAGGTACCGCCATCCACCCACTGGCCGCCGTTTAATACTGAAGCGCGATACATCCAGGGGGAGGGCAGCGGCGGCGCGTTATAAAACTGCATCATGAGTCTATTATTTTCGATGGTCGGCCCGGTCGGCCCGTCATCGCCGCCGCACCCCAACGCCAGGAACAGCGACGCTCCGGCCAGGACCACGACGGCACATGTTGCACGCATCAGTCTCATCGTTCCTCCTGCGGCCGCGGGGGCTGTGCCACGGCCCTAGCTGTTATACCAATTCCCAGGTAATACTGCCCAATTCAAAATATCCCGACTCCACTCCGCGTTTGAAAAACATAATCCACGGTCACCACTGTCTGACCCGCACTGCCCGCAATACCGGCAACGAACAATTTCGCCGGGCAATTCTCCGGGGTCGATAGAATATACGCGAAACCCTGCTGTAAGTGAATGAAATCCTTTCCCTTTCGGGCGATATCGACGGTGGGGTAATCCTCTACCGAAACAGCCGGGCCCAACTCGTGAAATTCGACATGCCGGTTAGACCGTTCCAACCGATGCGGGCTGGCGGCAAAAACACTGTCGTTTCGCACAAAAAGATACAGGTCGTTGCGCTCATCCTGGGCGCGCACATAGTCGCTTTCCGCAAAACTGAAACCGTCCCGCCGGTCAACGTGCCGCGGCACCAGCTCGATTCTGCCGGACGGGCGGGGGATGACCCTGATTTCCTCTGACGGCGGGCTAACCCGGCCGTCGGCGCCGACCGTGCGGACATAAATGTGGTATTCCACACCGTACTCGACCGCGTCGATCATCGCGGTCTCGATATCGGTACGCGGATCGGTGTCCCCGGGATACACGGCAAATTGCCACAAATATGCCTGCGCTTCCGGCGAGTCGGGCGCCAGATCACGGATACTTTTTTCGGGGGAAAGGTAAATATGATAACCCGAGATGGCGTCCCCGACCCGGCGGTTGGTCTGCCAAGTCAGTGTGAGGCTGAACGGCTGATGATCGACATGCAGGCCGGATGGCGCAAACAGTGGCCGTTCCGGCTCCCGGACTTCCGGCCGGGGTTGGGGCGCACTGCACCCCAGGACAAGGAACGCTGCGGTACCCAGGCCCGCCAGGCACAAAAACATCCACTTCATCGGGTCCCGGGGATCGTTTGTCATATTCTCTCGATCAGAGGATGATGTTTTCGGCGGGTGATGGCTGTCAGGTGCGGCCGGTTTCCCGCCGGTAGTATTTTCGCCATTCTGTCTCGAAACGATCGAGGTCCATCCCGTAAATTTTCGCGATCGATTCCGGCAGGTTAAGTGTCGAACTCCACATCATCTTGAAGCGTTCGGGGCCGTAATTGGCCAGCATAAAGGCGCAAAACGACGCGGCCTCGGTGGCGTATACGGCGGGGTCTTTTACCGAGGCAGTATCGGTCAGATCGGCCAGGGGAATAAGCCGGTCCTGGCGTTCAAAGGTAAAGGTCTCCGCATGGACGTTGACCGACGGCTGGGCGTACAGTTTAAACAACCCGGTGGCCAGGAAATCAAACACCGGCGGCTGCCGGTTGATGAAATGGCACATCGCCAGCGCCACATATCCGCCGGGGTGCTGTCCGATACGCATAACGATCTGGTCGTCCTCGAAAAATCCCGCGGCCCGGCCCAGCACCGAATCGCACTGGGGATCGGAATTAAACACGAAAAAATCCACGGTCCGGTCGGCTTTGATCTGCAGCACGCCGCAGAGATGGCCGCTGATTTCCTCGCAGCTTTCCGCAAATTCCGCCATACGGGCCAGCCGGGGCGAATTCGGCGGGTAATAAAAAACAAAATGTTCCGAGGGATACGACTCCCAGTTTTGCTTCAGCCGGGACGTTTTCGTCCCACTTGTTTCACAGCCGGCTAGGCAGCAAAGTGCAATACCGGCGATCAAACCACACCAGGCGCCACGCATCACCGATTTGGACATGCCACAACCTCCTCCGCCGATAAATATATACTTTTCCGGCGATGATGCAAACCGGTCACCGCGTCGGGCCGGCTATTGCGCCCAATGCAGCCAGTCGACGAATAAAAACTGCATGCGCCCGATTAGAAGTGAGACGCGGGCCATGACCGTGTAACCGAAATGGGCGCCGAAAGCTACCATAATGAACCACATCCCGGCCTTGGCCACGCCGCCCAATGCGCCGGTGTGCGGCTTGGAAAAATAAAAATAAACGAGGGTGGTTAAAACCCCGACCACGATAATAATGTTGCTCAAGTCGTTCAGTGGCAGGAGCGTGCTTTGCAACTGCGGCAGGATTAAGCCATGGAGTTGCTGCAAAAACATGATGCCCGCCGTGGTTCCGATCACAAAGGCCAGCGGGATGCGGGTCAGCCAGCGTATCCGGGGAAAAAACCGCACAAACAGCAGGCAGCCCAAGGCCCCGGGGATAAGCATATCCCAGCGGCCGGAGGAAAGCATCGGCACGAACATCTGTTGTTTGATCACCGACGTAAAAATCAATCCGGCATAGTACCCGGCGGACAATCCGGCGAAAACATGTTCGGCAAATTTAAACCACGGGTTGTCTTTGAACAGAAGCGAGTATACCGCCAGCGTAAAAAACGCCGGCAGAAAAAAATAGAAGAACGGCTGTGTCCAGATCGAATCCATCATCAACTCCGTGGCACCCGCCGTTTGCTTGCGAAATACCCCACATTACCCATAATAATAAACACCACGATCAACAGATGGATCATCGACTGCGAGTCCATGCCCCGGATGGCGCGGGCCGGGCGTTCGAGCAGATTTTCATATTCGGCGCACCCTTTCATCCCGCCCAGCAGACCAACCAATTGATTGGCCTGCACGAACGACAGGCTTTTGGGTGCCATCACTGCAGTCACGCCGGCGCCCATCGGTATCCCGAACCGCGCGTTGACCAGTCCAACCCAATAGTCCACCGCGACATTGTCGGAAACAATGAAGATGAACGCGACACTGTCATAGTTGGGGACGCGGCGCATGAGCGGGAGTTCCTCCAGCGGCGTATCGCGATAATCGGTAGGAAAAATATCGGAAATGCGCGTGCCCATGCCGAGCATCACCGCGCGATAATCCGGTTTGTAGCCGAGGTTGACATAATCCACACCATACGTCTTGTGGAACTCGCCGCCGATGGAGTCCAGCAACCGGTCGGCAATGGTCGGCCCGCCCATGCCGACATTGGATAACCCGACGACATAACAGTTTTTGCGGAACAGGTGGCGCAGCCCGACCACGGCCATCGGTTCGGTTTCGGCGAGGGTCGAGGGCCAGAAATCAAACGGCAGCATCACAATCGACGAATCGGGCAGGGCTTCGACCGCGTCGAAGAAATTCTGGGTTTCCGGGGTGACCGGGACCGGCAATTTCAACGGCAAAAACAGCGGTACGATCACCGAAACGAAAATCAGCGCATACAACACGCGCCGGTCGATATTCTGAATGCGCGCCAGAAAAGATTTTGGGGTTTCGTCCGCCATTACCAACCACCGTCAACGCAGGCCTTACCCCCGCCCCATATAGGTGCGTTCGATACCGAGGATAATGCGCAACGACATCGAGGCCGCGCCCAGCGCCGCGCCGATAATGATCCCCCGCTGCACCGCCACGCTGGGGAACATCATGATCCAGTTGGCCACTGCCGGGAAATCCTCATACACGTACTGGCCCATCGGCACGCGGCCCAGCATGACCACGATTGCCGTGATCAGCAGGATCGTCGCCTCCACCGTACGCGCGCGGAATGCCCGGTACGCCGCCGAGGCGATAAAAAACGCCAGCACCGAAAACATCGTGGCCATCATCGGCTTCTGGATATTCTCAAACAGCCACTCGAAAACCGTGCCGGAGGTGATCCCCTGAAAGATGCCAAACCCGGCCATTGTAAATAAACACAACAACAAGACGATCTTGTACGGCCAGTCTTTTTCGCGTTTGCGGACCACACCGGCGCTGACCTGGGTAATGGAAATCACGCCCAGCAGCAGGGCAAACCCGGCGACGATGCTCATATAGCGCAACGCCTCATTGGAAAAATCGGCCAGGGTGTCGCCGGTGCCGAAGAAGGCGATAATCATCAGCATCCCGGATAAAAATGCGATAGCGACAGGCAGGTGTGTTTTCATAATCAATTCGCGGTAAACAGATCAACGACAAATTCGGGATAGACACCAAACGTGACCGCCAGGATACCTGCAAGCAGGCAAAAAATGATGATCATCTTCACCAAATCCTGGCCCTTGAGCGAGCCGAGCATCTTGGATTCTTGGGACAAATAGGCGCTGGCCGCGTACAACTCCTCGCCGATCAATGTGTAATCACAGGCGGCGATAAAAAACGGCAGTTGTTCGGGTTCGGCGGTGCCGGCGATCTGGATGGCGCCGGTCGATTGGCCGACCTCGGAGATCAACAGCGATTCGGCGTGGAATGTCCCCATAAAAATATTGGCGGCCGGTTTTTCGCGCAGCATCATGCCCCCCACGCGCGCTGAATAGGAGAACGATTCCCCGGCGATGTACTGCACGGTTTCTGGTCTAAGATGATCGGCCTTGCCCTCATCGATATACGACTCGCGCACGACCTCCTGCGCGGCGGCCATCGGCATCGGATATAACACCGGGACCAGCAGTGGGGTTTCATACCGCGCGGTCACTTTGGCCACCAATCCGAGAATCGACAACCCGGCGATAGTCTGGATTTCGTCGATATCACCGGTGCCGGGGATGAACAACACCGGCTTGCCCATTTCGGTGGCGCGGCCGACCGCCTCCTCGACCGCCTGCAACCCGGCCAGCGGCCGGACATACAGCTTCTCCCCCCGGGCCGCCCGGCGGATGAAATAGATCACGACAATGGAGAAGACGATCAGCAGAACCAAAGCGTTGAGCCGGTCGGTGCGGATCAACCCCGGCACTCCGGCGGCAATCACCCACCCGACACTGTCCACCCACGCCAGCATTGATAGGATATAACCTAATCGGGGGCGGGAGTCAATGGGGAAGGTGGGGAATCATTGTCAGTGGACGACCCGCCGCAGTGGGAGGCGGGTTGGTGGTGTTCCTGTGGCACGGGCGTCTCGCCCGTGCGCATGGGCACTTGTCCGCCTTTGGCGGAAGATGCCCATGCCACAAGCATCAATCGCAGGGGTTCGTGTCCGGCACATGTCCACATGTGCCCCAGCATAGACCATTATACTTCATCGTCGATGCGGCAGATGTGGACATCTGCCGGACACAGAATATGGGCCTCTGCCGGGAATGAAATGGGCTGGTTATTCAGGGCAGGGGTTGCAGGGGCCGTCGCCCATCGACTTATATACATATTTTACAATAAACGCAACATCCACTGGATTCATGTTGCCGTCACAATTCCAATCTCCATTGAGAATGGGGCAGTTCTGTATTGCCCAAAGCCCCGGGCCTTGACCCCTGTATACATAATTGACCATATAAACTACATCCAAAGGATTAATCGACCCGTCCGGCTCATAGTCTCCCAATCCTGTACAATCACAATCATCACACACATTGCCAATCCCATCACCATCTGCATCTTCCTGCTGAGGATTCGCAACAGTCCGGCAATTGTCGCATGCATCACCTATTCCATCAATATCGACATCGGATTGGTCATCATTTGTGATTTCCAGGCAATTGTCACATACATCGCCAAGACTATCTAAGTCACCGTTTTCTTGATTATGATTTGCATCATATTTGCAATTGTCGCAACTGCTCGGAATTCCGTCTACATCGGGGTCTTTGTAATCAGGGAAACCGGGGCACAAGTCGCAACTGTCTGGTGTCCCATCTCCATCGCTATCAATCCTGTCATCATAGCCGGGGCATAAGTCACATTCGTCCCCAACCCAATCGCCATCAGAGTCTATTTGGTCTGGATTTGATACTGATACGCAATTGTCGCACATGTCTCCTCTACCATCGCCATCAGAATCAGATTGTGATACACCGGCAACAAGGGGACAGTTATCGCATAGATCTCCGACGCCATCACCATCGTGATCTGCCTGGTTTGGATTATAAACACCCGAGCAATTGTCGTGCTCGCACGTGTCATATTGTGGAATATCACCATAACCGTCGCCGTCATAGTCACTGCACTTATCACATAAATCGCCCAATCCATCACCATCATGATCTTCTTGACTTGGATTAAATATAGTTTGACAGTTATCATCCTCACATTCGTTATCAGGAATACCGTGGTCTCCATATCCGTCAAAATCTGAATCCACACAGAACTTGTTTAACAGTATAGAAATGGAGCTTGAATAAGCATTTGCTGTGGCAAGGTCTAAATCGCCATCTCCGTCAAAGTCACCTGTGCAGATTGAAAGGGGGAGGTCACCAACACTATAAGTATTGATAATTGTAAACCTACCTGAACCGTCATTTTCCAATACAGACACATCGTCGGTTGAAGAATTGGCTGTGGCCAAATCAATATCTCCATCAGCATCATAATCGCCAATAGCGGCACATTCCCCATTAACTCGATATGTAGAATCAAGGACAAAATCGCCGCCGCCATCATTTAACAGAATTGCGACATAAGGAGTCGTTATGTCATTATCACCATCACCGTCAAAATCAGCAACAATTGCCCGCTCATAAGATGATATTTTAATTGGCTCGGAAAATACGGCATTGCCGTTATTAAATAGCGTGTATAAATTCCCAGACACAATATCATAGTCGGCATCATTATCAAAATCTGCTGCGTACGGATAATAGCCGGTCGAATAAGTGGAATCATATATTAATGTTCCCTCGCCATCATTAAGAAGAATTGACACGTCGCTGGTGGCCCAACCAGAATCTCCGGTGGCGAGGTCATAATCGCCGTCTCCATCATAATCAGCCGCATAAGTGAAGTAGATTCCTTCAGAATAAAGACTATCGAGCGTAAATACGCCATTACCGTCATTGACAAAGACTGCAATATTTAGTTCGGAAGAACATATTATATCAATGGAGTTGTCCATATTAATGTCTACTGCATGAATCTGCCACGGATTGTAGTTTCCGCCCAAGGAATAAACATCATAGAGATTGAAGGCACCGTCACCTGGGTTCAACAAAATTGTGATCGCATTGGAATAAAAATGTGCCGTTGCCAAGTCAAGATCACCATCGTCATCAAAATCTGCAGAGGTAATTGAAGTGGCAGTGCCAATAACATCATATTCCCCGCCGAACACAAATAGGCCTGCCCCCGCAGTTACTCCTATTGTAAAGGTCCACACATGACTAACTCCTAAAGCATGCCCTGCCAAAGACTTAATGCTGGTGGTTAAGGTTATATCGACGGTTTCGCCTTTCAGAAAGTCTTCTTCCGGATTAAATACAACTGTCATCGTTATGTCGTCATATGTAAATGTTCCATGATGCAACCCAGAGTATCGCCCATAGGCCACAAAAGTCGAACTGTCCAGGGTCGTTTCGTCCATTTCGACATCGAATGTTACCGACATATTGGTACTTGCGGACACGTTCAATTCATTCATGGCTGGTGAGATTGTAACAATCCGAGGTGCGGACTGTGCAAGACAAAAGGTCGGAATTAGAGTAAGCAAAATAATCGATAGGGCTTTCCAATCAAGCCCCCCTGCCAGTAAGCGCATCATGCCCTTCATATCCCCTCCCCCTGATTGAGGGTGGATTTCGTGGGCAGCACATGTCCACATGTGCCCCAGCATGGACGATAGTACTTCATCAGCATTGCGGCAGATGTGGATCCGCCACGGCGGACCAGCCACATCATGCAGGAATAAGATACAAAAAATGACGGGGAGATTCAACAAAAATCGGGGCGAGAGGATTCGAACCTCCGACCCCCTGGTCCCAAACCAGGTGCGCTAGCCAGACTGCGCTACGCCCCGAAATATGACCGTTGCCGTATTCGTTTTCGGCAACCGGGCCAATATATCAAGACGGATACGATTTCGCCAGAGGATTTGACGGGTGAGGGATGTGCCCGGTCAGCCCAGGGGCTGACCCGCACAATTTATTGTACAACATAAGATTACACCGGGTAGCCTATCCGCTTGCGGTGGGTCGGTGGTCGTTGTCCTGATCCCGCCTGATCGGCAGAAAAGATTCCTGCCGGCGCGGGGAAAAAACCGGTGTCCCCGCCTGCCCACCAAAGGCGGACAAGCGCGGGGGCGACAAAAACCACGCAAGGATGATAAACCGTGGCACGGGCGTCCCGGCCCGTGCGCATGGGTAGGATGCCCATGCCACGAGTACGCCCTGTCGGGCGTATGTCAAAACCGCAGGGGTGTTGACCTACGATTGTCCCATTCCGCCGGGATGGGAATCCCGGCGCGGGGAAAACTGGGTCCCGGCCTACGCCGGGACGACAGACATCGGCAACTTCCCCAAATCCACAGCGGCAAGATGCCCATGCCACGATTTATGCCAAATTGCGCAGGAATTCGGCGGCCTTGCGGAAGGCGCGACCGCGGTGGGAATATTTATTTTTTTCCTGCTCAGGGATCTCCGCAAAGGTCTTGCCGATTTCAGGTGAATAGAACACCGGATCGTAGCCGAAACCCTCCCGGCCCTGCAGGTCGGAGGTAATCACACCCTCCACCACACCCTCGAACAGGTGGACATCATCCACGCTCAAAGCCAGCCCGGCCACACAGCGGAAACGGGCGGTGCGCTCTTTGGCGGGGACGCCCTCCAGCAATTTCAGCAGCTTGCGGTTGTTATCGGCAAACGTGCACCCCGGCCCGGCGAAACGCGCCGACAGCACCCCCGGCTGACCGTTCAGAAAATCGACCTCCAGCCCGGAATCATCCGCCAGCGCAGGCAACCCGGTGGCGCGGCAGATTTCGATGGCTTTGATCCGGGCATTGTCCTCGAGCGTCGCGCCGGTTTCATCAGGATCGGGAAATTTCGGGAAATCGGCTGCAGTCAGGAATTGTACATCCAGCCCGATCATGATGCTTTTGATTTCGCGGATTTTGTGTTCGTTGTTGGTGGCCAGCACGAGTTTCATCCGGCGTCCTCCGCCGGTTGCGTAATGTGTTGGCCGTAGCGGGCGATGTCGATCTGGGTCACAGTGCCGATCGGGCGGCCCAAAAACAATTCCCCCACTTGCGCGAATTTGCCGGGGGTGTCCGAGACATAGAAGCGATGGACTGGTTTATGATCATCATCGCGGAACTCGCCGCTGTCCTGCAGCATTTTTTTGGTCTCGGCGGCGGTGGAAATCGCCGAATCGAGAATCGCCACTTCCACGCCCATTTCGGCGGCGATGACAGATTTTAACAGCGGATAATGCGTGCAGCCCAGCACGAGTGTATCAATCCCGGCCTCTTTCAGCGGTTGCAGATAATCGGCGACGATCAGTCTGGTGGCAGGCCGGTCGAGATATCCTTCCTCGGCCAGCGAGACAAGCAGCGGGCAGGGAATGCCGAAGACATCGATATTCGGATCCGCGTTTTGGATCGCCTCGGCATACGAGCCGGAGGCGATGGTGCCCTCGGTGCCGATGATCCCGATTTTATTATTGCGGGTGGCGGCTACGGCGGCTTTGGCTACGGGTTTGATCACGCCGATAATCGGCACGGGGCATTCGGGGGCGATCGTGTCCAGGGCCATCGCCGAGGCGGAATTGCAGGCCACGACCACGAATTTCACCTTGAACGACAGCAAAAAATGCAAAATCTGCCGCGTGTATTCGACCAGCACGCGCGGCGAGCGGACCCCGAAGGGAAAACGCGCGCGGTCGCCGAAATACACGATATCATCGGCGGGACAGACCCGCTCGATTTCCCGGTAGACGGTTAAACCGCCGACACCAGAGTCGAAGATGCCGATGGGCTGCTCTTTCATGGCTGGGGTCGGATGGTCCGGGGGACGGGCGTTGATTTCGCCGCCCCCGGAGCACCCCAATATTGTTCACTCCGTTTTGGTGGAATCTCCCGGATGTTCAATTTTTTGAATTTGTTCAGTGACCCACTCGGTTTCTTTCGAGGCCGGGAAGTTGACCAGGAACTCCTTGTAATATTTCAACGCCTGCGCACTGTCCCCCGCCTGAGCGTACAGCCAGGGAATATAGGTCTCGGCATCTTCCCGCAACTCCGATGCGGGATAGGCCTTAATCATCGCCCGGAAACCGTCAATGGCTTTCAGGAAATTCTTTTCCTTGCGGCATAAAAAGGCAAGGTAGTACGAGGCATCGTCATTCAAGCCCAATTTATTTTCCGGGTCCAGCTCGAGCACTTTGTTATAATGTGTGCGGGCCTCGGCATACTTGCTGCGGGCGGTCCATTTGTCGGCGAGCGTATAATGCAATTGGGGATCATTCGGCGCGGCGGCCACACGCGAAAGATAGTCGGCCAGTGTATTCTTGCCGGCCAGATAGTTGTTCAACTCAAGCATAAACGTATCGGCGGGGAAATATCCCAGCAGCCGGTCAACCTCTTGGCCGTCCGGGGCGAACAGGATGACTGTCGGATGGCCGCTGATCCCCACATTACGTTCAAGAAGCGAATCGACATGACCGTTGACCTTGGCAAACACGAAATTTTTGGCAAACCCGACCACGGCCGGGTCGATGAAGGTAGTGGTATCCATCATCGTGCACCAGCTTCACGTGGGTGTGTAAAAATCAACCACCAGATGCCGGTTGGTCGTTTTGGCCTGGGCCAGCCCCACTTCATACGACGGCGCCCACGAGATACTTTCTGAAATTGTATCTGCGGACGTCCCGGGAGCAACCAGTAACAGCAGCAATGATGCGGCCAGTGCTGTTTTCACCATTGTTCCTCCATTCCTGCTTCCACGTGCCTGTTATTGTTCCGGTAAAAAGCCATGCCGGGTGTCCTCATCTCCCACCGTCTGTTCCCTGATTTCCTCCGCCCGGGCAAACTGCTCTTTGTTGACCCAGACTTCGGCATCGGCAGCGTCGGCGATGGCTCCGAGGCCGTATGATACACCGCGGCCGAAAAATCGGCCCCGATATTTTACTACGACCTCAACACCCGAAGCTAGTAAAGTTTCTTTCAGAAATTCCGCGGCCGGTCGCGATGTGGCATAATACAGCAGTTTCCATTCGCGTTTTTTGTCCGCTTCGCCGGAACCCGCGTCAATCTCCGGCAATATGGCAACCAGTGGCCGGCCACAGTCAGGACAGACCGTGACTTCGGCAATGTATTCGTAGCGGCAACTCGGACAAAACGGCATGTTTCCACTGCTCCTGTTCCGCCACCGGGCGGCGGGCATCGGCAACGCTTGACCCCCGGTTACAACTGCTTATCCGACCCGCGCCAGTTCTTTGAGGGCCGCGACATAACGATCCAACAACGCCGGTGGATGCTTTTCGGTAACGCACACCAGCAGGTCATGGTCGCAATCGGGGAAAAACCGGGATAATGCAATCCCCGGCGCGATCCCCTGCGCGGACATGGCTTCAACGACCAGCGTGGCAGGCGCCGGGCAGGTGACGACAAATTCATTGAAAAATGGGCCGGGATATTTGATCGTGAAACCATCGAGAGCAGCGATCTTGTCGGCCAGATAGTGTGCGCGGCGGGCGCAGACCAGGGCCAGCGCGCGGAAACCCTGCCGCCCCAGCAACGACAGATACATCGTGGCGCGTGTGGCGATCAGGGCCTGCGATGTGCAGATATTCGAGGTGGCTTTTTCCCGCCGGATATGCTGCTCGCGGGTCTGCAGGGTCATGACATACCCCGTCTGGCCCTGTTTGTCGGCCGTGCGGCCGACAATCCTGCCCGGAACACGGCGGAGGTAATCTTTTTTCGCCGCCAGCAACCCCAGCAGCGGGCCGCCGTAATTCGGCGGATTGCCCAGCGACTGCCCCTCGCCGACCGCCAGGTCGGCCCCCCACTCACCGGGAGTCCGGCAAAGGCCCAGCGCCGCCGGATAAAAGATATTGATCAGCAACCCGCCTTTCCCGTGAACGGCCTGTTCGATCCCGGCCAGCTCTTCCAATTGCCCGAAAAAGTTCGGTGACTGGGTAATCACACAGGCGGTCTGCTCGCTGACCAGTCTGCCTATCGATTCAACATCGCTGTGTCCGCGCGGCGCGATCACTGTGTCGATCATGATGTCGCGGCCCTGCGTGTAGGAGACCAGGACTTCCCGGTAACGCGGGTGTACACTTTCGGAGACAATCACATGCGGCCGGCCGGTGGCGGCCAGCGCGACCAGTGTCGCCTCGGCCACCGCCGAGGCGCAATCGTACATTGAGGCATTGGCGACATCCATCCCGGTCAGGCGGCAGATCAAACTCTGGAATTCATAGATGACCTGCAGCGTCCCCTGGGCCACTTCGGGCTGATAGGGGGTATACGCCGTATAAAATTCCGATCGGGAACTGAGGGCATCGACCGCGGCGGGGACATAATGATCGTAGACACCCCCGCCGAGGAAGGACACCAGCCGGCCGGGCGCATCGTTGCGCGCGGCCAGGGTCTCCAGATGTTCGGCAAGTTCGGCCTCGGAGAGCGCCGCGGGGACGGCCAGCGGACCGGCCAGTCGCAGGTTCTCGGGTATGGTATGGAACAAATCCTCAATGGAGCGGGCCCCGATCGCAGACAACATCTCGTCCCGATCGTCCGGGGTATGCGGGATATATGCCATATTATTTTTCTGAAAGCCGGCTGGTACGCGTACCGGCCGTTAGTCCCTTATCAGTTATCTCCGGATAATTCCCGGTACTAGTCCGGCGTCAGCAGAGAATCGAGTTCCGCGGGATCGGACATTTTAATCCTAATCATCCACCCCTTGCCGTAGGGATCAGCGTTGATAATCCCGGCGTCATCGGCGGCCGCGCTATTGGTTTCTTCGACCGTCCCGGACAACGGGGCAAACAACTCGGCCACTGCTTTGACCGCCTCGATCGTGCCGAACGGTTCATTGGCGGTGACACTGTCCCCGACTGCGGGAAATTCAACAAACACGATATCGCCGAGTTCGCCCTGGGCAAAATCAGTGATGCCGACCGTGGCGATATCATCCTCGATTAAAACCCACTCATGCTCTTTGGTGTACTTTAATTCATCGAGAATCATTGTTCCCTCCCTCAATATCAAGGCCTCCAACAACGGCGTAAGAAATACTGGGCGGCGACGCCGGGCAATGGCGTTTGGACAATAATTTGACATCGCGGCGGAATTTATTCTATGTTGATTGCCGGACCGGCCGGACTCGTGATCTGCGCGAAGCTCCGGAAGGCCGGCCCCGCCTATGGTTTGCTTCTGGATTTAATCAGTTCGGGCAGGTGCCGCTCAACAAAGGACGTGTCGTACTCGCCCGAGATAAACACTTCATGATCAATGACCTGCTTGAAAAAGTCGATGGTCGTGGGGATGCCCTCGATAATAAACTCATCCAAAGCCCGCCGGAGTTTGCGCAGGGCTTGGTCGCGGGTCTTTCCGTGGGCAATCAATTTGGCAATCAGGGAGTCGTAAAACGGCGGAATCACGTACTTGGCGTAGGCGTGGGTGTCGACCCGGATCCCATGCCCCCCGGGGACATGAAAGCTGGTGATTTGGCCGGGGCGCGGTGCAAAATCATGCCAAGGGTCCTCGGCGTTGATCCGCAATTCGATGGTGTGCCCCTGGAAGTGGACATCGGCTTGCTGCAACTCCAATTTTTCACCGGCGGCCACGCGGATTTGTTCCTTGACCAGATCGATATCGGTTTGTTCCTCCGTGACCGGGTGTTCGACCTGAATCCGGGTATTCATCTCCATGAAATACAAGCTGCCCGAGTCGCCGAGGAGAAACTCCACCGTGCCGGTGGAATAGTAGCCAACTGCCCGGGCCGCCTGCACGGCCACTTCGCCCAGCGCCTCGCGCAATACAGGATTGACCGCCGTGGACGGCGATTCCTCGATGAGTTTTTGATGACGGCGCTGCACCGTGCAGTCCCGCTCCCCCAAGTGAATGACATTGCCGTGTTTATCACCGAGGACCTGGATTTCCACATGGCGGGCGGCACGGAGGTACTTTTCCAGATAAATCGCCGGGTTGCCGAACGCTGCGGCAGCTTCAGTCTGGGCGGCTTGAAAATTGTTGCGGCAGGCCTTTTCGTCCTCGCAAATCCGCATGCCGCGCCCGCCCCCGCCGGCTGCCGCTTTGATAATGACCGGATAGCCGATTTCCCGAGCCAGGTCGAGCGCCTCCTCCACCGAGGTCAAATCCTCTATCGAACCGGGGGTAACCGGGACACCTGCAGCGCGCATTTTCTTTCGCGCCAACGATTTATCGCCCATTTCGCGGATGACTTTCGCCGGTGGACCAATAAATTCAATTCCGCATGATTCACAAATCTCGGCGAATTCGGCATTTTCCGCCAGAAAGCCGTACCCCGGGTGGATCGCCTCGGCGTTGGTGACTTCCGCGGCGGCAATGATCCGTTTTGGATCCAAATACGATTTGGCGGGCGGGGGCGGACCGATACAGACATCCTGGTCAGCAAACTTTACATGCAGCGATTCGGCATCGGCTTCAGAGTATACGGCAACGGTCTCGATGCCCATTTCACGGCATGCTCTAATGACCCGTAGGGCAATTTCACCCCGATTAGCGATAAGGATTTTCTTTATCATATCCCGCTCATGTTTTTGACCGCTCCCGGTGACCCGCATCCGCCCCAGCGGATTTGACAGCGCGGAAAATATTTTGCAAACCTTCCGCACTCCAACCGTGTACAGTGTAGTGAGAACATAAGGAGGGGGCAACTTAAATCGGCGGGAACCAAAGAAATGCCCCTTGCCTTTTAAACGATGGCGGCCGAAATTGCGGCCGACGGAATAACGTATAAGGAGGCCACTGAAAGGCGGTATCAGATGCATCGACTTATGATTTTTATTGATGGTTCGAATCTTTATCATGAAACGGATCGCTATCAAAAGGGATTACGCATCGATTTTGAAAAACTACGCGAAGGCCTTTCCGCAGGTTTTGATCTGGTGCGGACGTTTTACTATGCGTCTCGTCCGGCAAACGCCACATCAGAACAGGAAGGTTTTTTCAAGAAAATGGGGTACATGGGTTTTAAAACCCGGATCAAACCCCTGCGTGAATCCTACGGCGAAAATGGCCGGCGGGAAACCCGGGAAAAGGGCGTGGACGTGGCCCTGGCCACCGACCTGGTGGCCAACGGCATGCGCCGCTCGTTCGACTGGGCGATTATCGTTTCGGGCGATCAGGACTATTGCGAAGCAATCGAGCAGGTACAATCTCAGGGCTTGCGCGTGCAGGTTTCTTTCTATCGGCACGCTATGGCCGACGAGCTTAAACTCAAGGCCGACAAATTCACCTATCTCGATGATCTGGTGGGAGATATCGTGATAAATCGGGCGGCGCCGGTGGAACAACAACCCGCAGCGGCACCGGTCGATCGCGCGATATAGACATGGAAATGCCGGCCTCGTGTTCCCCGGGGCCGGCGTATTTTCTGCAATAAGAACTGAAACTTCGCTCAGGGTTTTGCGTGACCCACTTCCGACCAGCCGCGATCGGAAGCCCCGGTAATCCCGCGCACGCGCAGATCGAAATCATCAGGGTTGGTCGCGTAACTCATCGCCTCTTCATAGGAAATCATCCCCGCGCGGTGCAGTTTCATGATCGACTGGTCAAAGGTCTGCATCCCATACTGCACCTGACCATCCTGAATCAAGTCCTGAATCGTCCTGATCTTATTCTCATCAAGGAGGGCATCGCAGATCGCGGCGGTCCCGATAAGCACTTCAATGGCCGGGACCCGGCCCTGCTGGTCGCTCCGCGACAGCAGCCGCTGCGAGATAATGGCTTTCAGTGTCCCGGACAACAACAGCCGCACCTGCTGATGCTGGTGCGGTGGAAAGAAGGAAACGACACGTGAGATCGTCTCGACTGCGTCCAGCGTATGCAGGGTTGTCAGGACCAGGTGTCCGGTGTCTGCAGCGGTCAGGGCAATGGACATCGTTTCCAGGTCGCGGATCTCACCGATCAGGATGACATTGGGGTCCTGGCGGAACGCATGCCGCAATGCCGAGCCGAACGATTCGGTATCGCCGCCGACTTCACGCTGACAGATGAACGATTTACGGTTCTGATAAATATACTCAATCGGGTCTTCGATGGTCAGGATATTGTCGGCACGGGTACTGTTAATCTGTTCGATCATGGCCGCCAGGGTCGTCGATTTCCCCGAGCCGGTGGTGCCGGTGACAATAATCAGGCCGCGGCGTTCGCCGCAGAGTTTCTTGATGACCTCGGGAAGGTTTAACTCGGAGAACGAGGGTACGGTTGTATTGACGGCCCGAAGCGCCAGCCCGACAGTGCCGCGCTGCCGGTACAAGTTCACCCGGAAACGCCCCATTTGCGCGACAGACAGCGCCAGGTCCATCTCATTACGGCTGTAAAACCGCTCGAGTTGTTTTTCGGAAAGGATCTGCTTGACGAACTCTTCGCCCTTTTCCCGGGAAACTGCATCACCGTCAATGGGTACCAGCTTGCCGTCGATACGCAGGACCGGCTTGATCCCCACGCGGATATGCAAATCCGATGCGCCCCGGGCGGTCATTTCAGAGAGTAGTTGTTTTAGATTCATCGGGCCACTCCACGGTGATAATTGCCGGTGAGCGGTGTCCGCCCACGGAAGGGTTTGTGACTCCCCTGACATTAGTATCGGCAGGGGCCGGCGGGGGATTGACGGCAGATTAAAGGGAAGCGCGGCGCGGGCCGGGACGACAAATCAAATCCGGCAGCCCCGGCGGGGGCTAATACTGCTTGATATCAATGTAGGTTTCTTCCCGAATGTCGGCGATCCAGGCGGCAACCACACGGCCGGTTTTTTCGCGGCGGGCCATTTCCTTGATCGCATCCCAATCATCGGCAAGGGTGTAGTCCCGGCCCTCTTTGCGGTCGAGAATGTGCAGAATATGGACGCCGAATTCCGAAATGGTCGGTGCGGAATACCCGCCGGTATCCACAGCAGCCAGCGCGGCTTTGAATTCGGGATACATTTGTTCGACCGGATACCAGCCCAGCTCACCGCAGTTTTTGCGCGAGTCGTTGTCGCCCGTATGCCTGACTACCAGTTCGCAGAAATCGGCGCCGGCCAGGATTTCATTACGCACAGAATCGGCCAGCCGCATCGCCGCCGCCGTATCGGCCGCATCCGGGGACAACTGCAGCAGGATATGCCGCGTGCGATAGCGGTCGCCGCGTTTTTCCTCGATTTCAATGAGATGAAAACCGTACATGGTGCGCACTACACCCGAAAGTTGCCCCGGCTGCAGCCGTTGCGCGGCGTTTTCGAATTCCGAGACCAGATCGCCGGGGCCGAACCAGCCGAGTTCACCGCCCTGCTCCGCAGTCGGGTCATCAGAGTATTGCCGGGCCATCTCGGCGAAATCGGCGCCGGCTTCAATCTGCGCGTGGATCTCGGTCAGCCGCTCGCGCGCGGCAAGGATGCGGCTGGAATCGATCGTGATCGGGATGAGAATATGCGCCAGTTTGACCGAGGCCGGCAGGGGGGGCAGCGAATCGGCGTAGAGGGTAAAAAACTCCTTAACCTCGCCGTTGGTGATCGAAACGGTGCCCACCTTGCGCGAGATCAGCTTCTGTTTGAGCAGTTGATTGCCGGTATCGGCACGGAAACGCCGGCGCAGTTCACCGAACGTCAAACCCTCTTTTGCCAGTTCCGCCTCGAATTGTTCAGCGGTCCCGAACTGCGCGCGCAGATTTTCGATATGCTCGGACAGCGCCTGCTCAATCTCTTCGGGGGTCACGGAAATCAGGGTGTCTTTTTCCGCCTCCGTGAGGATCAGCCGGTCATCGATCATCTGGCGCAGGACTTCCTCTCGTAACTCGGCTTTGCGGGCGGGCTTGGACAGGTCGATCTGGTTTTGCAGGGCCAGAATTTGCATCTGGGCCTGCAGCTCGGATTCCAGGATGATCTTGCTGCCGACCACCGCGGCCGGGCGGTCGAAAGTGTCGGCCTCCACAGGCGTGGCGAACCATCCCGCAACCAAGACCACAGCGACAATCAGCCGAACGCTCACTGTTTGTTCCCCCATCCCGACATCCTTATTTTGTTAATCTCCATGCTACAAGGGCCGATCACTCGTACTTTTTGTGGTCCACTGAAGCCGCCAGCTTGTCCTCATCAATGGTGATCGGCGTTGCCGCCCGCAGCGAATCGATGTAGGCTACCTGCGAGGAGTCGATCCGCTCTTCACGCAGCCGGGTGAACAATTCGCCCTTGACTGTCGCAAAATCCTGCGGCCGGGGTTCCTCGCGCTCGAGGATCTTGATGATCGACCAGTCGTCCTGCGTGAGAAACGGCGCTGACAATTCCCCCACTTTCATGTTCTGCGCGTACTCGAAAATCTCCGGGAAACGGTATGGCTTGACGATGCCCAAGTCGCCGCCGTTGCGCTGATAGCCCTTCCGCGTGGTATGGCGGCGCGCCAGGTCTTCAAACGACGCCCCCGCCCGGAGCTGTTTGTACAGGTCATCGGCCGTGGCCTTGTCGGCCACCAGGATCTCATTGACATGAATGCGGACTTCGGTCAGGAATTCCTCGGGGTGTGAGTCAAAGTATTCCTGAAGTTCGGTTTCCCCGACGGAAATACCGCGCCGCAGAATGGTGTTTTTCAGCTTGTCGGCCATGACGGTCTCGGTGAATTCCTTCAACCGAGTTTTATATAGCGGCGCTTCCTCAAGTCCCAGCTTGTGGGCCTGGTCGAGCAGCAGTTCGAGCAAAACGTTGGTGAAGATGAATTGATTGACCAGCTCCGGTTGAGCGAGCGGGGGTTTGGCTTCCGCGGGCCGTGAATTGGACAGCTGCAGATAATGCCCGAGGGGCATCACCTGGTCGCCCAGGTAATGGGCGATGGGTTTTTCCAGTTCCATTTCCGAAAGGAACTCCAGGGGGACGTCGCGGCGCAGGGAATCAGCGATGACCACCGTATCGATTTTGGCATACTCCGCGATTTTTTCCCGCAAAAACGTGATCGTTTCCGGCACCAATTCAATGGGATAGGCCTTCAGCAATTCATCGCGGTGTTCCCGCTGGCGTTGTTCCTGTTTCACGGCCATGATCCTGCTGTTGATGACCTGCCGGATCGAATCCAGAGGCATGACACCCTCTTCTTTTATGTCGAGGACCTCGATGATGTGCCAGCCGTATTCGGTTTTTACCGGCTGAGAAATTTCATTGGTCTTCATGGTGAATAATACTTTCTGAAAATCGGGGACCAGCTCGCCCCAGCCGAAATGGCGGCCCATATCCCCGCCACGCGCGCGGGAAAGCGGATCGCGGGAAATATCCCGGGCAATTTGGGCGAAATCCGCGCCGTTGAGGACCGCCTGGCGCACAGAATCGGCCCGCGCCTTGTCCTCCACGAGGATGTGACGCGCCCGGATTTTGGTGAACCAGTGTTCGTACCATTCCCGGATTTCTTTTTCGGCGACTTCGCATTTTTCGATAATGACCACGCGGAAGAGTTCATCGAGCAGGAATTTCGCCCGCTCGTTTTCCACCAGCTCCAGGATTTCGATGTCTGTATCCAAGCCATGGGTATACGCCGCTTTAACCAGCAGGGCTTCCTCGATACGCTGATCAAGATATTTTTTCTTGGCGTCGAGCTCGTCCTCGACGGAGGTAAATTCCGGCATCCCTACCTGCATGAAGTTTTCGGTGATTTCCGTCAGCGGGATCTCCCGATCACCCACTACAGCAACGACTTCGCGATCATTTTTTTCGGCGCAGCCGGACAAGATAACGCAGGCCGCCGCCAGCCACCACAGTTTCTTCATCGTCTACTCCTGATCACATCTTCCCGGGTCATGTTTCACCATTCTCCGCAAACGTAAGCGGTCAATATATGCCCCATTATATTTTTTCCAAGGCGTTTTTCAGGACCGTTGCCGGCCGCGGCAGCGGACCCGCGGATTTCGCCGGGATTATCCGTAACACAAACGGCGGGCCCGGAGAAAATGACAACCCCTCAGCTATCCCGCGCCGCCAGCGCTCTATTTCTGTCCGCTGCACCGGGCGTTCCGGCATAAACTCAATTGTAATTATTCCGGTATGTTTTTCTACAGCCGCCTTTTTTACCTGCGAACCGGTGCCCAGCACCCGGGCGTACGCCAAATCCAGCAACACCTGCACCGCCTCGGGCGGCGCCCCAAAACGATCGGCCAATTCCAGACGCAAATCATCCAGTTCATGGGTGGTCTGGATATCGGCCAGGCGTTTATACACCTCAAAACGCTGTTGGTTGTCGGGGATATAGTGTTCCGGGATAAAGGTTTCTCCCGGATAATCTATTTTCGTCGTTGACCGTTCCGGCGCCGGTTGTTCACCACGGATTTCGTTGACGGCCTCTTCGAGCAACCGGCAATACAAATCGAACCCGACTTCCTCGATATAGCCATGCTGTTGCGGCCCAAGCAGATTACCGGCGCCACGGATTTCCAGATCGCGCATGGCCAGGTGAAATCCCGAGCCCAGCGCAGTGTGTTCTTCCAGCGCTTTAAGCCGTTTGCGGGCCACCGGAGTCAAGCCGCTGAATGCGGGCGTCAATAAATAGGCGTAGGCCTTCACATGCGACCGACCGACCCGCCCGCGCAGCTGGTACAATTGAGCCAAGCCGAACCGGTCGGCGCGGTTGATAATGATCGTGTTGACCGAGGGAATATCCAGTCCCGATTCGATAATCGCCGTGGACAGCAGACAATCGAACTTGCGGTGCAGGAAATCAACCATGATCGATTCGAGTTCCCGTTCTTTCATCTGGCCATGAGCTACGCCGACGGTCATTTCCGGCAGAATCCGCCGCAGGAAATTGGCCATGGCCGCAATCGAGCGCACGCGGTTATGGACGAAAAAGATTTGTCCGCCTCGCTCCAATTCCTGCCGCGCAGCCTCGATGATCACCTCGGGCGAAAATTCCCGGATCTCCGTGTGGATCGGCAGGCGGTCTTTGGGCGAAGTGGCGATCAGCGACATGTCCCGGGCGCCCAACAACGACATCTGCAGCGTGCGCGGGATCGGCGTGGCGGTCAGCGTCACTGTATCCACCTGAGTTTTGAGTTGGCGAATTTTTTCTTTGTGGGCCACGCCGAAATGCTGTTCTTCATCGACGACCAGCAAACCCAGGTTCGCAAAACCAACATCTTTGGACAACAGCCGGTGGGTCCCGATAATGATATCGACCCGGCCTGCGGCCAGCTCGGCGATTGTATTTTTCTGCTCGCGGGCAGTACGGAAACGCGAAAGCATTTCGATCTTCAGCGGGAACTCCGCCAACCGCTCGCGGAACGTATTAAGATGCTGTTCGGCCAGGATGGTGGTCGGGACCAGTACCGCGACCTGCTTGTGATCGACGACCGCTTTGAATGCCGCGCGGATAGCCACCTCGGTTTTGCCGTACCCGACATCACCGCAGACCAGACGGTCGGTGGGCGCAGGCCCCATCATGTCGTTTTTTATCTGGTTGATGGCTTTAAGCTGATCCGGTGTTTCCTCGTAGGCAAAGGAGGCCTCCAGCTGTTTTTGCCATTCGGCATCGGGAGAAAAAACAAATCCCGGGCGGGTCTTGCGTTCGGCATATAAGCGCACCAGTCCGGTCGCCATCTCCAACAGCGCCTTTTTGGTTTTGCGCTTGGCCTTTTCCCAGGTGGTCCCGCCGAGTTTGGTCAGTGTGGGATTGCCCTCTTTGCCGGTGAATTTCTGCACCCGGTTGAATTCTTCGATCGGGACATATAGCTTATCGTCGTTTTGATAATGGATGAGCAGACAATCACGCTGCTGTCCCTGGACGGTGATCCGTTGCAGACCCCGGAAGCGGCCGATCCCATAATCAATATGCACCACATAATCGCCCTTGCTCAGTTGATTGTAGCTGGACAGGGCCACACCCTCTTTAAATCGCCGCCGCCGGTACTGCTTGTAATGCCGGTTGAAAATCTGGTGGTCGGTCAGCACGCAATCGCCGTCGGCAAAACAAAAGCCGCCGTGGACCCCGGGGGCGGCCAGCGTGGTATGCAGTCCGGTCCCGCCCTCGGCGGCCAGGATTTCCTGCAGCCGCTGGACATGCGGCTTGGCGTCGCATAAAATCCAGGTCGCTCTGGCGGCCTGCTCCTGCCTCTCGAGGAATTCGGTGAGACGGCCAATGTGTGAGGCAAAAGCCGGAGGTTCTATTGTTGAAAAATCAAGCGCATCCGGAAATCTGAGGTAATGCTGCCGCACTCCGGAAAAATGTGCTGCTTTGGCCGGCAGCGCAGTGATGGTTTGTCCGATCGAGTCGGGACCAGGGATGGGCGAATAATTCCGTTCGGTGCGGGAATGGAATTTTCTTACGTTGCCCAGAATTGATTCGGTCTTGTACTGGAAACCCTCGGGGTCGTCGGTCCAGACCCGGGCCTCAGCAGGCAGGTGGTCCATGACTGTGGCACGGGGGATCCCCAGGGAGGCGGCCAGCCACTCCAAGCCGGGGAAATCAGGATCGCCCTCGACTCGTTCACATAATGCGGTATTGGCCCGGACTGCCGCCAGTCGTGCGGCAAGCTCATGACGGTCGGTCAGCACCTCCCGGGAGGGCAAGATCAGACAATCAGCCAGCTGCGTCACCGAACGTTGAGACGAAACCGAGAACGTCCGGATCGATTCGATGGTATCACCGAACAGCTCGATCCGCACGGGGTGTTCCGAGGAATACGTAAAGACATCAATGATCCCGCCACGTCGCGCGAAGCTGCCGGCTTCCTCGACCAGCGAGCATCGCTCATACCCCAGGTCGACCAACCGGGTGATAATGTCCTCAATATCGATATCCTGGCCTACCATCAGGGAAACGGTCTTATCGCGCAGCTCTTCCGGGGGCACGGTCAACTCCAGAGCAGCACGCAAATGCGTCACCACCACAACTGGCCGGGGTTGGGCCAAAGCCCAGAGGCATTCGATCCGCTGACCGACCGGCTCGGCGGCGGGCCGGCGAAACTCATACGGCGACAGTTCCCAGGTGGGAAAACGATAGACCCGCTCCGGACCCAGGAGTGCCGCCAGATCGTCGTACCAGCGGGTTGCGGCATCGCCGTTCACCGCAAAAATCAGCGTTGTCCGTGGCGATTGTTCGAATAATGCGGCGGCGACAAACGCCCCGGCGGAACCGGCCAAACCGGAGACCTCGGCCCTGGCCGGTCGATGCTGAACGATGGCTGCGGATAATTGCTGGAAAGCATCCAGTCCACAGATTTTGCCGATAATTGGCTGCCCGATACGGGCGACGCCACCGGGTTCGGCGGCGGAGCCGTAACCCGCCATCGCTGCGGGTATCAATGGCATTTTTTTCATCGGTCGTGCCGTCCGCCACATACACAAAAAACCCAGCCCCATTTGTCCATGGGGTGGGTTGTATCGGCCGGACAATATATTGTATCGGCTTCCCGGACGCAAGTTTTCGGCAGCGGTCTTCCCGCGTATTTTGGGGAAACCTCGATTGTTGGCGCAATGGCCGGCAATCGCTTATCTTGGCTGAACGTATATTCCGCCACAGGCGCTCTGGGAGCGATCAATAAGGAGGATGGCCCACGATGAAAAAAGCTCAAATCAAATGGACCGGGGGAATGCAGTTTGTCGGCAAGGCGGATTCGGGTCATGCGGTGGTCATGGATGCCGACGGAGATCACGGAGGCGAGGACTCCGCGGTCCGGCCGGGCGAATTACCGCTGATCGCCCTGGGCGGGTGTACCGGCATCGACGTAGTGATGATCTTGAACAAGATGAAAGTCCCCATCGAGGCCTTTGAAATCGCCATTGAAGCGGAAACGGCCGAAGAACATCCCCGGGTCTGGACCAAAATACATGTCTTGTATACCCTTACCGGAGACATTCCTGAGAGCAAGGTCAAAAAGGCGGTAAAATTATCTCACGAGAAATACTGTTCGGTGGGGGCAATGCTGGGCGCCACGGCCAAAATGAGTTACGAATACAAAATCCTGCCGTCCGGCAGCCGGTGAGTCCGGCATCCTTTATGATAGCATTGGTCGGGCATGATCTGTTATAATCGCTGGGGGAATGCCCGAACGGAGTACTGTGTCATGTATATGCAATCCGACCGCAAAAAAATCCGTCCGCCGCGCGTGGCGGGACAGTTTTATCCCGACAACCCGGTCGAATTGACCAAAACGATCGCCGGGTATTTCAGTCGGGCCGCCAAACCCGACATCGAGGGCCAGACACTCGCGCTGATTGTCCCCCACGCCGGGTATATGTATTCCGGAAAGGTGGCCGCACATGCCTATAAGCTACTTGAAGCACAATCTTTTGATACTGTGGTGGTTATTTCACCGTCACACACTGTCTTTTTTCAGGGAGTGGCGGTTTTTGACGGCGGGTTCTACCGGACACCGCTGGGCGATATTCCGGTAGATATCGATTTTGTCGGGCGGTTAACCGGCATCGACCCCCGGCTGGCGCTATCCGATGCCGGACATAACGGTCGTGGCGGACGGCACGAACACGCGTTGGAAGTCCAACTGCCGTTCTTGCAGGTAGTGCTCGGCAATTTCATGCTGGTACCCATTGTGATGGGCGATCAGGAATACAACACCTGCCGCGTGCTGGGTGAGGCGCTGGGCCAGTTCGCCCGCCCTGGGAAAACGTTGATTGTCGCCTCTTCGGATTTGTCCCATTTTCATTCGACCGCCGAGGCACGGCAACTGGACCGGCGCGCAGCAGAGGCGATCGAGGATTTTTCCCCGGGAAAACTGCTGAAACTTCTGGAAAACGGTGAAGCCGAGGCCTGCGGCGGGGGGCCGATCGCCGCGGCAATGATTGCGGCGAAAAAACTGGGCGGCGATACCGTGACCGTCCTGAACATGGCAAACTCAGGGGACATTGAGCCCGGCAGCAGGGACCAGGTTGTCGGCTATCTTTCTGCTGTAATCCATGCCGTCACTGTGCCGGAGTCCAACGGCAAGGTTCATCAACTGGAGACACCCTCGGGGAAAACACGCCCTGATCCGGCGGCCCCGTTGGATTTTACCGAAGAGGAAAAACTGTTTTTGAAGCGCGTGGCGCGAAAATCAATCGAAAATGCGGTAAAAGGTTCGCACTTCCCCGACCTGTCCCCGCCCACGGCGCAGCTATCCATGAAACGCGGGGCTTTTGTAACGCTGAAAATCGACGGCAACCTGCGGGGATGTATCGGATATATCCAGCCGATTAAGCCGCTGGCCGACGCAATCCGCGAGATGGCACGGGCGGCGGCGGTCGATGACGACCGCTTCGTTCCGATCGCCCCCGGCGAGATGGAACAACTTGAGATCGAAATTACGGTCCTCTCGCCGTTAATAAAAGTGCGCGACGAGCTGGATGTCCTGGTCGGGCGGGATGGCCTCTTCGTCCGGCTCGGCTACCAATCGGGCGTCCTGCTGCCCCAGGTGGCCGTGGAGGAACAGTGGGACCGGGAGACGTTTCTGGCCCAGACCTGCCTGAAAGCCAATCTTCCGCCGGACGCCTGGCGAGAACCGGAAGCGGAAATCTTTCGTTTTTCGGCGATAATCTTCTGATGTTGAAGCAACGGACACTGGCCCGGTGGCAACGCGCCGGGCGTGAGATGTGGACTCGCTGGGTGGCGGGATATGAAACGTCGCCGGAAACCCGGCCAATGCCGCCCGATTGCGATTGTCTTCCTCAAGCGACCGGTGTACCCCTGCCCCAGCCGGTGTCCTCCGGACAGGCACTTGATTATTACCGCCGCAAACGGCGGTGGACCGGTCGCACTCCGGTAGGGCTGGCAGTGTGGCGGTTCAAGTATCGCGATGATCTTGACGCCGGCTGGCAGCTGGTTTTCGCCGCGGCCCGTTTGCTCAATGAACAGCAAACCATAGACGGCTTTGAGTGTGTGATCCCGGCGCCGTCCTCGCCGGTCTTCCGCGAATATTCGCCCTCGCGCTGGCTGGGCGAAAAACTGGGCGAGACAATCGGCAAACCGGTAGTCAACGACCTGTTCGTGCGAACGCGGCTTTGCCTGCCGCAAAAAGAACTGCCGTCGTTTCAAGCCCGAAGAACCAATATCAGCGCAGTGTTTAAAGTGGCGCAAAATAAGAAACGGCACATCGTCGGGAAACGGGCTTTGCTCATTGATGACCTGAGCCGGTCGGGTCATACCCTGGCCGAGTTACGACGGGCGCTCCAAGAGGCCGGGGGCGGGAAAGTCCTGCCGTTCGCGTTCACTGCGGTGCGCGGGCTTCGCCGGGGATTGTGACAGACCAATGGATGATCGGGCAATCATTTATAACCTGAAGGAAGCGGGGAAAGTCGGCCCCCGCACGATGCAGGCGCTCTTGCGGCATTTCTGCTCACCCGAAGCGATCTGGGAAGCGGAACCCGAGGAATTGGCCCAGATCCCGCGAATCGGCGACAAAATAATCGAGCGCATCATCGAAGGCCGAAAACACCAGGACGAAACGCAGGAGCAGCTGATCGGCCTTGATGAGCAGAACATCGATATTATCACCTTCCTCGACAAAAACTACCCGGCACGGCTGGCCAGAATCGGTGATCCGCCATCTGTCTTGTTTGCCCGCGGCAAAATGACCAATATTGACGGGCCGGTCGTGGCGATTGTCGGGACGCATGAAGCAGATGCCGCCGGCATCCTGCAGACTGAAAAATTAAGCGAGGAAATCGCCGGTCGCGGTGCAGTGATAGTTTCAGGCCTGGCCCGGGGGATCGACGCGGCGGCACATGTCGGGGCGTTGCAGGCCGCAGGGACAACATGGGGCGTCCTGGGCTGCGGCTTCGCTCAGATGTATCCGCCCGAAAACAGTATGCTGGCCGGGCAGATTGCCGAAAACGGCGTGGTCCTGTCGGAATATCATCCCTCGACCAGGGTCGCAGTCGGCCGGCTGATGGCCCGTAACCGGATCGTCGTGGGGTTGGCCGATGCGGTACTGATCGTCCAGGTGCATGAATCCTCCACCGGGACCATGGATGCCGCCACGCGCGCCCACCAACAGGGCAAACCGGTGTTTGTTGTCGAACGCGCCAGAATTCCCCAGCTCGGACAACTCAAAGCCCTCGGTGGCGTAATCGTCGAGGAAAAAAAGTGCGCGGACTGGGTACTCAATTACCTCTAGTAAATCCGAAGCCAGAGGCACCAATGAACACCGTGCCGGACTGTCAGTCAGAGGATGATAAACTGGAGGCACTGCGCAAGCTGGTCGATCGCACGGCTTTCCTGCTGGCCAATGTGCCGCTGACCGAGACCGCGCGCGATGAACTGCTGATCACCACCCGCCGCGAAGCGGAAAAGCTCATCCCCGACCAAATGGATACGTATACCCTCATTTACGAAGCCCGCTTTTATCGTCTGATCGAGCAGTTCGGCGGACGGCATAACCTGGCGAAATAACAAGATCGTTGCATGTTGCGCATTTCCGTTGGACAAGCTCGCTCGAACCGGCACGGAATTGACACACTTTGCAGTTTCCGGGTCCCCGGTGAAATGTTATATAACGTGCCGGGCGGCCCGGCTGACTGCCTGCCCCGAATGTTGGCAGGAAGCCCGTTGGCGCACGAGCGAAACGAGGAACTGACCGATGATTGAAGCGATTATTCTGGCAGTATTAATTGTGGCGGCTGCTGTGGCCTTCTGGCTGCCGGTCAAAAAGCGTATTGACTTGATCACCTCCGGCAAAAGCACGCTGGCTTTTGATGATTTCGGGCGGCGGTTGGGGCGTTGGTTCGCTGAAGTCGTGTTCCAGAGTACGGTGATTTCCCAGCGGCGGGTGCCGGGGTTCATGCATGCCCTGGTGTTCTGGGGCTTTATATTTTATATTCCCGCCACCTTGCACCACTTTGCCGAGGGTTTCGGTTTTTCGCTTTTAGGGCATGGCGTGGTTTTCCGAATTGTCTCACAGGTAGTCTCGCTGTGGTCGGTGCTGGTGTTGATGGGCATTCTCTATCTGGCCTTTCGGCGGTTTGTTATGCGTCCCGAGGCATTGGGCAAGCATCTGTCGGCGACATCCGGGATTGTGGCGGTATTCATTACGATATTGATGCTGACCTACCTTTTCGGCATTCACCTGTTCCCGCCGGACTCCCCGGCGTACAAAATCAACTGGTGGGTGCACACGATGACGATCCTGGCCTTCGCCGCACTGATCCCGCACAGTAAACACCTGCACCTGGTATTTTCGCCGCTGACCACATTCACCAAGTCGTTCCGCCTGGCCGATGTCAGGCCGCTCGATTTTGAAGCCGAGGAATTCGGTGCAGTGGCGTTGAAGGACCTCTCGACGCACACCGCGCTAGGGGCGTTTACCTGCGTGGAATGCGGCCGCTGCCAGGACAACTGCCCGGCCTACCAGACCGGCAAGGTACTCAACCCCAAGCAACTCATGCTCGATTTACGGCAGGGGTATTTGACTAAACCGGCCGATGCGGGCGTGTTGACCGACGAAATCCTGCCGGTCGAAGCCATCTGGCAGTGCACGACATGCGGCGCCTGCACCTACCAATGTCCGGTGGGGATCGATCAGGTAGTCCCGATCCTCGAACTGCGGCGCGGCCTTGGAGCCGAGGGCGAATTCCCCGAGCCGATGACCGCGTTGATGAAAAACCTCGAACGCAACGGCAACCCGTGGGGGTATACCCAAAACCAGGCCGAGGAATTTCTCGATACGCACGAATACCCATCGTATGACGGCCAGGAGGTGTTGTACTGGATGGGGTGTCTAGCCCGCTATGACGTGCAATATCGGCAGGTGTCGCTGGCCTTCACCAAAATCCTCAGCGCCGCCGGGGTCGGCTGGGGTGTGCTGCGCGAGGAAAAATGCACCGGCGATGCCGCCCGCCGCGCCGGAAATGAGTATCAATTTCAGGAACTGGCCCTGGAAAATATCGAGGCGCTTAATGCCGCCAACCCGACAACCATCGTCACCACCTGCCCGCATTGCCTGCGCACATTGACCGAATATACCCAACTCGGCTTAAACGCGAATATCCGTGTTGTCCATCATGCGCTGTTTATCGAAGAACTGCTCGCCTCGGGCAAGCTCCAGCTGACCGGCGGTAACGGCACCTGCGCGGTCTATCACGACCCGTGCTACCTGTCACGGTACGAGGGCAAGGCCGGCTGCGACGCGCCGCGTTCGGTGTTGCGCTCGGCAGGTGTGAATATTCTGGAACCCCGGCGGACACGGGAGACATCGTTCTGTTGCGGCGCCGGCGGCGCACAGTTGTTTAATGAGGAAAACCAGGGCGAACGCGTACCGCATAAACGGACCGAGGAGCTGCTGGCAACCGGGGCCAAAGAAATTGCGGCGGGTTGCCCGTTTTGCCCGATCATGCTGCGTGATGCGCTGGCGGTTAAAGATGTCGAGGATGTGCAGGTCAAAGACATCGCGCAGTATGTTGCTGAACGACTGGGATGATTTTTACCGACCCATCGCAAGGCAAATTGACCACAAGATGGGAGTTGCACTATGAAAACCCGCTGCCCCTGGCCGGCCGATAATCCCCTGATGCTGGCCTATCATGATACGGAATGGGGGGTGCCCCTGCATGACGAGCAGAAGCTTTTTGAATTTCTCGTCCTCGAGGGGATGCAGGCGGGGTTAAGCTGGTCAACGATATTAAACAAACGCGAAAATTTCCGTAAGGCGTTCGATCGTTTTGATCCGGCCAGGATTGCTCGTTACCGGCAGACGAAAATCGACAAGCTCCTGCAGGATGCCGGGATCATCCGCAATCGGCTGAAGATCGAAGCAACCGTCACGAACGCCCGGGCGTTTTTGCAGGTGCAGCGGGAATTCGGCAGTTTCGACAAGTATATCTGGCAATTCACCAATGGCCGGATGATTGTCAACCGTTGGAAAACCATTCGAGAGATTCCGCCGTTGTCCCCTGAAGCTGAAACCATGAGCCATGATCTAAAACAGCGCGGGTTCAAATTTGTCGGCCCGACGATCTGCTATGCACACATGCAGGCCACCGGGATGGTCAACGATCATCTGATAAGTTGTTTTCGATATAAACAGGTGCAAAAGATGCAGTGAGTGTCTTGATGTTCGGGGAATTTTGGTTATAGTATTCTGTGGATGGCGTACGTCTCGTGCGCCATCAAATGACAATGATCTTTCATCGGTCGGCGTCCCCCGCCGCGGCACTGACGTACGAACCTGCCCAATGCATCCATGGTGGCATGGGCGTATCGACCATGCGCATGGGCACTTGTCCGCCTTTGGCGGAAGATGCCCGTGCCACGGATCCCACGCTACCCGTGCACATACTCCCCAATCTTCCGAATATGCGCCATTTCCTCCGGTGAAAGCGGCCCCTGCTGCAGAGCGATAAGCCCCTCGAGCATCTGTTGTTCGTTTTTCGACCCCATCATGCATAGATCAACGTGTGGATTGGATAACACGAAACGATAGCATTCGGCCGCGCTCAGCGGTTTTTCATCAGCCGGCATTTTCTTCGGATTGAGCAGCTTGCCCCAGCGGGTCGCGGTATAGATTGTCACGCCCGGACAATTATCCTTCGGCAGGTGCGGGAAGATATCCTCCTCCGCGCCGGTATGCGCGGCATTATAGCGCAGCATGAAAATGTCGACCGGCGGATCATTCGTCTGCGCGATCTTGCCGAAGTAACTGCGGCTATGCCCCGACATCGCGATAAACCGAATCAATCCCTGCTCTTTGAGTACCAGCGCCTCATCGATAATTTTCTTGAACGGCCGCCGGTTATGCCAGCCCAGCAAGACCGCATCGACATGGTCGGTCCCCAGCGTTTTCAATCCCTTGATCACCGAACGTCTAATGGTGAGACCGAGATGATCATAGGTCTGGAGGACGATAACGATATTTTCACGATTGGCTTTGACCAGGTTGCGCAAACCGTCCCGCATGCCTGACCGGCGCGGCGTACTCCAGTAGAAATAGTTGATGCCGTATTCATGGAACGCCCGCTCCACACCCGCGGCCGGAATACCATACCCACTCGCCAAGCCGAGTCTGCTTACTTCCAGACCGGTCCGGCCTAGTACTCGTTTCTTGGTGAAATCCACGCTGTATATCCTCACCGCATAATTCTACTACATATCGTCAAGTAGGGGCGGGTTTCAAACCCGCCCCTGCGCCGATCTTTCTATACTGCCGACGACGCGCGACCTCCCCTGCAACCGGCTTAACATCGATTGCGACGGCGGAGGTTTGCGATGCCGCCGAATAGCGGTTCACACCGCCGGCGGTTCCATTTTGTAGTTGACCCATTCCTCTTTGGACGGACCATACACACCCGGGACTTTCAACCCGGCTTGCCGCATCAACACGGTCATCTGGCTGCGATGGTGGATTTCATGATTCATCAGAATGCCCAGCGTCAAACCGCGTTTCCAGGTCATGCCGTACATGTTGTCCTCGACCTGCAATGTGGCATCGGTCCACTTCGCCTTAACCTCGCCGGCCAGCTTCGTAGCGGCCTTATCGTAGGCCTCTCTAATTTTTGCGGCGCTTGTCGGTATGGGATCGCTTTCTTTCGGCGAGTTGACTTCCAGCCCGGTGCGATTCATCATCTCCGGAATACTCCCAATAATATGCCAGGCAATTCGCGCCAGGGTCCGATGGTCCTTCGCCACCGCCTGCTTCAACGAGCCATCGGTCAACGCGGCCATGATTTTCCCCGTGCCCTCTGTCTGCTGTTTCCACGCGCCCATGAATTCTTCAATCGTTATAAACATGCCGCCTCCACCTGTTTATTGTTCTACGAATCAATATGCAAATATTTTCCCCAGGGTTATCATTTTGGCTTGTGTCGTCCAACAAAATGATTGCTGGGCCATAATAAATCAATCATTTTAGTCGTATATTACAGTCGGGCCGGGGGGCAGGGGATTGGCGAGGAAGACGACAACACACATTAGATGATACATCCCATTTTCGCACAGGAGGTTAGCATGCCGAATCCGATAGTCCACTGGGAAATCGCGGTCAAGGATTACCCCAAGGCCAAAGAATTCTACTCCAAATTGTTCGACTGGAAAATCGACGATAACAACCCGATGAACTACGGGATGGTCAACCCCGGCGGGCTGGGCGGCGGGCTGTTCAAAGCCCAGGGTGATATCCCCAATTATGTCACCTTATATGTCCAGGTTGACGATCTGCAAAAATCGCTGGACAAAGCTGTAAACTTGGGCGGCACGGCGGTAGTCCCGCCCACGCCTATTCCGGGCATCGGCTCGTTTGCGATGTTCACCGATCCGTCGGGCAATTGCATCGGGATATTCAAAAGCTGATTGGTGTGGCTGGCGTACATCTCGTGCGCCAACATGAAGGATCGGATTTGCGTGACCGGGGTCTCTGACCCCGGATCGCGAAGCGAGCTAGCGGTGATCCGCATTTCCTCGGGGGACTTCCCTGGAAACTCCGGTTTTCGACCGGGGCCACGCCAGCCCACCGACGCTCAATTATGGATAGTACTCCGGATGAACCATAGGCGTAGACAATAAAAAAAAACCCACCGTTCCGGTTGGTTACGGGTTGCGACTATTCCACGTCAAAAAGCCTTTCAGGTAAATCATTAGGTGTTATGTATGGTATCCAATGCTTTTTTGTGCCCCACAACCAGATTAATATAGGATTTCTATTTTTATTTTCCCACAGCATGTCCTCAGAATCGTGGTAATTGATCACCCACGATTCCAGTCTAAGCTCCGCTCGGACCCTTCCGTCACTCATTGCCCTCAAATTATCATCACCTAATCGTTCCTTAAAGTGAAAGTGACCTCGAAATTTCATGTCGCCGGGCCCCATTGCCTGTATATGCCATACGGGCGTCCCTGAGTATGGATCAGGAGGCTCGAACTCGATAGTCTGATTCGGAAGGATTATCGTTAATTTTACTCGGGCTTTTGCGTGTACAAGACTATAATTTTTGCAGACAACGTAAGGTTCTAAATCAGGAAGACCTGACGGCTTGTTTGTAGGCTCAAGCCAAAATGAAACTACCGGCCTTTTCCTTAATCCAACCTCTTCCTCTTGAGCTTTGGCGATTTTCGCGGTCTTGATAGTATAGACTATAACGACCACCAATGTTGCGACTAATGCAAAAGTCTCTAGCCATTGCCGAATCCAGGCATAATCCATGGATGTCATCCAATAAAAGCAATTCATCTTCGATGCCCTCCCATTTTAGGATTTCCATCAATGCAAGTCGCAGCCATCACTTTATTCCCACCTACCGCACATTTACCACATACAACTTGACCGGGTGGCCCACCATTCCATGGTGGGCTTGCTAAAATATTGGTGTCGCATCAACGGCCAGGGGCACCTCACTTTTCCCCGCATACCATCGATAACTCGACCAGCGCCAATCCCCCGGGTCATCGACCAATTTTCGTACCACCGGGTTGTTATGACAATAGTTAATTTTCTCCCGCACTGTTTCCGGTGTCCGGCAATTATGATCGTAACACCGTCGCTGCCACAGGCAATGCCTCCGCCAACCCCTGCCCACGACAATCAGTTGCCGGGGCACCTCGACACCCTGTTCCGCCCATACCGCCAGAATCGCCAATGCGGTCCGTGCTTTCAATTGCCCAATCACCACACCAAGGCGCACGTCGTCGGGAGGATGCAAAACCAGATGCACGTGCTCCGGCATCAGCACGTACCCAAGTATTTTAATGTCGTGCGCTTTGCGCATCGCCGTCAGCTGTTCGATAAATAACGATGCGGCTGAATCCTCGCCCAGGAGGGGATACCGGCGATAGCAGCCAAAAGTAACGAACCGCGCCGTTCCCAGATGATCATAATGCCGCAATCGCGTCATCGTATCAAATATACAACACTCGCCGTAATAATCAAACGTCTGCCCGCCCACCATGAAATGGTGGGCCACCCTGTCATAAAATGGTGGGCCGCCCTCTGTTAATCGTCTGCCAGCCCACCATAAAATGGTGGGCCACCGTGTTCGGGAATGGTGCATCCCCTTGCCTACCGCACATTCATCACATACAACTTCGGCCGGGTCATCTCGTGCACGGCATATTTGACCCCACCGATGCCGATCCCCGAAAAATCGCGGCCGCCGAACGGCATCCAGTCCACCCGATACGCCGTATGGTCGTTGATCATCACCGCCGTAGCGTTCAGCCGCCGGGCGACACGGAATGCAGTATCGATATTCGCCGAATACACCGAGGCTTGGAAGCCGAATTTCGAGTCATTGGCAATATTCACCGCTTCGTTGATATCATCAAACGCGCACAGGTTGACCACCGGGCCGAAAAATTCCTCATCGAAACCCATAATTCCGCGATGCATGCCGCCCAGCAGCGTGGGGCGATAGCATTGGTGGTCCATACGCTCGCCGCCGGTGATCAATTTCGCGCCATGCGCCAGCGCGTCTTCGACCGTCGTTGCTATGCGGTTCAACTCCGAAGTATCAATAATCGGCCCGACTTCGGTCGCCGGGTCGGTCGGATCGCCCACCTTCAGCTTTTCCACCAGTGGGGTGAATTTCTCGATAAACTTGTCATACAGACTGCGATGCAAAAGCATATTTTGCACAGAAACGCACACTTGCCCGGCATGGTAGTAGCCGCCCTTGAGCGATTTTTCAACGACCAGGTCAAGATCGGCGTCTTTAGCAACAATCGATGTCCCAGTACCGCCATGCTCCAGCGACAGCCGAATTCCCGGATGCAACTTGCTGCGCAATTTCCAGCCCACTGCCGCGCTGCCGATGAACGTCAGAAAACCGACCCGCCTGTCGGCAGCCAATGACAGGGCCTCCGCCCCCCGGCAGGGCACCACACTCAACGCTTTCGGCGGCAACCCGGCTTCGAGGAACAATCGCCCCATACGGATGCACGACAACGGCGTGCTCGATGCCGGCTTGACCACCACCGGACACCCCGCCGCAATCGCCGGGGCCACCTGATGGGCAATCAAATTCACCGGATGATTGAACGCCGAAATCGCCGCGACGACGCCGATCGGTTCGCGGGTAACAAACGCCATTCTATTTTCATGTCCCGCCGAGCGGTCCATCTGCAATTGCTCGCCGTCCAATGAGGTTGCCTCGTGCGCGGCCAGAGTGACCGTATTAATCGCCCGCGAGACTTCTATTTTGGCGTCGGTGTACGGCTTGCCGCCTTCTTGCGCGATGCCCATGGCCAGTGTTTCGAATTCGCGCTCCATCAGCGTGGCGGTTTTGAGCAGGATTTCCGCGCGCTTGTAACCGGGGAGGTTCGGCATAATCGTGCGTTTGGCTTCCTCGGCATTGGCCAGCGCGCGTTCGATGACCGCCGCCGTCGCAAATTCGACCGTGGCCAGCACTTCGCCCGAATACGGGGATTTGACCTCCACCTGCACCCCGGCGCCGTGTGCGCCGTCAACGATATACTTCCATGGGGTATTGTTCATGATCTGCTCCTGTTATTCTGCCTCGCAGCAACATTCCCAACATCTCATTTAAGGGGCATGGTCCATTCCCGTCCACCCCGGATCATAACGGAATATCTTCATCGAAAGCAACCGTGAACCCCGCGCGAACATCGGGGATTTGTGACTCGGACCGGGAGCGAGTAATCCTATCCCCCACTGTTGCCTTAGCCGAATCTATCGGCCATCTTTTTGCAAGGCAAACGATTCCGCAGGTCGGTCGGACCCGGCAAATTGGATCTTCCCGGTTCCCCGGCGGTACAATAATCAAATGTGGCGCCGGAGAAATCACAGCACGCTTGGAAAAATCCGCCCACTGACATATACTACCGCGTTATGAGACAGAAAATGGTACACAAACAAAGAACGCCCGCGCACTTGGCACTATTGATCATCCTAGGCGCGCAGGCCCTGATTGGCGCAACGGATGGGGCAGCACAAACCGACTGGGAAACACTGGAGAAACAACTGCCCAATATGGTGGCAGTCGGACGGGCAGACTCGGAGTTGGGGTACGAGTTTGAACTTAATCGGACGAAAGTACTGTTCCCCGACGAATACCTCGAAGGCGGGGCTGAAGCCATCCAGGCCATCCGAAAGGGAATAGAAGCCGGCCGCATTGATACGCTCATCGGCACGATGCTGCTGGCCCATTTGAAAGACCGGCCCGCGCTGGATAAACTCGGCGAGGACCTGCTCAGCCCGCGGAAACTGGTTTCATATACCAGAAGGGTGGCGGCGGCCATTCCGTTTGTCCTGCGCCACGGTCTGCCGGAGGATGAGTGGGCCGACCTGTTTACGAAGGCCTTGTTCAAGAGCCCGACCTACGCTGATTCCTCGATGATCGTCTGCCTGACCGAAACTGAATTCCCCGGCGCGGACAACGGTTACTGGGTTTGCTTCCGGCATGTGGATTCCACTTCCCAGCGGCGGATCATCGAGCGGCTGGCTTCCGCTTGCGCGGACGATGGGCGTATGTGGAAGTTATTGATCCTCACGGGAATCCCCGAAGTTCAGAATTTACTCCTCGACCGGCTTGAGGCCTGCAAATCCTCGTTGTGGCCCGCTCAGGCCGATTCCCTGGCCCGTTTTGCCTGGGGTGATGCCGCCCATCGGGTGTTGCAGCATGCCGCGAAATCCGACACGGCAGTCTACCGGCCGCTGATGCGGGGCATTATTTACGGCGGCAAAACAAAAGAATGGGTGTACGAGGCCATGCTGACCCTTTCGGCCGAGGGTGATACGTCATCGATTCCGGCAATATTCTCCCGCTATTACGAAAGCAACCGTGAAACACGCGTGGTGACTTGTATCGCGCTGTGCCGTCTGGGCGACGACCGCGGTATACCCGCCCTGATCCGGATCGGGCTCAGATATAAAAAGTACCGCGAGGAATCGATTAAGGCGTTGGAGCGGTGTACCGGCCTGGCCTACGGTGAGGACGATGAAAAATGGCTGGCTTGGCTGGAAAAAAATAATTAGCCCTGTTCATGGCCCGTCCAAGTCAGTATTACCGGATTTACTATTTCGCTTCTGCAATACTAGTCATAGGATTGACAAAACCCGTTATGCTCACTGTCTACAATCATTTCGCCGCCACCCGGCAGTTGCTTTCCCGATCCGAATCGGTTTTCTTAGGGGCCGACTCAGGAGGAAAGGCATTTTATGGCTCGACTGCATGAATATCAAGGCAAAAAACTCCTGGCCGAGGCCGGGATTAAAATTCCTCAATATCGTGTCGTCCGAAATGTCGGCGAAACCGACGAGGCAATAGAAACCGTCGGCCTTCCCGCGGTGATCAAAGCTCAGGCCTGGACCACCGGCCGCGCCTCGATCGGCGCCATCGCGTTCGCCGGTTCGCCCGCGGAGGCCCGGGCCGCGGTGCAAAAAATGCTGGGACTGGAAATCAAGGGCTTCCCGGTCACCGAAGTACTCGTTGAAGAAAAATTAAAAATTACGCGCGAATTCTATCTCGGGATAATCATCGACGACACCAACAAATGCCCGCGCATGATTTTTTCTTCGGTCGGCGGCACCGGTATCGAGGAAATCGCCCGGGCCCACCCGGACAAAGTCGCTCATGCCCTGGTCGATATCCGCTGGGGTCTACGGGATTTCGAGGCACGTAACGCCATCCGCAAAACCGGCGTTACCGGCAAACTGCAAGTCCAGCTTGCCGGGACGGCGGTCAAATTATATGAGGCAGCCCGGAAATACGAGGCCCGTTCGGCGGAGATTAATCCGCTGGTGGTTGTCGAATCCGGCGAGATTGTCGCCGCCGACTGCCGGTTCACCGTCGATGACTATGCGGTTTTCCGGCACGCCGACCTGGGCATCGAAATCGCCCGGGAATTCGGCCACCCGCCCACCGCACTCGATAAAATCGCCTACGACGTGGAAAAAAACGATTGGCGCGGGACGTTCTATTTCATCGAACTGGCCCGGGGATACAACAAAGGCGAAAAATACCTCGGCTTCCATGGCGCGGGCGGCGGGGGGTCGATGATGTCCATGGACGCGCTAACCAAACGCGGCTACCAGATCGCCAATTTCTGCGACACCTCCGGCAACCCCCCGGCCTCGAAAGTCTATCGCGCGGCGAAAATCATCCTGGCCCAGCCCAATATTGACGGCTATTTCGGCTCGGGTTCCGGCGTGGCTTCGCAGGAACAATTTCACTCGGCGCGTGGACTGGTCAAGGCCTTCCGCGAGGAAAATATCTCGGTCCCGGTAGTCATCCGGCTGGGCGGCAACCTTGAAGACCTGGCGATCAAGATTTTAACGGAATATACGACCGACCTGCCTGCGCCGGTGGAGGGGTACAAAAAAGACGACCCGGCCGATTACTGTGCCGAGCGGATGCAAAAACTGCTGGCCGAATACCGGCCCCCGGCGGAAAAACCCAAACCCCGGCCAAAGCCGATGGCGGCGAAACCGTATTCATTCAAGACCATTACCGGCAAGGTTACCTTCGATCACGATCGATGCGCGAAATGTGAATCAAAAATTTGTGTCGAAAAGTGTGTGCCGAAAATCCTGAAACTGGAGAATGGTTTGCCGGTCCTGGCGATCACTGTCGAGGATGCGGCCAAAGGCAAATGTACCGAATGCCTGGCCTGCGAGATCGAATGCGAGCAGCACGGCGCCGCCGGCGGGTACGTGGATTTGCCGATTGCGGGCCTGGACAAATATTTGGGTAGAACGTAGGTCGGGTTCCGGAGGCCCCGCCACGGCGGGGACGGAGAAACCCGACATGGATATATTGAGAACGAGAAAACTCATGAGCATCCTCATCGATCAAACCAAAAAAGTCATCGTCCAGGGCATCACCGGCCGCGAGGGCATGGCCCGGGCGAAATTGATGATTGAATACGGCACCACTGTTGTAGCGGGGTGTACCCCCGGCAAAGGCGGCGAAACCGTGCTGGGGGTCCCGGTCTTCGACACGCTGGAAGAGGCGGTCGAAACCATCGGACAGGTCGACATCTCCACGATATTTGTTCCCGCGCCCCTGGTCAAGGACGCGGCCATCGAGGCGTTGTCCGCCGGGATCAAGCTGCTGGTGATTGTCCCCGACCGCGTGCCGATTTACGATGTGCTGGAAATCGCTGCAGTCGCCAAAGAAATGGGCGCGGAGTTCGTCGGGCCCAACACGCTGGGTCTGCTGTCCCCTGGTAAGGCCGTTTTAGGCATGATCGGCGGCAGCGCGGCCTCAGCGCGCAACTGGTTTTTGCCGGGCAACTGCGGGGTGACCTCCCGTTCGGGCGGGATTACCTCATCGATTGCCTATTACCTGTCCCGGGCCGGTGTGGGATTGTCGTCAATCGTCCATGTGGGCGGCGATGCGGTCGTCGGTCTCCCCCACCCGGAAATCATCAAAAAATACGAGGCCGATCCGGAGACAAAAGCCGTGGTCATGTTCGGCGAGATCGGCGGCTCACAGGAGGAAACCGTCGCCGATTTGATTGAGTCCGGCGCGGTCACCAAACCGATTATCGCCTACATCGGCGGACGCGGCGCCAAATCCGGCACACGTTTTTCCCATGCCGGAGCGATCATCGAGGGCGGCCGAGGCACGTATGAAGGCAAAGTCGAACGGCTGAAAACCGCCGGTGCGCATGTCGTGGAAAATTTCGGCGATATTCCGGCCGTCACCAAAAAGGTGCTGGCAAGTTTATCGGGAAAGATGTAAGCAACCAGGGGTGAACTATGAGTGAAAATAACTGGCCGACCGCGATCACCGATATCGGCAAAAATAAAATCAACGTCCGTGGTTATCCGATTGCGGAGCTGATGGGCACGGCCAGTTTCGCGCAGGTCGCCTATCTGGCGATTTTCGGTGAGTTGCCCGACGACAAGACCGGCAGAATGATCGATGCGATCCTCGTTTCATCGGTCGATCATGGCGTCACCCCGCCGTCGATTTTGTCTTCATTGGTCGTGGCCTCCACCGGGGCATCGCTGTCGGCGTCCATCGCGGCGGGGATCATGTCGATCAACCAGTATCACGGCGGCGCCATTGAAAATTGCATGAAAATGCTGATCGCGGCCGTGAAGCTGCAAAAGGAGAACAACCTCTCCGCCGCCGACGCCGCGACAAAACTGGTCACCGACTATCGCGCCGCCAAAAAGACTTTGTTCGGTTACGGCCATCGCGTGCACACCGAGGACCCGCGCAAAGTGAAATTGATGCGACTGGCCGAGGAACTCGGGTTTGGCGGCCCGTATGTCACGATGTCCCTGGCCATCGCAAGTGCTTTGCCGAAGGTGTTGGGCAAAGAATTGCCGTTGAATGTGGACGGCGCTATCGGCGCCGTGTTGTGCGAATTGAATGTGCCTCCGGACCTGTCCAATGCGTTTTTTATTCTCTCGCGCACGGCAGGGATCATCGCACACGTTCACGAAGAACGCACCCGGCACAAACCGATGCGCAAGATCGATCCCGGCGCCTGGACCTATGACGGCCCGGCCGAGCGCAAGCCATAGAGATGTGATTGGATCAACATGTGCGGATCAGCCCATGAGCTGACCGCGCATTGAGACGAAGGAATTTATATGCGTGATCAAATCATCAAGATGCTCCCCGAAGTCAACGAAATCGCCGACGCCACGCTGCGCGAAAACACGATTAACACCTGGGGCGCTGCGCTGGACAAAGGCGACCTGTCGCTGGACAACCTGAAGACGATGCCGTTCACCCTGCTGGTTTCCGGAGTGAAGGTGACTTTTATCGAACATGTGCGCACGGTGTGCCGCATGTGTATGGCTACGTGGGACGTGTTACAGAAGGCCTATGGCGACCGCAACAATGTCAACCGCGATATCTTGATTGCCGGGGCCTTGCTCGCCGATGTCGGCAAGGTGCTGGAGTTTGCCTATGTCGACGGGAAGTATGTCAAATCCGAACATGCCAAATACTTGCGTCATCCATTTTCCGGTGTCGGACTGGCCTGGGAGCAGAAAATTCCCGATGCGGTGCTGCATGTGATCGCCATGCACTCCAAGGAAGCCGCCGGCGGCAAACGCACGCCGGAGGGCATTGTGTTCCACCATTGCGATTTTATTGATTTTGAACTGGTCGGAGGATGATGGAGTTGCCGCACGGTCAGGAAACCCCTCCTGACCGGACGGTACCCCGCCCCTTGGGGCGGGTCAGTAAATGGTGAAAAAACCCACCGCAAGCGGTGGGGTACCGAAATACGAGAATCATCCCATGCGCCGCAAAGAGAAAGAAATCACCGACCACACCGAGATGGAAAATATCCTCCGTCGCGGAGAAATCTGCCGTCTGGCCATGGCGGAAAACGATATCCCCTATGTCGTTGCGGTGAATTACGGCTATGCCGATAACGCCTTGTACATTCATTCGGCGCCGGAAGGCAAGAAAATCGACATGCTCCGCCGAAATAACCGCGTCTGCTTTCAGGTTGATACCGACGTTGCCGTCATCAACACCGACTCGGTGCACAACTGCAACACCAGGTACAAAAGCATCATCGGTTACGGTACCGCATCGATTATCACCGACGATACGGGCAAAATAGCAGGATTGGACGTCTTGATGACGCAATATCAATCCGACGGCCAGGAATATCCGCAAACACTGTTGGATAGGATGGTGATTATCAAAATCGACATTGAATCGATGACCGGCAAACAATCATTGGAGTAAACAATGACGAACAAGCTGTCCAAAATCCCCGGTTTCGCGGTCCACCCGCTCACCCCGGACCGCTGGACTGACTTCACACAACTGTTCGGCAAGCGCGGCGCCTGCGGCGGGTGTTGGTGTATGTACTGGCGGCAGACCCGGTCGGAATTCGAAAAAGCCAAAGGCGACGGCAACCGCCGGAAAATGAAACAATTGATCGATTCCGGCCATGTCCCCGGCCTGCTGGCCTATATCGGCGATGAACCGGTGGGCTGGTGTTCGGTGGCCCCCCGCGAGTCGTTCGGCTCGCTGGAGCGTTCGCGCATTTTGAAACCGGTGGATGAATCGCCGGTGTGGTCGGTGGTTTGCTTTTTTGTGACCAAAGAGTATCGCCTCAAAAAAATCACCGTCCGGTTGCTCAAAGCCGCCAGCGCCTACGCCAAAAAGCAGGGCGCCAAAATCCTCGAGGGCTACCCGGTCGAACCCCAGAAAGACCAGATGCCGGATGTTTTCGCGTATACCGGCCTGGCGGCGGCTTTCCGTGAGGCCGGATTCTCCGAGGTCGCCCGCCGTTCGCCCACCCGGCCGATTATGCGACGGAAGTTGCGGTAATCCGATCGACGACAGGTATCTTGCCCGAACGGCTCTTCCCCTGTATATTGGCCACCGACACTGTTCTCAGGAAAGGGCCGAAAAATGGGTCAAACCATCGTCGAAAAAATTGCCACCGCTCACGCTGTCGGACTGAAACCGGGGACGAAAATCTACGCCGGGGATTTCATTACCTGCCGCCCCAAACATATCATGACCCACGACAACACCAGCGCGGTCATCGGCAAGTTTAGGACAATCGGCGCAGCCCGAATCGCCGATCCCCGCCAACCGGTCTTTGCGATCGACCACGACATCCAGAACACCTCGCCCGAAAACCTGGCTAAATATAAAAAAATAGAGAATTTCGCCCGCGAGCATGGGGTGGATTTTTATCCGGCAGGCACCGGGATCAGTCATCAGGTGATGATCGAGGAGGGGTATGTCACCCCCGGCAGTATGGTGGTGGCCAGTGACTCGCATTCGAATATCTACGGCGCGATCAATGCCCTGGGGACCCCGGTCGTGCGCACGGATGCCGCGTCGATCTGGGCCACCGGCCAAACCTGGTGGCAAGTCCCGCAAATCGCGCGGGTGACCCTGACCGGCAAACTCCAGCCCGGTGTCGTCGGCAAGGATGTCATCATCGCGTTGTGCGGGTTGTTTAACCATGATGAAGTCCTCAACATGGCGGTTGAATTCACCGGCGAGGGTATCGCCGAGCTTTCCATGGACCAGCGGATGAGTATCGCCAATATGACCACTGAATGGGGCGCGCTGGCCGGGGTGTTCCCCTATGATGATGTCCTGTACGATTTCCTAAACATGCGGGCCGACTATCTCAAGGCGAAAGGCGTGTCACGCTGCAACCATGACGAAATAAAACGAGGGTTTACCGTCCAACTGACCCCGGACTGCGACGCGCATTATCACATCGATTTGACGCTCGATTTATCGACCGTCATCCCGCATGTCTCGGGACCGGCCAATGTGAAGACAATGACTTCCGTACCGGAGATGGAACAGAAGAAAGTCAAAATCCAGAAGGCCTATCTGCTTAGTTGTGTCAATGCCCGGCTGGAGGATTTTGCCGAGGCCGCCAGGGTTGTTAAGGGTAAAAAAGTTGCCGACGGCGTCGATTTTTTCATTGCCGCCGCGTCAGCCAATGTCCAAAAGGCCGCCGAGGATCTGGGCTATTGGCAGGCGCTGGTGGATGCCGGTGCGCTGACCTTATCCCCCGGTTGCGGGCCGTGTATCGGGCTGGGAGTGGGCACGCTAAAAGCGGGTGAGGTGGGAATCAGCGCCACCAACCGCAATTTCAAGGGTCGTATGGGTCATCGTGACGCGCAGGTATACCTCGGCAGCCCCGCCGTGGTCGCTGCCTCCGCAGTGGCCGGGTATATCAGCGGGCCGGTCAAATACAGCGACATGAAAGGGAAAACGACGATCATCGTCCACGGCTCGGCCAAGCGGCCCTCCGAGCCGGTGACGATCATCGAGGGTTTCCCCGCGTCGGTGACCGGCCGCGCATTATGGTTGAATATCGATAATCTCAACACCGACGGCATTTACGGCGGCGAGTTTACGTATAAAGATAACCTGACCAAAGACGAGATGGCGGCGGCGTGTATGCTTAACTACGATTCCGAATTCCAGAAACTGGCGCAGACCAACGATGTCATCGTCGCCGGGCGGAATTTCGGCAGCGGGTCCTCGCGCGAGCAGGCCGCCACCGCGCTGGCTTATCGGGGGATTAGTTGTGTGGCCGCGGTGTCATTTTCCGAGACGTACAAGCGTAACGCATTCAACAACGGCTTTGTCGTGTTTGAATGCCCGGCGCTGGTCGATTATCTGCGGAATAAATACGCCGCCGAAAAGAAACCGACCATCGTCGGCCCGGCGCTCACGGTCGATTATCGAAATTCGACGATCATCTGTGACGGCCAATCATTCACGTTCCCGCCACTGTCCACCGTAGCGCAGGAACTGGTCGTCGCCGGTGGCGCGGAGAATCTGGTGAAGGCGAGGTTGTAAACGGGAAAATTGAAACCCATAATGTGCCGGTCAGCCTTTAGGCTGACGGAATTACAAAAATAATAAATCGGTCAGCCCAAGGGCTGACCCGCACAGGAAATGTTGAAATAGAGAGAAGCCGGAGTAGAACAGGACCCTTTAGCGGTCCTGTCATAATGAGAAGAATACGGCAGGACCGCGTCGCTCCGCTTGGGTCTTGCCCTACCGGGGTCGTATGGGTAATGGTACCCCACCCAACGGGTGGGTGAGAAAGTAATGGCAGGCTGATGCGAGCCCACCGCGACGGGGAATTTAGAAGGTCACGAGGAGATCGGGGCAGATGTGGAGAGGTTGTCTCAAAAGTCCGTCATTCCCGCGCAGGCGGGAATCCAGTGATTGTAGCACAAAGGCTTGGATGCCCGCTTTCGCGGGCAAGACAAGAATGGGAATGTTTTGGGACAGCCTCTGGATATCTGCCGCCCACGGAACGTGAATTGCAATGAATAACGAAAAACCATTCGATCCTTCCAAGTACCGCCCAGAATATTTTAGAGCGGCGTTCGCTCCTTCCAAGCTCTGGTGGGATCTGCAAGACGTCTTTGAAGAATTTGGCGTTGCCATGAATTTGCTTAGGAGATTGCCGGATTATTGGTCGCAGTCAGAAAACAAGCAAAAGGTTAATTCTGAATACATTTGGACAAGCAAAAAGGCCATTGCCAAGACCTATCCAAGCTTAGAAAGTTGCATGATATTGTGCAATTTTGGGCGCGCACCGGAAGGTGCTGCTTTGACCAGAAGAATATGGGAAACTAGGTTACATATTGAATTCATCATCACAAATAAAGATCTATTGTCGTTCATTTATAATCGCGAACCAACAATTACTGCGTTACGAAGAGTGTACAAAATCAGGCAATCGCCCCATCGTAAATTCGCTCCTCTTAAAGAAGACGATGACAAACGAATAGAAAAATTACCGCACAAATTCCAGGATTTGGTGAGACAATTCAAGGACGCGGACTTTGAACCGCCAAAAGATGAAGAAGAGTTGGCTTACAAGTATAAAAGCGAATGGTTCGGGCAGAACAATAAAGACCTATTAAAAAATGTATGCCAGTCCGAATCGACCCCGGTAGAACTTTGCATCAGCTTGTGGAGATCATACGTTTGGGATTATAGCGCTTTAAATGAACTGACACATGCTATCGGGATGCATGATTCGATAATGCGAATTAAAGACGCCGATGGAGAAAAATACTATGTCGCACCCAGCGCCATCGGTGTTGATACTGTATTATACTCAGCGCTGGATTATACGTTACGATTGATTGGCGCTTTGGAGCGACTGGTGGGCATTCCCGTAGACGGAGCTTTGGGCGAAGAATTGGCCACGTTTGCAAACACAGTCAATGAGCTATGCAACAAATATTGCGGGAATGCGATTACCACGTTTTCAACACGGGCAAACAGAAATCATGGCGGAAGGAAACATATATGAGCATACTCAAAACCAAAGACCCGGAAATTTACGCAGCGTTGTATAACGAAACGAAGCGGCAGGCCGAAAAGCTGGAGCTGATCGCCTCGGAAAACTTCGTTTCCGAGGCCGTCCTCGAGGCACAGGGCGGCGTGATGACCAACAAGTACGCCGAGGGGTACCCAGGACGGCGCTACTACGGCGGGTGCGAATATGTCGATGTCGCCGAAAACCTCGCCCGCGAACGACTCACCGCGCTATTCGGCTGCGAGCACGCCAATGTCCAGCCGCACGCCGGCTCGCAGGCCAACATGGCGGTGTACATGACCGTCTGCAGCCCCGGCGACACGATCCTGGGGCTGGACCTCGCCTGCGGCGGCCACCTCACGCACGGCCATCCGCTGAATTTTTCGGGGAAGCTGTACAAGGTCTACGGCTACGGCGTACGCAAAGACACCGAACAAATTGACTATGACCAGGTCGCCCGGCTGGCAAATGAACACAAACCGAAATTGATCGTCACCGGCGCCTCGGCCTATCCCCGTTTCATCGATTTCCAGAAATTCCGCGAGATCGCCGACAACTGCGGCGCGAAATTGATGGTCGATATCGCGCATATCGCGGGGCTGATCGTGGCGGGATTGCATCCCTCGCCGGTGCCCTTTGCGGATTTTGTGACCTCGACCACGCATAAAACCCTGCGCGGGCCGCGCGGCGGGCTGGTGATGTGCAAGGAACAATACGCGGCCGACCTCGACCGCATGGTCATGCCCGGCATCCAGGGCGGACCGCTGATGCATGTCATCGCCGCCAAAGCCGTGGCGTTTAAAGAAGCCGCCACGCCGGAATTCAAACAGTACCAGACACAGATTGTCGCCAACGCCAAAGCGATGGCACAGGAATTTCTCAACTATGGATATCATGTCGTCGCGGGCGGGACAGACACACACCTCATGCTGCTGTCGTTCATCGAGGCCGACTACTCCGGCAAGAAAGTCGAAAACGCGCTGGACGCTTCGAACATCACCGTGAATAAAAACACCGTGCCGTTCGACACCCGCAAACCGCTGGTGACCTCCGGCGTCCGCATCGGCACCCCGGCGATCACCACACGCGGCATGAAAGAACGGGAAATGAAAACAATCGCCGGATTTATTCACAAGGTCATCTCCAATCTCGGCGATGAGGCAACCTATGCCCAAGTGGCTGCGGACGTGCTGGAGTTATGCCGGTTGTTCCCGCTCTACGGCAAACGGCTGGAGGACAAACCGCTGTAGGCAACAGATGTAGGTCGGGTTCCGAAGAACCCCGACAAGAATTGATTGTTGGCGCACGTCGAAGATCCCCGCACAACGTGCGGGGAAGGACGTACGCCAAACACGATGACCACGTGTTGTGTTCGTTTCCCGAAGTGTAGCCTCATCCTATCCCCGCCACAACGCCTCATTGGGGATAGCATAGTACCTACGTAGTGAAAAACGGTCCCCATTTGGCTTCGTCCGGTTTTTTACCGCATAAACTGACGACGATCAACAAGATCACGAGGTGGCCAGCGCCGGGTAGACAGTATTCATCCCGAATGGTTGTTTCAATATTTCCCACAGCAGCGTAACGATCATCCCGCCGGCCATCGAATCCACCCCCCGACCGATCGTTTAGCGATCCCCGCATTTTTGGTGGAGAAGAACCGCTGGTACATCCCCGATTCGCCGAGCATCAACAGCATCGTCGGCAGGGTGTACCCCAGCGCCTCCCAGACGGTCATTTCCCCCATGACCGTAAAATGATCGGCGGGCAGGGCGGCAACGACGGCCGACCACCCCCCGGCGTTGGCCAGCATGAACGGCAACGCAATAAACAAGCCCAGGACCATGAAGATGCCGTTGACGACATCGGTATACGCCACCGAAATCATCCCGGCCAACACCGTATACCCGATCACAAACACGGCCGTAGTGACGATCCCGATATCGGGATGGACGCCGGTCACCAGGTTGAGCACTTAGCCGCCGGCCCGGAACTGGTAGGAGACAATGGCGGTGTAGGCGATCACGGTCACCAGCGTGCCCAACGCGCGGGCATATTTGTTGTAGCGCATCTCCAGCATGTCCGGAACGGTAAACTGGGCCAGATTTCGTGCCCGTCCGGCGACCATATAGAGGACAACAATGGCCGCCCAGGCCCCCACCGAAAACCACAGCGCGGAAAAACCACGGTCGAAAGCCAGCCCGGCCCCGCCGATGATACTCCCCGAACCGATCCAGGTCGCCAGCAGGGTGCCGACCAGCACTTTGGCCGACAGGTTGCGCCCGGCCACGACAAAATCCTCCTAGGTGCGAACATATTTGCTGCGGTACATGCCGACGCCGATCAAAAAAATCAGGTACACCAGAATAAACCAGAAATAGACCACGGCTGCGCCTCCACCAGTCAAAAATTACGCTGAGCGGGAATATACACCGCCCCCGTTGTTTTGCCCACCCGGAATTAGACAGCAGGCGGCCATAAACCGGGCCGGGATCTGCGTAGTCAGTCAATGGATAATTTAAAAAAACGCACGAAACCTGGCGGGAGCGGCAATGAAATATCTGGTCCTGGGCGCCGGCAAGATGGGGCAAGTCGCCTGTTATGACTTCCTGCAACAACAATCGACAACAGCGGTAACGGCCGCAGACTACAATCCGGATAACCTGTTACGATTGCAGGAACGCTTCGGCGATCCCCGGCTGACGACCTTGGAATTTGACGCCGCCGACCCCGAACAGGTCCGCAGACTGATGCAGCCGGCGGACGCCTGCCTCGCGGCCATTCATTACGGCTTCAATGTCCATTTTACCGAAGCGGCAATCGATACCCGGACTCATTTTTGCGACCTGGGGGGCAACAATACAATTGTCCGCCGCCAATTGGAACTGGATGACCGGGCACGCCGGGCCGGGATTTCCGTTATTCCCGATTGCGGACTGGCGCCGGGGATGGTCAGTGTACTGGCCGCCTGGGGCGTGGACCGCTGGCCGTGGGTTGACTCCATTGGCATCCGGGTCGGAGGATTGCCCCAGCGCCCGGAGCCGCCATTGAATTACTCGCTGATTTTCTCGGTCGAGGGTCTGATCAACGAATACGTCGAACCCGTAACCATTTTGCGCGACGGACAGGTCGTAACTGTCGAGCCGCTCACCGAAATTGAAACGCTGGCGTTCCCCACGCCCTTTGAAGAAGTCGAGGCGTTTTATACCTCGGGCGGGACGTCCACCTTGCCGGAGACATATGCCGGCCGCCTGAAAAACCTCGACTATAAAACGATCAGATATCCCGGACATGGCGCGATAATCGCCGCGATGTATCGGCTGGGATTGTTCTCCTCGGAAAAAATCAAGACGCAATCGGGCGCCATTGCGCCGCGTGAAATAACAGCACGGATGCTGCTGGAACGCCTGCCGCACAATCAGCAGGATGTGACCCTGGTCCGCGTCGCGTTTTCCGGCTCGGAAGGCACGACGCGCCGGTCCCGGGAATTGACCATCGTCGACTATTACGATGAGCGGCGGGAAATAACCTCGATGGCGCGGATGACTTCCTACCCCGCGGCAATTGTTTCCCAGATGCAGGCCGCCGGGCGCATTACGCGCACCGGCGTATTCGGCCAGGAGCTGGGCGTGCCGCCCACCGAATTCATCGAAGAATTGCGGCGCCGCAATATTCAGATCACAGGCATCGACTGAAGCAGCACGCCGCCGGGCTAAAATGTACTCGTGGCGGAATCCCCCGCGGGCTCGGCCACACGAACGAATACTGCATCGGCATTCTGAATGGCGGCGATGGAATGCCCATCCAGGTCGGGGGTCTCCGCCTGATCACGGCCGGCGGCATACTGAAAATCCCGACAATAGATTAAGGTGTCCCCGGCAAAACGGGAAGAGAATGCAAAATGCACCGGGCCTTCATCGACGACCACGTCCGCGGGCATAAATTCGCACGCATACCCACTTGGCAGGATAATCAGCAATGAATCGATTTCGCGGCAGGGATAGGGCCGTCGCGTCGCAGAATAGCCGTCGCCCGGCTCAACCATCGGCTGCGGCGCGGCCCAGCCGGCAAACGTCAGGGGGAAAACAATTCGCTGACCGGTAAACTCCGCCCATTCCGCGATGATCCCGGTGACCTGTACGCCGGCCGAGATGCCGTCCGGATTCGCCGCAAAGGACATGGCCTCAGCCGTCAACCGTCCGGGAAGCACGCCCAGGACTTCCGCGGCCCGGCGATCGTCGTTGTTGGTTGACGTCCCGGTACCCAGCACGCGCAATTTGTGCCCGGTCACCTCCGCGCGCAGCGAGAAAGCGAGATCGCCGTTCCGCTGCAGATTCCCGGTCAGTGATCGAATCACCACGTTATCCGCCGGCCGCGAGCCGGGCGTACGACACAACACACCGCCGTTTTTGGTAATGACCAGTGCATGCCGGCCCTCGGCCTGGTAGGGTAGTGTGCCCGCGCGGTATCCGGGGGCGGTCAGATCGGCCCAGATCGTGTCGGCGCCGATGACTGCACAACCGACAACATGGTCAAACCAATCCTTGGGGAAATCCGCCATGATGGGCTGGCGGAGGCGCGTGCGCAGCAATGCCGGGTGTGCTTCGATGCCGAACTGGTCGAGCATGGCCAGCCACAGATAGGTCAGGTCCTTGCAATCGCCATATTTGCTGTCGAACACAGACGCGGCCTCATGAGGACGCCAGCCGCCGATGCCGACCTCAATGGCCACATACCGCCAGTTATGGGAAACAAAATCCTTAAGCTCCAAGACAACCGTGTAGGGGTCTGCGGGATTGGTGGGCAGCGCTTTGATTTCCCGCGCCTGCTGTTTGGTGATTTTCCGGCGGCCTTCAGTCAACTTATCGTACCAACTGCCGAGACTGGCCCATGATTCTGTACTCCCGCGCTGTCGGGCAACAACAAAATTCTCGGGGGCGATATACATCACCGGCAGGGGGGCACTTCCCGCCACGGTTTCCGGCAGGACATCGACCGCCGACCATACGGTGATGTCCCGTTTAAGGGAGCGGTCGGTGTCCACCCGCAACCCGGGCCACACTTCCCGCGTGCGGTAGGCGAAACGGTGCGGCACGGCAACCGTGTAGGACACGCTGTCCCGTGGGTACTCATCAAGAAACACCCAATCGGGCCAGAAAAAAGTATTATCAATCAGTACCTGGTAATGGTACTCCACAAAATACGGGAACGACGGCGCGGCCAGGTCGACTTCATACAAACGGTCTTCGGAATACAACCGATAATCGGAAAAGGGAAAACCGGATTTGAGATCTGCTTTTTCGATTTGGAACAGGATTCCACCGAGGGTATCGCTGAGTGTCCCGCTGAATTTCTGCAATGATTGATAGAAGGTCTCCCAGATTTTCAGCCGGCCCACCGCGCGGCCCTGCAGCGCATTGACCCGCGCCTTGCGGTCGATATCCAGGATTATTCCCCGGGTGGGCGAGACCTCGATCTTCCAGTAATCGTACAACCATTCCGCCGCCGGACGGTCGGCGACAAATGCCGCGGGCTGCCCGGAGACGCTGCGGGGAAGGACGAAATTCAATACCAGGGTTATATGCAGCACAAAGCGGAAAAAGCGGGAGTCGCTGGCCACATCAATAACCGATTACCGAGAATATGCGGCGGTGGTCTGACCGGCGGTTTTAATGCCCACGGCGAGACTACGGTCGATATCCACTATCCCGCCGAAGAAATCCTGCAACTCCCCGTATGCCGAACGGGGAAAATGGCGCCGCCCGACATTCAGGCGCCGTTCAACGGTGATCGTCCTGCCGTCAGCAACTATCCCGCAGGTATAATCGAGGTCATTCGTGTGCTTGCCGCCGCCCCGGGGTATCTCCGCAACCGTATATCCCTCGGGCAGGCGCCAGGTAATCCTCACCAGATCACTATAAGGGAAATCAAAGGCCACCGGGAAAGGGCGTTGAGGATCAACAAACGGATTATCCATGTGCGCAAACGGACCGGTGGAACGGAAATACAAACCGCCCGCGCCCGCCATTGCCGCCCCCTGCAGCGCAATCTCCAGAGCGAATTCCACCGCGCCGTCCTCGACACGGCTCGGAGCACGCAATTCGAGAACACGGAGACCGGTCGCCGCCGGCATCAGGGTCGACCGGAGATATGATTCGATATCTCCCGGGGCGGCGCGGCCGGCCCATTCCCAAGCCCGAAAACCGGTCAACCGGCCGGTCAGTCGGCCGGTGGCGTTGCCATCAGGAGTCAAATTGAACTCGGCCTGCAATTGTGCGGAATGCTCGAAATCATCGGCGGGGATATCAATAATGCCGCCATCATCCCGGCCAATCCATATCCCCTGGTCGACAATCGCCGACGGGGGCAAAAGCCCGAACCATCCGGCCGGGTCCGAGGCATCCAGAAAAACCATATCATCGGGCATCGCCCAACGGACAATAACATGGTTGAGCTGGTCCAGGCGGTGATCGCGAACATCAAAATACAAATGGTCCAAAGTCGAGATCAGCACCGGATCGGCGTTCAGGCCGGCCCAGCGCAATAGGGCGACCAGCAGCAGGTTTTTTTCCACGGCACTGCCCCGCCGCTCGCGCAACACCCGGCAAATCGGCTGCAAGTCCTCGGCCGAAACGGTCCGGCTGCCGGCCACGAACCCAATTGAATCACGGCAAAAACGGTAGGCCGACTCGGCGAATTTCCGCCGCCCGGTCGTCTCCGAGGCCAGGTTCTCGGCAAACTGTTCGACTTCCGGCGAAAGATCGAGCAATTCTTCATACCATGAACGCACGCGGTCGACCAGGTCAGGCCAGGAGTCAATAAATCTCCGGTCGGCTTCCTTGGTCCGATAGCTGACAATCTGAAAATCAAGCCGAGTGCGATGGTCTTCCAGACTCGCCATATAGGGTAACGGGCGCAACGCGGGCAGATGCTCGGCCACCCAGCCGAAAGTCTTGACCCGCGCGTTATGGTGTTCTGCCGAATAATACGAATCGATAATCGGCGAATTGACGCTGTTATAGCCGTTGATTACCGCCGCGTATTCGAAACCCGGCGGCAAATGCACCACTAGTTGGGAGTGCTCCGTCGGGATATCGGTTTGAAACACCCAGGGCCGCAGATAATAGAAATCCCGGCTCTGCAGCTCATACCGGTATTCGACAATGCAACCCGGCGTCACCTCCGGAAAAGCGAAAACCAGGGCGCGCCAGCGGCCATTATCAATATTGTAAATCCGGTTTTTCGGCACTTTGACCCGGCGTCCATCCGGCGTGATCGTATGGGCTTCCAGGCCGATAATCTTCTCCCCCCGGTGGTAGGGGATTTTAGTCGTGGCGTAACGATAACCCGCGGGAGAAAAAATTTGCATTCGGCAACGGCGGCGGAAGGCAAATGTGTATCCCGGCCCGACGACAATATCTCCCTTATCGAAGACAACAGAAGCGGCTGCGGCCGGGTCGTCGACGAGATAATCGCGCCCCATTTCCAGCCGGTCCATCACGCCCCAGGTCGGGGTCGGGATTTCTCCGGCCGACACAGGCAGTGCATAAGACAAACAAACAGAAGAAGATATATAAAGAAATGTGGCAAGGAGCTGTCGCGACAGCGATGACGGGTAACCCACGATCCGCCGATACACCAGCCGGATTTTGATTATATCACACACCACTAACCACCCCCACAGGAGATGCACTCCCGGGACAGTGGAAGGACTTGCAGGCGGCAGGGGCTTCCATCCCTTATTCAAGATATCGGACCGGCCGATATTGTCAACAGCATTTTGCCCGCATTTGTGGAGTTTCTCAACCTCGGACCTGCTGCCGGCGCCCCCACACTGGCAATGAACCGCAGCAATCCGCTGTTCCGGCACACCTCCGGTCGTTTCCCCTAAATACATACGATTGACTGATGATTTCGATGAAAGCCGAAGAGTCCGGCTAACGACTAAAATCACCGTCGAGAAGAGATAACTTATTCTAATATTTAGCGTTAACGAGTGTCGCGGCGTTTTGACGCTGAATCCAGTATCAATTGAACGATAGTGTCTATGGCTGTCACCGGCGATTCAATTACGGTAATGCCCAGTGTGCGCGCTGCGTCCACGGCCGACGCTCCGAGGGCCACACAAGTAGTGTTATTCGCCAATTTTTTGAACCCGTCAATCGTCAAAAACTCTGCCACCGCCCGGATTGCAGTCGTGCCCGGCAGGAGAAGCATATGGGGAAAATTGATCGTAAGTTGTTCCAAATCATTTTGTTCCAGTACGGCGGGCATTCGGCGATACACGATCATGGGGATTATTTCTGCGCCTGATCCGGGCGGGCGCAAATCACTCCCGGCATCAGCCATCGTGCCCCGCACCATGACCACCCGTCGGTCCTGTAAATCAAGTTGATCGGCCATTTCCGCAGCTATGTCGCTTTCGATCTCCGAAGTGGTAATCAAATCAGGGATAATCCCGGCTGCGTTCAGTTCACTCTCGGCGTCCACGCCTGCAACGGCGATGGAATAAATCGAAAGTGCGCGAATATCTTTGCCTTGCTTGCGCCACATTTCCAGGAAATTTGCCACACCGGGTGCCTCGGAAAAATGCAGCCAATCGCCGGGGCGCGTCCGGGCCTGCACTCGGGCCCAGGCCCGGCGGTCATATTCGGATTTGATATGGAACACCCGCAGATTGCTGAACTCGGCCCCCAATTCGCGCAGGCGGCAGCCAAGCTCCTCCGCGTGCGGGAAAGGCTGCACAAGTAATACTCGCCTGCCGAATAACGGCAGGGTCTCGAACCAGTCCAGCCGATCATGGAGGGAAATCACCTCGCCGATGACAAACAGCGCCGGTGGTTTAACATCGGCCTGCGCGGCCCGGTGGGGCAGTTCGCACAGCGGTGCGGTGATTGTCCGCTGGGCGGTGGAGGTCGCCCGTTCAATGACTGCGGCCGGCCGATCAGGCGGCATACCCTCAGCAAGGAGTCTTTCGACGATGGCCGGCAACTGGGCGACACCCATGTAACCCACGAGGGTGCCGTTGCGTAGACCGGCCAGTTTCGACCAGGGCACATCCGCGGCGTCGGGGCCGGACGTTTCATGGCCGGTAACGAACACGACATGACCCGATTTCCCACGGTGGGTCACCGGGATCCCCGCGTACGCCGGACCGGCGATCCCCGCAGTAATGCCGGGGACCACAGAAAACGGGATACCATGTTCGGCCAGGGCCAGCGCCTCTTCCCCACCCCGGCCGAAAACAAACGGATCGCCGCCTTTGAGGCGGACAACGTTTTTGCCCTGGCCGGCCAGCCGTACCAGCAGCTCGTTGATCTGCTCCTGCGGCAGCGTATGCCGGCCGGCCTGTTTGCCGACATAATGGCACTCGACCCGGGCGGGCAATTCGGCGAGTAATTCCCGGGAAACCAGGTTATCGTACACCACGGCGTCGCAGGTCGAAAGCAGGGCGTAGCCGCGCCGGGTGATCAGATCCGGGTCGCCGGGGCCCGCGCCAACCAGGTACACTCGGCCTGTGAATTTATTGTCGTTCATGCGCAATCCGGATTACCACGGTGCGGCGATCTCTCGCGCCACAGCACCGCCGGCAACATGCTGCATTTCAAAAAGTCCAGCGCAAACCCACCTGGTTGGTCGGTTCGGTGACAAACGTCCCTTCGACGCGCTGATAATTCACCGATAGCCCGCTGAACAGCGGTTTGACAATGCCGACCTCGAGGTAGTAATCCCAGGCCCGGGCTTTGTCGTAATCATGATTGAAATCAGCAGTAAACTCAGTCTGAAACCACCAGCCGATCCTGAAACGGTTGATCGAAACCACCTGCACTGTCTGGCCGCGGGTGTGGACATCATCGGCATAGTTCTGATACACGGACAATTCGTTGGAAATTTTTTCGAAAGTAAAAGTTTGCGCCGAAACCTGCACCGCACCGGCAACGCACATCACGAGCATTAGCCATCCGATTTTGTAATACATGGTGTCCCTCTCCTCGGCCCGCATGTGTTCCCGGGGCCGGGCCGGCCCCGTTTCCAAGCCCCGAAAGTAGCACATTACCATGCCGAGCGCAAAGATGCAAATGCCGGAGACACCGATAAACCGGCCGGAGCCGGTGACGGTCCTCCCGCGAGGTGGCGCCGAAAGAGAAATATTGCCGACGCGAAGACTATTTCCCGTTATCCAACAACAAGTTATTGGATAAAGCGATAATGGACAGGACTCAGACGATTTCGTTTTTTGTCGATAATAATATTGATAAACCATTCCCGATGGCGCAGATCGGGGTGGGATCCGACTTTGAACGAAAACCACGGCAGCACCTGCCCTCGCGGTGGAGATGCCCGGAAAAATCCGGCGCACAGGTGACCGGCGCCGGCCGACGGACACAGGAAAGAAACAAATCTGATGAATTCACCTCTATCGGACGACCTGCCGCAGGATGACAAGTTATTTCGGCTAGTCGCGGAAAATTTCCCCGACGGCATCATCGTAATCCAGGATGAAAACCTGCGCTATGTCGCCGCGGCAGGCCAGGGTCTGGCCAAAGTCGGGCTGGTCAAAGAAAAGATGATCGGCCGGAGCATGCGCGAACTGTTTCCGGCAGAGTACTGCGATTTGATCGAACCGCGTTACCGGGCGGCGTTCAACGGGCAAAAACAGGATTTTGAATTTGCGCTCGAAGGTCGGATCTATGTCGAGACGATGGTTTCATTCGGGGGAACGAAAGGTGAACGCTATGTGATGGGCGTGGTCCTCGACCAGACCGAGCGCCGCACAGCCGAAGAGGAAATGAAAATCTTCCGCCGGTTCGCCGAGACGTCCGAACAGGGCATGGGAATGGCGGACCTGACGGGTAACATCATTTATGCCAACCCCCGACTCTGCCATTTACTCGGCGAACCCTCTCCGGAAGCCGCCTGTGGGAAGAATGTCGCTGCCTATTACACCGAGGAAGACCTGCCGAACCTGCAGCATAACATTCTGCCGGCAGTTATGGAGCTGGGTCACCGGGTAGTGGAGTTGCCCCTCAAGTCCGTGGACGGCGTGCTTACGCCCACGATACAGAGCATTTTTCTGATTAAGGACGATGCCGGCGAACCGCTGTGTATAGCGAACGTGATCACCGATATCTCCGAACGGAAAAGGACCGAGGAAGAACTGTGCCTCCACCGCGAAACACTGGAGAACCTCATTGCCGATCGCAACGGCAAACTCATCCGGAGTGAAGAGAAATACGGGTCGCTGCTGGAGCATACTCCCGTATCGATTTCTTTCTGGGTTTTTCAGCACGGGCAGTGGCGGATTGTAAAAGTCAATGAGCAAGCCGCGCGGTTCCTGGGGCGCCCAGCCGAGGAACTGGCCGGACTGAGCGTGGCTGAAGTTTTCGCGGACCCGGAGTTTGTCGCGCAGGCCGAAAGACAATTCGACAGTATTGCCTCTTCGGGCGCAAGCGCTGAATCCGAAGACCCCGTCCGCCTGGGCACGCGGGTGTTTTGGCATAAGAATCTCTTTCATCCGCTCAAAGACGATACGGGCGCCGTGCAGGAAATTCAGGTCATCTCCGAGGATATCACGGCGCGCAAGCGGATGGAAGACATGCAGTCGGCATTATTCAACATCTCCGAGGCCACGCACCGGGCCGGCACAGTGAAGGAATTATTGCAGACTATCCATCACATTCTCGGGACATTGATCGACACGACCAATTTTTATGTGGCGTTATACGACGCAACGACGGGGCTGTACACCTTCCCCTATCTGGTTGACCAGTACGATGAAGCTGATTTTACTCCGCTGGAGCTGCGGAAAAGCCTGACCGACTATGTCCGGCGGACAGGCAAACCGTTGTTCGCAGATGAAACTACCGACCGGGAACTGGAACAGGCGGGAGAAGTGACGCTGGTCGGCGCCCCCTCGGCGGTCTGGCTGGGGGTGCCCTTGTCGACGGCCGGCGGGACGATTGGCGTCGTGGCGGTGCAAAGTTATGACGATCCGGAAAGATATTCCCGTGACGATTTGAACTTGCTGACCTTTGTCTCACGGCATATTGCCATCGCTATCGAGCGTAAAAAGGCCGAAGAAGAACTGCGGTTGACGAAATTTTCCACCGACCGCTCCAGCGATGCGGCATTCTGGATGAACGCGGAGGGCCGCTTCGTCTATGTCAATGATACTGCCTGTAACCGGCTGGGCTATTCGCGCGAAGAATTGCTTTCCATGACCGTCTGCGATATCGATCCCGATTGCCCGATCGAGATCTGGGCGAAACACTGGCAGGGCCTGAGGCAACAGGGGTCATGCAACACTGAAACACGACACCGGACAAAAGACGGCCGATTCATCCCGGTTGAAATTACCGGCAATTACCTGGAGTTTGAGGGACAGGAATTCGACTGTGCCTTCGCCCGCGACATCACCGAGCGCAAAAATATCCAGGACCGCATTACCAATTCGGAACGCAAATTCCGCACGATCTTCGAGGCCGCCAACGACGCTATTTTCCTGATGGAAGGCGATACGTTCGTCGACTGCAACCCGAGGACAGAACAGATGTTCGGTTGCGCGCGCGGAGAAATCCTGCAGCGGAAACCCTACGAGTTTTCGCCGGCCGCGCAGCCCGACGGCCGGGACTCCATGGAAAAAGCCTTGGAAAAAATCAACGCCGCTTTTGCCGGAGTGCCTCAGTTTTTCGAATGGACACATACCAGACTGGACGGCATAAAATTCGACGCCGAAGTCGGCCTCAACCGCATCGAGATCGACGGCCGGCACATGATCCAGGCAATTGTCCGCGATATCACCGAACGCAAACGCGCGGAAGAAGCGATAAAGGATTCCGAAAAGCGGTACCAGGAAATGTTCAATTCGGTAATTGAGGGAATCTCCATTTGCGATGAACATGAGACCGTTACGTTCTGCAACCCGGCATTTGCACGGATACTGGAAGAAGACTCCCCGGGGAGGGTAATCGGCAAGAGTCTCTTTGAATATATCCCCGAGGCCAAGCACGATTTCATCCTGCAACAGACCGCACAGCGCATGCAGGGCGAAAACGCGGTATATGAACTCGACATTATTACCGCCAGAGGGAACGCGCGTACAATCCTGGTGTCGGTATCGCCACGTTGGGATGACAAGGGCAACTATCGGGGAGCCTTCGGCGGGATAATGGATATCACCGAGACCAAACGGCTGCAGGAATTCACCGCGCGCGCCCAGCGGCTGGAGACCGCCGGGCGGATCGCCGGCCAGGTGGCCCATGATTTCAATAATCTCCTGGGACCGCTGGTCGCGTACCCCGAACTGATCAACAACCTGCTGTCCCCAGCCCATCCGGCGCGGCGTTATCTGGCGGCCATGGAGAAAGCAGCCGGGCAGATGTCCGATATCAACCAGCAACTGCTGACACTGGGCCGGCGCGGGCATTACAACCACGAGCCGATGGACCTCAACGAAGTCGTCAATGAAGCCATCGATCAGATCTTCCCGCTGCCCGCCTCGTTGCACGTCTGCCGCGAGCTGTCGCCGGAATTGATGAATATCAACGGCGGCAAAACCCAAATCCTGCGCGCGGTCAGCAACCTGATCGCCAACGCGCGCGACGCCATGCATGATTGCGGAAAATTGACGGTTAAAAGTGAAAACTACTATGTCATGGAGTCGTTCGGTCACCTGGTGAGTATTCCCCGGGGCGAGTATGTCAAGCTGACCATCGCCGACACCGGATCGGGCATCGATGCGAAGGACATGCCACGGATCTTCGACCCCTTTTACACGACCAAAACAACCGACCAGCAGCGGGGGTCGGGGCTGGGTTTGTCCATCGTCCATGCCGTGCTCGACGACCATCGGGCCTATGCCGATTGCCAATCACAACCGGGGCGCGGGACGTCGTTTTTCCTGTATTTCCCGATCACCCGCGAGCGGAAGACAACGACCGATGACGAGCAGCTGATCGGCGGCGAGGAATACATCCTGCTGGTCGATGATGATCAGATTCAGCGGGAAGTCTCAAGCGAACTGCTGCAGGAACTTGGTTATACGGTCCAAACCGCAATCAGCGGAGAACAGGCGTTGGAAATGCTGAGCAAACGCCAGCCGGACCTGGTGGTCCTGGATATGGTGATGCCCGGCGGGATGGACGGTACCGATACATTCAAATGCGCGCGCGAGATATACCCGACACAGAAGGCGATTATCGTTTCCGGGTACGCCGAAAGCGTGCGGGCCACTGAGGCGTTGCGTCTGGGCGCCGGGGGCTTTGTGAAAAAACCGGTGACCATGCAAGCCCTGGCCCGTGCCGTCCGCCAGGTGCTCGATCGGGAACCGGCACCCGCCGGCAAACAGTGCCAGCCGAGCGTCTGCTGAAAACCGGGACGCACTGCAGCCGATCTCGGCATAATGACCGGCACTTCGATCCGGAACACTTTCCCCGCAGTTAAGCATTATCTCCGGATTGTTATCTATGGGAAAACTCCCATAAGCCGGGATCTCCTTCCCTCACCCAGCCGGGCCCACCGCAATTGCGGGCCACCTGCCAATCAGCCGAAGCCACTTAAAATCATTGAGTTGGAAAAGTGTGGTATCGACACGGCCGGCCGGTATGCGGCTTGCTGTTCTCATACTTGGAGGACCCGTTGGGTGGGTGGAATATGACAATCACTGCCATCAGTCCGATTTATGATTTCCGGTCTGTCGCTCGAACCACCGGGGCCAACAGAACATCCCGAACGGTACCCGAACAAACCCCGGGCTCGGTCGTGCAGGACCAGCTTGATTTGTTCGAGCCGGAAGTCCGTGAAAAACCCGAGCAGGTGACCGACCGCAAACAAAATGGCCGCACGCCTGCGGGAGAGTATTATTCGGTTTCGGATTTACTCGACCGCTTTTTCGAGGATAAACTCCGACGGCATGATACGGATGGGGACGGCCGGCTGGGGAGTTGGGAATTCTACGGGAGTGATGAGCAATTCGCCGGACTGGACCGGAACGAAGACGGCCTGATCGAGGCGTCAGACTTGAAACGACAGTTCCTCGAGGCCAATCCGGAAATTAGGGAAATGACCGACGGGTTCGCCCACGCGTTATACGACCGGATACTCAACGTGGAACAGGCCGACGTGCAGGAGCTGTCCGTGCAAGTCGAATCGTTTTTTGATGAATTCATCGTGCGCAACGACGGCGACCAGGACGGCTATCTGACCGCAGTGGAATTTCCGGGATCACTCGATGAATTTAAGAAAATTGCGAGTTCGCTGAAACACGGCATCCGGCAAGAAGATCTGGTCGAACAATTTATGACGGACAACCCGGACCTGGTGGAACTGCACTCGACGCTCGCGGAATTACGAAACATGATCAAGCCGCAGGAAGTGCAGCCGGTGCATATCGATATGTATATTTGATTGCGGTGCAAAGTTGCCCGCATGACGCGGACAGGGGCCTGGAGGAACGGAACAGACAGACAATGAGATAATTGGACGATACACACCCCCCCACCGCTGCGCCCCCCGGGTCGATCACTTTGTCGGCCCGGGGTTTTTATATCCATGGCGGGTGAAAAACGGCGGGATGTCACTCGGTCCGAGTGGCTGGGCCGAAACAATACAACCGGCGTTTGGCATCGGCGACATATACCCGGTCTTGATAGACAATCGGAGCACAATAGATGCCGCCTCGGGTCCGGAATTCGCGCACCAGCCGGCCGACTTTGGCATCAACCACCAGCACGCGGCCATCCGAGGTGCCGAAAATGACGACAGTGTCCCAGACGACAGGCGATGAATTGTGTACCAGGCCCGCCGATAATTTCCAGATCAAAGCGCCGGATTGTTTATCCAGAGCATAAAAGAAACCATCGTTGGCGCCGAAGTATACGCGCCCACGGTCGACCGCCGGCGATGTGAAGATCTGACCGCCGGTGTGGAAAAACCAGCGCATCTCGCCCGTCTCGCAGTCCAGGGCGTAGAAATTCGAATCCAGCGAGCCGAAATAGACCAGACCGTCGACTGCGGGCGAGGCCGCGTGGCCCCCGGCCGACGAATGCTCCCAAAGCAGTGTGCCGTCGTCCCCCCGCAGACAGACGACCCGCTTGCCGCCGGAGACGATATATAACCGCTCCCCGGCATAGGCCGCTTCCACCAGCAATGGCGGCGGGAGGTGATATGTCCAGACCGTGTCGCCGTCCGGACCGATCATGGCCACCGTCCCATCGTACATCTGCACCAACTGGCCCTGGGGCAAAAACGCCGGGGGCGCCACCGTGCGCGTGATGGGTAGTTCCCGGCCTGCCCGCTGATAGGCAATATCCCAGAAATACAGGTGCGGTTTTTTGGCATCGACTGCAAAAGCCAAGGAATCGTTCACAAATATCGCGCTGGTCGGCGGGCCGGCGAATTCCTCCCGGTGGAGACTTTTCCCTGTCGCGGCATCGACAAAAAACAGGCGGCTGCTCTGCACAGCCGCCACAATGATGCCGCGATCGGCTGTCGGTTCGGCGCGAATATCCCCGCCGGTTTTAGCTTCCCAGAGCAGTTGGTCCGGCAGCGTGACCGGAGCATCGAGAAACGCGGTATTGGCATCATCAAGGCGGGGTTGAATCCAGCCCGCTCCGGGAATGGGATCGGCGAGTTCGACCTTCACCCGGTTGGGCATACAGGAGAGGACCGTCAGGAACACCATGCCGCTGACGATAACCACCAGCCGCAAACGCCGAATGAGATCGGGAAATTCAGAGGGTTGTCTGCGGATCAGGGCCGCTTCGTCTCTCCGCTGCTGTCGTTCAAAACACATGATCAAAAATTCCATCCGAAGAAGAAATCAAATTTCGTATCGGTGTCGATTTTCTTGAAATCAGTGCGCCGCGCAAAATCGAACCGCAATACCATAAAGTATCCCAGACTGACCCGCGCGCCGAGGCCCACGGCGCCTTTCATCCGGTCGAACTCCTCATCCCAGGCATTCCCCGCGTCAAAGAATATCGCCCCGCGAATCGCCTGAAACCCCATACGGGCTGGCGGGAACTTGATAAACAGGTTATCAATCAGGGGAAAACGCAGCTCGTTGGAAAACAAGACGACATGCCGTCCATAAAATGCGCGCCGGGGGTATCCCCGCAACGACCAGGAACCGCCCAGATAACGCCGCTGCGGTTCTTCGCCGGAAGACGATTGCCCCAAAGCCCACAACGCCAGACAGGAATACCGGCCCAGCCGGAAATACTTACGGACATCGATCACGCCGAGCCGGTTGAAATGCTCGAAATTGGAAATGTCCTGGGTCAGCCCCAGCGACACTCGGAAGCGATATCCGTCAATCGGCCCGCTCAAATCCCAGATCGAATTGTCGTGGACAAATGAGACATACTGCGTCCCCAGTAGTGTCTCGCGTTTGCGGTCCTGGACCAGATAATCCCGGTCGGACTGCCGAACGATCAAAGAACCCTCAAAACGGCGGAACTTCGAGATCGGGTAGCCCAGGTAGGCGACACCGCCATACTGCCGTTCGGTGAACAGGCCGTCCGTTCGGTCGTAGTAATCGTCATACAAATGGAACAAACCATAGCCGTAGTTAATCCTGCCGGTCCGGTCCAGATACGTGGCGGATACATTGAAACTCGAAATGAAATTGTCCTTGGAATCGGTGTTGTTGGCCAGGAGGAAGAAATACTGCTTGTTCCCCAGCACGTCGGTCAGGGCGGTCTGAAATCCGCCGAGCGTGCCGTACACTGCATCGTAGGACACCGCGGACTGGGCGATATCGAACGAGAATTTCTGGGAATATTTCGCCACCCCCCGAGTGTCGCCGGCGTCGATGCGCGGCGGCTGCCAGGTAAATGCCGGCGGGCAATCGGCGGCCTCATATATCGCATAGGCCGAATCGGGGACGGCGATTTCGAATACACGCAAGCCGAGCTCCTGGTACCCGGAAAAAATGACGTGCTGCCCGTCCGCGGTGAACCGGGGATTAAAGGCTCCGGAAGCATATTTCGTCCACTGTTCAGTGGTACCGTCGGCGTTGAGGACATACAAATTCCGCAGTCCCCCACGGTCCGAGGAATAAATCAACTGCCCGCCGTCGGGGGCAAACGACGGTTGACGGTCCTGTTGCCGGCCGCAGGTAACCGGTGAAATGGCGCCGGTGCCAAGTTCCAGACGAAACAAGTTGGTATAGCCCTGGGCGCCCCACCGCCCCCGGTCGGAGGCAAAAACAATGGCCGTGCCGTCCGGAGTGAAGACCGGGTCCAGGTCATTGAAAAAATCCTGCGTGCACCGCACGGGTGTTTCGCCGTGTTCAACGTCCAGCGTGTAGATATCGACGCGGCCGTCCCAGCCGGCCCCGGAAAAAACCAGTGTCTTTCCGTCCGGCGACCAGGCGGGGGACGAAATGAAAACCAGGTCGGGAAAATCATACTCGGCCAGGATCCTCCGCGCCCCCAGACCGAGGACATACAGCCGGTCCCGTTCCTTGTTTTTCGAAGCGAAAGCAATTCGGCCGTCGCGATGGACATCCAGATCCGAACGCAACAAATGCAGTGATTCAAATTTCGGCGAGCGTTCGCCCTTGAGCAGTGTTTTGATTTCCCGCTGTTCGCCGCCGAGCAGGGGGACCATGTAAATCCCGGCATAGCCCAGCTTGTTCGCCTGAAACACCACCCAATCCTCGGTGATGCCCTCCTCGGTATGGCGGACAGGACAGGGCGAGACCGCATATCCCGGCCTGGTCAGCTCCCGGGCGTCAAGTGCGGGCAATTCGGCGGTAGCAAATGTCGGGAAATACTTTTTTTTCAGCCAGTACTTCCATTCCTCGCCGATCTTGCGCAGGGGCTTGCCCAGCGCGGCCTGCATGATTTCGTCGAAGTCCGAGGCCTTCCACCAGTTTTCCAAAAGCCGGAGGATTGATTCAGGCCCGTAGGTGTCGGCGAGGAAGTGACAGAACGATTCACCTTCCTTGTACATCAAATACGTCCCGGAGATCGCGCCGATGTTTTCGATATCGAAAAAGCGGTCCGTGAGAATCATGTCGCTCAAGACCATGTCCGCTTCACTGTCCCAGGGCCCCGAAAAATACTCGGCCAGCCCCTCTTCCAGCCATAGCGGGATGCGGGACATATTGTATTTGCGGTGGCCGCGCAGGACGGCGGGAATTTTCGCCGAGAGGTACACGTGGACCAGCTCATGCCGCAAGACCCGGTCAAAATCGGCATAGGAGCCGTGGAACGGCACAACGACCCGGCCCTTGAAAAACTCGGTGAACCCTCCGACGTTCTCAGGCAACAAGTCGGGGATGACGTTGGTCTGTGAGAAAAAATTCGATGACGAGTAAATAATCAGGGGGATCGGCCGCTCGATGTGGTAATTGAAGCGGTCGGCCAGCATCCGGAAAGAATCCTCGGCCGAGCGTGCGGCAATTTCCGCCAGGTCGCGTTCGGACTGATAAAAATACAATTTGAAATGTTCGGTCTCCATGACCCGCCAGTCAAAGTCGGTGTATTGCACTTTGTTCTTGCCGAAATAATACTGCGCCTCGGCCGGCTGTCGGTTGGGCAACCCCGCCAGCAGGGCCAGGCCGATGATGAGTGCGCGGAGCAGACAGCGGGATACCCGGCGTTCATGGCAAAGGGGATCGAGACTCATCGACGGCGGACCGGATTTTTGTTGGGGCATGTGCATGGTGTACTCACCCGGAAGACAACAATTTATTCCCCGAGTTCGCCGGGTTCAACCTGTAAATCGGCATCAAATCCCTGCGTCCGTTCGACCGTCAGGACGCCTTTGACCGCCCTGATTTTACTTTGCACTTTTTTGAGGTGTTTCAGGTTTTTGATTTCGACGATGAACCGCCCGGTGCCTGCCTGCGTATCGCCGGTAATTTCTGCCAGGCGGATATTGGTGTCCAGTTCGCTGATCGCGTTGGTGATTTCCGAGAGAATCCGTTTCCGGTTTTCGACCACCAGCGAGAACTGGACTAAAAACGAACGGTCCGGTTCGACATCCCATTCGACCTCGATCCTCCGTTCCGGTTCCTCGGCCAGGATCAGCGCGTTGGGGCAGTCGGCGCGATGGACGCTGATTCCCCGGCCGCGGGTAATATACCCGATGACTTCCTCGCCGGGGACCGGCTGACAACACCCGGCAAAGCGGAACATCATCTGGTCCAGGTCCTGAATGCGCACCCCGTCTTTGCCGCGGGCACGATCGAGGAAACGCGCGACAATGGTCTTGGGCGGCCGTTTTTCTTTTTCGGGGGCGATCTTGTTGATCACCTGGACCAGCGACAAGCTGCCGTCCCCGATCCGGGCCAGCATCGTCGTCCGTCCGGAAAAGGAGAAGGACATGGCCAGATCATCGAGTTGGTTGTCGGTAGGCAGAGGCACGCGGCGCTTTTTCAATTCACGCGTGAGCATCTCGCGGCCCAGGTGGATTGACTCCTCAAACCTCTCACGTTTGAGGAAAGCGCGGATTTTCGACCGCGCCTTGGCGGTTTTGGCGATCTGCAACCAGTCGTGAGAGGGTTTATGATGGGCCGAGGTGATGATCTGGACTTCATCGCCGTTATGTAGTTCCGAGTGCAGGGACACAATGCGGCCGTTGATTTTGGCGCCGGTGCACTGATAGCCGACCTGGGTATGCACGGCAAAAGCAAAATCAATCGGCGTTGCCCCGCGTGGCAGCGGCAGCAGTTCACCCTGTGGCGTGAAGACATAAATTTCATCGCGGAACAAATCGGTTTTCAGGAAGTCCATGAACTCCGACGGATTGGTGGTGTCTTTCTGCCACTCCAACACTTCCCGCAGCCAGGCGATACGCCGGTCGGTTTCATCGGCCTTCTGGCGGCCCTCTTTGTACAGCCAGTGGGACGCGATCCCGTATTCGGCGGTCCGGTGCATTTCCCGCGTCCGGATTTGGATCTCCACGGTCCGGCCCCGCGGCCCGATGATGGTCGTGTGCAGCGACTGATACATATTGGTCTTGGGTGTGGCGATATAATCGTGGAACCGGTCGATGACCGGGGTCCACAATGAATGCACGATCCCCAGCACATGATAGCACTCACGCTCGGTGGCGGTGAGGACCCGGATGGCCATCAAATCGAAAATTTCCTCCACCGGCTTGCGGCGTTTTTTCATCTTGCGGTAGATAGAATCGAAATGCTTGGCGCGGCCGGTGATCTCGGCTTTGATCCCTTCCTCGGCCAGGGCTTCCGAAAGGGGCTGGGCGACCTCTTTGATATACCCCTCGCGTTCTTCCCGGGTAAGCGTGATTTTTTTGACTAAGTCTTCATACGCGGCCGGGTCGAGATACTTCAACGACAGGTCTTCCAATTCCCACTTAATCCGCGCCATCCCGAACCGGTGGGCCAGCGGAGCGTACACCTCCCGCGTTTCGCGGGCGATCCGCGAACGCTGTTCGGGCGTGAGAAATTCCAATGTGCGCATATTGTGCAGCCGGTCGGCCAGCTTGATGATAATCACCCGGATGTCGGCAGCCATCGACAACAACATCTTGCGGAAATACTGGACCTGCACCTCCGCATTACTGGTAAACCGCACGTCCTCCATTTTCGTGACGCCGTCGACCAGCAGGGCAATTTCTTCCCCGAATTCACCCTTGATCGCCTCGACCGAATAGCGGGTGTCCTCGACAACATCATGAATCAGGCCGGCAGCAAGGGTGGCGGTATCCAGATGCTGTTCGGCCAGGATAAACGCGGTTTGGATGCAATGGTTAAAAAACGGCTCCCCGGAGGCTCGCTTTTGTCCCTCGTGGGCCGCTTCCGAAAATTCATACGCCCGGCGCAGTAAGGAAATGTCCACGTTGGCGTTGAGGGCCTCGATGCGGATGACGAATTCCGCGAGGTTCATTTCCGGTTCCGTCTTATGGGGAGAGCCTATCGACATATTCCTCCCTCTGGAGTAAGATCGGACGCCGGATGTTTTTTATTTGGCGGACAAGCGGATAAGTGGGTTGCCCGTGGATCGAGTATATTCAGGCAGGTTTGCATGACATGTGTTAATTCAATACGTTCCATGCAATTACCAAGTTTGCAGCGGCCGACTTTGCAATGGCAGACCGGAACGCCGGGAGTCAACACTACATGTCCCTTCCCGCAAGGTCCCCAGCGGTCTGGCGTTGTGGTATGTATGGGACCGTAGAAAGCCACGACTTTGATCCCCAGAGCAGCGGCCAGATGCAACGGACCGGTGGACCCTCCCACAAAGAGGTCTGCGTGGGCGAGCAGGGATATCAGCTGCGTTAAGCTTGTACGGCCCGAAAGGACAGACTCTTTTCCCAAAATGCCGCCGAATTCCCTAAGCCGGCGTTCCCGCTCCGCGGCCGGGCCGGTGACCACAATATTAAACCCCGCCGTGGATAACTCGCCGGCCAGCGCCGCATACCGCTCCAGCGGCCAATTCATGGCCGACCCGCCATCTCCCGGATGTATCACCACCAACGGCTTACCGTCGTTCATCCTCTCCGGCAATAATCCCGCCGATGAATCCTCAGACGAAGATGTAGCGAGCTCCGGTACCATGGTGTAATCCGGCTTGATGCCCAGCGGTTGCAGCAAGTCCAGATTAAGGTCTTTTTCGTGACGGCCTGAGGTGCGGCGGCTGATATTCACCCGGTTCGTAAAGCGAAATGAATACCAGCGGCGGGCGGTGCCGACCCGCGCGGAGATACCCGCCCTGAAAAACGCGGCGGCCAATTCCGGCCGGGGAAACAGGCAGATGACCGCAGCGAACCGGGCCTCCGCCAAATCCCGTTCAAGTTTTGCTTTGCCGGCACCGTCCGGGTGATAGATCAACAACTTGTCAACTCCCGGCGCCTGCGCCGCCACCGGCGCGGTTTCCTCGCGGACCAGAAAATGTATTTCAGCGGTGGGAAAAGCGGTCTTGAGTGACCGCGCCACGGGCAAGGACAGGACCACATCACCGATGCGATCGGTGCGCGAGATCAGTATTTTGGGCCGCTCCCCTAAATCAAACAGCCCCGGTCTTTTGCCGGCTCCCCAATTCATCCCATGATAAGATACGTGATTGCGGAATGTTTTTCCAGAGGGGAATACCAAACGCAGAGGGCTGATCGGAGAACGGACAATTCGGGACGTGGCGCGAAAAAATCCAACAATCAATCCGGCTCAATCAATGACTATAAGGCCGGGCTCTTTCCGCGATAATCCTGATGAGATAAACCAGGTCGGCCACGGTCAGCGGTGTGCCATCGTCGTTGACATCGGACCCGAGGACGCGGTCATCGTAATAGTCAGGAGGAATGTCATCGTGCAAAACCTCGGGGCCGTAGATGAAATAGTTGCTAAGCAAAACAGCATCGCCAATTTCATAGGGGGTGCCGTTGAGATTAATATCGCCCCGGTCTTCCATCCCGACGACACAAATGATGCCGTCAACGAATCCAAGATTGGGATTGAACACCATCATCCCGCCCGCATCGAGACAGTCTTCACCGGGGAGAAAAGTCTCAATATCAGCCGCCAAAAATGTGGTATCACCGGTTGCCGAGGCCAGTGAATTATCAGTGCACTCATTCCAGATCCAGCGCAGGTGAAAGCACTGATTGCTGTAATTCACTTTGACGGGAGTTTGCAGTCGGAGTTGCGCAATTTGCCCGTCGAGGGCAAACACGCCACCGGGATCGATACCACCCGGCAGGTCGGCAATACCGGTCAAGTGAATCAGGCCTGTCTCACAATCAACTCCGCAACCATTAGGAGTCAAGATTCGGTAGGTGAAATATTCCCAATCCGCGACCACCCCCACCGGTCTGATGTCTATGATGTTCAACGCCTTTTCGTAGGAAAAAAGCAAATCCAAAGTGCTCGCCTCAAGCTCTCCGGAGGCGGAAATGCTGATCTCGGCGTCATAACCAATCAACACCATCGCCGAATCCATCCAGATCAGCGGTGCACCACTCTGGGCCAACGTGGTATGTGTTCCGCCGATGACCGTGCAAAAGAAACCGAGCATAAATATGGCCGACTGTAGATTCTTCAACGTACGAGACAACCCGATCACGTTCTTTTTACGAGACCTTTGACGGTTCGCCATGTTGCACGCCCTGGAATCAGTGAACTAATACACCTGCTACATTAACAATATAGTGGATTAGGCAAAATTGTAAAGCCCGCGGCAGATACTATATGGCAAGCATTTGTATGTCAATGACTTCCGGACTAATCCATGGTGTGCTGAATGCGGTCCCGGGTGCGGCGGTACCGGATTGCGCCAATCAGGATAGTCATAAGAGCGGTGGGGAGGAAAGCCCAGCCGATGATCTCAATCAGCAGGTTATCAAAAAAGCGGATAAACGTCACTCCCGCCACAAACAAGGTCAGCGCAGTTCGCTGATAGGCCAGAAACGTCCGGTGGTTGGCCAGCCGGGTGCGTTCGGCAGCCAGAAATACCAGCGGGCTGGAGGACGGCGAGTTTGCTTCTGATCGAATTTCCGCTGCCATTTTCGCTCCGGTCTTCGCGAATTCCGGTCATCCAAGACCGGTATTCGGCAGGGCAATGTAAAATGAGACCGGATTGGAACCAAGAACAATCCACCACCCATTCCGGTGGGCTTCGCGGCTATCGCCGATTTTAATTGTTTCCAGACAGGATTGAGGATATGTTGTACACTTTGTATGTACAGGAACAGTGATGATGATAGAAGTTGTTGATAATCATGGAACTAACAGCCACCGCCTGTCCACGGATGGATTGGTCAAGGCCTACCGCCGGCGGCGGGTGGTGGATGAAGTATCCATCGAAGTCAACGCCGGTGAAGTTGTCGGCCTGCTGGGTCCTAACGGCGCCGGGAAAACCACGACGTTTTATATCATTACGGGTTTTATCCGGCCCAATTCGGGCAGGGTGTTCCTGGATGGTATCGATATTACCAAACGGCCAATGTATAAGCGCGCGCGGCTGGGGATCGGCTACCTCCCGCAGGAGGCCTCGGTGTTCCGGCGGATGACCGTGGCCGACAATATCCTGGCCATTCTGGAAACGCAGAAACTCACGCGGGCGCGGCGCAAGGAACGGCTGGCCGAATTACTGGCCGATTTGAATATCGAAAATGTCGCCCGGCAGTACGGCGACCAGCTCTCCGGCGGCGAACGGCGGCGGGTGGAAATCTCACGCGCGCTGGTCTCCAATCCGTTGTTCATGCTCCTGGACGAACCGTTTGCCGGGATCGACCCGATTGCCGTGGAAGATATCCAGGCGATTATCGCCCGGCTCAAACAAAAGGGACTGGGAGTACTGATCACCGACCATAACGTGCGGGAGACGCTGTCTATCACCGACCGGGCGTATATCATGTGCGACGGCAAGATCCTGAAAACGGGAACATCAGAGTACCTGGCCAACGATCCGGACGCCCGCCGTATCTACCTTGGAGAAAAATTCCGGCTGTAGGATTCAATCATGCGGTCGGCAAAGGATAATTTAACAAAGGATTCGGGATAATGAGTACCCCACCAACAACAAACGCGCCGACATGGAACCTGGAACCGATTTTCCCCGGCGGGAGTTCGTCGCCTGAGTTTGCGGAATTCCGCCGCCGGCTCAAACAGGACCTCGCCGCTGCCGGTGCGGAACTGGCCCAACTACCTCCGGAATTGAACGGCGCCACCCGCAGGACCTGGGTCTCCTTTATCCTGAAACTGCAAACGATCATTGAACACCTGCATCGCGCGCATGCGTTTGCCCATTGTCTGGTCAGCGCCGATGTCGACGACAACACCGCCCAGCAGATCGAGGCGGACATCGACGCCGACGGCGCCGCATATGACAACCTGCTCATCGCCCTGGAAGCGCTGGCGGCCAAACAGCCGGATGACCGCTGGGAAACTCTGTTTGCCACCGGGGAAATGCAATCGATCCGGTTTTTCCTTGATGAACGCCGCCGCATCGCCCGGGAAAAACTGCCGGTGGAACAGGAATCATTGGTCAACGAGCTGGCCGTGGACGGTTATCACGCCTGGAACCGGTTGTACGAAAAACTGGCGGGCGACCTGCGCGCCGAATTCACCGGCGCGGACGGCACAACGAAGATGCTGTCGTTCGGCCAGATCTCGAACATGATGAGCCATCCCGACCGCGCGGTCCGGCGGCAGGCCTACGAAAAGTCGAACGAGATGTGGCAACCCGCAGTCGAGTTGGCGGCAATGGCCCTCAATTCTCAGGGAGGGTTTCGCGTTGCCCTGTACAAACGGCGGGGTTGGGACTCGGTACTCAAGGAGCCGCTGCTCAATTATCGTCTGGGACGGGAATCGCTGGAGGCCATGTGGCGCGTGGTCGGCAGCAATGTTTCACGGCTTAAACCGTTTATCGAAGCCAAAAAACGGATGCTGGGCATCGACCGGTTCATGTGGTATGACCAGACCGCCCCGCTGGGCGGCAGTAAACAGAAATTCCCGTTTTACGATTCGGTTGAATTTATTGTTGATAACCTGCGCCCCTTCTCCCCGGAGATGGCCGAGTTTGCCCGGATGGCCATCGACAACCGCTGGGTCGAGGCTGAGGACCGGCCCGGCAAACGCGCCGGTGGGTATTGCACCGGGTTCGGCAATATCCGCGAAAGCCGGATTTTCATGACGTATTCCGAAAGCTACAACGGCCTGCGGATCCTGGCGCACGAGCTGGGCCACGCCTGGCATAGCTGGACCATGCGCCAACTCCCCTATTACGGTTCACGGTATGCCCTCAACGTCGCCGAGGCGGCCTCCACGTTCAACGAGCTGTTGGTTGCCGATGCCGCGCTGGAACAAGCGGCGGACAATGACACCAAACTCATGCTGCTGGACCAGAAACTGACCAATGCCTTCGTGTTCATGTGTAATATTTACGCGCGATATCTGTTTGATTGCGCATTTTACGAAAAACGCAAGACCGGCACGGTCGGCTCTGTCCAGTTGTCCGAAATGATGCGGGAGGCGCAGCGAAAGGCCTTCGGCGATTTGCTTGATCCTGAGGGATTCCATGACCTGTTCTGGGCCACGAAGCTGCACTTTTTTCTGACCGCACAGCCGTTTTACAATTTCCCGTACACCTTCGGTTATTTGTTCTCCAACGGTATTTACGCCCGTGCCCGCGCCGCAGGCCCCGCCTTTTCCGAAGATTATAAAAACCTGCTGCGTGACACCGGCCGGATGAGCACCGAGGATTTAGCCCGCAAGCATCTCGGTGTCGATCTGGCGCATGACGATTTCTGGCAGAGCGCGCTGGACCGGATCCTGGCGGATGTGGAGAAATTCGAGGCGCTGGCAGGGTAAATATTCGGATTAAATGGCGTCGAATATGACGGTTAATTAATTCATATCGAACAAAGTTGGATGTTGAGTTTTTCTGCTATTGAGAAGCCGAGGATAATAAACACCTAGTACTAACCAAGATTTGGGATATTGCAATAGATTACCGACATAGAAATGTGTGTCTTTATCCGAGGCACACAGTTGATTTAAAAATTTGTACTTTATTTTATCCTTTGCTTCTTTTTCTGTAGCTCCCATATCTCTTAATCGCCAAAACAATCGCCCGACTTCCCAATCAATTATCGCTTGCTCATGTCCTGTACAATGGGTATCTTCACTTTCATAGATATACCTAAACTTGAACGGGAGCTTTCGGGGCGGTTCCTTAGATGTACTGGTTTCCCAGAGATGATATTGCTGCATTCGTGCTTTTGCCGACGGTTTCCATTCCCTTTCATCATCAACAACGACCAAATCTTTAATCACCTTTGGCTTAATGATTCCTAACGAAGTGCGGTTTTCTCGGTATCGGACCTTCAATTCCTCAATAGACTGGGATACCTTCTGGAGTACTATTTTGCCCCGATCAGACCAATCTCCATGATCGGTAGGGATAGGTTCTCCCAGCATTTTTATGGAAATCGTATCGGGACGGTAGCTTTCTTTTCGCCTATCCTGCCCCATATGTTTTTCCGCCAAAACTTCAATCCATTGATATTTCTTAAACTTGCTATTGTAGGGAAGGTCACGAAAATTAATAGGATAAAGACGTATGAAATCACCACTTTCGCGAACGCCAGCCGTACAAACAACTTCGTTGTATTTCTTTGAAGGATTTGGATATGTTTTAACAGTAATGAGGACTTTCAATTTTTCTTTATTCTTGTTCATCTACGCCAACCCAAGATGACACACGGGCAATGCCGTCAATTTTGAAATACACTCGGCTAATTTTCCCCGGTGGCAAATATTAACATCTTTTTCCATGCAAAGCAATACCGTAGGTGTTTTTTTCATGCATTTTGCCAGGCGCATGACTTCAAGTTCTTGTTTTGGGAGAAATTCTTTCTCATAAATCCGCAGCAATTGCTGATATGACTCATAGTCAGTCAATGGCTTGCGGAACTCGCCAGGTATACCTAAAAGAGGCCAATGATCATATTCAATGCCAAGTTTTTTCGAATTTGCGCTTAACACACGTTTCCCGAATCCATATTTCCTTGATACAGGGTTGGATCGCACATCCGCAATGCACGATATCCCCTGATAGAGGATTTGATTCAATAATGAATCGACAGAGCTGCTCTCATAGCCGACAGTGTAAATCGCGGGATCAGCACAACTTCGCTTTGGAATACCGGCTGGCTTCAAATCCTGCAATTCGCTACGGGAAGCAAACCAGGGGTAATTTGCATATACTTCCTTAATCAGATCCTTCTGATTGCGTTTGCCATGCCGCTCAAAAATCCCGGTGACGGCGCACGTGACTTGTTGCGGCAATTCGGCGATTAGATGCTTTATTGACTGCGACAGATCAGGATTGATTCGGACCGATTCGTCGGAGACATTGATGTAGCCATCTCGTTCCAACGAGTTCATTTCGTGATATAACGTGAAGGAGAACGGGCCGTATTTGTACGGTACGAAATCATAGAATGCGCCAACTCTGCCGTTCAAATGTTCTCGCTGCAGCAAAAAAGCCAATTTGACAAGTTTCGTTCTGGACAATGTCCCGTCGGCCTTGTCAAGTAAACCGAGTATTATTTTTTGTCTGGTTAACATCTTGAGAAACCTGCCTTCTTTGGCCCGTTTCTTTTACCCAGGAATAAGCTATAAGACTGAGGCTCGCAAGGCAAAAATGGATAAATTACGATACTGACCTTCTACGTCTAGACCCTCTCACAGGCCAAGTTCCACCAAATCCGCGGCCGACCGAATTATCCTACCGAACCGGGCAAAAATGATTACTAACCATTCATATCCCCCAACAATGCTTCTCCCCCCTCTTGCCAAGCCCTCCCCCGCGCTGTAGATTCACCCCCGGGAACAGATAACCTGGGAAAGCGGGTCGAGATGGCAGCAGACAACATAAACCAAGAAATCCGGGTGCGCATTGCGCCCTCACCGTCGGGGCATCTGCATGTCGGCACCGCGCGCACCGCGGTGTACAACTGGCTGTTCGCCCGGAAACACGGCGGGACGTTCATCCTGCGGATCGAAGACACCGACCAGAGCCGGTCATTCGCCGAGATGACCGAGTCGATTATGGATTCGCTCAAGTGGCTGGGGCTGGATTGGGACGAGGGGCCGTATTTTCAATCCAAACGGACCGAATTGTATCAGCAAGCCGCCGATAGACTTCTGGAACAGGGCCGGGCCTATTACTGTTATTGCATGCGGGAGGAACTGGAGGCCCGCCGCACTGAAGCCATGGCCGCGGGCCGCAACCCACTGTACAACCGCTGCTGCCGCCGTCTGACCGCCGAGCAGCGCGCGGCGCGGGAAGCCGAAGGCCGGGAAAAAGTGATGCGCATCGCCATCCCCGAGAACGGCACCACCACTTTTGAAGACCTGGTGCTGGGACCGTTGACCAAGGGGAACGACGAACTCGATGATTTCATCATTCTGCGCGCCGATTGGAACCCGACCTATAATTTTGTGTGCGCGGTCGATGATGTCGAGATGCGGATTTCGCATGTCATCCGGGGCAACGACCATGTGACCAACACGTTCAAACAGGTCTTGGTTTACCGGGCGCTGGACGCAACGCCGCCATATTTTGCCCATTTGCCGCTGATTTTGGGCCAGGACAAAAAGAAGATTTCCAAGCGTCAGGGTGCGGTAGCGGTCACCGAATACCGCGATCAGGGGTATCTGCCCGAGGCGTTCATGAATTTTCTCGCGCTTTTGGGCTGGTCGCCGGGGGATGACCGTGAGTACCTGCCCCGCACTGAGCTGATCGCCGCGTTCGGACTGGAACGGGTGACCTCGACCAACCCGGTGTTCGATACCGACAAGCTGACCTGGTTGAACGGGCAGTATATCCGCGACATGGATGACAATAAGTTGCTGACCCTGTTACAGCCGATTCTGATGGAAGCGGGCCTCGCCACGCGGCTGGAGATCGAAACCCGCTGGCACTGGATGCTCAAAATCATCCACTCGTTGAAAGAACGGCTGCATTTTCTTACCGATATCATTGCGATGGGCGCATTCTATTTCCGGGGCGAGTTCGGGTACGAGGAACAGGGGGTAGCCAAATACTTCCGGAAAGACGGAACATCTGAAATCCTGACCGCTCTGGCCGACGAATTCGCCAAAATCCCGGAAGAACGGTTTAATCAAGAGTCATCCGAGCAGGCCTTGCGTGCCTTGGCCGAATCGCGGGGCGCCAAGGTCGCGCAACTGATTCATCCGCTGCGGCTGGCGCTGACCGGCTCGACCAAAGGGCCGGGGATGTTCGAGATCACCGATATCCTGGGCCGGGATAATTGCTTAAAAAGAATCGCGCGTTCTCTCGAATATATCAAAACCCTGGGACCCCCTGAATGACCAGCATGTCGTCATCTCCCTCACCTGAACCGCTGGCTACCCGGCTGCGCCCGCTAAGCTGGGATGAATTTGTCGGGCAGGAGCATTTAATCGGCGAGGGTAAATCCCTGCGGCGGGCCATCGAGGACGGCCGGCTGGGTTCGATGATCTTCTGGGGACCGCCCGGGTCGGGCAAAACGACACTGGCCCATTTAATCGCCAAAAAGACCAAATCGGATTTTATTTTCTTTTCCGCCGTGCTGTCCGGTGTGAAAGAAGTTCGGGCCGCCGTGGAACAGGCAGAGAAACGGTTGAAATTCGACGATGGCCGGACGATCCTTTTTGTGGATGAAATTCATCGCTTCAACAAGGCGCAACAGGACGCATTTTTGCCGCATGTCGAAAAGGGCACGATCATTCTGATCGGCGCCACGACAGAAAACCCGTCATTTGAACTAATCCCCGCCCTGCTCTCCCGCTGCCGGGTCTATATTCTGCAGTTGCTGGGCATTGAGGACATCAAGCGAATTTTGCAGCGGGCGTTGACCGATGCCGAGCGGGGGCTGGGCCGCTGGAAACTGGTCCTGGGTGAGGGATTGGACGACACGATTGCCCGCTTTGCCAACGGCGACGCCCGGCGCGCGTTGTCGATTTTGGAAGCCACCGCGGCGGCATGCCAGGACGATCTGGAGCGCGGCCGGGAAGCGCTGATCGACCGCCCACTGCTGGAGGACATCCTGCAGCGCAAAACCGAGCTGTACGACAAATCAGGCGAAGAACACTACAATCTGATTTCTGCACTGCACAAAAGTCTGCGTGGTTCGGACCCCGACGCCGCGTTGTACTGGCTGTACCGCATGCTGCGCGGCGGCGAGGACCCGCTATTTCTGGCGCGCCGCATGGTGCGTTTTGCGGTAGAGGATGTCGGGCTGGCCGATCCGCAGGCGCTGACTATTGCCCTGGCGGCCAAAGATGCCTTCGATTTCCTCGGTCACCCCGAGGGCGAGCTGGCGCTGGCGCTGGCCGCGGTGTATCTGGCTACCGCGCCTAAAAGTAATGCGTTGTACCGGGCGGAAGGGCGGACGGATGCCGCAATAATGCGCCACCCCTCTCTCCCGGTCCCGCTACACCTGCGCAACGCGCCGACCGCGCTGATGAAAGCTGCGGGATATGGCGACGGCTACTTGTATCCGCATGACCATCCCGACAGTGTGGTCGATCAATCGTATCTTCCGGAGGGTCTGGATACCACGCGGTTTTACACGCCAAAGGAATTCGGCTTCGAACGCGAGATTAAAAAACGCATGGAGTGGTGGGCCCGGCGCCGCACAGCACCGCCGGAGCAGGCCGGTCCGCCCCGCGAAGAGACCCGCTGAGAAATTCCGGCCCCGGAGATCAAAAAACTCCTCCACAAATCGCCCGCAACCGCCGGCAGAAATTCTCATATTGCGAAAAAGTTGTTGTGGGCTGGAAAAATTCTCTGTTAATTCCAGAGGAAAGTTCGGCTCTCCAATGCTGTAGGGCCTGAAGAGGGAATAGCCGATGGCGTTGTTTGAAAAAAAAGATGAAGATATGGATGTCCCGGTCACGCGGGGGGACAAATTGAATACAGTCATAGGAAAAGACTCGGTTTTTACCGGCAAACTCGAGGTCGTCGGTACACTGCGCATCGACGGCAGGGTCCACGGCGAGATCAATGTCAGCGATACGATTTCCATCGGCGGGACCGGCGAGGTCGAGGCCTCGGTGAAAACCAAAAACGCGGTTATTTCCGGCACGGTGCGGGGCGATATTCACGCCACCGACAAGACGGAACTGCAAGCAAAATCAGTGATTTACGGCGATATTGTTACCAAATCACTGGCGATTGAGCAGGGAGCGGTTTTCCAAGGTCACTGCAACATGGGCGAAATCAAGGACTCGCCCCCGCCATTAAAATCAGGAATGAGCTCATCATCTCCTAAAGAGACAAGTTCTTCCGTCGAAAATAAGAAGTAGGGGAAGTTATACGCTTTTCCGACCCGTGTTGAAAAACGCTGGTTGCTTGTGGAAAATCGCATAACAACCTTATCCCCAGCGCGTTAAGGAAAATAATTAACGCGCTCATTGAAGAGTTTTCCACATTTTTATGGTGGAAAGCATGGGGACAACACATTTGATGCAGGTGCTATCATAGTGAATAACACACACTTGCCGCTTTTTGCCACGGTGCTTTTTTCCGCCGGCTTCATTGTTTTGTTATCATTGCTGTTCGTGCTGTTGCGATTTATGTATTCACAGCGGGATATTATCCGTCCGCGACACCGTAAGGGCGCGGGGCTGTATCGCATGGTTTCGTTGGTCTTCGGACTGGTTTTGGTCCTTGGCGCCCAACCGGTTTTCTGGATTTCCGGCCAGTTGGGCAATTATAAACCCATCAATTCGGGCGACTCTTTTTGTTCCCTTGATATTTACACTCCGGCCGATCGTGTACCCCGTTTGATTTACTCGATAGCCGGCGGCTCGGGCAACGAATTAGTGGAAGTTTTGACGGTGCGTGACGCAAAGATGCGGATTAATGGCGAGGTCATCGAATGGGCGAAGTGGCTCTCGCCGCTGGGGCTGGGCACGTATGTCAAGCTGACCGGTGTAGAATTCGTGCGCACCGGGGAATACGGTGATGAGGTGGCGACATCCTCTGCGGCGCTACATCGGGGATCGTCATCCGCATTCCGGCAATTGGCGGGTTGGCCCAGCAAATTGTCGCTGGCTCAGGTCAGGACCGTGCAGTCGGACGTCCTGGCGGCAACCAGCGACGCGTCGTATTCCGTGCTGTTGGAAAACGGCCAATTGATCGTGAAATAGCCCGGCTTCGTGTCAGACGAAAAATTTCACTCCCCCGGATAATCCCCCCTCGGGCCTTGTTGAAAAAGCCCAAAAATCGTCATTGCGAGTCCCGCTTTTAAGCGGGACGAAGCAATCTCACACGTCGATGATATCTCTGAGCTACAATGAGATCGCCGCGTCGTCCCGCCTGATGGCGGGACTCCTCTCGATGACGGGAATTGTTGGGTGTAGGGCTTTTTCAACACTCTCCTCGGCAGGCATCCCTCGCGCCCGGAAGTGACGTGGTATTCGTATTATCTAGGCCGGTTGCCGGGTGGCGGCGGTTTGGGACGATGCGGTAAATCCACGCAATTTTTCGATAATTTCCAGATTGCGGAAGGGCTTGTTAATGCTGCCGTCCGCGCCGGCCGAACGCGCGACCTCACGGGACAGGCGCCCGGAAAGTCCGGTGATCAGCAGGATCGGGACCTGCGGATGTTCGGTCCTGATTTTCCTGATCAGGACCGGGCCGGGCATTTCCGGCAGCCCGATATCGGCAATGACCACGTCCACCCGCCTGTTCCGCAGTATTTCCAGGCCCTCTTCGGCGGTCCCGGCAAGCAGGACGGTGAACTCCTTCAATTCGATGATATATTTCAGCCGGTCACAGATAATGCGTTCGTATTCGATAATCAGCACGACGGCTTTTCGCCGGGGCAGGTTGCGTTTGATTTTGTTGATCAGGGTCTCCGGCTCCCAGGGCCGGGCCAGAAAATCTTTTACCCCGACATGCAACCCAGCGCGCAACGTGATTTCGTCCACTTGAGCCAAAAGCATGACGACTGGAATCTTTTGTAACTGGGGCTCGGCGGCCAGCTGTTGCACGAACTTGAAACCGGTGGTATCGGGGAGCACCTGGGCCGTCAGGATCAACCGAATGGTCGAATCTGAGTGCAGAATGTTTAAAGCATCTTCCGCCGACCGCGCGGGCACAACAGTATGCCCCTGAGTTCCCAGGACCTTATGTACATTTCGAGAATTATCCTGATCGGCATCGACCAGCAGTATTTTGGCCATAAGCTTCCCGGGCGGTCGGCAGACTAGCTTTCGGGCAGACCACCGCCCTCCATGTACTTTATCGTCCGACCCACGACCAAAATTGACACACCATAAAAAGTCACCAATAATCGTTCTCCCTGGGCGATGACCTCGGAGTCGATTCCCTATAAGTCACCGACGTGAAGCCGCTAGTGCTGCGAAACAGCAAAAATCGAGACGTCCCTGATCGCCGGACTTGCCGCTGTCATTGAGTCATGCATAACCATTCATACCCGTCGGGACACCTGCAACTCTTTGCATGCCGAAAAAAATCGTGCCATTGAAGCTGTTGACAGGAAAGACTATAGATATTCGCGGAAAAATAAATCTTGACAATTATCATATATTATACATATTAGTCGACAGGAGAAGATGCTGTGATGACCACTTTGACCCATCCACGTGTTGCTCGTTCGTATTATTGCGCCTGCTCAATGTGGTGGTGGTATACCATGACAAATGATGGTGGGCCTGTCGCAGCCGAGATCCCCATGTAGACACGGATAACCGGAAATATGCAGCCCACTATCAGCCGATGATAGTGGGCTTTTTTTATTGTTTGCTGGAGGACATGATGAACAATGTGCTGCTTTCTCACCCGGCCACGGATCAGGGTGTCCGGCATCTGCAGGTGGTCGTCCGCGAGATGCCCGCCGACCTGGAAACACCGGTTTCCGCGTTTTTGAAGCTGCACCGCCACGGTGCGCGGATTCTGCTGGAGAGCGTCGACAGCGGCACGGTGGTCGGGCGGTACTCTTTCATCTGCCTGAAACCGGATGCCAAAATCATGATGACCGACCAGGGCTTGCTGGTGGAAAATTCCGGGGGACGTTTTTTACTGCCCCGGCAGGACCATCAATCCGCCTTAAGCTCGCTGAAGGACGTCCTGGGAAAATTGCAGATCGACCTGCCGGCGACCCACCCTCGCCTGCTGGGTGGGGCAGTCGGCTACATTAGTTACGATTTCATCAGGTTTCTTGAACATATACCCGATACGGCCCCCGACCGGCTGGGGCTGCCGCCGGCCTTGTTGTATCTGGTTGATACCCTGCTGGTGTTTGACCATGTGCAGCGGCGGATGAAAATCATGTGCCTGGCCGATCAGGGCGGGGCACAGGCCGCAGAGCACAAATTGGCAGAGATCCAAGCCTTATTACGGGCGCCGCTGCAGGTCCCCGAGCATAAGGTCATCACGGCCGGCAACGGGTTGATTTCGGATTTCACCGAGGAACGATTTTGCCGGACGGTGCAACAGATTAAGAAGCATATCGTGGCCGGTGATATCTATCAACTGGTACTGTCGCAACGGCTGCAGGGAACAACCGGCGCCGATTCGTTCATGATTTACCGCGCGCTGCGGATGCTCAACCCCTCGCCCTACATGTTTTATCTTGATTTTGATAATGTGCGGCTGATCGGCTCCTCTCCGGAAGCACTGGTCCGGCTGGAAAATGATGTGGCCACCGTGCGGCCGATTGCCGGGACCAGGCCGCGCGGCCGTGATGAGGCCGAAGACCGGCTGCTGGGTGAACAACTGCTCGCCGACGAAAAAGAGCGGGCTGAACATGTGATGCTGGTCGATCTCGGGCGCAACGACCTGGGGAGGTGCTGCACCTATGGGTCGGTGCAGGTAACCGATTTCATGAAGCTCGAGCGTTACTCGCATGTGATGCATATGACCTCCAATGTCACGGGACGGTTGCGCCCCGGGCTGGACCAGTTCGACCTGTTTGGGGCAGCATTTCCCGCCGGGACAGTGACCGGGGCGCCGAAGATCCGCGCGATGGAATTAATCGACGAGCTGGAGCAAAACAAGCGCGGCCCCTATGCGGGTGCGGTCGGCTACTTCAGTCTTTCCGGCGATACCGACTGGTGCATCACGATCAGGACCATCGTCATGAAAGGCCGTGAATTTTTCTTGCAAGCCGGCGCGGGCATTGTCGCCGATTCGGTGCCGGAAAAAGAATACCGGGAATCCTGTACCAAGATCGCGGCGCTGCAAAAAGCAATCGCCATGGCCGAAGGAGGGTTTTAATGATCCTGATCATCGACAACTACGATTCGTTCACCTATAACCTGGTGCAGTATGTGGGCGAGCTGGGCGCACAGCTCCTCGTTTTCCGCAATGATGAAATCACACTCGAGCAGGCGGTCGCCCTGCAGCCGACGCACCTGATTATCTCTCCCGGCCCGGGGGCGCCGCAGGACGCCGGCATCTCCTGCACTTTGGTGAAACACTTCACCGGTCTGATCCCCATCCTCGGCGTATGCCTGGGCCATCAATGTATCGCGTACGCGCTGGGCGGTGAAATTGTCAACGCGGACCGCCTGATGCACGGCAAGACCTCGCAGATATTCCATACGGGACAGGGCATTTTTCAGGGGGTCCCCAGTCCGTTCACCGCCGCACGGTACCATTCATTGATCGCCAAAGAGGATGCACTGCCCGAGCGGATCAAAGTGACGGCCCAGACCGCGGACGGCGAAGTGATGGCTGTCCGCGTCGGGGAACTGCCGGTCGAGGGTGTACAATTTCATCCAGAAGCAATTTTAACTGAACATGGAAAATTGCTGCTGTCCAATTTCCTGCTGTCGAGGTGATCGATGATTACCGAAACGATAGAAAAATTATTGCACCGGGAAAATTTAAGCGCCGGGGAATGCCGGGAGGTCATGGACCGGATCATGTCCGGCCATGTCGCGCCGGCCCAGATTGCAGCCTATTTGACGGCGTTGCGGCAAAAGGGCGAGACCGCCGAGGAAATCTGCGGTTCGGCGCGGGCGATGCGGGACAAAGCCCGCCGCATTGAGCATCACCAGACCGCGTTATTCGACAACTGCGGGACCGGTGGTGACGGCGCCGGGACCTTTAATATTTCGACAACCGCCGCGTTTGTGCTGGCCGGCTGCGGGTTGGCGATCGGCAAGCACGGCAACCGTTCGGTCTCCAGCCGCAGCGGCAGCGCCGATCTGTTGCGGGAACTAGGGGCGTGTATCATGCTGACCCCGGAGACCATGGGCCGCTGTATCAATGAAATCGGCATCGGTTTTCTGTTTGCGCCGCTGTTGCACCCGGCGATGAAGGAAGTCGCCCCGGTCCGGCGGGAACTGGGATTCCGGACCATTTTCAATCTCCTGGGACCGCTGACCAACCCGGCTTTCGCCACGCACCAGCTGATTGGCGTGTGCGACATTTCCTTCACCGACAAACTGGCCGCCGCCGCGCGGGAACTGGGCATTCGCCGCACGTGTGTCGTCTACAACCTCAACCATGTCGATGAGCTGACTACGGCCGGCCCCAACAAAGTATCCATGGTATACAACGGGACCAGTGAAAGTTTCCTGCTGGACCCGCGCGAATACGGGTTTGCCGAATGCTCGTTGGCCGACCTGGCCGGAGGGGAACCTGCGGAGAACGCCGCAATTACGCGGTCGATTTTGCAGGGAGAACGCGGGCCGAGGCGGGACACGGTCGTACTCAATGCCGCAGTCTCGCTGGTGGCTGCGGAGAAGACAGATTCCATTCGCGACGGCATCGCGCAGGCCGCAACTAGCATCGATTCCGGTGCCGCGTTGGACAAGCTGAATGCGTTCATCGAATTTACCAATAAACACGGCCATGCTGAATAAGATCATTGCCCATAAACAGGCCGAACTGGCCGGAGCCGACCGCACGGAGCAGATCGCGCAATTCCGGCGTGATGAAGCCCTGGCCCGACCAATCAACAGTCTGCGGCAAAGGATCGTGGCTGCCGATGATGTCGCCATTATCGCCGAAATCAAGCGGCATTCACCATCAAAGGGGGACCTGGCCGCAAACCTGCCGGTTGAGCGCACGGCCGCGATGTATGAAAAGGGCGGCGCGGCAGGCATTTCTGTATTGACCGACGGCACATTCTTTCACGGTTCGACCCAGGACCTGCGGACAGTGCGGGCGGCAACAACGCTCCCGGTGCTGCGCAAGGATTTCATTATCGATGAGTATCAGCTCTGGGAAAGCAGGGTTTTCGGCGCCGATGCGGTGCTGTTGATTGTCGCGGCGCTGACGGCCGGCCGACTGGTCCGCTTGCACGGTCTGGCCCGCGAGCTCGGGCTGGAAACAGTGATCGAAGTGCATAACGTCGAGGAAATCGAGGTCGCGCTCACGGCAGACCCGGAGATGATCGGGATTAACAATCGCGACCTGCGGACATTTGCGGTTGATGTGCAGACCACGCGGTGCCTGCGGCCGCTCATCCCCGGCGGCATGATCTGCCTCAGCGAAAGCGGGATCACCGGCCGCGGCGACATCGAACGGCTGCGTGAATGGGGCCTGGATGCGGCACTCATTGGTGAGGCACTGGTCACCAGCGCTGATCCGGCGCTGAAATTGCGGGAACTGACAGGCAAGCACTCATGACCAGAATAAAAATTTGCGGAATCACCACGATCGAGGATGCCCGGTTGGCACTCGACCTGGGTGCGCACGCGCTGGGCTTTGTGTTTGCCGCCGGTCCGCGCCGCGTCACGCCGCCCGCCGTGCGCCGGATTATCCATCAGGCGGCCTCATCGGCGACAATGGCCGGGGTTTTCGTTAATGAACACCCGGAGATCATTCAGCAGATCGCGACATACTGCCGGCTGGATGTCGTCCAATTGCATGGCGATGAAAGCCGTGAATTTCTGGAGGCATTGCCGGTCCCGGCCATTAAAGCCTTTCGGGTCAAGAACAACCGGTTGCCGGACCAGATCAGAAAATTCGGCCGGGACTGTTTCGTCCTGGACTCCTATGACCGGCACGCCCGCGGCGGTACCGGAAAACGTTTCAACTGGGAAATCGCGCGCCAGGCAACGGCGTTGGGAAAAGTCATCCTTTCCGGGGGACTGACCCCAGCCAATATCACCGAAGCGTTATGCGTTGCCCGGCCATTTGCCGTTGACGTCAGCAGCGGTGTGGAACAACAACCGGGGCGCAAAGACCCGGAAAAACTTGAACGGTTTATCCGCGAGGTACAACGGTGGGACAACCAAATAAACTCGGCTACTTCGGCAAGTACGGGGGCCGGTTTGTTCCTGAAACATTGATGTCGGCCCTGCAGGAACTGGACGGCGAGTACCGGCGGGCGCGCCGTGACCGGGGCTTCACCAGTGAACTGCGGGAATTGATGGAGACCTATGCCGGGCGGCCGACGCCGCTGTTTTTTGCCCGGCGTCTGACTCACAAACACCGGGGCGCGCGGATTCTGCTGAAACGTGAAGACCTGGCCCATACCGGCGCACATAAAATCAATAATTGTCTGGGACAGGCCCTGCTCGCCCGCCGCATGGGAAAAAAACGCATCATCGCCGAGACCGGCGCGGGGCAGCATGGTGTCGCGGTGGCGACCGTGGCCTCACTGTTCGGCTTTGCCTGCACCGTGTATATGGGAGAAGAAGACATCATCCGGCAGGCGCCGAATGTCGCGCGCATGAGATTGCTCAACGCCGAAGTCGTGGCGGTAAACGCCGGCAGCCGGACACTCAAAGACGCCACGAATCAGGCGATCCGCGACTGGGTGACCAATGTCGAATCGACACACTATATCATCGGTTCGGTCGTGGGACCGCATCCCTATCCCCTGCTGGTCCGTGATTTTCAGGCCATCATCGGCCGGGAAACGCGCGCACAGGTGCAACGGCGGTTTAAGCAACTGCCGGATGCTGTCGTGGCCTGTGTCGGCGGCGGAAGCAATGCGATCGGGATGTTCCATCGGTTTATTGCGGATACCTCGGTGCGCCTGGTCGGCGTGGAATCGGCCGGGAAGGGATTGCACACGCATCTGCACGCAGCCACACTCAAAAAAGGCAGTCCCGGTGTGTTGCACGGCAGCTTAAGTTACCTATTGCAGGACCGTCACGGTCAGGTCAGGCCCACGCATTCTGTCGCCGCCGGACTTGATTACCCCGGCGTCGGCCCGGAACACAGTTTCCTGAAGGATAACGGTCGTGTCCAATATGAGACCGCGACCGATGCTGCAGCATTGCGGGCGTTTGTGGAGTTAACCGAAACCGAGGGAATCATCCCGGCGCTCGAATCCTCTTTTGCGCTGGCGTATGCCGGAAAACTGGCGCCGCAATTACAGGCGTCGGCGCTGATCGTGGTCAACCTGTCCGGCCGTGGCGATAAAGACCTGGCCAACCCGCAAGTCCAGCAGGCGGTGGAACAAGCCGCTCACCAGCGGCGAAAGAACGCAGCATCAGGCACACGATGAGGTCGAAAACACCATGAATGTGATTGCCCAGACACTCGCGCGCTGCGCCGACAATAAACGCAAGGCCTTGCTCCCTTTTCTCACCGCCGGGTACCCGGATGAGAAGACATTCCTGCGGTTACTTGAGGATTTCGGCGACGCGGGCGCGGATTTGGTGGAAATCGGCATCCCCTTTTCCGATCCGCTGGCCGATGGGCCGGTAATCCAGCAGGCCTCACAACACGCGCTGGAACACGGCATGACCGTTGCCCGGACGCTGGGGTTGTTAAGATCGCTCAATGGGACATACCCCGCACCGCGAATCTTGATGAGTTATTACAACCCGGTCCGGGCATACGGTCTGCAGCGTTTTGTCGACCACGCCCAATCCGCGGGTGTATCAGGATTGATTGTGCCGGATTTAATCTGGGAAGAAGGCGCCGAGGTTGAGCGGGTTTGCCGGGACAATGGGATTGATTTGATTTATCTGCTGGCACGAACATCATCTCCACAGCGGCGACGGCAGATTATCCGAAAATCACGTGGGTTTGTCTACCTGGTATCGGTCACCGGGGTGACCGGCGCGAAGACATCCTTTTCCCCCTCGATATTAAACTGGATTCGCCGTGTCAAACAGGAAAGCACACTGCCGGTTTGTGTGGGGTTCGGCATCACGACTCCTGCTCAGGCGCAGCAGGTCTCGCGGGTAGCCGACGGCGTAATTGTCGGCAGCGCCATCATTGATCTGATTCGCCACACGGGCGATCCCGGCCGGGCGGTCGGACGCGTGAGGGATTTCCTGCGCCAGATTCGTAAAGGAATCGATCATGACTAACGTGCGCGGCATCCGGGGAGCCATCCAGGCCCGAAGCAATACGATAGAAGATATTCTGGCCGCGACGACACTGTTGTTGCAGGCGATAATCAGAGAAAACGATATCCGCATCGCGGACATTGCCAGCGTGTTTTTTACTGCCACAGCCGACCTGCAGGCAGTCTATCCCGCCCGTGCTGCGCGCGAGATGGGCTGGCTGACCGTGCCGTTACTATGTGCGCGGGAAATGGATGTGGCCGACAGCATGACTCGAGTAATTCGGGTCCTGGTGCATGTCAACACGGCGCTGGCCCCGGAGCAAATCAAGCACCAATACCTGGGCGATGCCGTAAACCTCCGGCCCGACTTGCAGTGAGGAAACCATGATGATCGTCGTGATGAAAACCGAAGCCACCGCCAAACAAGCGGGCGTGGTGATCAAAAAAGTGCAGGAACTTGGTTTCGAACCCCATCTTTCCAAAGGTGAGAAAAAAAGTATCATCGGCATCGTCGGCAACGACAAGCGCATCGATCCGCAGATGTTTACCGTCCTGCCCGGAGTGGAAAATGTCGTGCCGATTTTGCAACCGTTTAAACTGGCGGGACGGGAATGGAGAAATGAACCGACAATTGTCGCGCTGAACGGTCTGCGGATCGGCGGCGATGAAATTGTCGTGATGGCGGGGCCCTGCGCGGTCGAAAGCCGCGAACAAACCCTGGCCGCGGCCGAGGCGGTGGCCAAATCCGGGGCAAAAGTCCTGCGGGGCGGGGCCTTTAAACCCCGGACCTCGCCCTATTCATTCCAGGGACTCGGCGAAGAAGGGCTTAAAATCCTCAGGGAAGCTCACGAAAAAACCGGCCTGGCAATTGTCACCGAGGTGATGTCACCCCAGGCCGTGCCGTTAGTGGCGGCCTACGCCGATATCCTGCAGATTGGCGCGCGGAACATGCAGAATTATCCCTTGCTGGAGGCGGTCGGCAAAACCAGCAAGGCGGTGTTATTAAAACGCGGGTTGATGTCGACGATCGAGGAACTCCTGATGGCCGCCGAATATATTCTGGCCAACGGCAACCCCAACGTGATACTCTGCGAGCGCGGGATCCGCAGTTTTGAAAAATATACGCGCAATACGCTGGATATTTCCGCGGTGCCGATCATTAAAAAGCTCAGCCATCTTCCGGTGATTGTCGATCCCAGCCATGCCACCGGGCAGCGCTACCTCGTGGCGCCGGTCTCCAAAAGCGCGATCGCCGCCGGAGCCGACGGGCTGATTATCGAGGTCCACCCGGAACCGGAGAAAGCATTATCCGACGGCGCGCAGAGTCTGCCGCCCGCCGAATTCGACGAACTCATGGCCGGATTGAAACCGTTGGCCAACGCAGTGGGGCGCCGGTTGTGAAAAGTCTGCGGCAAACCCGGGTACTCATCATCGGTCTGGGCCAGATCGGCGGTTCGCTCGGACTCGATCTGGTGGCCGACAACATAGTCGGTGAGGTTGTCGGCTATGATCCTGATTTATCGGTGCTGGACGAAGCCGGGCGCCGGCGCGTGATCGATACCGCTGCCGCCACTCTGGAAGCGGGCATTGAACATGCAGATATAGTCATTCTGGCTGCACCTTTGCGTCAAATAATAGAAGTGCTGCCCGTGGTCGCTGAGCATCTCAACGTAGGTGCGCTTGTGCTGGATGTCGGGAGTACCAAACGCCGGCTCCGGGATGAAGCGGCGCGGCGTGGCCTGACCGCCCGGTATGTCGGCGGCCATCCACTGACCGGGACGGAAGGATTCGGCCTGGCGGCTGCGCAACGACATATGTTTGTCGGGACAGAATTTGTATTATCACCGACTGGAGCAACCGCCGAAGAGTGCCTGGGACTCTCCGCAGCGTTGGTCAGTGCCCTGGGGGCCAAACCGTTGGTGCTGGACGCTGCCGAGCATGATCGACTGATCGCGTTGACCAGCAATCTGCCGTATCTGCTGTCACTGGCGCTGGTCCGATTGACCACCGAACGTGCCGCACAGCACCCGGAGATCAAACAGCTAATCGCAGGCAGCTTTAAAAGTGCGACACGGGTTGCGGCCTCCTCCCCCGACCTGCCGCTGGATATGTTCCTGACCAACACGGATAATTGCGTCATTGCCCTCAATGAGATTATTGGGCATCTGGAATCACTGAAGACTTTAATCAGCAGTCTGGATGAATCGAGGTTGCGTGAATTAATCGCCACTGTGCGCGACCAGCATCGCGATTTAATCGATGGATAAACAAATTACACATACCGCGGAAATCGGCGGGACCATCAAAGTCCCCGGTGATAAGTCGATTTCTCATCGGGCATTGCTCATCGGCGCATTATGCAATGGCCCGGTTACAATCACGAATCTTTCGACGGCCGCCGATTGCATCTCGACACGACGGTGCCTGGAGGCACTGGGTGTTATTATTGAGTCCGTTAATCGCCGTGCCGTTGTTGTGCAGGGGCGGGGACGATACGGATTTTGCGAACCGTCCGGGGTCCTGGACGCCGGAAATTCGGGGACCACGATGCGCCTGCTTTCCGGACTGCTCAGCGGGCAGGCATTTGTTTCGATCATCACCGGTGATGATTCGCTGCGCAGCCGGCCGATGGGGCGAATCATTGAACCATTGCAGAAGATGGGCGCGCGCATTATGGCCCGCAAAAACGGCACGCGAGCGCCGCTGGCTATCTCCGGCGGCGGCCTGCAATCCATTGATTACACGATGCCGGTGGCCAGCGCCCAGGTCAAATCGGCAATTCTGCTGGCCGGTTTGTTCTGCACGGAAACGACATCGATTACCGAGCGGACACCCTCCCGCGACCACACCGAACGAATGCTGCAATATCTCGGCGGCAGGATCGCCGTCGATAATAATCGGATCAGCATCGAAGGCAGCGAGCTTGCCGCCGCGGACCTGACCATTCCGGGCGATATTTCCTCTGCGTTTTATTTTCTGCTGGCGGGCGTGCTGGCCGGCGGTTCGGATGTCCGGGTCGAGCAGGTCGGCCTGAACCCCACGCGGCTGGGCGGGATCACGGCGCTGCAGAACATGGGCGCGGATATTCGCATCGTTCAAACTGGCGAGTGCAATCATGAACCGTACGGGCGGATTGACGCGTATCCCTCCCGGCTGCAGGGCATCAAGATCACGCCGGAAATGATCCCCTCACTGGTCGATGAAGTCCCGGCCCTAACGCTGGCCGCCACTCAAGCCGAGGGAAAAACGATAATAACCGGGGCCAAAGAACTGCGCTTCAAGGAAAGTGACCGGCTGCAGACTGTCGCGACAGAGTTGTCACGGATGGGCGGGAGTATCATCCAACGCGAAGACGGGCTGGAAATCACCGGACCATCTCCGTTGCGCGGCGCGTTCGCCAAATCCTATCACGATCATCGGCTGGCCATGACCCTCGGCGTCGCCGGTTTGATTGCCGCCGGCGAAACCGTGATTTCACATGCTGAAGCGATCGAGGTGTCGTACCCGGAGTTTTTTGCAACACTGGAGAAGCTGACAGGGTGATCAGATGAACCTTACTCGCTCTTACGATGTATACGGCATCATTGGGGACTCCCTGGGCCACTCCCTGTCTCCGTTGATTCATAACCGTCTTATTCGACGGTTTGGTCTCCGGGCAGTATATACGACACTTGAAATTGGCGCGGAGTCATTGGCGGAAATGATCTGCGCGATGGACGCCCAGGGCGTGCGGGGATTCAATGTCACCCATCCCTACAAGGAACAAATCATTCCCCTGCTCGATGAATTGTCCCCGGCGGCCAGGACGGCCGGGGCGGTGAACACGGTAAAAATCACCGGCAGCAAGCTTATCGGAGATAATACCGACATGTTCGGCATCCGGGCAGTTATCAATGATCGATTGCCGACAGTGCTTCATGGCCGCGAGATTGTCCTGTTGGGCGCCGGGGGCGTGGCGCGGGCCTGTCTGGCCGAATTGCTTAATCACGCTCCGGCAAAAATACTCATCGGCAACCGGACCATCGCCAGAGCGCAGCGGTTGCGTGATGTATTTGCCGGCACCCATGCCGGATGCCCGATCGAGGTGCCGGCTCTGGAGCAACTCCCGCAGGCATGTGCGCACAATCGGCCGGTTTTGATCATTAATGCGACGTCCGCCCCGCCGGACCGGCCGGCGCAGATTATCGGTAACCTGACGAACGGCACTGACTTTCGCGGAAGCTGCTTTTGGGATTTGAATTACGGAATCCGGGCGATAAATCCCAAGTCATTGCCGGCCGAAATGGAGTATATCGACGGTCTGTATCTGCTGGCCGCCCAGGCCGTGGAAAGCTTTCGGATCTGGACCGGCCGCACGGCGGAAATCGGCCAGGTATATCAACTGCTGCAAACCAGGGTATCCGGGAGTCGCTAAGATGTTACGCTTTTTAACAGCGGGTGAATCGCATGGCCGGGGATTAACGGCAATTATCGAGGGCTTGCCCGCCGGACTGGCGCTTTCGGTCGATAAAGTGAACCAACTGCTCAGCAGGCGGCAGCGTTCCTATGGCCGTGGCCGGCGCATGAAAAAGATCGAGCACGACCGCGTCGAAATCATCGGCGGCACCCGCAACGGCCTGACCCTGGGCAGCCCGCTGGCGTTGTACATCGAGAATGAAGACTGGGCCAACCGCAAAAACAAGATCGACCGGCCCAAACATGTGCCGCGCCCCGGACACGCCGACCTGGCCGGGGCAATCAAGTATGATTTCGACGACATTCAAAATGTCATCGAGCGGGCCAGTGCCCGCGAGACGGCGATGCGCACTGCCGTCGGTGCGGTGGCGCTACAACTGCTGGCGGAATTTGCGATCGACATCGTGGGACATACCGTGGCCATCGGCGGCGCGGCGGCGCGTCCTTACAGTCGCTCAGTGGCTGATATCAGAGCGGCCGCCGAGCATTCGCCGGTCTATTGCGCAGATCCCCGGGCAAGCGAATTGATGTGCGCCGAAATCGACCGGGCCGGGGCTGCAGGTGATACGCTGGGCGGTGTGTTTGAAATCGTGGCCGCGCATGTGCCGCCGGGACTGGGCAGTTATGTCCACTGGGACCGCAGACTTACCGGATGCCTGGGACAGGCGGTCCTGAGTATCCCCAGCGTCAAAGGTGTGGAATTCGGCGAAGCGGTCCGCAACGCGCGGCGGCCCGGTTCGCGGGCGCATGACCGGATCGTCGTGCGCCGGGGGACTGCCGCCCGGACATCAAACCGGGCTGGGGGGCTGGAAGGCGGCGTCACCAACGGCGAGGAGATTCGCATTCGCGGTTACGCCAAACCGATTTCCAGTCTGAAAAAACCGTTATCGTCAATTGACCTGAAGACCAACACCCCGGCCGCAGCGCCGTATGTGCGCTCGGATGTCTGCGTGGTGCCCGCAATCTGTGTGATCGGGGAAGCCATGGCCGGCTGGACCATTGCCGAGGCGCTGGTCGAAAAATTCGGTGGGGACTCCCTGCGCGAGGTGAAGGACAACCACCGGCAGTATCTCAACCACGTTCATGTGGAGGATTGAAGCCGCAGGGCTTCAAGGTGATCCAAATGACAGCACAAGCCAACATCATTATTACCGGATTCATGGGGACAGGCAAGACCACCGTGGGGCGGGAAACGGCACAACGGATGGGCCGCGAGTTCATCGACACCGACCATTTAATCGAAACTTTGGCTGGACAAAGCATCGTCGAAATCTTTGCCGCTCACGGCGAACGGTATTTCCGGGAGCAGGAGGCACAAGTCCTGCAATCGGTGGCGAACAAACACGATGCGGTAATCGCCACCGGCGGCGGGACACTGCTCAGCGAAGAGAACCTACGCTTGGCCTCTCAGGCGGGAATGATTTTCTGTTTGGAAACACGGCTCGATATCCTGGCGCTGCGGCTGACCGGCTCGCCTTCCCGTCCGCTGCTCGGTGAACCCGACCTGCCGGCGGCGATGACCCGTTTGCTGGCCCAACGGCTGGCCAAGTACGAGCAGTTGCCCAACCATATCGATACCACTGAGTTTTCGCCGGGCGAAACGGCGGCAATGATCATCAAACGCTATTACCATGCCGTCGGTTTTCCGGGAGTGGCAATATGAGATTGCGCGTGAGCGCCGGACCGAGGTCTGCAACATATATGGTCGAAATCCGGCGCGGGTTGCTCGCCGATGTCGGCGCGATGGTACGCGGAAAATGGAAAATCGACCGGGTATTCGTTCTCACTAATACGACAGTGCACGCCCACTGGTACGCCGCACTGAATAAAGCGCTGGCCGACGCCGGCATCCGATGTTACCCGATGGTGATCGGTGACGGCGAGCGCTATAAAAATGTGGCCGTCTACCACCGAATTATCGGCCGGCTGGCCGAAGAACACGCCGACCGGCAGTCCCTGTTATTGACTTTGGGCGGCGGGGTTATCGGCGACCTGGGCGGGTTTGTGGCCGCCACCTATATGCGCGGAATTGATCTGGTGCATGTCCCGACCACGCTGGTCGCGCAAATCGATTCGAGCATCGGCGGCAAAACAGCGATCGATCATGCCCGCGCCAAAAATATGATCGGCTGCTTTTATCATCCCCGGCGGGTCCTGACCGATCCGGATGTGCTGGCAACATTGCCGAAGCGCGAGTTCCGCAATGGTTTATTTGAAGCCATTAAAATAGGATTAGTCTGTAATCCGGAGCTTCATGCGTTTATCCAATTGGGGCTGGATAAAATCCGGGGGGGGAACAAACGGCGTATCTTTCAAATGGTCTCGCGTTGTGTGCGGGAAAAAGTCAAGGTTGTCGATCGGGACCCCTGCGACCGGGGGTTTCGGGCGATCCTCAATTTCGGCCATACGTTCGGTCATGCGCTGGAGACATCCGCAGACTACCGCGGCCTCGGCCACGGCGAAGCCGTCGGCTGGGGGATGCTGCTGGCGCTTCGGTTGTCTGAGCATCTGGGATATTGCGCCGGGGCACATGTGCAGGAATCATACGCGATGATTCGGCATCTCTTGCCGCAGAAAAAGCGAATCGGCGAAAATGCCGGGCGCTTATGGCAAACCATGCTGCACGATAAAAAGGCCGTCGATGGCCGCGTCAATTTCATTCTGTTAAAATCAATCGGCAAGCCGATAAAGATCACGGTGACCAGGCGGATGTTCAATAAAGCGCTGGATACATTATGACCGGAAAAATACTGGTTATTCACGGGCCGAATCTGAACCTGCTGGGCCGGCGGGAGCCGGAGGTCTATGGCACGGCCACCCTGGAAGAGCTGAACGGCGGGCTGGTTGCATATGCGAAGACCAGGGGCGCCGAACTCCGGATCGTGCAATTAAATGCGGAAGGCGCCATCATCGAGGCGCTGCACGAGGCAATGACCTGGGCCGACGGCGTTATCCTCAATCCCGGGGCCTATACGCATTATAGTCTTGCTATTTATGATGCCGTGCTGGCCTGCGGGCTGCGCACTGTCGAAGTGCACTTGTCGAATATTTATGCCCGCGAGGAATTTCGCCGTCATTCGGTAATCGCGCCGGCCTGTATCGGGCAAATCTGCGGGTTCGGTCCCACAAGTTATCGGCTGGCCCTTGATGCGCTGCTGGATCAGTAATTTCCGTGGATCACGACCATAGACATGCCGACGCCCGAAACGCGAGATGCGCGGCCGGCGCGGCGCGGGCTATTCCTGTACTTCGGGAACATATGATTCGACAATCCCTGCCTGCGGCAACTGGGCCGGAATGCTGACCCAGAAACATGTACCGGCCCCCGGGGTGGATTCGATATCGATCTTGCCGCCGTGTTTCATCGCGATTTTGTTGGCAATAAACAAGCCCAGCCCAGTCCCTTCAGTACCCTTCGAGGAAAAGAACAAGCTGAACACCTTTTCCTTGGTCTCCCGGTCCATGCCGATGCCGTTATCGCTGATCCGGAAAACGACATTCTTATCTTCGCGATAACTGTTGAAGCCGACTTCATGCCGTGGTTTATCCTTGTCGGTCCGGCAGGCATCCAGGGCATTTTCCAACAGATTGGTCAACATCGTATGCACGGCCTTGGGATCGACGTCAAACGACCCGGTGTCCGGATGGAAATCGCATTTCAAATCAATATTCAGTTTGTCGGCCTTGTCGGTAAACAACCGGACGGTTTCCTCGGCGATGAGGACCGCCCGGACGGTCTCGATTTCCAGCTCGCGGTCCTTGGCATAATACAACAGGTCAAAAACCATGCTGCGGATCCGGCCCATATTGCGCTGGACCATGTCCCAGCCCCTGGTCACCCGCTCCTGATCGCCCTTTTTCAGCCCGGTATTGAGGAGGTACGCCCCGCCGTCCAGTCCGGTCATCAACCCCTTGATCCCGTGCGAAATCGTGCTGATCAGCATCCCGATGGAGGTAAGCTGCGACTGGAGCTGCCGGATCTGCGTGATGTCCGCGCTCATCTCGATGACCGCTTCGATATTGCCGTCCGCGTCGAACAGCGGCCCGGTATACACCATCACATTCATCCGGTGCCCGTGCTGGTCGGTGACCACTTCCTCGTGCAAATGGACCTGGCCGTCGTGAAATGTATCCCGGACCACACACGGTGTGCATTCCTCCGTGCGGTGTTTGTATATTTCGTAACACTTCCGCCCCAGTCCCTGGCCGAAGGCCTCGCGGTGCATGCGGTTGGCCTCGATCACGCGCAGGTCGCTGTCCTGGATCGAGATGTGGCAGGGGACGGACTCGAACAGTGTGCGGTAACGCCGCCGGCTGTCGCGCATCTGCCGCTGGAGGTTTTTGATGTCGGTGATGTCGGTGGACATCTCCATGACGGCGATGATTTTGCCGTCGCCGCCTCGGATCGGTGTCGTATTGACCAACACCGAGACTTCCGTACCATCGAGGCAGGTGACATTTTCTTCGTTACTATGGTTCAGACCGTCGCGGAATGTCCGCTCCACCGGGCAGATCTCGCATTTTTCCGAGCGGTGCTTGTAGACCTGATAGCAGTACCGGCCGTCAATTTCGCCAAAACCATCGCGGAACCGCTGATTGGCATCGACAAGTTTCAGCTCCCGGTCCTGCACGGTCACATAACAGGGCATCAGGTCGAAATAGTCCTTGTAGGGCGTGGCCATATTCCTGTCCCGTTCGATCAGTGGTTTACGATTTTTTTACATGCGCCAGTTCCAGTATCTTGCGCACGTTCAACAACAGTGTCTCCTCACTGATCGGTTTTTCCAAAAATCCCTCCGGCGGCGGGACCGCGCGGTCGTAAATCAGCCGCCGCAGCTCCGGCTTGCCGGAAATGATACACACCGGCGTCCGCTGGAGCTCGGGATCATTGCGGATGGCCTCGAACACAAAACCGCCGTCTTTGCCGGGCATGGAAATGTCCAGCGTGATCAAATCGGGTTTTTCCCGGCGGGCCAGCTCGATACCGACATCGGCATTGTGGGCCTGGATCACCGTCGCGCCGTGGTCCTCGAGCACCGCGGCGATGAACACCAGGATATCCGGTTCATCATCGACCGCCAGGATCGTTTTACCGGCCAATTCGAGTCCTTCTGCCACAGGAACGACCTCCTCGGGCAGTTCGGGGACCACCACCGGTTTCGGGGGGAGGATCAGCGCATTGGCCACCAGATTGACCAGCTGGGTAACGTCCATACCCAATTTATAATGGCGGATGACGTCGGTCAGACCGTCCACACAGTTGTGGCAGGACGTGACCACCGTTTTGGCGCCGGTTTCGGCCAACTGATCGGCCTTCACTCTCCCGGATTTCAGGCGGCGATTGGTGTATTCAGACATGGACATGGCCCCGCCGCCACCGGTGCAGCAATAATTTTCGTTGCGGTTGGGGTACATCTCGCGGAAATCGGTGCAGACCAGTTGCAACAGTTCACGCGGTTCCTCGAACAGCCCGCAACTGCGGGCATTGTTGCACGAATCATGGAAGGTGACCGGGACGGTGTTTTTCGTTTTGTCCACTTTGATGCGACCGTCCTTGATATAGCGCAACATGGTATTGACCGACGACTCCATCACAAACGGCACATCGACCTTGCCCCAGTTGGGACCTTCGCAGCGCGTGGAACGGTAGCCATGGCCGCATTCGGAGATCACCAGCGTCCTCCCGCGCAATTCGACAACTTTCTCGTAGAGCCGTTTGGCCACCGCGCCGCCGAGGTCGTCGTCGCCGGAAAACAGGCCGAAATTGGTCATATCCCAGCCCTCGCTGGGCATGGTCCAGTCTTCCCCGGCAGCGTAGAAAATTTTTGCCGCATCGGCGATGGTCCGCGGGTCGTACTTGACTTCGCGCGGGTTGATCGAATACACAACAGCGCAATCTTCCTTATCAATGGGGATCAGCGGGCCGGGCACCTCGAGCTCCGTGGCGAGTTCGTCGGACATCCATTCGAGGGTCTCAATGTAGTCCTCCTTGAGGACGCCCATCTGGTTGCCGAGTTCCCACTGGTCTTTGCTGACCACGGCCACGCCTTCGGGCATCACGCCCACCGACACCAGCAGCCCGCGTGCCATGCGGTTGAATGTCGCATAATCGACACCCATCGGGCAATTGATCGAACAGCGGCGGCAGTTGGTGCACTTGCCGAAGACCGTATCCTTGAGCTCTTCCAGTTCATCGTCGGTATAGATGCTCTTTGCGCCGACCCACCAGGGGAGCACGCGGCCGGTCCAGTCATAATGCCGTTTGAACAATTTGCGGATCTTGTCGGCCTTGTAGGCCGGGGCATAGGTCGGGTCGTCGGGATTGGTCAGGACATAATGGCATGACCGGGTGCACATCCCGCAATGGACACACGCGGCCAGCGACCCGACGATTTGTCGGTTGAGCTTTTTACCCAACCGTTCGATGACTTTTTCTGCTTTATATGATCGTTTTCTGTCGCCCATGTTCTGCTCCATCAGGAATTCAACCGCGCGAAGTTTTCGGTCGGACTGTTCCGCGCAACGGGTATCCCCCGCGATGACCCATGGTCTTGCCGAAATAGTAGCGAGTGATCGGATAATACAGGTAATGCGAGATCTTGCTGAAAGGCACGTAAATCAGGAAAAACGCCGTCAGGATGAAATACGTCAGGAGCTGCCACTCGCCCTGCTCGAGGCGGTTGGGCACCGCCAGAAAGGCAAAGGCAAACCAGACGGTCAGCAGGATCAATGAGAAATAATCATCCGGGGTGCTGATCGCCCGGATATACCTGTCGGACATCCGGCGAATGATCCGGTAACACCCGACCAGACAGGCCAGGCCGATACTTATTCGCAGGACCACGACCAACGGCTGCCAGTTCAACCACCCGGGCGCGTAAGGTATGACGAACGACAGCCCGATGGCCGAGACGACCCCCAGGTGAAAAACCACAAACTGCAGGTAGAAAAACAATTTGGTGCGTGTGCTTTCCATCGCCCACGGCTTGGCCACATTGAACCAGGAATAGATGATGCCGCGGCGCGGCGAGGTGTCGGGCAGGCCGGTCGGCGCCTGCCGGTCGCCGCCCGGCTTATAATGAAACAGCCAGAGCAAACGCAGCGTGTAGACTACCGCCATGATCCCCAGGGCCGCCTCCTGCAGGGTATGCTCTGAAAAATGGAGTAAATCGCTCATTGTTCCTCCTCTAGTACACCGCTGCAGCGGACAGGCGGGTCGCAAAGGATGCATACTCCCGCGAATCCATCAGGCAGATGATCACTTCTTCAATACCGGTATTCCCCGAGAGGTATTCAGCAAAAACCTCAAACATCACCGCAGCGCTCAGCTCCAGCGGCACCCCGTAAAAGCCGGTCCCCATCGGCGGGAAAGCTATCCGTTTGAGGTGCTTCTCATCGGCGAGTTTCAGGGCATTCAGGATTGTCGCGCGCAGTTTTGCTTCCAGGTTCTCCTCCTGGAATTTTGGCCCCACCGCATGAATGATATTATCGGCCTTCATTTCTCCGGCAGCGGTAATCACCGCTTCGGTCAATTTGACGGGGGCCAGCTTGTTCAGCTCTTCCTGAACGGTGGGGCCGCCCCGGACGGCAATCGCGCCGCCGAACCCCGAACCCAGGGCCAGGTCCTCGCGGGCGTAATAGACAAAGGCCTCGATCTCCAGATCAGCGATATCGCCCCGGAGCAGGTGCACCGTGGAATTGTTGATTTTCTTCTCCTGGCCCATGATCTCCACCTCGATCTCTCTAGTCCGGTGCCAATGACCGGCGGCCCGTACGCAGAGTGCACCGGCCGGTTGCCGCAGGTGACAGTATCTATCTTGATATCATATTTTTCTTATTGATTTGGTAGGTAAATACCGCCATTTTCATTCTTTCGGTCAGCGTCCCGCACCCAGTCACCGGCGACATCTTCCGCAACCGGGTGAGGAATCCCCTTATTACACTAATTATTATAGTAATATTATTTCAGCAGAATTCCAGCACAATTTGGCGAAAAGGCGAAAAAAATGACGGCCCGTCATGATTATGGCGGGTCGTCGGATGCGCTTTTCGCCGTCAGCGAATCTGGATCGTTATAGTCGATAATCTCTGCGGCTATTTCACCAGAATTTTGCGGATCGTTTCCAGAAATTTCTCCGGATCGATCGGTTTTTCAAAGTACGCCGCCGGCGGCTCGACCTGCTTGCGGCTGCGGATGAACCGTTCGAAATCGGCGCTGATCCCGGTGACAATGATAATCGGAATCCCTTTCGTTGCCGGTTCGCCCTGTAACTGCCGGAAAGCCTTGACCCCCGACTCCTCGGGCATGGAGATATCCAGCGTGATCAGGTCCGGCCGCTCGGTCTTGGCCCTGGCAAACCCTTCCCTACCGTCGGCCGCGGTGATCGTCGCGTACCCGTTGTCCTCCAGCAGGGTGGTCAAATACGTCACGACATCGGGTTCGTCATCGACAATCAGGATTTTCCGGCCGGTCCCGGCCGGCCCTGCCGTTTTATCGTTCATCGTTCTGCCTCGCTATGTCCAGTACTTCCCGTTTTTCCATTCCCCGTTTGCTGTCATGCGCGGCCGTGCCGCACCGATTAATGGAACTCCCATTCGATGAACGGTTCTTTGACGTCCACCATCGCGTTGACAATCAACTCGACCAGTCCACCATACAGGATACCCGATTTTTCCCATACGTTATAGTATTGGAACAAATCGCGCAACTGCCCTTTGCAGTTGGAGCAGGGGGCGCACAGGTATTTTTTGATCTCCGGCCCCGGGCAATCGGCAAAGGCATCGAGGACCTGTTTGAGTTTTTTGCGCCCCGAAATCGAAAGTCGCCAGTCCTGGAAGTTGAATGGCGACATGATCGCAAAACCGCTTCCGCCGCCGCAGCAGTAGTTATCCACGCCATGCGGTGTCATCTCCCGGAACTGCGGTGCCAGGTACCGCAGGATCCGCCGTTGCGGTTCGACAATACCCATTAGCCGCACCATGTTGCATGGGTCATGCAGGGTCACCGGAAAATCGTTTTTTGAAGGGTCGAATTTGATCTTGCCCGAGAAAACAATGTCTTCCAGGAGGGTCATCGCGCTCTCGCGACGGACATTCAAATCGCCCTGCAACACGCGGTCGGCGATTACGGTGAGCGCTTTATGGGCGTGCCCGCACTCGCCGATGACGATTTTTTTCACCTTCAGTTTTTTGGCCGCCTCAGCGTGTTTAATCGCCACCCGCGCGAGCTGGAAATCGTCGTACCACAGCCCGTAATTGATCCCGTCGTAAGCCACCACATCGCTGGAAAGAGTCCAGGAGATGCCTGCGGCCTCCAGGATCACGGCAAACGCCCCCGGGTTTTCCGGCCAGGCCAGGATTTCACCGGCGTTGTGGATCAGCAGGACGTCGGCGCCCTCTTTATCCCACGGGGTTTCGATTTTTATCCCCGTCTTGTCGAACATGTCCTCGTCGATAAACTCGATATTGTCTTTGACCACCAGCGGCGTCATCCCCGTCGAGGACCCGACCTTGAGCTGTTGCACCGACCCTTTCTCGTGGATTTCCTTGGCCGCAATCCCCATTTCCTGGCTGAAGACCTTACGCAGTTCATGGGTGATCAGGCCGTTGTCCACGCCGATCGGGCAGGTCTGGGCGCAGCGGCGGCACAGCGTGCAGCGATATGATAATTCCATCAGCCGTGATACCGTGGTCCAGTTCAACTCAATATCGCCCTGCTTGAATGCGCCAAAGAATTTTCCGCCGGGCTTGATATACTTCGCCACAATCCGCCGCCAGACCTCCGAGCGGTACGTCGGCCGATAGACATCATTATGTCCGCTGGCTTCGTAGATCGGGCAGGCGTCGTTGCAGGTCTGGCACTTGGCGCAATGTTCCAGTGACAGCAGAAGCGGCTGCAGAAAAGTCCAGTTATTTTCCCTGGTCAGTAGTTTTTCCAGGCCCGACAGGAATTTCCGGACCAGTTCGTCCTCTTCTTCCTTCGTCTTGGGTTTCGGAAAGCCGAGGGCGATCGTATCATCGAGATTGCTGACCACAGCATCTTTCTGCTCTTGTTTGATGGCTTTCCACTTCGGCTCCTCGTCGACTTTATCGTACGGCGGAGGAAGCGGCATCAGGTCCTGTGGATCGATGTGCGTCAGTTGCCGTTCGGGATGTTTGCTGATATCCTTGACTTTGACTTTGTCGGCCATGGTCATTCCACCTCCGTGTCCGTCGCAATATCCGCCCAGTTCTTTTTCCCGTCCGCCCTGAGATGTTTGGCCGACCAGCTGACCGGGTAGGCCAGCTGGCGCTGGATCGCCGCTTCAAGTTTGGAACCCGGATGATTCGGTTCGTCGTTCCAGCGGACTGAGTGATAGGTGAAATATTTGGTGAAAAAGTGAGTCATATGGGTAAACGGCAGATACAGCATGAACAACAGCGCCACTCCCAGGTGTGCCGCCACCGCCCCGGCCGGGGCCGCCCCGGCACCGAGGGTGAAAACATCCCGGCCGAAAGCGGCCAGCGCTCCGGAGGGATGGTCCACACCGGCGAACATATACAACCCGGTAGCGAACAACGCCAAAAGGAACAAGATATTGAGATATGCCGACGGCGGCGTAAAACCACGGGTCTTCCGGCTGAACAAGCGATAACCGAACAGACCAAGCGCCCCGACTGTGCCCAGGACGTAACCGACGAGCCCGACGGCTAACCCGATCTGCTCGAGGACTGCGCCGAGGCCGTCCTGCGTGCCGGTAAACGCGGTAACCAGTACCAGGGCGGCAAAGCCGATCACCAGGTATAAGCCAAAGTGCATCGGGAACGACCATAACCACAGGGGCTTATTGTGTTCCCAGACCCCCTTGAGCAGCAGAATTTCCGGGACCATCACTTTCAATTCGCCGAACAGCGATTTCTTCTGTGACTTGGTCCACCAGTCTTTCTCTTCGAAATACGAACCGCCATAGCTCACTTTGTCCTTCTCGTGGGCTACCGGATACAACTCCCAGCGCAAGTGCACGGGAGTGGTCGCCAGGCGTATCGCCCGCACAGCGACGGCAACAATGAACACGGCCACCGATGCATACGCCAGGATGTGCAAGACTGTCATTCGTTTTCCTCCACCATGTGCTCGGTCTATACCAAAGTTATTTATGCTCTTTTTGCGCCTTGCGGCGTCCTCCACGGGTCGATCCATCCCGTCTGCCGGTTATTCAGTATGCAACAGGGTCTTGATATCCTCCGCAAAATACGCACCGTAACGGTACACATTGCATTCACGGCAGCAATCATCCCCGTCGTCACGCCCCGAATCCCTGAGCATCCAGCACGGTTTCACGCTGTCCAAATAGGCCGGGCAGGTGTCGCGCTGCCTGGTTGGACAGGGTTTCAATTTCCAACAGGGTAAAATCGCCAGCAGCCGCCGAATCCCCTCGAGATTCAAACCCAGTCGATTAATCAGATTCTGGATGACCGTAATCCGCTTGATGTCGGCTTGGGACAACAAACGCCGGCCCGAAGGGGTCCGAAAAAAAAGCAACAATCCCTCATGCTCATATTTGCGGAGCGCCGAGACAGACAACCCGACTTTTTTGGCAGCCGTGCCGATGGAAACAACCGGTTCATGCCATTCGGGATTATCTTTCGGCCCGACTACGTGATTTTTTTCCCAAGCCACCATTCTATACCATACAGTACAGCTTTACTCAACTACAAAGTATACGTTTTCACGGTTATTAGTCAAGACATCTCGAAACATCCTGGACCAGCTTATCGCTATTTTGACAGGGACATCGGAAAACGAAGCTCAAACACAAAGTAGTCTTATCGTGTTATTAGACATTAAGTTAAAATATCTCCCCAGCGCAAATATTCGATTTTCGGCACCGTGCCCGTCTCCACCGATTGCTGGAAGATCAGCCCGTCGGAATCCAGCAAAGCCGACAGACAAGCCGACAACGTTTTGGGAGAAAATTCACAAATTACCTCTCCACTCTGTTGGTTGATTGTCCCCGGCCGCACCAGCAGACAGTTACATTTTTGCGGCGGGGTGGCGCCGAGACGGGCTGGGTGACATTGGGGCAGATAGTCCTGTCGGCCGATCATTTTCCAACGTCTTGTGAAACGCAGTTTGCCTGCCGCCGCAGGCCCGCCATGATTCCCGCTGCCGGCGCATTACACAATTGATTCGGCCGAATGTCCATGCTTCAGTTGATCTTCCTGATTATTGAAACGCGGGGGAGGCCGGGCAAAATCCCGTAATCAATGACAGATATTTCGGATACATTGACTACACGTGTAATCCGGTTAACTCGCTGTGGTTCTGCATGATCCATTACTGTACCGCGCCGGTGGGACCACGACTGATCCATCAGGATGTCAAACTCGGCCAAACGCCGCTTGACAGGTGATACACATACTATAAAATACCACACGAGTATTGAGAAGCGTATGGGAAAAAAGGGAGAGACCCATGGACGATAAGTCCTATAATCCGTTTGCCATGGCGCAAGCGCAGTTCGACAAGGCCGCAGAAGTCTTGAATCTCGATGCCGCGACTCGACAATTGTTGCGCCAGCCAATGCGGGAGTATCAATTCAGCATTCCCGTCCGGATGGATGACGGCACGGCGAAAATATTCCGTGGTTTTCGCGTCCAGCACAATGATGCCCGGGGACCCGGAAAAGGCGGGATCCGTTTTCACCCGCAGGAAACAATCGACACGGTCCGGGCGCTGTCGATGTGGATGACCTGGAAATGCGCGGTGGTCGATATTCCGCTCGGCGGAAGCAAGGGCGGCGTGATTTGTGATCCGCATAACCTGAGCAGCCGCGAAGAAGAACAAATCTGCCGGGGATGGATCCGCCAGATGGCCAAGTTCATCGGCGCCCAGGTTGACGTTCCTGCTCCGGACGTGATGACCAGTGCGCAGCATATGTTGTGGATGCTCGATGAATACGAGGTCATTTACGGGCAAAAAAGCCCCGGCCTGATCACCGGCAAACCGGTTGGTATGGGCGGATCGCTGGGCCGCACCGAAGCGACCGGCTATGGGGTTATTTTCACCGTGCGGGAAGCGTTCAAGGAATTGGGTGTCGAGATTAAACAGACGACAGCCAGCGTACAGGGATTCGGCAATGTCGCCCAGTTTGCCATCCGCTTGTATCAGCAGATCGGCGGCAAGGTCATCTGCGTTTCCTGCTGGGACCAGAACGATCAGAAGTCATACGGTTTCAAGAAAGAATCGGGCATCGACCCCGACGAACTATTGAAATTTACCGACCGCTTCGGCGGCATCAACAAGGACAAAGCCCGCGAGGCCGGTTATGAAATCCTGCCCGGCTCGGCCTGGTTGGAACAACCCGTGGATCTCCTGATCCCCGCCGCGCTGGAAAACCAGATTACCGTGAGCAATGTCGAGCACATCGCCACAAGCGTCAAATTGATCGCCGAGGGCGCCAATGGGCCGACGACCCCGGACGCAGACCAGAAAATCGCCGCGCGCGGGATTTTCCTGATCCCCGATTTCCTGGCCAACGCCGGCGGCGTAACCTGCAGTTACTTTGAGCAGGTGCAGAGCAACATGAATTATTATTGGGAAAAAGACGAAGTCCTGGGCAAGTTGGACGTGAAAATGACCTCGGCATTTCAGGCTGTCAGCGAACTGGCGCGCAAACGGAAATTATTCATGCGCGACGCGGCGTATTATATCGCCATCAGTCGCGTGGCCCAGGCCTGCAAAGACCGGGGTTGGACATAAGAGGTACTGCGGGCGGGCAGCCGCCCGTCAGCGACATACACAAATGGAAAGCGAGATCACGATGATCTCGCTTTCTGATTTTTTACCCAAGAGGTAAACATCCGATGTCGGATGCAACAAACCGTGACCCGGGCGGGCTCCTGCCCCGCTTCGACCGACATTTTTTTGACGGCAAACAGCAATTCACACAAATCGGTGACGGCTCGATCGGCGGGAAGGCCCACGGGCTGGCCCGGATGAAAGATGTCCTCGCCGACTATTGTGCAGCGCGGCCGATTCCCAGCGTCGCGATCTGCATCCCCACGCTGACGGTAATCGCCACCGATATGTTCGATGCATTTATCGAACAAAACGACCTGGCGGATATTGCCTTCTCGCAACTGCGGGACGATCAGATCGCCCTCGCCTTTCAGCAGGCCCGTCTCCCGGCCGAGCTGGTGGGCGACCTCCGCTCCCTTATGACCCAAATCCACACGCCGCTGGCTGTTCGTTCGTCCAGTTTTCTGGAAGACGCCATGTACCAGCCGTTCGCCAGCGTCTATACGACCAAGATGCTGCCGAACAATCAGCACGACACCGATACACGGTTCCACAAACTGGTGGAGGCGGTAAAATTCGTCTATGCCTCGACCTTCTTTCACGGCGCCAAAAACTACATGCAGGCCACGACCCACACGACCGCCGAGGAAAAAATGGCGGTGATCATTCAGGCGGTAGTCGGCAGGCGGCACGGCGACCGGTTTTATCCGGAGATTTCCGGCGTCGTGCGCTCATACAATTTTTATCCGGTCGGGCATGCCAAACCGGAAGACGGCGTCATCGATCTGGCGCTGGGGCTGGGCAAGAGTATTGTCGATGACGGCCGGGCCTGGACTTACTCCCCGGCCCGTCCCCGCACGTACCCGCCCTACAATTCTCCGCGAGATCTGATCAATCAGACCCAGAGTGAATTCTGGGCGGTAAACATGGGCCGGCCGCCGGCCTATGACCCCATCCGGGAAACTGAATATCTGAATAAATACGGCCTGGCTGAGGCCGAGGCCGACGGGGTTCTTACTCATCTTGTTTCGACGTATGATGCACAAAACGATCGTCTCGAAGTCGGGATGGACATCCGGGGGCCCCGCATCGTGACCTTCGCGCCGATCCTGGATTACGAACTGGTCAAGCTGAATGAGGCCTGCAAGGCCCTGCTGCATATTTGCGAAACTGAGGTCGGCGGCCCGGTGGAAATCGAACTGGCCGCGACACTCGATCCGGAACACGGTACCCCCGCATATCTGGGGTTCCTGCAGGTCCGGCCCATGGTGGTCTCGCAGGAAAAAGTGGAACTCGAACCGGCGTTGTTCGACGGCGAAGAAGTTATGTTGTCCTCGGAACATGTCCTGGGAAACGGAATACTCCACACGGTTCGGGACGTCGTCTACCTTAAGCCGGAAACGTTTTCCACACAACAGACACTGCTGATGGCCCGGCAGATTGAGGAGATCAATCGGAAACTGGTCGGTCAACACCGTCCCTACCTGCTCCTGGGCTTCGGGCGCTGGGCCACCTCCGATCCGAGTTACGGCGTGCCCGTCGATTTCGGCCAGATTTCGGGGGCCAGGGTGATTGTCGAAACAACACTGCCGGAGATGTATGTTACTCTGAGCCAGGGCTCACATTTTTTTCATAACATGACCAGTTTTCAAATCATGTATTTTTCCGTACCGCACCACGAGCGGCACCTCATCGATTGGGACTGGCTCAAGCTGCAGCCGCCGCAGGCCGAAACCGAATATGTGCGGTGGATTACACTTGACAGACCGTTGGATATTCGTGTTGATGGGCGCACGGGACGAGGAGTGATCCGGCGATGACCAAACGGCAGGATTCGATAGACACACTGCTGAATTCCCTGCAGGAACGGGCCAAGGAATTAAACTGCCTGTACGCTATCGAAGAAATCCTCAACCGCCCCGGCGTGGAGCCGGGTGAGGTTTGCCGCGCGATCCTCAAAGCCATACCGCAGGGCTGGCGGTATGGCGAAATCTGTCAGCCCTGCATCGAATTGTATGGCGAAAAATATGAGCCGGACGGCTTCCAGCCTAGCCGGTGGGCCCAGCATGCCGACCTCGAAGTTCACGACCATAAAGTGGGCGTCCTGAGCGTTTACTATACCAAGCAGATGCCGGAGGCGGACGACGGGCCGTTTCTGAAAGAAGAAACCAAACTGATCAATACCATCGCCAGGCGGCTTGAATATTATATCAGTTATCAGCAGATGCGCCGGGCAGTGAAAGAAGTCGAAAGCGCGCGGCGCAGCCCGACCCGGACCGGCAAGGGCGAATGGCGGTGTGTCCTCGATTTGTTGCGCGCCACCGACCACGATCTGTATTTCCGCATCGCCCACAAGATGCTCAATCACCTGTGCGGGAACGGCATCCGGCCGGCACTGGACTTGATGGGGTCTCCGCACAGTATGCTGACTGAAGACCAGGAGGGCGTCGAAGACCTCAATCGCCCCCACAGTGGGACCGCTTTTGCGTTGTCCGATGCCGTTAGTGAAACAATCTTTGATATCGCCGATGAGCATATCCGCGATGCCGAAATTCTCAACATCGTCCACAAGTGGGTTCAAGAAGACAAACTGAGTTTTTTGGTCCAGGTCGTCAATCGTCACCTGACGCTGCCGGTGGTGGCCGATGCGCTGCGGCGCTATCACCACATGGGCCCGGCGCCGCTCGACCTTCATTCCCCGGCCCGCCGGGGCGTGGAGGTGGCGTTGATCAGGCGATTTTTGTCCGATCAGCTCGAATTTATCAATATCGCCAAAAATTATATCGGCCTGCCCGATTTTTATCAACTGCTGGAAAACCTGGTCTATGCCACAGATAGCCATGGGAAATTGGGCGGCAAGAGCGCCGGGTTGTATCTGGCCAAAAATATTCTCCAGAAAACCGAAGACCTGGATAAACTGCTTACCGGGATTAAAATTCCGAAAACCCGGCATATTACGTCGGATGTCGTTCTGTATTTCATGCACTATAACGACCTGGACGACGTGGTCGAACAGAAATACAAGGAGATCGACCAAATTCGGCAGGAATACCCGCACATCGTGCAAATGTTCAAACGCTCGCGGTTCCCGGCCGACATTGTCAACGGGCTGTCTACGGTGCTGGATGAATTCGGCGACCGTCCATTGATCGTCCGGAGTTCCAGTCTGCTTGAGGACCGGATGGGCGCGGCTTTTTCCGGCAAGTACAAAAGTCTGTTTCTGGCCAACCAGGGCACGAAAGAGGAACGCCTCTCGGCGCTCACCGATGCCATTGCCGAGGTCTACGCTTCCACGTTCGGCCCCGATCCGATCGAGTATCGCACCGAACGGGGGTTGATCGACTTCGGCGAGGAAATGGGGATTATGATCCAGGAGGTCGTCGGGACGCGCGTCGGCCACTACTTCCTGCCCACCTTTGCGGGGGTAGCGTTCAGCCGCAACGAATATCGCTGGTCACCACGGATTAAACGCGATGACGGTTTGTTGCGCCTGGTCCCCGGATTGGGCACGCGGGCCGTAGACCGGCTTTCGGACGACTACCCCGTACTCATCTCCCCGGCCCAGCCGAATTTGCGGGTCAACGCGACTGTCGACGAGGTCCTGCGGTATGCGCCGAAAAAGATCGATGTCATCAACCTGTCGACCAATTCCTTCGAGACCGTTGATGCGGGTGAATTCATTGAAAAACACGGCGAGGAAATTCCCGGTATTGCTCATGTCGTCTCCAAGTTCGTCGACGGCCGTCTCCGCCGCCTGTTCGGGATGGATTTCGATCAGAGTGACGGTGAACTGGTGCTCACGTTCGACGGACTGATTTCCGACACCACGTTCGTGAATCAAATCGACACTATCTTGAAGTTGCTTGAGAATAAGCTCGGTACGCCGGTCGACATTGAATTCGCCTTCGACGGGAAAGACCTGTATCTGTTGCAGTGCCGTCCCCAGAGCCAGACCTCGGACACCATTGCCGCGCCGATCCCGCAGGATATCCCGCGGGAACGCATCGTCTTTTCCGCCGACCGTCACATTTCCAACGGCCGGGTTTCGAATATCACCCATATCGTGTATGTCGATCCGCAGCAGTATGGCCAACTGGCCAGCCGCGAGGAGATGCTGGCGGTAGGACACGCCGTAAGCAAACTCAACAAGCTGCTGCCGAAACGGCAGTTCATTCTCATGGGTCCGGGGCGCTGGGGCAGCCGCGGCGACATCAAACTCGGGGTCAATGTCACCTACTCGTCAATCAACAACGCTGCGGTCCTGATCGAGATCGCCCGCCAGCAGGGGAATTATGTGCCCGACCTTTCGTTCGGCACGCATTTTTTCCAGGACCTCGTCGAGGCCAATATCCGGTACCTGCCGCTGTACCCGGACGAAGAGGGGATCATCTTCAACGAACGGTTCCTGACGCAATCGCCGAATATGCTGGCCGAGATCCTGCCCAATTTTGCGGGGTTGGCCGGGACCATCCACTTAATCGACGTGGCCAAGGCCGCCGGGGGCCGGGTGCTGCAGCTTTTGATGAACGCCGAGATCAACCAGGCGATGGCGGTCCTGACCGAGCCGCATGCCATCGAAGAGCCGTCGCCGGTAGTTGTGCCCACAGCGGAAAAACCGGCCGAGCAATACTCCCGCTGGCGGCTGCAGATGGCACAGCAGCTTGCGGCACAATTGGACCCGGAACTGTTCGGGGTCAAAGGGCTGTACATCTTCGGCAGTACAAAAAATATTTCAGCCAAACCGGACAGCGATATCGACCTGCTCGTCCATTTCGCCGGGACGCCGCTGCAACGCGGGCAACTGCTCTTCTGGCTGGACGGCTGGAGTTTGTGCCTGGACGAGATCAATTACCTGCAGACGGGATATCGTACCGGGGGCATACTGGATATCTATCTGGTCACCGATGAGGATCTCGCCAACAAGACCAGCTACGCGGTGAAGATCGGCGCCGCCACCGACGCCGCCCGCCCGTTGCCCATGAAAAACCCCGCAAAATAACTGCACCGGGGCTCCTGACCTACTCATCCAGCGCAGTGCACTTGTCATTTCGACAAGTGCCGCCGAGGAGAAATCTTGACCGGCACGACAGGAGATTTCTCGCCGCTGCGCGGCTCGAAATGACCAGACGAATGGGGCGTGGAAATAACAGGACGGACTCGGCTGGAAATGACAGAGTGATCGGGTGCGGCCGGCGTGGGGCCGGGTTCGGTCGTGTGGCCGGGGTCTCTGACCCCCGCTCGCGAAGTAATCCGGCAATGATCCGTATTCCTCAGAGAAATGATTATAGGAAACGGAGTCAAACTCCTGCACGGCGGCCTTGATCAGGTTGAAGCGATTGCCGGATTTCTTCATCCCTCTTCGATTTGCATTCCCAATAACAAATATTCTTCATTCATTCCATGTCTCTTATAGAACTTCACTGCTTCCTGGTTTTCTATCATCACTCCAACTTCTATCTCATCCATGTTGTCTTTCCTTGCAACCTGAATCGCATACTCAAACAGCATGGACCCTATCCGTTCATTCCTTTTATCCTTTTTCACGATCAATTCATTGACCAACGCCGTTCCGACCTTGTGGTACACGCTCCGGTAGAAAAGGAGTGATATGAAACCCAGTATTTCCCCCCTATCTTCACAAACATAATTCCGGTAGATATTTTTGTTCTTTCCCATTTCTTTGAAATGTACTTCAACGCTGTCCATGGAAATGCATTGATCTTCACCGAGAGCGTCATCAAGCTCTGATAGAAGACATGTTATCTGTGGAAGATCATTCTCCTGCCAGCTTCGTATGTTCATAAAACCCTCAACAAGTATGGCGTTGCAGGTGCGAATTGTATGACTCAAGGTCTCTGACCGGGACAGCAAAGTTATCTGGTGATAACCACAATCTTTTCGGTTTCACCCTACCCTCCTGTGGAACACCCTTCCGGATACGGGTCACAGTCGCATGGATCACAGGGATGAAGCGATGATTGTTTGTAAACGTATCCTATAATCAAGTCAAGATCGTTGCCGTCGACCGTCCCATCGCAGTTCCAATCCCCACGATTAACCGCCGGACAAAGTGGGTCACATGTGGCCGAATCCACTTGTCCATGGACAAAATAATCTACCCACATCACGTCTAGTGGATTAATCATTCCATCACCGTTCCAATCTCCCTGTGCGGGGCATGCACAAGAGTCATTGTTGATCAAAGTCACATCACCACATGCGCTAAAAAGCAACAGGATCGGAAATATAAAAGCCGAAATAATCCGCAGGACCTGCGTTTCATCTTCGCGATTATTCTTTGCGCCGTTTCCGACACTCGACATTCCGCACCACCAGGAATCAGATACTCCGTGCATGGCGATAATTCTGTCGTACCCCGACTCCGGGCGACAAGTAAATATATACAATCTGCCACTCGTGTCAAGTGCCGCCGTACCTCTCCGCCGGTTTTTCTTTCCCGCCCCCCGGGCGCTGGCCCGGTTGCGTAACGGCCACATCCGGTTTGTTTTTCAAAATCATTATCTGATCAACGATCGACCGTGCTGAACAACGCGAAATTGCCCCTGCTCTACCGCAGTTCGATAGCTGTTTTTTGCTGGCTACGCTGCGATGCTTTGTGCCTCGCCTCTTTGATTCCGCAATACAGGACCGGGACGATAAACATGGAGATTATTTCAATCAGCAAACCGCCAAAAGACGGTATCGCCATAGGTACCATAATGTCCGAACCGCGTCCGGTGGAGGTCAACACCGGCAACAAGGACAAAAGAGTGGTCGCCGTAATCATTAAACACGGCCGCACCCTTCGCCCGCCGGCTTCGATGGTCGCTTCACGGATTTCCCGGACCGTGGCGGGCCGTCGGCCGGCAAAGCTTTGATCCAAATACGTCGCCATCACCACACCATCATCGGTCACCACCCCAAACAACGCCAAGAATCCCACCCAGACTGCAACACTCAGATTGATCGGATGCGCTTGAAACAACTCTCGCATATTCACGCCGAAAACGGCAAAGTCCAAAAACCAGGATTGACCGTAAAACCAGATAAAGATAAACCCGCCGGCCCAGGCCACGAGAATGCCGGAGAAGACCAGCGCCGTGGTCGGGATGGATTTAAACTGTAGATACAGAATAATAAAAATGATGAATAGCGCCAGCGGGAGGACCAGCATCAATTTCTTTTCCGAACGAACCTGGTTTTCGTATGAACCCGCGAATTGGTAACTCACACCGGCGGGGAGAATGAATTCACCGCCGGCAATCTTCTGCTGCAGGTACTCTTGAGCCTTTTCGACAACATCGACCTCAGCATAGCCCGGTTTCTTATCAAACAAGACATAGCCCAAGAGGAACGTGTCTTCACTTTTTATCATCTCCGGGCCGCGCACATAGGTGATCTCTGTTAATGATCCAAGGGGGACCTGCGTGCCGTCGGGTGCATCGACCAGGATGCGGTCCAGCGCCTCGATATTGTCCCGCAGTTCGCGCAGATACCGCACACGCACGGGATACCGTTCGCGGCCCTCGACGGTGGTCGTAACCTGTTTGCCGCCGATCGCGACTTCAATGAGGTCCTGCACACTGCCCAGCTGAATGCCGTAGCGCGCGATCGCGCGCCGGTCAATGCGAATCTCCAAATATGGTTTGCCGACGATCCGGTCGGCAAAGACGGTCGAGGCCTCCACTTGCGGCACCTCTTTCAAAAACCGTTCGATCTGTAGGCCGACGTGTTCGATAGTCTCAAGGTCGAGGCCTTTCACTTTTACGCCCAGCGGCGCGCGCATGCCGCTTTGCAGCATGACAATACGCGTGGCAATGGGCTGCAATTTCGGCGCGGAGGTCGTGCCGGGGACCTCGCCCGCCCGCACGATTTGTTGCCAGATATCATCCGGGTTTTTAATTCCCGGCCAGGGTGCCCGACGGGGGTTCAAACCGAGATCAAGCGGCGGACGCCACAGGCGGAAGGGCCGGCCATGCGCATCGGGGATCAACGCGCCATTCTCATCGCGGGCAAAACGGCCGCGGACACTGTACGGCAGGCCGTCCGGCGCAGGCACGGGCGCCCCGTCAATCGTGCGGAAAAAGTCGATCTCCTCGGGCAGAAAACGAAATAAAAGCCGCCGTCCGGCATCATCGATTACATATTCCGGTTTGTAATTAATCACGGTCTCGATCATCGAGATCGGTGCGGGGTCCAGCGGAGTTTCCGCGCGGCCGAGTTTTCCCACCACATCTTCGATTTCCGGAATGGCGTCAAAGGCCATGTCCTGTTTCTGCAGGACATCAAGAACCTCGCCGATCGAGGCATGCGGCATGGTGGTCGGCATGTACAGATACGATCCTTCATCCAGTGTCGGCATGAATTCCTCGCCTAACCCCGGAAAGGCGTGGGCCACGGCTGATACCGGCCCCCAACGGGTAACCACGTTCGGCAGCCAGCCGAAAAAAGAACTAAAGCCGAGCCAGACCATCCCTCCGACAAAAACAATCACTAAGGGAATGGATAAGAACAGGGTCTTATGATCGAGGCACCAGCGAAGAATCCGCGGATACATTCGTTGAAACGCCCAAAAGAAAAACAGGAACCCCCCGAGCAAACTTCCGACGAAAAGTAGATTTCGCAGCAGACCCTTTTCCGGACCAAGCGGCAGCCAGTGATTGGTCAGGAAAACACCGACAAGCAGGACGGCCAGCCCCGTCCCGGCAAGCGGCGTCCATTTTTCGACCGCATGCGGAATCCGTTCCCGGTTCAGGCGATATACGCCGATCAGGACCAGGATCATCCCGATCCACCAGTTGACGACGAACACCGTGACACTACCGACAGCGATAATTCCCCAATGCAGAAAACGCCGCAAGAACTGCCCGCGAACCTTTCCGGTAAACAGAGTGTGTGCAAGCGGCGGAATGATGGTCAGGGCCACGACGACCGATGCCAATAGGGCGAATGTCTTGGTAAATGCGAGCGGCTTAAACAGCTTGCCTTCTGCGGCCTGCATGGTGAACACGGGCAGGAAACTGACAATCGTGGTGGACACCGCGGTCAACACCGCGCTTCCTACCTCCCGGGATGCGCGATAGACGACCTGTAACGAATTTTCACCGGGTTTGGCCGCATCGAGGTGTTTGAGAATATTCTCGGTGAGGATGATTCCCATGTCCACAATTGTCCCGATGGCAATGGCGATGCCGGAGAGCGCCACGACGTTGGCGTCGACACCGAATGTCTTCATGGCAATGAAGCTGAAGAAAACCGCCAGCGGAAGAACGGCAGAAATCAACAGCGAACTGCGGAAATGCATGACCATGATTAGTACGACGATAATAGTGACCAGGATTTCCTCGATCAGGGCGGCGTTCAGCGTTCCCAGCGTTTCATGGATCAAGCCGGTCCGGTCGTAGAACGGGACGATGGTTACCTGGCTGATTGTGCCGTCGGCGAGCGTTTTCCGGGGCAATCCGGGTGAGATCTCAGCGATTTTTTCTTTGACGTGTTTGATGGCTGCCAGCGGATTGCCGCCATAACGCACCACCACGACTCCGCCGACCGCTTCGGCCCCGGCCTTGTCCAGCGCCCCGCCACGGGATGCCGGACCGCGTGTCACTGTCGCAACGTCCCTGACATACAGGGGGACGTTGTTGTCAACTTTGATGACTGCCTGTTCGAGGTCCGCGAGAGTTTTCACGAAGCCGATGCCGCGAATCAGATAATCGACATTATTTACTTCGATTGTGCCTGCGCCGACATCGATATTGGCGTTGCCGACGGCCCCGGTAACTTCCTCTAGTTTGATCCGGTGGGCCCGCAGGGCATCGGGGTCCACATTGATTTGATACTCCTGCACGAAACCGCCGATGGAAGCCACTTCACTGATCCCCTCGGCAGCCAGCAGCGCGTAGCGGACATACCAGTCCTGGATTGAACGCAGTTCCTGCAAATCCCAGCCGGCGGTGGGATTGCCTTCCGCGTCGCGGCCCTCCAGCGTATACCAGAACACCTGGCCCAGGGCCGTGGCATCCGGCCCCAGCGTCGGCTTTACCCCATCGGGCAGTGTGCCTGCAGGCAGACTGCTCAATTTTTCCAACAGACGAGACCGCGACCAATAGAATTCGGCCTCTTCCTTGAAGATGACATAAACCGTGGAAAAACCGAACATGGAGTAACTGCGCACGGTCTTGACCCCGGGGATGCCCATCAGCGACACCGTGAGGGGATAAGTAATTTGATCTTCGATATCCTGCGGCGAACGGCCCATCCATTCGGTAAAAACAATTTGCTGGTTTTCACCGATGTCGGGAATTGCATCCACCGGTATCGGGTCACGCGGCACTCCGCCGAGGTCCCAATCAAACGGCGCCACGACCACACCCCAGCCGATCACCAAAATCATCAGCAGTACAACAATGAGTTTGTTTTCCAAGCAAAAGCCGATGACCCGGTCGACCGGCGAGGCCGATTCCCCATATGTCAGACGCGTCTTATCGCTCATATCTCTACCACGGGGTTAATTGCCGGACATCTTCGGCAATAATGTGTCCTTGACGGTCCCACACTTGAACATTTTTGCGCCGAAATACGGATTCTCCACGGCTGTTTTCGTTTGCAGCCAGTCGGCGCCCCTGTTGTTGAAGGCCATGGGACAGTGAACCTGATAAACGGAATCATCAATCCCCATTCCAAACATCGATACGACGGCAGACAGCGACGCGGACAGCGGTTCAAAGGCGACACGCGCGGCGGACAGATTCTCGGAGGTTGCGATGGCGTCGGCACTTTCCTTCAGCAGTTGCACCTGCCCCATCCATGCCGAATGGGCCTTTCCCTGTAACAAGGCCATGTCCACGTTATCCAGCATCCGGACAAATTCCGAGGCGGCGGACAGCGCCGCGGCGAGCGTATCGTGGCTTAATGCATATTGGACGGCCATATACGACGTGAACAACGCCGCGATTTGTCGGGCAAACGGCTCAGGCACATTGAGTGTCTCGGATATTTTGTTGTCCCCCTCCGTGACGGCCAGGGGCTTTTCGGCCCCCGGGTTCATCATGCTTTTCCGGGCCTGCAATTGAATGGCACTGTCGATTTTGAAGTTGCCGTTGACGACGACCAGTTCACCTGCTTCAAGCCCGGCACGGACGACGTATGAATCGCCCACTCGGGGTCCGAGGGTCACTTCCCGGCCCTCGTATGTCCCTTCCTCGCCGTCGACCGCGACATAGACTATCGCCCGCGTCCCGGTTATCAGCGGGGCTGTCGCCGGAATAATCAACGGCGGCTTATCTGGTATGCCGCCGGGGATGCCGGCCTGTAAAACCGACCGGACAAACATCCCCGGTTTCAGCCGACCGCGCGGGTTCGGCGCTTCCACCCGTACGCGAACGGCCCGGGTGCTTTCATCAAGGATCGGGGCAATAAACGCCACCGTCCCGGTAAACACTTCTCCCGGGATTGCCTCGGTGGTAAATTCGACCTCATCGCCAGCGCGGACCCAGGCTAGGTCTTCTTCATAGGCATCGAGTTGGACCCAGAGCGTCGACAAATCGGCAATGGCATAGATCGGCATGCCGGTCATGACATAGGCGCCCTCGACGGCATCTTTTCTGACCACGACACCGCCCTGCGGCGCAGTGATCGTGACCCGGTCGACCGGTGTGCCCCGGCTGATGATCTCCTGAATTTGTTCGGGGGTCAATCCCCAGCGCCGGAGTTTTTCACGGGCGGCAGCGGCTGTCCGTTGCGCGGTCTGACGGACGTTTTCGGCCGCGCCGGCAGAAAGATTGTTAATCATATTCAGGGCGGCCAGCAGTTCCTGTTGTCCGACGAGGAGCTCGGGACTGTATAATTCAACCAGTGGCGCGCCTGTGGCGACATATTCGCCGGTGTAGGCGACATACAGCCGTTCCAGCCGCCCCGGCACCCAGGCCGCAATCTCCCGCAAGGTGGTTTCGTCATACTCGATTTTACCGGCCAGGCGCAGCTCGGCCGTGACATGACGACGCTCGACGGGAGCCACCCGGATTTCCGCCAATTTGCGCGCGGCCGCCGAAAGAGTAATCACCGGCGTTTCATCGCCATCGTCCCCGCTGCCGGTCGTTGCGGGGATCAAATCCATGCCGCAAATGGGACATTGCCCCGGCCCGGGCTGCCGCACGTTCGGATGCATCGAACAAGTCCAGATGGTGTTTGGCGCTGTCGTCCGCGCCGTCTGGACGTGTCCGGGCGCCGTCGAACCGCCGCCGAAAGCCAACCCCAGGATAAAGGTCACCCCGGCAATCACCAGCACAACGACCACCGGCCTTTTTTGCCACAGATTCCCGATGAAGTGTTTCATATTCACAACTTCCTTTTAATGTCCACCATGACCATAGCCGTGGCCGTCGTCATCATCATGGCCGTGCATCATGTCGGTGCCGAATTCATCATCAAGGTAAAGCATCATCGAGTCCATATATGCGTGCATGTTCTGGAAATGTTCGTCCATTTCCTGAGTAAATGCATGACCGTCGTACTGGTGCAGGATGCTGTCCATCACCTCATAATGACGGTGATATTCTTCATGCAGGTCGTTCATCCGGTCAAACGAGGGGCAGAGTGTATCGCCGTGCATCCATCCCATATGGTGTTCGCCAATGTCCATCGCACAGTGTTCCCGGTCGGATAAGGTATCGCCAAGGTGACCGAAGAGTTCATCGAGGTCATCCCGATAGTGATGCATTTCGCCGCTGCGCCCCTCGATGGTGGAATTCGCCCACAACGTCCGGTCGTGCTGCTCGATTCGCCCATCGAGTTCGGCCATGCTCCGCGCGAGCGGATCGGTCGCCGATGAATTCACGTCTGTTGATTTGCTGCAACCAAACAATGCAAACGCCACCAGGATACTGATCCCGGCGATTGCCGCCAACTTCACTATATGCCGTTGCATAATTTTGTCTCCATCTCTCCGGGAGAAGTCAATTGCCAATTTCCCCGGTTGATATCACTGAGAGGTCTCGGCCGACGAGCTTCTCCAGCTCTGCGTATTGGATGACGCGGTCGGTCCGCGCCCGTTCGTAGTTGAGCTTGAATTCCAGCAGGGTTTGCTGGGCTTCGATCAGGTCAGCGAAAGACGCCTGGCCGTTACTGAATGACGTGAGCATGACTTCAAAATGCTGTTCGGCTTTCGGGATCAATGAAAAACCATAGAGTCCTGATTTGCGCCCGGCATCGCGATATTGATACAATATTCGCTTCACCGCAGCCCGCATTTGGTTTCCCAGATCGACGCGGGACTGCTGCGCAGCATTAAAATTCGCTTTTTTCCCCCGGGCTTCCGCGCGATACTTGCCGAACCACAGCGGGAGATTGAAGGAAAAGGTGAAGGCCAGCGGATTTTTCCCGGGGTCTTCACCGGCGGTCATCCGCGTGGGGTTGGGGTTCATCACCATCACACCCAGAGTCAATTCCGGAATGACACGACGGCGGGCTGCCGACCATCCGGCCTTCATTCCCTGCATGTCGAAATCTGCCGCTTGCAGTCGCGGGTTTTCCGGCAATACCCGCACCAGATCATTTTCGTGGATCATCTCCGGCATGTCGGGAAGTGAGTCCGGCCAGGGCATGACGGCATCCGCTGCCCGATTGAGCAAAGCATTGAACTCGGCCATCGCGGGGCCGCGCTGATCACGAAGTGACGCCAGCATGTCCTGCATTTTTTCCAATTCGATCTGGGCCTTGATCACGTCCCCCTGCGCAGCGATGCCGGAGGCATAGGCCATGCGCACCTGCTCCTCCAACAAGACCAGCAGCTGCACGTGTTCCTCGGTGATCCCGATTGCGCGGCCAAGATAATAAAACTCATACCAGGCGGATTTCACCTCGCTGAACAGCTCGAGTCTCACCGCCAGATACCGCTGCTCGGCGGCATCGGCGGCCAGGGTCGCCGCGCTGCCTTGCGCACGCAATGTACCGGGCCAGGGGAATGTCTGCATCAGTCCAAGACTTCGCCGTTGCGGTCCGCCCCGCGTCTCCATTTCTTCTACGAGATATGTCAGCATGGGGTCAGGGAGGGACTTCGCCGGTGCGATCATGCTTTTCGCGTCCTGCCAGTGTTCAAATTCGACCTGCAACCCCGGATTATGCGCGGCAGTATAGTCCAGATATTCTGCCAACGTCAAGGAATCAGACAGCATTTCATCTCCGCCAAGAGATGGTATCTGTCCGCTGACATTGTTGAACGGAAGGCCGGCCAACAGGACGACCACGAATATCAAGCCAGGCGACTTCATCGGTTCCTCATTACTCCTCCGGCATGGCGTTTGTCAGCCGGATTTGTCCTTTTTCACCGGCGCAGAGGGTTCGGTTGTTTTCTGCGTTTTTAAGGCGGCGTCGATCCTGGCCAGATCGGCCACGGGATCTGCGCGAAAAGCGTCAACGCAGCCGGCGCAGCAAAAGCGCACCAGCCGGTTACCGTGGACAAAATTGTACGGCTCGCCCATGCCGCCAAGTTCCATGCCTGAAATGACGCAGGTCTTGAGGGGATAGCTCTCCTTTTGTGCAGCAATCACCGCGCTGTCCAGTTGCGCCAGATATTTTTCCGGCGCTTTGGCAAACTCGCCGGCCTCTTTACTTGAGGCCAGACGGACAAGGCGGTTACCATAGACCATATTCACATATGCCCCGGTTTTCAGGCCAAGCGCCTTGCCGCTGACGATGCTTGTCGCCAGTGGATAAAATGGGAGTTGCTGCTCAATGACGGCGGAGTCGAGTTTCCCCATATAGGTATCCGCATGCGCCTTGAATTCGTCAATGCAACCGCTGCAACAAAATGTAATCTCCCGGCCCTGGTGTTTAAATGCCACCGGCTCGCCCATCGCGCCGAGCTTCTCGCCGGAAACCAGGCAATAATTCAACGGATAGGCATCACCGGCGGGTTTGTCCGCGGCCCAAACAGGATCACTTGTCGCGAGAACCAGGCCAAGGACAGCCAACATCGTAATTTCCAGACCAAAGTTGTTGATTTGTACTTTCATGTATTGCCTCCTGCCACCCGATGTTATAGGCGGGTCAAATGAGTTATGCGCGTCCCCGGCGGATTATGCGGCATTTGATCAGCAGTCTCGCCGGCACGATCATGCAATCGCGATGGCGGACGGCCGTGGAGCCGGAAAAATCCCCCGGGGATTTCGGTAAGGGCTTGTGGTGCAGGATCAGGCAATAATGACCGTGGCTGATAACTGGTCGGTTATCTGAGAAAGAAAACGGTTTTCGATATCGAGCGGCGAAATGCAGTGGACCAGCAAAGAGAATTCATCAGCGATGAATGGTTTGCGCGGCAACTCCGGCAATTCGGCGAGGTCATAATGAATGGAATGCGGCAACGGCACCACCGGACAATATTCCTCGGGCAATTGGACCTCGATGCAATTTTCGCAGTCACACCCGGTCCGGGCCGTGGGGGCCTGCGTTTCCATCATACAGCACGATGGCGCCGGGTCATGACAGGGACACGAGGCGGTCGGCTCTTGTACTTCGCTGCAATCCCGAAAACAAACCGTATGGGCCTGCGGGCCCAGCATCAGGACTGTCAGCCCCGACAGCAGGATATTTCGCGCCATCACTCTCATATATTTCAACCGCTCCGATATAATTATACGCCTACTAATCAAATAAGATTTGAGAAGTTTTATAACTTATTATATTACAATTGGTTACAGTAAGTCGATATACGAAAACTCGATTAAAACGAATTGATTGCCGGTTAGCGGACAAACGAGGATATTAAGTGGAGCGTATCGTCCGGTTACCAGGTGATAAACCACGGGCCATTGAGGAGACACGATGGAATCGTCAGATCAACAGCAAAAGTCAAATTCCGGCCGTCTGCCTGATGCGGAACCCGTCCGTCTGGCCGAATTGCTGGATTATGTTCCCAGCTCCATTGTCAGCCGGACGTTGCAAAAGAAAAAAACCGGCACGATCACCCTGTTTGCATTCGACGCCGGCCAGGAATTGAGCGAACATTCCGCCCCGTTTGACGCCATCGTTCAGGTCCTTGACGGCCGGGTCGAATTGACTATCGGCGGAAAGCGGGTACCCGCCTCGGCCGGAGAAACAGTGCTCATGCCGGCGAACATCCCGCACGGCGTGACCGCTGTCCAGCGGTTCAAGATGTTGTTGACGATGATCCGGGAATAGACTCCGCCGGATGTGCATCGATCAAACCAATGCCGATGCCGTTCCTTGCAGTTTACACTATCGATCCGGCGGCAAAAAGATTATCCTCAGGCATCGGTGCGCGGGACAGGCCCGTGCCGGTGAAAACGCCGGGGAGGTCAGATGATTGCCGGACCCAACGAATTACTACGCGACTGCTTCCTGTGCCGTGAACTGAACAGCAGTGAACTGGATGCGCTGGTCGGGATCGTGACACTTAAGTCCGTGGAAAAAGGGCAAACTCTGTTCTGGGAGGGCGATACCGCCACCGGGTTTTATATTTTACTGCAGGGCAACATCCGCATCTACAAGACCTCGCCGGAAGGTAAAGAATTCACTATCCACCAGATTCGCCCCGGGCAAATGTTTGCCGAGGCCGCCATCTTCTCCTCAGGCGGGTACCCGGCCAACGCCACGGCATTGGCTGAATCTATAGTCGCGTTTTTCCCTAAAGATAAATTCATTAAACTGGTTACTGATTCCCCGAACATTTCCATTAAGATGATCGTCGGGCTGGCGGCATTTGTCCGCGAGTTCAATCAAATGGTCGAGGACCTCTCACTCAAAGAAGTCCCCGCCCGGCTAGCCGGGTTTCTGTTCGATGAACACGGACGTGTCGCAGACCACAGGATTTTCCTGGATACGACCAAGGCGGAATTGGCCAACAAACTGGGCACCACCAGCGAGACCTTATCGCGCAACCTGCGCAAAATGAAAGAATTACAGGTCATCGCCGTGGACGGCAACTGCATTACCATCCTTGATTTTCCTCATCTTGAAGCAATTGCGGCCGGCGAAAAAATTTAACCGGCTTGATCCAGATCAAGGCCCCCGCGCCCTCCGCCGCCGATCTTTGCTTTAAAGAACAAGCAAAAAGGAGGCAATATGCCCAGCAGAGATATCATCCAGATTGACGAGGAATTATGCGACGGTTGCGGGGATTGCGTAGTGGCCTGTGAGGAAGGCGCGATTAAAGTGATCGACGGCAAAGCCCGGCTGATTAGCGATGTCTATTGCGACGGGTTCGGCGCCTGCCTGGGCGAATGCCCGCAGGGAGCGATCACGATCATCCAGCGCGATGCCGCCGAATACGACGAAAAAGCAGTCCAAAAACACCTGGCCGGACAAGCTGAAGAACGGCCGGCTCCCGCCAAACATCTGCCCGTGGCCCACGGTTGTCCGGGGTCGGCGATGCGAGACCTTTCCAGTGAAACGCCGCGACAGGCGGTTAACGCCCAGCCACAGATACCCTCGCAATTAGGCCATTGGCCGGTACAATTGATGCTGGTTCCCCCGCATGCGCCGTTCTTGCAGGGCGCCGACCTGTTGATTTGCGCCGATTGCGTGCCGTTTGCCGTGCCCGATTTTCATCAACGTTATCTGACCAACCGTGCAGTATTGGTCGGCTGCCCGAAACTGGATGATCTGCCGCATTACCGGGAAAAGATCGCAGCGATTTTCGCCCAGGCCCGACCGCGACGGGTGACGACGTTGATTATGGAAGTCCCCTGTTGCCACGGGCTGGCGCAGGCAGTATTCCAAGCGCGCAACTCGGTCATACCCGAGACCGAATTGGAAGTGCACACTATCGGCATCCGTGGTGGCATCACCGAGGAATCGGTTCCGGCCAACGCCAAACAGAAAACATCAGCGTTTAACATGGCGGGGTGAGCGTGAGTCCGCTGGAATTACTGCGCAATGCGCGGCGCAACCTGCTCACCGGTACCCCGCCGCTTGCGGTGGGTCGGTAATATCTCAGGGGTGCACAATATCAAACGGCAAATGCGGTGTATAAGTATTATTGGCCAAGGGGCTGTGAAGTATATTGCGTTCAAGGAGAAACTTCATGTCGACAAACGCGCGCACAATAATCTTTGTGGTTGCGACTTCGCCTGGACGTCTTCGTCTATCTCATCGGGGAAAGATATCTGACGGCGCACGGAACACTTGCCTGCGATAATCAATAGACTACCCGCCCACCATGGAATGGTGGGCCACCCGGCCTTATGGCGAAATATTGAAAATGACTCACTTTGTCAGACAGTCGTAACCAGGTCGGGCAACAGGTCGGCCGGGGTGCAACAACCGTTGAGCGCCAGTGTCCGGTCGAACTCGTCGCGCAAAATCTCCAGCGCGCGCGTGACGCCCGCAGCGCCGCCTGCGGCCAGTCCATAGTTGACGGCGCGGCCCAGAATGACTGCCTCCGCACCAAGCGCCAGCGCCTTGGCGAT
>JAGVQM010000017.1 GCA_020051695.1 Candidatus Zixiibacteriota bacterium | reverse complement strand
ATTGGCGGGGCGCTTTTTTGTTGGGTTCAAACCGGCGATCGGGTCTATTTCATCAGCGTCATTTTTTTGACCTGGGCAAACTCACCTGCGTTCAGCCGGTAAAAATACATCCCGGAGGCCTTGTCCTCGGCATTCCAGGTGACCGCAACCGGCCCCGCGGCCGCCTGTCCGGCGAAGTTGTCCACCTGTCGGCCGAGGATATCGTAGATCGACAACGTCCACGAGGAAGCCACGGGCAAGGTAAAACCAATCACGGTCTGCGCATTGAACGGGTTGGGATAATTCTGCAACAGCTCATGTCTGGCAGGAAGCGGCGCACTGCTGCCGCCTGCGGTCAGGACAATTTCGATGGAGTTGTTCTGCATCCAGTACGGACCTTTGCTGACCGCGTAATAAATTTCTTGGCCCTCGAAACTGAGCGGCGAACCCTCTACCGCCCCTTCATCGGCGGGCGTCGTGGCGTCATCACCATACACATGCACCATAAATGCGCCGTCATCCCCGACCAACGCCTGGCCGCAAATAACATCCTGCTCATCGCGGACAGTCAGGATCGAACCGGGAGCAGGACCGTCCGGGCCGCCGGGCGACCAGAAATCACACACCCAACGTGTGGGTGTCACCGCACCGGCCACATTGACTGCACGGGCAGTATAGGACGGCGGCGGCGCACAGGAATATCCGCCATACGGATACGTCAGCACGGCTGCACTACTCATCGCCACCCAATACCCATGGCCGGGACGCAGGCAGGTCAGATCATTCAGATCGGGGGGACGAAACACATCAAACGTCCGTGCGCCCCCGTCGCATTCGTACCCGTAGGCAAACGTGTACATGCCTGCGATAGACAACCAGGCATGCTGCAGAGCATCGGGCGCACTCGGCAAATAGGAAATCGCGTTCCACCCCGGACATAGTTCAAGCGGTGTCTCCGGCGGGACCGGCAGCCCGGTAATCCACAGCGTATCCCCCACGGCAGCGGTATACAGCCAATAGGCGTGGGCATGGTCCATTTCCGTGAGGTCGTTGAGTGACGGCGGGCGGGCCGTATCCCAGGAAATTGCACCGTCGGCACACGTGGAACTAATCACCTGCCGATAACGGCCGTCGATTGAACCAAGCACCGCCGCACGCGCCGGGTTTTCGACCGCGACATTGAACGACATCAATATCCACGGCGCACATAACGGAATGGGTTGTTTGACGACACAGTCAAAGGCCAGGTCTTCCTCGTAAAATGCCTGATTATACCAGAGATTTTCCGCCGCCAGCGGGCAGTTGCAATTCAGACAGAAAGTTATTTCATCACGGTTGACCGCACCTTCATCAATATCCGGCGTGGTCCCCCGGTCGTCGCCGTACACATGAATGACATACATACCTTCATACTTGACCTGGGCGACACCGCAGGCCACCCCGTCGGGATCATACGCCACAATGACGTCCCCCGGCATTACCGGGCCGCCGTAATGCGTGGTATTCGTCCCCCAGTAATCGGCGATATACGGGGTAATCTTCGGCACGGGTACCTGCTGCATAGCCATAACCGGGAGTGTTGCCGGACTGGCAACACCGTACTCTACAACGGCGCAGTAACCCGGGGCAACAAGCCGAAGGTCATATTCCCCCTCGGGAACTTCCACACAAAACGACCCATCGGGACCGATACATTCCTCGCCGAGGATCACCCCGGCGGGATAGGAGTCCCAAACCTGCACGCAGGCCGCGGGGCTGCGGTTGTCGCCGCCGGCGATGAAGCCGCATATGCCGGGCAGCGGCGAGGGCGCCTGGGCCTGGGCCAATGGGCCGGCACCCATTATGACTAGTACCGAAATCACACCGATGATCAGACGGACAGTAATCAACACGCTGGAATTAACTCGCATGTCCACCCTCCCTGTACATTAAATGTTGTTGTCGTGCATGAGTAAGCAGCAGGTAAAACATATGCTGTCGAGCATCCGACAGCAGCAAGTATGCCGTCCCACCCCCGGGCAGCCACCTCGGCCCCGCAGGATACCGGACCTGAAGAGTAAACCTCCTTCCCCTGGTTTCTCGTACTGCGTACATCGACATGAGGAAATATTGCCCCCTCCACCGGCATTGAGTGGATGTCAGGGCCAAAGACCGGATGTACCGACAAATCCATTTGTCGCCGCGGCGCATGTACGACTCCTCTTCGCCTCTCTGCGTGGGTTATCGGATGCGTGCCGGAAAAATCAAGGCGCGGAAGCGCACATTATAAGGAGTTGGGGCTGAAAAAAGGAAAGCTCCAGATTCGGCGCGCTGTCCCGGCAGCGGTCCAATCGAGATAAGCTATTGCTATCCAATTACTAATAGCAAGCTTGCCGGTAGAGAGGCAGCTGGGGAATTGTCCAGTCAGTCGCAGGGATCCGGCGGCGGCGGCCCGGCGCGGAAGACGTAATTAATCAAGCGCACCACATCAAGGATGTCGATAGTGCCGCCGTGATCAAAATCCGCAAGGTTGAACGGACACTGCGCGGAGAGCGGCGGGACAGGTCCGAAACGAAAAACAAAATTGATGGCGATGACAACGTCGAGGGGGCCGACGTCCCCGCTGAGATCGAGATCGCCGAGCGGGCAATAACAGATTACTGTATCATTCACTACCAACCGCACCGCAATATATCGCGGGTTCGCGGCGGAATCAGGATCGTTGGAATCGATTTGCAAATAGGCGCCATAGCTGCCGAATTTGAGGCCGTCAGTCTTAAAATCAAGAACCAGTGATGCTGTATTACCGCCGGCCAGCAGACCCTCGGCAGGCGTAACAGCCAGTTATTCGATCGGGCGATAGAAATCAATCCGCATACTGTCATGCAAGTATCCCGGATCACTCTGGTACAAATTGACGAAGAAAATGTTGCCCAAGCCATCAACCCCTCCCGGGCCTTCCAAACCCACACTGCAGTTCCGTGTATAAAAATCCTCGCCAAAACGCAGATAGCGATAGGAAATGTCCCCCTCCGCGGTGAGGACGACCTGCGCCGAGGCGGTCCGCGCTCCGGGATTGGTCGAATCGCCGAATTGATCGAATTGGATTACCGCGTGTTCGAGGTCCGAGAACGTACGGACTGTCCCCAGCGTATTATGGTCGGCCCAGCACCACGCCAGCATATTGTCCGGCGGATACGGGTAGGGCATAATCAACGGTGTCCAGGTCTCGATGCTGTTGATTTTTCCGAATTGCAGGGCTCCTTTTGTCCCGACCAGCATTTCGGTGTAGACAGTGTCGTAATAGGGAAACTGGAACCCCATGTGAAAGGTGTCATACATCGCCGAACTGAGCCGTTTCAATGGCGTGCCGCTGGATGAAATATCTTCCCAGATGAACGGTGGGCCGTGGGGCTGGTCGGAATCCATCCAGATATACCCGAAATTATCCGGCCCCCCGATTGCACACTGTTTAAGTTTCGTGGGCCATGAGGATGGCACGCCGGCGGCCAACGTCGGCAAACCCCAGGGACCTTTCGCGGCATGATCCACCGGCTCATCGACCAGGGGAATCAGCCGGACATTGTAGGCCAGATTGCCGGGCCCGGTATTGGACAGTGTAACCCCGGCAACGGCTTGTTCGCCGGGATCAAGCATCAGGTCAACCACCTCGGGACCGACCGCACAATGCGGCCGAGGGCCGACGGCGAGATCGTCAATGTACCATACATTACGCGGGCTGCGGGAAGTCAGCCGCAATTGAAACCCGGCGTGCAGGGTTCCCGGAGGCAAAACAACGCTATGCCGGATAAATTCCGGATGCCAGTGTCCGTCACCATGGAGATCGTACAGCGGGACCCACTCACCGGTATCACCGAAGTAATCGAATGAGATTGCATCAGAAAAGACCGGAACCAAATAGAACGATGCCGCCCTCACGGGAAATTCCAGCATGGCGAAGGTGGCGGCCGACAGATCGACTTTCAGAGACATTATCTTTGGCCGCCACGTCCAGGTCGAACCCAACGAAATACGGCACCTGACACTGTGGACTAATCGTTGCGGCATACGCAGCAACGGCGATCTCCCCCGCAGCAATATCGCCGAATAACATCGGATCCGCTGCCGCACCGACCATCATATCATTAGTGTTCAAGTAAGCCGCGACGTTTTTCGCGTCCTCCAGTCCGGAATTGTGCAACCACAACCGAAGCATGCCTGATTCTCCCGGATCGGGGATACCGTCGGCGTCACCGCCCGCATCGTCAAAAGCATAGTGATAAAACCGCAACGTCGGCCGCAAGATGCGGACCGCCAACACACCAGTGTGTGTCCGGCCTTCACTGTCGGTCAGGACCCAGTCCAACAGCGCCTTATGCCGGTCGGGCGTATCGGATTCGATGGTTATCTCCGCAGTAGTCGTGCTGGTCACAACCGCGCCGCCACCGATATCGCCGAATTGCAGCATACTGTCACCAAGAGTCACAAATTCGTCCATCCGGGAATGGAGACGGCCAGATCCTTTGGCTTCACCCCTTCCTGAATTCCAGCACCTATTCCGACCGACGCTCAAACCGTCTGCCGACAAAGTAGAAAAGCACGGTGACCACGCCGATCATCAGTGTCATCATGGCGAAATAATTTCCGGGAGTCATTTCCGTATAAATCCGCGAAAACCATGCCGCCAAAGAATCTCCCAGAAAAACGGTGAAAAGGAAGATCCCGGTGATCATTGATTTCATGCGTTCCGGCGCCTCTTCGAAGGCCAGTTGAAGGCCCACCACCGAAATGCATAACTCGGCCATCGTGATGAGAATATACGCGCCGAGTTCCCACAGGATCGAGACTTTGGCTTGAACGCCGAAATACCCCGCCACCGACATCAAACCCATGCAGAGAGTCACCAAAAAGAAACCGATCAGCATTTTGCGTGGAGAAGACAACCGGTGAGTTTCGTCCTTGTCGGTCTTTGACCACAACCAGGCGAACAAGGGCGTCATCACGACAATCAGGAACGGATTCAGGCTTTGAACGGCATCCGGGGGGATATGCCATGACCACGCGAAAAGACTGACATCCAAAATCATATAGTCCCGCGCGAATAAGGTCCACGTGGAATAAGACTGGTCAAAAATTGACCAGAAAAATACGATCAGTAGAAAAAGACCGGACAACCGCACGAGAGTACTGCGCTCCTCCTGTTTCTGCTGGGGAGTTTTGATCGTACGTTGCTGTTGTTTGATATCCTCCAACGGATAGTGTTTCTTGCCCAGGTAAAAAATACCGAGGGAAACAACCATCAGAATCGTGGGGGCCATGAACGCGGCGCCGTATCCATAATGATCGCGGACGATGGGTAAACAGAAAGTTGTCAAGGTGGCGCCGATATTAATCGCCATATAGAACCAGGAAAAGGCCTGGGAAATCAGATGGCTCTTGCCCGCTTTTTGGTACATCAGGCCCATGAGGGTACTGATATTCGGCTTGATCGAGCCGGAGCCGCCCGCCAGGAGCAGCAACGCAGTATATAACCCGACCTCACTGGTAAAAGTCCCCAGAACGATATGTCCCAGGATATAGGGCAGCGCAAAATACATGATCGTCTTGAATTTTCCCAGCCAGTGATCGGCGATATATCCACCGACTATGGGAAGAATATAACAGAAGGCCGTAAAAAGCGAAACCACCGAGGCGCTGTTGGCATCCGTATAACCCAGCTTTTGAATCATGTACAGCAGCAACAGCGTTTTCATCCCATAGAAACTGGCCCGCTCGGCAAGTTCGCCCCAGAAAATAAACCAGAATCCTCGCGGATGGCGGTTATCCACGGCGCCAATAGTGTTTTCGTTCGCTTTCATACCACATCGCCTCCCATCATAGGTTTTCCAGACGCAGGACAAAACTCCCGGACGAAATTGCACGATTCACCGTTGCTGACAGATTATGGTGAACCGCAATCCATCTTTCCGGCATGTTACGACTCACTAAGATAGGCCTTACGGACCAGCTCATTTCGGGCGATTTCTACGCACGGTCCCTGCAAGATGATTTTCCCCGTTTCCACGACATATCCGTAATGGGCAATTTTCAACGCTTGATGGGCATTTTGCTCGACGATCAGGATCGTCATTCCCAGTTCCCGGTTGATTTCGACGATGGTCGAAAAAATGGCCTTGACCAGGATGGGTCCGATCCCGAGTGAGGGTTCATCCAAAAGCAGCATCCGGGGCCGCGCCATCAGCGCCCGCCCCACGGCCAGCATTTGCTGTTCTCCGCCGGATAGAGTACCGCCGGACTGATGGATCCGTTCCTTGAGCCGGGGGAATAAGGAAAACACCCGTTCAAGATCGCTCGCGATACCATCCTTGTCATCTCTGAGGTAAGCCCCCATTTCGAGGTTTTCCTTAACCGTGAGGTTGGCGAAAATCATTCTTCCCTCGGGAGCGTGTGAAATTCCCCTGCCGACGATCCGATGGGCAGGCAGATTGGTAATGTTCGCGTTATCGAAAAGTATTTTCCCCGATGTTATCCCAACCAGCCCGGAGACTGCCCGCAAAAGCGTGCTTTTACCGGCGCCGTTGGCGCCGATCATCGTGACAATCTGACCCGGCTTGACCGAAAGGGAAATCCCCTGCAAGGCCGCAATGGCGCCATACTTGACTTCGAGATCGACGATTTCCAGCATCGGTCTACACAACCGTTTCTCCGAGGTAGGCCTCAATGACTTTCGGATTCTGTTGGATTTGTCGAGGGTCCCCCTCGGCGATTTTGATGCCATAATCGAGAACCACCAGCCGCTTGCAGATACCCATGACCACTTTCATGTCATGATCGATTAACAGGATCGCGATGTTGAAATGTTCTCGCACCATCCTGATCAGGTTCATCAAGGTGACTTTTTCTGAGGGATTCATCCCGGCCGCGGGTTCATCCAACAATAACAACTTCGGCCCGGTAGCCAAAGCGCGTAACAATTCGACCTTGCGCTGCACACCGTACGGAAGGGAGACCGCGATCTCATTCCCGGCCGTCGTCAAGTCGAAAAATTCCAACAATTCCATGATCCTCTCATGGATTGTTGCCTCGTTGTCATGAAAGGTCCCAGTTTTGGTCACCGCCTGAACAAAATTATATCGGACGTTTCTATTGAACGCCGCCTGAATAGTCTCATAAACGGTGAGAGAAGGAAACAGCCTGATATTCTGGAATGTTCGGGCAATACCCCGCCTGGCGATCTGGTCGGCTCTCAGGCCTGCAATCCCGGTGCCGTTAAACAGTATTTCCCCCGCCGTCGGATGATGGATGCCGGTAATCATATTAAAAACAGTGGTCTTCCCCGCACCATTGGGGCCGATCAGCCCAAGCAAATCATCCGGAGCCACCGCGAAACTCAGGTCGGAAACGGCCGTCAGTCCCCCGAAACGTATCGTGCAGGATTTTAGCGCGAGCAAATCCATGGTCCACCTGTTAACTGCGGGATCAGTCTCCGGCAGTAAACTCGCCGACGCATATTGTCATTGCGCAATTTCATCACCTTCAGATTTTGAGTATGGCTTTATGCTTGCCGAACCGGCGGCGGGCAAATAACCCCTGGGGCCGAGTGATCATGATAATGATTAAGAGCAGAGAATAAATAACCATTCGATATTGAGCCATGGTGCGGAGCACTTCCGGCAGGATCGTGAGCAGAACGGCAGAGAAAATAACTCCGAGGATACTGCCCATCCCGCCGATAATCACCATGACCACGATTTCGAATGATTTCAAAAAGCTGAATTGTGCCGGATTGATGTACGTCACGAAGTGGGCATAAAGAGCGCCCGCGACTCCCGCGAAGAATGCGCCGGTCACAAAAGCCGTTACTTTCACCCGTGTGGAACTGATCCCGATTGATTCTGCCGCGATTTCATCATCGCGAACCGCCGTAAACGCTTTGCCATAGGTCGAGTTGATGAGGTTGCTGATCGTAAAGATGACGGCCGCTGCGGTCAGGAAAACCCAGAAAAAGTTGGAAAGCTTGGGAATCCCGGTAAACCCCCTGGCCCCACCGAGAAAATCAAGATTTTGCACAACCACTCGGATAATCTCACCAAAGCCCAGAGTGGTGATAGCCAGATAGTCCCCTTTGAGTCGAAGACTTGGTATGCCGACCAGCAGACCGAAAGCTGCCGCGACAATACCGCCGCACAGCAAGGCCAAGGCAAACAGGGGAATGTTCAAAAGGGGGTTAACACTGGAAAACAACCCCGTGGTCAGGACAGCGGAAGTATAGGCGCCGACGGCCATAAAACCGGCGTGACCCAGCGAGAATTGTCCGGCAAAACCGTTGATCAGATTGAGACTGGAGGCCAGGACGATGTTGATGCCGATATAGATTATTATTTGAAAATAGTAAGGATTCAGCCGGTGTTCAACAAGCGTAGCCAAAAAACTCAAGACGATCGCCGAGGCAAGGAAAATGACTGATTTATGGATTTTCACACTTTCTCCCGCTCGTGACGTCCTAATATACCCGTGGGTTTAAAAAGCAGGATCAGAATCAGGATGGAGAACGCGATCGCGTCCCGGAAACTCGACGAAATATACCCCGAAACGAATGTCTCCGTGACCCCCAGGATGAGTCCGCCGAGCGCGGCGCCGGCCAGATTCCCAATACCGCCCAGGACTGCCGCAACGAACGCCTTCAGGCCGGGGAAAATACCCATCAGGGGGTTGATACTGGGATAAATCGAGGCATAAAGGAGTGCCGCGGCCGCGGCCAGGCTTGATCCCAGGATGAAGGTGAAGCTGATAATTGTATCAATATTGATCCCCATGAGACTGGCGACTCGATGATCGAAGGAGACTGCCCTCATTGCCGTCCCCATTTTGGTGTTGAAAACGATGAAACGCAGCAGCAGCATCAGCGCGAACGCGGTGACGATCACCACGATAGAGTTGGTCCCGATGATGATATATTCGGTATTGACCACTGAACCTGAAGGTATCAGTGTGGGGAACAGTTTCGGGTCCGGCCCGAAAACGAGCTGGCCGCCATACTCCAGCAAGAATGAAACCCCGATTGCCGTAATCAATACCGTGAGCTTGGGGCGCGAACGCAGCGGCCGATACGCGAGTTTTTCGATGGCGACGCCAAGAATTGAGCATCCCAGCATGGTCACCGCCAGGATAATGGGTGCAGCCACCAGCAAGTTCCCTCCCGCGAGAGTGATAATCTGCGGGGTGAGATAATAACCGATAAAAGCCCCCACCATGAACACATCGCCATGAGCAAAATTGATGAAACGCAGAATACCGTAGATCATGGTATATCCCAGCGCAATCAAGGCATAAATGCTGCCCAGCGAGATGCCGTTGACGATTTGCTGCAGTAATTCACTCATTGAATTTTACTGCGGGGCGGGCTAGGGCTGTATGGTTTCTCTATATTTCAATGCGCCGTCCGCGACACTGATAATCACCAGCGATTTACGGGCATTGCGATCCTGGTCAATCGTGATTTTCCCGGTGACGCCGCTGAAGTTCTCTGTGGCGGCCAAAGCGTCCCGAATCGCGGGGCCTTCGACACTTTCGGCCCGGCGGATGGCATCGAAAAGAATCAACCCGGCATCGTAACCCAGGGCCGCCATAGCGTCGGGAATTTCCTGAAATCGGGAACGATATTTGGCAACGAAATTCTGCACAGCGGTGCTGGTATCGTCCACTGAATAATGCGTGCTGAAATAGGTATTATTCAGAGATTCGCCGCCGACCTCCAGCAACTTGGACGAATCCCAGCCGTCGCCGCCCAGCATCGGCATAGTCATGTTGAGTTCCCGGGCCTGTTTGACAATAAGGGCGGCCTCGATGTAATAGCCGGGAACAAAAATCGCCTCGGGCTCAGCGGCTTTTAAAGCGGTAAGCTGTGCCCTGAAATCACTGTCCCCCTCACTGTAGGCCTGCTCGGCCACGACGGAACCGCCCAGCGCGGTGAATGTCTCGTGGAAAAATTGCGCCAGACCCATGCTGTAATCATTTTTCACGTCTTTTAATATGGCGGCCTTCCTGAGGCCAAGTGAATTGTACATGAATTTGGCCAGGATCTCGCCCTGAAAAGGATCGATATAGCAGACCCGGAAAATATAGTCACCCTTGCGGGTAACTTCGGGATTAGTCGAGGCCGGACTCACCATCGGGATTTGGAATTGTTGACAGATCGGCGCTGCGGCCAGGCTGCGGGATGAGGCCACCTCGCCAATAATGGCCCGGACATTGTCTCTGGTAATGAGCTTGGTTACCGCGGTTGCGGCCTCCTCCGGTTTGGATTGATCGTCCTCGACCAGCAGTGTGATTTTCTTGCCGAGCACTCCGCCCGCATTGTTCGTCTCTTCGACTGCCAGTTCAAGGCCGTGATGAGTGGACTGCCCGAAAGTAGCCGTGGTTCCGGTCAGCGAACCCAGTTCACCGATAAGGATTTCATCCTTATTTTCATTTGCTACACAGCCGTAAGTCATGATGAATACGGCGGTTACCGCCAAAACACCAAGAGTTTTTCTCATCTCGATCCGTTCTGCTATTCGTTTTTTGATGGGCAAGATACGCCTGACCCATCCCCATGTCAAACCATAATCGGGCGATAAGTGGGCAAGACAGGGCGCAGTTAACGCCGGCAGGTGGACGGCACGTTGTCTCAAACGGGCGGCGAATGAGCGATCACACTCCCTGCGACCACGATCCGGGAAAAATCAGGGGCCGGAAGTCCCGACCCCTGTCTGAAATCGATTACTGCGTCTCGTTTCCGGCCTCCGGCTTCCCGGCCGGCCCCTGGACAATCCCGGCACTTTCCGGCCGGCCATGTTCTTTGGGATGCAGGTACTTCCCCAATTCCCCACCAGATTTGTTTTCTTCCACGGGAAGCCGGTGGGCATTGGCCCAGTCGTCCTGCCGGATGCCGGTCACCTGCCAGGAGACTTTCATACCTGCCGATCCTCCGGCAATTTTGAACCGGTTGTCGGCAATCTCCTGCGCGATATACACCGGCGCAAAAGCCCCGATACAGGTAAGTTGATACCGGAAATCCTTGTTCAAGACGCCAAACCAGTCGGGAAGCGTAATCCACGCCTCACCTGCCGCATCGAGGGCAACCACCCCATCATAGACATTTTTCATGTCCGGGCTTTCCACAAACGAGTGGTTGAGATATTTATCAGTCGGAGTGAGAGGATGGTCGATCTTGAATCCCCCGCCGCCTTTGGTAAGGTATCCGGTCACGGTAACCGGGCCGGCGAAATATGCTGCGTCGCCCGAGCTGGAATACCCGTAAATCGCCGGGCTTGAACCGAGATTATAGGCGTACAATGCCGCCCAATTCGAGCCCGAGGATGTAGTGGCATAGGTGCGGATGCCGTCACCGCCACCGGCGTTGTTGAAATATGCGCCGTAGTTGCTGTTTGAGGCCTCGGCCCGGACGCCCGAACCGGCGCGGACTGCAAACTCATTTGCCGTCGATGAAACAAAATCGGCGTCTGTGTTGTCCGCCCAGACAAAGCTCCCATCGCCCCACGCCTGGGCACGACGCCCGGCGACGAAGGAATTGTCACCCAAGGCTACGTTTCCACGCCCGCCGGCAACGACAGACCACCGGCCATGGGCAGCATTGGTATCCGGGGAATTGTACATCGAACCGCCGCCGCACACGACGGAATATATTCCGCGGGCAAAGTTATTACTGCCGCCGCAGACCACAGCAGCGGTATCAGTCACCCGATTGTCCATGCCGCCGCCGATTGTCGCCGAATGGGCAGTGGCCTGATTGTATCCTCCCCCCGCGATCGTGGCATACTGATGCAGCGCTTTGTTTTGATGGCCGCCGCCGACCGTAGCATTCGCATGGAGGCCGACCGGCCCATCCGTCTCATTGTGCGCTCCGCCGCCGATCGTTGAGTTGCGTGACCTGGCGATATTATAGTACCCCCCGCCGATTGTGGTCTCTTCGTCGACGGCTTCATTGTTCGTTCCCCCGCCAATGAATGAATCATAGCCAGTCGCTTTGTTGTCGGAGCCACCGGCAATAGCCGACCAGTTGCCCTGAGCCAGGTTGTCTTCCCCACAGCCGATAAACGCCTTTTCGCCTGTTATGTAATTCCTGTGACCGCCACCGATCACCGACCAACTACCCAAGGCTGAGTTGGAGTCCCAATCGTTAATACCGCCGCCACCACCGACAAATGAGTAAACCCCGCGAGCATGATTGTTACTCCCACCCGCAATTGTGGCTGCCGTATCGGTGGCATGGTTGTATTGGCCGCCGCCGACGGTAGATGCGTACCCCGGAGCCGAGTTATAGTAACCTCCCCCGATTGATGAGAAATATCCTGTGGCCTGGCCGCCCTCACCGCCGGCCACAGTGGCGTCCCACGCCGAGGCGGAATTCATATATCCGCCGCCGATCGTACTGTAAGCACCACTGGCAAGACTTCCGTTGCCGCCGCCCACGGTACTGCCATAACCCTCAGCGCTATTGCTTACTCCCCCGGCGACTGTGCTATTATAACCGGTCGCCCAGTTACTAAACCCTCCAGCCACAGTGGCGCTGTTATCGGAAGCGATGTTTTCAGCTCCGCCGCCGATGGTGCTGTGGATTGCCGTTGCTTTATTCGCGCGGCCGCCACTGACTGTGCCATATTCACCCTGAGCGGCGTTGGACTCCCCGCCGCCGACGGTGCTTGATTCATTGCCGGCCGTATCGGCATATCCTCCAGCCACCGCACTTTTCCAGCCGCTCGCGGAATTGTTCATCCCGCCACTCACCGTGCTTTGCGCTCCGGAAGCGGTGTTTAGCTGTCCACCGCCGACAGTCGTTTCCACATTTCCGGCAACATTGCGATACCCGCCCCCGACCGTGCTGCGAGCGGCACCGGCAACATTGGCGTGACCCCCGGCGATGGTGGCATACACAATATCTGAACCGCTCACCCCGGTCGTGCAGGCTGTTCCCAGATTGACCATGGAACGCGCGCCGCTCCCGAAAACGGCATTGTCCGCGCTCCCGCGCAGGAGACCCCAGGCGTCATTGGTGAAAACCACGGAATCATTGACGGTCCAGGGTGAGGCGCCTCCGGGTCCGACATCGTCAGTGGCAAGCATCCATACACTCCCGTTCCATTTCATAATTTGGCCGGGGGCCGCACCGTTGGGACCGATGTCGATCAGTTCAATGGTGCCGTCAATAATGGCGGCCGAGTTGACCGAGACGGGCGCCGAACGAAAAGAGACCAGGGCTTCGTCGGCATACCCCGCTTTATAGGCGTAAGCCACTGAAACCAACGCCTGGCGAGGAACCAGTTCCGGCCATGTTTCCACTTTCATGCTAAGAAACGCATCACCCTGAAAAGCCGAATCGGGGATAGGTTGGGATACCCCCAGAATGGCGTCAAAACGCCCCGCAAAGTCCGGGGAAATCGGCAAAACCTCGGACCAAAGCGAATCTCCGCCGACCGGGTCATTCCAAATGGCGAAGAGCACACCGACTGTCGAGGTAACAGGGGTTCCGCCGGCATCAGTAAGTATCCCCTGAACGTTAATTTGATGAGGCACTCCAGACATGGCTACCGTTGCCGATGCAAACACAAAAAACACCGTGATCAGGGATGAGAACAGGGCATTACGCAAGGAACACCTCCGCAATAACGGTTTCGATGACCGCAGACACCGGCGCAACTTTGCCGACATCATTGTCCATTTTCCGGTTATTCGGCAAAAACTATGGGAAACCGGTAAATTACTTGCCTCCAATTACCTTTAAAGATAGCGAGAAAATGATAAAAGGCAACAGCTATTTAACTGAACGTTTGGAATCAAGAACAGGTAAATCCTTGACAAATATACCGATTAACGTAAATTATTTAAGAGGAAGATGATCTCGGTAAGGGCGGGTGTGGCAATGCCTCGGTGTGGTACGTTCAAAATCATCATATTCTTTCTTGCTGTATTTCCGGCAAAGAGTCTTGGGGTACAGGACCTGAGACTGGCGCCGGTGTCGTCGTTGTATGACGGCGGGCGGGCGGATGTTTGTTTTTCCGGCGACACGGTATATTGTGCCTGCGCCTCCGGAGCGGAGCTGGTCAACTTCGACGATCAAAACCTCCCGGGGCGGACCGGGCAAATCCTGCGCCACGGCGGCGCCCAAAAAGTCGCCTTGCTCCCGGCTGGTTTGGCGCTGGCCGGTGATGATTCATTATTGTTCTATCTTCATTCGCCGAACGGCGATCCTGTTCGCTGCGCGGGATTGCAACTGGCCGGCCGGATCGATTTCCTGGAATACTATCATGACTTCCTGTATTTCGTGGATGAGCACGGTTGGGGGCGGATCAACTGCGGCCAGATGAATAATCCGGTGGTGGATTACTATTCGGCCTCCTCGATTCCGATCAAGGCGCTGGCTATGGATGCCGATTCGCTTTTGCTGGGCCGTGAGGACGGAATAAGTCTCGTGTTCCACCTCCGGGTCACGCCACAGGCGGTCAATGCCTTTCGCTGGCGGCCGAACATCACCTCGCTGACTGTATCGTGGCCCCTGATTGCCGCCACGTGTGCCGATTCGGGCGTGTTTATCGCCGATTATTCGCGGGAGTCCGGCGACCGGGAAATCGGGCGATTTTACACCTACGGCAATGCCGTCGAATCGCTGCTAACCCCCGCCGGGTTGTGTGTCGCCGATGTGGCGCGGGGATTACTGATGTTGAACCTGGAGCATCCGCAAATTCCCTATCTTTTGGGATTCAACCGGGAGCCGCACAAGTTACAGGCCATGGCCCGGCAGGACAAATATCTCGCGGCCACCGCCGCGAACGGGGTGTTTATTTTTAATCTCAACAACCCGCTGGCGCCGAAGACCACCGGACATTATGGCGCCGAGTATGCTGTCCGGGACCTGGCCCTAACCGGCAAGTTGCTGGCCGCGGCGGTCGAGGGCGCTGGACTATGTCTCATTAATGTTGATGACGCCGCTCAGCCAATTGTGTTATCCGAAATACTCCTGGCCGATACGGTTTTCGCACTTGCCGCCAACGGTCATTTGGCCGCCCTGGCCGCTGGTGAGGAAGGTCTAATTCTGGTGGATATCAGTGAACCCACGATGCCGGTGGAGGTCTTTCGCGAAGCCACCATCGGTTCGGCCCGGGATATAACGCTGGAGAATGAATTGGCCGTCGTCGCGGATTATATCGAAGGATTTCGAATTTTCGACGTATCTGATCCCGCCCGCGCCCGCTTGATCGGCGGCAAATCGATCAACCGACCGGTCACCAATGTGGCCCGGCGCGACAATGTTGTCTATCTCTCAGGCCTCAATACCGGATTCCGGGCTTTCGATATCTCTTTTGCGTTTAAACCGGAAGAAGTGTACCACTACGATACCGACGGCAGAGGGGCGGATATTTTTCTTTCGGGCCATCGGGCGTTCTGGTCGGTCGACAAAGAGGGTGTGTATGTCTTCGATATTTCACGGCCCGCCTCTCCCCGGCTGATCGACCATTGGCAAATGGTAAGACATCCGCGCCGCGTGGCAGGGGAAGGCGCTTTATATTACGTCTTTGATGATTCACTCGGGGTACTGTTGATCGATTATCGTTTCCCCGGCGAGCCACGGATCATGTATCAGGAAACGCTTGCCGCTCCAGCGGTCACGGCAGCAACCGGGCGGGAGCTGGTCTGTTTCGCCGGGACGCCATATTTGTTCATCTCCCGCGTGGAGCCGCCCGTGATGTTGGGGGATATGGACGAGGACGGCCGGGTGATGCTGCTGGACGCTGTCCTACTGGTCAATTATTTATTCCGCCACGGGACACCTCCCCTGCGCACGGCCGCGATGGATTTTGACGGTGACGGCGTCATCACCATGGTAGACCTTGTCCGTTTCATCCGCATTCTTTTCCACAGTTCCGATTAGCCGTGGTTTTTGGCAGGCCCCGGGAATTTTCTTCTGTTTGCCGTCAGTGGACCGTACATTGCCGCCGCGATGAAGGAGCGGCACAAGTCATTCCTGGCCGATTGCGGCTTGTTTTATGCCGCCGCAATTTGGGGCACGACGTTCGTCATGGTCAAACGAGCGTTGGACGATGTCGATCCGGCGGTGCTGGTGGGTTACCGTTTCACGACGGCGGGTCTGCTGGTTATCGGCTATCTGTTGTTTAAGCGCAGGCCGATAATGCTTGAATGGCGCAAGGGATTATTTTTGGGTTTCATTATCTGGCTGTTGTACATGCCGCAAACACTGGGTTTGTCGATTACGACGGCGTCGAACTCGGCGTTTATCACCGGGCTGTTCGTCGTTTTTGTCCCGCTTTTTCTGTTGATTCTGTTCAAACACCGGCCGGCGCGACTGGAAATAATGGCCACCGCCGTGGCCCTGGCCGGTCTATGGGTCTTGACCGGCGGGATGACCAGAATCAATGCCGGGGACGCGCTGACCCTGATTACCGCCATGGCCTATGCGCTGCACCTGCTGTACGCGGATAAATATATGAAAGAGGGCATCGATCCCTACATTATCAGCGGCCAGCAATTTCTTTTCGCCGGAATAATGGCGTTGTTCACGGGCGCACTCTTCGGCGCGCCGTTTACAATCGGTTCACAGGAGACCCTGTGGATCATCGCCTTCTTGACCCTGCTCCCCACGCTCTCGGCATTTGTCATTCAACTGGTGGCGCAGAAAATTGCCTCGCCTTTGAAAGTATCGCTGATTTTCGCGCTGGAGCCGGTCTTTGCCGCGATTTTCGCCTGGACAGTGGGTGGCGAGGAATTCATCCTGCGCGGCGCTGTCGGCGGGTCGTTAATCTTCGCTGCGTTGCTGATCTCCGGCATCTCATCCCGGAAACGTCATGCTTGAAAAAAAGGGCGGCTTGCAGACCGCCCTTTCGGATCTCCCGCTACTTTTCGGCCAACGGGGAGGGCAATACCGGCGGCTTTTTAATTTTTGCTTCGGTTTTTTTGAGTTCCATTTCCTCAAACAGGAGTGCCGGGCAGACGATACTGACCGGCATTTCATAGTCGTTGCCGATCAGGTAATGATAGACATGTTCTTCATTGCCGGTCTGCAGGATATCGCGCAGCGTGCGCACCGTTATATTGGAAAATTCCAGATTGCGCACGAGTTCCTCCCGGCCGTCGGCATAGACTTTGTACCCCACCAAAGGAGGTGTCAGCGCACTCTCGCCGGTGGTGTGCCCGCCCAAAAAACTGAACCCGGCACGCGGGGCGCTCAAATCTTCGATCCGGGAAATAACCAGCCCGTAGTCCAGATCAAAATCCGCGCACATTTCCAGCATGGTTTTTTTCAGTTTGGCCAGTGAGACAGTGTTGTTCGAACGGAAAATCACGTTGGCCGGTTTGGCAGTAATGCTTTTGCTTACCGCTCCCCGCGCATGGCCGTTGGGTTCTTTGAATTTCTTGGTCGGCGCCGTCCCGATAGGGATATTGATCAGGCGGCCTTTCTCTACCAGCTGTATTCGTTGCGGAAGAGCGCCAGCGTCATCGACCGGATAAGATCCGGCCAGCTCCAGACCGTCAACCCGGTCAATCGTCGGGTCGTCATAAACATCGAAAAAGTCGGGTAAAACCCGGCGGCGGATTTTGCCGGCCAGTTGCGGGCCGTCATCCAGCGAGGCCATGCGGTCATCGGCGTACAGCGGTGACGGCGCATTGCTGATATGTTTGACAAACACCTGGCGAAAAAATTCTCCGGCGGCGTCCCCGGTAAAAATGACCGGACCGGCATATTCCTCGAGCTCCCCAGCCCCCATCAGGGCTACTGTTTCCTCGGCATGCCGCTGCACCCAGGCGGTCAGTTCGGCCACCGCGGGCAGTTCGGTGAGGTCGGTTACGGTAATCCGGTCGGCGTTACCGATGTCTTCGCCCTCGCCGTTTTTCCCACCGGCAAACATTTCCAGGACACACAGCCGGTCGGCGCGCAATGTGCGGGAACCCTTGCTATTGGCAAAATACTGATTGCCCACCGCCGCGGTGAGTTTCACCTCGGAGGAAATGATCGCCGGGTACGCGCGAAACACTCCCGAGAGCGTGCGAGTCAGGTTTTCAAGGAAGGCCTGGTCCAGATCGAATGCTGCAGGCCGGTCGGCAAAGGTATTGGCCGGCGGCACGATAAAATCGGCCGGGCGGTCTTTGAGCACTCGGGTTTGCAGATAGGCCCGCTTTCTGGAGATGGCTTTTAACGTCGCCTTATAGGCGCCGTCGGTGGCCAGGTAAATCCGATTGCGCAACGCATCGTAATCATCATCAAGCGGTATCGGCGAATAATCAGGGCCCCGGCCATAGTAACCGTCGATAAAATTCGAATTGTCCAGCGCCGGATCACCGATGCGCAAATCAATGGTCACATGTCGTGTGCGGCGGGGTTGGGAGCTGGTCAGGGTACCCAGCGAGGCCTCAATCATAACATCCTGCATATCGTCGACGGTGTAACTGAGGTAATAGGGGCGTTCCATCTCCTCCAGCACCAGTTCGGACATGTTTCGGTCAAGCTCATCTTCCAGCACCTTGAAAATGATGTCGCCGCCGGATTGCGCAAACGCCGGAACGTGCAGAGTCGTCGATAAACCGACAAGGAGGTACAGGATTATCGTCTTATTCATCGCGATCCCTCCGGGAGCAAACCACCCTGCGGTTTGGACGGTTCATATGGCGGCGGCAGGATCGGTGGTTTTTCCTGCTGTTTCGCCTTTTTCTCGATTTCCACCTGGGAGACCAGGATCGACGGCGAGACTGCCGAAACCGGGACCCATCCCGATTCCGCGCCGCAGGTCCCATTGAAGATATCGTAATCATCACCGGTGGCGATGATCTTGTCGAATGATGACAACGGTGTGCCGACTATATCCACACCGCGGATGGCTTCCGGCGGCCGGCCGTCGGCGAACACCCGGTATACCAACAACGGCAACACTTTGAACGACTGCGGACCATACCTGCCGGTGGAGGTAAAACCGCCGGAGATATCATAAAATACCAGCCCGTAGGGTTTGTCCTGCTTTTTGCACTCGCTGACGAGCATGGCCAGCAGCGTATCGTACGGATATTCGCGGTCGGACTTAATGATGAGGTTGCCCTGGCGGGACACCGCCTGGCGGCCCGCCTGCTTGCGCCCGTGGCCGTTGGAATGCGGGAAATTATTGATCGGCGAACGCGACATCAAGAAATTCTCGAGCACACCGTTTTCCACGACCGGCACGCGGGAGGTCTGGACCCCCTCGTCGTCATAGCGATAAAATCCCCGCAGGAACGTGCCGTTGAATTCCGGGACCGTGGGGTCGTCGTAAACGCTGATAAATTCCGGCAGAATCTGCTGACCCACCATGCGCGTAAAGGTCTGCCCCTCCCGTTCGGATTTCTGGCGGTGGCCCTCGATCCGGTGGCCGAAGATTTCGTGAAAGAACACGCCGGAGGCGCGATTGACCAGGATCGCCGGGCCGGTATAGGGTTCGGCCAGCGGCGCTTCCAGCAACTCCCGCAGTTCATCAATCAACCGATATATCCGCTGCTCGACCTCTTCCCCGGTCGGCAATTCGTCAGCGGCAGCAGCATCAAAACTTTCGGAGCGGCTGATGTTCATACCGTCCTCCGCCATCCCTGAACACTGTAGCCGCAGACGGGCGTATGATTGCCCGGTCTGGATCCGCGCGCCGTCGGAATCGACGAAAAAGCGGTTGTCGCCGGTTAACGAAAGACCAACCCCGGAAGTCTGCACAAAGGGGTAGTCTTTAAAAATGGCGCTCCAGCGGCGCAACCGTTGTTTCCAGGTCTCAGCATCAAGCACGGGCTCCACCAGCGGGCCGAGATACTCATGCGGCGGCTCTTGTGAAAAATCAGCCGAAGTATCCTCGCGTTCGACCAGCACCTGCTGGTTAGTTTTCACCTTCGTGTACCGTTCCAGCGCCTCTTTATAAACATCATCAGTGTTGGTCCAGATGATCGTGCGGATCGCCGTGATATCATCGTCCAGCGGCAGCAACGCCGAGCCGGCGCCTGATGAGATATCGTACTCACCACGAATTTCGTGCGTATTGTCCAGCGAATAATCCCCGACGCGGCAGTCGGTATCCAGGGTCCGGTTGCGGGATGTCGTCTCCCGCTCGACCGCACCGTATGAGGCAGAAAGATCAATCTGCGTGAGATCGGTCACATGATAACTCAGATAATACAGGGGGATTTCGTCGGCCGCCTGCATTGCGGCAAATGACCGATCAAGTTCGGTCTTCATCGCCTCGAGCAGCGGCGAAGGTGGCTCGCCCCAGGCCGTACCCCCTCCCGCGAGAATGACGAACAGTACGGCACACGCTGCCGATCTGACTGACTTCATGCCGACTCCTTTCCCTGATGACTTGACCGCCCTTGCACCATCGTGCCAAGCTACGCCTTACGGGCATGCCGGACAAGCGTATTCTCCGGGCGCCGTGGCGACTGCCGGGTATACTACGTGGAAAAGCGGCAGGTGATGAAGTCAAAAAAGCGGCATGTGCAGATTCGATATTTGACAAAAAGTCACCGCCCCGGCCGGAGAAAGCCGGGGCGGTCCGCACATCGGCGTCACCCAATAGCCGTATTACTTCGCGACACCAATCAACCTTATTTCATTAAGACCATTTTCCGGGTAACACTTGCCCGTCTGTCAAAGTCCACCCGGTAGAAATACAACCCGGTCGCCACCGGCCTGCCCTGCTGGTCGGCGCCGGCCCAGGAAATCGTGTGCACGCCTGCTGGGACGTATTCTTCCAGCAGGTTGCAGACATGCTGACCCAGCGCGTTGTACACATCAATTGCCACCACACCGTCCTCGGGCACAAAGTAGCTGATCTTCGTCTCGGGGTTGAACGGGTTCGGGTAGTTCTGGGCCAGAGGCCGGCCGACAGCGGCTTCGATTTCGTCCATGTCGATTTCCGTTTCATCGATCAGGTATTCGCCGCCCCCGGCAGTCGCGCAGGTCATTTCATTGGCCGAAGCATCGTAGCCCCAGCCCGGATTCACCACATTGCTCACACAGAATTTGAACTGGCCGTCGACCCAGCGCCACTTGGACCGCACCGAACCCCAGCCGTCGGCATCCGTTTTAAACGACACTGATCCGCCGGCATCGGAAATCCATTCACCGTAAACGGTCGCACCTTTGACCGGCTGGCCGACTTCATCGACCATCTGCACAAACGCCCGCGCCGAATAAAAGACCCACCAGGTCCCGACCTCGACCCGGATGGCGTTAACATGCATCGCCTGCGTTTTGGCCTGGGTAATCTCAATTAAGCCGGTCCTGATCTCGTCGTCTGAACCGCAGGGATTTTCGACGTGCAGACTCACGGTAAATGTGCCCGCAATGGTATAGACGTGCGTCGGGCTTTGTTCGGTCGAAGTCGAGCCGTCGCCGAAATCCCACAGGTAGTCGACACCGTTGACCGACAGGTTGGAAAAATCAACGATAAACGGCGCCGGTCCGGAAGTTTTCGTCGTCGAAAAATTCGCAACCGGCAACGGGCAATTAACGATCACGCAATCCGTACAGATGAATGTATCCGCTCCGCAATCATTATAGACAATCAGCGAGACGGTGTAGACTCCGGCGGTGGGATACGTATGGCTGGGGTGTTCAATGCTCGAACCGGTACCGTCGCCGAAATTCCACTGCCGGCCGGTGGCACCGGTCGAGGTGTTGGTGAAATTCACTGTGAGCTGATAATCACCCTGCAACTCCGTTGCGGTAAAACCGGCAACCGGCAGCAGGCAGCTCGAGACAGTGATGAAATCCTGTTTGGTCGCGGTAACCGAACCGCATCCATTGGCAGCAGTCAGCGTGACGGTATAACTTCCCACCGCATCGTATGTATGGCTGGGATTTTCCTGGGTCGAGGTGGTTCCATCGCCGAAGTCCCACAACCAGGAATCCGCGCCTGATGACAAATTGGTGAACGAAACATCCAAAGGCAGCGTGCCGGTGGTCGGGCCGCCGGTGAAATCGGCGGACGGAGCGGTGCAAGTTACGGTAATCAAATTGCCTTTAGTTACTGTGTCGGCCCCACACTGGTTGGTGACAATCAACGTAACACCGTACGTTCCTGCCTGTACATACGTGTGGCCGGGATTTTGCAGGGTCGAGGTGTTGCCGTCCCCGAAATCCCACGCCCATGACGCCGCTGCAGTCGACAAGTCTGTGAAATGGACTGTTAGCGGTTGTTCGCCGGATGAGACCGAGTGGTTGAATTGCGCAGCGGGCAACTCACAGGTTACGGTTACCAGGCCGTTCTTGGTTATGACGTCTTGACCGCACTGATTGGCAACTGTCAGGTGCACGGTATACGTTCCAACCGCGGTGTATGTATGTGACGGATTTTGCTCGGTCGAGCCGGCGCTGTCGCCAAAATTCCAAGCCCAGGATGTCGCCCCGCTCGATTGATCGGTGAACTGCACTGCCAGCGGCATTTCACCCGCATTTGGGGAGGAAGTGAAACCGGCCACTGGCGCAGTACAGGTTACGGTTATCGGCGCCGGCCCCACCAATGTATCGACGCCACACATATTGGCGACAATCAATGTTACTGTGTACGCACCCGCGGCGGTATATGTATGCTGGGGGTGCTGCACAGTGGAGACCGCACCGTCCCCGAAACTCCACAACCAGGATGTCGCACCGATGGACTGATCGGTAAACTGCACAGCTAACGGCAATTCGCCGGAGCTTTTCGATGCGGCGAAACCGGCTACTGGTTTCGTGCACGTGACAGTAATCAGATCCTGCCGGGTGACCATGCTGGAACCGCATTGATTGGTGGCAGTCAGGGTCACAGTATAGGTTCCGGCTGCAGTGTAGGTATGGCCGGGATGCTGTTCGGTCGAGAACGATTCATCGCCGAAATCCCAGGACCAGGCGGTCGCCCCCGCCGATTGATCGGTGAAGGACACTGCCAGCGGCAGTTCCCCGGCCTCAACCGATGCGGCAAATGCGGCCACCGGCGCGGTGCAAACAACTGAAATCAAACCACTTTTGATCAGCGTATCGACGCCGCAGGAATTAGTGACCACCAATGAGACTGTATAAGTCCCCACCTGCGTATATTGATGGCTGGGGTTTTGCACTCCCGAAGTGGTTCCATCACCGAAATTCCACAACCACGAGGTTGCGCCTGACGATTGATCGGCAAAACTGACCGTTAGCGGGACTTCCCCGGTCGTTGACGATGAGGAAAAGCCCGCCTGTGGCGGCACGCAGGCCACGGTGATATACGCTGTTTTGGTCCGCATGTCGGAACCAGCGGAATTCGTGGCAGTCAGCGACACGGCATAGGTTCCCGGCGCGCTGTAAGTATGACTCGGATTTTGCGCGGTCGATGTGACGCCGTCGCCGAAATTCCACAACCATGATGTCGGATAATCTGTGGAGGCATCGGTGAAATTGACATTCAGCGGCGCAGCGCCGGAAAGCGGCGAACCGGAAAACTCGGCGGTCGGCGGGACACTGGCGGTGACTGTGGCGATCATGAAATCCTGAACCTGTGACCACGCGCCGCTGAGTTCGGCATCGGCCGCTCGGGCACGCCACCAATATGATGCCCCCTGGCCCGGTGTAAAAGACGCCGGCCAGGAAGTGCGCGTTACGCCCGGCGGCCGCTGGCCGGCGGAAACCACCAGATTTGTCAAACCGGCATCGGCGTACACCTCAAAATCATAAGTCACGGCGTCGCCGTCGGGATCGATCACATTGTTGATTTCCAGGATGACGGATTGGCCGATGATGGTATCCCCGTCCTGTGGTGTATACGGCTGCGGCGCGGGTGGAGCTTGATTTTCGACCTGGTTGGCGCAACAGAATGCATAGACCGGACTCCATCCGCCGTAAGCGTAAGCGTCGCGGCTTTGCGCACGCCAGGTGTACATGACACCGACTTGCGGAGCAACGCTCGGCGACCAGGATGTGGTCGAACCGCCGCTTTGCGGGACAGTGGTGTTATAATCAACCAACTGACCGTTGCGGTAGAGCAGGAACTGGAAGGTGACATCGTTGCCTTCGGGATCGACCACATTATTCACTGTCAAGATCAATCCCCCAAGGCCAATCGTATCGCCGTCAACTGGAAATGCTCCGACCGGCCCCGGCGGCGGTTGGTTTTCGACCGAGATGCCGAAGGAATAGACGCCGGTCCAATTACCTGTACATTCGCCGTCATTGGACCGGGCGCGCCAGTAATAGGTCTGGCCGTCGTTTAACGTGGTATTGACCGTCCACGACGTCGTGCCCGAACCCTGCGCCTGCCCGGCAGTGGAGGCAACGATCGTAGTCATCGCCGCGCTCGTCCCCACCTGCAAATCATAGGTCAACACATCACCATCGATATCAACGGCGTTGGTGATGGTCAGGGTCGGCGTGTTGTCGGGAGTCTGCGAACCGTTGGCGGGTGAAGATAATGTCGGGAGGCCGGGGCAATTATTCGGACCGGGCAGCGCGACTGTAAATCCGTAAGTAGTACACCATGACGAGCTGTCCAGGTCGCCACTGGTGGTTACCACCCGGCTGCGCCAGTAATATGGCCAGCCGTCGAGTAGCGCCTGCGGGACAGCCCAGGCCCTGGTCGTCGGGCTGGGGGAAGTCACCTGTCCACTCTGCGAGACAATCAGGTCCGTTCCAATGAAATCGCCGTTGGCGTCAAGTTGGAATTCGTAGCGCAGCGACCGCGACTCCGGATCGTACGCGTTGTTGACCGTCAGCGTGGGTTGTAGGGTCTGGACATAGGCGCCGTTGGCCGGCGAGACAGGTGACGGCGGCGAAATTTGTGTCTGCCCGCCACCTTGTTTCACCAGGATCAGGCCGCAGCCATTTTTCAGCGAGAAAGTGGTGGTCAGCGGCCCCTGCGTACCATCGGGCAACAATTGACGATAGGCAGTCGGCAGATTAATGGTTACCGCCGTTTGCGGCGTAACGTCCTCATTCCACTGTCCGCGAGCACGTAAAAAAACCAGCGCGTTGGAATACTCGCGCTGGTAAATGGTGTACGACCAACCCACGGGATCGGTGCCGGTGGCGAAAGTAGTATATTTGCCCACGGCTGTGCCGACATCGAATTCCATACACCCGCTCCAGGTGATGGCATCCCAGTTGGTCGCGCCCACATCGATCCAGTAGTTCGAGGGATTGGCGTGCATTTGATACATATAGGTGTTGGCCGAGCGGGTCACATAATACCAGGCCAGATTACCCAGCATTGCCTCGCCGGTGGTCAGCGTACCCGAACCGCTGGAAGGCGTAGTGGTCTGCAGGGCGCAGTAAAGCGTATGCACGCCGTTGGCGTAACACGCCGAATCGCGGCGGTACGCATCACGGACCTGAGACGAATAAGACCGCACTGGGTTGTATTGATATTCCTGCAACAAGTAGTCCAGACCGGCAATATTCGGATTATAGAAATCATCGATCCAGGAATTGGCGATGTTGGCTGCCAGATATTTGGCCTTGCCGTCAGGCGACCAGGCGGCGGCGTTATGCAGCGTATCGCGCAACGCACGGGCGAATTGATGCTCGGCCTGCTGATACCAGTTGATTGATTCCGTGGAACCGATGACCGCCAGTGTTGGGTGTTCGGCCAGGCGGCCGCCCGAGGCGACAACGCCGATCTGCCCCATGCCGGGATGCAGTTCGTTGGCCATCCAGTTGTCCAGATACAACCCGTCCCAGGTGCTGCTTTGCGGCCAGTCGGTCCCGGCGTTGGGATCGGTCCAGGCCTTCTTGGCGTATTCGATTTGTAGCTGCCGGGTAATCGGGTGCGAGAAATTTACCAGGATGCGCCCGATACCGCTGCCCGAATAATACCCGAGATACACCGGAGTGCGCGAAACCGAGTCGGCGTCGGTGATGGTCGTCGAGTACGTTCCGGGAATGAAATGCCCGCTGACTTCGGTATCCTCATAGTAGTGCACATATAAAATTTCCGGCGAATAACCCAGCTCCTGGCACCGTCTTTTCAGCCAGGCATGCTCGCGCGGGCCGAAATACCATCCCGATTCCGCTGAGGACGGTGTCGTGTAATTATCGGTCCCGGAGGTATATAAAAACGTCACAATGTTCGGGTTGTCAGCTTTCAACTGGTCATGCCAGGCGCCGCATTCGGCGGAGACGACTAATTCATACCGTTCGGCGATAAGCGGCGTGTACACACAACTTCCGTCAATTCCACATAAATACGCGCCGTCCAGGCGACCGCTCTGCGCCTGGGTGACAACCGGCAACAAGGTGATGCAACACATAAAGATGACATTTCTCAATGTGGTAGACATGTGATGTATCCTCCCAATTTGGCCCTTGTAAGCATCCCCCAAAGCGGAAGATACAATCCGCATGCCGAATATTTTCCGGAACTGAAAGTGGGATAATCCATTGCGCTAGAGCATGTTATTGACTTGTTGATCCGCGCGTGATCGGGACGTCGCTGTGCAAATCGCGGAATTCGCTCAATAGTTGAGCAGCCAAAACGCCTGTTGTCGCCCGGCAATTCAGATTCCGGGGAATTTCTCGGCGTTGGGGCCGTATGTAATCCGTGTAGAGGAGCAACCCACCGGCAGCGGGGGTGGCCGGCTGGATGGCGGGATCTCAAGATTGGCAAAGATGAATCGATCGTCGGGTATTTGCGGGGAAATATATTGCAAAAGAGGAGCTTGCAGAGTATTTTTATTGATTGTGGTCGGTCGCCGGGACGGGCAAAATATGTCGTCCGCCGACCGTCCATTCGGGTGGAATTCGCGGGTATAGGTCGCGGCGCCTGAGAAAAGGAAAGTCCGGAACGTTATGGGGGAATGTCTGCAGTGAAAGCCAAGGCACGTTTGCGGGAGCGGGGTATGCATAGGGACGGCATACGACACATTCTTGTTGTTTTGTTTGTTGCGGTTGGTCTGGTGACGATCATGCAATCGCCGGGCGTGACAGAGATGACCAAGGAAGGAGAAGCCAGTCTTATCGACTTTGAAAAGCTGGCCAAATCCTCGGTAACGATTCCCTATACCCAAAACCGCAGCCACCGGGTGGGTAATGTATGGATGACGATCACCAACTGGGGCATCATGGGCAGCCAGTTTCGCTCGAGCCAATTGGTTGAACAGGAAGGCCCCTATGCCGGTTTTCTAGCCCCGTCGTTTGAATTTCCTGCCGGGTCGGGGATCAATTACTTATTCTGGGGGGCCCTGTGGTTTGGTGCAATCGTCGGGCAGGATACACTGGTTTCCACCGGCACCGTGGATGAAGCCCGAATTACCGAATTTTACCCCACGGCTGATGCCTCGGCCGCAGTCATCGAATTGTCCAACCGCCGTTCATCTCCCTATTACTCGAGCGAAGCTATCTCGGAGCAGGACTATATCGCCGAATACACCGACACGCTGACCGATCCGACGTTTGTCCCGCCGGACCCGTTTTTACATCGGCCGCATCGGCCGCTCAACATCAAGGTGGTGCAGAAAAGTTATTCCTGGGCTTATGATTATGCCCAGGATTTCATCCTGATTGATTTCGTAATCCACAATATCGGCCAGCAGGTGATCGAAAAACCCTATATGGGTGTATTTATCGATCCCGATGTCTGGCACGAGAATTTCGGCGGAGACGGCCCCAGCGATGATTATTCGGGTTACCTCCGCACCGTCCCCTCACCGTACGGCAGCGGGTTGCGGGACACGGTCAACATCGCTTGGTGTGCAGATAATGATGGCGATCCGGCCGGCGGTTCGTTTGGCATTATGAGTCCCACCAGTATTGCGGGCACGCGGGTAGTGCGCGGCCCCGCGAGCGTGGCCGGCTGCGGCCCGGCGCCGCTCGATTTTTCCTTCAATTGGTGGACGCAAAGCGGCGACGCGCGTTTCGACTGGGGCCCTTCGCTAGTGACCAACACGCGGGATTTCGGGACAGGCGGGTCCGGCACCCCCAACGGTGACCTGAACAAATACTACGTGATGTCCAACGGAGAATTCGATTACGACCAGTTGTTTTCTGCGGTCGATTTCTCCGATTCCACCAACTGGAAGGCGCCTAAACAACTGGGGTTGGCGACCAACATCGCCGACGGCACCGATACCCGGTACTTGTTTTCGTTTGGGCCGCTGGCAGATATCGCTCCCGGTGATTCGACGTATGTGACGATCGCCTATGTCGGCGGCGAGGGGTTCCATGTCAACCCGGATGATTTCGACCGGTTTTTCGAACCGCAGCGGCCGAACGTTTTTTACGACAAGCTTGATTTTTCCGATTTTGCGGTCAACGCCCAATGGTCGGCCTGGGTGTTCGACAACCCCGGAGTGGACAGCGACGGTGACGGCTGCCGCGGTTTAAGCACACTGGTCAATTGCCGGGATACGATTATCGTCCGGACCGATCCGACGATCGAAGACCCCAACGTCTATTTTGATACCCTGTATGAAAATTGCGACACGATCTGGTATGCCGGTGACGGCGTGCCCGATTTCAAGGGGCCGCCCCCGCCGCCATCCCCGGAGCTCGACATCAGCGCGCGACCGCATGAATTGACCATCCGCTGGTCCGGCATCATCAGTGAATCAGCCGTGGATAATTTCACGTTCAAACGGGATTTCGAGGGGTATCGGGTGCAGCTGGCGGACTTCAACGCCCTGACCGCCTTCTCGCTGGTCGCCTCGTGGGACATTATCGATTATAAGCGGTTTTATTATGACCACGGCGCCCTCCGCTGGACCCAGACTGAAGATCCGCTTCGCCTGGAGACTCTGCACGAGATGTACGGAGATTATCCATTCGATCCTCTGGATTATTCCTCGCCGGAAAAACCGTACATCGACAAGCATGATTCAATGTTTTACTTCGTCCCGCAGGATTGGAACCGGGGAAATGAGTACTTCGACGACGGCCGGATCGTCAAGAACGCGATTCAATATCTGGCAACGGATTCCGTCCTGGACAATGAGGGCACGTGGCAGAAGTTCGGTCATTATGAATGCACGATTAAAAACCTGTTGCCCAGCCAGCCATACTATGTCGCGATAACGACGTTTGATTTCGGCGACCGGGAAAAGCTGGCGCCGCTGGAATCATCGCCGCTGATCAACTCCACACTCGCCTACGCGACGTATTCGGCGGAAATCACCGTTCAGGAAAAACAGGAAGTCGTGGTCTATCCGAATCCGTATAAGATTTCCGACGACTACCGCGGCCATCAGTTTGAAGACCGTGACCGCCAGGGCTGGTCGGAACGGTCACGCCGGATCCATTTTGTGAATCTGCCGTCACGGGCGACAATCAGGATTTTCACTCTGGATGGCGACCTGGTCCGGGAAATCGACCATCCCAACAGCCGTTTCTCGGATACCGACTGGCATTGCGAATGGGACCTGATCACCCGCAACACGCAGGCGGCCTGCTCGGGTATTTACATTTGGAGTGTCGAATCGGAGTTGGGCATCCAGGTCGGCAAATTGGTGATTATCAAGTAGTCTGCGCAATTCATTTGCATTCAATAAACTCCGGTCGCCGGATTTACAGTGACCGGAGTTTTCTTATTGCTTGCTTGTAGGGGAAATCCCACCCGTACCGCTCCCCGTCATTTGTCAGTCCGTTATAATATTCTCTGTAAATGAGTTGCAAAAATTCGATCTTAAATTGGGGAATCCCGGCAAATGGCAATAATTGATTTGCCGCGCTATCGCATTCATTCGCAACTAATTACACGCTTGGCAAATTCAACAGGCGGAATTGTCTGAACCTCACCCTCTCCCCCGCCGACATAAGTATAGAAAGGAGATATTCCATGAGCAGGAAAACCATCATCCTGAGCATCCTCGGCGCGCTGCTCTTGTCGTCGTTGTGTCTGGCCGATCCGGTCACGGTGGCCACGACGCAGACTGCCGGAGCGACGGACACGGTGTATATTACTCAACCGCCGCCACCGGCTGTTGCGGAGTCGCGGCCCCCGGCCCCAAATCCCGAGGCGGTCTGGATCGGCGGGTGCTGGCATTGGCAAGCCACTAAATATGTCTGGACAGCTGGCCACTGGGAGACAAAACCACAAGGCGCCTGGGTGCCGGGACATTGGGCCAAACGGCCGCGCGGATATGTGTGGGTCGACGGACACTGGACAACCGCTTCGGCCAGCCCGGGGAAAGCGTGGATTCAAGGGCACTGGACCAAACACAAGGGGACGCGCATCTGGGTCGCCGGCCATTGGACGCAATAAGTGTAGTTTGGTGAAGACCGGCTCCCCTGCTTGACCAGTGCTCCAGGGACATCGGATGTCTCTTGTTCTGCCACCGAAACACTCAAAGCATTTCATCTCCGGCAGCACTATTCATCGAATAGAACTTGTGGAGGTAATCACGGCAAGAACAAGCATCTTGTTACATACCAGCAAGTTACATAGAATTATCAAAGTGTCAAGGTTTTTGACGCAGGGAGCGTCCGACGTTAGGCCCTAATCCGTTATTAATTAAGCCATTAGGGGGATTATCTGCAGGTATTTTCGCAAAATATGTCGGGAATGTGGACATTTCTGGATGAGCTCGTTGAAAAAATGCGGGATGGCGCAAGGCGTAAAACATTCTCCGGCAATAAGATAAATATTATTTATTGAAACCGGAACACCCCTTGCTATATGTAAATCGAAATGGTTGATGTATGGGGCAAACAAACAATTAATCATACTAACGGAGGAGAAATGAAGAAGTTCAAATCCATCCTGATGGCAGCCATGATCCTGGCTCTTGCCGCAGGCAGCGCCAATGCCGTTACGCTGACATTGTTTGATCCGGCGAATTCGGCAATCACCGGTTTCAGTTACTCGGTTTCCGGGACGACCATCGACATTTACGAAAACTGGACCAAAGTCGGTTTCGGTTTCGTGAAGTTCGAGGGCCTGGAAGACGAAGTCAATTACACGATCATCAAGCACATCACCAACAACACCGGCGTGGATTGGATCAGCTTCACCAACGAGCTGCTCGATCCGCTGGGCCAGAACGAAGACGTCATCGACCCGCAACCGTATCCGTACTATGTCCCGGCGGGTTTCTCGACCTCGAATGATGACGACGGTCTGAGCTTCGCGCAGGGCGCAGGCATTCCGCGGACTTCCACCGCGTTTTCCAGTCTGTATGTCGACGAGCTGTTCCACGTTCGTGACTTCCTGGAATTCTCGGCCGGCGCGGTCCTGGGTTCCGGTGGCACCGATCTGATGAACTTCGGTCTTCGTGACAACAACGTCGTCGCCGGCGCATTCATCAATCAGCCGTTCCTGCTGGCGCAGCTGCCGAACGAGCGCGTGATCCCCGAACCGGCGACCCTGATTCTGCTGGGTACCGGGCTGGCGGGCGCGGGCTTCATTCGTCGCCGTCGCAGAGCCACCAAGTAAATCAACTGGCAAGCGAAATTCCAATGGGAAACCGGCAACGGTTTCCCATTTTTTTATGTGGGGAACATGAGTGTCTTGCCCGTGGACCGGCGGAAAATTATTGGTGGCCGGGGTCCGTCCTCCGGCGTCGCATTATATCTTTCCCTTGTTAAACCGCATATTCCTGCTAAATTACCAATGGAACCGGCGTAGGCGCCAGGAGGATTCCTCATGCGTGAGTATGTGAGATTGACCCTGTATGGTGTCTTGGTGATGATGTTATCTGCCATCATCGCTTTCGCCGATACCCATTGGGCCAATGTCAACGGTTCGAATATCCCGCCCTACACGAGTTACGCCACTGGGGCGCATCAGATTCAGGAGGCGATTGACGCGGCGATGGCCGGGGATACGGTACGCGTTGCGGCCGGCCTTTACGAATCTGATACGACAATAACCCTCGCTGATTCTCTCAATCTAATCGGGGCGGGCATGGATTCGACAACTGTGCGCTATCTGAAACCAAACCATCCCACCAACCGTGATCTCCTGGTCATTATGGGCAACGATTTTGTATCCGACATAGAGTTTGACGGCAATGATGTTAGTGATGGAGACGGTATTCAACTTCGCTCCACCAAACAATGGAGCGAGATAACCTCATGTCGCATTGTCGATTGCGATGCCGACGCAATCGATGCCGGCTGGGCCGCTCTTGAAGTACATGATTGTGAATTTTACGTGGGTTACTCCCAGGATGGGATTAGCCTGTCACCATATCAATTGAAATCTATCCATCACAATACATTTACCGGCTGGAGATATTCCAAATTCATTTATGTGTGGAGTGAATGCGATATCCATAATAATGTATTCAATTTGGAAGGTGGATCCGATACTGACCTATCTAAGGGTATCTCTCTTCAGTATGGATATGGCCCAATGAAGATCCATAACAATCTTTTTCTCGACGGGTATGAAGCCATTTTCATGAGAGATTTCGGTGATGTCAGAGTGTACAATAACACAATTATCGGAACTACAAGTGATCGCGGTCCGGTACCGTTTGCCTGTGTAAGCAGTAACCGAGAGGGATGGGTTTTTAATAACATCTTTCTGGATTGCGCGTGGCCCAATTATGCGAATGGAGCATATGATTATCCCCCCTCAACGGTGCATTTCAATTACAATGTCATTTGGCCGCCGAAGGATGTGCTTTTTATTGATACGGAGCATTATTTAATCTTGGATTCGGGGAGTGTATTATTCTTTGATCCGATGTTATCCTCTGATACGAATTATTATCTGCAGGCCGGTTCCCCATGCATTGATGCTGGTGATCCCTCACTATTGGACGTGGATAGTTCTCGTTCCGACATCGGCTGGACTGGCAGCCCGGGAGGGGTAACATATCTCTTTCCGGAGGAACCTCCACGGAAACCGGATACACTCCTCGGAGAACTAAACACAGACACCGTGAACCTGTCCTGGCCCCGGAATAGTGAGGCCGACCTCGCTGGTTACCGACTGTATCGGGAAACGTATTCTGGATTCGCGCCGGACGAGGCAAACCTGTTGTCGTCGTCGGGCAGCGGGGATACGACGTATAGCGATTCAATTTTAGGAATCTTCAGCAATTTGTATTATGTTGTGGCGGCAGTCGACACGGCTGGTTTGGAAAGTTCCCCCTCAAATGAGGTCGTCGTTTTATCGACCGGAATTCTGGGAGATCGGGATGCTGGTGGTGAGCTTCCCCAGACGCCGTATATCCTCGGCAATTATCCCAATCCGTTCAATTCAGCAACAACAATTGAATATTTTGTTCCTGATATTGGCGCCCGGCCAACCCTGGTACAATTAAACATCTATGATGTTCTTGGTCGCAAGGTGGCGACAATCGTCGATGAACGGCAATATCCCGGATACCATCAAGTATCCTGGGATGGCCGGACTGATGCAGACGTTTCCGCCGGCAGCGGGGTGTATTTTGCAAAGCTGACGTTATGGGGTTATGAATTCGCTTCATCGGTAAAGTTGGTGCTGCAAAAGTAGAATCATCTTTCCAATTCTGTCTGGAAGAGATTCCTGACGCGCGGGGGAATAAGATTGGCGCAGGTCCGGCGCCCTGGCGCCTGACAATGTGCGTTAATCCTCTGGCGGCTTAACCTGCTGCTGGATTCATTTATCACAATGCCGTCGGGATAGACCGCCACAGTCCAATGGACGTGTTCGCGGTCACGCATAAAAAAACCGCCGATGTCCCGAAAGACATCGGCGGTGATGATTGACTTATCCTCAAAGATGCATGGTTACTTCAACAAGACCATTTTCCTCGTCTCTGAGAAATCTGCGGCGACCATCCGGTAGAAATACAGACCGCCGGGGACATCGTTGCCTCGTGAATCGAGGCCGTCCCAGGCGATACTCTTCACCCCGGCGGCGAAAACCTCGCCATTGACCAGCTTGACAACCTCACGGCCGAGGATGTCGTACACCGCGATGGTCACTGCGCCGTCCCGCGGCACGGTGAACATAATCACCGTATTGGCGTTAAACGGATTTGGATAGTTCTGCGACAGCTCGTACGACGACGGCGGGCCGTAACCATCCGGTTCGGTTATACCGGTACCCAGCAGCAGGCAGGTCTGCGGCATCGACCAGTCACTCCAGCCGCAACTGTTCCACGATTTCACGCGCCAGTAGAAGGTACCCTCAAGATCGTCGAGGACATTGACCATATCGCACAAAGTAAACACACTGACGTCCTCATGGACCAGTGGGGGATCGAAACCGGGGCTTTCGTCGAACTGCACCCAGTATTTGACGGTATTGGCCGGCTCATCCCAGCACAATTCGATCGGCGGAGCGACAATCTCGCCGTTGATCGGGCTTAACAGCACCGGGGCCTCAGCGGAGACGCCGACGGTGATATACACCGATTCGGTCTGGGTCGATAACCCGCACTCATTGGCCACCGACAACTTGACAATATATGTGCCGGGTTCACGGTAGGTGTGGGACGGATGCTGTTCGGTGCTGGTGCCGCCATCGCCGAAATCCCAGATCCAGCTTGTCGGATGGTTGGTAGATCTGTCGGTAAAATATACATCCAGCGGCGCGCAACCTGAGCGCGGCTCACCGTCATACTTGGCCTCGGGGTCGACCCCGACGGGGATATAACCGATTTTGGTTTCGATGTCCTGACCGCAGGAATTGGTCACCGTCAGCGTAACGGTGAACTTGCCGGCCTGGGTGTAGGTATGGCACGGATTCTGTTCGGTGCTGGTGGCGCCGTCGCCGAAATCCCAGCTCCAACTGGTCGGCGAGCCGACCGACTTATCCAGGAAACACACGTACACCGGCGGCATGCAGGCGGTGAATTCACCTTCAAAATCCGCATCCGGGGACGGCGAGACCACCACGTAATTGACCTTGGTTTCGGTGTCCGAGCCGCATGTGTTGGTGACCGTCAGCGAAACAGTGAACTTTCCACCCTGTTTGTAGGTATGGCAGGGATTTTTGGAAGTGCTGCTGCTGCCGTCGCCGAAATCCCACAACCAGCCGGTCGGATTGCCGGTCGACTGATCGGTGAAACACACTTCCAGCGGGCTGCAGCCGTTCAACGGGCCGCCGACAAATGCGGCAGTCGGGGCCTGGGCGATGGTAATATAGGCGACTTTGGTCTCGGTATCCGTACCACATTCGTTCGAGATGGTCAGCGAGACAGTGTACGTGCCGGTCTGCGTATAGGTATGGCACGGGTTTTGGGCATTGCTGCCGGCGCCGTCGCCGAAATTCCACGTCCAATTATCAACGTCGCCCAGCGACAAGTCGGTGAAACACACCTGCTGCGGCACACAGCCATTGACCGGGTCGCCGGCAAAATCGGCAACCGGCGGCTGGCCGACAGTGATATAAGCAACTTTGGTTTCGGTATCCGCGCCGCAGCTGTTGGAGACGCTCAGCGTGACGGTATAGATCCCCGGCTGGGTATAGGAGTGGCTGGGGTTTTGCTGGTTGCTGCCGGCGCCGTCACCGAAATTCCAACTCCAACTGGCCGGGTTGCCGGTGGATAAATCGGTGAATTGTGTAAGCAGCGGCGGATTGCAGCCATTGCGCGGCGTGCCGCTGAAATTGGCGGTCGGGGCTTCCCCGACGACAATATACGCGACTTTGGTTTCGACATCCGAACCGCAATTATTGTATGCGGTCAGCGTGACCGTGTACGTCCCGGCATTCTGATAAGTATAGCAGGGGTTCTTGGCCGCGCTGGTCGCGCCGTCACCGAAATTCCAGCTCCAACTGGTGGCATTCGCCGAGGAGAGGTTGGTGAAACAAACCTGCAGCGGTTCGCAGCCGTTACGCGGTGTACCCGAGAAATCGGCGGTCGGCGGGCCGTCCACGACGATATACCCGACCTTGGTTTCGGTATCGTCACCACATTCGTTGGCCACAAGCAGGGATACCGTATACGTACCGGGTTGGCCGTAGGTATGGCATGGATTCTGCTGCGAGCTGGTGCTGCCGTCACCGAAATTCCAGCTCCATTGCGTGGGATTTCCGGATGACTGATCGGTGAAACACACCTGCATCGGGGCGCAGCCGTTACGCGGCGTTCCGGTAAACGCGGCAGTCGGGCCGCCTTTGACCGTGATATAGGCAACTTTGGTTTCGGTGTCGGGGCCGCACTGATACCTGTTGTTGACCGTCAGCGCAACAGTATAGCTCCCCGGGCTTTGATACGTGTGACAGGGGTTCTGCGACTGGCTGGAAGTCCCGTCGCCAAAATCCCACAGCCAGGTCGAGGCCTCGCCGGTCGACAAGTCGGTGAAACAGACCTCCAGGGGAGCACATCCCGTGCGCGGCGTACCGGAGAAATCGGCGACCGGATTCGGGTAAACCGTAATATACGCTTCCCTGGTTTCGGTATCCGGACCGCAGCCGGGCAGGTTATCCACAGTTAGCGAGACAGTGTACGTCCCGGGGGTTTGGTAAGTGTGGCACGGGTTCTGGGCGGTGCTGCCGGCGCCATCGCCAAAATTCCACGACCAGGAAATCGGATTGCCGGTGGATTGATCGGTAAAACATACTTCCAATGGACCGCAACCCGAAAGCGGCGTACCGGAGAAAGCAGCATTCGGCGCGGAATCAACGGTCACGTAAGCCACTTTGGTTTCAGTATCCGGGCCGCATTTATATTCATTATTGATAGTCAGCGAAACGGTGTATGTCCCCGGGGCCTGGTATGTATGGCACGGGTTCTGATCGCTACTCGTCCCGCCGTCGCCAAAATTCCAGTTCCAACTCACCGGGTCACCCGTCGACAAGTCGGTAAAACATACCTGCAACGGATCACAACCGGCCACCGGCGTGCCACTGAAATCGGCTACCGGCGATGGGTATATGACGATGTATTGTGCCTTGGTTTCCGTATCCGGGCCGCAATTGTATTGGTTGTTGACGGTCAGTGAAACGGTGTAGGTCCCCGGGGTTTGATAGGTGTGGCACGGATTCTGCAAATTACTGGTCGCGCCATCGCCAAAATCCCAACTCCAGGTTGTCGGGGTGCCGGTGGACAAATCGGTAAAGCATACTTGCAGCGGACCACAACCCGAGCGCGGCGTACCGGAAAAATCGGCCACCGGCGCGGGCTGGACGATGACATACGCAGTCCTGGTTTCGGTGTCCGGACCACACGCGTTCTCTACCGTCAAAGAGACCGTGTAGACACCCGGCTGCTGATAGGTATGGCAGGGATTTTGTGACTGGCTGGTAGAGCCGTCGCCAAAATTCCATAACCAGAGGAACGGATTTCCGGTTGATAAATCGGTAAAACAGACCTGATGTGGCGCACAGCCGGTAAGATTGTCGCCCGAGAAATTGGCGTTCGGACCCTGCTCAACAGTGACATACGCGACCTTGGTTTCGGTATCCGGACCGCAGACGCCATTAGCAACAGTCAACGACACCGTGTAAGTACCGGGAGCGGTGTACGTATGGCATGGGTTCTGGGCAGCGCTGGTTCCGCCATCACCAAAATTCCAGCTCCACGAAGTGGGCGTGCCGGCAGACAAATCCGTAAAACATACCTGCATGGGGCTGCAGCCATCCAGCGGCGTGCCGGAGAAATTCGCGGTCAGCGCGGGATAAACAGTAATATATGCAGTTTTCGTCTCGGTGTCTTTGGGACAGACGTCGCCCGCACAGTCAAAACTCACCGTGAGACTGACCGGGTAAACACCGGGCTGCACATACGTATGGCAGGGGTTTTGAGCGGTGCTGGTGCCGCCATCGCCGAAATCCCACAACCAGCCGCGAATGAGGCCGGTCGACAGATCAGTAAAACAGACCTGCAGCGGCGCACAGCCCTCGAGGGGAGTGCCGACGAAATCGGCCTGGTTGGCCACCTGTGCCTGAGCCGGCGGGGCCGCAAATACCGGGGACAGCATTAATATGCCCAGTATTGCCAAAATCAACGGTGCATTCCTTTTCACGGTGTGACCTTTCCTGCTATAACAGTTTAACCCCATAATTTCTCCTTCCCTTCAGTTTTATGCGGCATGCTGTTCGAGTAAATTCCCTGTAACCCCCTATCCCTCATGCATGATAACCGGGGAAATGATATAGTCAACAAGAAATCAAATCCTCTAATATTTTGCATGTTCAACTCACCGCCAAAATATAGATGCACAAACCGGGCCGGTTTTCGCCGAGCTCCGAAAAAAATGCTGTTATACTGACTTATCCCTCAAGTTGTTGTTCACTAAAAGTTTCCGGCCGTACGTGCAAAAAACAAATTAGCAGTAGGACGCCCCCTGGCCAAATGAGATGTGAATTTGTTTGCACAGTGTGCCGCCCCCCCCCGGACAAACCGGACGAAACACAATTGAGGGCGGAATTTCTGCAACGGCAGCTTACACTCACTCGGCGTTCCAACCGGATTTAACGGTGACATCAGGAGCATATTGATCCTGTATTATTCGCCGTGCAGGACTTTTCCTGCGCCTGCCGCCGGCAGGATAACGCGCTGTGACGGGAACTGGGCGCTTAAGCCTAATGCGAAAGGGGCAGAGAAAAAACTGTGTACCCGGGAGATTTTTGAGTTGGCGGGCGTGCCGGCAAGTAATTATTATTAACCGGCCCCGGATTGATCACGCTTGCCGACACGCATGTCGGGGCTGAAGTGACGGACACCGCGCTTGACCAACGCTAACATGGGCCGGTGTTGCCCGACCCTTATCGAAGTGCACGCTCGGCGGCGGGATGCCGCCGTGTTATAGGACGACCAGAGATGGAATCATGAGCGAGCAACCACAAGCAATCCTGGTAATCGGCGGAGGCATCGCGGGCATGACCGCGGCGGTGGAAGCTGCAGAGGTCGGCTACCGCGTGATCCTCGTGGAAAAAGAACCATATCTTGGCGGGCGCGTCATCCGGATGAACCGGTATTTCCCTAAAATGTGCCCGCCCAGTTGCGGTTTTGAGATCAATGTCCGGCGGATCAGACAAAACGCGCGGATAACTGTCTACACACCGGCCACGGTAGAAGAGCTGGCGGGGACCGCGGGCAATTTCAAAGCCCGGATCAGGGTTAAACCCCGGTACGTTACCGGCGCATATTCCCTGGATGATTCCTTCACGGCCCAACTCTCAGCGACGCGACCCAACGATTTCAATTACGGCATGGACCGGACCACGGCCTTGTATCAGCCGCATGATATGGCATACCCCACGGATTATGTGCTCGACCGCGCGGTGCTCTCGGCGTCCGACGAGGCCAAACTGGCCGAGATCCTGCCCGCGGGAGCGGTTGATCTGGATATGGCCGAGCAGCACCTCGAGGTGAAGATCGGCGCGGTGATTGTCGCCACCGGCTGGCAGCCCTATGACGCCACTAAACTGGACAATCTGGCTTTCGGCCGCTTGCCCAATGTAATCACCAACGTGATGATGGAGCGGCTGGCCGCACGGGGCGGCCCGACCGGCGGCGCAATTATTCGGCCGTCTGACGGCAAAAAGGCGGAGAATGTGGCGTTCGTACAGTGTGCCGGATCGCGGGATGAAAAACATCTCCCCTACTGCTCAGCGGTCTGCTGTATGGCCTCGCTTAAACAAATCAGATATGTGCGCGAGAAAAATGAAAACGCCAGGGCAACGATGTTCTACATCGATATCCGCACCCTCGGCAGTCTCGAAAAATTCTATTACGAAATGCTCGATGATGCCAACATTTCGTTTGTCAAAGGCAAAGTGGCGGAGATCAGCGAAGCCCCGGACGCCGGAGACCTGCTTGTGAAAGTGGAAGACACGCTGGGACAGGGGAACCTGCATCTGCAATTCGACCTGGTGGTGCTGGCCACCGGCATGGTACCCGCCGGCGCGGCGGAAAAGATCCCATTCCGGTTGACATATGATGAGCATGGATTTATTGACGGGACCACCAACATTCCCGGCGTATATGCGGCCGGCTGCGCTAAACACCCCTGTGATGTCTCCCGGACGACCAAGGATGCAACGGCAGCGGCATTGAAGGCAATCCAATGCCTCAACGGAGGGGCGTAGCCAATGAATGATAAAATCGGGGTTTTCATTTGTACCGGTTACGGCATAGCCGACGCACTGGATGTTGAGGCATTAACTAAAGTCGCCACCGAAGAATTCAAAGTCCCCTTTTGCAAAACTGTCGAATCCTGTGAAGGACCCGGACTGACGGCGATCAATGCCGACATCAAACAGGAAGGTTTAACCAAGGTTGTCATCGCAGGGATCTCGCCCCGCCGCTATACGGATAACGCCTTTCCCGAGGGGGTCATCGTCGAAAAGATTGCCCTGCGGGAAAACGTGGTCTGGACCCAGCCGGCAAAGGATGAGGATACACAGATGCTGGCGGAGGATTACCTCCGCATGTATATCACCAAGGTCGGGAAGATGGCACCACTGGCGCCGTTCCAGCCCGAAGAGGCGATCGACAAGAGTATCCTGGTTGTCGGCGGGGGGATCACCGGGCTGACTGCGGCACTCGAAGCCGCCAAAGCCGGGTATGAAGTCAAATTGATCGAAAAATCGAAAGCGCTGGGCGGCTGGCTGGCCAGACAGCATAAATCGGTGCCGACCAGACCACCCTACCGCGAATTGGAGGATACCTGCGTCGGGGCCTTGATCGCCGAGGTTACCGGGCACCCGCGCATCACGGTCTACCTTGCGGCGGTTTCCGGCAAAATTACCGGGGCGCCGGGATTGTTTGATGTCGTTTTGAAATCCAGCCCCAACGGTACACCGGGCGGTGAGACTGTAGCTTCGTTCCGGGTCGGGGCGATCATTCAAGCCACCGGCTGGAACCCGGTTGATCCGCGGCAGTCGCTGCCATACGGCAAACTCGACGATGTCATCCTCAATGTCGAGCTGGAGCAGATGGTCAAGGAACACGGTCGGATCACCCGGCCCTCCGACGGCCGGGAGGTCAAGAGCATTGCCTTCATCCAGTGCGGCGGTTCGCGGAGCAAGGAACATCATTCGTATTGTTCGTCGATCTGTTGTTTGACCTCGTTAAAGCAGGCGTTGTATCTGCGGGAAAGCGGTGCGGACACGAAGGCCTATATTTTCTACGAATTCATCCGAACTCCCGGTCAATACGAAGACTTCTATCGCCGAGTGCAGCAAGACCCGGGAGTTTTTCTGACTCGCGGCGAAGTGACCGAGATCACCCGCAACGGCGACGGCAGGCTGGTGATCACCGCGAAAAATACCATGCCCGGTGAGCAAATCCAGGTGATCGTTGATCTGGTAGTCCTGGCGTCCGGGATGGCCCCTAATTCGGCCGACGGCGAGGCGATCCGCGCGCTGGAGGAGGCCAAAATCAAGGTCACCGCCGGTGAATCGGAAATCCAGCGCCAGGCCGCCGCGGAAAAAGTGGAACAGCTCAAACGCCATGAGGGAACCGAGATCCTCAATCTGGAGTATCGCCAGGGACCCGATTTGCCCATTCTGCAATATGGGTACCCTGACTCGCATTTTGTGTGTTTTCCTTACGAAAGCCGGCGCACCGGCATCTATCCTTCCGGTTGTGTGCGGCAGCCGATGGACGGCTTGAGCAGCCGGGAGGACGGCACGGGCGCGGCATTGAAGGCGATCCAGTGCGTCGAGATGACCTCGCGTGGTGAGGCGGTGCACCCGCGCGCCGGGGACAAGTCATATCCCGACTTTTTCCTGCAACGCTGCACGCAATGCAAACGCTGCACCGAGGAATGTCCGTTCGGTGTGCTCAATGAAGATACCAAAGGCACGCCGCTGCTGCGCGCCACGCGCTGCCGACGCTGCGGGGTGTGCATGGGCGCCTGCCCCGAACGGATCGTCTCGTTCAAGGATTATTCGGTGGATATTATCGCCTCGATGATCAAGGCAGTACATGTCCCCGAGGAATTCGAAGAAAAACCGCGCATCCTGGCGTTAATGTGCGAAAACGACGCGATCCCCGCCCTGGAACTGGCCGGCCGGCACGGCTTGAAAATCAACCCGTTTGTGCGGGTAATTCCCGTGCGCTGCCTCGGTTCGGTCAACAGCGTATGGGTCACCACGGCGGTATCGGCCGGGTATGACGGTGTGCTGCTGATCGGCTGCAAATACGGCGATGATTATCAGTGCCATTTCATTAAAGGCAGCGAGCTGGCCAACACGCGCGGGGACAATATCCGCGAAAAGTTGCAGCAGATGTCGATGGAAAACCAGCGGGTGGAACTGCATCAACTGCAGATTTCGGAATACGACAAGCTCCCGGAAATTTTCAACAAGTTTGCGGAGGTGATCGAAGAGATCGGGATGAACCCGTTCAAAGGGATGTAGCTGATGTAACGTATGGCAGCAGTTTGCTATTGGCGGCAATTCACGGAAACGGCCGGAGGGGATGCAACAATGGAAACTGCCGGGAATACCGTACACGAAACATGCGAGACACGCGCGCGGGCCGGTCCACGGACCACTCCCGCCTTATCCGCCACCGGCTCACCCACGGGCGTGGAGCCGGACCTCGAGTTCATTCTTACCCTGTGCCGGACCAGCGGTGATTATTTCCTGAAGTGTTTTCAATGCGGTACCTGTTCGGCGACTTGCGCACTGGCGCCGGATGATTCGCCGTTTCCCCGCAAAGAAATGGCCTGGGCCAATTGGGGGATGAAAGAGTGCCTGGTGCGGGATGCAGATGTGTGGTTGTGCTACCAGTGCAACGACTGCTCCACCCGCTGCCCGCGCGGCGCGCGGCCGGGCGACCTGCTGGCGGCAATCCGGCAACAAAGCGTGATGGCCAACGCGTTCCCCCGCTTTTTGGGCCGATGGGTCAATGACCCGAAGTGTATCCCCTTGCTGCTGGGCATTCCCACGGCGCTGTTATCGCTGGTTTTATGGTTAAAAATTCCGTTGGCGGACGCGCTGGGCATCGGAGTGGATACCGGAGAGCGTATCGTGTATTCCTATTCCAGCGTGTTCCCCCATTGGCTGTTGAACGGCTTTTTCTTCACCATCAGCGCTCTGGTGTTGCTGGTGACAATCGTGAGTGTAGGGCGGTTCTGGCACGGGCTGAACGCCAACGCCGGGGCGCCGGTCAAGGGCTTGTGGCCGAGCATCGGCGCGACACTCAAAGGTGTATTCGTGCATGATAACTTCACTTCGTGCACCAGGGAGCGTCCCCGTTATTGGTCGCATTTGCTGGTATTTTTCGGTTTTCTGGCTTTGGGCATGGTCACCCTGTGGGTGATCACCGCCGGCATCAATCCCCTGATGCAAAAGGATTTTGTCTACCCCTTTGGTTTCTGGAACCCCTGGAAACTGCTGGCCAACGCGGGCGGCGCGGCGTTACTGGCCGGCTTGTCGTTGATGATCTTCTATCGCTCCCGCAACACCGACCAGGCAGGCGCAGGATCATATTTCGACTGGACGCTGATCTCGACATTGTTGCTTGTCATCCTCACCGGTTTTTTTACCGAAATCCTGCATTACCTGCGGCTGGAACCGCACCGCCATATTATTTACTTTGTCCATCTCCTGTTTGTCTGTGCGCTGATCCTGTATCTCCCCTATTCCAAGTTTGCGCACCTGGTATACCGGACAACGGCGCTGGTACATGCCGAATATACCGGGCGCAAAAAAGGGAGAGTACAGCTAGCGGCACGTGACGCCGTGCAGCAACCGGCCAAGGAGGAAATCCATGCCTGAGCGGATAAGCGGCAAACGTGCGGGAAACAAACAGACACTCCTGATAGTGGTCCTGATGCTGGTGATCCTGTTTCCGCTGGTGTACGCGGTTGTCGGCAGCGCAATCCCGCGCGGGTCGGGAAGTCCCGGCGAGTTCCTCGAAAAAGCCACGGCCCCCGGCGATACGTGTATCCGCGCCGTCGAATACATGCGCTTGCACCACTGGGAGTTGTTGCGCCAGACCAGAGAGGAAGTCGTCAGGTACGGTGTTCGTGATGAGACCGGGCTGGACAAGTGCAAAAACTGCCATACCAGCCGGGAGCGGTTTTGCGACAAATGTCATCTGGCGACGAGCCTGACACCGGATTGCTGGGGGTGCCATTATTATCCCTGAGCAGGCCGGGGCACGGAATCATGCGGAACACGCGGCGTGATCAGAACAATTGCTGAAAAGGACGGCAAGGAATGGACCGAAGGGATTTTCTGAAGACGGCAGGCGGCACGCTGTTGGCGGGGACTTCCTGCGCTTACGCATTCCGTTTCCTGACTTCGACATATGCCAACAAGGCAGGCACCGACATCCCGGCCTCCGGCAAGCGGTGGGGGATGCTGGTTGATCTGACCCAATGCCGTGAGGACTGTACGGCATGCATGGAGGCCTGCCGCCGCGAAAACAATGTCTCGTTCCACAACGATACACGCTGGGACAACCACTGGATCAGAAAGATAAAGCTCTCCAGCGAACATGATGCGGGGGGCGAAGAAAAATCGGTGATCATGTTATGCAATCACTGTGACCGGCCGCCGTGCGCGCAGGTCTGCCCCGTGCAGGCCACGTACAAACGCGACGACGGCATCGTCATCGTCGATCACCACCGCTGTATCGGCTGCCGGTATTGCATGATCGCCTGCCCTTACAATGCGCGGCAGTTCAATTTTCGGGACGATGAACACTGGCCCAACAAGGAACGGCCCAAGCGGTCGCACGGCGTGGCGGAATCGTGCACCTTATGCGCCCATCGGCTGGACAAAGGCGAGTTGCCGGCCTGTGTGGAGGCCTGCGCCAAAACCGGCGCCGGGGCCTTGAGTGTCGGCGATTTGAACGATCCGCATAGCACAATCTCCCGGGTGACCTCGACAATGGCCGTCAAACGAATTCGCGAGGACCTGGGAACTGAACCGAAAGTCTATTACATTGGGCTGTAGGCGCCAACAAAGGTGAGGGTACGGCATGAATATCACATTCGATCGGATTGAGGGCACGTCGCTTCAGTATCGGATGTTGCTGCTTGTCTTTGCGGCGCTGGCGGCTGCGGGAGGCATCGCCACGTATGTTGTCTGCCAAAAGGGCATTTATATCACCGGCATGACCAACCGCGTCCCGTGGGGACTGCAGATTGTCATGGCGGTCTATTACATCGGGTTGTCCGCCGGGTCGCTGGTCATTTCCGGATTGTACGGTGTGTTCGGCAAAATCGAATACAAACCGTTCGCGCGGATGGCGGTGTATGTGGCGATGCTGTTTTTAATCGCCGGGCTGATGTCGATCCTCACCGACCAGGGACGGCTGGACCGGGTGTTCGTGGAACCGTTCGTACACTTTAATCTGCAATCGATGTTTTCGATTAATCCGCTGTTGTATAATGGACACATCCTGATTTGTATTATTTATTTATGGGCGTTGTTTACCGAGAAAAAGACCCTGACCAAAGTCATCGCCACGCTGGCGTTCGGCTGGGCGTTTTGTGTCCACACCGGTACCGGGGCGATTTTTGGTTTCGGGGCGCGGATGTTGTACGAATCACCGCTGTTACCGGCAAGTTTCGTGGCGGCGGCGATGGCCTCGGGCACGGCACTGATGATTTTAATGATCGTCGGGTTGTTCAAAATCACCAACCGCCATGTCGATGACGAATTGATTATCTGGCTGGGACGCTTCCTGGCAATCTGCACGCTGGTGGTGATGTATTTCCTTGCCGTGGAAAATGCCTACCGGGCGTATGTAGTGGAGTTGCGCGGGGCGGCATTGTACTACCTGTTCGGTGGTTTCCACAGCATCCTGTTCTGGTTCGGTTTGATGATTGTCGGGTTGGGTGTGCCATTGTTCATTTTGTTCCGTGACCGGACGGGCAAACAAATCCGCTGGATTGTTGTCGCCTCGATCCTGGTGGTCTTTGGCGTGCTGTGTGAACGGTATGTTATTGTCCTGCCGGGGCTGACCCACCCGCCGGAGTTGTTTCCCGGCATGGAGATCACGGCCTCTCCCCTTGTCGAAGGGACCGCCTCATATTCGGTTAGCTTCGCCGAAGTGCTGCAGGCGTTAGGGGTTTTCGGCGTGATCGGTTTTTTGTTCGTCTGGGGGCTGAAAGTTTTCAAGTTGCTGCCCAATGAGGCCCGGATCTCCGGGCCGCCCGGACCCGCCGTATAATCGTTCACGTGAAGGCCGGAGGTGCCATTCCAAGGCGAGTCGGTTGGAGATTGAACTCAATTGTGGGACAGTTGGAGCCGCCCATGTTGAAACGCATTCCCATTTTCTGGAAACTCAGCTCGGCTTTCGTGATCATCCTTTTATTGTTGTTCGTAACACTCAGGGGTCTGGTCGCCACACCGGGCTTGCCGCTGATTATCGTTTTTGCGATAGCGCTGCTCCTGGGTGTCGGCGTTACCTGGCTGTTGGTCGACCGCTGTATCAACCGTTCCATCAAGCGCGTGGCCGACGGCATGAACGAGTTGGCGGAAAAGAACTTCGATTTCCGGTTGGCAGAGGATGAAATAAGTGAGTTCGGCCCGCTGGCGTCGTCGTTCAATGATATGGCCGACATGTTGTCCTCCTCCCTGATCGAATTGAAGAAAAACCGTGATTATCTCGAGGGCATCCTGGAAAGCTCGGCGGATATTATCATCACGGTGAACGCCTCGGGCAAAATCCAGACGATCAACAGCGGCGCCGAACATGCCCTGGGGTACCACCGGCTGGAGGTCATCGGCAAATCCGTTGAGGTCCTGTTCACCGACCCGCAGGAACGCAAGGTGATGGCCCAAAAACTGCAGTATGCCGAAAGCGTGGTCAACTATGAGACACAGCTTTTGGCCAAAAACGGGGCGGTCCGCGACGTATTGCTCACGTTGTCCCGGTTGCGCAACCCCACGGGGGCGATCATCGGCACGATCGGCATCGGCAAGGATATCACCGAAGAAAAACAGCTGCAGGCGCAGTTGATCCAGTCGCAGCGGTTCGCCGCGATCGGCCAGGTGTTTACCGGGATTCAGCACTCGATGAAAAACATGCTCAACGCCTGTAAAGGCGGGGCCTATATGGTCAAGACCGGGCTGGCCAAGGACGACCGCAAGATGCTGACCGAGGGCTGGGACATCGTCCAGGTCGGCATCACCGGTCTGACCAAAATGTCGCTGGATATGCTCAAATATGTTAAAGACTTCAAACCCACGGTCAACCGGGTCGATCTGTCGGAAACACTGACGGAAATATATCAAGTCATCAGGCAGACTGCGCAGGACAAGGGGGTGGATGTACAACTTCAGCTCCCGTCAAGTTTGCCGGCCGTGGTGTGCGATGCGCGGATGGTGCATTCCGCGGCGATGGATATTGTCTCCAACGCGGTGGACGCCTGCCTGTGGAAAGAATACCATACTGACGAAAAACCCCGGGTGACGCTGCGGGCGTATCCGTCACCGGAGGCCGCCGAACTGGTCATCGAAGTCAGGGATAACGGCTGCGGCATGACCGATGAGGTAAAATCGCATATTTTCACTCCATTTTTCAGCACTAAAAGCAAAGCCGGCACCGGACTGGGCTTGTCAATTGCATCGCGAATGATTAACGTACACGGGGGCAGGATTGAGGTGGAATCCGAACCGGATAGCGGGGCGATGTTCCGTATTATGCTCCCCGTGGACGGTAAAAACAAGGAGGGCATCCATGGCAAAAAAAGTGCTGGTGGTTGACGACGACGAAAACACGGTCAAATTTCTGACGGCGGCCCTTGAGGAGAACGGTTATGAGGTAGTGCCCGCCTATAACGGCAAAGACGGGCTGGAAAAAATCCAGAACGAACGGCCGGACCTCGTACTGCTGGACGTGATGATGCCCAAAAAGACCGGGTTTGTGTTGTTCAAGCAACTTCGCCGCGACGAACAGTACAAAGACCTGCCGGTCATCATGCTGACCGGGGTCGCGGAAGTCCTGGAGGACCTCGACGCGCAAAGCGGTGACACCGCTGAAAGTCCCTATGACAGCTTGCGGGAGGCGATGCGCAAATCCATCCGCGAGATGCGCGAGGAGGGGCTGGTCAAGCCCGACATGTTCATCGACAAACCCATCGATCCGGAACTGGTCGTGGCGAAAGTCAAAGAACTTATCGGTGTATGAGTCTTTCCTTCCCGGGGGATGGTTGACCCGGGGGGCAGGGAGTTTTTGTTGTATTGCGGCTAATCGAGCCGGCTGAACAGTAATTTTGGTCTGCCGTTCGGTAAATGCCGGAGGTGGGAATCGAACCCACACGAGATTTAGGTCTCACCGGATTTTGAGTCCGGCGCGTCTGCCAATTTCACCACTCCGGCGCGTACTCCAAGCGCCCATGACTTCAGGCAGTAGACTTTACTACACGATGGCTGTCTTTGTCAACCGCTTTCCGGCCCATTTGCCGGTCCGCCGTCATAATTTGTGGTCGGCCAAATACTTTTGCAGCGTGCCCTCGGGAATAGAAGTTTGCAACGCAAGCAGCCGCAGCAGGAAAACCGTACCGGCAGGCGTAGAGGACTCCACGCTGAGGTATCCGCCGTGACACAGCACGATCTTGCGCGCCACCGCCAACCCCAAACCGGTGCCGGTTTGTTTGGAGGTCACAAAAGGTCGAAAAATTTTTTCGTGGTCGTTCCCCGGGATGCCGGGGCCGTTATCCCCCACGCGGACCAGCCAGTGCCGCCCGGGCTCCTCCCCGGCCCCCTGTACCGGGGGATACAGGCGCACGTCGATTCTGCCGCCCTTGCCGATCGCTTCAGCCGCATTCTGGAACAGATTGACAAACACCTGGCGCAGCATCAGGGAATCGGCGTTGATCGTATCGTCCGTGCCGGCGCGCTGTACCGTAAGTTTGACCTGATGTTCCTCGAGGTCGGCGTGGACCATCTCGGCCGCGCGGTCGATTATCTCGCTTAAAGATACCGGACTGTTTTCCAGAGACATCGGCCGCGCAAAATTCAAAAATTGCGCGAGCATCTGCTCGGATTCGGCGGCTTCAAGGAGGACATCATCCACCGTGTTCGCCACCTTTTCGTCACCGGCGACTTTGCTGCGCAGGAGCCGACCGAACCCGACAATCGCGGTCATCGAATTGCGCAATTGGTGCGCCAGCCCCGCGGCCATTTCACCTAAATCCGCCAGCCGGCGGTTGTTTTCCAAATCGGCCTGCAAACGCTTGATTTCAGTCAAATCAGTCAACAGGACGCTGATGCCGACGATCTTTTCCGCATCGTTGTAAATCAATGATGTCGTAATACCCAGATATCGTTTTTCTCCCGGTTCCCGCAGCAAGCTGATGGTTATTTCCCGCCGGACGAAGGTCCGGGCATCCTGCAAACCGGCTTCGAGTACCGTCCCCAATTCGGGGAAACGCTGCGCCAGATCATGATAGGAACGGCCGATCACTTCCGCCGAATCCAAACCCAGGATCCGTCCCGCCGAGGGGTTCAACCGCAGGACTGTCCCCTGCCGATCAAAGATCAGAATACCTGCCGACATGGAATTGAGGATGTACGTATTGAATTTTTCAAGGTTTTCATACCGTTTCTTGCTTTGATCGAATTCCTGTTGCAGATTGTCCTTCTGGCGGGTCAGCCGGGCCACGGCGGCAGCAAACGCCTCCATGACATACTCAACATCATCACTTTTCGGTCCGGCGAGGCATTCGGAACCCGACAATCGTTCGGCCTGCGCCCGCATTTTCTGATAAGGGACAAAGATCAGCCGGAAAAATTGCAGGGCAAACCAGATGAACATGACCAGGATGCCCGCCCGCAAAATGAAATCCCAATCTCGCAAACCGCGCAAGCGAGCCACGGTCGGTATCGGCACGGCAGCGCCGACCACGATGGGAAAGCCGTTGATGATGCGCGTCGTTGAAAATGAGCGATACAGCCGACCGCCGATTTCATAATCGGCGTTGACGTAGGGGATATCCTCGGCGCCGCTGCGCCCGATGTTGCCGGGTTCAGGGGTCCCGCCAAGCCCCGCGGGGAGTACGTCTGTCTCGCCGAAGCGGCGGATACGCCAACCGGTGGAATCATGATATTCGGCAAGCCAGACCGCCGACAGGGCGTCCGAGTGCAAAACTCGGCCGACCAGGGTATCGGCCGTCTCCAGATCGCAGCCACCCGCCGACCACACATGGAGGATACCATCGACAAAACCGCCCAGCCGCAGGCGGATTTTTTCTTCCTCCGTGTGCAAAACCCCGTTCAACAACAGGATTGACGACAACTGCGAAACCAACAGCATCGCGGCCAGCACGATAAAGGCGATTTTGAGCTGCCGCCCGTGGGTCACCTTATTTTGCACTGGTCAAGACTCCGGCCACAGGTTATACTTTAACAGCGTCCAGACATAGCTAAAGGCCCTGTAGATATGTATCGGTTGCCGCGCGCGAAAAAACAGACCAGGACGTCATGGTGGCGCCGGCTCCACCCCGCAGTGCTGTTTATTGTGTTATTTGTTGTCCTGCTGCTTGTCTTCTCCGTGGTCTATGCCGCAATCAGCGCGGTATTTAACGACCAGATGATATTGTTTATGGCAGCAACCGCTCGGCTGGTGGGGAGTGTCCTGAGTTTGGGGGGCATGGAGATTTCGCTGCAGGGCAGATTTATTTCCGCACCGAACATTGCAATCGAGATCATCGAAGAATGCACAGGGATTTACGAAATCGTCATTTTTATCGCCGCCGCCCTGGCTTATCCGGCGAGCCGGCGGGAAAAACTGATCGGCGTCATCGGCGGGGCAATCGTACTATATTCGTTGAATATCGTGCGGATGGTGTTGCTGGTAGTTGTCGGTAACATCCGCCCCGATTGGTTCGACTTTTTTCATATTTATTTCTGGCAAGTGACCATGATTCTGATGATCGCCTCGGTCTGGCTGTTGTGGATTCTGAAGGTGGTGCGGCATGTTGCGCATTCTCGCGCTGCTCGTGCTTAAACTGGCGGTAGTCTCCGCGGCGTTGTTTGTGGTCTGGCAAGGGGCAGCGCCCGGCCTGGGGACATTCTGGCCCGGCGGACTGGAACAACTCTGGCTTTCCTGGCAGCGACCGATCCTGCGCTGGGTCTATGGAATATGTGCCTTGGACGCCGCGATCTACACCACGAGCTGGCAGTTGGCGCGCGGCTATGTTTTGTCGGTGCTGCCGTTTGTGGCACTGATGATCGCCGCCGGGCCTGCCGGGTGGCGGCGGTTGACCTGGGGTTTGACCGGGCTGGCTATTATCGGCTGTTGGCAACTGGCAACGCCGCCGTTGTTGTACCTGTTGCGCAGCCGACTGGGATCGGGCCGGTCGTTTTATGTCGGCATCTCCCCTGTTTTCATGTTTTCCTATGCGCTGCCGTTTGTCTTGTGGGTGTTGTTTTCCCGTGAGCGGATTGCCAGATGGTTTGGCGCCGGAACTCAAGAGGACCAACAGGATATCGCCTCATGAAACTCCGGCGATATCGCGGAATCCTACTGGGGTTGGCTGCGCTGGTATGTTCGTGCGTCGGACCGGCAACGGACCGTCAGCCGCAATCGGCCCTGGTCATCGGGGTCATCGACGGTGACACCGTCGAGCTGGAGGATGGCCGCGTCGTCCGCTATATGTGTGTCGATACCCCGGAGCACGACCAGCCATTTTATGAGGAAGCCACACAATTGAATATCGATCTGGTGTACGGCAAAACGGTGACGCTGTTTCCCGGCCGCCGGGCGCTAGACCGCTACGGCCGGACGCTGGCCCGTGTAGTTGTGGATGAGATATTTGTTGCCGAATCGCTGGTCACCGCCGGGCTGGCGGTGGTCTATGGTTTCGAGGACAATGAGGAATATCTCGGCCCTCTGATCGCCCGGCAAAAAGAAGCCATTGATGCCGGCCGGGGAGTCTGGACTTTGCTGTTGGCGGGGGACGACGATGAGGAATTCTATGTCGGTTCGACAATCGGCTTCCGTTTTCATCGCCCCGGCTGCTCGGCGGCAGCCGGAATCCGCGCCGACCATATGAAACAATACTCGTCGCGGCGCGAGGCGTACTACCTGGGAATGTCACCCTGCCGCAATTGCCGCCCGTAGCGCATAATCGGACAACCGGTGTTAAACCAGTGCCCCGTCCGCCCACCCCAGTTTAATCAGCTCGATTTTGGCGGGATCTGCAGTGCCCAAGCCATAGGTGGTGTCGGCGCGGGTGATATGGATGGCGGGTGGAGTCAGCGGCCGATCCTCCTTGAAATGCTCGCGGCGTTTGGCCATGATCAACTGCACCCCGATAGCATCCAGAGCGACCGGGTCGTTGCCGACAAGCAATCCACAATAATTCCATACGTATGAACGATCGTAATGATGCGGCCCGATGCCGTAGAACAATGGTTGCAGCAAGACCAGGATGTTCAGCCGCGTCTTGCCCTTGACGATCGGCAAATCCCAGATCGAGGCCAGCGGCGAGCAATACTCGTTGTGGTAATCCCACGGCTGAGGCACGAACTGGATATAGTTTTTAATGCACCCGCCGACGCCCGACCAGTGATGGGTACGCAGGGGGCGCACATTGATCAGGGCAGTGGAGTTCTGGAAGATCGGGTTGTCCAGAATTCGCCGATCGCCGACGGCAATATTTTTTTCCGGCACCCCTGTGGCCATTACACGTTTGAGCAAGGCCTGTTCCAGCTCCGGCGGGGTGGGCAACGAATTCCAGGCGTTACTTTTGATACCGACCAGGTCCTCCGCGCGAACCAGCGTTTTCCACGCCGTTGCCGCATCCTGCGCCTGACAGAAAGTCATGACTGCTTCATCGAGCATGCGCTCGAGGACTTCCCGGTTAATATTCCCCTTCTCGTTGAAAACCCCGGCGTCACGGATAAGCACCAGCCGGGTTTTGGGGGGCAGGACGTCCTCGGCATTCACGTTCAAGCTCAGGCCGGTTGCCGCGGCCAGGGTTATCCCGGCAGTACCGCGCAGGAAATCACGGCGAGAGATATACTCAGTTGAATGTTTCATTTTTCCACCTCCCGCTGCAGGTTTTTGGCCGCCTCGCGTAACAGGTGTTTTGTCGTTTCGCGCAATGAATCGGCCGCGGCGGCCGAGGGCAGGCCGAAAGCTGCGGCGATAAATGATTCATGTTTGGCTGCAGCGGCCCAAGTACCGTCATCGTTCTCGACAACACCCATTTGCCATGTCTGCGGCGAATACATGCGCGTGAAGAAATCATAGGCGGCATCGGCCGCCGCCGTCGTAGGATAGCGGACCCACAATTGAAAAAAACTCCGGCCGCCGAGCCGATAACTCCCCAACAGGCATTCGGTTTTTTCGTTGAGCCGCAACACGTTTTCCTCGGAAACAAAGCAATGATAGTTCAACGCCTGATGGGAATGAAAATACCGCAGTGATTGCGCCCGGCGGTCCCTAGTGGGGAAATACTTCAGCCATGCGGGCGGACTGCCTCCGGCGGGGATTTGTGCGGCGATAAGCCGCGCCGCGTCTTCCAGGAGCGGATCGGGCACGGGCGAGTCAGAGCAAGGAGACACACAAACGAAATATTGCCCACGCCAGAAGCAGACTAGCTGCGGGCGAAGATAGCCGCCGTCCCCGAGCTGGAGATCCTTCCCTTCGTGGTAAAACGTGAAAATCCCGTACGCATCGCCGGCCGAACCCATGTCGAAAAGTTCGACCAGTACCGAGCCGCCGCCATCCCGCTCAAAGGTAAACACTGCAACATTCCGGAAATCATACAGGCGATACACCTCACCGGCGCCGTCAATGTAATCGAAAATGGTTTCGCGGTCGTAGAAGACGGTCTCACCCGCCTGCCGCCAACCATCGAATTCCGCCGGAAGAAAACTAAAGTCGCTCATCATTTCGGTCCCGAAAACGGTGGCAGTGCACGATGGCGCCTAAAAGTCGCCGCCGCATCCTTTTTCGGTATCCAGCAGCGCGTCAGCATCGGTGCCGCGCTGGATCCAGAGTGTTTTATTTTTGGCGAAGGATTTGTCCGCCGGGTAGATGTCCACATCGCCGCCGGTATCCAGAAAAACTCCGAGCGTCTGGATATAATCGCGCAATGAACCGCGCGAAGCCACGTTGGCCCGGCCGAGCGTGGTCGCGGCATTGATTATATATTTATCTGCACCATCCCGGTCCCAGAAAATCCCGATGCCGTTGGCGTTGCCGCCGCCCAGTGAAAGGTTGGGAGCTTCATAGACATCGTCACCGGTTTCGTCGATGAACATGCCCACGGCAAAATTATGCCCGGCGCCGATCGCCATGTTATGCGTGGCCGTGTATTTGTCATTACCGGCTTTGTCATTGAGGTAACCGACGCCGAAATGTGCCCCCGATCCCTGGACGTACCATACGCCGGAATACGTGTCGTTACCGGCGCGGTCGGCCAGGATCCCGATCGAATACCAGTAGGCACAACCCTGGGCAAACAAGCCGGCGGAATAGCGATCATCACCCGCCGCGTCGTAGAGCAGTCCGATACCGCCGGCCAGCGAGTAGCCGTCGATGTAATCGCGCCGCGAGCCATACCCCACGCCCTGGGCCATGCTGTCGTTATGCTCTTTTGTCTGCGACGCGGGGTAACGAATATCCTGATCATCGGCCGTATATAAGTCATCGCCGCCGGCATCGTGCAGGATCCCCATCCCCTTAGTGTAGCCGAAACCCTGGGCCATCTGGTAGGTTTTGTAGGTATCCTTGCCGCCGCCGTCATATAACAAACCGATGCCGAAAATCCCCGCGCCCTGGGCCTGTGTCCGAGAGATATAGGTGTCGTTGCCGCTGAAATCGGCCAGACACCCCACCCCGAACAATCCGACGCCCTGCGTCAGATTGTTGCCGAAATACGTATCGTTACCTTTCAGGTCAACCAGAAACGAGTACCCGAATATGCCTGCGCCGAACGACCCGGAAAGCGAATCTCCCGCAATTTTATATTTGTCGTTGCCGCCGCAGTCAATGACCACGCTGATCCATTTGCCATATTCACGATTGGCAGCCCCCCCGGCATAGGAATCATCTCCGGCGACATCAATGACCAGGAAATAATCGTCCGCCGGGTACTTATGTCCGCCCTGCCCGTTGAGCACGATATGCCCCAGAGCGGTGGCTACGGCAAATTGGAAATTTTCGGTAAAGGCCAGTCGGGACAGCGTATCGCAAGCCCAATCGACGGCAGCGGCGAGGTCCTGTGCCCCTGCGTGCAGATATTTCCAGTCGATGTCATGGATGAATTCGTAAAAGTCTTCATCGTGGGTGTCATCCTCCCAAGCCAGCACCCGCAGTGCCCTGGTAACCATCGTGTCCATTCCGTAACGGTCCTCGGCATTCCTGAAGGCCAACTTCGGCCAACGGACTGCTTCCGCGGCGGCAAGGGTCACCACCGCGGCGATATCGCGTACCGTTTTGGGGACGTTTTCCAGCCGGCCAGTGGCTGAAGCCCGCCACTCGTGCCGGCTCGCGCCCAGCCGGGTGTGAAGTACATCGATAGCCGAATACAAATCCCGGCCTCTTTGGACCTGAGCGAGGACTGTATCCAGGGAGTTGGCGAGTAATGAGCGGCGCGACCCTTCATCTATGCGCAGCGAGGCAAAACTGATAATATCCTGCAGGCGGTGTCCGGAAATATCCAGCACGCGGGCGTACGAATCGGTATAAGGCGGGATTTTCAGAGGACGGCGCTGCAGGGCGGTAAACAAGGGCAGGACGAACTCGCCGCCCCCGTAGTTGGACATATCATATTCATCAAACGTGAGTTGTTCCCGGTCAAGCCCAACCTGCCCCAGGACCTGACCCAACGGATCAAAGACCTGCCCCGACGCCGCGGGAACACACGCCAGAATCACGAGCATAGCCGGGATAAAACGCTCCATCATTTTTTTTCTCTCCGCCACATTGCCAACCAAAACATCGCACACGGCGCGCCGTAAGTCAAAACAAACCGGAACAGGTTATGCGCCCGGAGGATAAAGCGGTCTTGACACAGACTCGCGTCACGGAGTATGTTAGTAAGTTGGACAAAAAACAGAAGGAGGCGTTTTGTGAGACGGATGTTCCTGGTTGTTCTAGCCCTGGCGGTTGCGGCGGGATGCCAACAGCAGGTACAACCCACTTCGGTGGCAAAATCTGAGGGGCCCAACTTAATGGGTGCCGCTCCGTATATCCCTGATATTGAAACGTTTATGCAGATCGGTTATTGCGGAAGTCCGGAAATATCCACCGACGCCACGAAGCTGTTTTTTCAGTCGAGCATGTCGGGCGTCACACAATTGTACCGGCTATCCGGCGACGGCTGGCCGATACAATTGACGTTTTTCCAGGACGGCATCGACTTTGCGTCGTTGTCTCATTCCAGCCAATGGGCGATTGTCGGCACGGGCATCGGCGGCAATGAAAATTCCCAACTATTCCTGATTTCAGCCGAAACCGCCCGCGCGGAACAGTTGACCGATATGCCGGACGTACAATTCGGCGATCCGTTGTGGTCGCCCGACGACAGCAAAATTTACTATCGTTCCAACCAGGAAAACGGCAAAGATTTCTATGTCTACGAGATGGATGTGGTCTCACGCCAAACGCGGCCCATCGCCGCCAGAGAGGGATACAACGGGCCGATGGACCTGTCACTCGACGGCACGAAACTAGTGCAGTATACGTTTTATTCGAATACCAATAACGATTTGTATCTCATCGACCTGGCGACACTTAAATCCGAGCATTTGACCCCTCACCAAGGGGACGCCATGTATGATGGGTTCGTCTTTGCGGCGGATGGTACCACCGGTTATTTAATCTGCGATGCCAACGACGACCACATTAACCGGCGGGCCACGATGGACCTGGCAACCAGGGAAATCACCTTCATCGACACCGCTTCACAATGGGAAGTGGAAGGACTGGAGCTGTCTCCTGACCGGTCCAAGATGGCCTGGATTATCAATGAAGAGGGTTATGCCGACCTGCATGTCATGGACCTGGCCAGTGGCCGTGAGCTCCCCGCACCGCCGATGAAAGGGATGTATTCGGGCTTGGCCTTCTCGCAGGGGATGCAACTGGCTTTCAGTTTCACCAGTTCGGCCAAAGCTCCTGATTGCTGGGTCTGGGACTGGGGTTCGCGGCAGTTGAGACAATTCACATTCTCCGCCTATGCGGGCATCGATCCCGCAATCTTTGTGGAACCGGAACTGGTCAAATTCAAATCATTCGACGGGATGGAGATTCCGGCATTTCTTTATTTGCCGCCAACGTTTTCCAAGGGGCATCCCGTGCCGTTCATTGTCTATGCCCACGGCGGGCCGGAAAGCCAGTTCCGTCCGGATTTTATTCGGAATTTCCAGTATTTCCTGGCCAATGGGTTCGGCGTGCTGGCCGTTAATCCGCGGGGGTCATCGGGGTATGGGCAGGAATTCATCAAGATGGACAATTACAAAGACCGGCTGAAATCAGTTCGGGATTATGAATACGCCAACCGTTTCCTGGGTGAGGCGGGCTATGCGATCCCCAATAAAATCGCGGTCATGGGTGGTTCTTACGGCGGTTACATGGTGTTGGCCTGCCTGACTGAAAACCCTGATTTGTGGGCTGCGGGCGTCAATTCGGTGGGTATTGCCAATTTCATCACTTTTCTGGAAAATACCGCGGCATATCGTCGGGGGTTGCGCGAAGCGGAGTATGGCCCGCTCTCCGACCCGGAATTCCTGGCATCGATCTCACCGATCAATAAAGTTGACAAAATTATTGCGCCTTTGCTGATCATCCATGGCGAAAACGACCCCCGTGTGCCGGTAAGCGAAGCGCGGCAAATCGCAACCGCGCTCGGCAAGCGGGGGATCGCGGTCGATACGCTCATTTTCGCCGATGAGGGACACGGGTCGTCCAAGCGCTCGAATGTGTTGATTGATTACCGCCGCCGCGTGGATTTCCTGAAAAAACACCTGCAATAAGCCCAACCGGCCGTGGGCGCCGGGTCCTGAGATTCTTGACGGAGAGCACCAGTCGGCTCTCCGTCTTTTTTTCAGCCGGCTGAGAATGTGGAGAAGGTACTTGCCCCGAGGGTCGGTCTGCGATTGATTGGGCCGGAATATCGTGCTGACATGCGGGTAGTAGCACATAATCCGTACTGGCAGCGGAGGGCACATGTTCGCAGGACAACAGTGTTTGAAACTCATCTCACAGATACTGAAACCGGCCGGGAAGATACCCGTATGCGGTAAGCAGAAAGCGGGGTTGCGGATGAAAGGCGGGATTTCAGTGATGCTTCTTACGACCGCCATGCTCTGGCTGGTGCCACTTCCGGGATCCGCTCAACCGGAAGACCCGCCGTTTCTCCGGCACAAAACAAGCAGTTTTCCCCTGACCCGGCCGGATGCCGACGCCGCGACACCTTTCACCGTGCTGCGCACTCATGATGTCAACAATCTGTTGTTTACGATTACCAACTGGGGCACGATCGGCGGCATGGGCGGCGATCTGGTCGATCCGATGACCGGGTTGTCCGCACCGGGGGCATATTTCCCGGCTTCCACGAATTTTGAACACCTGTACCTGGGTGCGCTATGGGTCGGGGGGCTTATAGGTTCGGACACGGTCGTCTCCACGGCGCACGATATGTATTATGGGCTGACCGAATTTTATCCCGGAGAATATTTCTCGGGTGGACGGGTCATTGAACGTTCGATCCGCAGTAACAGCGCATTCTATTCGCCGGAGGCGGTCTCCGAACAAGATTTTATTGCCGAATACGCCGACACCCTCACAGCGCAGGCCTATGTACCGGCCGACCAGTGGTCCTGGCGGCCGCACAAACCGCTGAACCTCAGGGTCCGTCAGGAATCATTTGCCTGGCCGTATCAATACGCTGAAGATTTCATCATCATCCGCTACTGGATCGCCAATATGGGCGAGAGCACAATTCGGGAGGCCTGGGTTGGTTTCCAAGTCCAGCCGCAAGTCCATCATCTCAACCTGACCGAGAGCATGTGGGACGACCAGATCGGGTACCGTGACACCATGGCCTCGATTGCCGGGTACGGGTTTTCGGATACACTGCAGATGGTCTGGTTTGCCGATAACGACGGGGACCCGGCCGGACGCAGCGGATTTGATGGACAAAGCATCCGCTCAGCGGCGGGATTCAGCATTATCGGGGAACCCCAGTGGGTCTACCACAGCGACTGGGGGTACTGGGATGATTACCACTGTTGGCGCTGGCGGGCGGGACGGTCGTTCAACTGGTGGGTCTCCAGCTCCAACGCTGCCTACGACTGGGGCCCGCAGCACGAACCGCGTAAAGGATCGTGGATCGGCGGGATGGGCGAACCGCTGGGCGACCGGCACAAATACCGCCGCATGTCCAACGGAGAAATCGACTACGATCAAGTGTGGGCCAACACCGATTTCAGCTCGCAGGGCTGGATCACCCCACCTTATTCAGCCGATGAATATTTCGCCAACAATATCTCGCGGGGATACGCGACCAGGGGGTTGCTCTCGGCCGGGCCTTACGATATCGAAGCGGGCGATTCCATCGAAATCGTGCTGGCCTTTGCCTGCGGGGACGGTTTCCACCTCTCGGCGGACAACATTCGCAACTTGCCGCGGCGCCAAACAGAATACCTGAAGAACCTCGATTTCACCGACTTGTCGCGCAACATGCAGTGGGCCAGATGGGTCTACGACAATCCGGGAATCGACACCGATGAGGATGGCTGCCGGGGATATTTCCTGACCTCCCGCTGTCGCGACACCACATTGTACTGGGACGGCTGGTACCCCTATGATGCGGAGATCTGCGATACAGTCTTCTATTCGGGCGACGGCGTCCCGGATTTGAAGGGGCCGCCTCCGCCGCCGTCTCCGGAACTTATTATTACCTCCGAGCCGGGCAAAATTCATCTGGAGTGGGACGGCCGATTGTCGGAGACGTTTTACGACGGCTTTTCGCGGCGGCCTGATTTTGAGGGTTACAACGTATACCTGGGGTTGGGACATAATCCGAACTCGCTGGCTCTGATGAGTTCCTGGGACCGGGTGAATTTCGAACCGTACCATTATGACCGCTATGCGTTCCCCAGCCCCTGGGTCAGCAGCGAACGGCCGATGACCCTGGATGAACTGGCCGCGGTGTACGGCGCCGATTTCGACCCCCGGAATTATCCCGACCCCGTCTCATGCTACTATGCCGATGACGGCACGCGTTATTATTTCAAACCGCACGGCGGTAACCGGGGCAACGCCTACGAAGAAGGCGGGCGCATCCTGACCAACCCCATCCAGTATATCCGCACCGACTCCCTGTGGAGCGGACAGACACAGTCGTACCTGTATTTCGGCCATTACCAGTGCACGATCGATGATTTGCTGCCCAGCCAGTCATACTATTTTGCTGTGACCGCCTTTGACCACGGCTTTCCCGAAGGTGGGTTAAGCCCGCTGGAATCATCACCGCAAACCAATATGCAACTGGCGTACGCGTCGTATTCGCCGAATTACGTGCAGGAAAAAAAACTGAGAGTTTCGGTCTATCCCAACCCCTATCGCATCGACGGAAAATACCGCGAAATGGGATACGAAGACCCCAACCACGTCGGGTTCAAGGAGCGCACGCGGCGGATCCACTTCGTCAACCTGCCGGAACGGGCGACGATCAAGATTTTTTCACTGGACGGCGACCTGATCCGGGAAATCCATCATCCCGACGACCGGTTTTCGGACACACCCTCGCACACCGCCTGGGACATGATCACGCGCAACACGCAGGCCGTCGTTTCGGGGATTTATTTGTATACGGTGGAATCCGACCAGGGCACGCAGGTCGGGAAAATTGTGATTATTAAATAGCAGAGCATAGTAGTCATGGCAAAAGCCGGTGCCCCTGCAAGGGACACCGGCTTTTATGTTATCCGGACATTTGAATTCGCACCAGCCCCGCTACCCCCCGCAAGCACCACCGAGCCAGGGTTCGTAGCCCTCAGTGCAGGGGTTGCACATGTAATCCCGGCTCCGGTAGATCAGGTTATTGAAGAGGATGACATCCAGCGGCGTAATTGCCCCATCACAATTGCCGTCTCCCAGATCATACTGACAATCCCAGTCAGCAGGATACGTCCGGTTATCCGCGCTTCGATAGACAAAATTCATCAGATAAACAGCGTCCAGCGGATTAACTAATTGGTCATTGTTCAGGTCACCCTTGATGCCGCAGCCACAGGGCGGGCTGCCGGCGACGATGGTGATGATGCCTTTGTCGAACGTGCATTCCCCGGTGCCCAGCGGCCCGTGGTCCGTCGGGGGGAACAGGCCATCGATCAAGAAGATGCTCGGCAAGGTTGAAGTGAAACAGGCAGTATCGAATTCGAATTGTCCCGGAACATCGGTGACATCAAAAATGATCGTCACCGCATCCAAGCCCTCGGGTTTGGCCGGTTCACTTCCCCCTGTGCCTGCGGCATCGACACTGAAATGGTCAGGCGAGACGCCATCGTACCCTACATCCCCTTCGGAATCGCACGGGGACGCCGGCACACCCGGCCGCACTTGTTCCATCTGGGCTGTCCAGGGAAATGGGTCGGTACTCCAATGCCATTCGACATTATGGGCCATGTCACACAGGTAATATGGGTTATTCGAGGTATCATAGGGTAATTGTCCCGTCCAGAAGGAACCCGGCGTTAATTCACGCACAATAACAGGAACATCGGCGCCTGCCAAATTAAGATCGAAGGCGATGTTGAAGTTGACGTGTACATTGGTTTGCCCGGCAGGGACGGTTTTTGACTCGATTGACACCCGCCATGCGGCGAAAACATTCGCCGCTGAGAATAAAAACACTGCAGCCGCAAAGGCGACCCGCGTAATATACCCACCTGCGCCCACAGACTACCTCCGGATTAAATTGCCTTATACTCAAATTGACCATAACCCAAATTTTGTCAAGTAAAATGGAGTGGTTTTTCTGCTATTCGCATCCCAGACGACTCAAGCCATTGGCAGACTTACGGATGAGTAGAATATTTTACTGCAGCCTCGACATTATCAACTCCCGTCAACGATTTTGCGGCGGCCGATATAATACAGTGCAATTGAAATGAACAGCCCCGGAATAATCGGCTCGATTCCCAAGGGATAACCACCCGGCGCAAATTTGCCCAGAAGCAACCAATTCAAACTAACGCCCCCGGCGGTCAGCATGGATATCACGGCCCACGGCCGGGGCAGCCGCCATTTTTCTGAAAATGTCGCAAGGAGCGGAAGCACCAGCGCCGGCGCGCCGATAGTGCCCAGGTCGTGCCACAAGTCGACGACCGATTCCGAATAGATTGCCAAGCCCACAGCCAACCCCGCGGAGATCCACAAGCCGAAACGAGTCCAGAATTGAACGGTCGACTCAGTTCTGTGGCGCAGGTTGCGCCAGATAAGATCGCGGCCCAGAGCGATGGCGGCGAGGAAGGCATACGAATCGACGGTCGAAATAATCGTCGTGAACATCCCGACAAAAAACAATCCGGCAATCACCGGCGGCAACAACTCTGCCCCCAACACCGGAAACGCGGCGACCGGGTCGGCAAGATTGGGCAGCAGGGCGCGGGCGTATAAGCCGATGCTGGTCGTGAGAAAATCAAAAAGACACCAGCACATAATCGAAATCCAGATGCCCCGGCGAGCGACGGCTTCGCTTTTGGCTGCATAACAGCGCTGGTAAAACGCCGGTTCGATTAATGTCGCTGTGGCGATGATATACCAGACCAGGACATATTGCACGGAGTTGCCGCCGTGCCAGGTGAAATGGGTCGCCGGTATCATCTTGATCAAAAAACCAAGCCCACCAAACTTGAAAACGCAAAAGGGCAGGATCAACGCGAAGCTGCCGAACATCACGACGAACTGTAAAATATCCGTGCGGATTACCGAGCGAAAACCGCCGAGATAGATATAGACCACCGAAAGCAGCGCCCCACCCGCGACCCCGATCCACAGCGGCCAGCCAAAAAACAACTTGAAGATCACGCCAATCATCAACATATATGCCGCCGGCAAAGTCATGACGAAGATCAATGACGTACCCACAATTCCCGCGGGACGGCCATAACTTTCATATAGATGATCGGAAATCGAAACGAACGGGGTGCGACGCGCTTTCGCCGCCAGTTTTGCGGCAAAAACACCGGCCCACAAATAGTAGGGAACGCCGAAGACCAACCAGTTGGAGATGCCGTATTTGTAAGTATACTCCCCCACACCCAGGATGCCGCCATACCAGGTGGAAACCAGCGAGGCGACAAATGCCGGTACGGTCAGGCGCCGGCCATCGAGAAGAAAACTAGTTGCGTTTTCCTGCGTGTCCCGTCGCCGGGCGAGGCGCAACCCGACATACATCTGCGTTGCGGCATAGATGATCAAGATGCCGACATCAATCGGGTGCAGCGACAGGGTCTGGTCCATGATTGGACGACTACATACTCACACTCAGTGAGAGATAGACGTTACGTTCCGCGCCGACGATCCAGCGACCCAATCCATCATCGGGTTCAACATATCCCCCGGTTTCGAATTCGGTATCCAGTACATTATTGACCCGCACTTCAAAGGCCAGTTGCGGCCGATGGGGATTCATCTGCGGTGCATAACGCAGGGCCGCGTTGAACACGGTATGCGGATCGACCGAGAATTCCCGATTGTTCGTGTTGTCCAGATAGATCCGTCCGGCATGGAACATGTGCGCCGAAATCTTCACCGAGGAATACGCATATGCGACCCGCAGATTGGCCAAAAAATCGGGGAAACCGGCAATGGGGTTGCCTGCGCGGGAGACGGTATCGATCGGCGGCGGCCAGTCAGACCAGTCGGTGAGGTATTCTTCGAACTCATCGAAGTAATTATCGGCATAGCTGAGATTGCCGGAAAATTCCAGCCCCTGCAACCCCGGACGGTCACGCGCGCCGAACGGCCGCAGGGCCGCGGACAGTTCCACGCCGCGGTGGATCGATGCCGGCGCATTGACCCGAATCGGCACCCCGTCCCCGGAAAGCCCGCCGTTATAGACAATTTCATCCGCGAACCGCATCCAGTACATATTGGCCTCGGCCGAGAACAGGCGCTGGTGATAACCGGCGCCGAATTCCACGTCCAGCAATTTTTCCGGCTGCATCAGCGGGTCCTCTCCCCGGCCGGTTGCGGCGTTAAAGATATTGAAATAATCCGCAGGGCTTGACCAGTAGTCCTGCGGGTCGAAAATTTCGTCGCTGGACGGTTCTTGCTGCGTATATGCGGCGTTGGCGAAAGCGTTGGCATGTTTGGTCAGGTTTATATTGATCCCCACACGCGGCGAAAGGATACTATACGGTGTGACGTGGTTGATCCCGCTACGGTGGTCGTGGAGCAATTCATACCGGCGATACTGGTACTGCAAAGCGGTCATGGTGGTAATACTCGGCGTCCAGGCATATTCGGCGTTGGCAAACACGGAGCCGGAGATTTTGCGCCCCTCGTAATCATAGTACTTGTGCCCCGGAGCAACCGCCTGTACCGAATCCGGCGGGAGGATTTCGGCCCAAATGATAGTCCCGGTGTGGACCCCGCGGTGATTGTTCACCTCGGCGCCGAGCGCCAGGCGCAGCCGGTCAGTGCGATAGGTTACCCGTGGTACTAAACCCCAAAAATCATTTTCGACAAAACGGCGCCGTACCAGATCGGTTTCGTTGACTTCATTGCCGCCGGCATCGATAAATTCGACCAGGTTGTATTCGGCATAATCACGGTCTTCGCGAAACTGATCGTAATAGCCCTTACCCTTGATATAAAACAGGGTATTGTCGAGTTCGAGGTTATCACGCAACCGCCAATTGGTCAACAATTCATAGTGCGGCTGGTTGAAATGGTCGATTTCGCCGGGGAATTGGATGGGGTTGTATTTTCGGTTTGTGCTCAGTGAATCCCTAACGATGCCTTTATACGCCAGGTGTGTTTCCTCTTGCCCGCCGTACACCTGGAAGCGATTGGTCAATCCGCCGTCGAAACGGGCTACGCCCATAAAATATGCCCACTGATCGGTCCAGGCCAGATCACGGTAACCGTCGGAGACCAACCGCGAAAAGCGCCCGAACACGTTGTAAGTGTTTTCCACCAGCCCGGAATTGAAATCGAGGGCAATTTTCCGGGTGCCGTAAGAACCCGCGCCGGTAGTGACCGTAATCTTGCGGTTCGGATCGGCATAGGATGTATTGACGTTGATCGTACCACCGATTGACGCTGAGCCGTACAGCGAGGAACCGACGCCGCGCTGGATTTGAATGTCCTGGACCGAACCGAGGAAATCGGGCATGTCGATCCAGAAAACTTCATGTGATTCCGGATCATTGTGCGGGACGCCGTTGATGATGACCGCCACGCGGCTTTGCGGGAAGCCGCGCACGGACACATAGGAATAGCCGATCCCGTTGCCGTTGTCGGAGTACGCGTAGACTCCCGGAGTCTGCATCAGCAGCAGCGGGATATCCTGTGCCCAATAGGTTTCCGCGATTTCCCGCTGCGGGATGTTGGTGAACGCCACCGGCGTCTCGCGGCGGCGGGCACGGTCACCGGTTACCACGATGTCCTGCCCCGGTAACACAGTGGGACTCAGGGCTATTTCCCGCCGTTCGCCGCCGGGGACGAACGGGCCCTTGAACAGCTCATATCCCAGCGATTTGATGGCCAGCCATTGATCATGCTCAGCCAGACCGTCGAGGTAGAAAACTCCGTTGGTATCGGTGGTCGTACCGAATTGTCCGTCCACGGTCTGCACGCCGGCCCCAGCCAGCGGGTTTCCGGTGATACGGTCGACGACCCGGCCGGTTATGGCCGCGGCGCGGGCGGAAACGACAGAAAACAGGCAGAACATAACAGAAAGGAGAATTCGATACGCGCTCATCATCGCACTCCTTCGGGCCAGGGGAAAATACAATCAACCGGGAAAAGCGGCTTGCTGCGCCACGGACGCAAAGCACGTCCACGGTTCGGGCTGTTTCTTCCTCCGCCGGTATTACCCGGATCAGGTTCGAGGGGTTTGATCTCAGGCCCATGGGACCACCCCCGTTCAACCCTCTGCCGGAAAGTAGGGGGCAGACACGGGCAAAAAGCAAGTACTTTTTCATTTTGGGGGATCGGCGGCTTTTGTGTTGACACAGGCGGGCGGCCGGTTTAGACTGCCGACGGACCCAGGAGAGGGGGAAGTATTATGTGGGCCTTACGCATGGTGTTGGTTTTACTCATTATCGCCGTAGTCGTCGGTTTTTCGATGCTCAACGCCCATCAGACGGTCTCGGTGGACCTGTTACGCACGAAATATGACAACGTGCCGCTGGTCTACATGGCATACTGGGCCTTTCTCGCCGGTATGTTGATCACGTTTGTGCTGGGGTTGTCGTATGTATTAAAAATTCTATCGGAACTGCGCGAGCAACGCAGACAAACCAAGCGGCTGACGGTGGAAATCACGGCGTTGCGCAACCGCTCACTCGAGGAAATTAATGAATTATAAAGACCCGGGTGACACCGTACACCGGAGAGATAAGACGTATGGAAGAGATGGGGTATTCATTTAATTACGGCTGGCTATTCGTCTTGCTGATCCTGGCCGCCGCGGCGATCGGGGCTGTGTATCTGTCGCGGACGCGCCGGCGTGCGGACACCGGGGATTCGCAATTATATATCGAGGCGCTGCAGGCGCTGGTCGCCGGTGATGACGCCACCGCATTTTCCAAACTCAAGGAAGTCGTGGCCGTGCGCACCGACAACCTGGATGCATATATCCAGCTCGGCGATATCCTGCGCAAACATAAAAAGACCGATCGCGCAATCCGCGTCCATAAGGAGTTGACTCTGCGCGGCGGACTAACCCATCGCCAGCAGCGGGACGTGCACCATGCCCTGGCGCTGGATTATCTGACCGCCGGCAACCCGGGGGCCGCGGAGCAGGAGCTTCGGGAAATCCTGAAACTTACTAAGTCCGATCTGTGGGCGGCCGAACGGCTGGTCCGGTTGTATGAGGATGAAGAGCGCTGGGAGGATGCGCTCAAGATGCGCACCCAGGTGGACAAACGGCTGGGCGAGGAACACAAAGATGTGCTGGCCTTGTACAAGTATTACGCTGGAGAGAAAATCCTGAAGGACACCGGCGACGGCCATAAGGCGCGGATGCAGTTTAAGGAGGCCCTGGACCTGGACAAAAACTGCCTGCCGGCATATCTGGGTGTCGGCGAAACGTATTATCATGACCAGCGAATCAAAGATGCGGTGGAGTGGTGGTCCAAACTGCTTGACATCCAACCCCGGGCCGGTTACCTGGTCTTCAAACGTCTGCAAAAGGCATATTTTGAATTGGGACAGTTTGGCGAAATTACCCGCGTGTATGAAAAGACATTGGAAGATGACCCCAGCAACTTGCCGGCGCTCTCCGGTTTAGCCGAGATTGCCCGCAAAAAGGGTGATTTGCGCGAGGCGGAATCACATTACCGATTGATGTTGGACATCGATGCCGACAATGTAACCGCCCGGGCCGGACTGATCGGCATCCTGAAAGACAGCAGCGAACTCGAGCACGCGGTGAAAGAACTCGACCAGCTGCTGGATACGCTGCCGTTCAAACCGCGCGGGTATCGCTGCGGAAAATGCTCATTCAAGACCATCGAACCGCTGTGGCGGTGCCCCGAATGCAAAAATTTCAACACCTTCAAACTCTGGAACGAAACTTGACCTTGCGGCCCGACGCGCCCGGCAACTAGACCATGGTCGCTCCTGGGTTCACAGTCTCGAACAATCCTCGCCTGGGGCCGGTGTTCGGGTTTTGTCTGGCGCTGTTGTGCGGACTGGCAGCGGTCTGCGCTGATAGTGAAGCGGCGATGATCGACAAGGCCCGGGGGGCGCTGGCCGACGGCCGACCTGATGAAGCGCGGCGCATGGCGCGGACAATCCTGGCCGATTATCCCGGAGATCCGGAAGCGCTGCTGGTCATGGCCCGGACTGAACCCGGCGGCTTGTCCGCCCAGTCATGGGCGTTGCAGGCATTAAACTCCGCAGGCAACCGGCCGCCCGGAGACGAGGCCTGCCTGCTGCTGATTGAGATCCTGGCGGCAACAAAATCGTATGGCGCCATTTTGGAAAAAGGCGAGGAATTCCTCCGGACTTTTGCCGGGAAAAGCCACTCTGTGGATGCCGTGCGCTGGTGGACGATCCTGGCCCAGCTCAAAACCGGGCAGGTTCGGGTGGCGGAAACAGAATTAAAGAACGCAATCGCCGAGAACCCCTCGTCGGAGTGGGTCAAACGCCTGTATTTATTATCTGCCGATTCCCGGACCGATCTCGAAGCCGGTGTGCGCGCCTACCGCGATTTGTCACGTGAAGATGACCATTACCTGGAAAGCCAGAGTCTGATCGGACTGGCGCAGGCCTATGAACGCCTGGGAGAGCATGACCGCATGATGCTCTACCGTGGAATCCTGACGGAGAAATACCCGAACGCGAGTATGTTGTATTCCGGAACATCCGGTTCATCAGTTGAGGCCGATTCCCGCCCCGGCGACGACCACGCCGAAAAGCTGGCCGATATTGTCTACACCGTGCAGCTCGGGGCCTTCGCCGATAAAGACAATGCCCAGCGCCTGCATGAAAAATACGGGGCCCAGGGGTACACTGTGCATTTTTATAATCGCAAAATCGCCGGGAAAACATACTGGGTCGTGCAAGTGGGTTCGTTCACCAGGTTGGAAAAGGCCCGGGAACTTCTGGAAAAGCTGCAGGATGAGGACGACACCGCGTACCGAATTGTGGTACGCTGAGTGTTTGATAACCTGGGAGGTCGTGCCATCGGCGTCTATATCGCCAGAATCGTCGACGATGAATTCATCCCCGCCGGGACACTAACTCCGGGAGATGAAATCATCTCGATCAACGGCCAAACCGTCCGCGACGGGCTGGATGTGATCTTCTATTCAGCCGACGAAGAGTTGGATATCGAGATCCGTCGAGCCGACGGCAGTGAAATCACGGTCAGCATCGACAAACCGATCGACCGGCAATTGGGCGTGGAACTCGTCCCCGATAGAATTCGTGTCTGCAAAGCCGACTGCGATTTTTGTTTTGTCAAACAGCAGCCCAAAAAACGCATGCGCCGGGCGCTGTATATCAAGGACGACGATTACCGGCTGTCTTTTTTGCACGGGAATTTTATCACGCTGACGAATGTAACCGACGATGATTATGAACGCATATTCGAGCAGTGCCTCTCCCCGCTTTACATTTCAGTGCACGCCACGGATGATGCTGTCCGACGGCGCCATCTGTCGGCGCCGCAGGCCCGGCCGATAATGGACGACCTGCGGCGGCTGATCGACCGGGGCATCATGGTCCATACACAAATTGTCGTCGTCCCCGGATTAAACGACGGCGCGGTCCTGTACCGGACACTTAATGATCTGGCGGAATTGTATCCGGATGTCCTGTCAATCGGCGTGGTTCCGGTGGGTTTGACCAGATACCGCGAGGGATTGCCAGAAGTGCGCTTGAACACTTCGGCAGAGGGACGCAGGTTGCTCGAACAGATCGAGCGCATGCGCGAATCGTGCCTGGCGCGTTTTGATGATCCGCTGGTGTACGCCGCCGATGAATTGTTTATCCTCGCGGGTCAACCCGTCCCCCCAGCGGAATATTATGGGGATTATCCCCAGCTGGAGAATGGGATCGGTTTGCTTCGGCGGTTCATGGATACATTCGAAGAAGAACGTGACCGCCTGCCGGCTTCCCTCCCTGCTCCGCGCCAATTGACCCTGGTCACCGGCAAGTCGGCCGGCCCGTTCCTGAAAGAGCTGGCCAATCGGATTTCGGCGACAGTAGCAAATTTGAAGCTGACGGTGGAAATCGTGCCGAGCGAATTCTGGGGCCAGACGGTTACGGTGAGTGGCTTGTTGACCGGCGAGGATATTGTTGCCGGTCTGCGCAAAGCAGGATTGACTGACTGCGATGTCGTCCTGCCACCGGATTGCCTTAATTCGGAGGAATTGTTTCTGGACGACAAAACCCCGCCCGTCGTGGTGGAGGAAACCGGTTGCCGGGTTCATCAATCCACGTATAGTCTGGTGGAGACGCTGTTGTCTATTGTCTGATTCTCCGGTATTTCACCAACCTGAACAGGCGCATCATCCTGCATAAAAAAACCCCGGTGTCGGGGTCACCGGGGCTGTTTATCCCTTAAGTCCCGCACTATGCGGTCCCCAGGGGATTACACGGTTCGGATGTCTCGTTATTCAACCACAACCGATTACACAAAATTCACCGGCCCGTTGGGCAGCGGAACACTTAATGTCTCATACGTGAACTTGAAATAATTCGGCCAATGTGCCTGTCCTGCCTCCCTCTTTCAAAATACAATACGATAATTGTCTTTTTTGGTTTGGCCCACAAAAAATTTTTCGCGGAAAAACTTCCACAAATCCATCCGCCGTAAAAAAAATTGGGGAGCGGCCGGCGGGCCGCTCCCGTCGTCAACAGCCAAGAAGCGGCAGGGACCCACGATAGGGAGGGCACCCCACATCGAAAATACCCATCATGCGGGACTTTATTCCTTAAGCGGGAATCTATTTGTATCAATATCTTACATCGAGTGTAGCGATACGTGTAGCTGAGGAGACATTTTTGCCGCCCCAAGAGTCTATTCGACTGCCGTAAGTGCTTATATCTTAACCGATACGGGACTTCGTAATACCGCAGAAATCATTTTAAGCCGAAGAATTCCACCGCGCGTCCGCTCGCCCGAACTCTCATACACCCAACGTCTGCCGCAATTTTTCGAAGAAACTCCGGTCGGCAGCGGGTGGTTTTGTGCCGTGCATGGCTGCCAGTTTCTTGAACAACTGCTTTTCCTCGGCCGAGAGCCTGGTCGGCACCCAAACCACCAGCCGCACCAGTTCATCCCCCCGGCCGAAACCCTGAAGGTGAGGGATGCCCTTGTTTTTCAGCCGGATGATCTTGCCGGACTGGGTACCGGCGGGGATTTTAACCGTTTCGTCGCCGTTAAGGGTGGGTACGGTAATTTCATCGCCCAGGGCGGCCTGACAGACGCTGATCGGGACCTCACAGATAAGGTTGTCACCGTCGCGGGTAAAAATATCGTGCGGCTTCTCTTCGATCAGCACAGCGGCGTCGCCCGGCGGGCCGCCGTGAGTCCCGGAATGCCCCGCGCCGGAGACCGGGACATAATTGCCGTTGCCAGCCCCGGCGGGGATTTTCACATTGAGCGTGGTGGCGCCGTGGACACGTCCCTCCCCCCGGCACACCGTGCAGGGATGGGTGATAATCTGGCCCGTGCCACGGCAACGCGAACAGGCGGACACATTGACAAACTGCCCGAAAAATGAACGGGAAACCTGACGGACTTCTCCGGCGCCATGGCAGTTAGGGCAGCGCTCCGCAGCATGTCCCGGCTCGGCGCCCGTGCCGCCGCAACGGTCACAATCCACCAGCCGCTGAATCCGCAGTTTTTTGCTGGCGCCGGTGGCCAGTTCCTCCAGGGTCATGGGCAATTTAATCCGCAAGTCCTGGCCGCGTGCCGGGCCGTTGCGTCGTGACCGGCCACCCCCGCCGAACAGGTCATCGAAAGCGCCACCAAAGCCGCCGAAATCGCGCATGAACGCGCGGAGGGCATCGGACAGATCAAATCCGCCGAAACCGCCGAAGCCACCGCCTGCGCCCTGTTGAAACGCAGCGTGGCCGTATTGGTCATACGCCTGCCGCTTTTGCGGGTCTTTGAGGATTTCATAGGCCTCGGTGGCTTCCTTGAATTTTTCCTCGGCGGCTTTGTCGCCCGGATTTTTGTCGGGGTGAAATTTCACCGCCTGGCGGCGATACGCTTTTTTCACTTCGTCCTCGGAGGCATCGCGCCCCAGTTCGAGGATTTCATAGTAGTCACGTTTGGCCATGCGCGTATCTACCGCCTGATCTATACCAATTCACCTGGGTATCGACTCGCCGACAATTATTTTTTATCGTCATCGACGACTTCAAAATCGGCGTCCACCGCGCCGCCTTTGTCGGCCGATGATTCAGCCGGGCCCGCCCCCGGCGGCGGTCCGGCCGTGGCCCCACCGCCTTGTTGCGCGGTCTGCTGCTTGTACATTTCCTCGGCCAGTTTATGCGAGGCCGTCATCAACGCATCAATGGCCGAATTGATTGCCGCCGCATCTGATCCTGATTGTACCGCCTTGACTTTTTCGATGGCCGACTCGATGTTTTTCTTATCGTTGTCGGAGATTTTGTCACCGTAATCTTTAAGTGTTTTCTCGGTGGTGTAAACCATCTGGTCGGCTTTGTTGCGAGCCTCCACAAGTTCTTTTTGTTTTTTATCTTCTTCGGAATGCTGGTCGGCGTCTTTGACCATCTTTTCGATTTCCTGCTCCGACAAACCGGAGGATGATTCAATCTTGATCTTCTGCTCGGTCCCGGTGCCGAGGTCTTTGGCCGAGACATGCACGATGCCGTTGGCGTCGATATCGAAGCTGACTTCGATTTGCGGCACGCCGCGCGGCGCCGCCGGGATACCCACGAGGTCGAACCGCCCGAGCGTACGGTTGTCGAGCGCCATCTCGCGTTCGCCCTGTAACACATGGATCGAAACCGCCGGTTGATTATCCGAGGCAGTTGAAAATATTTGCGATTTTTTGGTGGGGATCGTCGTATTGCGTTCGATCAGCCGGGTCATAATTCCGCCGAGCGTTTCGATACCCAGGGATAACGGCGTGACGTCCAACAACAACACGTCCTTGACATCGCCGGAAAGCACACCGCCCTGAATTGCCGCGCCGATCGCCACGACTTCATCGGGATTGACACCCTTATGCGGTTCACGCCCGAAGATCTCTTTGACCACTTGCTGCACTTTCGGCATGCGAATCATCCCGCCGACCAGCACGACCTCGTCAATATCGGATGCCGCACAACCGGCATCCTGCAAGGCCTTTTTACATGGCCCGACGGTGCGTTGAATCAGGTCGTCGACCAATTGTTCCAGCTTGGCGCGGGAAAGAGTCAAATCAAGGTGTTTGGGGCCGGATTGATCGGCGGTCACAAACGGCAGGTTGATATTGGTCTGCATCGTGGTGGACAGTTCGCATTTGGCTTTTTCCGCCGCTTCTTTCAGCCGCTGGAGGGCCATGCGGTCCTTGCGCAGGTCGATGCCCTGTTCGCGTTTGAACTCGTCGGCCATCCAATCGATGATGCGCTGGTCGAAATCGTCGCCGCCGAGGTGCGTGTCGCCGTTGGTCGAGCGAACTTCAAAGACGCCGTCGCCTAATTCGAGGATGGAGACATCGAAGGTACCGCCGCCCAAATCGAACACGGCGATTTTTTCATCCTTCTTTTTATCCAGCCCATAGGCCAGCGAGGCCGCGGTCGGTTCGTTGATGATGCGTAACACTTCCAGCCCGGCGATGCGCCCGGCGTCCTTGGTCGCCTGCCGCTGGCTGTCGTTAAAATAGGCGGGAACGGTAATCACCGCCTGGGTGACCGTCGTGCCGAGATATTCCTCGGCCGTTTTTTTCATCGATTGGAGGATCATCGCCGAGATTTCCGGCGGAGCATACAGCGTGTCCTCGATTTTCACCCGGCAATCGCCGCCGACATCGGCCACGACTTTATAAGGGACGATTTTTTCCTCGGCGGAAACCTCGTGATGCTTGCGCCCCATAAAGCGCTTGATCGAGAAAATGGTGTTTTCCGGATTGGTGATCGCCTGTCGTTTGGCGACCTGTCCGACCAGCCGTTCCCCGGATTTGGTGAACGCCACCACCGACGGGGTGGTGCGCCCGCCCTCGGGATTGGGGATGACCACCGCATCGCCGCCTTCCATGACGGCCACGCAGGAGTTGGTGGTCCCCAGATCGATACCGATCACTTTACCCATTGCCTGTCAACCCTCCGCATATTTTCAACGAATTATTTTCGATATAGTCTACGCGCACAATACCCTTAGGGGTATTAATTAACGTCTTATCCCCCCAATCGCACGGACAAATGGACCTTTTTGTTCAATCAAATTTAACATATCATTTGGCACTTTGCATTCTATTCTCTTTTTTATTCCCTTATAAGTAGTGAGGATCGTCAACGTATGCTTTGTTAATGCTTGAAATAAATCCGCCCCCACTTTGCCATTCCAAACATCATCATTTCCCTGATGCCGCATATCAAATCTTGCCGTCACCCGGCGCATTTTCTTGGCCGGAATGATTGCGGCATTTTCCTCGTTGTCGATTTTTATATAGTCGGGTTTGTTGAACAATATACGACCAAGTTCTGCATGCGTCATGTCGCATATAACTTCTTCAACCTCCAAATCCTCGTCAGTGCTATTTTGGCACCTTATATTGAGGACAAATAGCTGATTAGAATATGTTGGCATTTCATATTTGATTGAAAATCGGAATCGATTTTTCCAACAATGGAGAATTATTCCCGCAATCACAGTACTAACTACCCCCACGGAAAAGGGAATTATATTATCAAACATCCATTCCATGATCAAATTTTACTCCTCGTGGGCGGTCCGCCGCGGCAGATGTCCACATCTGCCCCGCCCCTGGATTCCGGTAAATATCTTCAAAAGCCAGATTGGATTCCCGCCTGCGGGCTTGTTGAAAAACCCGGTAGGTCGGCTTCCGGAGTCCGCCACAGGCGGACGAAGAAAGCCGACATCTCCTTGCCGGGTTTCTCGTTGCGCTCCGCTTCACTCGGAACCCGACCTGCAAAAAATCCTCCGATGGGACTTTTTCAACAAGCCCCTGCGCGGGAATGACAAATCAGATTTTGCCGACCCACCGCAAGCGGTGGGGTACCATGTTTCTTGTGTTCTTTGCAGATGTCCCCTACCCCGTCCCTGCTTTCCCCACCGCGGCGGATATCCCTCCTGCTTCATAATCGCTCCGGCCCGCTGACCCAACCCGATTCGTATGAACGGCCCCGATACAGTACATGGACATTAAACTTCAACTCGGTCGCCTTATTAAGCACATACTGTGCTGTCTCTTTCCGCGCCGTCTCCGGATTGGGAATCTCTTCCGGAGCAAACAAAACGCGTATTCGCCGAACGCTCTGGCGTGGTACCTCAACAACACGCCCAGTTTTGGGCCACCCGGTCACATCAAATTTCGCCGACGGCTTGAAAATTATTTCCCCAAGATACCTGTGGTTCAATGTTAATTCGACTTCTTCCATTTCGACCTGATGGGAAGAAGCATTCCGGCACTCCAGCACCAGTTGGATCCCGGCATCAGGTTTAATCTCAACAAATGCAAAATGGCATCGCAGTCGGTTTCTTGCCTCCGCATATAATTTGCTGCCACGCGCGAGCAAAAGTGAGACCGCCAGTGATATCGCCACTCCTGAATCCATCTTGTGTACGGCTCCACCGGGGTGGATTGGTTTCCTCCCTGCCCCATGTTTCCGGCCTGCACCCGAATGACGACTGAAAAATCACCGATCCACCGCAAGCGGTGGGGTACCCGGTATTCGACCTACTCCTTTTCTGTTTCTTCTGCTTTTTTCGCCGGGCCGCGGGAGACGATGACTTTGGCGTGGCGCAGGACTCTATCCCCTAACTCATACCCTACGGCGATTTCACCGGCGACATGGCCTTCCGGGATATCATCGGAGTCCATTTGCATCATCGCCTCATGTTTTTCGGGATCAAACGGTTCGCCGATGGATTTCATGCGGGTTAAACCGCGTTTCTCCAGCACGGATTGAAACTGCTCGCGGGTTAATTCAATCCCTTTGACCAATTCTTCCAACCCGCCGTTGCGGTGTTCGGGACTAAGCGCGCGCTCCAGGTTATCCAAAACCTCGGTCAATTCCAGGATCAACTCGCCCTCGGCGGTCTTGACAATCCGGGCAAAATCCCGCGCCGAACGTTTCCGGTAATTATCGAACTCGGCAGCCAGCCGCAAATAACGGTCCTCCCAGTCGGGCGGAGTCTCCGGCTCGGTTTTTTCGACCCGCTCGGCCGGTTGTCCCTCGGCCGCCGGCTTGGTTTCATCCGGCTGAGAATCGAGATGTTCGATCTCGACTTCCGTCGGATCGGTTTCTTCGGGCGCCGGTGCTTGTTCTTTTTTCTCGCTCATAGTGGTATTAGAACATCTTTTTTAATTGCTTACTCAACAGTTTCGCGGTGGTCTCGACCAGTGAAACCAGACGGCCGTAATTCATGCGTTTGGGCCCGATAATGCCGATCGTCCCGGAGACGCGGCCCGCATGGTAAGCCGAGGTGACCATGGCGCAGGGTTCGGCCTCCGACAGGTTGATTTCCTTGCCGATGGTGATCACGATACCCTCGCCGATCCCCTTTTGCTGTAATAATTCCACCAGCGAGGTCCGCTCCTCCAAAAGCTGAATAACCCCCGATAATTTTTCATGGTCCTTGAATTCGGGATTGCCGACCAGATTGGTCGTGCCCTCCAGCCGCAGCGCCCCGGCGCCGCCCATACCCATAAGTGAGTCAGACGCATTGACAAACATCTTCAACAACCGCGCATCGGCGCCGGTCAAATCTTTAACCCGCTCTTTAAGATTTTGATGCAAGTCACCTATTTTTGAACCTGATAGCCGTTCGTTCAACAATTGGGCCGTGCGTTCGAGAACAGCATCTCTTAACTCGACATCCACCTCGACCAACAGCGTCCGGGCCAGTCCCGATTTGACCGTCAGGATTAACAGGATTTTTTTTTGGGCTACTGGAATCAGTTCGACGTGCGACAAAATCCCCTGATCAAAACGTGGCGCCAGAGTTACGCCTAATTGTTGCGAGATCGAGGCCAGCACCCGCGTTGTTTTTTCCAGCAGGTCCTCGACCGCGGTCGAACCCTCGGCATTGATTTGTTCTCGGAGGGCCTGGGCCTCCTGGCCGGAAATCGGCTTGAGTTCCAGCAACTGATCAACAAAGGTGCGGTAACCCTTATCGGTCGGAACCCGTCCGGCCGAGGTGTGCGGCTGTTCGACCAGACCCAACTCTTCGAGATCCTGCATTGTATTGCGGATTGTCGCCGGAGACAGCCCAATCGTGTATTTCTGAGCTAGAATCCGTGAGCCAACCGGCTCAGCGGTGGCTACGTAGTGTTCGATCAAGAGCTTAAGGATCGCCTGCTCACGCTCATTAAGCGCATCAAACCCCATGCATTCCTCTTTTTGACTTAGCACTCCATTATGGAGAGTGCTAAGAAGTCCTACGTAAGGAGTCAACGCGAAGTTTGTCAAGCACAAATGCCCCCTGCCGGCGGTGATGCGGTGCCAATTTAACCGGCCTCCCCTGTCGGAATGTCAGACCGGCCATTGACCCATGCAGTGAAACGTCGCCGGTTGGCGCGAGAGTCTAAATGTAGTCGGAGCAGGCGGACACGCACGGTCTGTTCATTGATTTGTTCCGCCTGGTATTCCTCGCGGCCCAACTCGAGCGAAATTTGCGGCGGATCAAAATCCGGATGGCGGGCGACGACATGCAGAAGCTTTTTGGTCAGCGCGTCGGTCTCTCCGCTTTTCCAGCAGTCGATGGCCGGAGCGAGGGCCTCGATTTCCCCTGTTTCCATTATCCGCTGCCGACCGTTGTTCGATTCGGGGACCTCGGCAGTGCGTTTAACCACCACCGCAGCCAGATCATCCCGGGGCTGAGTGTCGCTGGAAAATTCGGTGACGCGGGCGTCGATCGCCCCGGAGATCTCCTCGGCGCTCAGCCGGCTTTTGCCGGCGATAATCGCTTTTAGGCGGGAAACGCCGAAAAACTCGCGTTGATCGTTGCGGGCCTCGCTGATACCATCGGTAAACAGCACGAAGATATCACCCTCGTGCAGCGGTAAGCTGCCTGATTCCAACCGCGATTCAAACGATGCGCCCTCCGGCAGCCGCATCCCCAACGGCCAGCCGCGAGGATTCAAGTCAAAGACTTCGTCCTCGGCCCGCCGAAAGAACAACATCGGCGTATGGCCGGCCGAAGCGAAAGTAATGGCCCCGGCGCGCGTGTCGACGACCACGAGGTACATGGTCACAAACATCCCGGCCCTGATATTTCCGGCCACGAATTGGTGGACCGCCGAAAGGAGTGTGGCCGGTTCCCGGTGTTGCGGGGCCAGCAGGCGCACTGCGGTCCGCACGGTGGCCATCACCAGCGCTCCGGGAACACCTTTGCCCGAAACATCGGCGATGCTTACCACAAAGCTGTGATCGTCCAGCGAAAACACATCGAACCAGTCACCACCAACGTATTTTGCCGAACGGTACAGGGTGCCGATCTCGAACCCGGGCACCCCGGAAAATTCGGACATAACCAGCGCTTTTTGCAGCTCCTCGGCGGTTTCCCATTCGCGGCGGGCCAATTCCCGGGAATAGTGGTCGCGTTCGGTTTTATGAATCCGATCGGCTGCGGAGTTGAAGGCGCCGATGATTTGCTGGATTTCATCGCCGCCGCGTTCGGGCTGGATTTCATCTACCCCGCGGCGGGCCAGCCCCTGCACCACTCCGGAAAGCCGGCGCAGCGGCCGGACAAGCCACCCCGAAAGCAATATTGACAAACCCCAGCACAATACTACCGCTGCAGAAGAAAAAATGAGCAGGGTCCGGCGCGTCCCCTGCAGTTGGGCCAGCATGGATGCCCCACTGACCCGGGCCTGGACAAAACCGACCGTGCGGCCTCCGGCAACGGCCGGCGAGATCACATAAAATGCCGGCGTACCGGAAGAGACGTGCTGCAAGGAATCGTACAGGCCGTCCTGGATTTCAGCCGGGTGAATATGGCGCAGATGAATGTTTTCCGGGCCTCGAGTATCGGCCAGGACCAATTGCCGGGCATCGGTGAGCACAAGGTATTCAAGCGAACTGTCGGGGCGGGCCATGCCGACCGCGAGGTCATAAAATTCCGCGTCAGCAGCACGGCTCAGAATCCTTGCGGCCGAAGCCGAAGCTGCGGTGCGGGCAAAATTAACCCAGTTGGCCGAGAATGTCCGCCGAATTCGTGTCTCGGCCTGGTTGGCTGCTGCCAGATAAAAAACCGCGCCGGCCACCGTGGACAACACCATCCCGGTCACCGCCCACCGCCAGCGCAGCGAAAGCCCCCGGCCCCGGGTGGCGCGGAAATTTTTGGTCAACACCAGTTCGTTTTCGCCGGTGGGCGTACGGGAATAATGAACGTGGTCGGTAACCCTTTCAATTAAAACCAGTCCCAGACCACCTTGCCGTGAGGTGGCCACCATGCGTTGGTAATCGGGAGTGCCCTTCTTGGGCCATTCAAAGGCGCGGCCGGAATCGACAAATGAAATCGTCACCTTGTTCCGATCGTGCGCCACGCGCACGCGGATATTCCCCGGACCGAACAAATAACCGTGGCGGATAATATTGGAGACTGTCTCCTCTACTGCCAGCAGCAGCCCCGTAATGTCTTTTTTGGCCAGAGGAGTCTCGATCAGCCGGTCCCGGACAAAACTCCGAACTTTTTCGAGATTTTCCTCGGCAGCGTCAAAATCCGCGACTGATTCTTTGATGAGTACTTTGGCCATACAATCCCACGGGAAAAACCGCTATTTCACATCACCGCTGCCCGGTTGCAGCCGCAGCCGGGCCTGCTCGATATTGGCCAGGACGTCCGCATCTCCCGGATATTTTTGTAAGATCGTTTCCCATTGTTCAATGGCTGCCGCATAGTCACCATCGCGGTACATCTTCAAGGCAGACAAATGCAACTCCCACATCGCCGGATCATCACGTAACTGCGATCGCTCAGCAGTGGTGGCCCCCGGGCGGCATTTTTCCCGCAAAGCGAGGGCTGCGGCATGCTCCGGATTATAGGCCAGGGCCGAATCGAGTGCGCTGTTCATGCGGTTGTAATCGCCGGCGAGATATGCCGTCAGGCCGGCCAACACCAACCGGTCGGCATAAATTTTTCTGCCGGCCCAGCGCACCCGCTGCCTGATATCCGCGCGAGTGGAATCAGCGCGCAGGGCTTCATGGTAATTGGCCAGCGCCTCAGCATACTCACCACGGCCCATGGAACGATCACCCGCTTGCACCAGTCCCTGAATGTGCCCGGCGAGGTCCGCTTCGGCTTTGGCCCACCACCGGTAGGCCTGGGGATTATTCCAATCGACATCGAGCACCAACCGAAACATCTCGCAGGCCTGACGGTAATCACCACGCTGCATTGCCACGAGACCCAGCCGTATCTGGCCCGCGATGAGCGAGTCGGCAATAGGATTCGCCGGCGCCTGGGCCGAAACCGGCGGACTACTGAACAGCAATGTGCTAAGGAACACGAGTAACGCCAGTCTATTTTGTGGTACCGATGTCATTCGACCCCGCCGGCGGGTATTACCAGATATGTTTTAGCCCCTGCCCCTCACCTCTGGTGAATTTCAGGGTTCGCCGACAGCGGCGCAACTATAAAATATGCCGGGAGCAGTGAATCTGCGGCGCTCAGGGGATCGTGAGGTCTACACCCTCGGTGGTAAAACGCGCGCGGACATCGATTGTATCAGGGAAGTTAAACCGCGGCTCCGCGGGAGCATGCGGCAGAACAGCGCCGGGATCGAATCGCCCGTTACGGTTGAGATCTACGGTCGCCCGCATCAGATACCGGTCGGCAGGGGTATCAAAACTGAACGATTCCCGCGCGGAAAACGTCATCCTGCGGCTGAATGCTCTTTCCTGCTGGGCCAGGAATTCAACGATAATCGGCAGATTCTGCCACTCCGCCGGGGTAACTGTCAGACTGCCGGTAATCGCCCCCAGATTTTGCGGATCAAAGGTCGTGAAATCAGCGACCCAGCGGGCAGTGGAAGCGTTGCCCACGGCATCCACCAGCCCGGCCGAATCCAGCACCAGGAGATATTGCATGCCGCCGGCTAAATCGGCTCCCGGGGCAAAAAGCAATTCCCAATTCCCCGACCAGAGGATTGTCCCCGCGACCCGATTGCCCGCCGAATCGGCAAGATAGAGACTTGCTGCCGCGCGAGCGGTATCGACGGGTTCGGAGAACCATAATTGCAGGGGATCGCTGAGACTCACGGCAGTAGCGCCCGGCGTCGGTATGGATTTCGCCACTGCGGGAAGGACCGTATCCGGGGCCGACGGCCAGAAAAATTCGGCGGTCGCCGGCACAGTATCAAGATCTCCGCCGCGAATGTCACTCAGCCCGCCGACATGCAAGCGGTAGGAAATTCCAACTGCGGCATCGGCGAGAATCAGACGAACAGCAGTCGGTTCCTGCGGATCGGGGGCAACGGCACGCACCGGTAACCTCGTGCTGTCGTTCACCGCACGAACTTCCCACCCGGCGGAACGGACTACCGAAGTATCCACTTCATGGGAGAATTTGGCCTGCACCACGCGATCGGGATTCACGCGGCATTGTTTTAACGAGAAAACCGTGGTATCGCTATCCTGCAAATAGAGGAACAACGGGGGGGAAACATATTCATCCGGGGTAAGCAGGATGTCAAAGGCGCCGACGCCGGATTTTTCCCCATAATCCAAAGTGCGGTTCTTGTTTTTGTCGACCAGCGCATATGCGCGGTAATTTCTGCCTGGCAGATAGGTAAACGAGAAGGCCCCATTCGCACCGCTTTCAGTGATATAATCGGGCGGAATATAGATGGCGTCCGCGGAATCCAGCGGCAGGGCAAAAAGTACGACCTGAGTATTGGGCGCCGGTTTGTCGCCGTCATAGACGATGCCGGTCACGGTTCCGGAATCGATGGCCGGGCCGGTGGAGAAAGCCAACACATACGAATCGAGCAGTTTATTGTTGCGCAAATCGCCGATCTGGGCCGCGATAGTGATAAGGTACGTGGTGTTGGCCGCCAGCGAATCTGGCCAGCTGATTGCCATGATTTTCTTCCCTCCACTGAAGCCCGGCGCGGCAGCCGGACGCGGAGAGATATAGATTGCCGCAGCCAGTTTGTTTTTGATAATCGGCTCGGAAAATTCAACTTGAACCGTGACATCCCGCGCAACGTTTACAGAACCGGTTGCTGGAGTGGTGGCAACGATTTTCGGCGGGGTATGATCTTCCGGCCCACCCGGCGGCGCTTGAATTTTGGCGCAACCCGACAGGCCAAGAGAAAACATGAGCACGATAACGGCGAAGCAGGCCGGGAACTCGCGCTGTACCGTCTCACGAGGAAGCGGGAGATCAATCTCCGACCCCGGCCAGTCCCTGGATCCGCGACGACAACCCATCATGGATTTATACTACCCGGCAGCAGACGGCGATGCAACTGAAGAATTTCCGGCGCCGATAATTGCCGACACCATCGACCGGGGATGATAACCGACAATGGCAATTGACCGAGGGATTCAGCATCCCCCGGATTCATGGCACACGTGAATGGAGTTTTTCCTTGATTGTGTCGTTTTCCGGGTCCAATTCGAGGGCTTTGGCCCATTGGTCACGGGCTTGCTTCATTTCACCCTGCCGAGCCAGGATATCACCGTAGTGGTCGTACATTACGGGGTCTTCGATGGTCATGAATTCAAAGGCCTTGCGGATTTGCACGGCGGCTTCATCAATGCGGTCGAGCCGATACAAAATCCAGGCATAACTGTCGAGAAAAGCGCTGTTTTCCGGCTCGAGGGCCACCGCGCGTTCAATCAACAACAAGGACACATCCAAATGTATGCCCTCCTCGGCATACATATACCCCAGGTAGTTTAGCGCCCCGGCATGATTGGAATCCACAGCAATCAACTGCTGAAAGGTGGTGTCGGCGTCTGTAAAACGCCCCGCCCGCTCATAGGCGGCGCCCAGAGAAAAGCGCACGTTCAGTTCAGCCGGTTCCTCGCCGAGCGCCGCTTCCAGCCAGACGATCGCCGAATCGTACAGATGCAGCCGCGAATAGGACACCCCGATAAAAAACTGCAGCCGCCCCCGTGGCTGCGCGATACCCTCGCCTTCGCGGGCGATGTCGATAGCCCGCCGGATCGAATCCTGCGCAATGTACGAATTGGCCCAGGACAAATAGGCGTCCGGCATTTCGTCATCGATCTCAACCGCGCGCGCCAGGTGGATCCTTGCCGAATCAAGTTCGCCGCGCATCATTTTCAACTGCCCCAGACGAAGGTGCGGCAAATAGACATCGGGATTGGAATCAGCGACCACTTTGTATAAACTGTCTGCTTCAAGGGACCGGCCCAGTTGGAAATACAATTCCGCCATCCGGAGGTAATCCTGAGGCCGGGGCCGCAACTGCAGCAACGCCGCCAGCTCCTCGGCAGCCCCCTCGAAGTCGGCGCTGCTGATCTGCGCATCGATCAGTTTTTCCCGCAGACTAACGAGTTCCGGGAACAGGATGATCCCCCGGTGCAACACCGCCGTGGCCTCCTCATGCCGGCCCAGTTGGGCCAGCAGGTCGGCCTGCAACTCAAAGGCCTCTCCCGGCGGCAGACCATATACGCCATCGATGACCTTTTGCAGCAACTCCGAAGCGTCTTCCATACGGCCGGCACGGTGATACAGCCGACCCAATTCAACCATCATCCGCGGTGTCCGGCGGACCTGGGTCAGTCGTTCCATCAAGGCCACCGCCGAGTCCATCTGTCCCTGCTGCATTTCCAACTGCACGAGGTACCAGTAGGCGTCGGCGTCGGCCGAATCGACCTCGATCACCCGGCGATAGGCATCATAGGCTTCCTGTTCGCGGTTCAATCCGCGATAATACGTCGCCAGCGCCTTCCAGGTCCGGCCATCCTTGATGTCGATGGCCGAGACTACAGCCAGGGCTTTCTCAAACTCGCGGAGGTTGAAGTAGCATTCGCCCAGAGAAATCCGGGTCTCCCGGGAATGCGGCTCATAGGTCAACGCCTTCTCAAATTCCTCGGCGGCCATGATATAGTTGCCGTCCAGCATCAAGATGGCGCCGTTCGAGAAATGGTGAAAGGCCATTTCGTTCAAGTGCTCGGGAATCCGTTCCGCGGCCGGCCCGGGACGTAGCTGCTGAGGACCGGCGCAACCAGACACCCCACAGCACAAAACGACTATGCACAGCAGTAACAGTTTTTTTGATAGTGCACTCATCTTATGTTTAATCATCGGCTTCCGACCCGGTTCGCCCATCCTCCCCCGCAAAATTATACGTTTTCTCTCATACGCGGTACATTCATTTATTGGTGGGTCTTCGGTTTCCGGCAAATACAAAGGGACCGTACAGCCAACGGTCCCCAGGACAAATTAGGCAGACAACCGCCGATGGGCGGTTTAGCCGAGTTTTTCGGCGAAATATTTGGTGATCGCCGGCACATACGCGAATAAGTCACCAACGATACCATAGCTCGCCACGCTGAAAATCGGCGCCTCCGCGTCTTTGTTGATCGCGACAATTACGCGTGAGGACTGCATCCCGACCAGGTGCTGGATCGCACCGGAAATGCCACAGGCGATGTATAATTTAGGGTTGACTGTTTTGCCGGTCTGCCCGACCTGGCGCGAATACGGGACCCAGCCGGCATCCACAATCGCCCGGGAAGCACCCCGGGCCGCACCCAACACCCCCGCCAGATTTTCGATCAGTTTATAGTTCTCCGCCGCCTTGATCCCCCGGCCGCCGGAGACAATAATATCGGCCTCGGCCAGACTGACTTCGCCACCTTCAGCGGCGACTGATTCGCTGACGACATTGCGCGCAACCAGCCCGGCGGGCAGCTCAATCAACCGCGCCTGACCCGTCCCCCCGGTGGAACCGGCTTCAGGATTGGTTTTCGGCCGCACGGTAATCATCGCGGGGCGATGACCGGCAAAGGAAATGACCGCGGTGGCATTCCCGCCATAGACCGGTTTTTCACAGATAACCGCGCCATTATCGATTTTGACGGAGCGTACGTCACCGGCAATTGGGGCTTCCAGCAGCGCCGCCGTGCGCGGGAACAATGCGCGGCCATAGGTCGAGGCAATCCCCAAGACAATGGCCGGCTGATGCTGTTTGATTAATTCGGCCAGGAGTCCGGCATATAAATCATCACTAAAATGTCCCAGCGAATCGTGCTGGACAGCATGGACCTGCTGTGCGCCGTGATCAAACAGCGCGGCGGCGATGGCTTGAATATCTTTTCCGAAAGTGACGGCCTCCACCGTCCCGCCGAGCTGCTCGGCCAGGGATTTTCCAACGCTTAACAGCTCAAATGCTGCCGGTGCGACAGTATTATTTTTCTGTTGGGCGAAGATCCAAATCGTATTGCTCATGTTTTCCCCTTATTATCCGGCCCCCGAGGCCCCATTTTCCTGCTGTAGGGTATTACTTTGCCTCCGGCATGTCAATAACCCGAATGACAATCACCATTGGCCGCTGCTGGTGGACAGCGGCAGGGGTTCGTTATCGTCCGCCGCCATGGGACACTCGTCGGCATTCGGGTGTTGCCGCCGATAGGCCTGCAAAACCCCAATGACCGCCTGATAATCGGCGGCGGCAAACAGTTCAGGTCTCAAGCGGTTGGCCGCAGGCAAGCCCCGGACATACCACGCCATATGGCGCCGCATCCGTAACAAACCACGCTTGTCACCGTGCAGTTTCATCTCCTCGGCCAGATGCCATAACAGTACATCGAATTTTTCTTCCAGCAGCGGTTCCGGCGGCGGCTGGCCGGTTTTCCGATAGGTGACAATTTGCCCAAACAACCACGGCCGGCCCAGGGCGGCACGCCCAATCATGACGCCGTCACACCCGGTTTGACGGAGCATGGCCTCGGCGTCCGGGGCATTCCGGATATCGCCGTTGCCAATGACCGGGACGCCCACGGCTTCCTTTAACTGCTTGATAAACTCCCAGTTGGCAGGTGTAGCGTACCCGGAGGCGCCCGTGCGGGCGTGTAAAGTGATTGCGGCGGCCCCGGCGCGGACGGCCCGTTGCGCGGCCTCGATGAAGACCACATCGCGAAAACCCGCGCGCATCTTGACAGTCAGTGGGCAGTCGATTGCTGCGGCGGCGCGCGCGACGATTTCCTCCAGGAGATCGAGGTTTTTAAGGATTGCCGCCCCCCCATTTTTACGGACGACCTTTTTGACCGGACAGCCAAAGTTCAAATCGATGAGATCGGGCTTGATGCGGCACAACATCTTAGCCGCCGCAGCCACTGTCTCACTCCGCGCCCCGAACAACTGGAAGCCGATCGGCCGCTCTTCGGGATCGAAAGCCATTTTTTTCTGTTGGGGCATCGTGCCGCGTACCAGGCCATCCGAGGAGAGAAACTCGGAATACACCAGGTTTGCCCCATAGCGGCGGCACAACCGCCTGAATGGCCCGTCGGAGACCCCGGCCATCGGCGCCAGACAAAGGGGCTCGGCAATAGTCAAGTTTCCTATCTGCATACCGAAAATATATTTATGGGCCGCCGATCGTGCAACACAAGCGTGCCCCAATAGTGATACTTGTCGCTGGATCAAAGGTTTGCGGAGGTCGGCATGCCGGAACTAGTAGTAAAATATGAGGAAAAGGTCATCGAACGCATCGTCACCGAGAAAGGACGGATCACCATTGGCCGCACCTCGGATAACGATGTCGTTCTGGATAACCGGGGAATCTCGCGGAAACACGCTGAAATCGAACTGGCCGGCGAGTCAGCAGTCCTGATCGACAACGGCTCACTCAACGGCACATTTGTCAACAACCGGCGGGTCGATGAGGAAGTCCTGAAAAACAATGATGTCATCACCATCGGTAAATACAACCTGGAGTTCCATTGCGACAACTCCCATGAGACCAAGTTTTCAGACCTTGACGGCACCATGGTCCTGAACACGAAAAAGCAGAAAGAACGTGTGCAGCAGGACCAGCAGGACCGCCAGCGGGTGCAGCACGCCGGGGGCGGGCCGGTCCTGGAGGCGCAGGAACATTCAGCGATCAATGAATATCGCATCGGGCCGGGCGTCGTGACTTTCGGAAAAGCCCCGTGGGTCAATATCCGCGTAAAGGGCTGGTTTATCTCTGAACTGCAGGCGAAAATAACTCCTGCCGACGGGGAATTTTTCCTAACAAATACCGGCCGCAAGAATAAGACCCTGGTCAACGGAGAACCGATCATTCAGCACCAGCTGAAAAACGGGGACTTAATTAAGATAGGAAAATCAATTTTCCGTTTTATCGCCGGGCTCCATGCATGAGTTGGGCAATCTTTTCGGATGTACACGGCAATCTTGAGGCATTGGAAGCCGTTGCGGAGGATTTTGGGCGCCGCGGTATCACACGTGCCTTTTTCATCGGTGACGCGGTGGGATACGGCCCTTCTCCGAATGAATGTCTGAAGATGATCGCAGAGCTGACGACAGTGCGGCTGATGGGTAACCATGATCATGCAGTCCTGCAGGAAAACGGTCCTGAAGAGTTCAACAAACATGCCCAGGCAGCTATTCGCTGGACCCGTACGGCGCTTAACGCTGAGGCGCGGCAGATCTTGCACTCATTTACTATGAGCCAGACCGTGGGGCAGCATCACCTGGTACATGCCTCGCCGCTGCGGCCGCAACACTGGGATTATATTTTGGATCAGTTGACCGCCCTGGCAGCATTGAAAAATTTCAGCGAATGGGTCTGTTTTGTCGGACATACGCATCAACCACGGATATTCCAAGAGGCCAAAGACAGCCCCTGCAGTGAGTTGCCTGCGGCAGACCTGCACATAAAGGACGATGCGCGGTACATTATCAACGTCGGTTCGGTCGGACAGCCACGGGACGGCGATCCGCGCGCATGTTATGCCGTATACGACCCGGAGCGGCAGCAGCTCACCTATGCGCGGGTGCCGTACGATATCGAAAAAACGCAGGATAAAATGCGTGCGGTGGGACTGCCCGAATTCTTAATCGATCGTCTGGAAACAGGACATTAAATGCGGAGCGTTGCACGATGAAATTACCCAGGATACAGCTGCGGTCACTGCTGGGGAACAACCCCGGCCTGACGCGCTCCACGCCATTTTTGTTGTATGTCGTCGTCACCCTGCTGGTCGTCATCCTCTACCTCGACCGCCACGACTGGCTGGAAGGTCTGGAGTTGAAGATCCAGGATAAGATGATCCAGCTGGGGCGGCAGCAGGGTGTGCCCAACCGCACGGTCTTGGTTCCCATCGACAATGCGGCCGTCGATAAGATCGGCGAATGGCCTTGGGACGCCGAACGTATCGGCTACCTCATCGGCATGCTGGCCGAGTACAAACCCGCGGCAATCGGCCTGGATTTCGAATTGCCGGTATACGGTGAAATCGACTGGGAGGGCAATGAATTCCTCTCCGGGGTCATCCAGCGCGCCGGGAACGTGATAACTCCCCTTGATTTTTATATTTCCGATAAACCGATTTCGGGCGCGACGACGCCTCCGGGCATTTCGAAAAGTACGTATATTATCGCTGATGACGGCCGGGGCTTGTTGGACTATCCACCGCTTCAAGCCAATCATGTGCGCGCCCCGTCACAGGCGGTTTCGGAAGCAGCGTGGAACCTGGGGCATGTCAATTCCGTCCCCGGACCGGACGGAATTGTCCGGACCGACCCGCTAGTGGTCAAATACGCCGGCGAATACTATCCGTCGATGGCGGTGCAGCTGGTCCGCGCCGCCCTGGACATTCATCGGCCGCAGATGAAAATCAATCCCGGCCGGGAAGTGGTGATCGGGCATCTGCAAGTCCCGACCGACAGCCGGGGCCGGATGTTGATCGAATATTGGGGCGGACCGCACACGTTTCCCTCCATCTCGGCCGGGCACATCCTTGAGGGTAACGCGAACCTCGAATTGATCAAGGGCAAAGTCGTCATCGTCGGCGTGACCGCCGGCAATTATGTCGGCACCGTCCGGACACCGGCCTCACCCGTGATGCATCGCTCCGAACGCATCGCCAATGCCGTGGAAAGTATCATGCGCAAGCGGTTCATCGCCCAGGCCAACCTCACCGGGCTTCTGGAGTTGCTGATCCTGGCCGCGATCGGCTTGTTCTGTGGGGTTGTGCTGCCCCGGATCACCCTGCAATACCGGATCGTGGTACTGGCCGTCTTCCTGTTTATCATCATTAATATGAACTACATTTTATATTCATCGTTCCATCTGGTAACCAAGACGTTATACCCGTCGCTGGAAGTGCTCCTGTTCCTGGTCCTCTCGCCGCTGGTCAAACTGCGGACTTCGGCAGCCGACGCGCTCGATAAACAACCCGCGACGGCTGCGCGCCGGACAGTGCAGATGCCCAGGGTAAGTTCCATCGGCAAACCCGGACAGCGCAGTAACGTGATGCGCCCGGCCCGTCCCAAAGTCCGCAGCGGCATGATCACCAAGGAAGAGCTGGCCGCGACCCAGGTCATCACCGACGACGTCATCGAAGATGCAAGGCGGCACGGCAGTCGGCCGCCGGCGGGCGGTATTGCCAACAACTCCATGCCGCCCATCCACGCTCTGCAACCGCAGCCGCCGCCGCGCGAGGCGACCCCGGCCCCGATCCTCAATACACCGGCCGCCATTCCCCGCCAACTCGGGCGATATGAGGTCATCGAGCTGGTCGGCCAGGGAGCGATGGGTACTGTATATCGCGGAAAAGACCCGGCCATCGACCGGGCCGTAGCCCTGAAAACCGTCCGATTCGGCGCCCAGGCCAATGCGGAAGAGTCGGCGGAACTGCGCGAACGGTTTTACCGCGAGGCGCGGGCGGTGGGCCGGCTGTCCCACCCGAATATTGTGACAATTTACGACGTGGGCAATGAAGGCGATCTGGAATATATCGCCATGGAATTTGTCGAGGGTTACACCCTTGAAGAGGTCGTCAAAAAGAAACAAGCCCTGAATTACAAGATCCTGGCCAAAATCGTCATGCAGGTCTGCGCTGCGCTCGATTATGCGCATAAGCAGGGCATCGTCCACCGCGACGTCAAACCGGCCAATATCCTGGTCCTCGACAATTTTGAAATAAAAGTCGCGGACTTCGGCATCGCCCGGCTGGAACAGCCCAATGCCACAATGACACAAACGGGAATTGCCCTCGGTACCCCGAGCTATATCTCACCCGAGCAGCTACGGGGCGAGAAAGTCGATCACCGTTCGGACATCTTCAGTCTCGGCGTGGTAATCTACGAACTCATCGCACATCAAAAACCGTTCACCGGCGAGAACATCAGCCAGTTGATCTACAACATCCTAAACAGCGACCCGATTAAACCCACGGAAATCGACGAGAACATCCCGGGCATTTTCGAGGTCGTCACCCTGCGGTGTCTGGCGAAAGATCCATACGAACGGTTCCAGAGCGTCGGGGAAATCGCCGCCGACCTGGTCGATTTTGTTTCGAGTCTGAGTCCGAAATCGTACGCCATGTAAGCGAAACTTGTCGGCACACAAAAGCCCCGGCCAGCGGCCGGGGCTTTGTTTTTGCCGTAATACAGGGCAGTTACTTGGTGAGCGTTACCGTGCGGGAATACACCGTTACCCAGCCGGTGAAAATGTTGATCACTACGTCCAGCGCACTTTGTTCGGTCTTGATGGTGTAATCAGCCGCACCGGCAGCCATCGCGTCGGTATTAACCTCATTGATGGGCACCAGCCCCCAGAGCACATACCATTGCCGCTGCTGTTCCATCGCGCCGGTCTGCGCGCCGTTGCCGATGATGTGCGTATGCGCGGCGCAGCCGACAAGCACCAGCAGCACCGCGGCCAGAACTACCACCTGGACAAGTTTCTTCATGGACTACCTCCCTGGTTAATGAGTTGCAGACTCCCGATTGACGACTCAAAGCATTTGATATATTGAGGGTATATAGAACGCGGGGCAAAATACATCAACTCCAGCGCGTGGCCTGTCTCCGACAGGCATAACAACTGGAAACGGATACCGGCGCTATCGGTCAGCAGGTAGTTTTTTACAAAAATATCGTGCACGCGGTATTCACCCTCGCGCACCTCGCACTCGCGGAATGAATCGCGCAACGATGTGCCGTAAACGCGGAAATATGTGCCGGTATCGCCGGATAAGTTCAACGTATCGATGACCGAAACGACCAATCCGGCGGGGTAGGCCGAATCAAGAAAACAGCCGACCATTTCCAACCCCGCATCGGGACCAAGACCGGCCTGCAGCCGGCCCCAGAGCAGGGAGAAAACCGAATCGGGCACCGGGGTAAAACCACGGGGCGGATTGACCTGCTTGCCGGCCTGCGGAACAACAAACGCCGGGCTTAACAGTGAATCGACGACAGCAAAGTCCAGATTGCCGGACGGTTCCCGGGCGCCACCATCACAGGCAACAAGCACGCCACACGCCGCCGCCATACACCACAGCATCACGACCAAACGTCGCTCTCTCCACATGCTCGTCAACAAACCAGATCGCCGGGCCGGGTGTCAACCATAATTTTGTAGAAATTTTGTTGTCGAATCCTGCAATTCGAATTACCGGCGTGTCAACCATTGTTGAAGTTCGTGGCGAAGGTTGTCGCGGGTCTGTCGGTGAAACGATTGTCCGGTGCGCAGGGTCCAGACCCACGAAGTAAGATATTCCAATCCGCGATACCAGCATAACCACTCCCGGTCAAAACCTCTCCGCCGCAAGTATCGCTCCTCGGTCCCTCTCCCCCGCAGCTCCGGATGCGCAGAAAAGACAATCAGAAATTCGTATAACGGATCGGATAAACCGGCGTGTTCCCAATCGATCACACCAGCGAGTTTATTCTCACGGACAAGGAAATTATCGGGATACAAATCACCATTGCTGAAACAAGGCGGCAAGGGGGGCGGCGTTGTTGCCGCGAGTTTCTCCATCACGGCATCCGCCAAACCATCGGGCTGCTGTCGAAAAAACGCCCCCGCATCGGCAATGATATAATCAGCGGTCTTGACGGGTGCCAGTCGATCGATGACCGGCATGAGAATGTTTGGTTCGAGCGCCTGCAACCGGCAAACTGTATCCACATATAAATCTTCCGCCCACCACTCACCAGCCAGCAGGTATGGCAATAACGGTTCGCCGGTGATAAAATCCTCCATAAAACAAGGAACACCCAACGCTGAACCGATCGGGTCCCATCCATAAGCCCGTGGCGTGGGGACGGACGTTCCAGCCATCGCACCCAAACTTGAGTATTCGCAATCCCCATGCTCAGGATTAAGCCGAAGGACAAATGAGCGACATCCACCGCACAGGGCAACATGCAAACGCCACGGCGTTCGCCGGGAACCAGTGTTGAGCAGGGATGCGGCAAGGAAACTGACCGGGGTATCTAGTGCGCGGGACAGATACGCCTCGCACGCGTCTTTCCGATTGTTGGGATTAAAGGCGTCCATGGTGCTCGGCGTGGTTTTCGGCAGGACTGTCCGATCAGGGGCCAAAGATGCCGCGTGCCGTGAGAACACTGTCGACATAGGCGGCATTTTCAGCATGGTGGCGTCCCGGCCCCTGATACCCGCGTTCTCGGGCGAGCGCGACAATCCGGCCCTGGTTATTTTCCAGCACGTCGGGGACCATGGCGGCAATGGTATCCCGGTAGGCCTCGACAGGCGAAATGATCGACCAGCCCTGTGACCTGATCTTGCGCACAAGGTCATCGATATAGAGCGCAGCCAGATCGTTTTCATGCAACAGCAGCACGTGGTCCGGGGAACGGTGCAAAATCTCGCGGGCTAACGAATCATAAAACATGATCGAACCCCAAATCATCTCGACATATATCTCGCCCAATTTTTCAAAATTGGTGGACCGGCCCGCCCGGCGCATTTCCCGGCAGCGCTGGGCCAGGAACCAGTCCCAGGTATCGACAGTAACATAGCCGTTACGATAGCCCAGGGAATCCAGCGCGACCCGGATCGCGTCGCGGGACAGCCGTGTGCGGCCTTCATCCAGCCGCGGATAGCGGAACCAGGGGACAAATCCGGCAAATTGTTTAAGTGAATCGTGGGCCTCAATAATGTCCGCAACGTAACCAGAGACATTGTCCGCCGGCGGTTCCGGATGCGTATGGCTGTGGTTTCCCAGCAGAAACCCCGCGTCGGCATACCGCCGCAGCCGTTCATGGCCCCGGTGGTAACCCAGACGTTCGGTGACACAGAAAAACACTACCTGATTGATCCCCAGGTCATGCAGTTTATCAATGAGCGAATCAGTCCGCTGCGGTCCGGTCAGGAAAGCCCCCTGTCCCCAGGGAGCATCGTCGAAACTCAGGGCAATGCGCCCCACGGCGCCTGTCCCGGGCGGCCGGTCAACGGCACTTGCCTCTGCGGCCGGGCCCATAGCCGTGATTATGACAAGAGACAGACTGATCATTGTTGTCTGAACACGCGTCCACCTCCCCGTCATACCGTCACCCCAGTTTCTTACGGAAATAAATCAGTTGCATACCGTCGCCGACATCCTCCCGCTGAAACTCGGCATATCCGGCACGAGTGTACATCTCAATCGCGGCCGTGAGCAGACCGGCGGTGTCCAGGATGATTTCAGCATATGAGAATTCGTGGGCGACTTCCTCCAGCCGGGCCAGCATCGCCCTGCCGCAGCCGTTTCCCTGATATTCGGGCAGGACCGACATCCGGCGCAGTTTGGCCTGGCGATCGTTGAGCCGGGTCAAGGCGCCGGTGGCGATAATTCGATTGTCAACGAGCCCGACCAGAAAGACACAGCCGGGCTGATTGGTATACGACTCCTGAATGTCCAGCAGATCAGCACCGGGGGCCTGATGTTTATTCTTCAGGCTGGCGTGTACGTTATCCAGCGCGGCATAAAAGACCTCGCGCGCGGTCCGTTCCTCATCTGGGCGGATTTCCCGGATCGTCCATGAATGCCCAGAGTTGTTTTTCATCACGATAAAGATATATCCCGGCCCGGAAGGTGTAGTTTTTCCGCCCCGGACTATTCCCCGAGTTTTTGTTCGTCCTGTGGGCCGAAATATGCCGTCCGAAAATCGGCCAGCAACGACCGCAATTTCTCGACATGGGCCAAATCAGCGGTCTGTTTCGCTTTCATGGCATAAACCAGTAGTCCGTGCAACGGAATGATTTTGCGTTGGTAGTCGCGAAAAGCATCGGTCGGCCCATCCTCGACCGGCGTAATTCGCTGGGCCATAAAATAATAGGTGATAATGTCGGAAAATTCGTCGGCGTGGGTGTCCTTGTTGTTCACCCAGCGGACGATCTGGTTAAAATCCTTTTCGGCAGCGACAGAGAGCCGGATGATTTCGTTCATCGATTTTTCGATGGTCGTGATGTGTTCGGCCAGCATGGTAAAGCGAGTTTCATCGTCATAAATTCCGCACGGAATCTGGCAATGAGACCAGGCCGTGGACGCCGTCCCCAGAATCATAATCAGGGCAACCGCTGCGAGTGATTTATGCCACATAGTACCCTCCTTTTACATGTCTCAGATGATACTGCGTAACGGAAGAAAATCGTTGGCGGATAACAAAAAATATGCGACGGAGAAGGTGACGATCAATACCCCATCGCCCCCACCAGGATACTAAAATGTACGTGATCATAATTACCCAGGACACCGGTCGTTCGGCCAAAACCCAGGTAGCCGCCGATCTGCAGATGGCGGGCGAATTCATACCCGCCGCCCAGGAGCATCCCCGGCCCCGGATCGTTGGTCCGTGTCCGCGTTTCCTCGAATAAAGTACCCCAATAGGTGGAGCTGAAGTTATACAGGCCCATGCCGACCATCGTGAACGCCGAGCGGCCCGGCCGGCCGAAATAATGATACCATGCCGGACCGATAAACCCCTGATCGGTCCAGTCAACCTCTTCCGAACCGCAGCGCGTGGAATTGACCTCAAACAGGAGGAGATTGTGTGCATCCCAGCCGTAGCCGATATAGCCGTTGACGCCAAACCCGACGTGTTCCTCCGCGCGGAAATTCGTTTCCCAGCGCGCCTTGGGCGTCACCCCCAGCCCCACACCGAGGGCAAAACCCTGACGGTGGTGGTTGAAGGCCGAGGCGGTTGAGGCCGTGAATAATAGTGCGGCAATCAGGATGAGTGAGATTCGTCTTATCATCGGTTCATCCTCCCAGGTCAATAATTCATCGCAATATATAGAGCATATTCATTGAGCGGAACAGCCAAATTCGTGCGACGGGTGGCCACCCCAAATTTATTCGGAATGTCCCCGTTAATGGTAGAAAGTGTTGAGGGGTTATGAAATTAGTATTGGTTGAATGGGTGGATTCCTATTCGATGCATGGCTGGAAACCGCTTGATAATTTAATAAAAGAATGCGAGCCATTATTATGCCGTTCGGTAGGATGGCTTGCCTCTAAAAAGAACGGACACGTACTTATCGTACCCCACCTTTCCGGTGAGCAAAATGAAGGCATAACCGTCTATGGCACGGGAGATATTACAATCCCGGCAAAGGCAATCCGCAAGATGACAGTATTAAGAGAAAAGTAGCTTTGCTATTTTTTCTTTTTCTCCGGTGGTGGTATCCGAACCTGCTCCTTCTCTGTCGTTTTAGGGTGTTTTTCGGCATAATCTTTTTTGCAAATTTCTCCCGTGTCGGACCTGCGGTAGATCGTCCTTGTCTTCTGCTTTCCCATTTCAATCTCCTGTTAAATGTCTAAATCCATAGGTATAGTATCCCCATATCGAGGAGCCGATCTTTCCAGCATTCGCTTGAAGTCTTTCCAAGTAGTGCAACCTCTCATAAGAAATATTACGTTCGTCAAAATCTCTTTCAGTGCAGGATGGCCATAATCTCTTGTTAAGGATTGGTGGAATTTTCTAACGCGCGTACCGGATGGCAATCTTGGTGTTTTATCTTTAAGTGCTTGCAAGACTCCGGGTGCAAGTCTAGAATAGATAATGTCGTTTGTCCAGTGACCCACATAACTTGGTTTTTTCCCCGACGCTGGCGGCGGGTATGGTAATCCCTTTAGCCGGAATAGATGTCTGTAAAAATCGTCAGGAAATGTTTTTGTCCATTTTGCCCATTCATCAGTGATATACCTGTCCAAGATTTTTTGGAGAGCTTCTCTATCCCGTACTTCTTGATAACCTGTTGCTTCATCGACAAGTGCTATAATACCGACTTTGGCAAAGCCCCTAACTAGGATTTCGCACTGTTTAGCAATATGTGCTTGCTGGTGTGGCTGTAATATACCAGCTTCACGGGCCGCAAGAACAGCATCGCATAAGTCAGCTAGCACGGTTGCTTCATATCCGTACGCAGTTCCACCCTTTGACATAGTAAAATGAATTGGATTTTTGATCATATCCGCTAACTCTTTGGTAACGTATGGCTTAATTCGCTTTCCTCCTATGAATTTGGTTAATCGATCACCCCCGACCAAAGATCGACTGCCAGTGCCTTGCGACATATTAAGAGATTGCAACATACCACCTTGCACAAGGACTCTCTTGCCATCTTCCAGGACGTAACATGGTATTTCGAGGTTTCCAATGCGGAGCGGTCGATCTGGTGATCCAAAAATTGCTTTAGGAAGTTTTGTTTCCATTATGCCCCCACCGCTTTATTAAGTGTTTCCACAAAAACATCACCATTTTTACGATTGTTGAATCGGTAACAGAATTCATTCAAATACTGCGGCAAGTACCGAACGCTCACCTTGTGGTACTGACCGGTGATACCGCGTTTCAGGATTGCCCAAAAACTCTCGATTGAATTTGTATGGCAATCGCCATCCACATACCAAACCCGATGATTCACGGTTTTATGATCTATGATTTGAGAAATATACCTGAATCCGCCGAATTCATCAGTCATCAGGGTAGATTTGGAGCAATCAATATTGGCCCGTACCAGTTCGTGCATTTTTCTTATCTTCGGTTTTTTGACGTATTCAGCTTTGACTTTCCCGCCCCGTTCAATCATCCCGAACACTGAAGGTCTTTTAGTTCCCCTACCATGAGGAGCAGACCCGCCGAATCTGGTCTTGCGCGGTTTTCCACCAACGAAAGTTTCGTCCATTTCCACGATCCCGGACAATAACTCGCGCTGGCTGACCATTGCATTACGGATACGCATACCCATCGACCATGCCGTATCTTTATCAACCTGAATATCCCGCGCCAACTGCCGGGCCGAAAGGCCCTTCTTGGCGTTCAGGATCAAACTAATAGCCAGAAACCATTTTTGCAAGGGCACTCTTGAACGATGAAAGACGGTGCGGACTTTGACGCTAAACGAAGTATTGCAGGTATTGCAATGGTATCGGTTTTCCTTTTTCAAGGTATTGATTTTAGGAGAGTTACAGTATGGGCAAGTCGGTTTGCCCTGCCACCGGACCCTCTCAAGGTATTGAATGCAATCATGTTCCGTTGGATACCTTTTGTAGATTTCCACAATATTCATTTTTTTAGTCCCTTCTTTCTACCATCTTCTGGGACTAATATAACATATGTAGAAATCTTGTCAAGTCTTTTCTTCTACCTTTATTTGGGACATTCCGAATTTATTTGGGGTGGATTGTAGTGGATGGCGTACGTCTCGTGCGCCATCTTTGGACACCGGTACCCCACCGAAGCGAAACGCCCGGTGGGTTATAAAACCGAGCCTGCACTGTGGTTTTCGCACCGACGTCCGGTTATGGGAAATTTTCCGGGGAATCCTCAGGCGCAGGCAGCGAAAACAAAACTCACCGTTCCGGTGGGCTACGGGGCTGTTCAAGATATGCACCATAGTTCAAATTACTCGGTCGTCGTCACTCACCATCCGGATCCGGCCAATTCTTAACGATTTCAGACCAATGTCTTGTTAAATCCAGTACCTTTTTATGGACGCGTAAGCGAGCATCAGGAAATAGAGCGACTATATCGCGTATGGCGTAACATCCGATGATTATTGCATAATCTGCCCGATGGGACAACATTTCGTATTGGGCTGCTTTTTCGTGTGTTAGCGCATGATGGTGGGAAACCGGGAGAGGAGCGCAATGAGCATAGGATGATAAAAATATGTAAATTTGATCGAAGTAATGAGGACTTATTCCAGCTTTCTCAGCTATTTTATTCTTGGGCATGACAATTGGGTTAGCTTCCTTAAAAAAACGATTCTGCCACTCCTTTGAAAGCTGCCGGAACGCAGGCAATGCCAAGATAACGTCATGAAGTTCTTTTTGCTTTCTGATCAGTGTCGCCAAGCCCTGCTGATCGATTGGCTTTTTCCCGAGGCCCCTGATTCGATCATTAAAATCATGCCATTCCCAATGCAAAAAACGCAACTTTCTAACTTCATCTTTAACTGTGTCAACGCACAGGTAGAAAAAGTGAAGATATGATTCCAACAGCGATCTAATCATGACAGTGGGTGAGAAACTGTCTCTGATACTGAATTCTACTTTCATCGGCCCTATTGGAGAACATTTATCCGGGCCTAGCATCCTACGAATCTGCAGGAGTTGAAAACAAATCATGGTAAAAAATGCTGATCCATGATATTGCGGGTCCTCGGCGAGGCGTCCCTTAATATAATCATTTATCTCTAACGCGGTCGCACACACGAATTCCAAATCGGTCAATCGATCACCATACTCTCTTTTTGCTGATTCTAAAGAAGGAGTTTTCAGATCACTATGGTTGTCATTCTGTACCATACGCGAATTCATGAGCCAGACTAAAACCGATTTCCCGGCCAGTGTGACCCTAGGTTTTGCCCAGGGTTTCCAAGCGCGTCGCTGTAAGCCAAATAACCGATCATAGAACGCTTCGCATTTCGGGGACACAGCGCCCGGCCACACGCCATTGGAATTGCGCCAATTTGAGTGCATATGTCGCCGGCCCCACCGACTCATTGACCGGCTCGGCCTCGATCCGGCGGATTATTTTCGCCCCGGCGGACTAGTCTGGATCGTCTTCCAGTCGCTGGCTCGCAGCGCTTTGGAGGCCTTTTCGTAATCGGCCGGATTGACCCAGATCACATAGCCGAACCGGCCGGTGCCGTCGACCACACCGTTGGAAGCATGAATATTAATCCCGGCGTTGGACAACTTGAGATGGAACTCATACAACGCGCCGACTTTATCCTCCCCCTGAAGAATGAAGGCCTTCTTCGGTCCTACCAGTTTGAAATTGGCGTCCGCGGTTGCCTGTTTCAGCAGTTCCGGGTTTTCGGGAAAAAAATCAAGCTGGCTTTGGCCCCCACCGGCGGGAAAAACAGTCAACGCCAGCAGGTTCACCGCTTTTTCGCTGAGGAACTCCAAAAGTTTTCTGACCTCGCCTGGCCGGTCGGCCACCAGCACATAGTAGTACTCAACTTCTTTGACCCGTGAAGGCATATCCACCTCCCTGGCTTGCGGCCGGTCACCCGGCCGTCTTCAATTGCGATAACTGCCTATAAATTATACGCGCGCCGCCTGAAAGACAATCATTCCGGCAAATAATGTTTGAATGAGGCGAAACTGAGACAACGAAAGTCTGAGTGAATTACATATTCTGTTGTGTTTTAATAAGTTGCGAGAATCAAAACAACGAGTGTCATTCAGGATTGAAGTGCACGTTTGACCGCGCTGTAATGCGAATCAAAGTACTGCGGCTGCCGAGAGTGCGTTTTTTGTTGGTGTCCCCGATCTCGATGCGGAGGAAATAGTCTCCCGGTTTCATGGTTAATTCCAGCGGCAGTTCGAATACCACGACCGAATCCGTCGTGTGATAGCCCTCATCCAGTAAAATGATGCCTTTTTTACCCTGTCGCGAATCCGGCGCCATGTCGTCGGGGGCGGCAATCCCATACATCGGATTCCCGTTTTCATCCTGAATGTAAAGAATCGGTCCGGTGGCGACGTCGGTCGTGCGCTGCAGCTGGTGCCGGGCCAGCGGATGGAGTGATGCGCACACATGATATCGGCCGTCATATTCCGGCGGGAGAATGAATTCCAAACGCGTGCGGACTGTGATGCCCTGCGGGAGTTCTTTCTCCGGAACCGCGTACAGACTCACTCCATTCCGTGAAATCCCCGGATTGACGCCCTGCGCGTTGATCTGCCGGATCAACAGCAAATCGCTCAAGCGCGGGTCGCGCGGGATCGTGATGTCATGTTCGACACGGCCGTCATTATGGCGCGCTCCCTGCACCGTCAGGACGACTCGATAGTCTCCGGGCTGCAGCTCGCACTCGAGATACCCCATGGCGCGCAGGAATCGCCGTTGTGCCGCAACATGCACAGCTGCCCGCAGCATCTGGAGGTCGGTCGATAAATATTTTTGCGCAACCATAGTTTTCTGGTGTTTGCCGTCCCGTTCATAGACCCGCAGCTCCAACTGCAACAAGCCCTCGTCCAACGTAGGCCGGCTGAACTGGTTCCCCGGGATCCAGGTCCCCACCCACAGGTTGTGAGTTTCCTGCCCCCAGTTGGGCAGTACCCAAAATTCCACATATGGGTAAATTCTGCCGCGAGAGAGGGCCACCTCATCGCTCCCGGCCAGAAGATGTACCGGGTAACCATGGCCGGGTTCCGCGATACAGCCCGCGGCCTTTTCCATGGTATCCGCGACGGTCGGCGTCCAGGTGAACACCCAGGTCGTACACATCTCGCCGATGTTCCCTGCATACTCGCCGGGTGTGATCCACTCGGCCGCCGGCGGGCCATACTGCAGGAACAAACTCCAGCGGATATCGGGTTGCTCGGCGTCAATCGGCGTCCCCAGCTGCTGCTCGCGGCAATACGCCAGCCGGGACATTAATGTATCCCACCGCTCCGGACGGGATTGCCTGAATTCTTCCAGACATGCCCAGAAGATGTCCGGATTGAGGGCCGCCGAAAGGGTATCTCTCCAGAAGCGAGGTTCGGTCGTTCTGAATACCGCGGCCATCTCTCTGATCTGCGCTGAATCAGCGACAAAGGGCAGCCGTCTAAACGCGGGTACGTCCTCTTCGGCGACCAAAGCCGCTGTGTCGGTTGTACCGCCGCAGGAGAGCGCGGCAAGCGCCGGTACGAGTGCGATGAATGTTGTTATTTTTCGCCACATGAATTGCTCCGAACCATATGGCGGAATATATTTCGGGAAAATGAATCTGTCATTATTGAATGCGGTGGTTTTCGCACCGACGGCAGATTATGGAAAATTTTCCGGATAATCCGCAGGCGCAGGAGCTGAAAAGCAAAACCCACCGTTCCGGTGGGCTACGGGGCTAAAAACAACAATAGGCCTAGTTCAACTGATGATAAATCTAATATATTATCACCAGTATATTTCCAAAGGAAGAAGATACTCCCCAATAATTCAAGGGATATGATGGCACGCGGACGATGCCATTGTTTTTCAAGCCATTCCACCAAATCTTTGAAATTCACAGAAATTGGCATGATTGCCTCTTATTACATAGAAGGCCCGCCACATAATCGTCATCGCTCCGATTAATCCAATCGGCTGGCCTTGTCTAATGGACAAAGCAAACTTCTACGTAATTGTCAAATAAAAAAGCCCCACTCATCCGAGCGGGGCTTCGATTTAAAGCCGGCAGCGATCTACTCTCCCACACAGTTGCCCATGCAGTACCATCGACGCTGAGGGGCTTAACTTCCGTGTTCGGAATGGGAACGGGTGTGTCCCCCTCGCCATAGCCACCGGCAAGCTTTGCGTCTGGTTCGTCTGGTGTCCGAAGAATTACGGCTTGGTTCGCCGCTCCCCCAGCCCGCCACGGCGGGTGGGGCGCCGCTGAAAAGCGGCGGTTATCCTTCGGCAGTCACCTCGTTGTTTTTGGTGTTGGAGATCGCATCGATGATCCGGAATGCACCGTAAATCACGACCACGGCCAGTACGACCGCCAAGGCAATCCACGCTACTTTTTTCATCGTCGTATCGAACACCATTAACCGTTAAAGAACGTTCCATTCTCCGACAACTTCATACTGGTTTGCAAAGTAGTGTATCTTCGCGTCGACCCACAAAAAATTTAAGGTCAAGTCGCACGACCTATTAGTACCACTCGGCTACACGCCTCACGGCGCTTCCACCTATGGCCTATCAACCTGGTAGTCTACCAGGGGTCTTCAGACTCCCGAAGGAGTGGGATACCTCGTCTTAGGGTGGGTTTCGCACTTAGATGCATTCAGCGCTTATCCCGTCCCAACACGGCTACCCAGCTATGCCGCTGGCGCGACAACTGGCGCACCGTTGGTTGGTCCATCCCGGTCCTCTCGTACTGGGGACAGCACCCTGCAAGTATCCTACGCCCGCATCAGATAGGGACCGAACTGTCTCACGACGTTCTAAACCCAGCTCACGTACCACTTTAATTGGCGAACAGCCAAACCCTTGGGACCT
>JAGVQM010000025.1 GCA_020051695.1 Candidatus Zixiibacteriota bacterium | reverse complement strand
GGGCGAGGATGCCGCCGCCGGGCGGCCCCACGGCCTGCGTGAAGCGGCGCGGGAGTAACGCCCCGATCCGCGCCCCGCTCGACCGCGGCTCATCGTTATTCTTCATCCCAGCCATAGCCGAATCACAAATAATTGAAGCACATGCAGCGCCTGATCTATGTAGTACATCTGGCGCGAACAGGAGAACCACCGCGCCTTGATCAGATCCTGCGCGCTATGCAGCACAAAGATTCCCACACACACGGCAAACAGCAGCGGCAGGGAATCAACCATATTTCGGGAAAAAGACCGTCCGAGATAATACACAATCCCGATGGTCAGGGTATATATCGTCGTATGGACCAGCAGGGTCGGCAGGTGCTTGCCCTTGGTCTGCGCCATCCGGTCGGTCTGTAAGGCATAGTCGCCGAGGAAATGGGCGAGAACAAGAAACCACATGGAGTCCATACCACACCCCGTGGGAAGTCGGTCAGCGCTGCGTCCGCACGGGAAGCGCGGCCGTCGCCCCGGCCTCCACGGTTTGCGCCACCGGCAACCCGATAATGAATGACGCGCCGCCGGTGGCGGAAATCCCCGCGGAAATGGTCCCCTTATGCCCCTCGATAATCTTCCTGACCGTCATCAAGCCAATACCGTGACCGTCCGGTTTGCTGGTAATGTGCTTATGAAACAATTCCGCGAGGACTTTGCGGTCGATCCCCGGCCCGTTATCGGAGATTTCCACCTCGGCAATCCCCCGGTCGGGGAGCCAGCGGGTGGCGATGGTGACCGACGGTTCGTCATTGTTGGTGGAAGCGAGGGCCTCGGCACTGTTCAGAATGAGGTTGTATAACACCTGCTGTATCGCGTTGAGGTCGACTTCAAACTCGGGCAGACGCCGGTCGAGCTGCGTGATAATGATAATCTTCTTGAATTTCCGCTGCGGCTTGAGAAAGGCCACCTGATTTTCAATAAACGTATTGATATTCTGCTGCGATTTCTCCTGCCGGGGCAGCCGCGATGAAAGCAATGCCGTAGTGAATACCTGCATACGGGCCAGTGAGACCTCCAGCGTCGACAGACACTTGGTAATCCGGTCGAAATTTTTATTCTCCATGAACATCGGCAATAATTCGATATTGCCGGACAGAACGGCGAGGTAATTATTCAACTCGTGCGCGATTTCCGCGGCCATCTCTCCCTTATTGGCCAGCCGCTCGCGTTCAAACGACTGTTGCTGCAACTCGCGAATCTCCGTCTGGTCATGGAAAATGAATAGGTATGTTTGATTTTCCGGCCGGTCGGTGGGGACGGGGAGCGCCTCAACATAACAGTACAGCAGGTGTCCCTGCTTGTCGTAGAGCTCGACGTCGCCGTTCCACGGCTCGCCCTCGCGGAGCAGCAGTTCGGTCATCCTGTTCCCTTTCGTCGAGTCAGGATGTTTCAGCAGGTCGCTGATGCGATGACCGATACATTCGTCCGATTCCAGTCCGAAGACGTTGTAGGTCGCGGGATTGCTGTAGACCACCTGCATGTCCGCGTCGGTGACGATGATCGGAAACGGGGAGACATCGAGCAGCTGCTGGCGGGAGCGGACGGTTTCTTCCAGCTGCTCATTAGACACCTGCAGTTTTTTCAGCGCCTGGTGCAGCCGGGTGGCCGAGGTCTCCAATTTTTCATTTTTTTCTTCCAGCTCCTTGAGCCGGGTAATGTCTGCTTCTTTGACTCGTTCGATCAGCAATTTGAGGAATTGCAGCGCCATATCCGGCCGGGTCGCCAGGAGCCGCATGAAATCTTCCCGCGACATCTCGGCCAATTGAGTCTCGACGACACATATGGCAGTGGCAAAGCGCGGCTTTTCCTCAATGACCGCCATCTCCCCGATAATCTCGCCGGGGCCGCGCCGCGCCAGCCGGATGGTGCCCGCGTGTTCGTCGGGGCCTTTTTTCAGGATTTCCACCAGTCCCGATTTGACAATGTACAGACTGTGCCCCGGCTCGCCTTCGGAAAACACCATGCGGCCGGGCGGGTAGGAACGGACGTTCACATACTCCCGGACCGTATTCAATTGAGCCCAAGACAGGCCGGACAACGCCGGAATGGACACAATGATTTTTTGCGTCTCGGACAGTTGAGGTTCAGTCATTTTCGCCACCGCGGTGCGGCAGTTCAGGATAGACAGGCCGTGCCGCACCAGTATTAATAGTATCGGACGTGATCGTGATTATTTGACGTGAGCAACGCGCGTAATCAGAGAAATAGCGGTGGCCGAAACGCGATCCATGTTACCCAAAGGCACAGAATGGATTACCGAGGCGTGTCGAGACCCCGGCCCCCGCAGGTGCAGGGGGACTCAGTGTTGCAGGACAGCGGGGCAAGAACTGCCCCGTCGCATTATCCCGTTTTTCGGGCCACCAATGAAAAACACAACGGCGGTTTGTTCGGCAGGTGCGCAAAGGCGGCATAGACCATCGAAATATCGTGCCCGTATTCCTCGAAATGAGTCAACTCCAGCCCATGGTTGAGGCAACCACCGATGATCTCCGCCAGTGTATGGTGAAACCAATAAGAGGTGGCGTTCACCACCTGCGAACGGTCGAAATAGTCCGGTGATTCCTGCTCTACAAACGGTTCACTCCGGAAGTATGACGAATCAACGGTCAGTCCTTTTTCCGGTTCAAACATGTTCAACATCGGATGCATCTCGTAGATAAAAAGCCGGCCGCCGGGCGCAAGCAGGCGTGAGACGACGCCGAAGAACGCGCCAATGTCCGGCAGCCAACCCAAGGCGCCGATCGTGATATATACGAGGTCGAACCGGCCGTCATACTCATGGGGGAGGTCATAGACGCCGGCGCACACGAATTCCACATCCACACCGCCCAGCCCGGCAAGTTTCCGGGCTTGGTCGATGAACTTGTCGCTGATATCAACCCCGACACATCTTCCTGCCCCCGCCTTCTTGACAGAAATCAATTCCCGCCCGTTGTTGCAGCACAGCTGGACCACCGCTTTGCCGGTCAGGCCGATCTGCGCAAAGATGCGTTTTTCTACTTCGTCGAACGTGCAGAAGTCCGGTGCCTGGACCCGCTCCAGGAGTCCCTCGACGTAGCCCTGTTCATGGATTCCGGCCGTTTCGTTCCACATTCTGCGGTTGGCTTCGATGTAATCGTCGATGTGCATCGCAGGCCTCGAATTCCGGCCGGATTGACTTAACTCAGCACCCCGGCAGGGCAGGATGGCGCCACTTCATGTTGCCCGACGCCGGCTATTCACTGGTCATGATAAACAGGGGCAACATTTCGAAACTCTTATACAGCGGCCGGAGACGGTCCTTGTTATAGTACTTCTCGACTTTGACGAATTTTTTAGTGCTGGTCACTACGTCAATGGGCACATTGTCGTACCGGCCGTTTTTGAGCACGACCAGCCGACCGTGCACGCCGGAAAGAATCAAATCCAGGGCCAGGTTGCCGTAAGCCATCGGGACAATCGAATCGATGGCGTCGGGGTCGCCCCCGCGCACCAGATAACCGAGTTTCTGATTAATGAAACTGATCGGTTTGCCGTTGTTGAACTTCGGCGAAAGGGCCTTAATCTCCGCGGAGACCAGATCGCCGATCCCGCCTAGTTTTTTGTGGCCGTAGGCGTCGGTGGTCGTATCCTGGAACACCATATCGCCGCCTTCAAACATCGCGCCTTCGGAAACCAAGACTACCGAATATTTACTGGGATTTGTCCGGCGATCGGCAACCAGCAGTTCGGTCAACAGCTCAATGTTGAATTTATATTCGGGGATGACACAGCGGTTAGCCGAACCGGCCATGGTCGGCAGCATGGCGGTGAACCCGGCGTACCGCCCGAACACCTCCAGCACCATGATGCGCTCGTGCGAACCGGCCGAGGTCCGCAGCGAATTGGTCATCTGGATCGTCCGGGTCACGCACGTACTGAAGCCGATGCAGTAATCCGTCCCGGGGACATCATTGTCCATCGTTTTGGGAATGGCAATGACTTTCATGCCCTTTTTATACAAATGTACACCGTAGCTGAGGGTGTCATCGCCGCCGATCGGGATCAGGTAGTCGATGCCGAGGAACTCGAGGTTCTTGATGACTTCGGGAGTCAGGTCATTCATCGGCGCGTTATACTCGGCCTGTAGGTGTTCGGGGATATCCGATTGCGGCACGTGCCCGGGGTGGGTGCGCGAGGTATGCAAAAACGTCCCGCCGGTGCGCCCGGATTTGTTGACGATGTCCTCGGTGAGCACCTGATAGCAGTTGCTGTTGTCGGCGGCCTTGTCGCGCACCAGCCCGACCAGCCCGGCCCAGCCGCGGCGAATGCCCAAAACCCGGTACCCCTCCCTGATGGCCCTGATCGTTACCGCCCTGATCGCAGGATTCAGGCCAGGGACATCCCCGCCGCCGGTCAAAATCCCGATCACACCCTTGATTTCATTTATCTCGGCCACAGCCCTTCCTCCATTGTTGGTCAATTATACCGGGGAGCATAGTGCAATGTTGGTCATGGTTACCGGGTTTCAAGACGGCCTGTCCCCGGCCCCCGGTCAAAGCCGCCCGGTAATACATATTTTCGACCACCGGCAACCATCCTATAGCCAACCCCGCGTCTATGGTCAGGGCGCCCTGGGGCCGCAGGGAGTATCTAGTGGTCCGGAGGCAAAAATTCAAGCGTTAAATTACCATGCGTGATGAACAAAGACAGCGGTCCCGGTCCGGGACCGCTGCCTGGTTTGCGCGGCGATGGTCGGTAACCTAAGGTTGCGCGCTTACAAATTCCACCAATAGGAGGCCTTGACCAGCCAGACATTGGTTGCGCCGCTGGAGAAAAACCGGTCAAGCTCCGTATCGAATTCCAGGTAGTTGATCTGGTCGTCCCATTCGCCTCGTTCCCGGGTCCAGACAAAATACAGGGTGCTGCCGGGCAGGTATTCCCAGCGGAGGATCATCATGGTGTTCAAGGCCGAATAGGTGCCGTCACGGTCGCTGAATTCGCTGACCGGGTCATAATTCCGGCCGCCCAGGTACCTTCGGTAATCCCGGTAGTCCAGACTGGAGATCAGCCCCTGACCGGAAATCTGCCAGGAAAGGTTGCGGGCCAGCATTACGCTTGCAGTCAGCTCCATGTACAACTGGTCTTTGTCCAGATTGGCAAAGATCGAATTGTCACCGTCATTATAGACCCAGTGCACCGCATTAAATGCGCGGTTGTAGCTGGCGCCGCCGCTGAATTCAAGATTGCTTCTGGGGCGGAATTGCGCGCCAAGATAGGAGCTCCACCACGAGCCCCCCCGGTCGCGGCCCCAGTTTTGGCTGACGCTGGCGGTAATCGGCTTGCGCGAATCGCTGGACACACCCATATAATAGGCAAATGTCGGGTACTCGGGCCATTCCCACAGCCCGTTGCCGCGGGTTTCAACATCGCTGTATTTTTCCACCTGCATTGCTGCCGACGCGTTCATCGACCAGTTGTTGACGAACTCGATGTAGGTGTTGGCGTTCACCCCCCGCCCGATATCATCTCCGGCATAATTCCAATCGGAGTTCAAGTTGAGGTTGGTGTATGAATTGCGGACGATCCACCAGTCATCCTGCGTGCGGTATTGCACCCAGCCCCGCACCTCGCGGAAATCATTCCGCGAGGAATAACCCAGCCGATTGAGATTGAAATGGGGGTCTTTCATATTGAAAGCAAGTTCTCCCCGCCAATGCTCACCGGTCAGTTTTTGCAGTTCGGTAAACAGCGCATACCCTACATGGTCGGCGTCGTTGCGTGAAAAGACGGAGTGTCCCATGACCCCCCAATTGCCGTCATTCGTCAGCAGCCGCCAGTCGGCGCCCCCGGTCATCGCGGGGTGTTTTGTGTCCTGGCCGGCCACAGTCAGCATCCCGCCGACATATGAGCGGTTGAGCACGTCCTGTTTAACCCGCATCACTGAGTATCCGGCTTGCGGTTCGACGACGGCTTCGCGGGTTTCTCCGCCGGTGGTCACGTATTTTTCTTTTTCATCCTGAGTCACCGCATTCAGCATGGCAAAAGACGTACCGCCGGGGAGTTTGCCGGTCAGCTTGGCGGCGCCCAGAATGGTGGTCGCCGTGGGGCGGCTGAGTGTATAGTCATAGTCGGGATCGATATTCGAAGCCCAATTGCCGGGGGCACGGCCGATGCGCCGGGAATAGAACTGCGTGTACACCGCGCTGAACAGATCGGCCCCCTCCATAAAAAAAGGCCGGCGCTCGGAAAAATAGGTTTCAAATGCCGAGAGGTTGAGCACCGGCTCATCAAGCTCCACCTGGCCGAAATCGGGATTGAAGGTCGCATCCAAAGTCAGGTTGGACGAGATGCCGTACTTGACATCGACGCCCGCATTTTCATAATTCTCCCGCCCGTCCGGGTTGCCCGTGGTGCCGTCGGCAAGTTCCGCTCGGGAGACGACATAAGGCAAAACCTGCAGGTGTGTGGCGGGCTTGATATTGGTCAGCCCGGTCAGGTGGCCGAATTTTGAGACATACCCGCCTTCACGTTCGGGAGTAAATGCCCAGCGCGACACTTCCGCCCGGCGGTTGATCACGCGGCAAAAATCCACGCCCCAAGTCTGTTCCGGCTGTTCGGTGAACCGCACGCAATGATAGGGAATTTTCATTTCGGCCGACCAGCCCCATGGCTGCCGCCGACAGTCCGATTCCCAAACGCCGTCCCATGAATAATCAGTCCAATCATCATTATAGACGCGGCAATCCTGCTGCACGCCTGCCGCCGACAGATAAAAAGCGTACCCTGTTTGATGGTCATGATATGGGTCCAGCCGGACCGAAACCATGTCGGATTCGCCGGAGCGGTCACGGCGGACGAGTTGTCCGACGACCTTGTCCGGCTCTGAATCATAACACCAGAAGCCGAAATACACTGCATCATCATCATAGCGCACCGCAACCAGTGTCGATTCGGTGGCGGCTTTCCCTTCGTCGGGATCACGCTGGATAAAATCCCGTGCATGAAACAGATTGGTGTCCTGCCAGACCTCATCATCAAGGACACCATCGATCACCGGAGCTTCCGGATTAATCCGCAGGGCCCGGATTTCCGGCACAACCCGAGCGACGGTCGTGGAATCCTGGGCTAAAACTGTCACGGTGAAAAGAAGAACGATGCATGCTGTTACGGGTACAACGCGTGCTCGATGGAACATCTCACGACCTCCCCACTTGTGCCACGGCAGCAGGCAGATGCCGCGGCAGGCCCCATCCTCCCCGCTGAGTAGGACGGAAAAAAATCCCGGAGGTTTCAGCGTTTTTTTAAATATTCGCAATTCATTCAATGGCAGACAGTTGCGGGGCGGCGGACATTGCATGAAATGAAATTTGGACTCGTTGGCGGCGGACTGTTGTGGAATAAGAAAGAAATCGCCCGGTACTGGAATATATCAGGTATGGGAATTAATGAAGATATAAAGTAAAATCACTTAAACATCAGAGGCCACGACATGAAACATAGGCAGGATATTTGCGCGGCAACACTGATACTGTTGCTTGCCTATCCCGGTTCAACGCCCGGGGAATCGCAGTCCGGGGCGCCTCAGGCTGCCGTTGTATTTACCAGGATTACCAGCGGTCCTCAGGTCAGCGAATACGGTCACTTTCACGGTGTAGCGTGGGTGGACTACGACAATGACGGATATGCCGATTTATTTGTCACCAGCTGGAAGTACTCAGGCGGGACTAATTTGAACTGTTTATATCATAATAATGGCGACGGGACTTTCTCCAAAATAGTCGATCAACCGCCGGCGCAGACAGGCAATTCCATTGCCGCCAGTTGTGCGGACTACGATAATGATGGTGATGTTGATGTATTCGCGGCCAATCCCGGCCAGAACACTGTCCCGGTCGTCGATTACCTGTATCGGAACGAGAATGACGGCTCGTTCACCAGGGTCATGGACGGTATCGTGGCAACCACAACGGTGGCATCTGTGTCCCCGGCATGGGGTGATTATGACAATGATGGCAACCTGGACCTGACGGTCGGCGTGCACGCGTGGTTGAGCGACACCACCGGTATTCTGATCTATCGCCAGGACGAAGGCGAGTTTGTGCGGTTGACGGACACTACCGCCGGTTTCCTGCACGGAGACGTTGGCGGAACGCTTTGGGGCGATGCCGACAACGACGGCGACCTGGACATGGTCCACGGCCGCAATAGCCTGAGTGCGCTGTACTATGCCAACAACGGCGATTGGACCTTCACGCAGGTCACGAATGCAATTTCAACTGACAGTACTTACGCCTTCGCCTGGGGGGACTACGACAACGACGGCGACCTGGATGTTTGCGGCGGAGATCTCTGGCCCGGCGCATTGATCTTGTATCGAAATGACGGCGCCCATCAGTTTCCCCGGTTTTTCGCAGACCCTGAAGACCTTGCCCCTCAGATATTTCGGATGCCGCACTGGGCGGACCTTGATAACGATGGCGATCTGGACTTGTATGTCGCCAAGCAGGTCATCCCCTATCAGGCCTCCCCGTCCGCCGTTTACTTGAATGATGGAACCGGGGTCTTCACGAAAGTGACCGAGGGCGAAATCGTTACGTATCCCGTTGTCGCTTCCGGCACAGCATTGGCCGATTACGATCGTGATGGTGACCTGGATATATACATTACCGGTTTGAACAATACGCGGTGCACTCAGTTCCGGAATGACTGCTCAGGAAACCATTGGATCAGCATCGAGTGTGTGGGAACGATGAGTAATCGTTCGGCCATCGGCACCCGAGTACGCGTCAAGGCTGCCGCCCAAGGAACGCCGACCTGGCAACTGCGGCAGATTAATGGCCAATCCGCAATTTACGCACAAGATGAAAACCGCGCGCACTTCGGGTTGGGAGTCACGACACTTATTGACTCAATCAAGATCGAGTGGCCGAGTGGTTTGGTGGACATCCGGACAGCGGTTGCGGCAGACCAATTCCTCACCATCACCGAGGGAGATTACCTGGATTTGGACAGCGACGGACGTCTTGGGTGGGAAGACAACTGTCCCTTTGCCTACAATCCTGATCAGGCAAATAGTGATGGTGATGACCTTGGCAATGCCTGCGACAACTGCCCGGAGGTGTCTAATCCCGGCCAGGAAGATGGCGACGGTGACGATATCGGCGACGCGTGTGATTGTGATTGCTTATTATTCTGCAATTTGGATGGTGTCACTGGCTACACCCCGGTCGACGTGGCGTATATCGTCAACTATGTTTACAAACAACTTGATGCCCGGCCGCTGTTGCCCGGCTGTCCCGGCGACAATGGCGACTGGGATTGCACGGGAACCGTGACGCCGTTGGATGTGACCTGGTATGTGCAATTCGTTTACAAATCTTCGGGGATCGGGCCCTGCGATCCGTGTAACTGCGATCCGTATCCGGGCAATTGCCCCACGTTTCCATAAAACCGGGAAAACTATGGTTTTCGGCCGACGATCAACGCGCTGCCAAAGCTGGTATCTTTGCGGTGGAGAGCATGCAGCCCGGCTTGTTCCATCCAGCCGCGGATTTCGCGCTCGGTGTAGGTATCGCCCGCGGCCGTACCGACCAGCATGTTCAGCGCAAACAACGCGGCATCGGTGGGTTGCGTGCGGTCTTCATTGACCACAAAATCCTTGATTACCAATTGTCCGCCGCAATTCAAGGCAGCAACGCATTGGGCAACGAAGGCCTGGTTGTCCGCGAGCGAAAACATGTGTACAATGGAAGAGACAAATACCATATCATACCCCGCACCGAGGTCAGCGGTCGCCAGGTCTCCGGGGAGGAAGTCGATCATGCTCGTCATGCCGCAATCGGCGACGTACCTGCGGGTCAGGGGGAGAATCTCCGGCAAATCAAAAACCGTGGGACGAATCCCGGGCCGGGCGCGGACAAACTCCATCGAATAGGCGCCCGACCCGCCGCCGACATCCAAGACCCGCGAGACCCCGGATAACTCAAGCAAGCCGACCACCTCCGGGGCACAGCGGGAGCCCGAGTTATGCATGGCAGCGATAAAGGCCTCGCGCCATTGTTCGCCGCGTTCGGCCAGGGGCCGATCGGCAACGGACGTTCCACGGCGGACCGCCTCGGTCAGCGTGCTCCAGGTTTGCCAGAGATTATTCGCGTGAGACAAATAGGATAAAAATCCGGGGTTGCCTTGAACCAAAAACTCCGCTGTGGCCGGCGTGTTGGCAAAACATCCCTCATGTTTGGCCAATAATCCCAGCGCGCATAGGGCGTTCAACAGCCGGTCGGTGGCCCGTGGGTCGGTGTGCAGGGCCTCGGCGATCTCCCGTGATGAACGCTGCCGGGCGCCAAGCGCGGTGAAGATACCCAACTCAAAAGCACTCAACAAAACCCGGCTTTTCTGAAAACCCCGGGCCAGCTGCATGATTTCATCGGCGGTGCACAGGTGTGCAGTCATGGTTCCTCACTATGGGTTCTTGTCTTTCATGTTGTTCTTTCCGGCAACGCGTCCTTTCAGAATACGGCGAAAATACGGATTGGGGCAAGCGCCGCAACTTAAAAACCCGGCAGGTGGAGCAGGACATACTTGACGAGAGATAACCGATGACATATCATGCGGTTTAGTGAAAGAAATATGACCGCCCCACGGGGCGCCAAACGCGAACTCGGGGACAGATGTGAACGAGATCGAAAAGACCCGGCCCAAGATGATGTCCCGGAAAGAACACATATCGACCCTGATTATCCTGGGCGCATTGCTTGCACTGATTCCCTCCTCCGCGGCATGGGCCTATATCGATCCCGGTACCGGCAGTTACATGCTGCAAATTCTGTTGGCGTTTTTTTTGGGGGCATTGTTCGCCCTGAAGATGTTCTGGAAAAATGTCAAGTCCTTCCTGGGGCATCTGTTTTCGCGTCGAAAAAAGCAGGCCACAGATGACCGGTGAACGCCGCGTGCCTGGGTCATTCCGCGACCCGAGTGGATTTCTATTTTACCGCGAGGAAGCGTTGTACCGGCAAATCAACCGCTGTTATCAGGACAATTACGATCTACTGAACACCTGCGGCCTATACGCCGAACTGGTAAACGCGGGTTTGCTCATCCCGCATCGGGAAGTTGACATCTTCCCGGCTGACCCGGCAAGCGCATATCGGGTCATCGCTCCGGAACCGGTCAGATTCATTTCATATCCGTATGAGTGGTGTTTCAGCCAGTTGCGGGACGCCGCCCTGACAACATTGCGTATTCAACAGATCGCGCTGGACCACGGGATGTCGCTGAAAGACGCCTCGGCATACAATATTCAGTTTCATCGCGCCCGGCCGGTGTTGATTGACACGCTGTCATTCGAGAAATATGCTGAGGGGCGGCCCTGGATCGGGTATCAACAGTTCTGCCGGCATTTTTTGGCGCCGCTGGCGCTGATGAGCCGGACGGACGTGCGGCTCGGTGGGCTGCTCCGCAACCATCTCGACGGCATCCCGCTGGATCTGGCGGCGCGGCTGCTGCCGGCCCGCACGAAACTTTCCTTTCCCCTGCTGACCCACATCCACCTGCACGCAAAAAGCCAGAAAAAATACGAGGGGCGGACAGTTAAACCGGCCGCCGGAAAAGTCAGCCGCCTGGCTATGCGGGGATTAATCGACAACCTAAACCACGCGATCAAAGCCCTGCGCTGGGAAGCCGAAGGCACCGAATGGGCCGAATACTACGAGGACACGAATTACACGCCGGAGGGTTTTCGGCATAAACAGCGGCTTGTCGCCGAGTTCATCGCCGCCAGTTCGCCCCAGACGGTCTGGGACCTGGGCGGCAACATCGGGATCTTCAGCCGCATCGCTGCCGAAAATCATATCTTTACTGTCTGTTTTGATGTTGACCCCGCAGCCGTGGAAAAAAATTATCGTCAATGCCGGACCCAACAGCGCGACAACCTGCTACCGCTGTTGTGTGATTTGACCAATCCGTCGCCGGGCGCCGGCTGGAACACCAGTGAGCGCGCCGGACTCATCGAGCGCGGGCCGGCGGATACAGTTTTGGCTTTGGCCTTGATTCATCATCTGGCCATCTCCCACAACGTGCCCCTGGCCGGCATCGCCGAATTCCTGGCCCGGCTGGGTCGGTGGGTAATCATTGAGTTTGTGCCCAAAGACGATTCCCAGGTCCGGCGGTTGCTGGCCACCCGAGAAGATATCTTCGGCGATTACACACAGGACATCTTTGAACAGGTATTTTCCCGGACATATGAAATCATCAGGTCCGAGATGATCCGGGAATCGAAACGGACGCTGTACCTGCTGCACGCGAAAAAAAGCGGAGAAACCTGATGGTTTCTCCGCTCCGATATTGAGTTGCGGTATGCGGTATCCCGTAAGGCCGACGACTACTTCATCAAGACCATTTTCTTGGAATCGGCATGGTTCCCCGACTGCAGGCGGCAGAAATATAAACCGCTGGCCACCTGGTTACCGTGTTCATCACGGCCGTTCCAGAATATGCTGTAAGGCCCGGCTTCCGTGTAATCGTTCATCAGGGTTGTCACCCGCTGCCCCAGGACGTTGTACACATCCAGAGTGGTAAACGCCGCTTCGGGCAGGGAAAATTCGATGATCGTCGAGGCATTGAACGGGTTCGGTCGGTTCTGGGCCAAGGTGAATGCCAACGGCAGGGCCGCCTGTTTGGTAACGCCGCCATGAGCAATGGCGTCACAGGGAACCTGCCCCATTGACGTGGGATACAGGTGAATGCCGCCGGCGGCGCCGGTGATTTGCAGGTCCCCGCTGGGCACGGTCTCAACCACGGCGATGCCGGATACGGTCATGTTTCCATATTGATCGACGGTATTGGGGTTTTCGAACCGCAAATTACCGTGGCCGGCCCAGTAAGGTGACGCCTGGATGCCGGTAATTGTCACCGTGGCCTGCAGCAGATCATCATCGACAACGACCTGCACATTGCCCGGGATATTCAGCGCGGCCGGGCACACCACTCAGAGTGTTTCAAGCTCATCAAGCAAGCGGTAAGCCCGGCGCAGGTGGGGGATAACAATCGAACCGCCGACAACCAGGCCGATTTCCATGGCCTCCATGATCTCGGCCCGGGTCGCGCCTTCTTCAGCCAGCCGGAGGACGTGATAGGTGATACAATCATCACAGCGTAAAACCATGCTGGCAGCCAGCCCCATCAATTCCTTCGTCTTAACCGGCAACACGCCTTCACGATACGCTGCAGTATCCAGTGCAAAAAACCGTTGGATTGTCTTACTCCCGGCGAAGAGGATTTTGGTGTTGAGCTCTTCCCGTTCACGGCGAAACTGTTCGGCTCTGCCCGGCATCACATTCTCCTGTCCAAAGACCTTCTATTCCGACTAATATACTAAAAAACAACGGGCATTGCGCAGGTTTTCATTTGGTGGTCTTTGACACGGCAGGGATTGACTTTGGGCGTCGGTTTGGGCTTTCTTAATCGGTAGAAATATGCGGGTGGATTTAATCCCCCGGAATGAGTTCATACAGGAGGCACCATGTCGGAAATCCAGATCGACGGCAATAACCTGACTATCGAACAGATCCACGAAATCGCCCGGGGCGGCGCCAGAATCGCATTGTCGGCCAAAGGTAAAAAACAGGTCGACCGCTGCCGTGCGGTCATCGAAGATATGGTCAGCTCCGGTGAGGCAATTTATGGAGTGACGACCGGGATCGGCGAGTTTGCGCGCATCCGGGTCTCCCCCGAACAGGGTTCGGAATTGCAGAAACGGATTATCTATTCCCATGCCGCCGGGACCGGCGAACCGTTTCCGCCGGAGGTGGTCAAGGCGGCAATGGCCATCCGCGCCAATGTGCTGTCCAAGGGGTATTCCGGCGTCCGTTCCAGCATCCTGGAAACTTATATTGAGATGGCTAACCGTGGGGTGATCCCCATCGTCGCCGAAAAAGGTTCAGTAGGCACATCCGGGGACCTCTCCCCCATGTCCCAGTTGGCCGAGGTTATTTTGGGCGAGGGTGAGGCCTGGTATCAGGGCGAACGAATGCCCGGCGGGCAGGCGATGAAACGCGCCGGATTGCAGCCGATTACCCTTTCGTTCAAAGAAGGTCTGGGCTTAATCAACGGCTCGCAGATGATGACCGGCGGTCTGGCCCTGTTGATCCATGATGCGGAGCGGCTGATTAAAAACGCGATTATCGCCGGCGCAATGACCATCGACGCGCTTAAATCGGTGCCCCAGGCCTTCGATGCCCGTCTGCATGGCGCTCGTCCCTATAATGGGCAAAATGCGGTCGCGGCAATTATCCGCCGCCTGATTGAAGATTCCGAAATCATCGCCGATAAAAGCGGCAAGGTGCAGGACGGTTATTCCCTGCGCTGCACGCCGCAGGTGATCGGCCCGTCCATCGATGCCCTGTTTTATGCCCGTGGACAGGTGGAGATTGAAATCAACGCCGCCGCCGACAACCCGTTGTTTTTTGCCGATGATCACGCGCATCTGGCCGGTGGAAATTTCCACGGCCAGCCCATCGGGCTGGTCGCCGACTTTTTGGCCATTGCGATGTCCGAAATCGCCGATTTGAGTGAGCGCCATACCAATCGGCTGATGAACCCCGTCCTCTCCGGTTTGCCCGATTTCCTGGTAGAGGGACGCGGCTTGAATTCCGGCTTGATGGTGGCGCAGTATACCGCCGCCGCGCTGGTTTCCGAAAACAAGGTGCTATCGCATCCGGCGTCGGTGGATTCGATTTCGGTTTCCGCTGATCAGGAAGACCACGTATCAATGGGCCCCATCGCGGTGCGCAAACTGGGCGAGATCATGCGCAATGTCCGCGCGGTGATTGCCATCGAGATGATGGCTGCCGCGCAGGCCTTTGATTTCCGCGCCCCCAAGAAACCCGGCGCGGGAACCCAGATCGCCTATGAAGAAATCCGCAAGGTCGTCACGCATCTGGAGGACGACCGGGTGTTGTATCCTGATATCGAAAAGATCCGCCAATTGGTGGAACATAATACGATCCTGAACCGTATCGAGACGGAGCTGGGACCGTTGTCGTTGAAGTGGGAACGGTAGTCGCCGTTCCCGTTGTGCTTTTACACAGCATCAGTTTTCGGTCAGCCCAGGGGCTGACCGGCACGGGAACGGTTCCCGTTCTTATCCCTGCGTTACCCGACCGGCTCCGTGTCACCCCCCATTGGCCTTGACCTGGGCCGGAACATTCCCGTTATTGCTTTTGCTGGACATAACCACGGAGGGGCGATGTGGCTACGCAGGCAGATCAACCGGTCAGACGGCGGCTCTATCTGGTGCAGCATGGCGAGGCCCGGCGGCAGGATATTGATCCGGAACGTTCGCTGACCGGCGCGGGCCGGGTGTCATCCCGCAAAACCGCGCTGTGGGCGGCCAAAGCCGGGATCAGTGTCGACTGGATCTGGCATAGCGGCAAAAAACGCGCCGAGGAGACCGCCGCGATTATTGCCGCATGCTTGAAACCCTCCCCACCCATCCGGGCAGTTTCCGGCCTGGACCCCGACGATGACGTCCTGCCGATTGTCGGAAGATTGGCGGAGCTTCAGGAAACCGTGCTGATCGTCGGACACCTGCCGCACCTCGGCCGGCTGGCGAATATGCTGGTCCTGGGCGGAAAAGGCCGCGAACTCATCGCGTTTTATAACTGCGGACTGATCGGGCTGGTGCGGGCAGAATCCGGCTGGCTGATCGAGTTGGTTTTGCCGCCCCACCTGATCGGCTGAAATTTTGCCGTACCGGATCGTGCAGATCGCGCCCGTCGGACTTTGGCGCAAGAATGGTGAGGGATGTCCTGCAGCACATGTTTCAGGATGTGCCTTTGTGCCTTAGTTTCGCGTGGGATGGTTGCGCGATAGGCGGAATTTTATGAATACTTCGTACGCCACCAGCAAGCCCAGCAGCATGAGCACAACAGCAATAATGGCCAGCGGCCATTGGGCGTGGGGGACGAAAACCCAGAATGTCTGGTAGGCCAGCGCCGCTTCGGTGGTGACGGTCATGAACAGCGCCGGAATGAACATACGATTTCATTCAGGATAATGTCATTGAGTCAGTCACTTTTGGATTCTGCCAAATAGCGATACGATGAATATGACAATCAGATTCAATGCCGCCAGCAGCCAGATGGTTTGCGCGATGCCCCAGACCGGAAGCAACAGAGAACTAACCACCAAGGCGCCCAGCGCCGAACCAGCGAGATCGACGGCATAGCCGGTGCCGACCGGTACCGCACCCGCACTACAGAGACGCAGCATGTACAAACGGTTGGCCACAATAAACAATGCACCCCCTGCCGCACCGAACAACAATGAAAACAGATAAAAGAGCAGCTCAACAACGGCCCCGGAAAGCGACCCGGCGGAACAGAGCGTCGTGCAGCCCAGAAAACCCGCCATCAAAACAGCGGGGACGATATGACCAAGTATAAGAATAGACGGGCTGACCTGCACGCGGCGGTTGAACAGATACGAGCCGAGACTCATGCCGACCATAAAACAAGCAACCAGCACACCGATCTTGGCATAGATATGCCCCAGATAGACCTGAAAACAATAGAGCAGGACGATTTCCATGGCCATCGCGGTCATTCCGGAGATGAAAAGAGAAAAAATAAACGGCACGCTGCTGCCCGATCGGGTGAGCCAACAGGCAAGCAGGACCAGAACAAAAAAGACCAGCGCCGCCGCGATCAGGACCGGGGGCGAAAGACTGGTAATAAACGACGGACTCGTTGCGCTTCGCCCCGTGAACTGGCGGCTCCATAAAATGGAATTGTAATAATAACACAGCGGCTGCCGGTCGGTATTCAATCCGGCTTCCGGAATATTCAGCTGTTGGCCGAGATATTCGCTGGCCGCCGGAGTCAACCGGAACGGCAACATGGACTCGTTGACGAAGCTGGTATGAATACCGCGTTCCTGCAACCGGGCCGCAAACTGTTCCGGCCGACTGATGAGCTTCACCGCATCATTGCCGACGATAAAAATATTAGTCCGGCCGGGCAGGACAACGATTTTCGAAAAAACTTCTTTTAGTGTTTTATATAATGTTGAAAGAAACATGCCGCGTTCAGGACTGATATACTCCTCGGCGGAAACTGCCCGAAACGAAAACACGCCTGTGGGTGTGAGATGGTCTTTCACCAGCGCATAAAATTCCCGGGTGAAAAAGCGGTTGACCATCGCCGTGGACGGTTCGCCGAGGTTGAGTACAATTACATCATAGCGGACACCGGTCTGCGCGAGATACGCCCGGCCATCCCCGGTGATGATTCGGCAATCGGCAAATTCACGAGTCACCGTGCCGGGGAAATTGTCGCGGGCCAGTTCGATCAGGCGCGGATCGAGTTCGACATAATCAACGGATACCCCATGCTTGCGCATCTCCCCCAGTGCGCCGCCGGTCCCGCCGCCGATCAGCAGCGCTGATTGCGGCGCGGGATGCGACAACAGGGCAAAATGCACGGCTTCCTCGGCAGAAAGTTGATCGGGATAAGACGAGGACAACGTGCCGTTGACGAACAAGCTGTATTGGTCGACATAACGGGTCACCGCCAGTTGGCCGTGCGGGGAATCGGCCACGGCCACGACCTCGCCCACTGCGCGATTGATTGCCCGTGTCGCACGGTCAAAACGCGCGATCGGGCCGAAATTTGCGGCGAAGATAAACCAGATGGCTGTCAGGAAAAACAAGCGGATTGCATAAAATAAACTCATCCGGCCCCTGAGCACGACAATGATCCCGATAGTCGGCGGGATCAAGCCCAGGGTCACCACGAGGTCGGAGGAAAACGGCAACAGGATGAATGTTACGACCAGTCCGCCTGCTGCCGCCCCGGCGGCTTCGAGAAGATAGGCCTGCCCCACCCAGGTCTGCGCCTCATGCGCGAATAACCGGGCATTAACGGTGAACAACAACCCCAACACCAAACATAACGGCGAGATAGTCAGCAGGGCACCAAGCAGGGAGACCCCGACGCCCATGATCTCGCCGGGGGCGAAATTGAAGATGGCCGGCAATTGGCGGATGGCCATGACTGTCAACGGCAGCAATACCCCGGCAATGGCGAATAGAATTCCGACGGCTTGATATGTTCCCTCGCCGGTAGATCGGTCAGCCCGAGGGCTGACCCGCACGGGAAGTCTGTTCCCGGCATAACCGCCGACACCGACAGCCAGCAGCCAGACAGCCAGAGTCAGGCCGAGGACCATCTCCACACCGGCAAATGCGGCCAATGTTTCCCGCAGGATAATGACCTGCGCTACCTGTGAAAAAAAACCGAGGTAGACACAGGAAATGAAGGCACCGTTTTTCATGAAGGAAATATGATAGTGAGATCGGGCGAAAGTAAACGGATTATGCGCATTCGCGAGGTGGCCAGCGGCGACCACGTGATTGATGGAGTGGAAGAATATGAAGAATATATCGCTGCGCCCGAGTAGTCGGGCAGGATATGTTGCCCTATAACTGTCCGCGGATAGACTCTGCTCGCGCAGTGAGCCGGTCGGCTTCTTTGTTGCGGCCCATATTGCGCAGCAATTCGGCCAGGTTCTCCAGCGCGGCCGCCACTTGCGGGTCATCCGGCCCCAGGGCCTCCTCGCGGGTCTTCAGGATCCGCCGATACAGCGGTTCGGCCGCCGCGAGGTCCTCCTGCAGGATGTAGACTTCGGCCAGCAGCGCCAGATCGCCGAGGAGACTTTCATCGTAAGGCCGGTTCAACTTTTCCCGAATTTCGACAGCGCGCAGGTAGAACGGTTCGGCTTCCTCAAAAAAACCGGTCAGTCGATAGACCGCACCCAGCCGTCGGAGCAAATGGTAGACCTCCTCGTGCTCCGGCCCCAGTTTATCTTCGAGGATGGAGATCGCCCGGTGATAGCATACTTTGGATTCGTCGTATCGCGCGCGCCAGTCACAGAGGATGCCGATGGTATTTAGCCGGCGGGCCACCTCGACGGATTCCGTGCCGTATTTGGCTTCGTCACGCGGCAACAGCAGCCGGTATAACGCAATGGCCTCATCATATTTGCCCAGGGAGGACGTGGCCTGGGCCAGTTTGGTCAGCGTGACATCCCGCCGCGAGTCATCGTCGGGAAAGGTTTGGGCGATGTCCCAGGCGGCGGTCAACAGACTTTCGGCAACGCCAAAACGGCTGGCGGATAATTCCGTCGAGCCGGCGGCGATATATTGCTGCCAATGATCATCAGCACCGGGGCCGCAGGAAACCAGCAACATGCCGCACAGCAACAGAATATATGTACCACCCAAGACGAGTTTCATATATTGTCTCCATCCTTGACTCTTTTTCATTCCTGTTCGACTCCGCCATAGGGTACAACTCACAGTGAGACAAAGGCAAGCGAATATCAGATAAAAAAATATGACCCGTGCACCCGCCGTCGATTCCGGCACCCTCGCGGTGGCCGCCGCCCGGCTCTTACCGGGCGAGCCCACGGCACACGAACAAACTCACCTACCGCTGCTACCTTCCGGTCCTGACGGGGTTTGGTGGCTGCCCATTGCGTGGGACCCGGTCGTCAGCACCACACGAACGGCTCCTACGAACGCACCCGACAAACCTCGGGCGGGAATTCGGCCCCGGTATAGCGGATTCCGGGTACAGGGCACCGCTGGCTCCCCGCCTAGCACAGGCCAAATTTCCCGAAGAGAGTATACAATATTCCAGCGAGACAGGCAAATGGATGATTTTATATTGCGGAACCAAGGGAAAATTCCACACCCGCCGGCTCACACGACCTGTCCCAACAAGGTGTTCGGCGTGACTTCGGAGATGCGGACATCACAGAAATCACCGACTGCAAGACCGGGGGCCGTGGGAAACAACACGATTTTATTGCTGTCGGTGCGCGCGCGCAGGACAGCAGGGGATTTTTTGGAGAAACCCTCGATCAGCACACGAACAGTTTGACCGATCATTGCCCGGTTCTTCGTTGCGGAAATCTCCCGTTGCAGCGCGACCAGCCGGGTGACCCGCTCGGATTTGATGTCATCGGGGACATCATCGGGATACCGTTTCGCCGCCGGGGTCCCCTCCCGCTCGGAATACTTGAAAATGAACGCCGAATCAAATTCCACCGTGCTTACCGCCCGTACTGTTTCCTGATAATCAGCGTCGGTCTCGGTGGGAAAACCGCAGATGATATCAGTAGTCAGCGCCAGATTTGGGATTTTGGCGCGCATCATTTCGACCAGCCGCAGAAAATCGTCGAGGGTATAACCCCGGTTCATCAATTTGAGAATGCGGTCTGCCCCGGCCTGCAGCGGGAAATGGATATGTGAACAGATACGCGGATTGGCGGCGATAACTTCAATTAAATGTTCGGGAAAATCCTTGGGATGCGGCGAGGTGAAACGCACGCGCTCGATACCGTCGACTGCGGCAACCTGCCCGATTAATGCGGCAAAATCTGTGTCACCCGAGCGGTAGGAATTGACATTCTGCCCCAGCAGGGTGACTTGTTTGTACCCCTCGCGGGTCAACTGCCGCGTTTCCTCCAGCACGCTTTCCGGGGTGCGTGATCGTTCACGGCCGCGCGAAAAGGGCACCACACAAAACGAACAGAAATTATCGCAGCCGCGCATGACCGCCAGCCAGGCGTTGACCCCGGGAACACGCAACGGCGCGATATCCGAGTAAGTCTCGTATTCGGACAAATCGACAGCGGCCTCATGGCCGCCGGCCCGGGCATGGGCGATCAATTCCGGCAGCCGGCGGTAACTGTCGGGGCCGCAGACAAAATCCACGCCGGGAAATTTCTCGAGCAGGCCGTCTTTCAGGTTTTGCGGAATACACCCCAGCACGCCGACGATCAGGCCCGGCTGTTCTTTTTTCTGGTGTGTCCACTGGCTGAGCTGGGCGTACACCCGCGTGTTGGCCGATTCGCGCACCGCGCAGGTGTTGACAAGAATGATATCGGCGGGATGATGATCATCAACCAGCACATACCCGTTTTCCGCCAACAGCGACGCAACCAGTTCGCTGTCGTACTCGTTCATCTGGCAACCATAGGTCAGCAGGCGGACTGTCGGTTTTGCTTCGGGCATGTGAGTTTCGTCGAGACGTCTAAAATACGGTGTATTCGCCGTTTTTGATGATTAACTCCTCGGCGCCATCCGGATAGGTCAGGGTTAATGAAACGACACCGATCGGGCAGCCGCGGGCATAGACAATATCGACATGCAGGATGTTTTCCGGTTTGGCGAATTGTTCGGGGCCGACCACGCCGCCGAGGTGTTCACTGCGGCCATACGCCCAGTGGAAGCCGACTTTTTCATCCTCGAGGACTTTGCCGGAGATCACCGCCGACGGATTGCAACCCAGCCCCAGCTCGGCGATATTCTGCCGCGCGCGGTCGGCGCGGATGGTCATCACCAAATCCTGCGCTTCAGCGCTTGCCCCCTCGGCGCCAATGATGCGATTATGTTCGACGTTCAGGACCGCGATCTCTCCGGTTAACTGCACGGGAAGCTGCCCGGCCGTGCGGCTGGGTTCGTCCTTTCGTTCCCCCTCATAGGGGACGATGCAGGCCTCGCCGGAGGGCAAGTTGATCACGCGCATGCCGGTCTTGTCGGCATGGAGATACCCGTCATCGACGTCCGCCGTGCGAAAACGCAAATCGAACGTAAATTCATGCCCGGTGGAAAAGACGACTCGCGCCGTTTCGGCGCGGTTCAACCGTTCGGCCAGGAGATTGGCATACTTGGCGACCTGGGCGTAATTCGCGGCGAGCGCGGTTTTTTCCATCCCGCGATTCACGCCGGGTAAACTCGCCGCGCGCAATGTCGGATAATCGACGGTCAATCGGCTCAACGGCGCGGTGGCCGAGTATTCGGTCAGGGCAAAACAGACATTGCTGTTTTTGAGTATGTCATGCAAGACAACCTGCCTGCCGTTTTGTTCGCCGTGCACCGGCAAATCGGCATTATTCGCGCCGGTGGCGGGAAAGCTGACGATGGGATTCAATACCGCGCCGACCTCCGCGCAGAGGTTTTTGATCCCCGCATACCAGTCGGCCGCCATTTGCCGCCGGTCAGCCCAGGCGGCGTTGTCTTTCATTTTTCCATGCGGGTGATCGATGATGAAGGTGATCTCTTCACCGCGTTGCGGGTCGACCACGTCGCGGAAGAGACGGGCGATGTTGAAATCACTGGAAATCAATTTAATCCTCCCATCCCGTTACTGATCTTTTGATAATGGTTTTCCCTCTACACCCAAAGAACAATATAATTTTTCTAGTGCCGCCCTAACGCGCGGTTCCAAAGGAGATGGTCCAAATCCAGTATGTATTGCAAAGAATGATCTTCCACCATCAACACATACTATCTTATTTATAAGTTTCGTGATTATTTTGAATGGTCCCTCGGCCGCTCTATAATAAAGATCCAACCCTATGGGTACGAAATGTTCGAATTGGCCACGCAAATTTCTATGGAATATTAATAATTGTTGTTTATCCTTCTCGTCGATTAAAATCCGCAAATAGGGCGATTGAATCATCTCTTTCAAAGCATCTTCAAAACTGATCATTTTCCATTCATTTATGTCAAGGATAGAAATCGGCGCTCCCACTTTTAGACTTTCCTTACTCACCCCGGACCGTCTCGGGTCAACAACTGATTTGGGATTACATGAATAATAATTGATTGCACAAATCATAAATCCATATAATGCATTGTCTGCCGCAATAATTGCCCATTTCAGATTCCATTCGTCTTCTTCGATCTTTTCCACAAACTCACAGAATTTTTCCAGTGAATCTACGGCGTTCGATCGCTCATCCACACTAAGACATATGTCATGCAACATTCACCCGACCTCCCCACTCAAAACTTCTTTATTGTAACTTGTTGGTATCACCTCGACCATGCAATTCTGAAATTCTCTTTCATCCTCAAAATACACCTTCAAATACTGACCGGTAAAGCCATTCCAAAGCCCGTTTTCATCGCGGCGTTCGACCAGGACCTCGACCGATTTGCCGATGTGTTTTTCGGCGAAAGCGCGCTTTTTCTTTTCACCCAGCTCGTGCATGAAATTCGAACGATTTTTAATCGTCTCGGGATCGTTTTTATTGGGCAATTTCAACCCGGTGGTTTTGGGGCGGTCGGAATAGCTGAAGACGTGCAAATACGAAAACGGCAGCTCCTCGACCAGCCGCACGGTGTTTTGGAATTCGGCCTCGCCCTCACCGGGGAAGCCGACCATTATATCCGTACCCAGCCCAAGATCAGGCATCAGCGTCGTCGCCCGGTCAACCAACCGCTTGAAATCATCAAGTGTATACTCGCGGCGCATGGCGGCGAGGATTTTGCTGTCGCCGGATTGGACCGGAATATGCAAATGGCGGCAGGCCTTCCCGGCATCGGCCATCCAGCACAACAGGTCATCGCTTACTGTACTTGGTTCAATCGAGGAAATGCGTATACGTTTGACCGCGTCGATTTCGGCGATTTGCCGGGCGACATCGACGATCGTAAACACATCAGAACTGTACGAGCCGATACAGACACCGGCCAGAACGATTTCTTTATGGCCCCGCGCCGCAAGTTGCCCGGCTTCGTGGATAATATCACTCATGCGGCGCGAGCGCGCCCGCCCCCGCACCCGGGGCAGCACACAAAAGGCGCAATTAAAATCGCAGCCGTCCTGGATTTTGATATTGGCGCGGGTCGCTTCGGGATAATACCCGACGGCGTCGAATTCCAGAGGATCGTTGGTATGTGTGCGCTCGATGAAAATTTCGGGTTCCGGCGGCCGAACACCTTCATCAATGATTGCCGCGATTTGCAATTTGCGGTCGGTGCCGACGATATAATCGACGCCGAGCACGGTTTTGACCGCGGCGGTCTCCGACTGGGCATAACACCCCACGGCGGCCACGACACCCTCGGGCGAGACCTTGCGGGCGCGGCGGATGGCGTTGCGGCAATGGGCGTCGGCATGGGCGGTCACCGAGCAGGTGTTGATCACGCTGACCTCGGCGGGTTTGCCAAACGGCACGATGACATACCCGCGCGCGCGAAACGAATCGGCGATCAGGGCGGTCTCGGCCTGATTGAGCCGGCAACCCAGCGTGAACAAACTCACCCGTTTACTGTCAGGCATGCCTCATCCAGCGGAGTGACAAATTTCCCGGCGATTTCCCGGCCCAGCCCCACCCGGACAATCCTTGTCCCGGCGGGAATTTCGCCGTATAGGGCTTCGAGCAGCTCACCGGGTTTGACTGTGCCGCCCGCGATACTTTTCAGTTTCAATTCCACTCGTGAATACCCGTCCGCGAGTTTTTCCTCCACGCTGATAATATATGGCCGTGCGTCCAGTTTTCGCATGGTTTGTTCCTTTTTTCGGGTAATTATCCAGGTCTCGGCAGCGATTTTCTCGTTGATGAGCGAGACAAGGCCGCCGGAGGATACCGGACCACTGATTTCATAAAGGTGAAGATCAATCAGTTTCTCGATGCCCGGGGTGTGGCGGGATATTTCACGAAGATCGTGCAACGGGAAGGTGTCGGGCAAGGCGTTGGTCAACGCGCGCCGCATGTGCTCCGGGACTGCATATTCCACGGTATGGCAATCGAGGTATTCGGATAAACCCTCGACACCCACCGGCAACGCCGGGCCGAACGATAACCTGGGGTGGGGATGGAATCCCGCTGAATGTTGCAGGATAATCCCCGCCCGGCGGAAAGCCCGCTGCCAGAGCCGGACAACCTCCAGATGCGATAAATACCGCGACCAGCCGGTTTTGCCATAGCACAACCGATAACGCAGGGAGTGGTTGCCGCCGCCCATCGCCCGAGACAGGAAATGTTGGGCCACCGGTGGAGTCAATTTCTGCAGTTGCCGTGCCCCATCCGCGCGGCGGCCGGCAATAGCCTCCAGATCACACGCCAGCCCGCAGGAATAACACACCAGCTTGCCGTCGGCCCCGGTCCCGGCGGGCGGTTTTTCGCACGGGTGAGTACATTTGCCCGCCAGACCCCGCTGATATTCCCGCCGCAAGAATTCCCGATCAACCCCCGGGTCGATATGGTCCCAGGGCAACCGGGCCTCGAGGGGGAACTCCGCCAGATATTGCGCGGGAGCGATGTTGCACGAAGCGAACGCTTTCTCCCAGATCGGCATCCGAAAATGCTCGGTCCATTCATCAAAGCGCGCGCCGCCGATCCAGGCGGCGTGCAGAACCCGGCCCAGACGGCGGTCGCCGCGCGCCAGCACCGCCTCCAGGGTCGATTGTTCCACGTTGTGAAATTTGATTTGAATATTTTTATGACGATTCAGCAGTGATCGCAGCAGGTTTTGTTTTCGTTTCAGATTCTCCGGATTATCGAACGCCGCCCAGGCAAAGGGCGAATGGGGCTTGGGCACAAACGAAGCCACGGCCACATTGATCTTTGCCCGCGCCCGGCCTTTGGCGCCCGCCGAGAGTTTCAGCACCCGAATTGCGGTCGCGGCAATCGCCGCAACATCCTCGTCGGTCTCGGTGGGCAGGCCGATCATAAAATATAATTTGAGCAATTTCCAGCCGGCATTAAAAGCGATTTGCGCGGCAGTAGTGATATCCTCGTCGGTGATCCCCTTGTTGATCACGTTGCGCAACCGCTGGGTGCCCGCCTCGGGGGCAATGGTGAAGCCGGTCTTGCGGACCCCGGCGATACCGGCAGCGAGGTCTTTGGTGATGCCGTAAGCCCGCAGCGACGAAACCGACATGGCGGCATGGCGCGGGGCCAGGACCGTCATTGCTGCGCGGGCCAGTTGTTCGATCCCGGTATAATCGGCGGTGGACAGCGCGGTCAGCGAGGCCTCATCATAGCCGGTGCAGTCGATACCCGCAGCCAGGGAATTGATGATCTCGCGCGGCGGGCGTTCGCGCTGGGGACGATAAATGATCCCTGCCTGGCAGAAACGGCAGCCCTCGGTACACCCCCGGGCAATTTCCATGGCATAACGGTCATGAACGATATCACCCTGCGGTACCAGAACCTGCGTGGGGAACGGATGGCCGGTAAGATCATCGACCAGCGCCCGGCGGACCGGACAGGGGGCGTCCCCGGTATCCCGGATGATAGTAAACCCTGTGTTCGTGTCGGTTTCAGTCTGATATAGGGAAGGAACGTATACGCCGTCACCGGTGCACAGTCTGTGCAAAATGTCGCGGCGATTCGTCCTACAGGGTGCCCCACCGCTTGCGGTGGGTCGGTGAAGCTCCAAAGTGCGAAACGCCCGCAAAAATTCCGGCAGCGCCGTCTCCCCGTCCCCAATGATAAAACAATCAAAAAAATCGGCGAACGGTTCAGGATTGAAGGCAACCGGTCCGCCGCCAATGATCAAAGGATGAGAATTGTCACGATCGGCGGCCAACAGCGGTATCCCGGCCAGATCGAGCATCGTCAACACGTTGGTGCCAATCATCTCCGATTGCAGGGAAAAACCGACGAGATCAAACTCCGACAGGGGCGTGCGGGTTTCCAGCGACCACAGCGGGACATTTTCCTCCCGCATCAGTTTTTCCAAGTCCGGCCAGGGACAAAACGCCCGTTCGGCATACACGGCGGCATCCCGGTTGAGCACATCGTATAAAATCCGCAGCCCCAGATGCGACATGCCGATTTCATACACTTCGGGGAACGCCAGGCAGATCCGCACGCCGAGTGTTGCGGGGTCCTTGCGTACGAGATGGAATTCGCCGCCGATATACCGGGAGGGACGGCGCACCCGGTCGAGCAGCCGTTCAATTATGCTGGCGCTTAGCGGCGGCATACCTGATCGCAGACTATTGGTGGATTATCGCGGCCGGCCAGGATTACTACTCGTTGCCCGCATCCGCCACATAACGTTCAAACTCTTTAATAAACGATAATGATTTTAAATCGCGCATGCGGTCGAGGAACACGATGCCGTCAAGATGGTCGAACTCATGCTGGATCACGGTCGCCGCGAAACCCTCAGCCTGGAATTCGACTTTCCGCCCCTCACGGTCGTACGCCTTGACCGCGATCTCCCGCGGGCGGGCCACTGTGCCGCGCAGGTCGGGCACCGACAAACACCCCTCCCAGTAGGCCTCTTCGGCGCGGGTGAGGAAGGTAATCTCCGGGTTGACCAGCACTTTGCCGGCGAGCAAGAGCGTATTTCCCGTGCCGGGATCATAAATGTCAGCGGTGATCGCCAGCCGGACCGATTCGTGCACCTGCGGCGCCGCCAGGCCGACGCCTTCGTATTCGCGCATCGTCTCCTGCATGTCGTCAATCAGTTGCTGCACATCCGGCGTGGCAATCAAATCAAGGGGGATTTCGCGGGCGCGCTGCCGCAGTACCGGGTGCCCGAGGCGGGCAATTTTGCGGATGGCCATGATCGTGTCCTTCTACTTGTCATGTTCGGCCGACAGCGATTTCAACCAGGCGTATTTGCTGAACACATGCACCGCCGAAAAAACCGCCAGGACAAACCCCTGCCAGCCGTCAAGAAACCCACACTTGAAAACATACGTCTTAAGCAGCATAAACGGTGGCCGCAGCACGAGGTCCGACCAGCGGCAGCGGCGCCCGGACGCAAACAGCTCTTCCGCCGATAAACGGGCGTAGAGTTTCATCTTGTCCAGATAGTGGCCGACTGTCGGGTCGGTGTAGTGCAGCAACAAACCCGACAACGTGCCGACAGTCCCGTCAGGGATAATCTTTTCATGGACCGCCTGGTCGGACATCCGGGCCTGCCCCCGGCGATATAGGCGGGTGACATAATCGGGAAACCACCCCGAATGCCGCAGCCAGCGGCCGAGGAAATTCGATTGGCGGTTGATCCGGAAAGCCGCATGCTCCTGATCCACACCAGTGACCACGTCACGGATCTTAGCGGCCAATTCGGGGGTTAACTCCTCATCGGCATCCAATGATAGCACCCACGCCCCGGCGGCCTGAGCCAGCGCCTGCGCTTTGGTCGGCCCGAAACCGGACCAGGCGCACGAAATGACTTTTGCACCAAGTTCGCGGGCGATCTGCACAGTTTCATCAGTACTGCCGGTATCGGCGACGATGATTTCATCGGCGAACGCCACTGACCGCAAAGCCCGGGGCAGATTGGCCGCCTCGTTTTTGACCATCAGGACAACCGACAGTCGTTGCGGATTTTTGTCAGGGGGCTGATTCATACAATCCCGGCCAGGGCTTCAGCAAACGCCTGCGCCGCCTGCGCCCACGTTCGTTTGTCCCGGATGAATTCGCGCCCGGCATGGCCGTATGCACGGCGACGGCGGTCATCCAGCAGCAATTGCAAAACACCATCGGCTAATTCCTCAGGGGCTTCCGGCTGAATAAGGATGCCGAAATCTCCCTCCCGCAGAATATCCGGCACGCCGCCGACAGCCGTGGCCACTACCGGCACTCCGGCCGCAAGGTTTTCCATCAGCGCGCGGGAGACCGATTCGGAGTACACCGAACTGACCACGCCGACATCGAACCGGACGACAATCGGCGCGGAAGGCCCGGTGCGTTCGCCGATAATTTCCGTCAGTTCGGCCACCCCGGCAGCGGCGGCCATGCGTTCAAGGTCTGCTGTTTTCAATTCGGAGGCAAAACCGGCCAGCAGAAAATGCACCTCGGGAAACCGGGCGGCGATCAGGCGTGCGGCTTGGAAAAAAACATGATGGCCTTTCACCGGTGAAAAGCGGGCCAGCACGCCCACTATCGGCGTCTTCGATTTAAAGGGTGACCCGGCTGGAGGACCGACAGGAATGTCGCGGTATTCGGCAAAGTCCAATCCGGGAGGAATGAGTCTTACCTGATCCTGCGCCAGATTAAATTGCCGCAAGTAACAATCGCGCAGAAAGCTGTTGGAAGTAATCACCAGCCGGGTTTGGCGTTCATGCAGCCAGCGCGACAACCGATGCGCGTTGGGCGGTTTAGGATCAAGGGCGCGGACGCGGACCAGCGGCGCCGGGTGACGATAAAGCGCCTTGATCGTGCCCCAATACGAGTGGTCCTCGCCCCAGTGAGCGCAAATAACATCCGGCTTCCAGTCGAGTAATAAACGGCCGAGGGCGGACAGATTGGCGACGACGGCAAGCGGGTTTTTCCGTTCGAGATTTATGCGGTCATGGATTTCCAGACCGGCCAGGGCGGCTTCTCGTTGCGTGCGGCACGCCGGCCGGCAGACAAACAGGTTGTCATGCCCCAGCATGTTCAACTGACGGGCCATGTTAACCGCATACCAGGAACCTGCCGACCAGCCATCCAGGACAATCGAATGTAGAATACGCAACGCTCTGCTCTCCCGCCTGCCGAAAAAGCCCTCGGCAATATACACAACACGGCTGTAAATCGTCCAGCTATGGCTTGAGATAGACCAGCATCTCTTCCAGACGGTCGGCCATCCGGGCCAGCGTAAACAATTCTTCCACGCGGCCGCGCCCGGCACGCCCGAACCCCGTGCGGCAGGTGGGGTTGTTCATCAATTCCAGCACGGCGCCGGCCAGCGCAGCAGGGGCATCGGGCGGGACCAGGAAGGCAGTTTCATTTTCCGCGACGACCTCGGGCATACCACCGACCCTGGTGCATACTACCGGTTTGGCGCAGGCCATGGCCTCCAGCAGCGTGATCCCGAACGGTTCGTACAGGGAGGGTTGGACGACAATGTCACAGGCCGGCATCACTTCGCGGACATTTTTGACAAAGCCCATGAATTTGACACCGCGAATGTCCCGGGAACGGACCAGTTCACGCCATTCCCTCTCAGCCGAGCCGGCGCCGACCAGCCAGAGTTCAGCATCGGGAAAGTGGTGATGTACAGTTTCCCAGGCCAGCAGCAGCGAATGGTGGCCCTTCCTCGGCTCCAGACGGGCAAAGGCGCCGACGATCATGCGGTCATCGGTGATTCCGCATTGGCGGCGGACGGTGGCGACATCCTCGGGCGACGGGTCCGGCCATTGTCGGAGGTCCAGCCCGATGGGGAGGACTTCGACAGTCGGCCGGTTCACATAAGAAAATGCCAGCAATTCGGTTTTCAACGATTCGGAGGGAACGATGAAATGATCGACATACCTGGTGACGAGTTGGCGGTGGCGGCGAGTGTCTTTCAATAGAATCGATCCCATGACCCAGAACAATACCGAGTAAATGCCGTGGGTATGATGCAAGGTCCGGCCCGCCAGGCGCACATCCCGGGTGAAGTTACAGAGGACGGCCTGCGGTTCATGCACGATCAACCAGCGCCGCAGGCGCAACATATCGAGTGGCGCGAAATCGGCGGCAAGCGACAACGGCAGGGTGTGCAGGCCGGCCTCGCCGATCTGCTGGAGAAAGATGCCGTCGCGGCGCCCGGCGACTGTCACACGGTGGCCGCGCCGCGCCAGCTCCCGCGCACACTGCAAAAACCATTGCTCTCCCCCACCCCAGAATTTGGCGGAGTTGATAAATAAATATGTGTTCAGGTCGGTGATATCTGCCTCCCAATTTGGCAAGCAACATAACACATCACGCGGTTTGACGCCTTACTTATTATGGAGGAATATTGAAACGTGGAGAATCACTGAATATCAATATGCATGTGTCGGTAATGCTTCCGGATGCCACGGGGTGTTGTTCGGCATCTCAATCGCATGGTGAGCACGGGAATGGCCCCAAACCCCTGAAAACGGTAGCCACATAGAAACTCACATCGAGTGCTTCCACGCTCCCATCACAATTGACATCACCGCATTCATATGGGCAAATCGGCGGTGAAACACGCCCGTCAAGCTGCTTATATACATAATTTACCATATACGCTACGTCTACCGGGTGGAGTTTCCCGTCCGCATTAACATCCCCCCAAATCGCTCCACAATCACACTCGGCTATCGTGACAATTCCTTTGTTGAAAACAAAGTCGACGTTGCACGGCGGTTCCGCCGAGGGCCCGAAGCAACACGGTTTCGGCTCGCCCATGATAACAGGTTCGCACAATAATATATCGTACAGTTGTGCGGAGGCACAGGCAGTATCAATCTCAAACGACCCGACTATGTCAGTGACATCAAAGGAAAACAATACTATGGGATAACCATCGGGTTGAGGGGTCAGTGGTATTCCGTAAGGTGGTACTCCAAATCCCCCTGCAGTGATGACAAAGTGATCAGGTGAAATTCCGTCATAGCCAATATCGCCGTTGTCGTTGCATGGAGCAGAGGGAACAACAGGCCTGAACTCTTCGATCAACGTCGCCCATGGTTCCGCCCAATGCCATGTTACGCCTTTAACATGCGGGTGTGATCCAGCAACGCCACCAGTATCATATGGCAGCTCACCAGTCCAGAATGCACCTGCATCAACTTCTCTGACAACAAGCGGTATCGTTACCGCCGCAAGGTCCATCTCCCAAAACATCGTCACTTCTATTGAAACATTCTGTTCAGATTGAACGGCCGTGACGCTTTCCACGTCGATTTTCCATAAAGCGTGCCCTGTCCTGGCACACATGGATAATAACAAGACAACCGCAATGCCTACCGGACCTGCGCATAGCACCTCCCTGGTATTTCAAGAATGCTCTGTTAATTGTAAGTTAAAGGATGCTGTTGCCTTGGCAAGTAAAAAGTAGATTTTCTCCTGCTTTGCCATGCCCGGTCATCTGCCCAATACCGATTGAATGGCGAAAGTCGGCTTTTGAGTCTCAGGAGCCATGTTGCTTGAGGGGGTAATCTTATCGGAGCATGTGAATATTTATTGCTAATGTATTGTAATATAACTAATTGAGTGCCTATGGAAATTTATAAGGCAAATCTCATCAGAGGAAGAAATCCATAATTCGTTAAGTCGAAAAATGCCAACAAGAAACAAAAACTCTTGTTGCATATTGGGGCGAATCTCCCTATCATGTTGGCCGAAAGGCGTACGGCCTGTGAAAGTCTTTTTGCAGCGGGTAAAAAAGGCCCGGGTCGAAGTGGATGGCCGGACTGTTGGGGCCATCGGGGCGGGACTGGTGCTGCTGGTCGGTTTTCGGGAAGGCGACACGGAAAACCAGTTGGAGCCGATGGCCCAAAAGGTCGCCGGACTGCGGATTTTTGAGGATGACGAGGGCAAGATGAACCTCTCCCTGCTCGACCGAAAAGACGAAGTGTTGATTATTTCGCAGTTTACGCTCTATGGCGACACCACTAAGGGGCGGCGGCCGTCGTTTACGAATGCGTTGAATCCGCGGTCGGCCGAGAGATTTTACTTGCAGTTTTGCCGGCTCTTTGAGAATATGGGACTGACTGTGGCTACCGGGGTTTTCGGTGCGCGGATGTTGGTGGAAATCCATAACTGGGGCCCGGTCACCTTCGTTTTGGAGGGTTAAAGGGGGCAGTTTCCCGCCGTGCCCGGCAGGTGGTTACTCGTAGCAGTTGGGATGCCGTCATTGAACATCGGATCGATCTGGGTCACAGAAAAGGACGCCGCCTTACTGCGCCGAGCATTGGGCCGCCGGAAGCTGGTATTGGCCTCGGCTTCGCCGCGCAGGCAACGGGTTTTGGAGCAATGCGCTGTCGAGTTTATTGTGCGGCCGGTCGAAGTGGGAGAGACGATTGAACCGGGATGTTCGCCGGCGGGACATGTGCGCAAGTGGTCACGGATCAAGGCGCTGGCCGCGGCGCATACAACAAGGCGGGGGCTGATCCTGGCGGCGGATACCATTGTGTATTATCGCCGAATCCTGGGGAAACCGGCTGATGAAGCGGACGCCCGCCGGTTGTTGGCGGCTTTGAGCGGCAGGACGCATATGGTGTATACGGGGTTAACACTCGTGGCTGTACCTGATTGGCTGATGGCCTATGGCTGGCGGACGACCCGGGTGCGGTTTCATCGCGTCGGGGCGCGGGCGATCAGCGAGTATGTCCGGACGGGTGAGCCGCTGGATAAAGCCGGCGCGTACGGTATTCAGGGCATGGGTGGACGGCTGGTCGCCGACATCGACGGGCCGCTGGACAACGTGGTCGGCCTGCCCGTAAGGCGGACTGCGGAATTGATTGACCGGCTTAACGGCAAAAGGACATCATGACTTTTTTTATTGAACAAAACGGCGCAGCGGACCAACCGCAGCCCACGCCGCCGGAACCGGTTGTACCATTGCGGGAAAACGGCTTATCCGCCGGTTCGGTGTTGAAAGCCCGGCGGCTGGAACTGGGGCTGAAACACAAGGACATCGCCCGGGACATCAAAATCAAGGTCGAATACCTTAAGGCAATTGAAGACGAGGAATTCGATAGTTTACCGACCCCGCAGTACCTGCGTCTGTTCTTAAGGACCTATGCGGAATACCTGAAACTGGACGTTCAGGAAATATACGCGCTGTATGATACCCAGGAACGGCCGCCCAAAGTACCGGAGAAAAAAGATACCCGTTACCCGGTGCAACTGCCGCCGACGCCATTGGGCAGTCGATTGAAGACATATATAATAGCGGCAGTCGGGAGCATGATTGTGCTGTTCGTGCTGGTCGTCTGGCTTTTCGGCCCCGATGACGAGCAATCGTCAACGACACCGCTCAACCAGACACAAATTGATGCGGAACCGGCAGGCCGACCGAGCCAGACGCCGGCTGAGACAGCGGCCGCCGATCCATTGGAAGCAGGACGGCATGTATTATATGTGCATGCGTTCGATTCGACCTGGATGGTCATTCAAGCCGACAATGATACGGTATTCATCGGGTTTATCGAGGCCAATGAATCGGCGACGTGGATCGCGGATTCTGTATTCGCGCTTTCCCTGACGCACGTTGGCGGTGTGGAGGCCGCGCTGAACGGGCAATACCTCAAACCGTTCGGATCATGGGGCGGCCCGGTGGAAGCCCGGGAAGTCGGCAGGCACAATCTGGAGTCGTACCTTGATTCCACGCGCCTGAATCAACCGGCGCCGAAGGCGGTGCCGCAATGATTCGCCGGTTTTTGCTCTGGTGGCTCAAGACGCGCAATCAGCAGGGAGAATTTTCTTTCCCCGGGGCGCTGGTGCACTGCCGGCAGCTGCTGGTGATCATGCCAGGGTTGCGCGAGCCGTTCCGCCAGGCCGAATATTTTCTTTCGCGTGTGCCGCGGGTCTTTCCGCGGGCCAAGGTCACGCTGCTGTATCCGCCGCGCAGCATTGCGGCGACGTTTTACAACCCATATGGGTTTGAGGTGATCGTCCCGGCGGTGGGCGAGATCGGGCCGCTGGGGTGGCCCCGGCACAAACTCCTCCGACGGCTGTTCGTCAAGTCATTCGACCTGGTAATTACGCTGGATAAGGAACCGAGCTTGTTTTGTGCGGCGTTGTTGGTTAAATCACAGACCCCGGCGCGGATCGGCCTGCCCGGAGGGTTGGGCACGCCGTTTACCTCGGTGGAACTGCGGCCCGCGCGGCGCGCCCCCGATCCCAAAACGGAATTTATTCTTTTTATAGAGATGATGCGCAAAATGACCATGCCGCCCCCGGCGGTAGGACCTTCGGGAGGAACCGGTGTACCTCAAACGCATTGACATTTCCGGATTCAAATCGTTTCCCGACCCGACCACAGTGCTTTTCGATCAGGGCGTGACCTCGGTGGTCGGCCCGAATGGCTGCGGCAAGACCAATATTCTCGATTCCATCCGCTGGGTCCTGGGCGAACAACGCCCCCGGCTGTTGCGCGGCGGCCGCATGGAAGAGGTTATTTTCTCCGGTACACGCCAACGTCCCCCGCTGAACATGGCGGAAGTGACCATGGTGATCGACAACCACTCCGGACGGCTGGCTGTGCCCTACAGCGAAGTGGCGGTGTCCCGGCGGTTGTTTCGTTCGGGGGAAAGCGAATACCTGATCAATAAAACCCCCTGCCGGCTGAAAGATGTCTATGACCTGTTGGCCGATACCGGATTCGGGTCGCACTCGTATTCGGTCATCGGCCAGGGGATGATCGATTCCCTGTTGTCGGATAACCCGGAAGACCGCCGGTTTCTGTTCGAGGAAGCCGCCGGGATCTCCAAATATAAGGCACGCAAAAAAGAGGCGTTGAATAAACTGAGCGCCACCGATAACGACCTGACACGTGTCGGCGATATCCGTAACGAAGTCGAAACGCGGGTCAAGGAATTGCGGGTCCAGGTTTTTCGTGCCAAACGCTATCAAAAAATCTTTGACCAACTGGCCGGGATCGAATGGCAACAACTCCTCGGCGAATACCGCCGTTGCGAGCAGGACCTGGCGGCAATCGAGGCCGAATACAACCGCGCCCAACTGGCGCTGGACCGGCACCAAACCGATCTGACGCGGGCCGAAACCGAATTGGAAGAATCGCGGCTGAAACTGAACGCTGCAGAAGCCCGCTCTGCCGAACTCTCCGAGGCGCTCAATACCGCGGTGGCCTCAGCGCATGAGGCGGAAACTGAACTGGTCCGCGACCGTGAACGGCGGGACAACCTGGAACAGACTATCGAGCGGCTGGCCGGGGAAATCGCCGAACACATGAGCAATCACTCCCGCTGGAGCGCCGAAATCGTCGAACTCCGCGCGCAAGCAGAAAAACTCGCCCTGGCCCGGGCGGGACACCAGGAGAAGCTGCGGGAGGTCGAAGCGCAGTTTCTTGACCAGGACCGGGAGTTAAACCAGTTCCGGGCCGGGCGCGAAGACCTGGCCAGGCGGATCCGGGACGGCGAACGCAAGTATGGCCAGCACCGCGCCGACCTGGCGTATCGTATCGAACAGGCCGAAACTCAAAGCCGGGAAAAAGCTGAATTGACGGCGAGGCTGGCGGAGTGCGACCGCGAACGTAGTGAGCTGGAGCAGGAACTCACCGGGCACGAAGGGCAGAAGGCCTCGTTGGCCGAACTCCTGAGACTGGTCAGCGCCGAGTTGGCTGCCGCGGGAGAGGAATACCAATCAAACGAGAAAAAGACTGCGGCCATCGCGGAGCAATTGACCCGCTGCGAAAAGGAAATGTCCGGCTGGCAGGCACAGGCCGAGACACTGGCCGGCATTGTGGCCCGTGGTGAGGGGTTGGGCCGGGGCACCGAGGCGGTCTTGAAAGACAAGGACTCCTTCGCGGGTGGTGTGGATGGCTGGGCGCAGCATATCTCCGCGCCGGCGGAATTGACCGCCGCGCTGGAGGCCGCGCTGGCGGGGACTATCGGGGCGCTATGGTGTGAAACACCCGAAGTCGCCGATCAGGTCCAGCGCTATTTGCAAAACCATGAGGTCGGTCGGGCCGGACTATGGGACCCTTCCCTCCCGATTCCGCAGACTTCGACCTGGGACCGTCCGCCGGTCGATAATGAGGGCTTCCGCGGCTGGCTGATCGACCATTGCCGGTTTACCGCTGAGGTCAGACCGATGGCCGAAGTCCTGTTATTTACGGTCATGCTGGCCGACACCGCAGAGAACGCGCGGCAGATATTCTGCCGGTTTTCCGGTAGGTACGCGGTCGTGGCCCTGAACGGAACGGCCTACGTTCCCCCCGGCCTGGTTTTTTCCGGACGCGGCGGGGCAAATGTGATAGGCCGCACCGAATTGCTGGCCCAGTTGGAAAAGCAGATCGCCGACGACCGTGTCCATATCACCGAAATTCAGAGCAACTACCAACAACTGCGGCAAGAGCGCAGCGAACTGGAACGCCTGTCCACGGATTTGCGCGCCAGGAAAGAACAGGCATCGACCGAAATGAATGCGGTGGAACTGGCCCTTGGCCGCGCGCAGACCAAAAGTATTGAGTTCCGGCGGCGGGCAGCCGAATTGACCGAGCGGCTGGAAAGGGTCACGGCCGGGCTGGCCGAGGCCGAGAGCCGGCGGCGCGCAGCAGAAGACGGACAGCTGGAATGGGACGGGTCAAGACAGGAACTTGTCGACGCGTTGTCCCGGATGGATGAAGGGCTGGCGCTGCAGGAAACCGCCCATCGCGCAGCGTTGAATGTCTTGAACGAAGAACGGATGACCGGCGTGGAACTCTCGGGAAAAGTCGAACGGCTGCAGGAGGAAATCAGTCGCCGGGAGGATATGCTGACACAGAGTGGTCTGGCCAGGGAGGCGCGCAGCCGTGAACAGGAGCAGGCGCGCGCCGAAAAAGAACGGCTGACTGCCGCGATTACCCGGCGCGAAGCGTCATGGGCCGAACTGCTGGTCGAGAAAGATTATCTGAATGAACAGCGCAACGAGGCACTCCGCGATCATGGCGAACAGAAAGAGTCGTTCATTGCGCAGGAAAAGACGGTGCGCAACCGGCGCGGACAGCGCGATGAGGCGGAAAGCGTCCGCCACAAATCGGAGATGCGCCGTGCGGAAAGCTCGGGAAAAATCGGCCAGTTGACCCACAGCGCCAACGAGAAATTCAAGAAAAACCCGGCGGAACTACAGACCGCCGCGCGCCAGATGAGTGGCGATACCACAGTCAGCGATGAGGACATTACCGAACTGCGTTCCAAACTGGAACGCATCGGGCCGGTGAACCTGCTGGCGCTTGAGGAATTCGAGAAAGAACAAACCCGTCTGGAATTTTTGACCACTCAGATTGATGATTTGCACAATGCGAAAACATCATTAAACAAGACGATCAATGAACTGAACCGGACCGCGGGCGAACGGTTTTTAGCGACATTCGAGGCGGCGCGGCTCAATTTTCAAAGCGTGTTCACCGATTTGTTTCAGGGCGGCGAGGCCGATGTCCGGCTGCTCGATCCGGAGAATCCGCTGGAATCACCCATCGAGATCTATGCCCGGCCCCGGGGGAAGAAAGCCCTGGGCATCCGCCATTTGTCCGGCGGCGAGCGGGCGCTGACCGCGATCGGCATGCTCTTTGGCTTATACCTGGTCAAGCCCAGCCCGTTTTGCATTCTAGACGAGGTCGATGCGCCGCTGGACGATTCCAACACCGGCCGCTTTTTGCGCCTGGTGGAACGGTTCAAGACCAAGACCCAGTTTGTCATCATCACCCACAATAAACTGACGATGGAGTGCGCCGATAACCTGTATGGCGTGACCATGGAACAGCCGGGAGTTTCCCGTCTGGTCTCGGTGCGGCTGAACCCCGACCAGCCCGAAGAAGAAACGTTGTTCACCACTATTCGCCGCGAGAACCCGATTGTCGCCTCACGGGATGACGCGGCAGGTACATAATCGACTGGTGACGGTCATGCGGCACTGACTGTTCTCCCGCACGGCCCCGGAGCGATTGCATGCGCGGTTTTTTCAAAAAATTAAAAATCGGACTGGAGAAAACACGGAGCCGATTGGTCGGACAGTTGACCGAAACGGTCACCGGGCGGCCGCAGTTTGATGAGGAATTATTCGAGGAAATTGAAGAAGTCCTGATCGCCTCCGATTGCGGTGTGGAAACCGCCGGGCTGCTGGCCGGGCGCCTCCGTGAAGAATGCAGCCGGCGGAAGACCATGCAGGCCGCCGAGGTATTGGAAATCCTCAAGGAGCAAATGGTCCTGGTCTTGGCCGGGGACGCGCCGGCGACAACCGCTCATCAACCGCACGTCATTCTGTTTGTCGGGGTCAACGGCACCGGCAAGACCACCTCGATCGGGAAAATCGGCGCACAACTCAAGGCCCAGGGCAAACAGGTGCTTTTTGCCGCCGCCGATACATTCCGAGCGGCGGCCCGCGAACAACTGCAAATCTGGGCCGGACGTTCGGGGGCTGATATTGTCACCGGCGCCGATGGTTCGGACCCGGCGGCAGTGGCATTTGACGCGGTCAGCGCCGCGATCACGCGCGGCCGGGATGTCGTCCTGATCGACACGGCCGGGCGGTTGCATACGCGGCATAACCTCATGGAAGAGCTGAAAAAAATATCGCGGGCGGTGGGGAAGGCCATGCCCGGCGCGCCGCACGAAACATTGCTGGTCCTGGATGCCACCACCGGGCAAAACGGCGTAGCGCAGGCCGAGACCTTCGGTGCAGCAGTCGGCTTGACGGGACTGGTGCTGACCAAACTCGACGGTACGGCCAAAGGCGGGATTGTCCTGGGCATCAGGCACCGCTTCGGGGTACCGGTCAAGTGGGTGGGCGTTGGGGAAAAACCGGACGATCTGGAGACTTTTGACCCGGCAGAATTCGTCGCGGCATTGTTTCAGTAATTCATTTGCCTGCATCAGGGACATCATGAAACTGCACATAGCAGCAATCGGCAAACCCCGGGCTGGTTGGGCCGTCGCGGCGCTTGACCACTATCAGAAATTCCTCAAAAAATATGGCGGCGCGGAATTCCATTTTGTCCCGGCCATGCGGATAGCCGGCAGCGCAAGCGCCGAGAAAATCCCCGCCGGCGAAACGGCACGACTGATTGCTGCAGTTCCTGAACGATCGACCCGGGTTTTTTTAGACCGTACCGGCCGGTTATTTGATTCTGAACAATGGGCCGCGCAGGTGGGGCGGATCAGGCAGGATTCGCGCGGTCCGGTGACTTTTTTGGTCGGTGGGCCGCTGGGATTGGATATTTCGCAAAAGCGCCCGGGTGATTTGATCTGGTCGCTGTCGGCGTTGACCTTCCCGCACGAAATGGCATTAGTAATTCTCTGCGAACAACTTGCGCGAGGATTGTCCATCCTGCGCGGCGATGATTATCATAATTGAGCGTCACCGGCCAACCATGGATTTTTTCGAATCAGACGAAACCGGTGCGGAAGTCCCCCGTATGCAAAAGGGGTTATTGATGTTGTGCGCGGAATGGAGATCTTCAAGGAGGGAAACATGGGCCGGATAATCTTGGGCGCTGCTGTGTTAACGGCATGTCTACTTTTCGCCGGAACACCCGCCTCATGGGCTGACAGCGGATTCCTGTACGGGACAATCATTACGGACAACGGCGACGAACTCACCGGTCGGATCCGCTGGGACAAAAACGAGGGCTCCTGGGATGATTATCTGGACTGCAATAAAAATCATCAGGGGCGGCGTACCCCCAGCCGGAGCAACCGCAGCAGGGTCTCGATTTTCGGCATTGAAGTCTACTCGGAGGGCGACGGGTGGGGCAGCAACGCGACCCAAAGTGGATTGCGTTTCGGGTATATTGATAAAATCGTGCCCCGGTCCGGCAGCAAGGCCAGCATCATCCTGAAAGGTGAGCAGAAATACGCATTCAGCGGCGGCTCCGACCTGGGGTCGGGCATCCGCGAATTGCTCATCGATGACGCTAAAGAGGGCGTCATCGAATTGGACTGGGACGACATCGACGAAATCCGTTTCCACCCGGAAGACGGCAGCTATAAACCGTCGCGCGAATTTGCCGGTTCCCGGCTTTATGGCGTGGTGGAGACCGAACCGGGGCTGGAATTTGAGGGTTTTATCCAATGGGATGTTGATGAAATCTGGTCGACCGATATCCTTGACGGGGACCAGAGCAGCAAGAGCCGCAAGATCCCTTTCGACCGCATTGCCAAAATCGAGAAACTCTCCTCCCGCGCCAGCCGGATTACCTTGTCCAACGGCTCGACGATGAAACTCTCGGAATCCAACGATGTAAACGATGAAAACCGGGGAATTATCATTATGATCCCCGACTGGGGGCGGGTGACGGTGAACTGGGATGAATTCGAAGCGGTAACCTTCAAACCCGCGCCGGAGAACGCCGTCCGCGCCTATGACAATTTCGCCGCGCCCTGGCGGCTGCGCGGGACGGTGCATACGGAGTACGGCGATACGTATACCGGCGAAATCAGCTGGGACGCCGACGAAGATTTTTCGTGGGAGGTGCTCGACGGCGAGTACCGGGACATGGAGTTCGATATCGAATTGGGGTATATCAAGACAATCCAGAAACGCAATTCCAGTTCCAGCGATGTGGAGTTGTTCAGCGGCGACCAGTTCCGGCTCCGGGGTTCGAACGATGTCGATGACAGCAACAGCGGCATCATTGTGACCACCGATAACGGCGACGAAGTCGAGATCGACTGGGAGGAATTCGAAAAAATTGAGTTCGAAAAGGGCCGGTAGCGTTCGCGGCGGCCTGCCGGGTGCGCAGCCGTCGGCCGGAGAACAGGCGCAGTAAGGCGGCCCCGGCACCACCCGGGGCCGTTTTATTTTCTGGCAAACCCAATAAAGTTACTTGCCTTCCATCCCGGAATCTTCTATACATACCCACAAATGTGTACGCAATTGAGGAGACCATATGCCATTGCCCGGGGGCAAGGGAGGTCTCATCCCGAAAGAGTCAGGCGGATGGTTTAAAGAATCGTGGATAAGCCATCCGCATGTTTTTAAGCAAAGCATTGGCGATAAGAACCGGGGTCCACGCCTCGGAGAAAGGCCGCGGCCATGCTGGCAAAAAACAATTCCATCCTGCGCCTGGTTAAAATCCTGCTGGGCAAAAAGAAATTGAGCGTTGCCCGGCTCTCCCAGAAATTGGGTGTGACCGAACGCACGGTGTACCGTCATCTCAACACGCTGGAGGACATGGGTTGGAAAATCGGCTGCGATAACGGGTATTTTATCGCTCCCCGCTGCAAATGCCCGATGTGCGGCAAGCGCGTGTGACTGTTGGTATGCGGGTACATTTTTTGAGGAGACCGGCCGTTGACTGCAACGTCCGGTCTTCACTACTGCCTTGAACCGGGACACATCCCCAGGAAACTGTCCCACAATTGCCTGTTCTTTTGCTGCTCCGAAAATAACCGTCATTCTTGGAAAATGGCGGCTTCCTGCGTATATTAGCGGGTCAGTTGATGAGGTCACAGGGCAATGGGTACTTTCAACTTGCACAGTCCGTATCAACCCAAAGGAGACCAGCCACGGGCAATTGAACAACTGGTGGCCGGTTACCGGAATGGCGAAAAGAGTCAGACCCTACTAGGCGTCACCGGCTCGGGCAAAACATTTACGATGGCCAACGTCATTGAACGGCTGGGCCGGCCGACATTGGTCATTTCCCATAACAAGACGCTGGCCGCCCAATTATATGGAGAACTTAAGGCCTATTTCCCGGATAATGCCGTCGAGTTTTTCATCTCCTACTACGATTATTATCAACCGGAGGCCTATGTCCCGCAAAGCGATACCTATATTGAGAAAGACACCTCGATTAATGATGATATCGATCGTTTGCGGTTGCGCGCGACCTCGTCCCTGCTCGAACGGGACGATGTAATCATCGTGGCTTCGGTTTCCTGTATTTACGGGATCGGCTCGCCGGAGGACTACAAGAAGATGATGGTCCTGTTGGAGGTCGGCCAGAAACGGCCGCGGAATGAACTCCTGCGCGAATTGATTGAAATCCATTACAATCGTAATGACATCGATTTTGCGCGCGGAACATTTCGGGTCCGGGGCGATACGGTCGAGGTTATTCCGGCATACGAGGATACTGCACTGCGTATCGAACTGTTCGGTGATGAAATCGAGACCATTTCGGTCATCGACCCGCTGACCGGCGAAGTGCGGCAAACGAAAACCCGGGCGGCAATTTATCCCGCCAAACACTTTGTTACCCGGCCGGAACAGCTCAAGATCGCCATCGGCCGAATCGAGCAGGAGCTAGGGGAACGTCTCGCGCAATTCCGCGAACAGGATAAACTGCTCGAAGCCCAGCGGCTGGAATCGCGCACGACTTTTGATCTCGAAATGCTGCGCGAAATCGGGTACTGCTCCGGCGTGGAAAACTATTCAAGGCATCTTGCGGGCCGGAAAGCCGGCGAACGGCCGTATACGATGATCGATTTTATGCCTGATAATTATCTGCTGATTATCGATGAGTCGCACCAATCGGTGCCGCAGTTGCGGGGGATGTATGCCGGCGACCGATCGCGTAAAGAAACGCTGGTGGAATTTGGTTTCCGTCTCCCCTCGGCCCTGGATAACCGCCCGCTGTTTTTTGATGAATTCTGGTCGCTGACCGATAAAGTGCTGTTTGTCTCGGCCACCCCGGCGGAATTCGAGCTGGAGCAAACCGGAGGCGGGGTCGTGGAGCAAATTATCAGACCCACCGGGCTGGTCGATCCCGAAATAGTTGTCCGTCCGCTGGCCCGTCAGGTCGACGACCTGCTGGCGGAAATCAGGCGCTGCACCGCCGCCAGAGAACGGGTCTTGGTGACCACGCTGACCAAGCGCTCGGCCGAAGACCTTGCCGATTATCTGGCGCAAATGAATGTGCGCGTGCGGTACCTGCACTCGGAGATCGGCGCAATCGAGCGCACCGAAATCCTGCGCGACCTGCGGCTGGAGGAATTTGACGTTTTAGTGGGAATAAACCTGCTCCGCGAAGGGTTGGATTTGCCGGAGGTCTCCCTTGTCGCGATTTTGGATGCCGACAAGGAGGGCTTTTTGCGTTCGGAGCGGTCGCTGATCCAAACCGCCGGGCGGGCGGCCCGCAACCGGGCGGGAAAAGTGATCTTTTACGCCGACACACAGACCAATTCGATGGCCAGGGCAATCAGCGAAACAAACCGGCGGCGGGAACTACAGGTGAAATACAACGAAGAGCACGGTATTGTCCCGGAGAGTATCACCAAGACCGAGGAGGAGATCCGGCGCAGTACGTTATTTGCGGATTCCCGCGCTCGAGTGCCCGAGCCGGCTGCCTTGCGGCCCCCCGGTTTTGACCAGATGACTACGCAGGACAAAGTTTCCTTCCTGAGGCAAGCCATGCAGCAGGCGGCGGACAACCTGGAATTTGAAACGGCGGCCACCCTGCGGGATGAAATCGACCAGTTGAAGAAAAAAGCCCGCTACCAGAAGAAAAAATCGCGGCGATGAACCGGCAATTGCGGGGGGAAATATGATGAAACGGTTGTCTTGTCTTTTCCTGGGTGTGCTGGCGGCGGCCTGCTGGCTGAGTGCCGGTTGTTCAGAGCACCCTTTGGGTGACGAGGTTTCCCTGGAGGATGCGGCGAAGATGTATATCAGTGAGAGCACGGTCGGCGTGGGCCTTTACGGTCCTGACATTATCCGCGCCGACACTCTTGCCGGGTATGCGCCACGGGTCTCCACCGATTCAATCAGGTGGGTGGCCCATTGGGATTTCCACGGACACTCTTTTCCGCTCGTGGCCTTTGATACGATCACTGACCGGGGCGTCCCCGGGTTGCGCTCGGCCGAGTTGACGATCTGGGACACGGCAATGGTCACCATCTCGCTGATCGTCGACGCCGATTCCGTCATAAAAAAAACCAACCGGACGGTGGCCAAGACGACTGCTTTTCTGGTCCAATTGGGGGCCTATGGGGATTCATTCCATGGATGGGTGCTGCGGCAGGCCGCGTATCGGTCGTTCATCGGGCCCGGCGGCATCTCGCCGTCTTTTGTTTATGTCAATTTCAACTGGTCGGGCAACACCTGGAGCCCGTCATCCGGGTTGTTCAGCATTGATGATATCACGTATCTCAGCCGGGGTGATACGGTGACCGTGCGGGTGGCGACGATCGATACGACCAATGTCCTGTTTTTGAATACTACTGATGGCGGCGCGGTCGAACGGCGGCAGATGCTATATGACTCGGAACAGCACGAATTCGTATCCGGATGGAGAGTCGCGGACAATGCCCGGTCCCGCGATTACTATCAGACCTTCGTCGAGGCCTATTCCATGGTCAGCCTGACCTCGCCCGATTCGCTGCAGGTCGGTGCGGCCGGGCAGAATTTTTTGTACCGCATCGAATGATCATCCGGCAGTTTCGGGGAATCGTTGTCCGCCTGCCGGAACTGCCGTCGGCGAGGCGATGATCGTGCTGGCCTTCCCGGAGCTTCCTGCATACATTCCCGCCCAGGATGTACACACCGGCACATCATGGGGGCTGGCGGCCGGCATCCCTGCGGCGGCTTTCCCGGCGCGCGGCGTTTCTTATCGCCATACTGGGGCTGGGACTGTTTGCGTGGAGCATTCCGCGTCAGCCGGCAGACACCGACGAGGCCTGGCTTGGCGAACAAGCATACTACCGGGCCCTGGACGGTACGGCACGTTCGCCGATGGTACCTGGGGCTCATGGTGAAGAGCACCGCGTGGTCGTCCAGCACAAACTGCTGGTCGATACCGGGGCATTGGCGATTACACTTTTCGGCTGGGGCTTGTGGCCGCTGCGTGTTGTACCGGTCATTTTCACGATAGCGCTGTTGCTTATGTTCGGGGTTTTCACCGAACGCCACGGCCCGCCGGGGAGCGGGTGGCCGGCCGCCGGTCTGCTGATTATTTCACCGGTATGTTTCCACTGGGGAAAAATATTCCGCCCCGAGATGCTGGTCGCCGCGTTTGCCTTCGGCTGCCTGCTGCTGGTGCAAAGCGCGTACCGCGCCGGATCGATCCGGCGCGCCGTGGCCGCGGGGCTGCTGGCCGGAGGGGCGGCGTGTGCGCACTATAATGGGATGGCGGTGATCGCCGCAGCAGCCGCAACACTCATAGTCCTGCGCCGGTATCGTTTGGTGCCGGCGGTCCTGGTCGGCGCCGGGCTGGCCCTCACCCCACACCTGTGGGAAATTGTCCGGTATCGGGAATTGTTCATCCAGCAATTGTTCGATAACCCGATGATTGCCGGGAAAGTGGGCGGCTCCTGGATGACCTGGCTGCTCTCGTTATTGGAGGAGCACAAGCGGTTGTTCCGAACTCCCGAGATCCTGGTCATCACCATCCCGTTTTGTCTGGCGTTGCTGTCGGTGGAAAAAGGCGAGTTCCGCCGGCGAAAAGTATGGTACATATTTTGGTCGTTATTATTGTTCTTTGTCGCGGTAGTTGTCAAATCAAAGCTGGCGCGTTACGCCCTGCTGCTCCATCCGTTTTTTGTCGGTGAAATTGTGCGGGCCTGGACCCGGCCCATGGCGTTATCTGCAGGACGGATGCGCGCAATCCTGACGTGGGCGTTTCCCATTATTGCCACGGCCGGGATGCTGGGAGCTTTCATCATCGATGTGCAGGCAACCGCCCGAGCCGCAGAAGCCCCGGAGAAAATCAGCGCGCGCTGGGCACACGGCATTCCGGAGCATTCGACGGTTGTGGCGCCGCTGAGTTTTGCTTTTGACCAGATCGACAGATATCACATCATCGCCCTGGCCCATGTTCGCTTTAATTTGGTCCATGATTTTGCCGGCGAAGTCCCACCGACGGCATTTTTCGCCACATGTGCCGAGCTGCAGGCCGAATATCTTATAATTCCGCGCGATTTGCCCGAATACGCGCTGGTCGGGGCCGCCACCGGCGAAAACCTGTACCAGCGTTACCGCGAAGACTCCGAGGTTGTTGTCTTCCACCGGCTGCCGCCGCCCGACAAAAACCGCTCCGGGCATCATTAATTTATTTGCGACCGGGAAATGGACCGTGCTTATTGAGGTGAGGTTATTCAAGTCTCACGTGGGAGGTGACTATGCCGGGACTTGTGGTTCGATCGGAATCGGAAATGGTCAAGGTAACGCTGGCCTCGGTGCCCGACCAGCCGGGGATTGCCGCGGAACTTTTCGGGCGCCTCGGCGCGGAAGGGTTCAACATTGAGCTGATGGTGGCGACCGGCGGCGGCCAGGGCCGCGCGGATATTTCCTTTGTGATTAAAAAATCCGAGCTGGACGCGGTATTGAAAGTCATGGAGCGGATGGTCGCGGAACTGGGCGCAAAATCGATCGCCCATCAGACAGGTATTTCGCTGGTCGGGGTCATGGGCCACGATTTGAACAAGCGCCCGGGGATTGCCGGCCGGATGTTCCGCTCACTCTCACGGCGCGGGATCAACATCGATATGATCTCCACCTCGCTGACCTCGGTTACCTGCGCAGTGGATGAGCGGATGTGCGACGAGGCACGCACGGCCCTGGAAGAGGAATTCGCCGCTGATGCGTAAGCGACGAATTCCGTCATCAGGCCTGCACGGACCGGATGCCATGACTGGAATTTTGTCTGAACATGGTGCGGCCTGAATTTATAATTCTTCCCAATACCAGATGAAATTGACGCTGACGCCGTTGCGGCCGTAATACGTTTCGATCATCACCTTGTAATAGGTACCTGCGGATTTAAGCAGATACACATGGCCCCGGGAAATCAGCGAAAGGGCCTGGCCGTTGTAATCGTACCACTCGCCAAAAACCGATTCCTCAGCATCCTGCGTATAGGCCTGGGCATGGCGACGGCCTGGGTGTAAAAAGCAAAATCAGGGGGGTCGGACATGCCGTCGACCAGCAGATACACCGGGTTCGCACCGGTCTGGCCGGGACCGGAAAACGCGCTGTTCAGGAAAATGCCGTGGTTAGACACCCGGATATCCCAATCCAACGACGAATGCGGATTGGCTGGTGAAACAACGGCGCCGGTGGAAAAGTCGTAATAAAATTCACCGGTGGAACCGTCGACCGTATCAACCTGCGCCGGGCCGGACTAGTCGGTATTCCCCGCTCGGGCTGGTACACATACGTCAGCACGAAATTACCCATTGCCGGCGGCGCTCCCCCGCCGATGATCTCCAGAATCTGCGGCTTCAGGTAGCGCCCGAGCGCATCGCGCAGGGCATACACGTTCCGGGTCATAGTCAGGGCGTGGGTTTACATGTTATATGTATAGTAACCGTCCAGCGCAAGTTTCTTGCCGTCGCTGATCCACTCCTCGGCGGCAACCTCACTTGCGGCCGCGGCGGTTACCTCGGCAAAATCCCCAGTGATACCTAAGGCCGTCAGATCGACCCTTGCTGCAAAGAGATTTCGAGCGAAATATCATCGGCCCCCATTTCCAGGTCTGCTTGAAAGGGTTCATAAGCCACATGGGAGACAGCAAGCCGGAAAGCCCCCTGATGGGGCACGCCGATGGAAAATTCGCCGTTTCGAGCGGTCCTCACGGTCAGCGGCAGCGCCGACAGCACGACATTCGCCTCGGCAACCGCTGAGCGTGACTCGGCATCTCGGACAATCCCGGAGATAGTCACTGCCCGTGCCTGCCCCAGAATGGCGATTTGAAGGAAACTCAGCAGGACGGCCAGCCGAATCGGGAATTTAACCGTTCGGGCATTCCAACTCATTGTTGTTAAATTCATTATAGTGTTTTCGGTCTCCCGGATCCCACTCCATTTTCAGCCCGAAAATAGAGGACTTATCCAATCCTCTTAATGGGCAAATCAATTGTATATGCTCACGCCCGGGAAAATGTGACGCTAAGTGGTGGAGTATTGACCAAAAGTCGATTGGGCGGTGAGGAGCCGATTTCGGGCTGCTCCCAGCAAAAGCCCGACGGCCGAGTAAGAGTCATTTTGGGCAGTTTGATTCGTAAATGTGTAACTGTTTTCAATAGATTTAGTTATATTCCGGCGGAACAGAAACGGTCTGACGAAGTGATTTTTGGCCGGACTTTGGATTCACGGACATCCTGCGCCAAAACCCATTTTCGGAGACAACGACGTGTAGAGTACTTATCGCGTCTGGCTCAGCGGTTGATCAGTTGCCGTCAAGGGGTCGCCGCCGGGAAAGGCGAAACAAGGAGAGAGGCGTGAACATTTACGTCGGGAACCTGTCGCGGGATACGGAAGAAGACGCCCTGCGCAAGGTTTTTGAGGGTTTTGGGCAGGTCGACACCTGCAGCATCGTCAAAGACAAATTTTCAGGGAATTCGCGGGGTTTCGGTTTCGTGGAAATGCCGAACAAAGAAGAGGCCGCGGCGGCAATCAGCGGGTTGAGTAATCACGAACTCGACGGGCGGACGTTAACGGTAAATGAAGCGCAACCGAAGACCGACCGGCCGCGTCAGGGCGGCGGTGGT
>JAGVQM010000041.1 GCA_020051695.1 Candidatus Zixiibacteriota bacterium | reverse complement strand
CGGCGGGCGAGGCCGATTCCGGCCGCCGCGCAGGCGGCCTCATCCACTGCGCGCGCTGCAGTTTGATGATAACCAATCGTAATTGTGGGGGGAGCGAAGCGATAAAAACGGACGATCAGCGGTTCGGGATGCCCGCTGATCGTACGATACAGGTACAAATCTGCCGCCATCTGCCAGCGGCCCGACGCAGTTTTGAATTCCAACAGACGCCAAGGCACATGTTTGGTCGGGCGGTCACTCATGAGATTACCTCGATCTCTCCTCTCCACAGAAATAAAGTAAACCAATCACCGGTTGGAGGCAAATGCCATACAACAAACGCAACCGGCAGATGAAACGGATATCGAGGACCACGACAGCCGGGGACCCGGCCGGTACAGGTTCCATCACCGGGCAGACACCACTGGAAACCAATTGACCACTCGGACTCGGGGATGTACCATCCCTACGATGGAAGGATGGACACGAAAGGGAGGCGCATGGCCCGTCGCGTATATGTGATTCAGGATTTGCCGCCGGAGACTGTTGCGGTCACTTTTGCCAAAACTTCCCGCTCACCGGAACCATTTGATGTTATCGCCGAAGGTTTGACGGCTTCAAAAGCCACTGAATTTCATGAAAAGTGGGTGGTGGGGTATGGCCATTCATCGGTCGCCGAGCATGCTGTGTTGCATATTGCGCTGGAGGACATCTCCATCGCCGCGGCCAAAGCCATTGAAGATAATCGCTTATCGTCTTTCACCGAGAAATCCACCCGCTATCAGGTGTACGAACCTGATCGGTTTTTCCGTCCCCCGGCCGTCATGGCATCAGCGCTGGCGAAGACATACGACCAGGCAATGCACGAGTTAATGCGCATTTATATTGAGGGGATGGAGCAGACAATCGCCTGGCACAGGGAGCACCTGACCCGCGCCGAGAAGGAAACCGATAGGGCATTTGCCGCCCGCTGCCGGGCCAGGTCCTGCGACCTGATGCGCTTTTTCCTGCCGGTGGGGACATTGACCAATTTGGGGTGGACGGTCAACGCCCGGACACTGGAATACGCAATCAGCAAACTGCTCATTTCTCCCCTTGCTGAGTTGCGGGATATCGGCAACGAGATCAAGCAAGTCGCCTTGACCCATGTCCCAACGCTGGTGAAATACGCCGTGCCGAATGAATACCATGCGCAGTGCGGGATTCCGGCATTCCGACTGCCCCCCGCCCTGCCGGAGGAGCGAATTGTCGGCCACGATGCTGCTTGTGAAAACGAAATTCGTCTGGTCGCCTACGATGCGGCGGCCGAGGACAAGATCATCGCGGCGCTGGCCTATCCCCGCGCTGCCGGTAATTATGAGCACCTGCTGGCCTGGGTGCGCGGACTGACCATCGAAGAGAAAGACGCCCTGATCCGGGAGGCGATCGGCTCTCCCCGTTCGTTTGACGCCGGTCCTCGCGCGCTGGAAGCCACGACCTATACTTTCGAAATCACGATTGATTATGGCGCCTGGCGCGATATCCAGCGTCACCGCCTCTGCACCCAGCTGCTGCAGGATTTTACTCCGGGCCTGGGATATGTTGAACCACGGGAGTTCGGGTTGACCGGCCTTGCTGAGCGGTATCGGCAGGCCCGGGCAACCGCCGTGGGGGCCTCTCAGCGAATTAAAGAAATGTTTCCGGCCGAGGCGGTATATCTCCTGCCCCTGGGGTACCGTGTACGCACACTTATTGTCATAAATCTGCGCGAAGCGTATCATTTCGCCCGGCTGCGCTCATCGCCCATGGGCCATCAATCCTATCGGCGGATCGCCGTGGACATGTGGCGGCAGATCGAACAGGCCCACCCGTTGTTGACCCGGCATTTGTCGGGGGTCCACGAGTTGTAAGGATTCTCGCGGGAACTGTCAAAACTCCCGGTCCACATTTGAGTTTTCCTTGCCGCAGGATAAATGGAGATTGTACACTACATTGAGTGCACGCAAAGCGGTTGAGTGTACCGCATATTCACCCGGCGCCACGATCGGCGGTGCGCCCCGTATTTGTTGTCACACAATGGCTAAGGGCCGAAGATTTGACAAATGGGGACCCGTGCCCGTAGTACCTTAATAAGGATGGGAGTGCAGGACAGATGGCATTGTCTGCGAAACCGAGAAAAGACGTCCTCCCGGAGGGAAAGGTGAGTCTTCCAGAAAATGTAAAAGAACTGCCGTGGGTCATCGTGGAGAGCGAGCTATGCAAAGGATGCGATTTTTGTGTCGTGACCTGCCCACCTGAAGTCCTGGAGATGTCGGCGGATATCAACCGGCGTGGCTACCGGTTTTCATTTTATAAGGGTGAGGGGTGCACGGGCTGCGGCATTTGCTATTACAACTGCCCGGAACCCGGCGCGATTACCGTCTATCGCAAACCCACGGACAAAAAAGAGAAAAAAGTGTTGGAATAACCTGACGCACGACGGATCTCAACGAGAATAATAGACTTAAACTTACCGAGGTAGCGTTTTGGCAAAACAACTGGTCAAAGGGAATGAGGCGATAGTCCGGGGTGCCATTTTAGCCGGCTGCCGCGCATACTACGGCTACCCGATTACCCCGGCATCGGAAATCGCCGAGACCGCGGCATTGCTGATGCCTCTTGTCGGCGGGACTTTCCTGCAGGCCGAAGCGGAGATCGGCGCAATCAATATGGTCTATGGCGCGGCTTCCACCGGCCAACGCGTGATGACGGCGTCCTCGTCACCGGGCATTTCGTTGAAGCAGGAAGGTATTTCCTATTGCGCAGGCGCGGAGTTGCCGTGTGTCGTGGTCAATATCAACCGCGGTGGTCCGGGACTGGGGAATATCGCTCCCGAGCAATCAGACTATTTCCAGATGACCAAGGGCGGCGGCCACGGCTCCTACCGTTTGATCGTCCTGGCGCCGAACTCAGCTCAGGAAATGTGCGACCTGACGATGAAGGCGTTCGAACTGGCCGACAAATACCGGAATCCGGCGGGAATACTCACCGACGGGTATATCGGCCAGATGATGGAACCGGTCGATTTCCCCGAACCGCTCGAACGCCTGCCGGAAAAAGCGTGGGCGGTAAAAGCGACCGCGGAAACGACGAACAATCTCATTTCATCGATTTTGATTTCGGCAGAAGAGCTGGAAAAGCATGTGCTGAAGTTGAAAGCCAAATATGACGAGATCGAGCGAACCGAAGTGCTGTTTGAGGAATACCGGACCGAAGATGCGGAATATCTCGCAGTCGCGTTTGGGATCCTATCGCGGGTGATGATGACCGCCATCGATCTGGCCCGGGAGGAGGGCATCAAAATCGGGTTGTTCCGCCCGATTACCCTGTGGCCGTTCCCCAAAAAACCTTTGGGGGCCTGGACCGGGCGGGCCCGGGCCATCCTCGTCGCCGAATTATCGACCGGGCAGATGATCGAGGATGTCAAGCTGGCGGTGGCCTGCAAACCGCCGGTTGATTTTTATGGCCGTTCGGGGGGCATGGTGCCGACACCGCAGGAGCTGTTGCAGGTCATCAGAAAACTCCGGGAGGACCACCCATGAAAGACGTCTTGAAAAAACCGGATTCATTCTTCAGTGTATTCGAACGCAAGGGTGGACCCGACCTGGCCAGTACCCACTATTGTCCGGGCTGCGGCCACGGCAATATCCATAAACTGATCGCCGAAGCCCTGGAAGACCTGGAGATCGCCGATCGGACGGTCTTTGTCAGTCCGGTGGGCTGTTCGGTATTCGGCTACTATTATTTCAAGACCGGCAACGTGCAATCGGCGCACGGCCGCGCGCCCGCAGTCGCCACCGGGATCAAGCGGGCGCTGCCGCACTCCATCGTCATTTCCTACCAGGGCGACGGGGACCTGGCTGCCATCGGCGGCAACGAAATCCTGCAGGCGGCCAACCGTGGCGAATCACTGACGGTTATTTTCGTCAACAACGCGATCTACGGGATGACGGGCGGACAGATGGCGCCGACGACCCTTATCGATCAGAAAACCACGACCACACCATACGGCCGGAGCGTGGAAAACGAAGGCAATCCGATGCTGGTCGCGGAACTGCTATCCGTCTTGAAATCACCGGTGTATATCGAGCGCTGCACGCTGGAAGACACGAAAAATATCATGAAGGCCCGCAAGGCCATCCGCAAAGCGTTGCAAAATCAGATCGACAACAAGGGTTTCAGTTTGATCGAAATCCTCTCCCCGTGTCCGACGGGTTGGAAACTGGAGCCGGTCGACGCCCGCCAGTGGCTGATCGACAACATGGTCAAGGTCTTCCCCCCCGGCGTTTACAAAAACGATGCCGATCGTCCCGCACGGCCGATCAAACCGCGTCCGGTGCTCACCGCCGCACAAATTAATAAGGCGCTGGGGCATGAGGATAAGGGCAAATCAGCCGCCGCAAAGATACCCCCGGGGTTCGGCACGCACGAGTTGATTTGCGCCGGGTTTGGCGGACAGGGTGTCCTGCTGCTGGGCCAGTTGCTGACCAAGTCGGGTATGTATGAGCATAAGCATGTCTCCTGGCTGCCGTCGTATGGACCGGAAATGCGCGGCGGCACGGCCAATTGCCATGTGGTTGTCTCCGGCCACCGTATCGGGACGCCGTATGTCACCGAACCGACGCTGCTGGTGGCGATGAACCAACCCTCACTGGAAAAGTTCGCGCCGATCGTCCGGCCTGACGGCATGATCGTGTATGACAGTTCGTTTGTCCGGGATGTCAACCTGCCAGCCGGCATCCGGGCGGTCCCGGTGCCGTTTTCGGCGCTGGCCAATGAAAAACTGGATAACCCCCGGGTGGCGAATATCATCGCGGCCGGCGCGGTCATCGGCTTGACCGGCATCGTGCAGGCCGACACCATGCGCGCGCTGATCCGTGAGCTGCCGAAAAAACAACTGATCGAACCGAACCTGAAGGCCCTCGATGTCGGGCTGAAAAGCGTGGAACATATCGCCAGTCCCACGACGGTCTAGAAAATCATTGATCGGGACGGGCCGGACCGCGTCGCCGATACCAAGGGTCCATACGCCATGGATATCAGTATCTTCAACGAGCAATATCCGGATGAACGCCGGGTCGGGCTGACACCGGCCGCTGTCCAGCGGCTGGTGGAAGCGGGCCATTATGTGTACATCGAGAAAGATGCCGGGCTGCGTTCGGGTTTCCTCGACGATCAATACATCAAGGCGGGCGGCGAGATCGTTTACGCCCGTGAAGAGGCGTTCGGCCGGGCCGACCTGGCGCTCGGCGTTTCGCCGTTGAATGAATCCGACCTGCGGTTCGTACACCCCGGCCAGACGATCATGTGCTTTACGTTCCAGGCCGCAACCCGGGTAAAGATCGTGCACGAACTATGCGAGAAAGACACAACAGTCATCGGCTATGAGGCCATCGAGACCGACGACGGGCGGCTGCCGATTATGGAACCGATGTCGGAGATTGCCGGGACCATGGCCGGCGGACTGGCTGCCCGGTTATTGGAATCGGATTCCGGCGGCCGGGGGATCCTGATGGGCGGCCTGCCGGGGATCCCACCGGCGAATGTCGTTATCCTCGGCGCGGGGAACGTCGGTTTCAACGCGGCGCGTAGCGCCCGGCGGCTCGGCGCGCAGGTCATGGTCATCGACGCCAATATCGATCGGCTGCGGTATATCCGCCGGACGCTCGACCGCAGTATCATCACCAGTATTCCATACACGCACACCATCGAGCGCGCCGTGCGCTTTGCCGATGTGTTGATCGGCTGCATCCAGGTCCGTGGTGAAAAACCACCGGTGTTGGTGACCAAGGACATGATCTCGACCATGAAACGCGGCGCGGTGGTCATTGATGTCTCGGTGGCCCAGGGCGGGTGTATTGCGACGACGCGGCCGACAACGTTTGCCGACCCGACATACGAGATCGACGGCGTCATCCACTGCAATATCCCCGTGCTGCCGGCCAATGTCAGCCGTACGGCGAGTTTTGCCCTGACCAACGCCATCATCGACCGTGTCGAAATGATTGCCTCACTCGGGCTGGACGAGGCGCTGGCTGCCGACCGCTCGCTGGGCCGGGGGGTATATATTTATCGCGGCGGGATTGTCAAGAAAGCGTTGGCCGAGGCGGTGGGTCGGCCGGTTGCGGAAATCCCGAAGGCGAAGGAATAACCAACGATACGTGTTCTTGGCAACCCCGGTCTGCTGCCGGAGAAAAATACACAGACAATGTCGGATACCGCCCCACAAATCAGTCAGAGTTCCGGACGCATCCGGCCCCGTCCGGGATGGGTGGACCATTTCAACAACAAGAAGACTACCGCCGAACAGGCGCTGAAAATCGTCAAGTCCGGCCAGCGGGTGTACATCCATCCGGGGTGCGCCGAGCCGGAAAGTCTGGTCAATGCACTGGTCGCCCGTTCCCCTGAGCTGGAGAACGTTGAGATCATTCATCTGTTGACGGTGGGGTCGGCGGAATATGTCAATCCCGAGCATGAGGGACATTTCTGGCACCGGGCGTTATTCACCGGCAGAAACGTCCGCCAGGCAGTCAACGAGGGCCGCGCCGATTTCCATCCGATTTTCCTGTCGGAAGTCGCGCAGATGTTCCAGCGCGGTATTTACCCGATCGATGTGGCGTTAATCCAGGTCTCCCCGCCCGATGAACACGGGTATTGTTCGTTTGGTGTCGGCGTGGAAACCACCAAACCCGCCTGCGAAGTCGCCGGCACGGTCATTGCCGAGGTCAACCGCCAGGCGCCGCGCGTGCTGGGTGACAATTTTATTCATTGCTCCAAACTTGATTATATCGTCGAGGCCGATGCTCCGTTGGTCGAGTTGCATCCGGTTACGATCACCGATCTGCACCGGGCAATCGGCAGGAACGTCGCCGATTTGATTGAAGACGGCGCCACCCTGCAACTGGGCATCGGCGGCATCCCCGATGCGATCCTGTATTACCTCCATGAGAAAAAAGACCTGGGGATCCATACCGAAATGTTTTCCGACGGCGCCATCGAGCTGGTCGAAAAGGGGATCATCAACAACGAGAAGAAAACCCTGCATCCGGGAAAGATGGTCGCGAGTTTTGTGCTGGGGTCACACCGGCTGTTTGATTTTATCGATAACAATCCCATTGTCGAGTTCCATCCCTCGCATTATGTCAATGACCCGTTTATTGTCGCCAAGAACGACAACCAGGTGGCGATCAACTCGGCAATCCAGATCGACCTGACCGGCCAGGTCTGCGCCGATTCGCTGGGCCACAAAATATTTTCGGGCATCGGCGGGCAGGTTGATTTTATCCGTGGCGCCGCGCACGCCAAAAACGGCAAGCCGGTGATTGCGCTGCCCTCCACGGCCAAGAAAGATTCGATCAGCCGGATCGTGGTGAGTCTCGATCAGGGCGCGGGCGTGGTGACCAGCCGGGGCGACGTGCATTTTGTGGCAACGGAGTACGGCGTCGCCGATTTATTTGCCCGTTCGATCCGCGAACGCGCGACGATGCTGATCAGCATCGCTCATCCCAAATTCCGCGATGAGCTGACGTTCCAGGCGAAGAAGTTGCATATCATTTAGTTACCCCGTTATTTTCCGTTTGACTCTGCATTCATGTACACCACATTTTCCCTGTGAATTTCATAAACCTTCTCCGAGAAGGAGGGAATTGTTACTGTTTTCCATGCAGGAAACATTGGCGGGTCGTCGCAGTTTCCGGAAGGTGAATAATTATTGAGGATGTCTCACAAAGCTTAAGGGCGAAAAGTATGAAAAAGTATACTGCTGAATTTTTTGGGACGTTCTGGCTGGTGCTCGGCGGATGCGGGAGTGCGGTGCTGGCGGCCGCGTTTCCGAACGTCGGCATCGGCCTGCTGGGGGTCGCGCTGGCTTTTGGGTTGACGGTGCTGACCATGGCTTACGCCATCGGCCATATTTCCGGCTGCCATTTAAATCCGGCGGTTTCTATTGGCCTGTGGGCCGGCGGTCGTTTCCCGGCGAAACAATTGTTGCCTTACATCATCGCTCAAGTTCTGGGGGGCATCGTGGCGGGGGGAGTGCTGTTCCTGATCGCCGGCGGCAAGGCCGGTTTTGATGTCGCCGCCGGGTTTGCGGCCAACGGGTACGGGGCGCATTCACCGGGCGGGTATTCCCTCGGTGCGGCTCTGATCTGCGAAGTGGTCATGACCATGATGTTTCTCCTGGTTATTATGGGCGCAACCGACAAACGTGCGCCGCAGGGCATGGCGCCGATCGCCATTGGTTTGTGCCTGACATTGATTCACTTGATCAGCATTCCGGTAACTAATACATCGGTGAATCCGGCGCGCAGTACGGGCGTGGGCGTTTTCGTGGGTGACTGGGCTGTGGCCCAATTGTGGTTGTTCTGGATCGCGCCGATTGTCGGCGGAGTAATTGGCGCGGCAATTTATCGGTATATCGGCAAAACAGAAAGTTGAAAATCGCATCTCGGGCCGTCAGGAATCTTTCCTGACGGCCGGGCGGCAACCTAGACTCGTTTGGGGTTGGACGAATTAAGGCAGAGTGGTCGTCAAAATGCGCGCGACGGGTGTGGCACCAAGCGCTGGGGCGCATGCAGATAAAACTGAAACAGGTGGCATAAGATGGGCAGTATCCATCATTTAAAAACCACTAACTGATTGTCCAAAATTCCGGGTCCGTCTCTGACTCGATATGACCCCAAGCCACTTTTGAATTGACCGAGCTGGGTTATCGCATACGCTAGTGGCCTGGGGCGTTCGCTACGACAGTCGGAACAACGGACCGGGGGGCGGAGAGAGGATCTTAAGTATGCCCGACAGAAGGCAAGATCTCGCAAAGCTCGTTGCGCTCAGTTATGTCGAGACATATTGCCGCGATTCAATTGACAACTTTCAACAAATCTGGGACATCGTTCAATTGAAGGAGCGAGGAACGGAAGACACCCTGCAGGAAGGTGCACCCGCATTCTCCTTTGGGGAGCTTACTGAACTCGCGAACACCCCCTTGGCTGTGGCTGTGATCGCGGCGCTTGTCCCGATCATCTACGATGCCCTGAAGACTATTCGACGAAGGAGGCATCGCGACCATGAGACACTAAAATCAAGTCAGGAACTCTCTTGTGTCCTTCGCAACAAAAGAGTTCAGGCATACCAACTCCAGGTCGGGCGCAAGCTTGCATCCGCTGCCAGTACGGTTAATCTGAAGCAGGTTGTCGAGTATTCGGTAACCTATCTGATCGAGCACCCCGAAGTCGATGCGGACGATCTATAAAGCCAGAATGTTCCCGGCCACCTTCCGAGCGGTGAAACAGGCAATTGTGGATTTGCTGTCCGCGCGGTGCAACGACTGCTCAGCAGCGGGAAATAAGGTGCGAGCAACACGCATCTTCAGCGATGTTCTCCCAGCTCGTATCCAGTGCCACTTATCTCAAAAGTTCCCTGGCACCACGATTGTTACGATGGATGTATTGATCAATGTACAAAGAATCATAGGCACTTTGACCCTGGGCAATCGCCTCCTAATCTCCCTGGGGTTGGTGCTGTGCCTCGCGGGGACTCTTGCCTGGAGTCTGAATTCACCAGCTCTCGGAGTACTGGTTGCAGCCACCGGGGCTCTATTAGTTGGTTTCGCTATCTTGATTGCCTTCTTTTGCAGCTGGAGCCTGAAGATGGAGAAGGCCGATTCAACCGCGGTCGATTTCTGCAAGGCATTCTGGATTGATCTTGAGAAGCTCTTGTCTGTAAGAGGCATTCCGTGCTCGGCCCACACGAGCTTCAGTGTGCAGGTAATGCACCTCAATCTCCTACTGGGTATACTATTCTTGCTCGTATCCATGGGATTGTTGTTCTATGTTTCTATTCATTCATATGCGCCCCACCAGACAACGTCTTTTGCGCTGCTCGCACTTCTTGCACTCTTCGCTCCGATTTTCCTTCGCCTTCTTGTGTTTCAGCAGCTGCGAGGCTTGGGTTTCCGTTACGAATGGAAAGAACAATATTTCGAGAACGTATGGGATTTTTCGATGGCCGTCGCTTTGCCCCTGTGGGGGCTCCTGCTATTTTTGGCAATTCCACTAATACCAGATATGTTGGCATCGGATGCAAGGTGGTTATTATGGTCCATGATCATTCTGTTTGAATACGGTGGGCTGGCACTGTGGTTGTCCAAAGCAGAAAGGGCTGACGCGGAGACAATCTCGAATCGCCTTCTACCGTCGTCGGCCATCGAAGCAAGATGGAACGAGCAAGAGTTTCAGCCCAAGCGAAGTCTCGCTATGGTGGTTCTATATCTGAATTGGTTTGTAGTAAGCATTGTCGTGTTGTCAGCTACGATCCCTTGGACGGCAATGCTCTGCGTGAATGCCTATTGCTTCGCCTCTTCGACGGCATTGACCTGGCCGAGATTGATTGTAAACGCCTGGTCGGGGTATGCGACAATGAGGGTTACCCTCTGGTTGGTGATCGCGACACTGGTTATTTGCTTGCCGCAGCTCGTGGCGCTGTGCGGTAACGCTTTTTGGAATCAGAGGCAGCGGTTGAGAATAAGAAGAAAATTGCCGCCGGCGGAACTAGCTGAGTTGCCACCGTCGATCCTGGATGAGCTTAGGCACGTACATCGCCAAATGAAGGTCTGCTTACAGGCGAGATCTCTCTGGTTGATCTGTGGCTCGGTGTACTCACGGACGATGGTTCGACGAGTGTCGTTGACAAAGAGGGACTACGTAATTGCCATTAGCAAGATCGACTTGTGTCGTCCCCGGAGGATAATCGAGGCAATTCTGTGGCATGAATGCGGTCACGTTGCCTACGCTGATAGGCGTCCTTTCTTTCGACTCTTTGCGGAATTGTTGCCCTGGGGCAATACATTTCGTTGGCTGTGCTCTGACTCTATTGAGGAAGAACTTTGGTGTGACGCGTTCTGCATCAAGATGATGGGGAACAACGGACTACCTCTGAGGCACGCTCTGGAAGAGATCCAAACTCAGAACGGTCACTGGAGCGACGATCAAGAACCACCTCACATCACTGGTGCAGGAGGGTTCGCATGGAGAGCATTAACCCGTATCTTGGGTGCTGGGCTGTCCCCCTACTATCATCCGCAATGTGACATCCGCCTGGCACACGTTAACCTTTACCTGCAGGCTGGGCAGGTTTCTGATCAAGGGGGTATAAACGGGGCAAATAGGTAACACTTTCCCTGCGCCGTCAGGAATCTTTCCTGACGGTTGGATCTGAGCCGGTACCCACTATGTGACCGGCAGATGTCCACATCTGCCGTATCATCAATATTCACTATTTTCCCCCCTGGAACACATGAGGACATGTGCCGCCCACAATGCCAGTAATTTTTCAACCTCACTTCGGGTGACGTATCAATCTGATTTAACCTGAACCGAAACGCATCCGCATGGGTGCGGCACCAAGGCACTAACTTCCCTGCGCTTCCAAAAACCGCTCCGCGTCGATGGCGGCCATGCATCCCGACCCGGCGGCGGTGATGGCCTGCCGATAGTAATGGTCCTGGACATCCCCGCAGGCGAATACTCCCGGCACCGAAGTCCTGGTCGAACCGGGCTCCGTGACGATGTAGCCCTTCTCATCGGTCCGGAGTTTCCCGACGAAGACTTTTGTATTGGGCGTATGCCCGATGGCCAGGAACAGGCCCTCGATGGGGAACTCGCTTTCCTTACCCGTCTTTACATTCCTGATTTTGAGTGCGCGGATGCCCGCTTCGGTTTCGCCGAGAATGTCCACAACTATGGTATCCCAGAGGAAATCAACCTTCGGGTTGTCGGCCGCTTTTTTGCGCATGATCTTTGATGCCCGCAACTCATCGCGGCGGTGGATGATCGTCACCTTGTCGGCAAATTTGGTGAGGAAAGTCGCTTCCTCAATGGCCGAATCTCCCCCGCCGACCACGGCGATTTTTTTGCCCCGGTAGAAAAAGCCGTCACACGTGGCACAGGCGGATACGCCCCGCCCCATCAGCCGCTTTTCCGATTCCAAGCCCAGGAATTGAGCGCTGGCACCGGTGGCTACAATCACCGTCTCGCAGGTGTAGATTTCTCCGCCGCAGGTCACTTTGAATGGCCGCCGGGAAAAATCGACTTCAGTCACTTCTTTTTGGAGCACGGTGGCTCCGAAACGCTGGGCCTGGACCCGGAACTGGGACATTAACTCCGGCCCCATGATTCCCTCGGGAAAACCGGGGTAATTGTCAACTTCGGTGGTGATGGTCAATTGCCCGCCAGGCTGTTGTCCTTCCAATACCAGCGGCGCCAGATCCGCCCGTGAGGCATAAATCGCGGCGGTCAGCCCCCCCGGACCGGAACCGATGATAATGACTTTATACGAATTGTCTGCCATATGCCTATCCCTTCGTTTTTTTCAATCTGCCGTCGCCGGCCGGAATATAATGATCCGGGATTGGCGGCGAAAGTAGGTACAGCCGCCCAAACGACCTGGCCGGCAAAGTCTTGGACAATATTGTGCGAAAGTCCGATTTTGGCAAATTCAGGGCGGGAGATGTCAGATCAGCTTGACTTTATCGAGCGACGTGTCGTAGAATTCACGTAGTAAGTTACAACATTCACGAGCGGCCGGGTGCAATGTGACCGCGAAGGGGATGTCTCGGAGGCACAAGCGGTTGGCAGTAAACAAATTGCAAGAATTGTAGCCCGCGAAGATTATCTGCCCACAATGAGATTTATCGGTTAAAAATATTCCAACAAAGGAGTGAGAAATGGCCACACTGAAAGAAACTCTGGCGAAAAAAATCCCCGTTTGGCGGGATGAAATCGCCGCGTTGGTCAAGGAACACGGTGACAAGGAAATTTCCAAAGTCACCCTGAAACAGGTGTACGGCGGGATGCGCGGGGTGCGCGGGCTGGTTTGTGACACCTCCTCTGTGTCCGCGGATACCGGCCTGGTGATCAGGGACGTCCCCTGTAAAGACCTTCCCGGCCGGACTGCTGAGGAAGTGCTCTGGCTGCTGTTGTGTGGTGAATATCCGGATAAGGCATCGCACGACACGCTCAAAGCCGAGCTGCAGAAGCGGAACAAGGTCCCCGGCTATGTGTGGGACGTGCTGGCAGCCATGCCCAAGGATTCACACCCGATGTGCATGTTCAACACGGCGATCCTGTGCATGCAAAAAGAGTCGGAATTCGTCAAGGCCTATAACGCCGGTGTCAAGAAAACCGAATACTGGGAATCGACGCTGGAAGACTGCCTCAATTTGCTGGCGAAACTTCCGGCGATCGGGGCCGGTGTGTACCGGATGCGGTTTAACAAGGGCCCGCGCGTTCCGTCCGACCCCAAGCTCGACTGGGGCGCGGATTACGGCCATATGCTGGGCTTGAATGATCCCACCGGCACACTGAAGGAACTGACCCGGTTGTACATGGTTCTCCACTCCGATCATGAGTCAGGGAACGTTTCGGCGTTCTCCGGCGCCACGGTCGCTTCGGCCCTGTCCGATTTGTACTACGCTCTTTCCGCCGGTTTGAACGGACTGGCCGGCCCGCTGCACGGTCTGGCCAATCAGGAATGCCTGGCGTGGATTCTGGAAACCATGAAAAAATTCAATGGCGTGCCCACGGAAAAGCAGCTTGAAGATTATGCCTGGGAAACGCTGAACGCCGGCAAAGTCGTCCCCGGTTACGGCCATGCCGTCCTGCGCGTGACCGACCCCCGCTACACCGCGTTCCTGGAATTCGGCAAGAAGCACATCCCGGAAGACCCGGTGTTCAAGACCGTAGCCCGAGTGTTTGACGTGGTCCCCAAAGTACTCAAGCAGATCGAAAAAATCTCGAACCCGTGGCCCAACGTAGACGCCGGTTCCGGTTCGCTTCTGTATCACTACGGACTCACCGAATTCCCGTACTACACGGTGCTGTTCTCGGTTTCGCGTGCGATGGGTATCTGCTCGCAGACCGTACTGGCCCGCGCGATGGGTTATCCCATCACCCGCCCGAAATCCTCGACCACCGCATGGTTGAAGAAAACGGTAAGCGCATAAAATATTCGTCAAAGACACCTGCGAATCGACATCACGCGACGAACTACAACCCTTTCGCCCGGCCGGCGAGAGGGTTGTTTTTTTATCCGTCGGTTGCGTTAGAAATCAGGGTTCGGGGATCGGTTCGTCCTCGTCGCGGGTTTTGGTGAAGACGGCCACGGCGATGGGGATGGGCCAGCAGCAAGCCAGGACAATCCGGCCAACCGGATTGGTACAAAGAAGAAAACTGATGATGAACACGACGGTCACCACTCCCACCATCTTCAGTTTCTCGCGGAGGGTCAGTCCCAGGCCGGCTTCCCAACAACGGACCGAGCGGCCGAACAGCCGGTTGCGACGCAACCATTGATGGTACCGCTTGCTGCTTTTGGCAAACAACCAGGCTGCCAGCAGGACAAACGGGGTAGTCGGCAGGACCGGCAGGAAGGCGCCGACGGTGCCCAGAGCAAGGAATAACCACCCGAGGATAAAATACACTGTCTTGGTTATCGTCATGTCCATCCGCCGTTCGTTCCCGATTTATTCATCTTCTATTACGAAGGGATTGCCCCGGATGCAAGCCGACAGATGACGTTGCGCTCTGCCTCCACGGACCGGGGCGGGACAGGTTTTTCTTGACATTTGCGGGAAGCAGATCGAGTTTGCCTTCGGAAACTATGGGTTTGAACTGTGAGGAAAAACATGACCTCGAAGAAGATAATCACCGGCGTCGGCCTGTTGCTGGGTATATTTCTTTTTTCCTGCGGCGGAGTCAAAACGCCCGCCGGGCAGCCGCCGGGCGCGGAATACCTGCCCTTACGCTTCGCCTCCGGCTGGGAACGGACCCCCGAGGTACGGGTGTTTGTCGGCGACTCGCTGTATGAGTACATCGACGGCGGGGCCGAGCTGTACCACATGTATAAATTCATTGATGTGACGGTCGGAGACTATGCCGGTGACGCCGGCGAAATCGTCGCCGATTTGTATCGCTTTGCCGGACCGGAGATGGCGTACGGCATGTATACCACACTCCGACCTGAGGGACCAGAAGCTGTGCCGCTGGGTGTTGAAGGTTTTTCTGCCGGGCCGACGTTGATTTTTGTCAGGGGTGATTATCTGGTCAATATTATCGGATACGATGAAGCGGCCGCGACTGCGGCTGCAGTCAAGTCCCTGGCCGGGGCCATAGATTCCCTGCTCCCCGGACCGGCGGACAAACCCGCGATGTTTTCATTATTTCCGCAGACCACAATAATCGAACATACCGAAAAAATGTATGCGGCATCGTTTCTCGGACGAGAGTATCTGTCGATGATCTACACGATGGATTTCATTCAGGATGCCGATACCATAACCTTGTTCCTGGCCGACGATGATTCGGGCGAAAAATTCACGCGATGGTCTGAACAAACCGGCCAGAACCGGACGGCCGCAATCCCGACCGCGGATTTGCCTTATGACGGCGGGAATTCGTTTGTGATTGTCGATGGCTACTACGGAAATGTCGTGGCCGGGCTAAAAAATGGGAAGCTGGCCGGAATCATCGGATATAAATCAGAGCAGACCGGATTTTTAACGGAATGGTTGCATGCGATACCCCAGATGGAGATTCAACAATGACAGATCTGCGGAGTTTCCGGCGAACAAGTTTGCGGGCGATCTTTTTCGTACTCCTGGGTGTGGTAAGCGTCGCCGGTGCTGAAGCACAACAGGAGATCGATGAACCACTCAAGGTGCCGGAACCGGGGTATACGCAGATCATCTCGTTAAAAGACGGATCAGCGATTGTCGGCCGGATCATCTCCATTGGAGAAATGGACATTATCTTTGAAGCCGAGATGGGCAGGATTACTATCCCCCGAGATAAAATACGTGATGTACAAACGGCGCCGGATTCATCCTTCAAGGGGGGCAAATTCTGGTTCCCCAACCCCAACCGAACCAGACTGTACCTCGCACCCACCGCCCGCCTGCTCCGGAAAGGCGAGGGATATTTTACCGACATCTATCTGCTATTTCCGGGAGTCGCTGTAGGTGTGACCGACAATTTTACAATCGGCGGCGGGATTTCCCTGATTCCCGGCGTCGACATGGATGAACAACTGCTGTATTTCACGCCCAAAATCGGGATCAGCGCCACGGAAATATTGGCCGTCTCGGCCAGTGCCTTGATTGTCAGGGTACCCAATGACGATGACCCGGTGTTAGCCGGAGTTCTTTTCGGCACCGGAACGGTGGGCACTGCCGACAAGAGTCTGACTTTGGGCCTGGGGTATGGTTTTGCCGACGGCGAACTGGCGGATAAACCCGCAGTGTTGCTGGGCGGGGAATATCGAGTGGCACGCCGGCTGGCCTTCGTTACCGAGAACTGGATCTTCCCCGGAGTCGACGATGCGCTGATATCTTACGGCCTGCGGTTTTTCGGCGAGAGCATTGCGGTAGATCTGGCGTTATTCAATGTGACCGGCGAAGATGCCATTATGCCGGGCGTGCCCTTCCTCGGATTTGTATATAATTTTTAGCGGGCGGCAATCGATCATACAGATTTTAAATTGCTTGCGGCGTGCGCAAGAGGCATGTCGCGGGCGTTCTGCAATTTAACGGAATTTGCCGGTTTCCCCGTCCATAAGCCGATAGCAATGCCCCCGTAACGCTTGCCCGGAACGCACAAAAAAATAACCCACCCGAAGGTGGGTTATTAAAATCCGTTTCAGTACTGCCCTTATTGTTTTTTCCGGCGCCGCAACGCCAGACCGGCAATACCCACACCCAGCAGAATCATGGTGCCCGGTTCGGGGACGGGCGAGCCGGCCAATCCGCTGATGCCGACCTCGGCGATGTTGGGGCCGAAATTGCCGACAAACGTGTTGGTCCCGGTGTACAGATCAAAACTATGCAGAGAGTTGGTACCGGGAACACCTGCAATATTCGCTCCCCTGCCGGTGGCGAAATAACTGACCCCGGAGGACATATCAGTGGTCATTCCGCCGACACCACCGACGCTGAAAGTCAAACCGGCAAGCGTGGACAATGCGGCAGTATTCGGATCGATAACCACCAGCGAGCTGGTGTTATCATCGATACCGACCAGCATGCCGTCACTGCGCCAGGCCAGCCCGTTGATATCATGAAAAGTTCCCATCTGGCCGATGTTGGTGGCTTGCCCCGTGGTCAAATTGAGGGAAAACAAATACGGTGTATCGTTGGCGTTCTGATTGACACCATAAGCCACACCGTTGCCGAAAGCCAGGCCGCCCTCATAGATGAACCCATTGTTCAGCGGACCGATCATCGTCGAGGTCCCGGTGTTGGGGTCAATCCTGTACAGCGCGGAGCTTCCTGCACTGAAACCATACAATGTGCCGTCAGGGGCATATTCCAGCGCACCCAGACTGGAAATGCCGGTGTTGCCGATAAAGCTCAGTGCGGCATTCGAGGAATTTACCGAGTAAAAACCGCCGTCCCAATCGCAGGCCCATAGCGCGGCAAACGCATTGGAGCCGAACGCGAAGAGCACCAGGGTGAAGATAAGACATGAGGCGAGTAGTTTTGGTGTTTTGCTTGCCATTTCCGTTCCTCCCAATTGTGGAAATGAATGAATGAAGGCAGTTGGTTTCCGTTTCCTTTGCTTTCCTCGTGACCCAAACGATTCCTGGACTCGCCGGGGTCAACATTGTCAATAACACCGATTTTGCCGCAAAAATCGTGCCTTATACTCTTGAATTATCGGGTGGATATCTATCTTCAATCTGTATCATAACTTACGCATACGACCCAGTGAAAAAATACACCGCGGAATTCCACGAAAATGGATGAAAGTGTCGGTTTTTCGGACACTGATTGTTTACTTGGACGAGTGAATGGCAGTAAGACTATGCAAAATAATGAAATAGGGTCGCAGTTTGGTGTCTTGGATTTCGGACAATCATCCACACTTGTGAGTTACCGAAAATAAGCCCAATTGGGCGTATCAGGCAACGGGGCACGATGCTGGCCGCAAAACTCCCAGCGGGAGATGCAGGCGTGGCTGCTAATCGACAATGAACAGCTTCGCGCCGACCGGAGTGAACGAGCGGTGCGACGCAGTGTTGTCGGCTACCTGATAGCTCATCCCGGGTTTGAGAATGACTGTCCGGCCGTCTTCCAGCTCGGTGTGCAGCTCCCCGTCCAGACATAACAGAATGTGTCCTTTGGCGCACCAGTGGTCGGCCAGATAGCCCGGCGAGTACTCGACCATGCGGACGCGGATGTCCCCGCAGTTTTTGGTGCGCCAATGGGCGACGCCCGTTTCGCCTGGGTGTTCGGTCAGCTCCACGGACCACCAGTCGGTGATCGCGAATGGAATGTCAGTCATGCGCATAATAGTCCCTCCGGGTAATTATAATTCAATTACGTGGGGATGTACAATACCGATTTCCCCCGGCCTAAACCTCCGGCGGCCGTGCGGATCACCGTGCAGACAGCCAGTTGAAAATCTGCGCCGATCGGGAGTCATAAACGCATCTTCTTGCGCCCGGCTTAGCTTTCGGACGTCCACTGGAGTTGAAACTCCACCTCTTCTTCGCCCCCATCGCGCTCGTGTTCGATATTGATGACGGCATTGGGCGGAATGGAAATTCGTTCTCCGCCCACTTGAATGCGAAACCGTTTGCCGCGCTCGATACTGTCGGCCAGCCGGCGTAATTTTTTAACGAATTGCTGTGGAGGGTAGTTTCGCTCAACATCGCGTTTTGCTTTTTTCTTTCTTGGTGGCATGTTATGTCTCCTTTGGCTAACGCAAAGTCAGCCCGAAAGCCGACCGGCGCAAGGATTTCATACACCGTCTGAGGTTGTCCCGGGAAGTGGTCCTTTTATTATCATGCCCGTCCGCCGCGGCTGGCGGAGCACCCGGCAGATCATTTAGCAGCCAATACTTCAATGATTTTCGCGCAGCCGCCATCGCTTAAATAACGGGCGTGGTCGTCGATATTCTCAAACTTCCGTCCGACAATTTCGGAGCACTGGAATTTAAAGTCGGTGCATATCAGGAATCGATCAATCAGCGCCAAAGCTCTGGGGTCTTCAAAATCTATTTCATCGCCATGTTCCCTGCTGTTGTTCATACCCATGATCCATATCGCGGCGCCCAATGCCCCGCAGCCCCCGCCGCATAAGCCGATCCCACCCGCAAGTCCCGCCGCCATCACCGTATGCATCTCCGAGACGCCCATCTTGTGCGCCAGCAGCGCCGCGCAACTTACCGGAGCGGACAGCTCTTCGCTGTGTTTCTCGGAAAGGGCAGAATTTATCTCGCTGAATGCAACCTTGGCATATTTTGCGGCCATGCGAAAGCAGCCGATGGTCCCGCCTTTGAGCAGAAAAAACATAATCATCTGCATCGCCGATGATGATTTGTCTATCTCAGTTATTTCGAGGCAATTGATATGCTTGTTGCGCGTCCGGAAGGACTCCACAAGTTTTTGCGCCGCACGAATTGCCCCGGCTTCGGCTTGCGGACCCGGGCCAAAAAGCCGATACGACTGTGCCCCCGCCGCCAGCGTCGCCCCCCACAGCATGCCGCACTGGTAGCCGTGCTGCATGATGCCGCCGGCCAGGGGCATGACGGCGTTTTCCTCAGGTTGCAACGGGTGATCAAAGGCGCGGTTGAGAACTCTCAACAGTGATTCTGATCAGGTCCCGGTTTTGATAAACGCGCGCACTGTGCGCAGCGCTGAGATCTCATTTTCGGCTTTGGTCATCACGGTTCCTTTTGTTCGCTGATTCTCCGCTCAATTCATCGGCGCCGGCGTCGACACTTAAGACCCGTCGTGCCGGCAGGCTGACGGCTGCTTATTTCTTTTCATTTCCCAATTTATCAGATTTCCCGCGCACGTTATCCTGAGAAATCCCAGCTGTGCCAGTATGGAACTGGAAACGGTGTTTCTTTCGTCACACTGGGCCTTGATGCAACTGATGTTCTCTTGTTTAAAAGCCCACTCGATTAGACTGGTTGCTGATTCAAGACAATAACCTTTCCTTCGTCTACTGGGTATTATTCCAAATCCAATTTCCACATTTCCATATTCATCCGGATTTCCCGTGAACCCGATACTGCCGATTATTTCCTTTGTGTTTTTTTCAAGAATAAGCCATGAACCGTATCCATTTATGCCATGCTCGATGATTAACTGCCTGAAATGCGGCAATACTTCAAACAAGTCAGGTTCCGGCCATTCGTTATTTACCTTATAACCAAGTGATTCAATCTTGCCCGGATCCTTCTCCGATGCGGCATCAATGATCGCCAAATCGAATGGTTTAATCACCAATCTCTCTGTTGTCAATTCCATTGTTTTTCGTGCGCGGTCAGGAATCCTTTCCTGACCGGACCGGGCTAATTCAAATTGTCGCATCCAGCTGGTACTCCCTCACCCACCCGACTGGGTGCGGTACCAGGTGAGTGCGCGAAGAATCTAACCCCACCGCAAGCGGATGGGGCACCCGGGCACCTGGGCCACCCAGATTTCCTGACACAGGCGGCGATTCTGTGAAACCGATGTTTCGACGGGCACAAGTGCAAAGCCACTGACTCAAACACGCATACTTTCTCCCTGAGCCATCAGGACACCGTAGCACCAATTTCAGGTATTCCGATGTTACGCAAATACTCATACGTTCCATCATAATATTCCCGCCGCCTGGTGTGGTCAATTTCGTTCCCCTCAGGTATAAATATTATCATGCCTTGCCTTGCCCGCGTCAAAAGCACTCTATAAGCATTTTTCAAAAACCTTTTTCTTTCTTCACTCCTGATCATTTGCCACCGTGTCCCACGAAAACAGTGATACTCCCATCCTTTACTGTCATATCTTAAATTGCAGTCCCACGCAACACATACCCAATCTAGCTCAAGCCCCTGAATCTGAAATTCGGTCGCCACATCTTCAAGGTAATACGAAGACCTGATGTCGCTTTTCCCATTGAGAAACCAATTTTTCGGATCAATTTCCACTTTCACGTTTATGCCATAAGGTTTCAGTCGTTGTGCTTCAGATGAAGCAATGACACCGTAACGTTCCGAACCGCGGGCTTTGTTCTTTAACCAATCCTTAGCACGATCAATTTCACGGGTCATACATATCGGATATGAGGGGAGTACTTTACTAAGAAGTAATTGTATCCTATTGTCATCGCAATCAAGCAGAGCTTTTACGAAGGACGACACGGCATCTGCCCGAAAGGAGCGAATTGATGTGGATAGATGAAGATCACTTCTCCGTTCGATTCTGCCAATATTTTCCAGCATTGCCGTCGTTAACACATCTGCATATTCTGAATCCAGTAGGTCTTCGGCAATATACACCCACCATTGAGGATAAGCAATTTGGAGCACCCGAAGCCATTCTGCGAGACCAGCCTCACCGGTATTTATTTCCTGTCCTCCTCCGACAAGACAAATAATACTTGCCCACTCGGCATGCCGATTCATAACAGATATGAGAAATTCCGGTTCAGACATACCAAAATGTGGTATTCTCTTTCTCGATTTCATGAAGGCAGCTGTCTGCTTGAGATCCCAAGCCCTTTGGGCTTCGTCGAATATTGCAACTCGTTCAACGGGGGCTATAGAAGAACTCAATGCGTCGTCTCTGAAATGATGAATATTTTGGATAAAAGCTTTGACTTTGGACAATGCTGCTTTCTTTGTCAGTGTCATTCCTGCGATTTTCGCTCGCTGGACATCATCGCGCGCTAGCGCCTCTCTGAGAACATCTACTAGGGGACCATTGCCTGATAAAAATACGGCGTGTTGATTGTTTTCCGGATCGTTCCACGAATTCGCAATATTTAATCCCGCCAACGTTTTCCCCGCTCCAGGAACGCCCGTGACAAAACATATTGATTTTATGTTCTTTGTACGGGATTCTAGTATAATTCTCCGTATTGCTTCCGCAGTTTTTGTTAGGTTCTCTGCCCCAGATTCGCTTCTGGAAATGTCTTGCACGTTGTGCCCCTGATACAGCACTTGGGCCGCCTCAACAATTGTAGGCGTGGGGCAGTAAATCGAGTCCAACCACGCCGGTACGTCAATCTCATATCCAGATACATGACCTTTAATCTGATATAATAAATGCCTGAAATCATGGCGATTGACACAAACTGGGCGATAAATGCCATCTGGCTGCCTATTAAATATCGGAGATTGGCTCGGACCTTCGGTGGCAACCAGGACAGGAATAACATCCTTGTCGTGGGTCTGTTTATGGAAGTTCTTTAGATCAAGTACATAGTCATACACCTGGTCAATCGCCTGCCCTGTATAACGTGCTTCGCCAATCTTGAACTCGACGACGATTATAACTTTGGGGAGTATGAGGATGGCATCTACCCTTCGCCCCATCCGAGGGATCGAGTACTCCAGCAGTATAAATCCACTGATACCGTGCAAGGCTTGCCGAAGAATGGAACATTCTTCAAGCCAAGCATTTCTCTGCAATTGAACTAACTCAAGTTCGCTTCGAATACTGAGGGACCCGATCACTTCCTCATCAGTCGAATCGAGGAATTCCTCGAATGTGGAAGAATAGTAAGCTCTATTCAAAATGCCCATTATCGCCTTTCATATGCAGGTATGCCAAGTATTATCTAATTGTAAAATTTGCCATCACTTCCCCCCCGTCCGCAATGCCGCCACCACCCGTTCCGGCGTGATCGGCAGTTCGTCGATACGGACGCCCGTGGCGTCGTAGATCGCATTCAAAATCGAGGGAATGACCGGCATGATCGCGCCCTCCCCCACTTCTTTCGCCCCATAGGGGCCGTGCGGTTCGTGCGATTCGACGATAATGGCTTCGAGGTGCGGCATGTCCAGCGCCGTCGGGATTTTGTATTCGGCCAGGTTGGCGTTGACAATGCGGCCTTTAGTGTCATACTGGATTTGTTCCATCAGCGCCTCGCCCATACCCATCATCATCGAGCCCTGCATTTGACCTTCCACCTGCGTGCGGTTGATCGCGAAGCCGCAATCGTGTGCGCCGGTGATCTTATCCACCGTGACGCGGCCGGTCTCCAGATCGACGGTGACTTCCGCCACCTGCGCCGAACAGCCAAACGCCGGCGAGGTCCCCACTGCCGCGCCCTTAAACGAGCCACCCAGCGGCGGCGGCTTATATTTGCCCGTGCCGACGATCGCGCCGAGTTCCAGAAAGGCAATGCGGCCCGCCTCGGCAAACGTGAGCTGGGGGCCTTCGGGCAGGTCGGTAAAGCCCAGGTGTTCCCGCAGATATTCGCGGCGCAATTCGGAGATATCCAGCGGACCGGCCAGACTGACCAAAAAGCCGTCTTTCAGATCAAGCGTTTCCGGCGGCACGGAAAGCAGCGCGGCGATGGCTGACAGAATTTGTCGTTTGACGTCCTGCGCCGCCTCGCGGCAGGCGTGGCCGGTCATCAGGGTCGTGCGGGAAGAATACGCGCCGAGATCGACGCTCAATTTGGAATCGCCGCTGACCACGCGGACATCGTCTAGCGTAATGCCCAGCTCCTCGGCAGTGATCATCGCCAACACTGTATCGGACCCCTGCCCGATATCGGCCGCCCCGGACTGCACCAGCACGCCGCCGCCGACTTCATCGACCTTGGTAATCACCGTACAATGATAGGTGCGCGAACGGTAGATCGAATACCCCGCGCCCGAGACAAAAAAGCCGCAGGCTGCGCCGATCCCCTTGCCGTTGCGATGCGTCTTCCCGGCCCGCTCCCGCTTGGTCTGCCACGCCGCCGAATCGCGCACGGCCTCCAGTGCCTCGCGCATCCCGAAGCTGGAGACAAACAGCTCGTTGCAGGTCGTTTCCCCGGCTTCCATGACATTTTTCAGCCGCAGTTCGATGGGGTCCAAGCCCAGTTCCTCGGCCAGACGGTCGAGCTGGACTTCGAATAACGCGCGGGCGATCACCGCGCCGTGGCCACGCTGCGCCCCGCAGGCAGGCTTGTTGGTCACCACGCGGTATCCGTCATATTTCATGTTTTTCAACCGGTACGGCCCGCCCAGCAACGACCCGGCGTAATAAATCGTGGCAATACCGAAACTGGCATACGCGCCGCCATCGAGGATACAGTGATGATCGAGGAACGACAGGGTGCCGTCTTTTTTAATCCCGGTGGTCATCGTGTGGAAAAACTGGTGCCGGGCACGTGAATGCAAAAAAACCTGCTCGCGATCAAACGTAATTTTCACCGGCCGCCCGGTTTTCATCGCCAAAAGGCACGTCGCCAGTTCGGCGGTAGAGCACGATGCTTTCGGTCCGAAGCCGCCCCCGACCGCCGGTTTAATGACCCGCACCTTATGCAGGGGCATTTGCAGAGCCATGGCCAGCGTGCGCTGGACATAATGCGGGGCTTGGGTCGAACTGTACATGATCAGATCGCCCTGCGCATCGACTTCGGCCAGCACACTTTGCGGCTCCATAAACGCGCCGTCCTGCATCTTGCTGGTCAGCTTGTCGGTGCGGATAATGTGCGATTCCCGGCGGCCCTGTTCGATATCGCCGAAATGCCAGTGCACCTCCGCGCACATGTTATTTTTGTATTGGTCATGTAATCGCGGCTGTCCGTCATTCATCGCGGTAAGGCCGTCAAGCACCAGCGGCAATTCCTCAAAATTAACTTTAATTAAATTTATCGCTTCCAGCGCGGTATCCAAATCGCTGGCGGCCACGGCGGCGATTTCGTCGCCGACATAGCGGACCTTGTCGTAACAGAATATCGTCTCGTCATAGCGGGCGGGGCTGACCCCGTAGGGGACGGTGCCCGCCTCGCGCCAGGTCACGACTGCCTTGACGCCGGGCAATGCTTCGGCGCGGGAGGTATCAATATTCAAAATGCGGGCATGGGCCAGCGGGGAGTGCAACAGTGCCGCGTACAGCATATTCGGCCGCTGGAAGTCATCGGTGTACATCGCGCGGCCGGTAATTTTATCGACGGCATCGACACGCCGCGCGCGGGTATTGAGGATGCGGTAGTTACTCATGCTGCCCCCCCGCGGCCGCCTGGATGGCCTCGACGATTTTCTGGTAACCGGTGCAGCGGCAAAGATTGCCCGAGATCGCCCGGCGGATTTCCTGCTCGGTCGGATGCGGGTTACGGCGCAACAATTCGGTGGAGGTCATCAGCATCCCCGGCGAGCAGTAGCCGCATTGGACCGCGCCATGATCGACAAACGCCTGTTGCAATGCATTCAATTTACCGTTCTCGGCCAGACTTTCAACTGTTTCAACAGCACACCCCTCAACTTGGACTGCCAGGGTCAGGCAGCTGAACGTGGCGACGCCGTCAACCAAGACTGTGCAGGTCCCGCAATCGCCGATACCGCAGCCCTTCTCGGTGCCGGTCAGCCCCAAATCCTCGCGGATCACCTGCAACAGGGTGCGCCGCGGTTCAACCGCAAGCTCATGCAGGACGCCATTGACCGTCAGGGTAATCAGCTTTTTCATTTTTTGCCTTCAGCACGGGCCAGCGCAGTTTTCAATAACCGGCGGGTCAGCACTTCCACCATTTGCAGCCGATACCAGGCCGAACCGCGATGGTCGTCAATCGGCCGCGCATCTTCCATAGCCGCGCGGGCGGCATCATTGATGGCGGTTTCATCGGGGATCCTGCCGAGTAGCACCGGGCCGACCGAGGCGGCGGCCAGCGGTTTCGGGCCGACGGCGCCCAGCGCGACCGAGACATCGGCCACCGGACCGCCCGGCGTTTCCAATGCGAGGTAAACTGCGACACCCACGGTGGAAATTTCCAGCGCCTTGCGGTTGGCGAGTTTATGATACGCGCTGCCGGAATATTTCGCCGGCGCCGGGTATTCGATATAGGTCAGGATTTCACCGGGATTGATGATCGTTTTGCCGGGGCCGGTGGGAAAATCCGCGGCGGCGATTGTCCGGATGCCGGAGGTGCTCCGTAAGACTAGGGTCGCGCGCAGGGCAATGGTCGGCACGGCAGTGTCGGCGGCCGGGCGGGCGTTGGCAATGTTCCCTCCCACAGTCCCCCGGTTACGCACCAGCGGGCTGCCGAGATTGTCTGCGCCCTCGGCCAGAGCGGTCCATCCCTCACGGATATCGCGCGACCGCTCAATGTCGGTGATGGTCGTGCACGCCCCCACGCGCAGCGAGCCGTCCGTACGTTTTTGCAGCCCCCGCAGATCACGCAGTTTATGCAGGGACAACAAAAACGCCGGGGGCTTTACCGCCGCCCGAACCGATCCCCCGGCAGCCATCAGCGGCTCGGAGTTCCACATCGTGCAATCAATGGTTGAAAAGACCGCCCCCTCCGGGTGGGTCGGGCAGCCGTCACAGCGAGGAACGTGTTGCGGGATAATCGGCCGGCGCAACTCGACCAGCAGGTCGGTGCCGCCGGCCAGGATCCGCACACCGGCAGCGGTGTGGGCGGCCAAAAGCGCGCAGGCTTCTGTAACCGTCGCGGGAGTCAGCACATCAAAACGAGGTAAAATCATCGCGACCTTTCCTTGACCGGATGAATATCCAAACCCCACGCGGCCGGGGCAAGGGGAAATTTCTCCTGCCACCCGGTGTTTGTCATCCCGGCGGAAAAGTGATATCTTGTGCTCATGAGCGTCATGCGAATCACAGGCATCCTGCTTGCGGCGGGGATGTCGCAGAGAATGGGGTGTAATAAGCTGCTCCTCCCTTATCATGGCCGGACAGTCATTGAGGAATCGTTAAGGCAATTGCAGCGTTCCACGGTGGACCAGGTTATCGCGGTGACGGGCTTCGAGGCGGAGCGGACTTCTACCCAGATAGCTCCGCTGCTTGATCAGCGAACGTCGGTTATCCACAACCCCGACTACGCGCTGGGCCGGGCAGGATCAATCAATTGTGCGTTACGCGCGCTGGAGGCGCGCAACGGTGCGGCGTTGTTCATGGTGGCCGATAAACCGGCAGTTTCAACTGCCCTCATCGACCGGGCGCTGGCGCAATTCCGCACAGTGCAGCCCGGGATTTTGTATATAAAAACTCCCGCCGGGCGGGGCCATCCCATTATATTTGCCCGGAGAATGTTTTCGCGGCTGGCCCGATTGTCCGGCGATCTGATCGGCAATGACCTCCTCGCGGAAAATGCGGGCGAAATCATGGAAGTACCGGACGGCCGGATACAGCTTGATCTCGATACGGAAGAAGATTATCGGCAGTTAAAAGAAGAACACGATGGATATTATACAGGAACTGGCCCACAGAAAAGCGGCCGGTGAGCCGTTTGTCCTGGCGACGATTGTCCGGGTGAGTGGTTCCTCACCGCGACAGCCCGGCGCGCGGATGCTGGTCTTCCCCAACGGCACGATCTCGGGGACTATCGGCGGCGGGTATTTCGAAAAGCTGGTCATCGAAGACTGTCTGGGATTATTGGCCGAAGACACCAGCCACCTGTTAAAAACGTACCGTTTCGAGAAAGAGGGCCCCGAGGCCACCGGCATGAACTGCGGGGGCCGGGCCGAGGTGTTTCTCGAGCGGTTTGCGCAGCGGGAACAGTTGATCATCTTCGGCGCAGGGCATATCGGCCGGGACCTGGCCCGGCTGGCCGCGCCGATGAATTTGGCAATTACCATCGTCGATGACCGCCGCGAGATGCTCGAACAATTCACTCCTCCGGCAAAAACGATCCTGACCGATGCGCAGTTTACCCGGGATTTCCCCGCCATCGGCAGGGACTCCTATATTGTTATTGTTACTCATGGACATGTCGCCGATCTGGCGGTGCTGCGCCAGGTTGTCACTCGGGAGTGCGTCTATATCGGGATGATCGGCTCGAAAGCCAAAATCGCCGCGGTATACTCGGCCCTGGAACAAGAGGGTGTCGAGCGAGCGTCGCTCGCTCGTGTTCACGCCCCGATCGGTCTGGACATCGGAGGTGAGGGACCCTATGAAATCGCCCTTTCGATCATCGCCGAAATAATTGCCGTTCGCAAAAAGAAATACATTCCTCATTCATGACCGCGCCGTCCCCCAGGATCAGAGTCGTCGTCCGGGGAGCGGGCGAGATGGCCTCCGGCGTCATCAGCATTTTATTCCGGGCCGACTATGAGGTGATTGCGCTGGAACGGCCGACCCCGTTATGTGTGCGGCGGGCCGTATGTTTTGCCGAGGCGGTATTCGCCGGCGTACAGACTGTCGAAGGGATAACTGCTGTGCGCGCGGCAACGGCGGCCGAGATCACCGGTGTCCTCACCGCAAAAAAGATCCCGGTTCTCATTGACCCGGATGCAGAATCAGCGCCTCTGCTGGCTCCACGCATTTTGGTAGACGGCCGAATGCTGAAAACCACAAGCGATTGTTCGCAAAACATGGCCCGGATAGTCATTGGTCTGGGACCGGGATTTATTGCCGGTGACAATTGCCATGCGGCGGTCGAGACCAACCGTGGGGATGACCTTGGCCGAATTTACCACACCGGGGGTCCGCAAGGTTATACCGGCATACCTGCGGCGGTAGATGGTATCACGACCCGGCGGGTGATGCGCGCGGCGGCTGATGGTATCTTCACTACCGGACGCCGCATCGGCGAACCGGTGGTTCCGGGCGAGCGAATCGGCCAAATCGGCGCTATTGCCGTTCAGTGTCCGCTGGCCGGCGTGCTCCGCGGATTGTTGCGGGACGGCGATCCGGTGACTCGTGGCCGGAAAGTCGGCGATATCGACCCGCGCGGTGACCCGGAGCGCTGTTTTTACATCTCGCGGAAAGCCGCAACCATCGGCCAAGGCGTACTTGACGCCATTCGTCAACTGGACCAATCTGCGCCGCGCTGAGACCCTCGCGCTGCCCGTTTGTAATTCCAAAATCCGCTTGCGATTGGCTGTCCGGGGGCATACTTTTGGCCCCATGGCCGCAAGATTTTGGGAACGGGACGGATATTGTGTACTGACTCCCGGCTTTGTCCTGTGTCGGCCAGACCACCGGTGAACAATTGGATATAACACTGGAGATATTTTGCCGTGATGGAGGAAAACATGAATTACTTCGAACCGAAAACCGCAGCGGAATATGGGTTTAAGGACATACTATACGAGAAAAAGGATTGGATTGCACGGATTACCATCAACCGCCCGCAAAATTACAACGCGTATTCCACGCCCTGCCTGCAGGAGCTGGCCACGGCATTTACCGACGCGAAGTGGGACGATAAAGTCGGGGTGGTTATTTTCACCGGCGCCGGGGACAAAGCGTTCTGTACCGGCGGCGATGTCAAGGAGTACGCCGCATACTACACGCAAAAGCCGCGCGACTATTTCAAATACATGGGATATTTCGGCGGGTATATCGAATCGATCCTGCGCTGCGGCAAACCGGTGATCGCCCGGGTGAACGGCATGGCGGTCGGCGGCGGGAATGAATCGCACATGGCCTGCGATTTGTCGATTATGGCCGAGGACACGTACATCGGGCAGATCGGCACCAACGTCGGCTCGGTGGCCTGCGGCGGGGCGACGCAATGGCTGCCGATTTTTGTCGGCGACCGCCGCGCGCGGGAAATCCTCTTTCTGAATGAAAAAATACCGGCTGCCAAAGCTTTGGAGTGGGGGCTGGTCAACCAGATCGTTCCCCGGAATAAGTTGGACGAAGCTTGTCTGGAAATGGCCGGGAAACTGCTGAAAAAATTCCCGGAGTGTATGCGCTATACCAAAACGCAGGTCAATTACTGGAAAGAGCAGGTGTGGTTTGCCACGGTCGGCCATGCCACCGACTGGCTGGCCCTGCATTTTGCCTCGTGGGAACCCAACGAGGGGATGCAGGCCTTTGTGGAAAAACGCCCGGCCGATTACATGGGACTGCGCAAACTGGCCGCCGAGGGCGGTTCATCGGAATTCAAGTACGGCCCATACAAACTCACCTGTGCCGCATGCGGGGCCACCCAACTTCCCGGGTTGTTCAAATTCTGTGGCATGTGCGGCGCCAGGCTGGAGGGCTAGTGGTTAAAAACGACAGCGGGTGGTGGGATGGTTTTTTTCCGACATTCCGCCCGGTATTCGTGCTGATTTCCACCCAGGCGACCAACGCCCAGGCACGTTATGTTATTAACAAACTGGGGTTGGCGCCGGGCAAATCGTTCCTTGATTGTCCCTGCGGGATCGGACGGATTGCCCTGCCCTTGGCCCGCAAGGGGATCAAGGTGACCGGTGTGGATATCACCCAGTCATACCTGGACGAATTCACCGCCAAAGCCCGGCGGTACAAACTTCCGGTGCAGGCCGTCCGGTGCGACATGCGGCGGATCACGTTTGCCGGACAATTCGACGGCGCGGGCAACTTGTGGACATCATTCGGCTACTTCGCCAAAGAATCCGACAACCTGCTGGTCCTGAAAAAGATATTTCGCGCGCTCAAGCCGGGCGGGAAATTCATGCTGCATGTGATCAACCGCGACTGGATCATGGCCAATTATGAGGCGACCGGCGGGTACGAAATCCCCGCCCCGGGGGGTAAAGGGTTGATCAAAATCCAGGAAAAACGCCGGTTCGATTACCGGCGCTCAATCAACTATGCGACATGGCATTTCCTCCAGGACGGCGTGGAAAAAGTATTCGAGATGAACCTGCGGATGTACAGTTTTCACGAACTGGCCGGCATGCTCGAAGCGGCCGGGTTCATCGATATCGAGGGGTACGGCTCGACCCGCGATGAACCAATCAGCCGCGACAAAATGATGATGTTTATTATCGGGACCAAGCCACCAAGGAGATAAGATGTTCGATCTGCAGGACAAAGCCGCCATTGTGACCGGTTCATCACTGGGGATCGGCTCGGCCACCGCGTTGTTTTTGGCACAATGCGGGTGCGATGTGGCGGTCAATTACCGCAAGCACGATGTGGAAGCCAATAAACTGGGCGACGAAATCAAAAAACTCGGCCGGCGGGCGCTGGTGGTCCAGTGTGATGTCGCCTCCTTTACGCAGGCCGGCACAATGGTCGAACAGGTCATCGCCGAGTTCGGCAAGCTGGATATCCTGGTCAATAACGCCGGGGTCAACCGGGACGGCGTGATCTGGAAAATGACCGAGGAGATGTGGGATACGGTGCTGGACACCGATTTGAAGGGATATTTCAATTTTATCCGCGCGGCCGCCCCGCATTTTCGCGAACAAAAATCGGGCAAGATCATCAACGTCACCTCGATCAACGGTTTGCGCGGCAAATTCGGCCAGGCCAACTATTCGGCGGCCAAAGCCGGCATTGTCGGACTGACCAAGGCCGTAGCGCGCGAACTCGGTAAATATGGCGTGAATGTCAACGCCGTGGCGCCGGGGATGATCCTGACCGACATGATGACCGGCCTGTCCGAGGAGATCAAACAAAAGGCGGTTGATGAGACGGTACTCGGCCGGTTGGGCACACCCGAGGAAGTGGCTTCGGTCATCGCGCTGTTGTGCACCGAGCATACACGCCACGTGACCGGTGAGGTGATCAAAGTCGATGGCGGGCAGTATATCTGAGCGAAAAAAACAGCCAGCAAAGGAATGATACATGGAATTGAACGATGTTGTCTGTATCGCGGCGTGCCGGACGCCGATGGGGCGATTCGGCGGGACCTTGAAGTCCATGGCGGCATATGATGTCGGCGCCGCCGCTATTCGCGAGGCGATCAAACGTTCCGGCGTGAAACCCGGGGACATCGACGAGGTCATCCTCGGCAGTTGCCGTCAGGCAGGCAACGGCCCGAACCCCTCCCGCACGGCGGCCGTGCGCGGCGGGGTCCCGGAAGGGGTGCCGACCCAGACGATCAACATGGCCTGCCCCTCGGGAATGAAGGCCGCGCAACTGGCCAGCCAGTCGATTCGGCTGGGCGATTCACAGATTGTCCTGATCGGCGGGTTCGACTCGATGTCGACGATCCCCTACCTGCTGAAAAACGCCCGCTGGGACGGCTTCAAGATGGGCAACCGGGAGCTGGAGGACGGCTGGTCGGACTCCATTGACCCGCTGATCGGCCAGGGTATGGGCGGCACGGCGGAAAACCTGGTCGAAAAATACGGCATTACTCGTGAGTCCCAGGATGAATTTGCGGTCTCATCGCATCTGAAGGCCGCCCACGCGCAGGACATGGGCTGGTTTGCCGAAGAGTTGACACCGGTCGAGGTCAAATCGAAAAAAGAAACGTTGATGTTTTCCGCCGATGAGACCATACGGCGAGATACCACCATTGCGAAAATGGCCGAACTCCGCCCGGCGTTCAAAAAAGACGGGTCGGTGACGGCGGGTAATGCCTGCGGCATGTCGGACGGCGCCTGCGCGCTGGTACTCACCAGCCGCGAAAAAGCCGGGGCGCTGGGGGTGAAACCGCTGTTTTCACTGCTGGGGTATGCCGCAGTAGCTGTTGGCCCCTCGACGATGGGTGAAGGCCCGGGGGTGTCGATTCCCGCAGTGTTGCAGAAAGCCGGGATGACGATCAATGACCCCGACCTCATCGAGGTCAACGAGGCCTTTGCGGTGCAGGTTTTGGCCAATGAGCAGGTGCTGGGCTGGGACCGGTCAAAATTGAATGTCCATGGCGGCGCGATTGCGCTGGGGCATCCGACCGGGATTTCCGGAGCGAGGATTCTGGTGACGTTATATTATGCGCTGAAAACCCATAATCAGGAAACCGGGCTGGCGGCAATTTGCGGCGGCGGCGGCGTATCGATGGCCATGCTGATCAAACGGGAGTCGTAAGATGGCTGATTACCACTATATCGCGATCGCGGAGAGCGCCGGGACGGCATATCTCACGCTGCAGCGCGAGCCGTTGAATATCCTCAATATCGCCATGATGGAGGAGATCAACACCGCACTGGAAGCAATGAACAAAGGCCGTGATTTGCGCGCACTGGTGTTCAACGCGACCGGTAAGGCCTTTTCGGCGGGCGTCGATGTCAGCGAACATACCGCCGACAAAGTCGAGCAAATGATCCATACGTTCCACAAGATGTTTCTGCTGCTGGACACTTTTCAATGTCCCACGGTGGCGCTGGTGCACGGCGCGGCGCTGGGCGGCGGGTGCGAGCTGGCCTGTTTTTGCGATATGGTGCTGGCCTCCAGCAAGGCCAGATTCGGCCAGCCGGAAATTTCTGTGGGGGTCTTCCCTCCCGTCGCGGCGGCGGCCTTTCCCGGTTATGGCTATCTGAAAAGTGTTTACGAACTGCTGTTATTGGGCCAGGTGATTTCGGCGGACCAGGCCAAAGAGATCGAACTGGTCAACCGCGTCTTCCCGCCCAAAGAATTCGACCAGGGCTGCCAGGATTTCATCAGGAAACTCACCGCCCACTCCGGCGCCATTTTGCGCCTGTGCAAAAGAACGATCAAAGCCGGGCTGGGCAAACCATTCGCCGAAGCGCTCGACATCGCCGAAAACCTGTACCTGAAAGATATGATGTCCACCAAAGACGCGCACGAGGGTTTGGACGCATTTTTAAATAAACGGCAGCCCAAGTGGATGGATGAGTAGTTGGGTCGGATAAGATTTACATAGTTTTGGTCGCCCACAGCTCTGCTGTGGGATAGGTGGTTATAGCAGGATTCCCACAGCGGAGCTGTGGGGCACCGGGCTATGGGGCACCGGGCATCCAATGAATGTCGAAGAGATTATAGAGCCTTCGGATTTCATATCCGAATTTGACAATGCTTATTCTTGGTTGGTAGAAATATGCGGTCGCCCTGCGAAAATTGGCAGATTCCGAGGATGTCGGGAGATACTACAAGAAGTCTTGACAGCTGATGGCAAGCATTTCGCAAAAATCCGTGACTATAAAACAATCTATGCCATTAATGAGGCACTTGAACTAATCCAAATCTGGAGAATGTACCGTGCCGATCGTGATATATTACCAGTGGATAAATTAGGGATTTATGCAGGAGGCCCCGAAAGCGCACGAACCGAATACGCGTCGAATTCTTCCAATTTGGCTCGCAATACGGGATTTGAACTCACTATGTCGGCTACTTTAAAACGTCGTGGTTTTGATATGCTAAAATCAAATGAATCGGATATAATATTTACCTTTCATAATTCCATCGTTATGGTTGAATGCAAAAGGCCTCAAAGTGAAGCCAAGTACAGACGAGCAATTAAGGATGGATTGAAGCAATTGGAACAAAGAAGCAAAAACACATTTAGTGGGACATTTTGGGGTATAATAGCACTTGCTGTTGGCAAATCCCTCCACAAAGGAGAAAACATAATTGTAGCCGAAAATGATAAGGCAATTCATGAATATTGTCATATGAGATTAAAAGAAATTGCTTTATCGATCGATGAGGAAACCTGGGGAAACTGCAGACATTCGGATTACTGCCAAATTCTTCTATTAGTATTACATGTGCCAGCAATAGATGAAGCTGGAAAGATAATAAAGAGAGCGATAATCACTGACGCACACGGTATTAATCAGACGATCCCGGAAAAGCAAAAAGTATTATTAGGATTAATCAAGAAACTAGACCCGAAACTGTAGCCCGGGTGCCCCATCCGCTTGCGGTGGGGTAAGACTCATCTCGTAACGATGACCAGGTTACATTACATCGATGATTTGTATAAGGCATGCTGAGCGCAGCGGATAGAGCCTAACAATCAAAACGAACAATAACAACAAATGCGGCCTTGAAACCCTGACGAAACGTCAGGGCCACTTCCCGAATGATTCCGCCGGGAAAGGATTCCCGGCGGCGCGGGAAAGGAGACTGGACCCCGGCCTGCGCCTGGGTGACATAATATGACATTGACGTGTCGTGCGGGTCAGCCGGGTGCCCCATCCGCTTGCGGTGGGGTAAGACTCCGGTAGGTGAATGACTGAATTACGGCAAATCGACGGTTTAAATACCGCGCGATTTATAACTTTCTCCTGTTATCACCGCTGTCGGCTGGCGTGGCACCGAGTTCCACTCGGGGTTTCTGAGCGCATCGAATAGAGAATGACAATCGAAACGAACACCAACAACGACTGGGTTGCGAAACCCTGACGAAACGTCAGGGCCACTTCCCGAATGATTCCGCCGGGAAAGGATTCCCGGCGGCGCGGGAAATGAGACTGGGTCCCGGCCTGCGCCGGGACGACAACGGACACATATCAAAATGATAAACCGCAGCCCCGACCTCCGTCGGGGCACATGGGCAGGATGCCCATGCCACAGTTTTCCAATCCCTTAGCAAAACGTCAAGACTGCGTACGATGCCCCCCGGCCCCGGTTATAAATTCAATTCGTGGGTCTCGCCGAATTCCGGGACCACGACTTCCCAGCCGAATGTCTCGCGGATGTGTCCGGCCAGTGCCGCCGACGATTCCGGCTCACCGTGCACGATAAACGTTTTTTCCGGCGGCCGGTTGAAACCCATCAGCCAGGCCGAAATTTCGCGGTAGTCGGCATGGCCGGAAAACCCGGAGATATTTTCGATCTTCGCGCGGACCGTGACATACTTCCCGTGGATTTTCAGGGTCGGTTTGCCCTCCAGCAGTGTCCAGCCGCGTGTCCCCGGGACCTGATACCCGACAAACAAAATGGTGTTTTTCGGATCAGGCAGCCGGTTGACCAGATGGTGCAGAATCCGCCCGCCGGTGGCCATGCCGCTGGCGGAGATGATAATTGCCGGAGTGGCGATATCGTTGATGGCGATCGATTGGACCTTGGTGCGGCAGATGTGCAATTCTTTCGGCTGCAAGATGCTGATACCCGCCAGGGTCTGGACTCTTGTTTTAAGGTTTAAATCGGAGAGCCGTTTTTCGAAAATTTTTGTCGCGTCGATGGCCATCGGCGAATCCATGAACACCGGCAGGTGCGGAATCTGGCCGGCCTCCTCAAGTTCACGGATCGCATACAGAAGGGTTTGCGACCGCCCGACCGAGAACGCGGGCACGACCAGCACTCCGCCCCGTTCGACACTCTCGCGGATAACCCGCGCCAATTCGGCAACCGGCGCGACATCCTCATGCAGCCGATTGCCATAAGTGGATTCCAGGACCAGGTAGTCGACGTTGTAGGCCTGCACCATGTCCCGGAGCAGGGCCGCCCCCGGTTTGCCCAGATCGCCGGAGAACAGGATTTTCCTGGGATGTGCGCCGGTACTGCATTTGATATCCACCAGCGACGATCCCAGCAGGTGTCCGGCATCCTTGAATTTCACCCGCAGACTATCGTTGATAAACAGGTCTTCACCGTAATATGCCGAGGCGAATTGTCGCAATATTTTCTCGGCGTCTTCCACCGTATACAGCGGCAACGCCGGTTTGTGCCGGGAAAATCCTTTCTCGTTGGCCCAGAAAGCATCTTCCTCCTGCAGATGCGCACTGTCCCGCAGCAGAATATCGCACAGGTCCGCAGTGGCGTGGGTGCAATGGATCGTGCCGGAGAAACCCTCGCGCCCGAAGCGGGGGAGATACCCGGAATGGTCGATATGGGCATGGGTCAGCAGGACGCGGTCGATACTTTTCGGCGCGACAGGAAACGGTTCCCAATTGCGCAACCGTTCATGCTTGGCGCCCTGGAACAATCCGCAGTCGATCAGCAAAGTTGTTCCGGATGATTCCAGCAAAAACCGCGAACCGGTCACTCCCCCGGTCGCCCCATAAAATGTCAAGCGCGTCATTGAATTCGTCCTCGCTGTGTCGTCATCGTTTAATTCACAGGTGAATACTTCCCGACAAGTTCACCAAATCCGGGATGCTCGCGCAGCGGCGCGAACTCCGGCCAGATGCGGATATACGGAATCGAGATCCATGAGGGTATGGACAGCATATAGTCAAGCCGGCCAAGAGCCAGGTCGTATTCTCCGGTCATCGTATAGATTTCGGCCAGCACGCCGATAAAATCGGGAGCTGAATAAGCATCCGAGGAGATCGGAAACAATTCGATGGCCTTCAACGCCTGGGCGATGGCATCCTCCTTGCGGCCCATCCCGGCATACGCACGCCCCAGGAATAAATGGTAATAAGGTTCGCCGGGGTCGGAGCTGACGTACCGTTCGAGGAGAAGGCGGGCCGAATCGCAGTAGATTTCCCTCAGCTGCGGCCGGTAATGCCGGCAAATGTCGGCTTTGATGCAATAATATTCCGCGGTATCGGTTCCGCCGATTGCATATGCGCTGCCCGGCCCGGACAACAGACCGAAGGCGTGTTCATACGCGCCGTCCATTCTGTCCAGCGTAATTTCCAGATAGGTCAGAAACGGCCAGCGGTCGCAGGCCGCGAGGGCCTCGCGAATAACTCCCCGCGCCCGTTTAGTATCCCCGTCCCACAGGAGATAAAGCAGACATTTATTGACGTAGGCCCACTGCAGATCAGGGGCCAGCTCAATAGCCCTGCCCAGCAGCGTATCGGCTGCGGCGTATCGGCGAAGACTGATCAGCGTGCCGGCCAGTTCATTGAAATTGCCGGCACTGCGGGGGTCCAGTTCCGCAGCACGTTGCAGGTTGTCGGCCGCCTCCTGCCATTTCCCCTGCCGGCGCTGGACCAGCCCAATGGTCTTGATCAACCGACTGTTATTTGGCTGCCCCCGCCGCGCGGTGAAAAACATTTCCAACGCGCGATCATAATCGCGCAACCCGTGATAATAGTACCAGGCCAGCGAAAACTGCCCTTCGGCCAGCCCTGGCGAAATTTCCAGAGCACGATCGATCGCCTGTTTGGCCGCCGCCAGCCGTTCGGGTGATGAGTCATAGTGCCACCAGTACATCTGGGTGTGCACAAAACCAAGTTGTGCGTACGCCAGCGCGAAAGACGGCTCAACGGCAATGGCCCGCCGATACATTTCCTCGGCATTGCGGATATCTTTTTCGGAACTTGACAGATACTGGTTGCCGCGCAGATAAAAATCATACGCCTCGGGATTGGTGGTCGGCGGCTGGGTGATCGCCTGCTGTTCGGACTCCAACAGGGTCACGTTCAACGCCTGCGCGACCTGCCGAGCGATACCGGATTGTACGGCAAAAATATCGCTGATGACCGTGTCAAACGTCTCGCTCCATTCGTTGATCCGGGTCTTCACGCAGATCAACTGCGGACTGATCCTGACCCGGCTGGACCCGCCTGATTTGTCCCAGCGGATCGTGCCCTCCAGCAGATACTCCACGCCAAGTTCCCGGCCGATTTGATGCTGGTCTTTGTCGGTATTTTTATATTTCATGGCGCTGGAGCGCGAGATGACTCCAAGTCCCGACAACCGGGCGAGATTGGTGAGGATTTCTTCAGTAATGCCATCGGCAAAATACTCATCCTCCGCCGCCCCCAGATTCTGAAACGGCAGCACGGCCAGCATCAGCGGCCGGTCCTCTCGATGAGTCAGCCCACCTCCAATGAGAAATTTCATCACCAGACCAACCAGGAGAATGACGGTCAATGCCGCGACACCCCACACGACCGGACGCGTGAATAGCCGGGACCGCACGGGGGATACGGAATCCCCGGAAAGATTCGCGCGTTTGAGATCGCTGATCACCCCGGCGGCGTTCTGGTACCGTAGCGCCGGATCTTTTTCAAGGAGTTTCGAAACGATAAATTGCAGCCGGTCGGGGACGCCAGTCTTGAAGCGGGCCAGCGGTTCAGGGGTATCATGAGTGATGGCATGCAGCGACGACGCCTGGTTTTCACCTTTGAACGGCTGGCGGCCGGTGATCATTTCATAGAGGACCACGCCCAGAGAAAACAAATCCGACCGGGCATCCACTTTTTTGGCCAGGACCTGTTCCGGCGACATATAGCCCACTGTGCCCATCGTGGAACCGGTCCGGGTCAGTTTTTCATCGCCCGGGATCGTCGCCAGGCCAAAATCCAGCAATATCGGCCGCCCATCGGCATCGATCATAATATTGGTCAGTTTGATATCCCGATGGACGATCCCCGCTTCATGGGCCCTGGCCAGCCCCTCACAAATTTGTATGGTCAGGTTGATAATCTCCGGAACCGTCAGATCCCGGCCGGAACAATAATCACGCAAAGTCGGGCCTTCGACAAACTGCATGGCGAAGTACGGCCGGCCCTGGAATTCCCCGACTTCATGGATGGTGACAATGTTGGGATGATCCAACAAGGCCGCAGCCCGTGAGTCTCGGCCAAAGCGGGTCCGGGCCTGCTCATCCGAGACCAGGTGCGCGGGCAGGAATTTCAACGCCACCTTGCGGTGCAAACGAGTATCATCCGCCAGATAGACTTCACCCATGCCCCCGGCGCCGAGGCGTTTGATCACCGCGTAATGGGAAACCAGCGTGCCTTCGGTCAGGACGGTAAAACTCTGCGTCCGCTCATCGTCCGGCAGTCGGTCATCCACAGCTTCAACCCCGTCCACGGATAAAAATCAACCCGCAATTCGGTTCACTGGTGTAATTGGGTCAAATCGCGTGACTCTGTCAACTGATTTTGCGATGTCTTTAGGTGTTTTAATTGACGCTGCAAACACGCGCGTTGTCGGGTGAACCGGTGGCCCGGCGCGCTATTCCTGCTGTGGTCGCGTTGGAAAAGCCGGCAGGCGAGCGTCCATAGTCCGCTCGGGGCAACGAAAGAAACGGCGCTCAGCGGCGTTTGCGGCGGCGGCTGTTACGCTGACGGGGTTTTTCCTGCGGCGGTGATGGGCGGCCCGATGGGACCGATGATTCAACTGCCTCGGCAGGCGGACGCGGCGGCGCGGCATGAAGCGTTTGTTGATAATAATCATCCAGCAGCATCGCGATCAGCGCACCGGCGTCATTTTCCTGACCCAGCTCCCGCGCCAGACGAATAAATCGTTGCATGCGTTCGGTTTGCAGTGTATCACGCGAGCGCAGCTGGGTCTCCAGCAGGGCCGTGACCCGTTCGGAAACGACCGCGGCGACATCGGCATCACTCGGCGCGGGGCGTTCAATCAACTCGATGCCGAACTGGTCGGCAACCCGCTGCAGCGCGATTAATTCCAACCGGGTGACCAGTGAGACTGCCTCGCCCCCGGCCCCGGCACGGCCGGTCCGGCCGGCGCGGTGGATATAGGCCTCGGTTTCTTCGGGCTGCTCATAGAGCACGACGTGCGACAAATCGTGAATGTCGATTCCCCGGGCTGCGACATCGGTGGCCACCAGGAAACGCAGTTGGCCGGCCTTGGCCCGTTCCATCACGTGTTGCCGTGCGCTCTGGCTTAAATCGGCGCTCAACTGGTCGGCATCATAACCGAAACGCTGCAACACCACGGTGACATAATTCACCGTGGCTTTGGTGTTGCAGAAAATCAGGGCGGAAGTCGGGTTTTCCATCTCGATAATGCGTACCAGACAGCGGTCTTTTTCCATGGCCGGTATCGCATAAAACACGTGCTGCACTTCAGCGACATGAACATGATCACGGCTCAAACTGAGCATTTCCGGTTCGTGCAAAAACTCACGGGCCAGCCGCAGGACATGCGGCGGGAACGTGGCCGAAAACATATAGGCGCTGAGCGGTTTGCGCGGCAGGTATTCGCGCACGCGCTTCATATCCGGATAAAACCCCATCGACATCATGCGGTCGGCTTCGTCGAAGATCAGGATTTTAAGGTCTTTCAAAGTCAGCGACCGTTTGAGCAGGTGATCGAGCACGCGGCCGGGTGTCCCCACCACCAGGTGGGCGCCTTTGCGGAAAGCATCGATCTGCGGCCCATACCCCACGCCGCCATACACGGCAATCGTGCGCACGCCGCCTGAGCCGCTGAGGTCCTCGGCCTCCTTGGCGATTTGCCGAGCCAGTTCGCGGGTCGGCGCCAGCACCAGCGCCTGGCAGGCGTTCAGCGATAGATCAATGCGCTCGAGGATCGGCAGGATAAAAGCCCCCGTCTTGCCGCTGCCGGTGCGTGATTGGATCATGAGATCACGCCGGGCCAATAAATACGGAATCGCCCGCGCCTGCACCGGCATTAACCTGGTCCAGCCGATGCGGGCCGCGGCCTCCTGCAATTTCTGCGGCAGTTGCTCGAGATTGATTTCAGGCAGGGCATGGTCGGGTTCGACAATCCGCTCGGCCGGCTGTTGCTCTTCCACTTGCCCTGGTGTAGTGCGTTTTTCGTCGTCGGTCATATGCTCCCTTGCCGGTCTGCGTTCGCCCCGGGCCGTCATGCAACCGCCCGACCCGCAACATACGGCATTGATGCTTTGTACAGCAAGTATTATTCAACCGGCAAACGAAGGCATTGATGCAACTGATAAGAGGTCATCGCAGTCATTTTCCGACGACAAACCACACGCGGCCGCTGTCGGACTGGGGTTCGCTCTTTTCCCGGAAACTGCCCCAGCAGGCCAGCTTGTGCAGCCCGGCCCGGTCCACACATGTCGCGAGCTCTTCCAGCGTATACCCCCGTTCCCGGTGTTGTTCGTCCATGCGCCGCCAGCCCTCCGCTGTCTTGCGGAATCCGGTGATCCGCAGGGTGGCGATATTTGCTTCATAATCGTATTCGGGGCGCAGGACCTCAAATAATTTCGGGCGGTCGGTCTGAACAAAACAACCCTCGCTTTGCCAGTTGACCGCCAGCCCGTAGATTGTGTTCACATCAAAGATGAACAAGCCGCCCGGACGCAGCGCCCGGGCCACACCGGCGAAAGTACGGCACACATCGTCCAGTTCCAGCAAGTAATTCAAACTATCAAACCAACAGGTCACCAGCTCGAATTCGTCAACGAAGGACAGCGACCGCATGTCCTGGGCGTGAAAACCGACTCGGACTTTTTCTTTCCTGGCGCGTGCACGTGCGTAGTGCAGCATCCGCTCGGACTCATCGATGCCGGTCACGTCGTACTCGGCCCGGGCCATGGCCACAGCAAAAGTCCCCTCGCCGCAGGCAATATCCAACACGCGTTGCGGCCGGGCCTCGAACAGTTCAAGGACTCCCGGCAGCAGTTCGAACATGCGTTTGCTGAAATCGGGATAATGCCCGTTTTTATAGAAATGGGCGAAATCTTTGTAGATTCCCACGGACGATGATTCCCCGCCTATCAACTCTATGGTTGCTGAATCCAGGCCGCGTCGATCCACAGCGGCGTGGAACTCACCAGTTGAATTTTGACTCGATTCGTCCCGTTCGTGAAATTCTCAGCCGGAATATAGTAATTAACCCACGGCGTCGATGGCCCCGGGTCGATCGGAAAATTCGGCACAACCGCGTCATTTATAAAGAATGTTACCAGACAGAGGGGCGTCTCCGTACCCATCGAGGGCGTAGCGTGGATGAAGAAATCGTATTGCCCGGAAAATTCGAATTCCAGCCAGGCATTATAACCGGAGACGCTCCAATGTGGATCGTACTCCGGCGGTTCGAAGAAATTATCGAACCCTGCGTAGTCCGAGTGGTCGAAATTCATATTGTAGATATCCGGTTCCATACGGTCCAGTCTGACCCAGCCCACAATGCCCACATTTGTTACCGCATCTACCACATTGGACAGTCCCGACCAGTTGGGGACCTCATCGGCGGTCTTGATGGCGAAATAATACGTCGTGGCAGGATCAAGGCCGCCTACGGCAAAACTTTCGGTCGTACCGGTTGCACCGGGCAGCGGCTCCCCGGCAACTTGCGTTGCCGAAGCCCAGTTGGATGAGGTAATCAGCGATGTAGAATAACGGATGTCGTATGCTGAAGCAACGCCGACCATTCCGTCATCGCCGGGGGCGGTCCAGATCAAAGAGACCATATCTGCGGCAACGTCCTCCACGACCAGATCGGCGATCGCGGAGGGCGGCGTAACATCGGGCGGGGCGAGCGTTGTCGAGGAAGCCACATTGGACAATCCCGACCAGTTGGGGACCTCATCGGCGGTCTTGATCGCAAAATAATAATGGGCTTGCGGCCATAACCCAATGACAGCGACCGATTCTTGATTCCCGGCAGCGGCGGGCGCGGGCACACCGAGTAGCGAAGTCGTCTGGTCCCAGTTCTGGGGGGTAATTAAAAACGTCGCGATGCGCAGGTCGTAGGTACCGGCCTGTCCCAGCAGATTATCATCGCCGGGTGCCGTCCAGGCCAGAGTGATGGAGGACGACGTTGAATCGATTACCCGCAGGTCGGCAATAGTCCCCGGCGGGATGAGGTCCTGCGGCTGTTCCGTCGTCTCGGAAACTACGTTGGACAACGCTGACCAGTTGCCGGCATCGTCCACGGTTTTCATGGCAAAATAATACGCTGTCGAAGGCATCAGTCCCCTGACCATATAACTTTGTACCGTACCCGCCGGACTCGGAGTCGGCTCGCCGGTGATCTGGATGGCGGCAGTCCAATTTGCTGCGTCGATCGGTAGTGAGGAATAACGGATATCATACTGCGCCGCCGTGCCGTAGTTGCCGTCATCGCCCGGCGCCGTCCATTGCAGAGTGATCGATGTATCCGTGGGCGCACCTGTCAGCAGATCCGTGATGGCCGCGGGAGGTACACCATCGGCCGTGGCCGAACTCGTATTATTGGAAATCACCGACCAGTTGGGGACCTCATCGGCGGTTTTCAGGGCGAAATAGTACACGATGTTGGATTGCAGGCCGGTGACCGTATACTGCTGATTAGCGCCCGGCGTGCCCGGCGCAAAACCAACCGTCACGGCAGCAGCGCCGGCCCAGTTGGATTCCGAAATCGGCGAAGTGGAGTACCGCAAATCGTATTGCGCGGCTGCGCCGCCGGCTGCACTGTCATCACCCGGCGCCGTCCACACCAGAATAACCGAAGTGGCGGCAACACCCACCACGCGCAGATCGGTAACAATACCCGGCGGAATAGTATCCGGCGCCGTTGACGTGGTCGCCGAAACGATATTGGATAACTGGGACCAGTTGGGTACTTCGTCTGCGGCTTTGATGCCAAAATAGTAAACCGTGGACGGCCCCAGGTTGGGCACAGTCATCTGGTCGGTAGAACCCGCCGGGCCGGGGGGCGCCATATTCAGGACCTGCAAGGCCGAATGCCAGTTCGTTTCGGTGATCGGCGAGGTCGAATAACGGAAATCGTACTGCGCGGCAGTCCCGGTCGAGTTGTCGTCCCCGGGAGCAGTCCAGCTCAATGTGATCCAGGTACTGGTGATCGAATCAGTTTTCAAATCGTTGATCCGGCCGGGTGGAATTGACTCAGGCCCGACTATGGAAACCAGCTGCGGGTCACAGTGCAATACCTGCCGTTCAGCAATGGGCCCGTCAAGGTCCTCGATTTGGTCACAGATTAACTTCAGCTCGGTATCTCCACCGGCCAGCGCAGCGAAACCCAGCCGCACCAGCGAGTATGCGCCTGCCGGCGCCGTATCGTCGGAAGTCGTCGTCCGTGTGATCGAGACAAGGACCGTATCCCCCACGTCCCGGGCAAACGTCACCAGATTACCCCAGGCATTCCCCACCTGGCTGATCGTACCGTTAAAGGATATCAACGCCGGATCATATTGGACTGCAAATGAGCCGCTATAAAAACGTTCGATATTAAACATCTCCAGCGTGCTGAAAAACTGGTCGCCGGGTTCGAGTTCCGTGAAATACGGCGACAGTTTGATCATGGGCACAGCGGGCAACAATTCGATGGATAGTTGAGTCACGGCGCCGGCGATAACGCTCGCCGTGGTATCGCCCGCATACAAAACGTTGCCTGCGGCATTTGTCGCATGCAATGAAAAAGAGACATTGCCCACCGGCACTTCGAATTCCGCAAACTGGAACACCCCGTCCACCACCTGCGCGTTGGCCTGGTGCACGGTTGTGCCGTCCGCGGCGACGCTTAGACTGACGCGGGTGATCTGCTCGGCCAGCGAGCTTCTGACCAGCCGGACATCGACTGCAGCAGAGGCGCCGGAAAAGCTGCCACCCGGATTCTGGGTCCCGCAATTCAACAGTAATGCCGCGGCGATGAACATCGCGCCCGCCAAAATATAGAGGAATGTTGTTCTCATCTGCCCCTACCAGTATCTGAACGTTAACACGGCCGCCAGCCCCAGACCGGTCAAGTCATGATCGTCATTAGTCCCGCCGGTGTAATATGTCGCCATGAGATTGCCCGACCACGCCAGCGAGAACCGCGCGTTCACTCCGCCGCCAAGCCCCAGGTAGTCGGCCCCCGGGCGATACCCCGCAACGTCTTCGTCATAGTCGTTCGCGCCGGTCATTTTGTATTCGAGACGGACAAGCGCCTGGACTGCAGGAGTAAGCGGTTTGCCGCCGGAGGCGTACACCTGCATTTCGTTTCGCCCGGATTTGATCGATTCCTCGGTCAACTCACCGCTGCCGTCGGCGGTCTTTGCCGGGCCGCGCGAGATCAGGGTGAACCCCACGGCGCCCTGCAGCTCGCGGATATAGAACAACCGCCCGTGAACGACAATCGTCTTCCCCTGACGGAAGACCACGCGCGAGTCGGCTTCATCATCACCGTAGCTGGTAAATATCACGCCGCCTTCGAAACCGACCGGCCGGCTGCCGATTTCAACTGCGGCGCTGGCAAACAGTTCGTTGCCGAATTTATATTCGGCCGTGGTCGCCTCGCGGAGCTGGTAGCTGCCTTTGGCCACGTACCCGGCGCCCAATTGGAATTCAATGTTGCCGCTGCGCGGCAGCACAAAGACCTCACCGCCGATATCCAGCCCCTGTCCGAACCGGCGGACAATATACTTGCGGGAATTGTCGGCAACACCCAGGGCCAGCAGATATTCCTCGTCGGTCAACGCCGTCTTACCGGTCGGCAGATTAAGCGACACCGCGACGCTGAACAGGCGGTTCCCGAGATAGTAGGTCCCTTTCAGCCGCGTATCACTCAGCGCGGAAAAATTTGCGCCCTCTTCGCCCGGTGTTGAATTGGCATATTTCGCGCTGGTCAATGCCCCCCATAAATCCAAAGCAAGCCGCGGATTGACCACATGCCGGGCTTTGACACCCGCAACACCCTCGCCGATATCGAAATCATCATCACCGAATGATTCATTCCAGGTATTGTATAGATAAAACACCGAGACTTTCGAATACTCCTCCGACCAGGTCGCGCCAAGCAGCGTCCGGCCCGGCGCCAGCAGGGCGGCCGCAATGATAAGATATCGCGCAATGCGCATCGTTGCCCTCCTACCGAATGGTCCCGCCGACAGACACCGTCCCAGTCTCCCCGGTGACATCCTCGACCGGCACGGTATCGTTGTTATCCACACCGTTTTCGGTCAGGTCTTCGAATTCGCCGGTGACATCCGTGTCAAAGCCCGTCGCCAGCGTCTCGCCGCCAATCTGCGAGCCGAGCGTGCTTTCGAATTCATCCTGATTGCCGCCGTTTTCCTCCAGCAGGCCGGCCTCTTCTTTCATGTCCACGGCCTGGCCAAAGTTGGGGTCGGCCAGCACCGCCTGGTTGAAGTATTGCCCGGCGGCATCATAGTTGCCCTGGTCTTTTTCCGCAATGCCGTTGCAGTAGGCCAGAAAGGCCTCATAATTTTCCGTGGGCACCCGGCTGATCGCGTTGCGCTCCTCGGGAGTCAGGACGATGCCCAGTGAGTCGATAATCGCAAACGTAATTTGTTTTTGCAGGCTCCATAACTTGCTGAATTTTTCTTCCGAATCGATGACCGGGTTGTAGGTCTTCTGCCGAGTATTGATAACTCCGGAATGAATCCCGACCTCCTCGTTGTCCAGCGACACCAGGTCGCCGCGCACGAGGTAGCCCGCGCCGATCAACCGGTTCAAGCGCGGCGCGGAGGAAACATCGACCACCGAATCACCGGCCAGCGCCAGTTCATCAAGGATATAATTCAATTGCATGCGTTCGACGAGTTTAATGCTCCCGATGCGGAACAGGTCGTCCACCACCAGCGCGGCCAGACCGACCGCCAGCGGATCGAGCCGCTCGGCGTCCTCCCCGACCGGGATAAACGGCAGCACACCGACCACCCGCGCCCCTCCGGCGTCGCCGATCAGCGGTTGATCGAATTGGATGGCCTGTTGCACCTGCTGCCGCGCTTTTTCATTTTGGACATAGAGCAGACGTCCGCGGATGCGCCGGGCCAGTTGCGAACTATTGTCCAGCGCCACATAACGGCTGTACACCTGCTCAGCAGCAGCGAAATCGGCGAGACGTTCACGGGTCAGGCCGAGATACAGACTGGTTTGGCCGTCGGCGGGCATTTGCTGTCGGACGGTTTCCAGTTCCCGGGCCGCCTGGTCATACTCGCCACGCCCGTAATAGGCCAGCCCCAGTCCACGGCGGGCCGCCCAGTCCTGTGGGTTGGCGGCGAGCGCTTCCTGGAAGCGGGATTCTGCCAGGTAGTAGTTTTTCTGTTTCATGGCGTTATGGCCCAACTGAGAGGCAGTCTGCGCACAACCCATAACCGCCAGAATGAGGGCGCCCATACCCCAGCGCCAAAGTATGTTCATGTGTTTCCTCCGCGTCTATTTCAGCAGCATCATCTTGCGTGTCTCGCTGCGCTTTTTCCCAGTCAGGGTATAGAAATACACTCCGCTGCTCACCGGCAAGTTTTTTCCGTCGAGACCATCCCAGCCGAGCGTATGGCTGCCGGGAGGATAATCCCCCTGCGCCAGCACACGGACCGTCCGCCCCAGCGCGTCATAGACTGTAAGCGTGATATACTCTCGCTGCGCCAGCGCAAAAGTGATCGAGGTCTCGGCGTTGAACGGATTGGGGTGATTCTGCGCCAGAAAGAAATCCTGTGGGACCGCCGCCACCCCTAACAGGTGTTCCAGTTGCGTGCGGACATTGCGCATAAACGGCGAATCATCTTCCCGGATGGCATCGTAAAACGCCCGTAATTCCGTTTGGTAGAACGTCGGGTCGAAGTCCGCACCCGCCCCGGCCACGGGACTGGCGTTACCGTGTGTCCGGTGCCAATGGCGGCCGATGGGGAACAAGTCTGTCTCATCGACGAGACCGTCGCCGTTGGCATCGGCGTATACTGCCGTGGCAGGAGACCAATCCCGCGCCGGGCGCACGCCCCATGTGCGCCAGCCATCAGCAGCTGCCGTCGGCCCCTCCTGCCGCCAGTGCATTGCGATGGGCAATACATCAAGTGAATCGACCCGGCCGTCATTATTCAGATCGCCGGAATAAACGCCGTACCCGGTCTGGAACGTAATGGTGCGCTGGGACCCCTCAGCCCAGGTTTGCCCGTCCGCGCCGCGAAGCCCTGATAAATCCACGGACACCTCGCTGAGCGGAGGAAACAAATTAAACGGGTGAAACACGATGGTGTGCCGATTATCAGCAGTGCTGTATCGGCCGCCATGGGGGATGAAACCGATGGTGGGAGATAATTCCTCATCATCAAGGTAGAGCGTATCCACCGGATAATTGAAGGTGATGCTGAAACTGCTGTCGATTTGCAATGTTCCGGTCGGAGTCACGCTCACGATTTCCAGCGCATTTTGGGTAACAGCCAGTTCGACAAGACATTCGTCGGTCAGACCGTCGATCGAATCCGTAACGGTGAATGCCAGGGAATGTCCGCCGACATCGGCGGAGATCGGCACCCAGTAAAACGTAACATGGACCGGATTGCCCGAGGACGGCAACGCCGGGGTAATGACCGCGCCGGCCGGCACACCGTCGGCGCTCAGCGTCACTGTCTCGACATCAATGACGTCCAACACATGAACATTGAATTGCACGGTATCCCCCACCTGCACCTGGAACACGGTATCACAGGCGGGAGTCGCCGGGTGGACAAATTCCGGCGGGATGGCCGCCGAAACGACTTGGAATAGAAACGGACACTGGACAGCCAGTCCGTCGATTGAATCGGTGGCCGTGACTACAACGGGGTAATGGCCCAGCTCGGCATACGTTGGCCGCCAGCAGATCTGTGAATTGACCGGATTACCGGTCACCGGCAGTAGGGGATGGGCAACGACGGTTGGCGGCAGTCCTGTCACACTCAGCGTTACCCGGTCAGCCGCGATCTCATCGAAGGCCTCAATGATCAAACATATCGAATCCCGCGCCTCGATAGTGAATATACTGTCACATTTCGGCGTTGGCGGATGCGCAAAAATCGGCGGAAGGTCCGCCGAAATCACTTCGATAATAAACGAACATTGCGCGGCCAGACCATCAATGGAATCCCGGGCCGCAAACTGCACCGTGTGCAGACCAAGCTGACTATAGGCCGGCTGCCAGGTCAGGGTTGTCGTCACCGGGTTGCCCGTGGCGGGAAGGGCATTGCTCAGCACGGCCCCGGCTGGAAGATTCGCCACGCTTAATGTCACGCGGTCGGCAGCTACCGGGTCAAAGGCCTCGACCGTTATACTTACCGGCACACCGGCCGAGGTAATAATGGTCGTTTCACACCCCGGTGTCGGGGGATGAACAAATTCCGGGGCCAGGCCCGCCGAAGAAACGATAACTGTGAAGGAGCAGGTTTCCGCCACGGCGCCCGTCGGATCAATGGCTCCGAAGTTGAATGTATGCGAACCGAGCTGAGAGTAATCGGGAGTCCAACGAAATGTCGTCTGGACCGGATTGCCTGTTGCCGGCAGCGCGGGAGTCAGCAGGGCGCCCTGCGGCAACTCGTCGATGGTCAGCGTCACATCATCGAGCTTGTCTACATCGAAGACCTCGATGATAAATTCCAGCGTATCGCCCGCCACGACGTTAAAGGCGGTGTCGCACGCCGGGGTAGGTGGATGGGAAAACTCCGGCGGGACATTGGCCGTCAAGACCCTGATCCCGACCGGGTAGGTTTCGGTAAAGCCCGTGTTCAGGTCCGTGGCGCTGAACAGCATTTGATGGTTGCCGATTTGCCCTGCGCCGGGGGTCCAGGAGAACGTAGTTCGTGCCGGATTGCCTTTTAACGGCAACGACGGCGACAACACGGCGCCGGACGGCATGCCGCCGACCGTGAGAGTGACCGTATCACCAAGCGTGGAATCAATCGCCGAGACAGTAAAAGTGATCTCCTCACCTTCGATTACCTCGAAGAGCGTGTCCCGCACCGGCGTCGGCGGGTGCAGGAAATGCGGGCCGTCAAAACCCCGGCTCCAGGCGTCCCGCGCGGCGGCGGCGTTGGTCTCCAGATCGGATATGGACTGGAGGTAGGTATCATCCGCGCCGACCATGATGGCAAACGAGGCTTCCTGGGTATCGCCGGGGGCCATGTGAAACGGGCCCGTGGAAACCATGAATCGGCCGTCGGCGCCGGGAAGTGTATCTGCGGTCTCGGTCGACGTAAAACGAATGACGGGATGATCCAGGGGCGCTGAGTCGTTGATGATAATCCGCCCAATGCGCAGCGTGGAATCTGCAGGTGTCGCAATTAGATATGGTGCAGAATGATATAACTCTTCCCAAAAATAAACAACATCCCCGGGTGACCATAGACCATCAGCATTGATGTCGTCGATAAATATTTCCAGCCGCTGGCCTTCGGACCAAACCTCGAATGGCGCCAGGGCCGGAGCTGTCGGCAAGCGCGTATCCCAATCGTAATATAAGCTGCCGAACATTGCATCAACGAAGCGCATTTCCCAGACGCCTGTGCCAATATGACCAAGATGATCAAATCGCAGGGGATCACCGGGCTGATCTGAGGAAACGTGCCACAAGTCGTAGTAATCGGGACTTTCAAAAACATTAAGAGGCGGTTCGATTGGACTTTCATAGTCGTGGATTGTCTGCTCCACGGTGATGGATACCTCCCGGTTGATCCTGGCGGCATCATCCACCCACCCGCTCCCGGTGATTGGATCACCGGAAACCATGTACGTGGTCGGATAGAAAGTCCTCGGATCAAAGATCGCGTACCCACCGTTTTTTGCGTCCCGGCCCTGCATGTACCAGTAGGATTCCTGAGCGTTCAGCTGATCAGTGCCCGAGATGGTCCTGATGAAGGAAGTCATTGGCAGGTTGCGGTATCCCTGCCGCCATTCCCAGAGAAACTGAGCGGAATCGGCGGCGGACGGCGTCAGCGGGCCATTGAGCAGGCAAAAACCGACCGAGGGCGGGCCGACGCCATACAGGGAATCCACATCCTGCGCGTTATAGGCATAGCCGAGGTCCAGCGATATATCACAGCCGGAACGATCGTCGTTGGGATCACCGATATCCGGATCGCCCCACAAGGTCACGTACATACTGTCCAAATCATGGGCGCCGTTATTGATCAGCAGGTACCGAGTAAAGATACACCGTTTCAGGGGGTTCGAAATGTCCAGGGCAAAAGTCGTCTGCTGGATTTCCACACCCAACCCGGAACTTGAACCGAAGAGGTTGGTATGCGTGGCCGGATCGGCATCATTGAACACCGACCATAACGTCTGATCGCCGTAAAACCGGGGCAGGCCGTCAGGATAGGTCGGCGCGCCCATCTCCGCAGGCCAGTTGTGATAATCATCCCAACGTTTTTGTGCTTGGGGGTCGGTTACCGGCCGCGGGTCGTCGTAAAACCCGTTTTCATACAAATCGCGGAATATTTTGTACACCCTGAAAGAACTACTATCCGGCTGGAAAGTGCCGTCCTTCATGGGCCCGGGTGAATAGGTATGCTGTGGGTATCCGGCAGCGCTGACGCGGACTGCGCCGTCGACGAGTGCACCGAGCATCAGCCCGCCGGAGTACAGGATCGTCGTGTGATATCCCGCCGGAAAATACAACCCGTCGGTGCGTCCCAGCAAATTCGTATTATCGCGCCCAAAGGACCCGATATTGGTCACAAACATGGAAAGCTGATTGGCATCGACCGTGACCTGATAATCGATTTCGAGATCGGCGACCGAGCGATATAATTCGGCCCGTTGCTGCACCGGGGGCATGGCCCGGACCCCGGAGGTCGAAATCCCGATCCAGACCAGAAAAATACACGTTTTCCAATTCGCCATGATTTTGCCTTTCGGCACTGCCAGGTTAATGCCCTCCCTTCACTTCCGGTCCCCCCTGACCCGGCCCCAATAGTCTCAAGTACGAGCTTAAGACTGATTATATAAGTGCATACCCCGAGAATGGGGCAACCATTTTATTCGTTTTAGTGTCGGACGATACGGGCGATTGGACTCGTATGACTTTTTATCGCAACAAGTTGCAGCCGGCGTCAGTGTTTCGGCGCACAAATGGTGACACTATGCATAACCTCTGCCGGAGGCCGGACTCGAACCGGCACGGGAGAAATCTCCCAAGGGATTTTAAGTCCCTGGCGTCTACCACTTCCGCCACTCCGGCAATTGGCCGTACAACAAGAAGTAATCAAATTCACCGCTGGAGGCGCAAGGTCGTTTTTATACCCATTGTCTATAATGCGCAAATGACTGAGGGAAGGAGCACATGCCATGTGCTCGCCACTCTCCCAGTAAATCAAAACGACAAACCAATCTTATCCGGCAAAGACTCGACGATCGGCCTAGGGGACCTTAAGCACCAGTTCACCCGCATCGACCAGCACGTTGCCGTCGACTTTTAACGTCGCGCCCGACAGGTGGTTGTAAAATTCAAACGGCGAATTGTTCATGCCGCCGGCCCAGGTATTGTCCCCCAGTCCCACGGTAACCGTACCGGCCGCCATCCACGCCACCATCCGGCTGCCCGTAATATTATGGACGTTGGAATTGATCCCGATATCGACCACCGACAGCACATCCTTCCCCGGCCCCTGTGCGTCGTACATGGCTTTCAATGGCTCCAGGCCGGATTCCGCTTTCATTGAGACCAGTTTTCCCGCCTTGAATTTCAACTCCAGGCCCCGGATTTCCTGACCCTGGAAAAACTGTCGATCGACAACAACTCTTCCCTCGGCGGTTTCGGGGACCGGCGTCACATACACTTCTCCCGCCGGCAGCCAGACCAGACAACCGGCGTTGCCCTGTTGCATATCCTCCGGCGAAACCACACCATCACTGACAAATATCCGCCGGGCCGTGATCTCCATTTTCAGATCGGTCCCGCCGGGATGTGTGATGTGCACTATCTGCCCCCCGTCAAGCGCCGTGCGCAGGGCTTCGCCGGTTTTGCGGAGTTGAGTATAGTCGACATTCACACCACTCCAGAAGATCTTCGCCAGCTCATCCTGTGCCACACCGAATAACTGCGCCCGTTCGGCAGTGGGATACAGATCGTTCCCCAGGTAGACCTGCCGGACTTTCCGTTTAAGCATCAAGTCCCACGCCGGGGCGTTGGCGTGGTTGACCGTCACGATGCGCTCAGGAGGAACACCACTGAGCGGGTTTTCGGTTTCACTATAGTCTACGTGGATTCGCGCGGTTATAATGCTGGCCAGCTTGACCTCAAAATCCGATGTCTGCACATCGTATACTTCCGGGATCTCTTCATAGAACCGTCTGGTCATTTCATCGCTGGACAGTGTGATCAGGGGAAACGCACCCCGGGCCCGGACCAGCACGGCAAGGTTTTCCAACAATTTACAGTCGCGCACCCCGCCTGAAATCCGCACCAGGTCGCCCTCATGTATCCCCGCGCACTGGTTGACCAATTTTTCGGCCAGGACTTGATAATCCAAAGCCACGGCTTGCTCGCCGGTTGATTGCCCGACGGCCATCTGCCCCACCACACACACGACCACTACTAACAGCATCATCGTTTTTCGCATGGCTGACCTCCTTTCAAGGCAGTCCGGATCACATAACCCTGTAATAAACATAATCAAATGTCCGGCCGGGTCAAATGTTTATGTAAGAATACAGACCGACCGCAAGCGGGACCCTGCTAATACGGGAGATACAGTGTAAAACAAACAATTACATTACGATAACGCGGTAAGCACCTATTGGATTGCGACTTTCGGAGTACACGAGGTGAAAAACGAGCCGCCGAAATCACGGCCGGTGAGCCAGGTATATCTCATTAAGTTTTTCCAGCGTCAACTCCGCGAGAGACCCGGCGATGTAATGCGCGTGACCAAGGCGGTCCGCCGGTACGGTAGTGGTCAGCGCTACAGTCACCATCCCGGCATCATTGGCGGCAGTGAGACCGGTGGGGGAATCCTCGATAGCCAGACAATCGCGGCCGGCCAGATCAAGTGCCTCTGCTGCCTTGAGAAAAACTTCCGGGTTGGGCTTAATATTGACGATATCCTCGGCCGCCACGATGGCTTCAAAATAATCGGCCATCCCCCCCTGGCGCAGCACTGCCTCGATGTTTCTCCGGGGAGCCAGCGAAGCGATAGCAGTCCGCAGACCCGCCTGACGGATGGCGGAAACCAGTTTCACCGCTCCCGGCACGATGTGTGGTGTTGTCAGGAGCCGATCGAGTGCGAAGTTTTCAATCTGTTCGGCCAACGTCTCGGTGTCGATTTCGAGGTCGTATTGTTCAATAATTCGCCGGGCAACAGTCCGCGTATCTGAGCTGGCAATCTGCCCGGCATCCGGATCATCGATACCCGCTTGGCCGGCTGCTTCTGCCACCGCACTACGATAGGCTGGAATCGAATTGGCAAGGACGCCGTCAAAGTCGAAAATTACTGCCTGCAATTCGCTCATCGATTCAGCCATCCATCCGGGGCCAGCCCAATTCATCAAGAAACGTCACGATGCTGGGTGGGAGATGCATTTTCCAGGTTTCACCGTCCCGTTCCAAGGTCAGCACTTCCACTCGATCGGCGACGTTTTCCCCAATCCGGTAGCTTTGGCGAATGACGATATGCCGGAATTGTTCTCCTTCGCTGACAGTGCCCAGCCGTTTGGAACTGACTTGAAGCATAATCTGTGCAAACTCGGGCACGGCCTTGATCGAAGCTCCGAGGAAATTGGCGAACAATGTGCGGGGCTCGGCGGATTTGAGTTCCTCCATGGTCGGGCGGCCAAACAACAAATCGAATTCCTCGCCCCCGCCGCCGGTCTGCATGCGGATATCGGTTATTTTCATCACGTAATATGCGAAATCCTGCAGCACGTCCGGATGGATCAGTGCGGCGTAGCCCGACCAGTCCTGAGCAGTAAGCCGGGTGGCGGCGGAATCGACAACCGCCTCGGGTGAACTGACCTGCCCGCCGGAGCTGACGAAAGGCGCCAACGACAGCATCACCGCGCACATCAATGTTTTTCCGGCATTACCCATCGGTTCTCCCGTGAGGCAAAGCAACACCTTGCCTGCTTTTACCGACGATATCGACGCGGGGTTCCCTTGTCAACACACTAGCCAAATCCCGTAAGGATATATGCCCGGTTAACTGACTCATTGTTCTGGGAATGGAGGCCGGTTCCGGATTCGAACCGGAGTATAGAGGTTTTGCAGACCTCTGCCTTACCACTTGGCTAACCGGCCACCTCGGGGCGTACCGTGATTATCGGCCCCGTTCGACGAACTGATTATAATACCTGCACAACCGATGTCAAGCCCTGTTCGGGCCGCGGTCGCACATGTATATCGAAAATGTCAATAACCTGTTTTGTCACCAGCGTTTACAGATTCCTGGTTCTTAATTTATTCCGTGCAACGTTCGCAAGGTCCGACCGCCTGTGAGCGGTAGACGTAATTGACCATGCGGATGACATCAACGGGATTAAGCGACCCACTGCAATCCCAATCGCCGTGGACTTCCGGACAATTGTCGATCGGCGGCGGAAGCGAGCCCCACGATTTGTAGACATAAGCCACGATGTACCCGACATCGAGCGGGTCACAGTTGCCGTTGCCGTCCCAGTCGCCCAGTTCGCTGCAATCGCAATCATCACATACGTCACCAAGGCCGTCACCGTCGCCATCTTCTTGTCCGGGGTTCCCGGCCAGCGGGCAATTATCATCCAGATCGGCCACGCCGTCGTTGTCGTCATCGGGATCACACAGATCACCCAATCCGTCGCCGTCGTTGTTTTCCTGACCGGCATTGGACACAAACGGGCAGTTATCCTGCAGGTCCACGACCCCGTCATCGTCGTCATCCGGATCACACGCATCGCCGTCACCGTCACCGTCGTTATCTTCCTGCGCGGGGTTGGGCGTGTCCGGACAATTGTCGACCGCGCAGGTATTGGCGGCAAATCCCGGGTCCCCCCAGCCGTCGCCGTCGACATCAGTGCACTCATCACACGCGTCGCCGGTCCCATCGTCATCGGCGTCTTCCTGCGGCGGATTGGAGATGGACACGCAATTGTCGCAGACATCACCTGCGCCGTCGCCGTCCCCGTCTTCTTGCCCCGGATTGGCGGTGTATGGGCAATTGTCCACACCATTGAGGATGCCGTCGTTATCGGAATCGGCGCCGGCATCCTCACAATCGGCAGCCACGACGCGGACATCATCAATATTCCAGCCGCAATACTCCCAGCCGCCGTCGGTGGTCCCCATCGTCCAGCGCAGGTACACCGTCGATTGGTTGTCGGCGACCGCGGAAATGTTGACGTCGCAATCGGTCCAGGCGCCGTCGGCAATCTCAGTGCCGTTCTGCCAAACTGTCGTCCAGGTAACGCCGTTCGTGGACACTCGGACAGAGGCATGGTCATAGGAAGGGCTTTCCACGCCCAGCCAGCGCCAGAATTTGACGTGCACATTGACCCGGCCGGAGCAATCGATGACGGGGCTGGTCACATGATATTCGGGCATATTGGCGATATAATCTCCGCTCAGGTTATACCCATAGACCTGGGTACCCGAATGTGCGGCTGCCGGGTCCGGGTTGCCGTAGGCGCCGCCGCCGCCAAGCGGAGTCCCGCGCGCCCACTGCCCGCCGGAAATGGTCCACCCCTGATCGGTCTCGAAATCATCTTCATAAAAGGCAATTTCGCCGGTTACCGGAAAGGCGGTGTGCGGCGAAGCCGGATCGGGGTCGCAAACACGGCCGGTTGTTTCCTCCTCGGCGCTGATGTAAAATTCAATGGCATGCGTGCAATTCAACGCCGGCAGGACAGCCAGGTATTCGCCCGGACCGGTTTCAGCCAACGCATCGGTTTGCCATGGGGCGCCGGAAATCGAATAATGCAATTGGGCGCTTCCCGGAACAAGCACTGCGTCGCCATACGCATTGATCAGCACCTCAAATGTTGTTGCATCGTTCGGCAGTACTGTTTCGGGAATGCCGCCGGGATAGCTAAACGAAAGCCCAGCAGCGCCGCGGATGCTTACTGTCGGATCGCCAAACAGATTGATTTCATAATAACACCACCGCATACAGTCTTCGTTGATCCGATAGAGGTTGTCTTCCTTGGAATCGCCATTGGCCCGGCCGATTTCCGGCATGCCTTCGGCGGAATTAAACACCGCGTCCCAGAATTCGCGGTTAAACCGCTGCGAAGCGCCGTCGGTGGAATAGGATGCCCCCCAACCGTACCGCGCGTTCATGATTACGGCCCAGGCGCCGTAATCGGTCTTGATCCCCATGTACTCGGCCCAACACTCAGCGTCATCGAAATGTCCGGAATAACATGCCTGCGAATACAAAAAACAGTGGTCGGTATTGGCGAAGTTGGTCAACACGGCACTGGAGGTCATTTTCAAAGCCCAATCCGTGTTGCCGTGCCCCAGGTGGTTGATTACATGCAGACCGTTGTTGACCCGCGAGTTTAATTCCGACACCGGCCAGTCGTTACCCGGCCAGTCGCGGTCGTACAGCCGGTCGATCGCATACTGGTCGGCGGGAATGCCGATAGTCGTATAACCATCGGCCGAGGAACCATCCACAATTTGATCCATCATATTCCCGGCATAGTCCGATACTCCGCCGAAACCCAGGTATTCCCCGCACATGAGGATATTTTGCAGATAAGTATCGGACGTGGTCAGGTACTGCATGGTTTTGCTCACAAACCGATCGGCTTCCGTGACGTTGCCGACCGGCGCCCGGCCGACCGCCACCTCAGCCACCAGGTCCACATCCCCGCCGCCGTCACCATCGGTCGGTTCACCCCAGCGGGAATCGGCATCGTAGTTGTACGTCCCGTCAAGGCAGCCGAAATACAGGTCGCCCGGCATGGCATATTCAATATCCGCTCCCGCGCCCGCCCACGAGGCCACGTACAGGTTGACCGCAGGAATCAAATCATCATCACCGCCGATCAGGACGTATTGAATGCCGTCATTAAGATAGCGTTCGCGGATGTAATCCCGGACTGCCGCGGGATCACTGCTGCCGACTTCGGTTATGGTGTGGATTTCGGTCAACACGCCGGTGGTATCATGGTAATCCTTCAAGGATTGAAAAGAACCGGCCAGTGTCTGCGTGGTGAGGATCAATAGATCATAGTTCGCCGCCGGGACCCGCGCCTGAGGATAATAGGCGTCGAGCAGCTCAGGATTATCCACTTTGCGTTGCAGCTCGGTGCGATCGGCGAGCAGGCCGCGGTACAGCGTACTTTGGCGATCGGCTGGTTCGGTGTGGACAATAACCGTAATCGTGGCATAGTATGATAGTTCTCCCGAGGCCGGAATATACTCGACCGGTGTGAGTTTTAAGGTGAAAAACCGCTGTCCACGAAACTGCTGCGTGCCGATTTGTTCATAGACCTTCCCCGGAACCGGCAAGGCCGAGCCGTACACCGCCGAATCCCGGGCCAGCGGCACGAGTGCGCCGGGGCCTGCGGAAAGTTTATATGGCCGGCCGGCCGGCACAAGCGAAAAGCCGCCGCCAAGCAGGACTTTGCCGTCGGGGACCACCTCAATCTGCGAGATGCGGCTATCCTGCGGCAACAGGATATTGGCCCCGCGCGCGGGAAGCAGCGGATGTCCGGCAATCCCGGAATTCGGTGCCCCGGCCATGAGGATTTTGTGATATCCAACACCGTCGATGGTAATCTCGCGGATTTCGGGCCGTTCGAACGTATATTCCACGGTAATTGTTTCGGCAGCGGAAGCTATTGGAAATGAAACGACTAACAAGAAACCAAACGCCGACAAGAACAATAACACAATCAGTAAATTCACCAAACCCCTGATCTTCATCGCGGCTCTCCCCATCGCAGGTCAATATGCATAGTGTGGAAAAATGAGATTATCCATCTGGCCATGCCACATCACCAGTTTCCCCGGCGTGGACAGCTAAACGCCCTGCCCCTCGTCGGTTGTCTCTTAATATATGAATAATCGCCGGATTGCCTATGGAATTTGAAGCGGAAAATGGAGCGAATGACAAAACATATTGCATATCAACCGATTAAGTAGTCAACGTGGCTGACATATCACTTTTTCTGAGCCAGTATCGTGAAAAATCCGGGGTAATATGTCTTGCGCCTGATGTTATTTTCGATCGACAACTCTCGGCAACCCTTTTCCAGTTCGTACAGTTTTTCAATGTCGGAAATGGGCTGAAACTGGTTGATGCTGGTCGAGCGGACCTCGAGGCCGAATTCTGCCAGCCATTGGTGTACCTCACGGAGGGTGTGCTGCGTTTCGTGCGGATGGAGGACCTGGTCACGAAACCAGGAACGCAGCAACAGCTCATCTGAAATCCGGGAGTTCAACGCCCGAAAAACAGCATAGGCCTCCTGCTTGGCGCGGCGGGAAACCTCACCACAAGCCGCCAATTTTTCGCGCACTTCGTCAAACAGGCCCAGGAACGGTTCACGGCCGTATTTGTGATATAATCCCAAATGCAGATATCCCCCCGGCTTGATCAAGGCGCATACAGTCAGTAACGCCGTCCGGCAATCGGCAGTATGGTGCAGGACGCCCAAGGAGTTGACAAAATCGTACATGGGATTGGGTCGCAAGGCCAAAATGTCCTGTTTGACGAAAGTGACCCTGTCTTCCACCGCCAACTCACGTGCAATCTCGGCCGCGCGGTCCAGGGCCGAGCGGCAAAAATCGATTCCGGTCGTGTTCAGCCGGTAATGATAAGCGGTGCAATTGGCAAACCAGCCGGTCCCGCAGCCAATATCCGCTACAGAAATCCCTTCCGCGCCGTCAAGTACCGTGTGCACGTTAGGGTAACTCTGCGACAAGGGATTACCCCGGCGCAAGACGGCGGCAAAATGGCCCGCGTCCTGGGCGTAGTTGAAGGGCATCTGTTCATAGAAATCATTAACGCGGTCGGTGATTGTCTGTTCGGCAACAGGCATGATTTGCTCCCCACTCCGGTACGTTCTATCCGGTCTTCCATGACCGGTGGAATTTAACGACGGAGCATCCTCCATCCTGATTTTCGGAAAATAAAGCACCCGGTTTAGGGACGTTCCGCAACAAAATGGAAATTCCTTAAGCGGAACGAACCGGACAATATGCGGCATTCGGCGGGAGTCGTGATATCCCCGCCGAATGCCGTCTCATCTCCGGAAAAATTTACGGGGAATCCGGCAACAATTACGGCGCGCAGCCCTCGCAAATGGCGTCTTGTGCTTTATATACCGCCTTGACCAGATAAGCAACATCGACCGGATTGACCTGCGTGTCGCAGTTCATATCGCCCACCGGATATGGGCAATTCGGCGGCTCGCACATGGCGTTCAATGACAGGTAAACAAATTTAACCAAAAACGACACATCGACGGGATTCAGGTCATCGCTGCAATTCACATCGCCGGGCACACCGCAATTGCACGAGCAGCCGATCCCCAGCGCGCCGATGAGCACCGCACAATCGTTATTGTCCGGCAGACACGGGGATGTTTCATCGGTCAGGCCAAGGTCGCCGATCGCGACATTGCACAACAGCGGGTCGGCCGAAATATTGCCGTTAATGCCGTTTTGCCCGAGGATCGCCCCCACCCAATCCCCCCCAACGTTGCCGAACACGTCACAGCAGGACAACGTGGCCGTGCTGGCGGACAAACAGTAAACCGGCTGCCCCCCGGTATTAAAGGCGATGATACTGTTTTCAATCTCGACGTCGCTGCTGACATAGGCAAAGACTGCTGCGCCGAGCTGCGCGGAGTCACCGGCGAACGTGCAATTGGTCAACCTGGCGTCTGAACGATACAGATACACCCCACCCCCGTACACTGCCACGTTGCCAGCAAACGCACAGTTTTTGATCGTCGGTTCGCAATTATCGACCAGGATGGCCCCGCCGGAGGCGCCGCCGTTAAAATATTCCCCATACCCGTTGATGATCGTGAATCCATCCAGCACGAACGTTGAATCCTCGTCGTTATCGAACGTAAACGCCCGGCGGGCCTCGGTTACGCTGCCGTCGCAGTCGATAACCACGGTCTGGGGACCATGCTCCGAGCGCAGCACCAGACTGCGGCGGCCGCCGAAATCAAACGCCCGGTTGCCGTCTCCGGAATAGTACCCATCACTCACCAGCACCGTGTCGCCATGTGTACACGAATCAATTGCGGCCTGGATGGTCACCGCATCGCCCACCCCATCAATCCGCACCATCCAGGTCCGCAATGTCTCACAGATATCACCGATACCGTCACCGTCGATATCTTCCTGTACGGGATTGGCATTGTCCGGGCAGTTGTCACATGGATCACCGACTCCGTCACTGTCGCCGTCTTCCTGCAGCGGGTTGGCATCATTCGGACAATTGTCATAGGCATCGACCAAGCCGTCACCGTCGGAATCCGCCTTATAGATATCCAACACCAGAACCAACTGGTTCTGGTAGAAACAGGGAATGGCCAGGATATGGTCGCGCTGGTTGTAATTGATTCCCGCCGGCCAGCCGGGAACGTCGCAAAAGACGATAGGCGGGTCGGTAAAGGTCGGTTCATACCGATAAATGACCCGGTCGGTTGCGGCGGCGACGTAAATGTAACCTTCGTCGTCGATGGTCACGCCGTCCCAGTCACCGACCGTGGTGGTCGCCAGGGTTGTGACATCCGCAAAGGTGAGGTCCACCCCCTTGATCGGCGCGTCCTCATAAAATTCTACTGCCACGAGCCGGTTGTAATCACCGTCATATACGCACGTTTGCAGGTTGCTGACCAACCCGGCATTGGCGAAAAGGACGTAGGTGTTATCGCTGATTCTGTATTTGTAGATCTGGCCGGCAGTACAGACAATATAGAGATATTCCGACCCATCGGAGGTGATGCCGTCCAGCCACCTGCCGTTGATAACCGATTGGTCCACGACCAGTTCATCAGTGCTCAGATCAAATCCCAATACCCGGGCATTTTGAGTCACATAATATATGCCGTTGACAATATGCGAGCCGAAACTGTGTCCGCCCGGCGAGTAATACAGGGTCTGTTCTCCCTCGGGCGTGACTTCAATGAGATTGCCGTCGTTGTAGTTCGCCACCAGGTACCTGTTGTGCAGCGAATCGAACACCACACTCTCGGGACCGTTCAACAGATTCTGGGCGCCGGCAACTACCGGCAACATGCACCAGCAGACACACACCAACCACACACACTTTTTGCACATAGGTCCTCCGCCTCAACAACCCACTCGATTTCACTTGCCTTAAGTGTCGCGGCGGCGGCCAAATCATTTCACCGGCATGAAAAAAAACCGCGGATATTTGACAGGTCACGGCGCCTTCGGAGAAAAGACTTTTAGGCATTAACAGGCGGGTATGTGTTTGCTCCCTGTCGGGTATCAATGTATACTCCTTTGTGATGAGGACGGCCAACTAGATGGAAATCGAGGCCTTATATCAGGCCGCCCGGGACGGCGATCGACAGGCGGAAGAACGACTTTTTTCCGACCTTGGGGAAAGTTTTCACCTGTATCTGCGACAAAGAATACAGAACAGCCAGGACGCCCAGGAAGTGGTCCAGGACGTCCTGCTGACGATTGCGGATAAATATAAGGAGGTCCGCATCGAAAAAAGCTTTGCCGCATGGGCCTATAAGGTGTTCGAACACAAGTTGTTTTCGTATTATCGGGCCAAGCGGACCCGGCAAAGTAAATTCGTCGGCACGGAAGACAGTGATCTGGCCGGCCAGGTCTACACACCCGATCCGGAGCTGAAACGGCGGCTCGTGGAGTGCCTGAAACGGATGGGGCAGGACAACAGGCGGTACGCCGAAATCCTGGATTTGCACTTTCAGGGATATTCGGGCGATGAGATCGGGGCAAAGCTGGGCGCGTCCAAAAACAGCGTCCTGATCTGTCTTTCGCGGGCGCGGGCGCGGTTGAGACAATGTCTGGAGAAAGGGAATTCCCGGCGATGAGCGGCTGTCGCGACAAACATTTTGCCGATTTGTTATGGGCTTATGAGCTCGGCATGCTGAACGACGAAGACCGGCGGGCGCTGGAGGTCCACGCGCTGGAATGTGCGCACTGCCGCCGCGAGTTGCTGCAATTCGGCGACGAGTCGCAAATGATCAGGAACGACCCGGACATCCACCGAGTCATCCATCAGATCGCCGCCTTACCCGCGGAGCAGGGTATTGCAGCCGGCCGGGAAAAGCCGCCGATGATAATTCGACTGCGGCCGGCCCTGCTCCCGCTGGCGGTGGCGGCAGCGGTCCTGCTGGTAGTCCTGCTTCGACCATGGCAGATAGAATTTCACCCGAGCCAGGACGCGCAAGCCCTCGGCCCCCACCTAGCCGTCATGTATTTCGATAACCTGGCCGACCCGCAGGATACGCTGCAATTGGGCGAAATAGCGGCGAACCTGCTGATTACCGATCTGTCGTCCTCCGCGTATTTGAAAGTCGTCTCCGGCCAACGCATATACGACATCCTCAAACTGCTGGGCCGGCAGGGTGAAAAATCAATCACGCGGGAAACTGCGCAGGCCGTGGCGGATACCGCCCGCGCGGAATTGATGCTTCTGGGCAGTATCCTGCAGACCGAACCGCACCTCGTCATTACCAGCCAGTTGATCGAGGTCCACCACGGCGAAGTGGTCGCCTCCCACCGCATTACCGGGGAACCCGGCGAGGAAGTCTTTGCGCTGGTCGATCGGCTGTCGGCAGCGACAAAAAATGATTTATCTCTTCCCCCCGCTGCCGGGCAGGAGCCCGACCCGCCGGTCGCGCAGTTGACCACTTCCTCCCCCGAGGCCTATCGCAATTTCCTGCAGGGAATCGAAGAGCTGCAAAAATTTTACCGGAGCGATGCCGCCCGCTATTTTACCCGGGCCCTCGAGCTCGATTCCACGCTGGCCATGGCCTATTATTACCTGGCGGAGTTGACCGACGCCAAGCTAATCAATAAGGCCGTGGAACACATCGATCGTGCCGCCCCACTCGACCGTTTCTATATCCGGAGCCGCCAGGCAGTGGCCGACGGCAACAGGATTGCCGCCTTGGCCGAATTGGAGCGATTGCTCGCCGCCTATCCGGAGGAAAAAGAGGCCCATTACCGACTGGCCGGGCTTCATTCGGCGGAGGGCAACTACGATTCCGCGGCAGCGCACTACCTGCGTGCCCTGGCGGTCGACCCGCTGTATCGTCCGGCAGTGAACAACCTGGCCTACCTGTATGATGCCATGGGAGAATATGAAAAGGCCATCGTTACGATCGACTCCTATATTTTACTGGCACCGAACGAGGCCAATCCGTACGACAGCCGAGGTGATATCTACGGCCGCAATGGGCGGATAGACCTGGCCATCGAATCGTTCCGCAAAGCGCTCGAGATCAAACCGGATTTCCACAACTCGATCTGGAATTTGGGGCATTTGCATTGTCTGCGGCAGGAATACGCTCAGGCAGAAAGTCTGTACCAGGTACTCGCGCACGATCCGAACCCGCGGATGAGGGTGATCGGCCGCTTGTATTTGCCATACATTCCCCTGCATCAGGGCAAATTCAATCGGGCGTTGCAGGTTGCCGACGAAAGCATCGCCGCGGATGAGGCCGACGGGCCATTAACGTTGAATACCGGCTACAAATATTTTCTCAAATCCCGGATTTACAGCGAACTGGGAGATTATGCGCGGGCACGGGAAGAATTTCAAAAACAACTGGAGATCTTCCGCACACTTAGTCCCGAAGCGGCAATTTACGAAACCCAGAATTACGTGCAATTGCTGGCCGAAGGCGGCGACCCGGCCGAGGCGGAAAACGTCGCGAACCAATTGAAGGCCGACCTGGAAGCCGGCGGGTATGATCCGGATCCCTACTGGTATGCTGTCGGCTGCATTGCCCTGCAACGGGGGAATGACAAAACCGCAGTCGATAATTTCGAGAAGATCGCCGAGGTCAACCGGCGCTACCCCGAGCAATTTATGCTGGGGCGGGCGTATCTGGCGGCAGGCCGCCTGCCCGAAGCAGTCGCCGAGTTTGAGCGGCTGACGACGATCTATACGACGATGCGGACCTTCCACAGTATTTGGAACGTGCAGGCGCACTATTATCTCGGGCTGGCCTACGAACAGTCCAACTGGTTTGACAAAGCCCTGGAACAGTATCACACCTTTCTTGACCTCTGGAAAGATGCCGATGCCGGCCTTCCACTGCTTGACGATGCCCGCGCACGAGTGGCGCGGCTGGAAGCACGGAGTTGAGCCGGGACCGCTCCGCGATGGTATGCTTTGGTCGCGCACCACGAGGTATTACATGTGCCGTGTCCCGGATGGTGGCAGCTGTCCGGCAGGTCCAATTCGATCAGTTCACTGCCCCGGTCTGGCACCGGGGGGCAATCCTATCCGCAGTCAGTTTGGCGGGAAGACGACGATCAGTGTATCGCGACAACGCTTTTTGTACAGTCTCAACCAATTCCCGGTTTTTGAATGGCTTGCGGAGATAGCCGTCCGCCCCATGTGATACCGCCCAGTCTTCAGAATATTTATCACTATAACCGGTGATTAAAATGACCGGCATCTTCTCATATTTGGCTTTGCAGGCGATCAGCAAATCGAGTCCGGACTGGCCCGGCATATGGACATCAGTGATGACTGCGGCGACCGGGTTGGCGGAGAGTATCTCGAGCGCTTCGACTGCATTCCCGGCGGTCAGCACTTTGAACCGTTCGAGACTCAGTATGTTGGCCAGCAATTCCTGAACCGGTTTTTCGTCATCCACGATGAGGATTGTCGGCGGTCCCCCGGCCAGGGCTTCGGCAATCTGCGTTCCCAGGTATTCTTTTTTGACCGGCAAACTGATGAATTTTCGTGCGCCGGCCCGGGCCAGCAGGCAAATATCTTCCGTCTGCCACTGGCATGACGCAAAAATGAGCGGAACGTGGCGCGGGGATTGATTGCCAAGCACCATGCGCGCCAGCTCTGCACTGGAGCCATTAATGGGCCGCAATGCGCAAATGATCAATTCGATATCCGGCCCGCCCTCAAGTGCTTTCAGGGCGTTTTTCACATGTCCGACAACGAGCAGTTCGTGTCCCAGGTTCTCCAGCAAAGCAAGCAATTCGGCAAACTGTTGTTTTCCGCTTTCGATGAGCAGAATTTTGGCCATGGACATCTCCGCGTGCGCAATAGTCTGCTGTATATATCGGCACGGATGATCCACCGCTTGCGTTACCCGGCTTGGCGGGGTGCGGAGGATCCTGTCGAAACCCCGTCCCCGCCGGGGCGGGGACCCGGGTCCCGACCGCTAAAAGCCATTCACGCTAGACCGCGCTTGCGCAGTTCCTTGACGTCCGCAAAATGCTGGCGGACTTTTTTGTCCCACTGACGTTCGGCCTGGCGCCGGGCATTGCGATCGCGCCGTCGCGCCAGATATTTCAATTCACGCTGGAGTTTCAAGTAATTGCCGAAATGCCCCTCATCCAGAGTACCGTCGGCCAGCGCCACCCGAACCGCACATCCCGGTTCGGTATCATGTTTGCAATCGGCAAACCGACATCCTTCGGCGATTTCAGCGATATCGCGAAATGACCTGGTCAACGATTCCTCATCGCCCCAGACCGCCAGACCGCGCAGCCCGGGGGAATCGATCACCATCGCCCCCGAGGACAACACCATCAATTCCCGTGAGGTTGTCGTATGCCGTCCCCGGCTGTCATCCTCGCGCACTTCCTGGACTTTCCCCAGCTCCTCGCCGGCCAGTGAGTTAATCAACGTTGTTTTCCCGACACCGGATGAACCCAGGAACGCCACGGTTTTGCCCGGCACCAAATATTCGTGGAGCGCCTCAATGCCTTCGTTTTTTTTGGCGCTGATCGGATGAATCGGTGCGCCGAAAGCAATGGCCCCAATATCCCGGATATGCGAACCCAGGTCCTCAGCCAAATCCATTTTGTTCAGCACTATGACCGGTATCGCGCCGCTGTCCCAGGCGATGGTGAGATAGCGTTCGATGCGCCGGAGATTAAAATCATGATCCAGGCCGCTGACTAAGAATACCGTATCGATATTGGCCGCCAGAACCTGTTCATCGGTTTCCTCGCCGGAGAGCACTGCCTTGCGAGAAAATGTGCTGCGCCGGGGCAGCAGGGCATGAATTGTCGCCTGATTTTCGGGCCGCGGGGAAAAAACCGCCCAATCGCCGACCGCCGGGAAATCGGCTCGCGAGTGTGCATTGTGCCACAGTTTGCCCGAAACTTCTGCGGTAAACTCTCCGTGCTCGCCGAAAATGACATAACGCTCGCGGTGCTCCCGAGCCACGCGGGCGGGCAACAGACCGTCATGTGCATATGGCTCAAAGTGTGAGGCAAAAAAATCCCCCCAGCCCAAACTCGTCAAAACCATCGTAAAATCCCCTCGTCACGATCTTCCGTTTGGTGACGATACGGCCATGCCGCACAGTCACATATGAAAAACAGCGGGCGCTTTTCACGCCCGCGGTGCCCAAAAAAAGGACGGCCACCCCTTGGGTCGGCCGTCAACGGTGTTATATAAAGACCGTGACCCTTTAGTGCAGACCGTTTCCAGGGCGTGAATGTACGATGATGTCATTCGCCACAGCTGCCATACAAACACGCCTCCTTTCTGTACAAACCGGCTTTTTTTGCGCCTGCACTTGTCAAAATATATAAAACCGGCCGGCAGCAGTCAAGGAAAAACGAGTGGTTTTCTGAGAATTTGGCGGTCCAGGGCGCCGCCGTATCGGTTGGAAATGCCTAGGCCCGGTTATCCATGCCGATACCGTCGATCTTTGTCCCGCATTCGGGGCAGGCGCCGTTGGTGATCCGGTTGTCGACAATACTGAACCCCAGCCTCCGGATAACCAGCGCCCCACAACGATAGCAATATGTCGATTCACCGTTATCACCGGGGATGTTGCCGGTATAGACATAACGCAATCCGGTGTCGAGGCCGATTTGCCGTGCCCGCCGTAACGTCGTCAGGGACGTCCGCGGCAGGTCGGTCATCAGGTAATCGGGATGGAACGCGGAGACATGCCAGGGAATTTCCGGTCCCAGCCCGCAGATGAATTCGGCGATTTGTGTGAGTTCTTTATCCGAATCATTTTTTGTCGGCACGACCAGCGTGGTCACTTCCAGCCAAAAGCCGAGTTCTTTCATTTTTCGCAACGAATCCAGCACCGGCTGCAATTTTGCGCCCAAAGTCCTTTTATAATAATCCGGATTAAAGCTCTTCAAATCGACATTTAACGCGGCGAGGTACGGCCGGAGATGCTCCAACGGCCCCGGCGTGATGTACCCGTTGGTGACAAACACGCCGGACATATTATGCTCCGTGGCCAGCCGGGCGGTGTCGTAGGCATATTCATAAAAAACCGTCGGCTCCGAATACGTGAACGAGATCGACCGGCACTCGTATTGTTCGCCAATGTGCACGACCTCCGCCGGGCGAACGACTTTGCCGCCGAATTGCCGATCTTTTCCCTTGGGCGCCTGCGAGAGGTCCCAGTTCTGGCAGAACCGGCAGCGAAAATTGCAGCCGACCGTGGCGACCGACATTGAACGCGAGCCAGGGTAAAAATGAAACAGCGGCTTTTTTTCGATGGGATCAACGTGCAGCGCGGCGGCCTGTTCGTACACCAGCGTATACAACCTCCCGCGCTCGTTTTTCCGCACCCCGCAAATACCATAGTGACCGGAGCGAATGCGGCACAAATGGGGGCACAGTGTGCATAGCGTGACCCCGTTGGGTCGTGGTTCCCAGAATTGAGCTTCCATGGGATGTTGCGCCATCATCGTCTACTCCCACAGGGAGTACGTTTCACTGACGCGATTTTACGGCATCGGCGGGAGGAAAATGCTCCGCCAGCGTCCGGCGGGCCACTTCCGGCACATTGGTGATGATCGTGTTCACGCCCATCTCGGTGAATGTGCGCATGTCTTCCGGCCGGTCGACTGTCCAGACCGCGACCTGGAGTTGCTCTTTGCCGCAGCGCTGCACTAGACCGGGCGAAATCCAGCTTGAATGAAAGTGCAGCGCGTCGGCGCCCCAGCGGACCGCACGCGTAATGATCGGCCCGGTCAACAATGCCCGCATCAATGCCCCGCCGGTGTTGCCGATAATCCATGCCGTACACCACTGGGGCCGCCGGGCTTTGATCCTGCCGATCACGGTCAGCCGGAACGAACTGAACACCGACCGGGGATGAAAACCGCAGCGTTCGACTTCCTCGATAAACTCATCCTCGCGCCCGGTGTCCTTGATGTCGAAGATCAGCGGGGCCGTATCTTTGGCCCAGCGCAGGGTCTCGGCCAGTGTGGGCACGGTAATTCCCTGTCGGGCTTTCAGCGCGGTGAACTCCGCCAGGGTCAGTTTCCGAACAGGAGTCCGGTGGCCATGGAGGGCCACCGCGGGGTCATGATAAACCACCGCCGTGCCGTCGGCCGTCCAGCGGATATCGAGTTCGATCGAATCGGCGCCCCCGGCCGTGGCCTTATCGAATGCCGCGATGGTATTTTCGGTCTCGGCGGTACTGGCGCCGCGATGCGCCGCAATCAGCGGCACGCTCCGGGATGATGGTGGTTTGCTGTCGGTCATAGCCGAGATAATGATCATCCGCGATTACAAAAAGCCGAATTTTTTCGCGGTTAAAAATGGCTTGAGGTCGGGCCGGGCCGAAGCGGGATTGCCCAGCCGCCGGGCGGTATGTTCCAACCACCCATAGTCCTCTTCTGAAAATTTCTCGGTCAGATCGTGGCCGATCTCTTCGAGCTCGATGCGGCGGCCGCGATAAACACCGGTATCGCGCATTGTCTGGTCGTATTCGTCCAATCCCCGTTCCAGATGCTCGGTATCGTACCATTCATCGTGCCGCACGATGTCTACCGGTAAACGTGGTTTGACCTGGGCGGGCCCGGCCGGCACGCCGACGGTTAACCCGAATAAGGCGAAAACCCGCGGCGGCAGCTCGAGCAGTTCGGAGACCTCCTGCGGCCGGTTGCGCAGGCCGCCGATCATGCACGCCCCCAGTCCCAGCGCCTCGGCGGCCAGCAGGGCATTTTGCCCGGCCAGGGCGGCATCAACCACCGCCACCAACAGGTATTCGAAATATTCCTCGCGAAACCGGTATCCGGCCTCGCGGCAGATTTTTCGTAACCGCAGCAGGTCGGGACAGAATACCAGCAGGACCGGACATTCGCGCACATGCGGCTGGTTGCCGCTGAGGACCGACAGCGCCTCTTTTTTATGCGGGTCACGCACGACAATGATCGAGTAGGCCTGCAAATTCGATGAGGTCGGTGCACGCTGGGCGATCTCGATAATCCGGCCAAGTTGTTCATCGGTCAACGGCTGGTCGGTATAGCGGCGCACCGAACCGTGTGAATTCAAAAATTGCAGAATCTTCTCACTCGGCATCTCTGTCATATCTGCTCCTTTGGCCGCACGCTTGCTTTACCATGGTAGCCATTCGACCACGGCCGCAAAAGCAAAAACCTCGCGTTCGAGGCAAAAGCGGCAAAATATTATGCTGCCCGGAACCGCAATTCCGTATATCCCTTGTCCGCCCGGAAGGGAGGGGGCGGAGAATTGGCTGTGCGGTACGGCGGATCCCGGGCGCAACCTCCCGCCGGTAAGTTCGGTATAAGAACTGACGGCACGGATGAATATGTCAAGGATGGCTCGGTAATGATCGTACGTATCGCGGCATTGCAATACACGCTGGGGAGACAGGTCACCCTTGAGGACAAGTTGTTTATTATTCGTCGCCGGCCGGATTTTATCTGCCTGCCGGAGTATTGTTTTATCGGCCCGGACTGTACTGATATGCAACAGGCCGCCAGCGCCGCCGCACGGAATACCGCCCTGCTTGAAAAACTCTCGGTGGACTTATCGACCACAATTATCGGCGGATCGATTGTGATGCCAACCGATGGCGGGTATGCCAACACGGCGATGATTTTTTCGCGCGGGCGGCTGGTCGGTTCTTATCAGAAGATCAACTTGTACGGCAACGAGCCGCGACGAGGCATACTGCCGGGGAAAAATATCGCGTCCTTTGAGATCGACGGCGTCCGGATCGGGGTGTTGATTTGCGCCGATGTACTCAACGAAAATTCGTTTCGCGAGTTACACAAAAAGGCAGTAGATATCATTTTCGTGCCGACGACCAGCCCCCATCGACCCGAAGATACCCTGTTTGATAAACAACTACGCGACAATGAGATATTCGTGCGCGGCGCCCAACGGGCCAATGCCTATGTAGTGAAGGCCGGCGGAGTCGGCACGTTGTTTGGACGCCGTTTGCAGGGCCGCTCCGGGATTTTTGCGCCGTGGGGCGTGCTGGCCAAGGTCAAAATCGAGGATGAAGACCGGCGACGCATCCTGTTTGCCGAGCTGGACCTTGATGAGATCCGTGAATTCAAGCAAAAGATGGTATTTACCGCTCCGGTCCCGGCACTGGACGAATAGTCAGTGCCGGTACTCGGATAGATACCTCAGGGACGTTGCTCCCGCGCAACTGTATCAAGAACAGCTCTTCCGTCGGGTACCGATGGACGATTATCCCCTTGCCGGGGCGGGCGGGCTGACCTACTGTATCACGTTGAATGAATACCCAACCAGGGGGACCAATGTTGAAATATGAAAAATCACGGGTGAGGTTTTTGACTGCCAGTTGCCGGGCACTGGGCGCGTTGTTGCTTATTACCGGCTGCGGCAAAAAAGAACCACAGACTTACGTCCTCACCGGCCGGATCGTGGTCGTTAACGAGTGCGACGGACGGCAGATTTCGATCCCGGCCGATGTGCGAGTACACACTATCCTGCACAGCGACGAAGAGCCGAACAGCTCGGGCGCCGCAGATACGGTGCGGCTGGGCCCCGATCCTGCCGAACCGGCCGCGCCCAAACGGACAGGCACCTACCGGATTACCGTAGCCTGGACGGACGTGCCGGGTGACCCGGTGCTTTGGGAACGGCCACAGGTGCTGCGCGGCAATGTGCCGATATGCCGCGCGATCCGTTGCAACAGCGGTTCGTGTCGTGACGCCGCTACTGAAGCCGACATCCCGCTGACCGACTCGGTTACGACGTATGATATCCGGGTGGTCTGCAGTTGCCCGGAATAATGTGCTCTGCCGATAATCGGCGAGTTTACAAAATGCGAATTTTAACCGCCCGCCCGGAGCAAAGATCCTGGCGGATTCTTTGCCCCGGGTGCGCCGCGGGTTATTGTCGATGGACCGTCATCAGGCGCAATAGATGCGGACTTTGTCATCGTGATCTTCGACTTCAATATTGGTTTCCTGAAGTGCCGCGATCAGTTCATCCACCGACTTCGCGTTTAATGTGTTCAAATCAAGATGGATTCCCTTTTCGTTCAAGGCCGCATTGACTTGCGCGCGCGCCTTCTCCGGCAGCAACGAACTGAGCGCCATCCCGGTCTTGATCAGCCGCAATGGAATCTTGATGTTGACGCGGTCTTTGTTCTGGTCGTCGCCCTCACCGGCATTGACCGTAATGTGCAGATATTTGGCTTGTTTATTTCCCGCCGGCGAATCTTCCTCCCTCGCCGGACGACCGACTTCTTCCCCGGCCGCGGTCATCAATCGCTCGGCTTCCTCGACAGTGATCTTCCCGTCAGCCAGCATTTGCAAAATCCGATGGCGTGATTCAGTCATGACTTATCTCCTTTCTTCAGCAGGTGCACCGCCTGGTCGACCGTGATCTCACCTGCATCGAGTCGTTCCAGGACGTCGTTATGCTGCGCGGCAGGCCCGATTTCGACAAATTCCACCTGTGCGCCGATGCGGTTAAGTCTGTTTTTGATTGTGGGGTAACTGACGTTGAAATAGCGCTCCATTTGCTTGATCGAACCGTGGCAGCGCAGAAACGCGGCTACAAAAACCTGATCTTCGGCGGATAACCGGGCCAAGGGGGGCGGTTCGAATTCGCCCTCGATGGCGACGCCCGAACCGGATAACCTAACACGTTCCACCACAATGGTTTTACCGCCGACGAGTTGCATCAATTCCTGCCATTCCTGTTTCATTTTGCGACCCTCATTAATTATCTTAATATAATTACGCACAAATATTAATATTGTTTCAATAAATGCCTGTTAATAAATATTAATTGATTTTTGACAAATGTCGTAGATTATCAGCTCTTTCGTAGCAAGTTGTCTGCCAAAATGAAATGAGCCGTGCACGGGTAGCATGGTCCTGCAAATCACATGTCGCGGCAGATATATCTCCCTGAATTGCAAGAACATTCCCATGGAGACCTACTCTCCCCTGCCTTGAAATATCCCTAATTGCATTGACCCCTTTTCGGCAAGGGCCTATATTCCCCCGCTGTTGTAAAACAGGTTGGGGGTGTTTATGGCTGACGAAAAATCCGATCCGCTGGTCCATCGCCGGGAAAAACTTGAACGTTTACGCGCCAAAGGGATCAACCCATTCCCCTACCGCTATGACCGTACGCATAAACTGGCCGAAGTCGCCGGCGGGTTCGAGCACCTTGAAGGCAAAACCGTGGCGGTCGCCGGGCGGTTGATGTCGGTCCGTGGACACGGGAAGACAATGTTTTTCCATCTGCAGGACCAGACCGGCAAGCTGCAGGGATATTTGCGTCAGGATGCAGTCGATGAAGACACGTTTGCCCTGTTCAAGGATTTTGATCTCGGCGACATCATCGGCGTCAGCGGTGAGGTGTTTAAGACCAAGACCGGGGAAACCACGGTTAAAGTGCGCAAGCTGGAAATTCTCGCCAAGTCGCTGCTGCCCCTGCCTGAAAAATGGCACGGATTGACCGATGTCGACATCCGCTTCCGGCGGCGCTACCTGGATTTGATCGTCAACCCGGAAGTCATGGCGATTTTCGCGGCCCGTACCAAAACCTTGCGCGCGGTACGGGCATTTTTGGACAAGCACGGTTTCCTGGAAGTGGAAACGCCGGTATTGCAGCCGTTGTATGGCGGCGCGGCGGCGCGGCCGTTTGTCACCCACCATAATGCGCTGGACATGAGGTTGTATCTACGGATCGCCGACGAATTATACCTGAAGCGGCTGATTGTCGGGGGATTCGACCGGGTCTATGAAGTGTGCAAGGATTTCCGCAACGAGGGCATGGACCGCGAACACAACCCGGAATTCACCATGGTCGAATTTTACGCGGCGTATCTGGACTACCATGATATCATGAAACTGTTCCGCGAGTTGATCCTGCATATCGCGCGGGAGGTGCGCGGCAGTGAAACGCTGCAGCTTGGCGAAGAGGTCATCGATATTTCCGGCGAATGGCCGGAGGTACCGCTGTTGGAATCGATCCGCACGGCGACGGGCCGGGACTTCGCCAATTCCTCGATAGATGAGGTGCGCCGGCTGGCCACGGAGATCGGCGTTGATCTCACCGGCAAAAACACCTGGGGGCAGATTATCGACGAGGTGTTCTCCGAGAAAGTGCAGCCAAACCTGGTACGCCCCACGTTTATCACCGACCACCCGCGCGAGATCAGCCCGCTGGCCAAGGCCAACCGCCGGGACGAGACCCTGGCCGAACGGTTTGAACTATTTGTCGGCGGCAAGGAAATCGGCAATGCCTTTTCCGAGTTGTCCGACCCGGATGATCAGCGTGAGCGGTTCGAGTCGCAGAGCCGGCAGGCCGGCGCCGGCGATGATGAGGCGCACGTCATGGACGAAGATTATCTGCGGGCATTGTCCTACGGCATGCCGCCGACCGGCGGGCTGGGCTTCGGTATCGACCGGCTGGTGATGCTGTTGACCGGCGCGGCGTCGATTCGCGAAGTTATTCTCTTCCCCACGATGCGGCCGGAGGGGACGTAACCGGCATGGCTTATCCGCTGTTCATTGCCCGGCGGTACCTGCGCGCGCGGCAAAAAGAAGGTTTCATCTCGCTTATTTCATTAATCGCTGTATTAGGTACTACCGTCGGCGTGGCCGCACTCACGTTTGCCCTGGCCATGATGAACGGGTTCGAAAACACGGTCAAAATCCGCATTATCAATACTACCGCCCATGTGTCGGTCTTCGACGTCTTCGGTGACGGCATCGAGGAATATGAGACCGTGGAGTCCACGATCCTCGAACAGCCGCATGTGCTGGCGGCCGCGCCGTTCATCTATTTCAAGGCAGCGATTTCCTCGGCGGTGGAAAACGACGGCGTGGTCGTCCGAGGGATTGTGCCCGACAAAGAAAAGCTGGTCACTCAGGCGGCCGCATCGGTCATTCACGGGACCTTTGATCTGGAACGCGACAGCATGGGCGTCCGGCGGATGATGCTGGGGATGACGCTGGCCGAACGGCTGGATGTCGATCTGGGCGACGAAGTCGTGCTGGTCTCGCTGCGAGGCCAGGAACTGACCTCCTCTCCCAAAGTCATGAAATTCGTGGTCGGCGGCATTTTCGAGACCGGGATGTATGAATATGACGCCAACCTGACGTACATCGCGCTGGCGGATGCGCAGGATTTGTTCTTTCTGCGCGGCCGGGTGACCGGAATCCAGGTGATGACTGACGACTGGGAGAAGGCCGACGAGGTCGCCACTCAATTGGATGAGGCGCTCGGGCCGCCCTATTTCGCCACCGACTGGAAACGGATGCATAAGAATTTGTTTTCCTGGATGCAACTGGAGAAATATGCATTGTTCCTGGCGTTGTGCCTGATCGTGGCGGTGGCGGCATTTAATATCGTTTCGATGCTGATTATGATCGTCATCGACAAGCGCAAGGACATCGCCATCCTCAAAGCGATGGGCGCCCCGACGAACGGGATTACGCGGATTTTTATGATCAAAGGCATGATCATCGGCGCCCTGGGCACGCTGACCGGTTCGGCGGTCGGCTTGCTGCTCTGCTGGCTGCAGGATACGTTCAATTTTATCCCGCTGCCGCCGGAGATTTATTTCATCAACTCGCTGCCGGTGGATGTCCGCCCGGAGGACGTGCTGCTGGTGTGCGCGGTGTCGCTGGTGGTGTCGTTTTTGGCGACGATTTATCCGGCCCGGCGGGCGTCACGGCTGTATCCCGTGGAAGTGTTTCGGCTGGAATAATTCGGTTGATGCGGGTTTATCAATGATGGAGATGGAGACAAACAACACTGCAGCGCACCCGGAGATGTGCCGGGTCACCGGCCTGACCCGCGAGTTCGCCTCGCCCGGAGGAACATTAAAAGTCCTCAGGGGAATTGATTTGACGGTCGGCGCGGGTGAAATGGTTTCACTGATCGGTCCCAGCGGGGTGGGCAAAAGTACGCTGTTGCATATTATCGGCGCACTCGACCCGCCGTCAAGCGGACAGGTACTGATCGGCGGACGAGACCCCTATGCGCTCAGCGAGTTCGAGCGGGCTCGTTTGCGCAACAGGAGTCTGGGTTTCGTCTTCCAATTTCATCATTTATTGCCGGAGTTTACCGCACTGGAAAATGTGGCCATGCCCCTGCTGGTGGGTCGCGCCAATCCGCGAACGGCCTTGGCGAAAGCCCGGGATATATTAGGCCAGGTCGGCCTGACTGACCGGGCCGAACACCGGCCGGGGAAATTGTCGGGCGGCGAACAGCAGCGGGTTGCCGTGGCCCGTGCGCTGGTCGGCTCGCCGGCGCTGGTCATTGCCGATGAACCAAGTGGCAATTTAGACGAAAGCACCGCTACGTTATTGCATGAATTATTGTATAACCTGAAAGAAGGGGCACAGCGGGCCTTCCTGATCGCCACGCACAACCCGGACCTGGCCCGCCGCTCAGATCGGGTATTTCGTGTGTTTGAGGGCAGATTACAGCCCGAAACCGACGGCCCTATGTCCCCCGGGGGGACGGGGTAACCGGGGTTTTAGTCAGGGGGTGTAGGTACCTGCCAATGATGACCGATATAACACGTATGGAGACGGACCTGTGCCGAGGGAGGGCTCCGCGTATCACTTCAGCAAAAAAATGCCCGCGTTCGGCAGGTTGACCCTGGTGGCGGAGAAGGGTAGCGACGATGAAATGCGAAAATTGTGATAAAAATGAGGCCTCCGTCCATTTGACGCAGATTCAGGAGGGGAAAAAAGTCCAATTGAATCTGTGCAAGGAATGTGCGCGCAAGAAGGGTTTCGGTAATCCGCTGGATGATGTACCGTTCCCGCTGGCCGAATTCCTGGCCGGGATGGTAAAAGACGGCACGAGCGAAGTGAACGGGCAGATTGCGGATTTGGAATGCCCCGGCTGTGGGATGAAATTCGTCGAATTCTCCAGAATCGGCCGGTTCGGCTGCGGGCGGTGTTATCGCGCCTTCGAAAAACCGCTGGAAGACCTGTTTCGGCGCATCCACGGCTCGACGATTCATCGCGGCCGCACACCGCGTTCCCGTGGCAGCCAGAAAACTCCGCTTTCCGAGGAAATTCAACTTAAAGAAGACCTGCGGAAAGCGATCATGGAAGAAAACTTTGAACAAGCCGCATTGCTGCGTGATCGTCTCCGGAAACTGGGAATCACGTCGCGGATCAGCGGCTCGGCGGGCTCGAATCGATGAAATCTCTGGAAGATCTGGGAAACCAGCCGGCGGCATGGCTTTCCGGTCAGGGCGAGCGGGGCGACATTGTCTTGTCCAGCCGCGTCCGTCTGGCGCGAAATATCGCCGAGCACCTGTACCCGCAACGGGCCAATGAAAGCCAACACAAGCGGGTCGTGGATTTGGTCAGCACGGCCATTGACAAGACCGGGGTTGCCAAGTCCGGGTTTTTTGTCGAAAGCGCGAGCATCGATGAATTTACGCGCGATATCCTGATCGAACGCCACCTGATCAGCAAGGAGTTCCTGCGCGAGGACCGGTCGGCCGGATTGTTTATCACCGAGGATGAGACGACCAGTCTGATGATCAACGAAGAAGACCATCTGCGCCTGCAGGCAGTCAGCTCCGGGATGAATATCCGTCAGGCGATGACCATGGTCTCGGATCTGGACGAACAACTCGGCGCCGTCCTGGAGTACGACACCGACCCTCGGCTGGGGTATCTCACTTCCTGCCCGACAAATGTCGGCACCGGCATGCGGGCCTCGGTGCTCATTCACCTGCCGGGGCTGGTGTTGACGCGGGACATGGACACGATGCTGTCCCAGGTCAACAAAATCGGGTTGACCGTGCGCGGTTTCTACGGCGAGGGTTCGGACGTCATCGGAAATCTGTTTCAGATTTCCAACCAGACCACGCTGGGGCGCTCGGAAGAAGACCTGATCGAATCGCTGGAAAAAGTGACGCGGCAGTTGATCGCCTACGAACAGGATGCGCGCAAACGGTTGTTTGCCGACGCCCCCGACCAGATCAAGGACAAGATCTGGCGCGCACTGGGGATCCTGGGGCTGGCCCGGGTGCTGACCTCCGATGAGGTGATGAACCTGTTGTCGGCAGTGCGGCTGGGCGTTTCCACCAGGATCATCAAGGGCGTTGATTATGCGTTGTTGAACGACCTGCTGTTGTGTACGCGCCGCGCGCACCTGCAAAGGATGATGGGCCGCCGGATGTCCGCGGACGATCGTGATGTCGCGCGCGCGGCGTTGATCCGTGAACGGCTGTGGCCTATCGTCAAAACCATGGACTATCAGGATGCCCCCGACAACAAACCGGACACCGCAATAAAAGAAGATGACTAAAAGGATGCAAACGTTCCTGGCGGGACTACCGATATAATATATGGGAGTTGGCAGGCAGGGAAAAAGTGCGGTCGGGACGGCCGCGCACAATGACGCTCGGGAGTCACACGCATGAATGAAATGTTTACCGAAGCAGCGCGCAAAGCCATCGAATTCGCTCGTGATGAGGCGGCCCGGCTACGACATGATTACATAGGGACCGAGCATCTGTTACTGGGCTTGATTCGGTTGGGTGAAGGCAAGGCGATCGACGTTATCACAAATATCGGCTTGGACCTCAACGAATTGAAGACGTCGGTTGAAGAAGTCGTTCAACCATCCGGCGGCACGATGACCATGGGGCAGCTTCCCCTGACCGCCCGGGCGAAAAAGACGCTTGAAGTCTCGGGCCAGGAAGCCCGCGCCCTGAAATCCAAAGACATCGACACCGAACATATTCTGCTGGCGTTGTTGAAAGACGAAGAAGGCGTGGCCGCGCAGGTCTTGTCGATGTACGATATCGACTATAAAGAGGCCTACGAGGAACTGAAAAATATCCAGGGCGGACGGCCCTCATCGTTCGGGCGCAAGCGCAAAAAATCAAAAACTCCGGCGCTGGACCATTTTGGCCGTGACCTCACCGAAATGGCGCGCCGCGGACAACTGGACCCGATTATCGGCCGCGACAAGGAAATCGAGCGGGTTAGCCAGATCTTGTCCCGCCGCAAGAAAAACAACCCGGTGTTAATCGGCGAACCGGGGGTCGGCAAGACCGCAATCGCCGAAGGGCTGGCCGAACGCATTGTCACCGGGCGCATCCCCCAGACGCTGGAAAACAAGCGGCTGGTCACGCTGGACATGGCCTCGCTGGTCGCCGGGACGAAATACCGCGGCCAGTTCGAGGAACGGCTGAAAGCGGTCCTGAATGAAATCATCAATACCAAAGACGTGATTATTTTCATCGACGAGCTGCATACGATCGTCGGGGCCGGGGGCGCAGAGGGTTCGCTAGATGCCTCCAATATTTTCAAACCCTCGCTGTCGCGCGGCGAGCTGCAGTGTATCGGCGCGACCACGCTGAACGAATACCGGAAATACATCGAAAAAGACGGTGCGCTGGAGCGGCGGTTCCAGACAGTGATGGTCGATCCGCCCACGTTCCAGGATACGGTCAACATCCTGCAGGGATTGAAGACTCGTTACGAAGACCATCACAAAATCAATATCTCCGATGAGGCGATCCATGCCGCGGTGAAGTTGTCCAACCGTTACATCACCGGGAAGCACCAGCCGGACAAGGCGATCGATATTATCGACGAAGCCGGCTCGCGCGCGCACCTGACCTCCTTCACCCGGCCCGATTCGTTCACCCAGCGGGAAAACGATATCGAGCGGGTGGCCAAGGACAAAGAACAAGCGGTCAAAAACCAGGAATTTGAGAAAGCCGCACAATTGCGCGACCAGTTGAAGTTCCTGCGCGAAGACCTCGAAAAACAGCAGCGGCAATGGGAGGAAGACCGCGACAAGAAAAGCTACACACTCACCGACGAGGACGTGGCCCAGGTTGTCGCGCTGATTACCGGGATCCCCCTGTTCCGGCTGGAGGAAAAAGAATCCAAAAAACTCATCCGGATGGAAGAGGAACTCAACCGCCAGATTATCGGGCAACAGGAGGCGATCACCGCGCTGACCCGCGCGATCCGGCGTTCGCGCGCCGGTTTGGGCGACCCGCGCCGGCCGATCGGCTCGTTTGTGTTCCTCGGTCCCACCGGTGTGGGCAAAACCGAGCTGGCACGTGTCCTGGCGCAGTTTTTGTTCGAGGACGCTGATGCGCTGATCCGCATCGACATGTCGGAATATCTGGAGAAGTTTGCGGTCTCGCGCCTGATCGGTGCCCCGCCGGGATATGTCGGGTACGAGGAAGGCGGCCAGTTAACCGAAAAAGTGCGCCGCAAACCGTACTCGGTGGTCCTGCTTGATGAAATCGAGAAAGCACACCCGGAAGTATACAACATCCTGTTGCAGCTTTTGGATGACGGCACGCTGACCGACAGTTTCGGGCGCAAGGTCGACTTCAAGAACACCGTGGTGATCATGACTTCCAACATCGGCACGCGGGAGATCCGTGACGGGAAGACCGTCGGCTTCGCCCAGGAGGAAGTCGACGGATCATACGACAACATGAAAAAGAAAGTGCTCACCGAGGTGAAGAAACTGTTCAACCCCGAACTGCTCAACCGCATCGATGAGACGATCATTTTCCACAAGCTGAACCTTGAGGATATCCTGAAGATCGTCAATTTGCTGCTGGGAGATGTGGCGCGGCGGCTGGCCGAACGGGGCATTTCGTTTACCCTTACCGAAGAAGCGCGGAAATTCCTGGCCAACAAGGGGTATGAACCCACGCTGGGCGCGCGGCCGTTGCGGCGCGCGATCCAGAAATATCTTGAAGACCCGCTGGCCGAGGAGATTTTGCGCGGACAGTTTGCCGGTGATTGCAATGTGGCGATCGACCACAAAGAGGGCGTTGAAGAATTATCATTCGACATCAGGGTAAAACAACCCGACGCCAAACCGGTGGGCGAACCTGAGCCGAAGATTCAGCCGGAAAACGTTTAAGCGCAGATTGAAATTGTAATCAACAACCGGCGGGGTTCTCCCCCGCCGGTTTTTTTTACAGTATGAGCATGGCCGTCCCGGCCATACTCATGCATGGGCAGGATGCCCGTGCCACGGTTAATGGTGCCCATCGGGGGACGGTAATCCACATTAACGCCTCACCCAACGTGTACGTTCCAGCGGATTTTACTCCCTCTGGAAGTCTGACTACTGTCAGCGAACCGCATCTTCCCCCTCAATAGCGGGATCTCGGCCCATCCAAAGCAAAAATTCAACATCAAGGGGTAGCAGAGAAAACCGTTTTCTTATCCACAATTGCAGGGAGAGATACTCATCATAATCGCCGAGACGGCTCCATGGCCTGGAGGGTCGAGGGAAACCATATTTTTCAAGTTGTTTAATCAAAATATTGTCGATCGGCACATGGCAAAATTCGTACAACTCACCAAATCCGAAAACCCTATCCTCACCGAGTACATAGATATACTTGAATGCCATGTTTATCCACTTCTGTCCCTGACCAAAACAAAATCTCTCGTAACCATGCTTTTCGTATAGGGAAATTAATTCACCACAAGTCATTCGATGCCAGTAATCGTAATCTTCTTGATTTTTTGGTTTCACTCCGTCCTGCAGGTCCGAAAACTGCCGGAACAGATAATCGGCAGCATGATTCTGCAAAACCCTCCGCATTGGCAATCTTCCCAGACCATGCAGGGTGCGGGTAAAATCGCGATACGCTCTGCTTATACATGATCTTAAATCCGCAGATGAACTCCCAAAATATATCCGAACTAAATATTCTTCATAGTCTGGCCGATCAAGAATAGATTTCACGTTCACGATGAACATCTCCAATTAATACATCAAGCGTTCATTCTTTTTTCGTTATCTCATCCAGATGTTCCAGCAGTGCGCTGCGGGCTTCGGATAATTCTTTCGTGCGGAATACAATCTTGCCTTTGCGGGTCAGCAGATAAACACCCTTGCCGCCGATGATGCCGATGTCGGCGTCGCGGACCTCGCCGGGGCCGTTGACCACACAACCCATCACCGCGACGGTGATCGGTTCTTTGATCTTCTCCAGCATCTGCTGCACTTCCCCGACCAGAGCGATCAGGTCGATCTCCAGCCGGCCGCACGTCGGACAGGAAATCAACACCGGCCCGCGCTGCCGTAAACCGAGGGCCTTGAGGATCTCCCACCCGGCTTTGACTTCCTCCTCCACCGGCGCGGTCAGCGAGACGCGGATCGTATCCCCGATTCCCTCGGCCAGCAGGGCGCCGAAGGCGACGGCGGTCTTGATCGTCCCCGACCACTGCGGCCCGGCCTCGGTGACACCAAGGTGCAGCGGAAAATCACACTTTTGGGAAACCAGCCGATAGGCGGCGATGGTCTGCGACGCGTCCGATGCTTTCAGCGATAATACGATGTCGTTGAAATCGAACTCGGCAATATATTCGACGTTGCGCAGCGCGGAATCAACGAGGGCCTGTGGGTTCGGGCCGCCGTATTTATCAAGCAGGTCTTTTTCGATTGAACCCTGGTTGACTCCGACCCGGATTGGTAAACCACAATCTTTTGCGGCCGCAACGACTTCTTTTATTTTTTCTTTTCCCCCGATGTTACCGGGATTGATGCGTAACTTATCGACCCCGGCTTTGGCCGAGGCGACAGCAAGCTTCCAGTCAAAATGAATATCAGCTACCAGGGGCAGCGCGATGGCTTTTTTGATTTCCGGGAGAGCAGCGGCGGCCTGCTGGTCCGGCACGGCCACGCGCACGATTTCGCAGCCGGCTTCCTCGAGCGCATGAATCTGTTTGACGGTGGCAGTGACATCGCGGGTATCGGTATCACACATCGACTGCACGGCAACCGGGTTTTGACCGCCGATTTTAACGCCGCCGATCTTGACGACCCGCGTCGGTTTGCGATCAAACGTGACGATCACCTGGCATTTGCCTTTCGTCGACGGCTTCGGCATGCGCGGCCTGCTCGAAGGCCTTATACGAGCTGCGCACCAGCGGCCCGGCCTCAACATGGGCATAACCCATTTTTTTACCCAACCGCGCCAGTTCGATAAATTCCTCGGGGGGATAATAGCGTTCGACCGGGAGATGGCGCTCCGACGGCGCGAGATATTGCCCAATTGTCAGGATATTGCACCCGGCGGCCTGGATATCCCGCATTGTTTCGAGCACTTCGTCCCAGCTCTCCCCCAGCCCGACCATGATCCCCGATTTAACCCGAAACGTGCCGGGATGGTCCGCTGCAGCGCGCAGGATATCGAGCGAACGGGCATAATCGGCTTTGGGCCGCACCCGGCGATACAGGCGAGGTACGGTCTCGATATTATGATTGAGTACATCCGGCTCGGCGGCCAAAACTGCCTGTAATGCCGTGTTGTTCCCGGCGAAATCAGGGATGAGTACCTCGATTTTCACCTGTGGATCACGCACCCGCAACTGGTTGATGACCTCGACAAAAATCGACGCGCCGCCATCGGGCAAATCATCACGGGTCACCGAAGTCACCACGACCTGCTTTAATTTTAATTGCGCGACACTCTCGGCCAGCCGCCGGGGTTCATCACGGTCCAGCCCGGAAGGTATCCCCCCGGCGACATCACAAAAACGGCAACCGCGCGTGCAAATATTGCCAAGGATGATGAACGTTGCAGTCCCGGCCGAAAAACACTCCCGCATGTTCGGGCAGTTGGCCTCCTCGCACACCGAATGCAAACCGCAGGCGGCAAGCGTTTTTTTGACTTTCACATATTCCGGCCCGAATGTGGCCCTGGATTTCAACCAGACGGGTTTGCGCCCGGCCGGATGTGCGGCCGTGGGACGGCAACGGTCAGGTCGTGGGAGATGCGCCATCAGTTGCCGCCTGTTGTGTGCGTGGTCAGGGCAATGTCCGGTTGATGATGTTGCCGCCGGCTTTCCACAAACGTCTCGACAAAAAAACGGTGGACCTCATCAGAACCGGACAATTCAGGATGAAAACTCAGGGCCAGAACATGGTCGTTGGCCACCATCGTCGGCTCCCCATTGCGGTGTCCCAGTACACGCACACCCTCGCCGACCCGTTCGATCCGTGGGGCGCGGATAAACACCATGGGGAACAGCCGCGGGCCGGCCCCCAGATCCACCATGCCCTCCCCCGTATGCGAATGCACCTGGCGGCCGTAAGCGTTGCGGCGGACATCGATGTCGATAGCCGCGAAACCGTGATTGACCAGGTCATCGGCAATACGGTCGGCCAAAAGAATCATCCCTGCGCAGGTACCCATGACCGGCTGGGTACGGACGAAACGCGCCATCTCAGCAGTCAAACCTTCAGTCTGGAAAAACCAACGCATGGTTGTCGATTCGCCGCCGGGGATAATCAGGGCGGCGACCTGCCCCAAATCGTCCGCGGTCTTGACCAGCCGGTGCGGAACACCAAGCCGGTCGAGCGCCTGGCGGTGCAGATCAAAAGCCCCCTGCAGGGCCAGAATACCGATGGTCGCGTGCGTCCTCATCATGTTCTTTTACGCTCAAATACGCAGGGGCGCAGCATGCTGCGCCCCCGAGATCGTCAGATATCTTTTATGCCGGCCCCCTCAACGGACCTGTAACAACTGGTCTTGCGGGATGTCGCGGATTTCCAGGCCGCGCATGGCCTCACCCAGCCCCTTGGAGATTTCACCGATCTTTTTGAAATCGAGGTAATGGGTTGTCGCCAGCACGATCGCCCGGGCCCGTGGCGCCGGGTCTTCCGATTTGAAAATCCCCGACCCGACAAAGACCGACTCGGCGCCAAGCTGCATCATCAATGACGCATCCGCCGGCGTGGCAATCCCCCCGGCGGCAAAATTCGGCACCGGAAGTTTGCCGTTTTCGGCGACCCATTTGACCAGATCGTACGGGGCGCGCAATTCTTTGGCTTCGGCCATCAGTTGCTCGTCACGGAGTATCGTCAGCCGCTTGATCCCATCCTGCACCATCCGCATGTGCCGTACGGCCTCGACAATATTTCCCGAACCGGCCTCGCCTTTGGTGCGGATCAGCGCCGCACCCTCGCCGATCCGGCGCAGGGCCTCGCCCAGATTGCGGCAGCCGCAGACAAAGGGGACTTTGAATTTGTCTTTATCGACATGATTAGCTTCATCGGCGGGCGTGAGGACTTCGGATTCATCGATAAAATCGACTTCCAGGGCTTCAAGGACCTGGGCCTCGGCAAAGTGCCCGATCCGGCATTTGGCCATCACCGGGATGGTGACTGCTTTCTGGATTTCCGCGATTTTCAGCGGGTCGGCCATCCGCGCGACGCCGCCTTCTTTGCGGATATCCGCCGGGACCCGTTCGAGCGCCATGACCGCCACCGCCCCGGCGTCCTCGGCGATTTTGGCCTGCTCCGCGTTGGTGACATCCATAATCACCCCGCCTTTGAGCATCTCGGCCAACCCTATTTTTACTTCATCCATTATCATTGCTGTTCCCCTCAAAAACGTCCAACTACAAATAGTACGGTTCCGTGACGGTAAAATCAACGGAATTACCGTACATGGTCCGCCAGCCGGACCGGGGCGACTTACCACCCGATATTTGTACGTTTGATTCGGCAAAACGCATATCCTATTTGACCGCACCGGCTTTGCACTATAGTTTGGGCGGCGGATAAAAAAGGAGCTGATGATGAATTTGACAAAACGACTGCTGTATTCGGCCGTGCTGGCAACCCTGCTGGCCGGAATTTTTTCCTGCGCCGGCGGGCCAAAGGCCCGCTGGGTCGTATTGTATGCGTTTGCCGATGAGGGGCAGCTTCTGCGGACACGCATGACCGAGGTGTCGTATGTGCCCTGGGCGGGGCGGGCAATCGCCACGGGGTATCTGGAGGGTGAGTCGGTCATCCTGGCCGGGTCGGGGATCGGCACGACCAACGCTGCGATTACCCTGCAATATGTGCTCGATCACTACCCGGTGCGGGGGGTGCTGTTTACCGGCATCTGCGGGGGGATCGCCGAAAGAAACAAAATCGGCGATATCGTGATCCCCGAACGTTGGATTACGCATGATTTCGGGTACATCGGCGCGCAGGGTTTTCTCCCTGATTCGCTGGGGATTGGACGGCGCGGCGATTCGGTATTTATTCCGGCGTTCGATTTGCCGGTCGATTCGCAATTATTCGACTGGGTGGGCCAGGCGGCATATAAGGCGGCGGAAGACCTGCAGCCGATCGTTGATCGGATCGTGCAGATCCATTGCGGCGGAGTTGGGGTCACCGGCAACCAGTTTATCGACCAGGTGGAGAAACGGCAATGGCTGGCGGCAACCTTTGACGCCGAGATTACCGATATGGAATCGGCGGCGGTGCTGCAAACTGCGATCGCCAACGGGGTGCCGTGTGTGATTATCCGTTCGAATTCCGATTTGGCCGGCGGCTCGGGTTCGGCCACCGCAAGCACTGAACTGCGGGATTTTTTCCAGATCGCCGCGGACAACTCGGCGGCGGTGGTAACGTCGTTTTTCCGGATGCTGCATGAGCGGAGGTTTGAGCATCCGTAGGGGGAATCTTCTCGATATATTCTCGTAGGGCAGGACCCTTCAGCGGTCCTGCCGCTTTTCGGGCGACCGTTGGCAGGATCACTTCGCTGCGCTCGAATCCTGCCCTGCTTTACGCTACGCTTGAAAGACATCCGTACTAAGGTATTTCAAGCCGGAATCAACCATTAAGGTGACGACCCCGGCTTCCGGTCCAAGATGCTCCGCCACGCGCAGGGCGGCGACGACATTTGCCCCGGAGGATGTGCCGGCAAAAAGACCCTCTTCCCGGGCCAGGCGCCGCGCCATCGTCTTGGCGTCGGTTGTTGTCACCGCAATAATCTCGTCCACCAGATTTGGTTCCCAAAGAGGCGGAGTGTAACCGATACCGACACCTTCAATTTTGTGCGATCCGGGCTGGCCGCCCGACAACACGGCGGATTCGGCCGGTTCGACGGCAACGATCTTAAGCCGGGAATTGTAACGCTTCAGCACACTCGCCACACCTCTCAACGAGGCCGCGGTACCGACACTTTGAACAAACGCATCGAGTTTTCCATCGGTCTGCTCCTTGATTTCGTCGGCCAGCCGGTAGTATCCGGCGATACTGTCATGATTGTTGAGTTGGTCGGTCCAATAGGTATGCGGCTCCCGGCTGAATTCTCCGGCGGCAGCAATCATGTCCTGAATTAGCTTTTTGGTCGTGCGGCCGCCCTCACTGCGAACCAGGGTAAGTTCCGCGCCGAAAGCCGACATCTGATTCAACTTATCCCGGCTAAATGCATCGGAAGTGACGATATGAAGGCGATATCCCTTCGCCACGCAAACCAGGGCCAGGGAGATGCCGGTGCTGCCACCCGTATACTCGACGATGGTATCCCCAGGGCGAAGGCGGCCGTCCTCCTCCGCCTTTGATATCATCGCCTGAGCCGCTCGATCTTTCATGCTGCCGGTCGGATTTTCCCATTCGAGTTTCACGAAAACTCTCGCAGAACCGGGTGGAACGACTCTGCGCAGTTGCACTAACGAAGTGTTGCCAATGGCCTGCAGGATATGTGCGCCGGTACTCATGTTATCATTCTCCTTCATTTACTGATATACCTAAGGGGACCAACGAGCCGCTTACGCAGATTATTTCCCTGCTCGTTTTTCCAAATCGTGGTAACGTTTTTCCAACGCAGAGAGCTTGTCCTGCAACCGTTCCTCGATTTCCCGGGACGGGAGATACTCAAACGCGCGGCGGCATTCGGCGCGGCAACGATCGTAATCACCGGCGTTGTATGCCGCCTCGGCCTTGTAGCAGGCACATTCAATCACATTGAAATAATTTCCGGGGCCTTCAAGGATGATCCGCGCTTCCAGAGTATCGAACACCTCGATACATTCCGTCCAGCGATACGCCGCAAACGACGACAATCCCATACCCCAGAGGAAAACTTTAGACTCCGGGTATTCCTCGTGCAGCCGTTGGGCAATCGCCAGCGCTTTGGCCGGCAAACCGAAATCGATCAGCGTCCAAATCAGCGCTGTCGCCGCAGTTTGTTGTACGAGGGTCCCCTTGTCGACGGCCCGCTGCAGGTTGTTGATCCCTTTCTCACGGTCATCGGAGACGATGGGCAGCCAATTGATGAAAGTCGTTTTGGCTGATTTCCAGTACTGATAACTGCCCAGCCCGAGGTAGGCATCGATGAAGGTCGGATCAAGTTCGACGGCATGCTTGAAACGGTTGGCCGCTTTCAAGCCGGTTTTCAACGCGGCAAACCAGCTGCCCCAGTGCGATTCATGCACCGCCCAGTAGCCATAGGCCCCACCCTGGATAAAGTATGGTTCGGGGTTGCCGGGTTCGGCATTTTTCCAGTTCTCGGACTTTTGGATCGCCTCATCGATCATGACTTTCAGTTGCGGCCAGGGCCGGTCGTCTTCACGGTCGATCATCTTCGTTTGCAATGCCGCCGCGCGGAACAACGGGCCGATCGGGCTGAAGGGATGCTGGTCTGAGATAGCAGCAAAAACACTGTCGGCAGAGGCATACTTTTCACGGATAGTCAGATCGATACCGGTCAGGATTGTATGTTTTAACCCCGAATCGGCATACATCGAGGGGAAACGCTCGGCGTCCATTGCCGCAACGGCGTTCGGACCAGACACGATGCTTAGAAAACACAATAAGACAATTGATGGGAGAACGATTGTCGGGTTTCTTTTCTTCGTCCGCCGCGGCGGACGAAGGACGGAAACCGGCTTGCGGCAGGCGCAGGGGTTATGCCATACGTTTCTCACTCGTCCCTGTCCCCCAACAGCCGGCCCACCTGTCGTGCGGCTTTTTCAAAACGGTCATCGGTCAAATGTGATGCATCAATGCGCTGATCAGTTGCCTGATGAACCAACTCGGTAAAAAAGCGGCCGGTTTCGATCTCCCGGTAAATCAGTTCAAAGTTTTTCCGCAGCCGATCATCGAGCACCGCCGGGCCGTTTTGTACTGCGCCGAGCGCCGCGGTCCGCGAAATTTTGTCCAACATCCCGGCGATGCCGCCGGTCTTGATCAAATCAATGATCAAATCGAGTTGATAGACGCATTCGAGGTAAGCCTTTTCCGGGGAAAGCCCGTGATCGGCCAGGGTATCAAAACCGAATTTGATCAACCGCGCCAGGCCGCCGCACAGGACGGTTTGTTCGCCGAACAAATCGCCGACCGCCTCTTCCGCAAACGTCGTTTCGATCGCCCCGGTGTTCAGGCAACCAATGGCTTTGGCCAGCGCCAGCCCAACTTGTTGCGCATGTCCGGTCGCATTATGATGCACGGCAAAAAAACAGGCCACACCCGGCTTTTTGTGAAACAACTCGCGCAACCGCCGGCCCGGCCCCAGTGGGGCGACCAATACCATATCGATGGTGTCCGGCGGCCTGACCGCGCCGAAATGAACACTGGCCGCATGGGCCAACACCAGCATCTGCCCCGGCCGCAGGTTGTCGCGAAGATCGGCAGCAAAAATGTCGCCATGCAAATGGTCGGGCGCCAGAAGACACAGGATATCACACGAGCGAACGAGCCGCCGGGCGGTGGTCACCGCAAAACCATCAGCACGTGCGATATCACGGGTGCGCGAACGCGAGGGCAGGCCGATCTGCGGTATCAACCCCGAATCCCGCATATTCAAGGCCTGTGCCCGGCCCTGCGAACCGTAACCGATAATGCCGATGTTGTAGTCGGCCAATATCTGCAAGTCGGCAGTTTTGCTGTAAAATACTTGCACCATCCGCTCCTGTTGACGGCAACATACGGCAGACAATGGCCCGGAGCAAGCGAGACTAACAGCGGGACTCATTTTATACAAGTGGATTATTCGTAACGCAGGGCCTCGATTGGATCGAGTCTCGAGGCCTTGCGGGCGGGGTAGAAACCGAAAAACACGCCCACGGCGAAGGAAAACCCGAACGCCAGCGCAACAGCCGTGGGCGAAATCAGGGTGTTCCAGCCGGCGAAATAGGCCAGCGCATATGCGCCGCCCACTCCGGCGGCAATGCCCAGGATGCCGCCGCCGATGGCCAGAGTAATCGATTCGATGAGGAATTGGAGCAGAATGTCGCGGCTGCGGCCGCCGACCGCTTTGCGCACACCGATTTCGCGCGTGCGTTCGGTCACCGACACGAGCATGATATTCATAATCCCGATCCCGCCTACGATCAGGGAGACCAGCGCGATGGAGGCCAGGAGCATGGTGAACGTTTCGGTGGTCTCGCCGAGGGTCGAGGTCACGTCGGTCATCGACATGATATTAAAATCGTTTTCCTGCCCAGTCTGCAGCTTATGCCGCCGGCGCAGCAGCGATTCGATTTCGATCGTCGCGCGATCCATGGCGGCCTGATTGACAGCGCGGACGTCGATCGAGGAAACGTTGTCCTGACCGGTAATACGTTTTTGCATGGTGCGCAGGGGGATGATGATCTGGTCGTCCGAATTGCGCCACCCCTCCGAGCCCTTCTCCTGCAGCAACCCCAGCACCTCGAAATTGATATTGCGGATTTTGATCGTCTGGCCGACGGGATTGACATCTTTCCCGAACAGGTTTTCCGCGACGGTCGGACCCAGGAGGCATACCCGCCGCCGGACGTTGTCATCCGCATGTGTAAAATACTTGCCGTATTTCGTCGGCGAATTGCGCAGCCACTCATATTCGGGATAAGTGCCAAGGATCCGGGTGTTCCAGTTATTATTACCGAATTTTGCCTGCGCCGAGCCATTTAATTCCGGGGCGACGGCCAGCACCGAGGGGCATTCCGTAGCGATGGCCTGGGTGTCTTTTTCGGTGAGGCGCACCGACGAACCCTCGCCCATGTGCACCGGGCCGCCCCGGCTGGCGCCGGCGCGGACAAACAGCAAATCGGCGCCGAGCTGGGAGATACGTTCCTCCACCGCCTTGCGCGCACCGCTGCCCAGGGCAATCATCGTAATGACTGCGCCGGTGCCGATGATGATCCCGAGCATGGTCAATAACGCCCGAAGTTTATTGGCATGTAGTGAGGTAAAGGCAACAACCATGCCTTCGAAAAGATGCATCCCCCCTCGGGGCATCCCCTCGAGTGAGCCGAATGCGCGGCCGGTTCTCTGCCGGTCGCCGAGCGTCTCGATCTGCCGGGTCCTGGTGCTCATCGTCTGTCGGCCACTATCATGGTTGATCTTACCTGCCACTCATGCCGGGGACGGCACTTCGTGCCCGCATGTTCTCACGGAATTGTTCGCGGCCGGCCATCGCCCCGGAGGTCAGCGACCATTGCAAGGAATCACCGGCATTGACCCCGTCGATAATCTGCACATAATCCAGATTGGCCAGCCCCACCCGGACCGGCTGCTCGACCGGCACGCCGCCCCGGATGATTTCCACATACTTGACCGATCCGCCGGCAGGCAAACCCTTCATGGGCCGGAAACTGTCGTCGTGCGCCATAGCAGCCGGTTTCGGAGTTGCACTGTCGCCCCTCTGCCGTCCCGCATTACCGGGTGAAGATGCCCCCGGCCCCGCGCCGGACAGGCGAGTCTGTACGGCTTGAAGCGGCACCAATATCGCATCCAGTGCTTCATCAATAACCATTTCGACATCGGCGTTCATCCCCGCCTTGAGCAGGCCATCGGTGTTGTCGACCAGTACTGTGACCTCGAACATCGTGACATTCTGCTCCACCTTGGCCAGGGGGGCGATCCGCGTAACTTCGCCGGCGAATTCCTTGTCGGGATAGGCATCGGCCACAACCCGTGCCCCCAACCCGGCACGCACACGCCCGATATCGGTTTCGTCAACGTCGGCAATAACATGCACATGAGACATATCGGCGATAAGATACAACAGCGTGCCGCCGGTGACCGAGGAGGTCCCCGAGGAAATAATCTGTCCTTCCTCGACCTGTCGGGTCAGGACCAAGCCGTCGATCGGGGAGCGGATTTCCGTGTCCTGAAGCTGTTCGGAGCTAGTCGACAGAGTCGCCCGCACCTGGACAAACTGGGAATTGGCCTGTTCGAAAGCCAGACGCGCAGCATCATAATCACTCTCGGAAATCAGTTTCTTATCCAGCAGGTCCTGCTGGCGTTTCAGTTCTTTTTTGCGCTGTTCGAGCGTGATTTGCGCAACATTAAAATCGGCCTGGGCTTGATCATATGTGTTTTGCACAGTCGTCGGGTCAAGCCGGACCAGCAGGTCGCCTTTATGAACAAAATCGCCTTCAGCGGCAGTCAATTTGATGATTTCGCCGGAGGCCTTGGATTTAATTTCCACATCCTGTATCGGTTCCACGGCGCCTACCGCGGAAATCGAAACGGTCAGGTCACCGCGCGTCGCCACACCGGTCCGAACGATGCCCGAGGGGGAGGCCGCGGTATCGCCACTGGGACTGAAATACCACCAGCCGGCGGCGGCGGCCACAATGACCACACATAACCAAAAAATGATTTTTTTCATATGTCCTGCTCCAGTACGTTATTTCCGCGCCATCCGCAATATAATACACAAATCGCGGGGCTTCGTTGCTCTTGATATTCTTATACGTGGAAGATATGGCAGAAATATGGCAACTCGGCCAAAATGACAGTTTTTTCAAAACCCGGCCAGCAGAGATGTTACACTGTCCGGGGCAACGGACCGGTGACGGCAAACAAGTCACCCACGTGCATCGGGCTGGAGGAGACAAACCCCTGGGCGTATTTGACCCCGATCAAGGCCCCAAACGACCGGGCCAGGGTCTCCAGCGTCCACAAATAATCGCGGGATTTTTTCGGATTCAGAAACTGCGAACGGTGTGCTTTCAGCGCCGCCACCCAGCGATCATAGTATGGCGTGATATCGACGACAAAAGTCGGGGGCGCACCGACCGGAAGGAAATAGTGGAAAATCGACAACACTTCGTGCGGCGCCGAACGAGGATCGAATTTTTTCAAGCGGCAGAGATTAGCCGCGTTCAAGACAACCCGTCCCGTGGCAATATGATCGGCATGGGACTGTCGTTTCCCGGAATGGCCGTCCCAGTGCGGGGCCAGGACAATTTTAGGCCGGTACTTGCGCAACGCTCGGGCAACCAGTGCGCGGCTTTGCGGAGTATCAAAGACCTTCGTGTCGCCGAGGTCATGCCGCTCCAGCAGGTCGGCGCCCATAATCCGCGCGGCTTCAGCGGCTTCTTTTTTGCGGAGCGCGGCGGTCCCGCCGGTGCCCATCTCACCCTGCGTGAGATACACGATCCCGGTCGAATACCCCATGTCTTTCATCCGGATCAACACACCCCCCGCGCCGACTTCGACATCATCCGGGTGCGCGCCGATGGCGAGGATATCATAAGTTTTTGTTTTACCTGCCATGCGTCAACTCCCTTTACCGGGATTTACGTTTCCCGCCGCTGTTTCGGTTGTGCCCTGCATATAAAACAAAACACCATCGGCGGTCAAGGATGCAGCCGTGGCGAACTCCTCGCCTGATGTTTGGAGTAGCCAGGCAAAAAAATCGCCTTCCCCGGAGGAAAGACGATTTTGATAAAACGGCCGCAGAGGGTCGTGGAGCTTGCGCGTTACTTGCCGCACCCCTCGGTCGGAACACAGATTTTAATTCTGGTTTTGCCGTTTTCTTCCGGTTTAATCACCAGGATGTTGGGGTTGTTCACTCCCTGAGCCGCCAACAGCGCTTCGAGTTCGGCTTCGATTTCCTCGGCGGTTTTTCCTTTGCATTCAATCCGGACGCCGGCATTGCCCAACAACCGCCCAAACATGGTCGATGTGCTGTGTTCAGTGATCGGGTTGATAGTTATCGCGGCATGTTCAAAAACCGGATACAAGTCTCTCAATTTCGCGATTAACTCGTCAGCAGTCATCCCGCTTTCGGCAAGCAGGGTCACCTCAACACGTTCCAAACCATCATCACCGATTTTGACCGCCATGCCGAACATGGCCTCGCCGGTATCGTGCCCCACGCCCATGCGCTCCCAGACTTCGGCGAATTGATCGCAGGACGATTGCGGATATTCCACCGGCGGATCGAATGCGAAAATGATATTCGAACCAAGTTCGCTGGTTTGTGAGAACGGTACGGCGAAAAACGCCAGCAGTACGACAAAACTGGTGGCGGCGATCAATGCCGCTTTGCGTGAGAACGCAAACATGGCGGCGCGTGATATGGCCATCGATTGCTCCTTTTTTCCGGTGCGGATCACCCGTTCAATTTCATTCCAGGAGGGAATCCCCGCCGGGTCCTCGCGCAGGCAATGCAATGCGCGGGTCAGCCGGTCATCGGATTCTTCCGCCTGGAACGGCAGCTCAGTTGCCGGCCGTCCGGCGAGCTTGTTTAAGTGTTTCCAGGCCGACCACATACTCATGACTCTCCTCCCGCCTTCGCGCAGGGATGACTAAAGTTGCATCCCCGCCTAAAAATGAGTTGCGTAGTTCCTGGCGAGCACGCGACACACGTTTTTTGACTGCCTGTAATGAACAGTCCTGAATCTCGGCGACATCAGCCAGCGAAAACCCTTCGACTTCAAATAACACCAGGGCCTCGCGTTTTTTGGCCGATAACCGGGCCATACACCGGCGCAGGCGGACGGTTTGGGCCACATCCGAGGGCTCCGTGAACGGGCCGGAATGCGACCGACCGAGATTATCGTCATGCTGCGCCGACAGCAGGAACAACCGTTGCAACCGCCGTTTGCGGCAGAGATTGCGGTGTTCGTTGACAATGATCGAACACAGCCATTGCCGAAAGCGGTCGGGGTCGCGCAAACTGTCCCATTTGTCCAGCGCCTTTAAAATCGCCTGCTGGTACAGGTCCTGCCCATCATCACTGCATGCCGTGAGGTTCAGGCAAAACCGCGCCAGGTACCGGTGGTGCGGGTGCAGCATTCGTGCAAACGCCGCCCGCTGATGTGCTGTCAGTTGTGTGCCCATGCCCTTTTTCGGTTCCACGCGGAACTCTGGTTGTATGACAACTGGGCCGGGAAAAGGTGACGGATTAAATTGGCTGTGCTACTCATGCCTATATTGTACTTCATGCACTTCGTTTAGTGTCGGCGATTCATGTTAACAGTTGTTAATTCGCCGGGTCCGACTGTGTCAGGGCTGACACAAACTTCTCCCCACTATTTATATTCGTTTTTTGCATCTGTTTGCGGCGCAACAGGTAATGCCGATCGGCACGATTCTTGACTTGTCCCGGTTCAGGACAAAAAACTCAAACCGAAGGAGGCAGCAATGCGCTTCAAAACCAACATCATCGCCGGGCTGGTCACCGTGATCGTCGCCGTGGCCGCATTTGTGTTGATGGGGAGTCTGCTTTCCCCCGAAGCTGAACACGCGTTAAGCTTTTCGCCGCCGGAGTCGGCACTTTTCCCGGCGGCCACCGCCGAGACAATTATGCCGGATACTGTGGACGAATCAACCCCGCAGTACGAATCCGAACTGCCGGAGTCGGCGGCATCGTCGGGGTTGGCCGAGGTGCGTGATATCCATATCACCGCTGACCGGGTCTGGGTGGCAACGCCGGGCGGTCTAATCCAGACCGACGGCAACGGCACATATTATCGGGTAATCGAGACCGCTAAAGGGCTGGAGCCGAAGTCTATCACGGAGATTGTTGATCTCCCCGGCCGGACGCTGTTCGCGGCAGACCATGCATGTTATGAATATCTCGGGCCGGATGTCTTTCGCCGCGTGGAATTGCCGTTAGTTCCGCCAATTACGTTTTGCCATGCCTTCGATTCGCTGAGTTATATCGCCGGATATGAAAACGGCGTGTTCAAATACACGCCGGAGGTCCCCGTGTTGTTGAAAGATGATATTCTGGTCACCGCACTGGCTTTCAGCTCAGATGGCTTATGGGTGGGCACCGAGGGCGACGGCTTGTGGCGGCTTGACGGCCACAAATGGCAAAGACGGTTCATGCATCCCGACACCGGCGCGTTCGATTTCGTCACAGCGCTGGCCTATCGCTGGCCGCATCTCATGGTGGGCACGCCCGATGGCGTGTATCGCTATGACGGCGGCAAATGGGAGATGTATTATGGCCAGGATTCGACCTTTCCCGGCGGTCAGGTCACCGCGCTGGCTTTCGCCAACCATCGCTGGTATATCGGCACCGTTGAGCACGGTTTGTGGACCCTGCTGGATTCAACCTTTGCTCCGGTGGAAGAACTGGCGGGCTCGGCAATAACGTGCATCAAAGTATTCCGCAATGATGTGTATGTCGGCACAGAGGACGCGGGGGTCTATGTCCACCGCGCGGGCCGGTGGCAGCAGTTATATCAGATTGATGGCATGCCGGAGATCCCTCGGACCTTGTTGACGCTGATGTGATGACGACACCATCCCCCAAATACCTCGCGCACAACCTGCCCCGCCCCGGCGGTGTCTTCTACCGCCGGGGCGGCGGCGTCTTTATGCTTTCCCTTCTTGTCCTTCCCCGCCTCCGCGGGCTTGACTATAAAGGATCGCTTTTGAGACAACATCTCCACATGCGCCATCAAATAATAAAAAGCCGGTGCATCTTGAGGTGCACCAGCCACAGGAATTATTGAATTGTCGAAACCCCGTCCCCCGCCGGTGCGGGGGACGGGGGGTGACTTGCTCGCTTTGGCTGAACCGCTACAAACTTCTTTCGTTTCAGGGGCCGACGTAAGTCACCTGCAAGCGGCTGTGCTGCCCCTGGCTGCTCCAGGAATGGTACGCATAACCACCGCCGTCGTTATAATAGTAGACTTCAAACGTGTCACCGGCGTTGAAACGCCAGGTCACATCGGCGCTGACTGTACGCCAATCGCTCCCAGTGTTTATCTGGTAATCATAATGTATCGGAACACCGTTTCTGTCGATCTTGATAAATCTTTGCGAATTGCAGAAATTGGCGGCCCAGGCGTTAATTCTGTAATACCCGGCGATCAGGACGGTAAATGTCCCGTTTGCGGCAACAGACAAATAACCGCTTGCGGTGTTGAAATCCACGCCGTTGGTGCAATACTTATTCCAACCTGCAGCGGTGCCGTGGTTCGTGCAACCGCCGGACCACATGATGGGCGTTGACGGTTCCACCATGTTCGCCAGATAGGCATACGGGACGCTGGCCAGCCGGCTGCGCGGGGTCATTTCCGGATCGGTATCGACTTTCATGCTGAGATAGACGTCCGCACCGCTGAACGCCGAATCGGGGATCGGTGAGACGCTCCCTAAAAGAACGGAAAACCGCCCGTCATCATCCGGCGAAACCGGCTGGATCTCCGACCAGAGGGAATCGCCGTCGGTCGGGTCGTTCCAGATGGCGAACAGGACAGCGGTGGGGGTGGTTACCGGATCCTCGCCGGATTTAAGCATACCCTGGTAGTTGATCAGTTGCGGCACATCGGCCATCGCCACGCCGGCAGCAATCAACACGGCGCACGCACACACCACGATGCGCAAGGACATAAAGACCTCCCGAAGAATATAGTTATTGTTCTTATTCGATTCGCATTCGGACACCGAATGAAATCGACTTTCCGGTCATGGTCCGACTCCGGAGCTTTCCCTCCCTATTAGTTAAACCAAACACTCGACATAATGTCCGCCGGGGCCGAACTGCTGCACTACTGCACTTTGTTGAAATGATAAGGGATACGTGCCCGGAGGGCAAGGTTTTTCAACCGATACCTGGGAAAACGGCCCCGATGAAAAAACACCCCCGGTCGCCGGAAGTGGGGCTCTTGTAGGGCAGGACCCTTTAGCGGTCCTGCCACGGCAATGTAATTTCGTTGGCAGGAGTATTTCGCTGCGCTCGGTTCCTGCCCTACCCGCTGGAGAAGTTTAACGTACTGTCATTCAAAACGATAAAAAAACGCAGGCGTGCAGACTTCGGTCGGTAACCTTCATAATAAAGCAGCCCATTTTGTCAAATATAGACGGCATCATTAATTATGTTACGAAATGCGAAGGCCTAAAGTGGACTTCCCGCTATGGAACTCGTCTTGGGCAGTACCCCCCTGATCGATCATACGACTTGAGGCAGCATTCATCCATTTCCTGAAGTCATCAGGGAATCCCTGACTCTTCTGATCTGATTATGGTATAATTCATGGCCGTGGAGTTGCCCGGGATATAAGCCGGAGTTGTTTCATAGAATTACTTAGTCTGATCTGCGAAATTCGGACGCATATATACCCTTCCGCCTGACGATAGAAGACATAGGGGCGTTGTGCCCCCTCACGCCAACCAGGGAGTTGCGATGGAAGATCGCAGACAGCATGATCGCAAGCAGCCGGACGAATCGCTGTTTGTTTGCGACGTCAGGACCGGCGCCGTAATCGGGCAGGTAGCCAACATGACCGAGCAGGGGGTGATGCTGCTGGCGGACAAACCAGTCCGTCCGGACACGCGCATTGCGGGCAGGATGCTGCTGCCCAACGGCATTAACCCCGCAAACACACTCGGTTTCGAGGCAGAATGCAAGTGGTGCGTGCGGGACCAGAACAGCGGCTCCTATCAGATGGGCTGTCAATTCCACGCCATCTCGGCGGAAGATCATCTGAGTTTGCGCAAGCTGCTGGCGACGTGGCCGGAACTACATTCGGAAATCGCCCGGTTCTGAGACAAAGCGTGCAACACGGGAGTATCCTGCCGGAGTGCCCGGCGATTGCTGCTTTATAAGGCCGACCGGTGATCAACGAGGGACGAAGAACGAGCATATCTCCGCACCGCGGCGATGGTGTTTGCCTCCTTTCCTTCACCTATTACTGGAACCGAACCGCCTCGATATACCATGCGACGACAAACAACTGGCGTGCGGGATATTCTGTCGAGACGGGTATCCACTTAATATGAAAGCGACCGGCAATTTGCCGGTCGCAAATTGTTGGTGAGGGTGGTAGGGATCGAACCTACGACCACCTGCTTAAAAGGCAGATGCTCTACCACTGAGCTACACCCCCACAGGGTGATTTGCCGCGCGGAATATATCAGAAACGAGCCGGAAGTCAAAACGTTTGTCGGCAAAAGCGTCCAAAAAAACGGCGGGGCCGGGTCGACCGGCCCCGCAGAACCCCGCTCTCGGAATTTGCTCCCCTTACCTCAGCACTTGGAAAATCCGCACCCCGGACACAGGACACATCCCTCTTTGTGTTCCAGCCGCCCGCCGCAATCGGGGCACTGCACCGAGCTGATGTCCTGTTTGACACTCTTTTTCATGCCGTTGCCAAAATGCTTTTTCAGAACTTTGGCGATCGCATCGGGGATTGAGGAAATAATCTCGCCGCGCCCGAAAATCGGGTTGGCGCCGCCGATCCCCTGCAATTGGTTGATGATATGCTTGACCGGGATGTTGGAACGCAGCATCAACGAAATCATGCGGCAGATGGCCTCGGTATCGGCCATCGTGGAATACCCGGATTTGCCGATGGTGGAAAACACCTCGAACGGCTTGCCGTCTTTCATATTGATCGTGACATATAAATTGCCATAACCGGTTTTGATCTTTTCGGTAATGCCGGACAGCGTGTCGGGCCGGTCCTCGATGACTTTTTCCGGGGCGATGGCCGGTGTCGGCGCGGGCGCGGGCAAAGTCGCGGCAGGTTTGGGCGGCTCCTTTTTGGTCGAAAGCACCTGGTTGGGCCGCGAACCGTCCCGATAAATCGTGACGCCTTTGCAGCCCAGCCGGTACGCCAACCAGTACGCAGTCTGCACATCGTCGGTAGTGGCTTCGTGCGGAAGGTTGATCGTCTTGGATACCGCCGAATCACAGTGTTTCTGGAAAGCCGCCTGCATGCGGATATGCTGCTCCGGAGCGATATCGGCAGAGGTCAGGAAAATATCGCGGACATCCTGAGGGATTTCCGCGAAGTCCCTGATGCTGTTGGCGCCGGCGATTTTTTCCATCAATGCTTCGGAATAGAACCCGCGTTCCCGGGCAATTTTTTCGAAAAAGGGATTCACATCGACGAGCTTGGTCCCTTCCATGACATTGCGCACAAAGGAAACGGCAAAGTACGGTTCGATGCCGGAGGCACACCCGGCAAGGATGGAGATCGTGCCGGTCGGGGCAATGGTGGTGACCGTAGCGTTGCGCATGGCCACCCCCTCGGCGGCAAATACCGAGCCGTCCCAGCGCGGGAACTTGCCGCGGGTCTTGGCCAGCTCGGAGGAGTGCATATGCCCCTCGGTATTGATCCGCTCCATCAGCTTCTCGCCCAACTGCAGCGATTCCTCGGAACCATAGGGAATGCCCAGTTGCACGAGCATATCGGCCCAGCCCATGACGCCCAGCCCGATGCGGCGATTGGATTTGGTTTGCGCGGCGATTTCGGGGATGGGGTATTTGTTGGCGTCGATAACATTGTCCAGGAAATGGACCCCCATCCGCACCCCATCGGCCAGCCGTTCCCAGTCCACGCCAGCCATGAAATTCTTGCGCGGATGATAATCATCCGGCAGTGGATCCAGCACAAACCGCCCCAGATTCAACGACGCCAGGTTGCAGGAATCATAGGCCGGCAGCGGTTGTTCGCCGCAGGGATTGGTGGCCTCGATGGTTTCGATAGCTCTCGTCGGGTTCTGGTCGTTGATGCGGTCCAGGAAAACAACACCCGGTTCGCCGGTCTTCCAGGCATGCTCGATGATTTCATTAAAGACCTTGCGGGCATCCAGCGTCTTCACGACGCCTTCCCGTTCGTACGGCCGATTGGTGCGGGGGTCGTTGAGCGCATACGATTCGCCGTTTTCCGCAGCACGCATAAACTCGTCGGTGATCGCCACCGAGATATTGAAATTGGTGATCTGCGAGGTGTCGTCCTTGCAGGAAATGAACTCCAGGATATCCGGGTGGTCGACACGCAGGATCCCCATATTGGCACCGCGCCGCGTCCCGCCCTGCTTGACCGCTTCGGTGGCGGAGTTGAACACCCGCATGAACGAGACCGGGCCGGAGGCCACACCGGAGGTGGAGGCAACAACCGAATTGCGCGGGCGCAGGCGCGAAAACGCAAAGCCGGTGCCGCCACCCGATTTGTGGATCAACGCCGCATGTTTAATGGTTTCAAAGATTTCTTCCATCGAATCGCCCACAGGCAGGACAAAACAGGCCGAAAGCTGCCCCAACGGGCGGCCGGCGTTCATCAGCGTGGGAGAATTCGGCATGAATTCGCGGTTGATCATCGCCTGGAAAAATTTGTCCGAGGTCCGTTTATATTCCTCGTCGGTAACGCCATAATCAAGATCGGGACGGGCGATGCCATCGGCGACCCGTCGGAATAATTCAGACGGTTTTTCAGCGACGCGCCCATAGCGATCTTTCTTTAAGTATCTCCGCTCCAAGACCTTAAGAGCGTTTCCAGTTAGTTGAATGGCTTCCGCTGCCACAGTATCCTCCTCATCGCACGTTGCCCGGTCATCAAGCCGACCGCTTCGGCTGGACCGCCTGCCCCCTCTTGCGTTGCCGTTTCCCTCTCCCCCCGTTTCAGGAAAGGTGCAGAACCGGCGTGAAAAAGCGACGTGATAAAAACGTTGTCAATCAAAATATTGTGATGATAAAAAAATAAATATCAATATGTTGTGCACCACCATCTTAATATACGACTGCAAACGCATAAGATTAATCATTTCTTTTTCCCCATTTTGTTGCCGATATCGGCCCCATTCCCGGTAAGACTTTTTCTACAACAGGTTAGCGTCAGATTCGGCGATTTTCGAGGATTATTCGGCGTATTAGTCCGACGCCGGATTTTTAATATTATCATATTGACTCATAATAGATTAACGCAAATAAACCCCGCGGACAGGAATTCATAAATGGGACCATTGACTGGTTCAAACTGTTCTTTCGAAAATTACTGTAACTAATATTACACCAACCGCTTAATTCAAGATAAAGATTAGCGCCCGCGACGGGGGCATGGTCTATGCCACACGCAGATAAACCTTTATCGAAAATTGTTCGATATCAATAGTGAGGAGAATGCCCGCCGGCACAAACCGACGGGATCCCGTTTGCGGATATATGTCATCTGCGGGAAGGTATCATGGCTGATTTCATTCCGCCGGGGCGTCTTTCCAGCCATAGACATGCTGGGAAGACATTCCAGGTTCAAACTGAGTATGCCACACGGCCCCACCCGCGAGTGACCACGTCGGTAGTCCTGGATGGCCGCATTGTCCATAAGATCGACTACCTCTGGGAGCGCGGCGTCGACACAGATGAACTGCGGAATGCCCTGGAAACCCACCTGGCCGATCAGCACCGGCAATCGCTGGAACAGGTCAAGACCCAGGCCCACGAGTACGTACAGCCGGGGTCGGACGAGGAATCGACCGGCGCATACCCGGAACCGTCCTACCGCGACAGCATGATCGAGGTTCTTGGTTCGGTGCCGTATGTCACGGGCGTCTATGAGGTCGACCAGTCGGGGGCAGTCGTTTTTTCGCGCGATTTCCGCAATATCCAGACTGATTTATCCCGTGAATTCCGGATATTCGGGACGCTTATTTCTTCATTTGCCGGGATTATTCGCGTCGGCGAATTCCGCCACGGGTGCTGCTGGTTTTCGGCCGACAACGTGGTGCTGGTCAATCTCCGCGGCAGACTCTTCGCGATTATGACCGAACCGGCCGGTTCAATTGAACGGATTCAGCACGAATTCCCGGAGTTATTCGAGGCCCTCCATGATTAAACCGATCCTGCGTGATATTCGGGCGGTCGGTGGTGTGACCGGGGTGGTCGTGCTGCGCAAACGGGACGGATTCACCGAACATATTTTCCCCGCAGCATTTTCCGAAGACCATTTCAAACAGTTATACGAGATGCTGGTCGGGGCATATCGCGGGTTGCGCGGGTTTTCCCGACTGAACCTGACCTTCGAGCGGGTGACCATTCATGTATTCAGCCAAAATGAGTTCCTGTTGCTGGTGACTACTCAACCCGAAGTCGACCAGCGTGTCTTTGAAATGGTGGTCAAATCCAAGCTTTCGGCGCTGGAGCGTATGTTGGATATGACCCCGATTATCGGCGAGAACACGCCGGAGACATCCCCTCAGCCGGCGGCAGATGGTGCGCCGCTGCAAGCGATTTTGGCCGTACTCAACGAATTATCGGACCGGCTGATCGCCGAAACAGGCCGGGCGCGGGTCACCCATTGCTGGTGGGAGGCGCGCAAAGCAACACCCCATGCACCGGATGTTTTAACCCAGTTTTCGGTTGACCCCAACGGTCACTGGGCGATCCGCAAGGGCGGCTTGCGGCCGCGCGAATCCGAGGCCGGGCGGGCCCTGGCCAAAGTCACCGAGTTGCTCCTGGAAAAACTGGGTAATCTGCAGCCGGTGGGCCGGGAAGCATTGCAGGCAATTATTTCCCGCCATCATGATCATCTGGAAGGGTCCTGCTTTTTGCAGCATTTGAAATCATACCGCCCCGGCAAAGTCAAAACCCACCGTTAACTCCGCGGTCTCCCCCAATCATGGCAAACCGCCGTTTTGTGCATTCGGACATCTCCCATGGTCCGACCCGGTCTGATTGGGTGCGGGACGACGGTTAAAATGTCGTTGCCCGGACGTCACCGCGAATCTACCTTGCCCGGTTGAGAGATCCGGCCGCAAAACTGGGATGAATGCGGCGGCGGACGGCGCAGTACGGGACCGAACCAGAGGTAGAGCGGCATGGCAAATCCAATCCGGTTTTCGATTTCCGATGAGCGGGCAGTCTATCGCGGCTCCCGGGCAGAACGACGCATGGGTCCGGACGACATCACGGACTTCAATCATCGGCACGGGACGGTCCTTGACGGTTATCGAATATCTCTGGCCGAAGGGCACGTGTATACGATTGACGGGCGGTCCAATGGACGGTCAAACCTCGGCGTCCTGCGCAACCGCAGACTGCGTGAGGCGGTGATCCTGGCCGCGGCCCTGCCCGCGGCGGCGGTCGCGCTTCACGGACGCGGCAGTATCCACGCGTTTCCGGAGCCTGAGCGCAAGGAACGGGCCGACGGCCTCAAACGGGCCAACGACCGCACGGCCGCGCAGATCATGGCCGAGGTCCTGCAAAATACCACCGAGACTCTCCCCCCCGGAGAGGAAGTGGTCATTCAATCGGCAATCACCGAGGGTGTCCGGGTCAAGCCGGGATACGAGGCGGGCGGCAACCCGACCATTGCGGTCGGCGCACTATTTGGCAAGGAAGATCACCGCAGGCAATACGGCTTGTCTTTGCCCCCGTCAGTGACGATGCTGACGATGGGTAACGACGTCATCGACGGAACAACCAAATCGATCAAGGGCCTGCATTCGAGCTTGACCTCCCTGTTCGTAACCGAGTCGTACACCAAGCGGCATCTGCCGGACATTTATGTCCAGCGCTGGATGAGCGGACGTCATTTCCCGGAGTTCTATCCCCGGGAGACCGACCTGCTGGAAGCAGCCCGGATTATCGCCGACTCGTATGGGATGAAAGACCTCTCCGAACTGACGGCTTTTTTCCTCGATCGCCCACGGCATAATCCGGCAATGGACATCCTGAACCGGTCAGGGGTCTATACGCCGACCGACAAAGACGGCGACCTCTTCCCCGGCATCGTCTTGGGGCTGGATGGCCTGGAGTATCCCAACGGCCGGGGTCTGCATTCGATGATCGGCGAGATCGGCGGCTCGGCGGAGTGGGCAGTCGGTGTTTTGCCGCTGGTCTGGCGTGGCGGCCAGGCCATGGGCATGCTGGCATCACAATCGACGCTGACCAATAAGGAACTTTCCCCGGAACAAATGTGGAAAGACCGGTTTCACTACACTGAAGAAGAGTTCATGCTCATCCAGGATGCGCGCTTCGAGCAAAAGCCGTTCTTCACCATCGAGGACATCATTGATAATCCGTTCGCCGGAGGCATCAGCGCTTTCGGGGCGATCACCGATAATTACCATTTTCCCGACATGCGGGCGGCCAACGCGAACCCGGACAAGAACCTCATCACCACCGACACCCTCGTCATCAATTCCCTGGGCATCGTGGAATTGTGGCGCCTGAGTTTCCGTTGCCTAACGAGCGTGGGGCAAACCACGAACCTGCTGGCCTCGCCGAAAGTGCGGCTGGAAGGATTGACCGGGCGCGGTTTGGAACAGGTGATCACCACGATGCTGGAAGACAGCGCACTGCGCCGGCGCTTGCGGATATTTTTCAACAACGAATATTACCCGGCATTGATTCCGGTGCGCGAGAAAATGGTGCTACTGCATCGATCGCTGGAGTCTTTGATCGAACGCGGGGCGTTACAGGAAATCGACCGCGAGATCGTGGATATTGTCCAGCATTGTGCGCCCGAGTGGTTTTACGCGACGTAGATCACCGCAACTGATGAAAATCAAACGCAACCGGGGATTGGTCGAACAGTCCCCGGTTGGCAATTCACGCCTTACACCGGCTGATGGGAGTTTTGCCGCTTATTTATATACACGGCCCCGAGCACCAAAAGCAAAACGACCATTCCGGCTTGAGCCGCCGTGGACATGGCCGATGCCCGGCCGGCTACGACAATTTCCCCGGTCATGCCGAACATTTCATGAGGTCTGCAGAAATAGGGAAACACGCCCGCATTGGGAAAGGTGTGTTCATAACTGGCACCGGTTCCGGAAAGTGGAACATCCCAGCGGGCCCCCGCATTTGCCGCCGCCGAACCGATCCCACTGGTGGTCGTATGAACGCCGCTGACCACCTCCCAGCGAACGACATCTCCCGGCTGGATGAGAATGCTGTCCGGGGTGAAGCTGGTCCCGGACAAGGTGACCAGGTGCGTTGCCGACTGGGCGCCGACGGCGCAGCAGACGGTTAAAATCAGGGCTAAGCCCCATGTTTTGCGGTGCATCACTTCCTCCCCTCGTGCAGGTGATAAAATCAGGTGTGTCTTTTGGTCATCTGCCGAATATCGCCTTTTTCACAAAACAATACTATTTTAATAGTAATTACGTTGCCCGCGGCGGCCATGATAGCCGCATAACACAAACAATCTCCGGCCGATACCTCACGGGCGACTGAGGCGCTACGGCCGCCGCCGGGGAATCCGCGACTTCCGCTGAAAACCGGACAAATTCCGCTGCGGAGGTATTTACTGTATGCCTCCGTATGTATTACCTTGGCCCACAGGTATGCTCAAAGGAGGGAACGATGGCGTTTGTGAGATGGCGAGTGTGGCTGGCGGCAAGCACGACATGTTGTATTATCTGGTTGGCCGGCACAATGACCCAGGCCTGCAGCAATTTCCTCGTAACCAGAGGCGCGTCCGCTGACGGGTCGACGATGATCACCTATACCTGTGACGGTGAATTCGTCCCGCAGCTGGAGTATCTTCCCGCAGCCGATTACGCACCCGGCGATTCATTGGCTATCACGAACTGGAGCGGCGAAGTGCGGGGCCGGGTCGCCCAAGTCGCCCATACCTATGCCGTCGTGGATCTGATGAACGAACACCAGTTGGCCATCGGCGAAACCACTTTCGGCGGTCGCGAGGAACTGGAAAACCCGGACGGGCTGCTCCACTATTGGGATTTGATGCAACTGGCCCTGCAACGTGCAAAAACCGCCCGGGATGCCATACAGGAAATGACGCAGCTCGTGGACGATTACGGATATCGCAGCACGGGGGAATCGTTTTCCATCGCCGATCCGCAGGAAGTGTGGTACATGGAAATGATCGGGCCCGGCGAGGGCGGCCGGGGCGCCATCTGGGTCGCCTTGCGGGTGCCGGACGGTTATATCAGCGCACACGCCAATAAAGCGCGGATCGGAGAATTTCCACTCGACGATCCGGAAAATTGCCTGTATTCACCAAACATCATCGATTTTGCGATTGAAAAGGGATATTATAATCCCGATTCCGGCAAGCCCTTTCGCTTTTGCGACGCCTATTGCCCACCGACACCGGAGAACCTGCGATACTCGGCCACGCGGGTGTGGAGCATGTTCCGCCGCGCAGCGCCCTCCCGGGAGTTGCCCACGGATTATCATCGGGGGATCGAAGGCACGGAACCCTATCCCCTGTGGATCAAGCCCGACAAAAAACTCTCGCTGCCTGATGTGATCAGCATCATGCGCGATCATTATGAAGGCACGCCGTACGACATGACCCAGGGCGTCGATGCCGGGCCGTACGGCACGCCCAACCGCTGGCGGCCGATGGACTGGCTGGTCGACAGCGTGAAATACACCTGGGAACGGCCGATCTCCACACAGCAGACGGGATATTCGTTCATTTCGCAATCGCGGTCGTGGCTGCCTGATCCGGTCGGCGGCGTGTACTGGTATGGCGTGGACGATACATATTTTTCCTGTTACGTGCCCTTGTACTGTGGGATCAATTCCCTGCCGAAGTCGTTCACCGTGGGCAGGCTTGGCGAGTTTTCCTGGGAATCGGCGTGGTGGGTGTTCAACTTCGTCGCCAATTTCGCCAATTTGAAATACTCCTACATGAAAGAAGACATCCAGAAAGTCCAACAGGAACTTGAGGGGCGCTTTCTGGCGCTGCAGCCAACTGTGGAAAAAACGGCAGTGGAACTGGCCGCATCCAATCCGGAACAATTGACTGAATATCTGACCGATTATTCAGTAGTCCATGCTGAAGATGCGGTCAGGCGCTGGAAAGAATTGGGCGAGTTTCTGATTTGCAAATATAACGACGGGTTTATCAAAGATGAGAACGGCCGGCCGCAACCATCAGGGTATCCGGAGTCGTGGCTGCGCGAGGTGATCACCCGCCGGCCGGAACAGTTTAAACTGCCCCAATGGGAGAGTGATACGCTGGATGCGGAATATGCGCATTAGGCAATAATCCGCGGTTTGCCGGCGACGTGAACACCAAAGTCAAAGCAGGCCGCATGATGATAAAGGGGAATTCGATGTTTCTTCAAGGTAACGACACTGGAAGTCGGCAGCGCGTGAGATCCAGAATTGCGCTGCCGCAAATGTTGTGGCTGATTTTCCTTTCAATTAGTGCAATTGTTGTGCAGGGGACGAGCATGGCACAAAGTCAATTTATCGGTGATGCCCACATCAAGGCCGTGGTCAATGAACTGGTGGAAAACCACGGCAATGCCGAACAGGCGCGCATGGAACGCTGTGTGCGGCAGGTGGCTGAATTCTGGCGCGGGGAGGACGGCACGCCGGACGACTTCGTGGCGTTCTGCCGAGACAACTATATCGCCGATCCGGAGACCCGGCTGCTGACCGCCGGACGATATGAAGAGGCGTTTGCCAGTGTGTACGGCCACCTGAGTGAAATGGGCCGGGACCTCGACTGGCATCTGAGCGTCGAGACCGGGCCGATCCTGCCCATCGACTATGCCTTCGCCCGTTATTCACCGTATGCTCATTTGTCCGAAGATATGTTCAAGACCAGGATTGCCTTCATCGGGCTGTTGAATTACCCGCGCTTCACCCTGGATGAGCGGTTGGAGTACGGACCGGAGTGGTCTCGTGAGCAGTGGGCGCAAGCCCGGCTGGTCGAGGGATTTGACGCGCGGATTCCGCCGGAAATAGCGCAGAAAAGCAACGAGGTCCATACAGCGGCAAGCACCTATATCAGCCAGTATAATATTCATATGCATCACCTGCTGACCCCGGACAGCCGACGGCTGTTTCCCGCAGGGTTAAAGCTGATTACGCACTGGAATCTGCGGGACGAATTGAAAGCGCAGTGCTCCGAACCCGACGGCCTGGCGCGGCAGGAAATGATTTACGACGTCATGCGCAGGATCATCAACCAGGAAATCCCGGCCGCGGTGATCAACAATCCGGCGGTGGACTGGCAGGTATCGACCAACGAAGTGACCTTCTCCCCGGTCAACGACGGCGAAGCGCCCGCCGACTGGACGCAGACCGGCCGGCCGGGAGACAAAGTCGATAATGCCCGGGAACCGGATACACGCTACGAACATCTGCTGAACATGTATCTTGCCGCGCGCGACGTCGATCCCTACTACCCGGCGATGCCGACCGTGATGGACCGGCGGTTCCAGCGCGACAGCGAGATCCCCGAAGAGGAAGTCGAACGGCTGTTCATCTCGGTCCTGAGCTCGACTACGGCGGCCAAGATCGGGCGGATGGTCCAAGACCGGCTGGGACGCGAACTGCGACCGTTTGATATCTGGTATGACGGGTTCAAAGCCCGGAGCGCGATCTCCGAGGATGAACGCGACCGGGTGGTCCGGGAAAAGTACCCCACTGTCGAGGCCTTTCAGAATGATCTGCCGAATATTTTGCTTACGCTGGGGTTCGACAGCCGGACGACGGAATTTCTGGTGTCACATATTGCCATCGACCCGTCGCGCGGCGCCGGGCATGCGGCCGCCCCAGGGCGCAAGGAGGACAAGGCGCGGCTGCGGACACGTGTCGGCAAAACCGGCATGGATTATAAAGGGTATAATATCGCCATGCACGAGTTGGGGCATAATGTCGAGCAGGTGTTGTCGTTAAACAGGGTCGATCACACGCTGCTGCGCGGTGTGCCCAACACGGCATTTACCGAGGGCTTCGCTTTCGTTTTTCAGGCCCGCGATTTGCAGCTATTGGGGCTGCAACCGGATGACCAGTCGGCCGAACACCTGTCCGCGCTGGACGATTTCTGGTCCACGTATGAAATTGCCGGAGTGTCGCTGGTGGATATGCGGGTCTGGCGCTGGATGTATGACCATCCACAAGCAACAGTGCCGGATTTGAAAGGCGCAGTGATTCAAATCGCCAAAGATGTCTGGAATGAATATTACGCGCCGGTGTTCGGGATACGGGACTGCGAGATCCTCGCGATATATTCGCATATGATCGAATACGCATTGTATCTGCCGAGCTATCCGCTGGGACATATCATCGCCTTCCAGGTCGAACAGCACATGAAGCAAAGCAACCTCGCCTCGGAGATGGAACGCATGTGCAAGATGGGTTCGGTCACACCCGATCTCTGGATGAAAAACGCAGTGGGCGGACCGATCTCGACCGAACCGCTGCTGCAGGCGGCCGAGGAGGCGGTGCGGTTGCTGATGCAGTAAATGTTGAACTGGATGGCGCACGTAGAAGATCCCCGCACAACGTGCGGGGAAGGACGCACGCCATCCACAGAATTCAGATGTGTGGCTGGTGTATCTCCGGGTGCACCAGCTTTTTAATTGTCGCAGGGGCATCTGGCCCATGGGAGGCAAAAAAGTCACGGCCTCAGTTTGCAAGTTTCGAGAGAATCTGTTTTCGATCAAAATTGGATACTCCTCCTGCAACAAAACAAATATTCTCATATTTCATGAAATATTCAGGAGGAGATTTGACATCAACAACAAATACAGGAATCGATTCCCTGTTGAGGATGTTTTTGTCAAGGAGTTCGTTTATACCTTCGTCGCCAAAACCGTACCCGATGATTATTAACGCGATTGAATATTTCAAGTTTGATTCAAAATGTTTGAATACTGCTGGATAATAATTACCGTGGGTGTATCGTTCAATTTTTTGGGTCGTTCCCGCAAGAATATCGGGATGATAGTATAAACCATCTCCGATGTATGCGAGTTTTCCGTCCACATTCTCCTCTTTAAGGATTTGGGTATCTAATCCTCTTTTCGATTTAATGGTTTCCGTGAAGCGTCCCCATCGAAACCAATAATTATCAATACTCCCGTGAAGCTTGTATAAACAAATTTGACTTTCATATTTGTTTGTAAAGCGCGGTAACCGCACATGGTATTGTTCAAACTCATGCGTCACTTGTCCGTAGTATGAAGATCCAAGTTCATCGAATCCGTCATCAGGGACAATGGGCAACTGATCAGATCTGCCCAAGTGCTCAAAATACAAATCATGGTTAAGGGAGTGAAAATGTATGCGATAGCCCTCGATAAGCTCTTCGATCAATGTAAGGAATTCGCGATATTTTGGATTACATGATTTACTTACGCTTGCGACTTCAAAGTCTTTCCATAGCTGGCCTTCAATCAATTGCATGAAAATTAGATCGAAATGCAGGAGCAAATCGTGCTCGCTCGTGCGGGTTTTTCTTCTCCGCTTAAATTCCTGAAAAAAATGCTTTAATTCGGTTGAAAACTCTTTGCTATCAGACAATTCCCGCAGGAAATCGTAGAACATTTCATAATTAAATGACTCTGAATCGGGCAATATCTTGTTCTTGTAGAACGATACAAATTCTTGGGCGAATAATCGTTGATCCAGTCCCATCCATTTAGCGTTTGGGTCATTTTCCCCTTTCAGAAAGAACGCTGTCATGGCTCCGTCAACAAGGATTTGGTCTGCCTTAATATTGCCTAATCGCTCATTCATTTCACTCAGGAGCGGATAACCTGCTGGCTTCGAAAAACCAGAACCCAACAAGAATGAAATATTCTCCATTGTCAACTCCTTTTCATAAGTAAATATACTTGTCAATATGTCTTTGCGTCCCGCCAAAATCGACAATTATTTAAGCAGGTCGATTATTAGCACAGCGGAAAGTATACTATTTTGAGGTTTGACCGTCCAGAAAGTCTATAAGAGTTTGGACGCGTTGTGTGTTGACCGTTGTGCCGGTTGTCCGTAATTCTATGGGCTGGTGTACCTCGCGGTGCACCAGCTTTCCATTTGCCGGCGCACGTCGAAGACTCCGCCATCCACTACAACCGCCGGGAAAGGATTCCCGCGGCGCGGGAAGACATGGTACCCCACCGCTTGCGGTGGGTCGGTAAAATCCTGGACCCCGGCTCGGAGGCCGGGGTGACAAGAATATGATGCAATCATGTCATTCCCCGGACGGCGGGGAATCCAAAAAACTGGACCCCGGCTCGGGGGCCGGGTTGACAAGAAGGACCTCGCCAACCCTATCATTCCCCGTCACAGCAGGGAAACCAATCCTAACCGTGGCACGGGCGTCTCGCCCGTGCGGCATGGGCAGGATGCCCATGCCACGGTATCTGTGCGTGGCGGACGTCCTGAGGCTGCCGGAGCACATTTGCTGTACTCGGCCCGGAACCGCCTAATTTCACCGTATTTTCATTGACCATTTATGGTAATCACTTATCTTAAGATTAGGTGTACTTGGTCATGTCCGTCCGCGGAGGTCTAAATGCGGGTTTCTTGCTTACTACTTGTCATCCCGGCCGCAATCCTGCTGTGCGCAGCCCCGGTCCAAGGTCAACTGACTGATGAAGATATCGCCCGGATGCAACAACAAATCGCCGATGAGGGATGGACGTTCAAAGTCGGGCCCAACCCGGCCACGCTAATCCCTCTCGAACAGCTTACCGGCGCCCGGCGCCCGGACAACTGGCAGTCAATTCGGGGCACCAGCACGATCAAACCGCGAATGGCCCTCCCTGCAAGTTACGATTGGCGGGATTATGACGGCTGCACCTCGATTAAAAACCAGGGCAGTTGCGGCAGCTGCTGGGCCTTTGCCACGGTCGGTGCGCTTGAATGCGCCATTAAGATCGTCGACCACATCGAAGTCGACCTTTCCGAACAGTGGCTGGTCAGCTGCAACCAGTGGGAGATGGGATGTGACGGGGGCGGACTCTGTTTTGAATATTTCCAGGTGCCCGTATATCCGGAATATGCTGATCCTTGCGGTGACTACGGGGCGGTTTTTGAGGCGGATTTTCCGTACGCGGCAAGCGACCTCCCCTGCGGCTGCCCCTACCCCCATGTTTTCGGCATTGAGAGCTGGGACTGGATCGGCATCGATCCCTGGAGCAACCCGGATATTGAGGCGATGAAACAGGCCATTCTCGATTACGGGCCGATCACTGTTTTTGTCTACGCCGGCGGATATTTCCAGTCATATACCGAGGGCATTTTCAATGCCTGCGAGAATGAAGAATGGACCAACCATGTCGTGGTGCTGGTCGGCTGGGACGACAACCAGGGCGAGAACGGGGTGTGGTTTCTTCGCAATTCGTGGGGACCGGGTTGGGGCGAAGACGGCTACATGCGCATCGCCTTCGGCTGTAACCACGTCGAAGAGGGCGCCGCATACTGCGATTACCAGCGACCCCACTTCCCCTATCTGACGCGTGAGGGCTTTTCAATCAGCGACAATCTGGGCAATGACAATAAACGTCCTGACCCCGGCGAGCAGGGTCTCGAATTGGTATTTGCTGTTTCCAATATCGGGGCGGAAGCGGGGGGGTTGACGGTCATGGCATCGACTGTTCACCCGGAAATCGTCTTTACCGACCCGGTTGCCGATTTCGGCGACCTCGCCCGCTGGGCGCAGGCCGATAATGCCGCCGACCCGATCACCTTTGCGGTAGAGGAAACATTCCCGCCCACCATTGTGGATTTTGAATTGGCCTACTCGGCCAACGGCGGCGCTTTCAATCGCTACGATACGATCACCATGAATATCGGGCAGCCGCAGTGTTTTATTGTCGATGATGATGAAGCGTCTTCCAAGGAAATTCAGCACTATTTTGCCGATTATTTCGATACCGCCCGCGTCCCCTACATTACCTGGGACAAAACTACCCTGTTTTCCCCGCCCGGAGACACAATGGCCCAGTGTCCGCTGGCCATCTGGGTGACCGGTGATGCCCGCAGTGAAATCCTTTCGGCGGAGGATGTGGGCAACCTCCGGGATTTCCTGGACGGCGGCGGCAAATTGTTTATGACCGGACAGGATATTGCCGAAGACCTCGCTAATGACGACGACTCGACTTTTCTCCGGGACTATTTGCATCTGCGTTTTATCTCCGGGATGCCGATGATCCTGGCCAATGGGGTCCCGGGCGATTCAATCAGTGACGGGCATACATTGCCCCTCGGCGGGCCGGGCGGGGCAGCCAACCAGAATTCGCCGGACAAGCTTGAGCCGCTGGACGATGTGGCGGTCCCCTGTTATACCTATTACAACTCCTTGGACGTCGCGGGCGTCCATATTGCCACGAACGGCTATCGCGTGGCGTTTTTCGGTTTCGGCGCGGAAGCCATTGCCGACGGATTACCCGGTTATACCAAGCGAGCCGAGGTATTCAAGCGCGTTTTCAGCTGGCTCAAGGGTTTGTGTATCGATACGGACGGGGACGGGTATGGTGATCCGGGACACCCCGAAAACGAATGTCCCGACGACAATTGCCCGGGCGTGTTCAATTCCGACCAGACGGACACCGACGGCGACGGCCTGGGTGACGCCTGTGACGGGGACGACGATGACGACGGCATCTATGACGAATTCGACAATTGTCAGTTGACCGCCAATCCGGGCCAGGAGAACGACGACAGCGACTTATGGGGTAACGCCTGCGACAACTGCCCGTTGGTGGACAACCCGCTGCAGGAAGACTTTGACGGCGACGGCATTGGCGATGCGTGCGATGACGACTATGACGGCGACGGCGTGCCGGACCTGAGCGATAACTGCCCGACGATGGCCAACCCGGGACAGGACAACTTTGACGGCGACGCGTATGGGGATGTCTGTGACGACGATGATGACGGCGACATGGTGCCCGATACCGAAGACAATTGCCCGCTGGCGGCCAACACCGGGCAGGAGGACGGCGATCTCGACGGCATCGGTGATGTATGCGATGAGTGTTTCGATACCGACAGCGACGGGTACGGCGACCCGGAGGTGACGGCCAATGTCTGCCCTGACGACAATTGCCCCACAAAATACAATCCCAATCAACAGGATGCCGACGGTGATGGACATGGAGATGTTTGCGACAATTGCCCGACCACCACCAACCCCAACCAGGCCGACGCCGATGGCGACAGTATTGGTGATGTCTGCGATCTTTGTGATTGCACCGGTTTCTGCGATGTCGCGTTCGATGGATCGATCAATCCATTGGATGTTACGGTCTTGGTCAATTATGTTTTCCGGAGTCTCGATTCACGGCATCCATTGCCGATTTGTCCGCTGGAAAACGGCGATTGGACCTGCGGCGGCGGGATCACGCCGATCGATGTGGCGTTCTGCGTGCAATACGTGTACCGGAGTTCCGGTGTCGGACCCTGCAACCCGTGTGCACAATGACGCTCGGCGCGTGGCCTAAGCCAGTTGCAGCCGCCTTGAAGCATCAAGCAGCCGTTCCTTGACCGGCAGCCCATAACTGCAACTTTGCGTGCACGGACCGCTGCACGTGGCGCACAACGACGGCTTCATTCGTTGCGGCAGGCGATGATACTCCTGCAGGGCCTTTAGCTGGTCGCGATAGGCGGTAAAATACATGTCCAGCCGCAGGATGTGGGCGATTGCGACCTCATGCGGGCATGAAGTCAGACAATCGCCGCAACCGGTGCGGCAATAACCGGTGTTCATTTTTGCGGCATACCGATCCAGCAGGAGCTGGTCCTGCTCGGTGAATTCTTTGCCGGAAGCCGCGACATATTTCTCGACATCGGCCGTGGTCTTCATGGTCACGACCAGGCCGGAAACACCGGGTTTGGTGAACACCCATTTAAACGCCGCCTGGGCCAGGTCGGTACCCTCGCCGGAAAATTCCTGCAAGTCTTCTTCCCGCGCGCCGCTCAGGGTCTTCATGGCCACCACCCCCACGTTTTTCTCCACCGCGCGGGCCAGCACCTCATCCAGACGTGTATGCCGCGCAAAATTCAACGCGGGCATGAATGAGGCAAAGTGGCCGGAATCGATGGCCGCCAGCAGACAGTCTTCCATACAATGCGGGCCGTGGGACGAAACGTTCAGATGAAGGATTTTCCCCTGTTCCTTCAGTTTTGCCGCGGCCGCCAGCATCGGCGGGTCGGTCAGTCGCGCCATGTCGTTTTGCCGTTCGCCGATGGCGTGCACCATCATGAATTCGATATGGTCGGTATTGAGCCGCTGGAGACTGCCTTCGACTGCTGCGATGAAATCCTCCTCGGGTGAGCCCAGGTCCAGATGCAGACCGTAAGCGCCCCGTTTGCAGAATTTGGAGCAGATAATGGCCTTATCCCGTTTTACGGGGTCTTTGAAAACCTTGCCGAGCGTAATTTCCGATTCGCCATTCTGATAGTCCGGCGCGGTATCAAAGTAGTTGATCCCCAGGTCCAGCGCCCGTTCGACGACATAGGGATTGTCCAGGCCGCCGCAACCCATGGAGATATCCGACATCTTGAGGCCGGTGCCGCCGATTGCGGTATATTTAGTAATACCTTTCGGTTTGGCCGTGGTTTCCGGCGCGGCTTTTTGTTCTTCTTTTTCCCCAGCACAACCGGCGACCGCGACCGCGGCGGCGCCCATCCCCAGATTGCGGATAAACCTGCGGCGTTCCATCAAATGCCCCTTCTCTTTCCCGAATGACTGGTGGTCACAGCCCGGTCTGGTCGAAGACACAGACTGAAACTTATGTTCCGGTTTGTTCAGTTTTTTTTCAGCACCATAACATTTCTTTTTGAACGACTTTCCCCCACTGAGGTGACGTATACGGCGCGTCGGTCGACTACCGGACATTCGTGCTCGCAGATCCCGCAGCCGATGCATAGATCGGGGTCAATGCGGGGGCGTTTCAAATGAATCTCCCGGCCCTCCTCGACAACCGTCACCTCATTAGTCTTGATTGCTTTCGGCGAGGTCGGACAGACTTCCTGGCAAACCACACAGGGACGGTTCATCGCCCACGGCAGGCAGCGGCCCTGATCGAAAAACGCGGTGCCCAGTACGATCGGATGTCCGGCAAATTCCCCCCGGCCATGCTTTTGATCGAGGGTGATCCGGCCGATCGCTCCGGTGGGACAGGCCTCACCACACAAGACGCAGTTGACCTCGCAAAACCCAATGGTGTTGTTCAATACCGGGGTCCAGAAACCCTCGATACCCGCTTCGGTCATTGACGGCTGCAACACGTTCGTCGGACAAATATGCATACACTCGTCGCATTTGATGCACCGGGCCAAAAATTCCGGTTCGGGCAGCGAGCCGGGAGGCCGGATCAACTGCGGGCGGGGGGTAGCAACGCCCGCTGGTTGTGCGCGAAAAATCATCGGCGCGGCGATGCCGGCCAATACGGCGCCCGCGAGGCGCCGGCGGGTCAGGTCCGGGCCGACGACTGGTGGGATGCTCGCAACATTTGTCGGACCGTACGTGATCGCCTTGCTCGGGCACTCTTCCAGACAGCCCAATAACAGCATACATTCGGATTTGCGAAGCTGCTGATCGGGCGCGGCGCCGGCCGCGCAGTGGCCGACACAGATCCGGCAATCATCACAACCGTCTGCCGAGCGGCGGATATGAAAAATCGACCAGCGCGAAAACAATCCCAACAGCGCGCCCAGCGGGCACAGCATCTTGCACCACAAACGCGGGTGCAGATACGCGGCAACAAGGACGGCCAGGAGCAGCAGTCCGGCGATCCATCCCAGAGGAAAATCCCGCCCGGTCAGGTACAGCAGACTATCGCCGCGATCAATGGCGGGGTATATCGAGGTGGTCAAAGCCCTGGTCAACAGGACGATCGGGTCGAGCAGACCAATTTGCAAAACGCCTAACAACGCCATAACCAGGAAAGCCAATAAAAGCAGATATTTCAGCTTTTGAAACGGCCGGTAGGTATTCACCCGCATTTTATCTTTAAGCTTCATTCCGCGCAACATAGCGGTGAGGTCCTGCAACGTGCCCAGGGGGCAGATCCAGCCGCAATAGAACCGTCCGAGAAAAATCGTCAGCACCAACAGCGGCATGGCATACCATAACGCGCGGTATAATGTCCCCGTGGACAACACCGTGGAAACAGCAACAAGCGGATCGGTATCGAGGAACAATCGAAACGGATATCCCGCCAACCGGTCATATGTGGCCACGTATAACAGGAAGAAAAACAACCCAAGGAAAAACAATTGGTAGATCGTGCGGACCGTTTTCATCAGACGGCGACCTCTTCATACCGCAGGGCACGCGGGTCGGCCGAACCGATCCCCCGTTCGGCGGCCAGCAAAATGCTGCGGCATTGCTGCGGCGTGCGGCCCAGCAATTCGATCCCGAGGGCATCAACCGCCACGGCATCGGTGGAGAGAATAATCGTCGCCCCCGGTTTGACATCCGCCGGTGAGCCGCCCGTGGGACCGTGGCGGGTGAGAATCCGGGTGGCATCGCCGATAATCAGCGTCGGCTTGATCATCAGCGCCAGGTCGGCGATGACGTTGTGGATATCCTGATGGAAGCGGTTGCGCCCCTCCCCTAGCAGGCCATACCAGTTTTTCATCGCAAACGACATCCCCGACAGGTTGTGGTCTTTCAATGTCGGCACGCCGATAACCCGGTCCACATCATGGAGCACACCGGCACAGACGGAAAAATTGCCGATCGCTATGCCGCCGACGGCGGTTTCCTCGAAGTCGCGGCCGGTCAGGTAATACACTTTGCCGCCCGCTTGTTCGGCGGCCGGGGCAATTTGCGAACGGGCAAAACTGGCCTGCGGGGAGTTGATCGGGTTATCGGTGACGATAACCTCGCGCGCCCCGGCTGCCAGACATAATTCGACGATGGCCGTGACGACCTGCGGCGAGGTCGTTGCGCCTAGGATCGGCGGCCGGTCAAACCCGGCATTGGGTTTGATCAGGACTTTGTCTCCGGCGGTTACAAATTTCTCGATCCCACCCATCACGCGCAAACCGGTTTCGATCATGGCGCGGGCATCTGCGCCCCGAGCCACCACAACGTCCCGCGCCAGTTTTTCTTTGCCGACCGAATAATCGGGAATATGGAAGATTGAATCGCGTTTCGTTACGCTGCGGCCGGCCAGCCAGATCCCCGCGCCGGTCACCGCCAGCGCCGCGGCGCCGGCTTTTGCAGTCTGAATGAGGAACTCTCTGCGCTGCATCCCTAACGATTACTCCGTCTGTTCCCGCTGACCGGCGGCGATCAACTCATTCGCCAATTTTTTCATGTCGTCCTCCGGCGCGGAGCCGGTCAGGCCGATAAACGAATCATCAATCGTGAAAAGCCAAATCCGTTCGCCATAATCGATGTACCGCGCCACGGCGACACCGGCCACGTTTTTTGCGTCTTCCGGTTCGGCATTGGCGGCCAGAAAATTACAATAGCGATCATACATGGCAACCGCGGAGTCGGACCGCTGCCGGAATACGGTGATCAACTCCCCGCCGGCGCGGTACTGGGTGGTGAATACGTCACCAATGAAATCCACGCCGAAGGCATTGTCGGGGAAATAGCCGTCGGAATTTTCCACACGCCCGGCAGCGGGAAACCAGGCCAGTGCGGCCGACGGCGCGGCGGGCACAGGGATGATGCGGCCCAGGGAATCGAGGATTTCCCTGGTGGCTGCCGCAAGGCCCGCAACCCCGCCGGACGGGATGATTTGTACATACCACGGCCCGCAATAGAAAAATAGTGCCCCGCCCGATTCATATCCGGCTTCGGCCACTGACAGATTCGTTCGGTCATCGGACCGTTCGGCAGCGTACACGCCCAGCGCGTTTTCCCGCCGGTCCATCCGGTAAGCGTACACGTCAAGCGCCCCGCCGTTTTCTCCGGCATATGCGGCGAAAGTCAATGACACAAACCCGAAACGGAAAAACGCCACATCATGGCCGTCGATTTTGACATAGAGATTTTCCTTGTCGTAATATTGGCTGGTATCGGCCATGTTAAATCCGGCGCCGGGCAAATGGGCCGGCAGGTACAGTTTGCTCGGCAGGATGGTTGCGGGTGTTCCCGCAGCGGACAACGCCGACTCAAATAATCCCCGGCGTGTTTCGTCACCGGAACGCCAGAGGAGAAAGGCGATAATGGGCAAAGGGAGCAATAAAACGAGCCGGAGCCACCGTGCAGCGCGGTTGTCATACTTTTTGGCCAACTCGGTTTCCCCCCACTCGAGGCCAATGGCCGGTTTTGTCGGGCCCCAAATCCGACACTGCCCACAGGGTACAAGATTTTTGCCGGCCCGACAAGGAAAACTACGGACAAAATCAGGCGGTTTTTCGCGGGCTGCGCCGGCTCGGCGGCCGACCGGCAAAAAGACGGCGACGGCGGGGAATTTGCAAAAAGCAGATTGAAACCCCTGCGGAATCCTGCTATTATGCCGGAGGCGAACAGATGATGAAAATTCCGCCGGAGGTCTGACGATATGCATAATGCTTTTTTCGAAGTCCCGTTTCCCCGCAACGAACCGATCAAGGGGTATATTCCCGACTCACCCGAACGTGAGTCGTTAAAAAAACAATTACAGGCACAGGCCGGTGAACAGATTGAAATTCCCTTATTTATCGGCGGCCAAGAGGTGACTACCGGCAATTTTGCCGATTGCCGGATGCCGCACGATCACGGCCGGCTGCTGGGCCGGTATCATAAAGGCGGGCACAAAGAAGTTGCCCGGGCGATCAAGTCCGCCGGTGAGGCATTCGCCGCGTGGTCGGAGATGCCGTGGGAGGCACGGGCCTCGATCTTCCTGAAAGCCGCTGATCTGCTGGCCGGACCATATCGCGATGTGCTGAACGCCGCGACGATGCTGGGGCAAAGCAAAAATGTATTCCAGGCCGAGATCGATTCGGCCTGCGAGCTGATCGATTTTTACCGGTTCAATCCCTATTACATGCAGCAACTATACCAGCAGCAGCCCTGGTCCTCACCTGGCTGCTGGAACCGGGTGGAACACCGGCCGCTGGAGGGTTTTGTTTTCGCCGTGACCCCGTTTAATTTCACTTCGATAGCCGGCAACCTGCCGACCGCCCCGGCTTTGATGGGCTGCACGGTGGTCTGGAAACCGGCCTCTTCGGCGGTGTATTCGGCATATTATATCATGCAACTCCTGCAAGAGGCGGGGCTGCCCCCCGGCGTGATCAACATGGTGCCGGGTTCGGGCGGACAGGTCGGTAACCCGGTACTGGCCTCTCCGGAACTCGCCGGCATCCATTTTACCGGCTCGACCGCGGTATTCCAGGGCATGTGGGAAACTGTCGGAACAAATATTAAGAACTATAAGACCTATCCCCGCATCGTCGGGGAGACCGGCGGCAAGGATTTCATTTTTGCCCATGCGTCGGCCGACCCGGCCGCGCTGGTGACCGCGGCGGTTCGCGGCGCCTTCGAGTACCAGGGACAAAAATGTTCGGCCGCCTCGCGGATGTTTGTCCCCGCATCGATCTGGGCCGGAGTGAAAGAGCGCCTATTGGCCGAAGTCACCACGATCAAGATGGGCGATGTGCGCGATTTCTCGAATTTCATGAACGCGGTGATCGACAAACCGGCCTTTGAAAGTATCAGGGAATATATCGATTATGCGAAACATTCTGCCGACGCGACGATACTCTGCGGCGGTCGCTGCGATGACAGCAAGGGGTATTTCATCGAGCCGACGATTGTCCAGACCACGGACCCGAAATTCAAACTGATCTGCGAGGAAATTTTCGGGCCGGTACTGACTATATTTGTCTACGCCGACCGGGACCTCGAAGCGGCACTAGACGCATGTGACACAGCCTCACCCTACGCGCTGACCGGCGCGGTAGTCGCGCAGGACCGCGGGGCGGTTGTGAAAATCGCCGACCGCCTGCGCCATACTGCCGGAAACTTTTATATTAACGACAAACCGACCGGCGCGGTAGTCGGGCAGCAGCCGTTTGGCGGCAGCCGGGCCTCGGGCACCAATGACAAAGCCGGCAGTCTATTCAACCTGCTGCGCTGGATTTCGCAACGGACGATCAAAGAAACGTTTGTCCCACCCACGGATTATCGCTATCCATTTTTGCGGGCGGAATGAATCCTTCCCGGATGCGGCACAGTGTTCCGGGAGTCAAATGAAGATCAAGTTTTACCCCGGCGGCCGGGTTGATTGCGGTCATCAGGTATCACAAAAGATAACCGCGACGGCGGCCACCGGTTTTGGTCGGAGCTCATGCGTTACGCGGCCATCCTCAATTCCCGCCAGGGAAAGGCGCCTGCGGGCAGCGATCCGTGGATTACTTCCACGCTTGCCGCGGTCAGGGATGCACTCAATCATGATCTGACAATAATCAGCAGTGTCGGGCTCAACACCTGGGAATTGGTGACATGGGCGGCGGGGCATTTTGACGGTAGAATTTTGCTGTATGTGCCATATCCCTACGAGAAAAATCTGAGTCCCGCCGGCGCAACCGAAACCCTCGGTCGCCCGGCTCTGGAAAACCTGATCTGCCGTGAGTTCGCTTTGCCGGCGCAGCGAGTTGAATTTATTTTTCAACCTCCTGAAAGACGGCGCGGGACGAAAAAGACATTCTGGCCGGAACGGGACCGCAAGCTTATCGAGATGGCGGACGTCCTCTATCCAATTTCTATTCGTCCCCGGGGGAACCTGGCAACGTTGATTGCCGAGGTCGGCAAAGCCAAAAATATATGCGACAAGTATCGCGTAGTCTACCGGCAGCAACACCAACGGCACACCAGCGAACCGTTCACTTGTAGTACGGCCACCTCAACGCGGGTAGCTGCATGGGATTATCTGACCCACTGGACTCGCGCCGCCAACGGCACATGGCCGGGTGAGACGTGTGCCGAGTACTATCGAGATATAACATTGGCGAACGATCATTATCCGCGATCCGCAATAGACACCCTGCAGCGCATCCTGCGCGAACGTCTGCTGCTGGCCTCGCCTGCTCATATCCGTGGTGGGTTCCCCGTCGTTTCATTCACCGCGCTTGCCCCGCACGAGGCGCTGCAACTCATGCGCTGGCGCAGACGGTATGTGCGCTGGAGTTTTGAGCCGTACGGGATCGCCATCCGGAACGATGCCGCCCAAGCGGCGGGTATCCGTCCGGTGATTTATGGCACGCCCGCAGATTATCAACATTTAGCTGAGCCGGACCGTCCATTTTTTCAAAATATCGGGATGCGCGGCGGCGATTGGCTGCCGGAAAAGGAATGGCGGCATCTCGGTGATTTGGATCTGGCAAAAATCCCTGACGAAGCCCTGAAAATCATGGTTCACACATCAATGGAAATTCCGCAGATCCGGATTCTGGGTGACAGGGACATTGCGGCGATGGACCGATGAATACCGCAACTCGTTCACGTTCATTGCGATAATCCCACGTGCTGTATTCGGTGGGAATCGGGAATTATTATGAGCAGCGGCTTGACAAAAAAGAATTCACCTGCATACTTTCGACGATATTGATGGATGTCTGGATTTTTGAGGGTTGGGGACCAGAGGCAATTTTACGATTGTAGCCAATTCGCGATTTCCTACCCATTGATGTGCAAGACCCGGCGCATTGACGCGACCGGACTCTGGAAGGAGGAGTATGTTGTACAGAAAAAACCATCGGCCCGTGTTGAGCAGCGTTATCTGCGTATTGGTGCTGAGCATGACGTTTGCGGGTCTGGCCCACGCGCAGGAACTCCCGCCGCTCATCCCTCGGGTCGAGTTATTCGGCAATCCCGAAAAGGCCCAGGCCCGCATTTCGCCCGACGGGATGCGGATGTCGTATCTGGCGCCGCACAACGGTGTACTGAATGTCTGGGTCAAGACTGTCGGTCAGAACGATGATAAGGTCATCACCGCCGACACGCTGCGCGGCATTCGGATTCATTTCTGGGCCGAGGACAATCAACACATTTTTTACATGCAGGATGTCGGTGGAAATGAAAACTGGCACATTTATGCGGTCAACCTCCAGGACGGCTCGGTCGGCGATTTGACACCGCATGAAAATATCCAGGCCGGTGTTGTCGCCACTGACCCCAATTTCCCGCACGAAATCCTGATCCAGATGAACAAACGCAACCCACAACTGATGGACGTGTATCACCTGGATTTGAACACCAATGACATGCAGTTGATTGCGGAAAACCCCGGGAATTATGTCGGCTGGTTCACCGATAACAACTTCAAGCTTCGCGGCGCGTTTGCCTCAACACCCGAAGGCGGATTTCAATTGCTGGTCCGCGACACCGAACAAGACCAGTTCCGCGAATTCATCACCTGGAGTCCGGAGGATGAGGGCAGTCCCTACGGCTTCACTCCCGATGGGAAAGGCCTGTATATTGGTGATTCGCGCAACTCCGATGTGACACGTTTGAAAATTGTGGACATCGCCACCAAAAACGAAACCGAAGTTGCGTTTAATCCGGAAGTAGACCTTGGTTCGGTGATGATCAATCCCATCACGTATCACCTTGAGGCAGTATCCTTCAATAAAGACCGCGACCGCTGGGTAATTCTCGATTCGTCCCTGGTCCCTGATTTTCAGGCGCTGGAAAACCTGGCCAAGGGCGAGTTTGCCATTGTCAGCCGGGATCGCGCCGACCGCAATTGGATCGTCGCGTATGGCTCGGATATCTCCCCGGCGGATTTCTACATCTACCACCGGGAAACGAAACAGGGCGAATTCATCTTCTCGAGCCGGCCGAAACTGGCGGACTATACGCTGGCCCCGATGACGTATGTCGAAATCCCGACCCGCGATGGTTTGACCCTCCCGTCATTTTTGACGCTGCCGGTCGGTTTGCCGGGGAAAAACCTGCCGTTGATTTTGAATGTTCACGGCGGGCCGTGGGCACGTGATTACTGGGGATACAATTCCGAAGCGCAATGGATGGCCAACCGCGGCTATGCTGTATTACAGGTCAACTTCCGTGGTTCAACCGGCTTCGGCAAGAAATTCCTGCATGCGGGTGACAAAGAATGGGGCCGCAAAATGCAGGATGACCTTACCGACGCGGTGAAATGGGCCATTGACCAGGGCATTGCCGATCCCAAACGCACCTGCATCTACGGCGGCTCGTATGGCGGGTATGCCGTGCTGGCAGCGGCCGCTTTCACCCCCGATCTGTTCACGTGTGGTGTGGACATCGTAGGCCCGTCGAATCTGCATACGTTGATCGCGTCGGTTCCGCCGTACTGGGCGCCACTGTTGAAGTTATTCGCCGTGCGCATGGGCGACCCGGTAGCCGATTCAATGATGCTTGTGGAACGCTCGCCGCTGACTCACGCCGACAAGTTTGTCATGCCGTTGTTGGTCGGCCAGGGCGCCAATGATCCCCGGGTCAAGCAGGCCGAGGCCGAACAGATTGTTGCCGCCCTGCGCGAAAAGGGCAAAGACGTGGAATACGTCGTGTACCCGGATGAAGGTCATGGTTTCGCTCGTCCGGAAAACCGCATGGATTTCTATGGCCGCGCCGAAAAATTCCTCGCCAAGTATCTGGGAGGACGGGTCGAAGAATAGGTAACACAGAGAATTCGTGAAGGAGTATGTAACCGGTGGACAGTGAGTTCGCCGGTTTTTTTATATATGATACCGATAGTTACCAGGCGGAGACTGCAGAATTGCAGCGAAAAAAAATAACAATCCGCAAGATTCAGTCGAATTTCGCTTGACACCCGTTCCGGGCGGTTTATTTTAATTATAGAATCTTTGATGAGGGTATTATCGGCGCGGACTTGATTTTTCTCCGTTCTGCCTGTCGCGGTTTAGCAAATTCGGCCCGTGTCGGCAAGGGGATGTACTACGTTAACGGGAGGGGATTGACCATGAAGAGAATCATCCGGATCATAAGCGTCATCGGCTTGATCGTGATGAACGCCCAGGCCATGGCAGAATGGCGGGTAGATATTGAAAGCAAACAAGCAGGCGCTGGTCGGCAGAATATAACATTGGAGGTTACGGCCTATTGGGATAATCCGTTGGCCTGCATTGCAGTTCCCATTGTGGTGCGTGAAATCGACCCGGGGTCTTTCTGGACACCTGGTCCAAAAGGACTCCCGTACGATACTGTTGCCTTTTTAGCAAACCCCATTCGTTCATCCAACCGGGTCATATGGTCTTGGTCTGATCCTGATTGGGCCACTATTGCCGAAGGCCTGAAATCCTCTGCGGGTTGCGCGACGCCCGGGAATATGTACGACGGTGTATCGCCAGATAACTTCCATTTTTTCGGGCACGGTAATGACCCAGGATTGGCCCCTGAACCAAATGGAACCACGATTTTGCAAATCGAGTTTGATGTCACCGGAGTCCCCGGCCAGTTCGAGTTCGACACTGCATGCTCTATTCCCACTATCCCCTGTCTTTTTATGATCGAGGCGGGCGTGCCAATAATTGAACATGGTCCGAGCGGAACAAATGACGCCATTTTCAACAAGGGCATCATTACGATCGTCCCCTGCTCGTGCGGGACGTGGGGAGACCTGTCGGGAGACGGCCAGATTAATCCACTCGATCTGCCCTATATCGTGAACTATACATATAAGAGCGTCCCGTTTCCGATTCCGTTGCCGACCGGATGTAACGCCATACAAGGTGATTGGAACTGCGACGGTGCGGTCACGCCATTGGATGTGATCAACCTGGTCAATTATGTATATCGATCACATCCGTGCGGGCCCTGCGATCCGTGCGTCGAGTAGGATAACGGAAGAAAATCCCGGGGCGTCCGGCCACCTTGTCGGTAGACCTGAAGAATTACATAGGTACGGCATCATCCGGCTTTCCGGCCCCATTTAACTGCGGGCCGGGAATCGGCTGTGGCATTGTACCCTCAATTGTCGACAATGACTTGTCCGGCGGATCCAGCCAGACCGACAGGATCAGCACCCAGATCCCGCAAAATATCGAGGAATCGGCAAGATTAAAAATCGGCCAGCGCGTCATCGTATAACCGCGAAAATGAATAAACAAAAACTTGAATGACGGCAAATCCAGATCAAAAAATTCAAAGTCCAGGAAATCGACGACCTCCCCCACGAACACGCGGTCGATCAGATTGCCGATCGCCCCGCCCAGCACCAGGGTCAAACCCCAGGTCGACCAGCTGCGCAGATCGGGACGGCGGCAAATCGTATGGATGATAATGAGAGAAATGATGATGGAGGCAATATAATAAACTGCGGGATGCCCAAACCAGACGCCGAACGCGCCGGCGACATTATGGATATATGTCAGGCGGAAAAAATCCCCCCAGACCGGCACCGACTCACCCAAAGCAAACGACTGCCGTACGGCAAGCTTGGTCAGTTGGTCGGCAGCGACTAACAGGCCGCCCACACTGCCCAGGATAAGCAGCAAACGGCGGCGGCTTACCGATTCTCCGCTGCTTCTCGTTGCTCCTCCTTCTCCTTGCACGTGATGCAAAACCGGGCATGCGGCACGGCTTCCAGGCGCTCGGGGGAAATATCTTTGTCGCAGCCCAGACACTTGCCGTAGGTCTTGTCCTCGATGCGCCGCAGGGCTTCATCGATATGGTAGAGGAACCGGCCGGTCTTCGAGGCGAAATAAAACGATTTTTCGCGCTCCATCGCGTCGGTCCCCTGATCGGCCATATGGTAGGAATATGTCGACAGATCACCCGAGGCCTCTTTCACCGTCGAACCTAGTGAACCCTTTTTCAGCCCCAGTTCTTCAAGGATCGCACTGCGCCGGGCCAATAGAAGCTTGCGGAATTTCTCCAGCTCTCTTTTCTTCATGCCTGTCTCACCTCCCCGGACGTCCGGTAACTTCGAGACTCAATACGGTCGGCTCACCATTAAGTTTGAGTTCGGTACTGAACTGCAGATTGCCGTTACGGCCCAACTCATCACACAGTGTTTCAGTAATGATTCTCTCCTTGAAGGTTTCCACCGCCAGCCACACCGGCGGCGTCGTCCGGATACTCAGCCGGATCCGGTCGGTGACCGCCAGGCCGCTGGCTTTGCGCAAATTCTGGATTTTGTTGATCAACTCCCGGTAGTAGCCCTCGGTGACCAGTTCTCCGGTCAGTATCGTATTCAACCCCACGGCATACCCACCGTCGGCTTCGACATGGTAGCCCTCCGGCCCGGAGACAGTCACGGCCAGATCATCGCCTTCGAAAACGAAGGTCTCTCCATCCACCTCGAGGTCCAGCCGCCCGCTGTCACGGAAGGTGGCTGCCTGTTCAACCGGGAGACCGGCCAGGACAGCAGTCAGGGCTTTCATTTTAGGTCCCACGCGCCGGCCGATTTTGGCAAAGTTCGGTTTGACTGTCACCCGCAAAAACCCCTCGCCGGACTGGCGAAAATCGACCTGCTTGACATTCAATTCGCCACGGATATCGGCGGTGACATTTTCCAGCAGGCCGTGGTCGATACCGGGGGCCAGGACAACAACGATATCGGCGACGGGTTGGCGGACCTTGATATTAGTCTTGACCCGGGCGGCCCGGCCCAGTGACACAATCCGCTGGACTGCGGCGACTGTCAGTTCAAGCTGGTCGTCGATGTGCGCGGTGTCCGATCGTGGGAAATCGGTCAAATGCACGCTTTCCGGTTGCCGTGCTGAACCCGCGGTCAGCAGTCGGAAGATATATTCCGAGAAAAACGGCGCTACGGGCGCCGACAACCTGCCGATGGTCATCAACACCCGGTATAGTGTGGCATAGGCGTCCAGTTTATCTTCGCCCAGTCCTCCCGCCCAGAACCGCCGCCGGTTCAGCCGCACATACCAGTTGGAAACATCATCGACCAGGAAATCCGCCAGCGCGCGCGTGGCCTTGGTCAGATCATAATTATCAAAGGCCTCGCCGACCAGCCGCGTGACGGTGTGCATCCGTGAAAGCAGCCAGCGGTCGATCGTGACCGGCGATGGCGGCCGGTCGATGATCTGGCCCGCGTGTAAACCGTCGATCCCGGCATACAACGCAAAAAAAGCGTACGTGTTTTTCCAGGTGTCGAAAAACCTGTTTTTCACCTCACCGACCGTGGCCAGGTCATAGCGCGTGGCCAGCCAGGGCTGCGACACCGAAAGCATATACCAGCGCAGGGCGTCCGCGCCGTGAGCGCCGACGGCTTCCCACGGATCGGCGGCATTACCCCTGGATTTACTCATTTTCTGCCCGTCTTTATCCACCACGAATTCCATGACCAGACAGTTGAGAAAACTTGGCTCATTGCGCAGCAGCGTGGAAATCGCCAGCAGGGAGTAAAACCACCCGCGCGTCTGGTCGACCGCCTCGGAAATAAACGCCGCCGGAAAGAGTGTGTCGAAATCATCCTGATGTTCGAACGGATAATGCCACTGGGCAAACGGCATCGCCCCGGAATCGAACCAGACATCAATGACTTCCGGGACCCGGCGCATCGTCCCGCCACACGAGCAGCGCAATGTGACCTGGTCGACATAGGGCCGGTGCAGATCGATCGGATCGGGAAGATTGTCGCCTTTCTCCCTGAGCATCGCCACACTGTCGACCGCGGTCTTGTTGCCGCATGTTTCGCAGACCCAGATGTTCAGCGGCGTACCCCAAAACCGTTCGCGCGAGAGCGCCCAATCGACGTTATTTTCCAGCCATTCGCCGAAACGCCCCGCGCCGATCTCCGGTGGATACCAGGAGATTTTCTGATTGGCGGCCAGGAGGTCGTTCCGGAATTCCGAGGTTTTAATGTACCATGATTTGCGGGCATAATGAATCAACGGCGAATCGCACCGCCAGCAGAAAGGATAATTATGGCGGTACTTCTCGGAACGGAACAGCCGGCCCGCCTTGTGCAAATCGGCGGTAATCCGGGGATCGGCCTGTTTGACAAACATCCCGGCGTAGGGTGTGATCCGTTCGCTGAAGGTGCCGTTGATGTTCACCGGCTGAAACACCGGCAGGTTGTGCTTTTTCCCCGCTTCGTAATCGTCCGCGCCGAACGCGGGGGCCATGTGAACAATCCCGGTACCCTCGTCCATCGAAACAAAATCCGCGGTGATCACGAAATAAGCCCGGTCCGCCTGGTCGGCAAAAAAATCGAATAACGGTCGATACCGCTTGCCGGCCAGCGCCGTGCCCTTGCAGCGGTCGAGGATCTCAAATTCACCACCCAGGACCTGCTGGGCAAGCGCCTCGGCCAGGATGAGCTTTCGCCCGTCTTTTTGGACGGTGACATACTCGCTGTCGGCAGCCACCGCCAGCGCAGTGTTGGAAATCAATGTCCAGGGCGTGGTGGTCCAGACCAGAAATGAGATATCAGGGTCCTCTTCCAGCGACATGGTCACAAACGCGGAGGGGTCATCCACTTCCGCATAACCTTGCGCGACTTCGTGCGAGGACAACCCGGTCTCGCACCGCGGACAGAACGGAACGATCTTATGTCCCTCGTATAACAACCCGCGGTTGAAAAATTGGGCCAGAATCCACCATACCGTCTCCATATAATCGCGATCGAGGGTGACATATGGATGTTCCAGATCCAGCCAGTAACCGATCCGGGTGGTCAGATTGTTCCACTCTTCCAAATATCGAAAAACCGATTCGCGGCACTGCTGATTGAATTTCTCGATCCCATAGGCCTCGATTTTGGCCTTGCTTTCCAGCCCGAGTTGTTTTTCGACTTCGATTTCCACCGGCAAGCCGTGCGTGTCCCAGCCGGCTTTACGGGCGACCTGCAGCCCGCGCATCGTTTGATAGCGGCAGACCGTGTCCTTGATCGTCCGCGCGAGTACATGATGGATGCCCGGTTTCCCGTTGGCGGTCGGCGGCCCCTCAAAAAACACAAACGGCCGGCTGCCCTCACGAAGGGAAATCGATTTTTTAAATATGTCGTTTTTCCCCCAGAACTCGAGGACGGCTTTCTCGGCCTCGGGAAAGGAGAAGTCTTTCGGCAACGCTTCAAACATGTCGTCCCGCTTTTTTACGGTTTGTCCGTCCTGCTGTATTACGTCGGTCGATCGGCTGCACTGTCGGAGGCCGAAATCATAAACGCTCCACCAGTCCCTCAATGAGGTTTTTCAATTTGGGTTCGGCACGACCGGCGACCTGGACGATCTCCTGATGGCTGGTCGGCCGCAGGGCATCGGGCAGACCCATATCAGTAATGATGGAAAAGCCGGCGACCCGCGTGCCCTGGTGCCGCGCCACGATCACTTCCGGGACTGTGGACATCCCCACGACGTCCGCGCCGATAATGCGCAAAAACCGGTATTCGGCAGCCGTTTCGAGGTTGGGGCCGGAAACAGCGACATAGACGCCTTTTTTGACCGGGATTTTCCGTTCCAGCGCAACTTGTTCGGCCAGGGCAATCAGTTCCGGATCATAACAACGACACATGTCCGGAAACCGCGGGCCGAGCGCATCGTCATTCGGGCCGATCAACGGGTTGACCCCTTGGAAATTGATATGATCGGAAATAATCATGACGTCTCCCCGCGCGAATTGCGGGTTCATCCCGCCGCAGGCGTTGGAGACAATCAATATCTTCATGCCCAGCGCTTTCATCACCCGGACCGGGAACGTCACCTCGGTCAGCGAATACCCCTCGTAGTAATGAAACCGCCCCTGCATGGCCATCACCGGCTTGCCGCCCAGCCAGCCAAACAAGAGCCGTCCGGCATGGCTTTCCACGGTGGAAACGGGAAAATGCGGGATGTGTTCGTACCCGACGGCGGTGGCAACATCGATACCATCTCCCAGTGAGCCCAGACCGGTCCCGAGAATGATCCCGATTTCCGGCGCCAGATCGGTTTTCCCACGGATCGCTTGCGCGGCCTCAGCAATCTTCTGCGGCAATTTCTCCATCTCAGACAACCCTTCTTTTGCCAGTCGCGCCCTACGCGCCTTTCGGTCCGGATTTGTCCGCCCGGCCATCGCGCGATTCCCTGCCGAAAATTTTATTCAACGCCGTGTCGAAAGCGTCCGACGTGTCCGGCCGCTCCTGCGGTTCGGCGGCCAGAAACGCATCGTCATCGGCCTCCGCCGCTTCGTCGAACGCCGGAGGCAACGTGCTCTCCGGCAAATCCATTACCGGGGAAAGCTCGACAACCGGAGACTCATCGTCCAGCGGCCGTCTCCCGTCAAATGGTCCCGGGGATACTGCGGCGTGCGCCTCATCCAGCTTTTTGATCTGTTCGGTGTATGAATACAACAACCCTTTCATTTCGGCTTTCAAGCGATCGCGAATACTGTGCAGCTGTTCGATCTGCCGCCGGAAATCTTCGGTCCGGGCGTGTGCTTCCCTGATGATGCCTTCTGCTTCCAGACGGGCGCGTTCGACGATCAGCTTCGCCTCTTTTTTGGCGGCATCTGCTTCGTCCTCCGCGGCCTTGCGGGCCAGCACTAGAGTATCGCGGATTGTCTGTTCCAGATCGGCGTACTTTTTCACCTGTTGTTCGAGCGCCGCGCACTTTTCAGTTGTATGCAGGTCTTCGGCCAGCAGCCGTTCCCATTGCGACGCCGCCTCTTCCAGGACCGCAGCTACGACAGCGGGGTCATAACCGCGCATCTTGCGCTCGAACACCTGGTTTCGCAGATCGTTGGGGGTCATGGACCCTGATTTATTCATCATCCACCGCCTTGTTCGGGCACCTGTCTGCCGGGTTACTGCCTCGGGCCGAATATCGCCGTGCCGATCCGCAACATATTGGCGCCTTCGGCCAGGGCCAGATCATAATCGCCGCTCATCCCCATCGACAAATACTTCATACATTCCCGGCCCGCCCCAATTTCGGCAAGCCGGTCGAATTCGACTTTCAAGCTTTTGAACGACTCGCGGATGCAAGCGCGGTCATCGGTCAGTGGCCCGATGGTCATCAAGCCCCGCAACCGCAGCGACGGGAGACCGCCGATTTTTTCCACCAACCCGTCAAGCTCCTCGGGGTTGCAACCGGATTTTTGTGGTTCGCCGGAGGTATTCACTTGAATTAAAATCTCCTGGTTTTTGCCGATCCGTGCTGCCTGACGGCCGATTTCCTCGGCCAGCCGCGCTGAGTCCACCGACTGGATCAAAGCAAATAAACCCACCGCGTCTTTCACCTTATTCGTTTGCAAATGACCGACCATATGCCACCGGGCGACAGTGGGGACACTTGGGATTTTTGTCAGGGCTTCCTGCACTCTGTTCTCCCCAAAATCGACCTGCCCGACAGCCAGGGCTTCACAAATCCGGCCAACCGGCATCCGTTTGGATACGGCGACAAGGGTAATACTCTTCGGGTCTCGCCCCACCTGGGCAGCGGCTTGCGCGATGTTTCCTCTCAGCCGCCGCAGATTGTCCGCCACCGTATCCATCAAAAACTTACTAATGTACCCCCCTAATCCCGGAAAGGCAAACAAAACAACAGACAAAATGGCGCCGGTTCCGCGCTCCTCAACCAATTAAAGCCCAAAAGGGGCGAAAACGGCCAAAAGCGATCAGGAGGAGCGGCGGTCAGCCTGGGACGGCTCGATTTCCACTCCCAGAGCGTTGACGACGCGTGTGACAAAACTCATATACCCGACCAGCGTGGTCGCTTCCAGGATTTCTTCGTCCGAAAATCCGTGTTTTTTAAGTGAGTTGACCGGCCCATCGGACAATTGCGCTGAATTGCGCGCAACTGCATCGGCAAATTCCAGCAGCGCCATTGTTTTGTCATCCACCGGCGCCCGATGGAAATCCTGGCGGAGCGTATCAATAAGCTCATCATCCACACCAAGATGCATTAAAAAACGCGAATGCCAGATCAGGCAGTAATCACAACAATCCGCTACCGAGACCAAAACAGCGATAAGCTGTTTGATCGGTTTGGGCAGCAGACTGGATTCGACCATAATTTTCCGGTACATATCGTTGTGTAACTGGAAGATTCCCGGGTGGATCGAAAACACCTTGGTCACATTCGGCACCATGCCGAAATTTTCAATCAGGCGATCATATTCTATTTTCACCGGTCCCTTGGCTTCGTGTTCGGCAATGCTCTTGATCCGCATCAGGTCCCTCCCCGTTTGGCAGACAATACCATGTGGCGCGCGGACGGGCAACGGATTTCCTTCCGGCGGCGGACAATGTGCAGGCAGCCACCGCACTTGCCTCTTGACAAAAGCCGGCGGGTACTTATGATATGCGGTGAGTGAGTCTCGTTTCGGCGAGGCGTTTTTCCAACCCCCTTTGCCTCGTCTGGGCTCACTCGTTTTTTTGTACATCCGGCAGGCAGCAACAACTTTGTTTTTCAATCGTAGTGCCATATTATGCGCCGGCTGAGGAACCTGACCGATAATGGAGTTTACAAAGAATGACATGGCACACGACATGAGACACAGGACTGCAATAATCTTCGCGCCGCTCTGCCTGGCGTTGGTGTTGACGGCCGGTTTCACCGGTGTTGACGCAACGGCCCAGGTGAGTATCCAGGAGCGGTTTTCCGCTGCGCTGGAACGGGCGGAATCATATCTCAATCACGGGCAACATGAAGAAGCGCTGCTGCTTTTGGAAAAACTCGACCGCGACCACCCCGGCGAGCCGGAGGTACACCGCTTGTTGCGGCGCGCCTATGAGCGGTCGAAAAATTACGGCAAACTACTGGATTTGCTGTTGGCCGGGCTGTCGTCCTCCGACCGGTACGCCGAGGATGTGGGACTGATCGCCGATTGCTGGTTCAAACTCGAGCAGGTTGATGCCGCCGAGAGTACCCTGACTGATTTGCTGACGCCACTCCCCGCTGCCGAGGATTATTTTGACCAGGCGGCACGGGCTTACCTGCGGAACGGCAGGTATCAGCAGGCCGTGGCCATCTATGAAACAGCGCGCACACATTTCGGCCGGCCCCGGCTGTTTTCGCGGCAGTTGGCCGATTTGTATGAATCGCGCCGGGAGTACGCCAAAGCGATCATGGAATACTTCTGGGATCTCCAGGAAAACCCCCGCGGTCTGAAAGTAGTGCAAAACAAAATCGCGGCCATTGTCCGGATGGAAGAAGGCACTACGGAACTGACCGCAGCGCTGCAGGAAATCGTGGCGGCCCACCCGGAGAATTTTCACGCCCACCGGCTGTACGCCGAGTTGCTGATAGAACAGGGCGACCCGGAGGCCGCCTGGCCGGAGTATCTTGCCGCCGATGACCTTTCGGAAAATCCCAGTGAAGACATCCTTTATTTCATCATGCGGTGTCTGCAGGATGGCCACTATGCCGCGGCCCGGCGGGCGTGTGGCACGTTTTTGGACCGTTATCCCGACCATCAACGCGCCATGGATGTGAGAATTTACTCCGCGCGCGCCCTGGCGGGGTTGCAGCAGGCCGATTCAGCGGTGGCGATATTACGGAACATCGCGGCGGCCTTCCCCAATTTGCCGCATAAGGCGGAATTGTATCTGGAAATCGGCGCTATGTACCTTGATGAACTCCATGAACCGGACTCGGCGGACGCTTTTTTCCGTGAGGCCGTTTCGCTGAGCGCCAACCGCGAATACCTGTTCGGCGCGGCGGTCCGGCTGGCCGATTGTATGCTTTTGCGGAATGATCTGGCCGCTGCCGATTCCATTTATGAATCGTGCGAACGGATTCGATTGCGCGAGGACCAGCAGGAAATCATCCTGTTCAAACGGGCGGAAACGTTGTTTTATGCCGAGGCGTTTGATTCGGCAAAACAGGTCCTGGACGGCTTGACTCGCCGGTTTCCCGACGGTTTTTACGTCAACGACGCCATTATCCTCGGCCTGCGGATCGAGGAAAACCGCGAACCGCTCGACTGGTCGTTAAAAAGGTTCGCCACTGCGGCTTTTCTGGAAAAACGGCGGCAGTTCGATTCGGCACGCTTGCTCCTGTGGGAATTGGCGCGCGATTCGGCAAATTCACTGGCTGATGACGCATTATATGAACTGGGGCAACTGTATACCGAACTGGACCGGCCGGACAGCGCGGCAATCAGTTATGGCATATTAACGGAACGGTACCCCGACGGGTTCTTGATGCCCGCAGCATTGACCGCGCAGGGAACGGTATATGCCGACAAATTGCGGCAACCCGCCGCCGCCCGCGAGGCTTATCGGCGGGTGTTGACCGAATATGCCGACAGTCCCTATCTGGAGGAGGCACGCCGGCGATTGCAGGGGCTGGAGGCGCCCCCGGTGGAACCGAATTAACCGGTGACCATCGACCCGGACGTCCGCGGAACCGGGTTATCACGGTACTCCGCTTCGAGTTCTGCGACTTTGTTTTCCAACTCGTTGATCCGCTCTACTTGCCGCTCAAAAATCCGGCCCCGAGCCTTGATCGTGGTGCGGACCAGCAAGCCCAGACTGACCAGCATGAAAAAGACAGAATTGATTTGGCGGAAAATTTCGCCGTAGTTGAACATACTGTCCAAAAAGGCCGTGATCCCCAGCAAAAACAAAATGGTACACCAGACAAACATGGCTCTCTCCTTTTCGGTTGTCCCGAAAGGACGGGTGATTTATCTTAGACGCCTGTTTTTGATATCGGATGACCGGGATGTTATCTTGATCGGGTGAAAAGGCGGGAAATAAACACAAATGGTTGACAAGCAGAACGATCGGCTGCGTCTGGCCACCGGCTGGACCATCGGCTTATTCACATTTCTCATCTACAACGCGACCCGGGCCGCCACGCTGTCGTTCTGGGATTGCGGCGAATTCATCGCCTGTGCCAAAATACTGGGCATCCCCCACCCGCCGGGGACCCCGCTGTTTGTCCTGGTGGCCCGCGTATTTACCGTGCTGCCATTGTCCGCCGATGTCGCCGCGCGCGTCAACGTGATTTCGACCCTGACGTCCGCCGGGGCGGCGATGCTCGCCTTTTTTGTGCTGTACCGCATCATTCACGGCGCGCTTGATGACACTCGGGCGGGGTCCTGGAAAAGGCCGGTCTGCTATATCGGCGCGGTTTGCGGCTCATTGTTTATGGCCTTTTCCAATACACATTGGAACAATGCGGTGGAGACGGAAGTTTATGGACCGTCGATGTTTATCATCATGGCCGTCTTGTGGTTGGTTTTGCGCTGGATGGATACTCGGGAGGCCGGAAAAGGTGATAAGTATTTAATTGCGATTGCGTATACCGGGTTTGCCTCAATCGGCTTCCACCTCACGGCTTTCATGGTCATGCCATCGATTTTTCTTTTTATCGTGCTGATCGACAAGCAATTACGAACAGATTGGCGGTTTTGGGTCACGGGGCTGGTCCTATTGACTGTGGCGGCAAGTTTTGAGCTTTTTGGCGTAAGTATCCTGTTGTGGCTGGCTATTGTGACAATTGCCGTAATCCGAAGCAAAGCAAAAAAATCGTGGGTGCTGATCCTGCTGCTTGTGGGGGCGTCAATTGCCGGATACAGCAACCACCTGTATATCCCGATTCGTTCGGCGCATGATCCAAACATCGACGAAAATAATCCGGAGACATTCGAGTCCTTCCGTTACTACCTCGGCAGAAAGCAGTATGGTTCGGAAAACATGGTTACGCGGATGTTTCACCGCCGCGGTAATCCCGCAAACCAGTTCGGCGACCATGCGCGGATGGGCTTCTGGCGCTTTTTCAAAATCCAGTATGGCTTCAACGGGGCCTGGTTCCTGCCGTTTTTCGCGCTGGGGATATTCGGCTGCCTGTGGCTGTGGGCCAGGAACAAGAATTTCGGCACTTTGCTCGGGTCATTATTGCTGGTAGGGTCGGTGGGACTGGTCTTGTATATGAATTTCGCCGATGGCACGCGGTATGACCCGCTGACCGGTGATGCGTATATTGAAGTCCGCGACCGTGATTATTTTTTCACGCCGGGGTATATCGTTTTCGGCATGATGATGGGGGTTGGCTTGGCCGGACTGCTGGCGCTGCTGTTTGGCCGGTTAAAAAACGGCGTGAGCAATCGCACGGCATGGGTGGGTTTGCTGCTGGTCCTGCTGCCGCTGTACTCCCTGAGAGCCAATTACGTATCCTGCGACCGGTCCCGGGACTATACGCCCTGGGATTATGCGTATAATATTCTGAATTTCTGCGAACGTGACGCCATTTTATTCACCTCGGGCGACAACGACACTTTCCCTGTCTGGTGTCTGCAGGATGCCTACGGTATCCGCAGGGACGTCGGTGTGATCAATTTGTCGTTGGCCAACACCGACTGGTACATCCTGCAGATGCGCGATGTGTGGGGTTTGCCGGTCACCTGGACCGATGCGCAGATCCGCTGGACGGTGCCGACGGAAATCACCGACCGTACCGGCAAACGGCATCAGATGTTGCGTCCTGCAGAGCGTTACCTCGACCCGATGACCAACACTCAGGAGTTCCTCTTCCCCCGGCTCAATCAACTCACCGGGGGAACACTGCGCGTACAGGACATGGTTGTCGAGCACGTGCTGCAAAACAACCGCTGGCGGCGGCCGGTGTATTTTTCCGGCACAGTGGGCGACAAGTCACGCTGGGAGCTGGACAAGCATTATGTCCAGCAGGGCATTTTGTATAAAGTGGTCCCCTACGAAGCGGCCGGCACATTTGATCCGGACACCAACGCCGTCTTGTTTGCCGATACCTGCAGGTACCGTGGCGTGGGCGACCCGACGATCTTCCGCAGTGAAAGCACAGTCGGCAACTGGATGATTTACCCGGAGAAATTCCTGCAGCTTTCCGACGTTTATTCCCGCCGGGGGGACACGGTCAGGGCAATTGATTGGGCGCATCGCGCGGCGATGCAATTTCCGCAATACTGGCGGGGATTCACCGCGGAGGCGACATTGTGGAGGTTGCAGGGAGATTCAGCGGCCGCGGATTCGGTTTTGCTGGCCGGGGTGGGAACGCTGGAATATATGATGGATATCGACCCGGAAAACCGATACTATCAGTTGTCTTACGGCATGCTGACCGAGCAACTGGGCCGCACCGACCTGGCCCGGGAATATCTGGAGCGGGCGTTTTACAGCAATCCCAGCGACCCCATCGGTTATCAGCCCTTACTGCTGTTCTATCGCGATTATGGGCTTAACGAGCCCGCCGTGGCGGCCTGCCGCAAATGGCTGGAGTATTTCCCTGACGACGAATTGGCCCGGCAGATTATTACGGTCGGCCGCGTCCGCTAGCCGGCTGTGCGCTATTCGGAATGTGAGATGGCAGATACTGCCACAGTTGTGCGGCGCTTGGCGCTGCCCTGCGGCAGGATTTCGGGATAGGAATAATATCGCGGGAGATTGCGGCCCAGACGGCAAAGAATTTCATAAGGTATGGTCTGCGCCCTGGCGGCCAGTTCCCCGACCGTGATTTCATCGTTGCCGTCCCGCCCCAACAGGGTCACGACATCACCCTGAGTGCACGAGGGAAGCGCAGAAATATCAACGATAGTCATATCCATTCCCACCACCCCGCAGATTCCAGCCCGCATGCCGGCAATCAACACCTCTCCGCTGTTGGATAGTGATTTGGGATATCCCGCGCCATACCCGGCAGCAATGACCGCCAGGTTCATCGGCCGCGGCACCTGGAAGGTGTCCCCGTAGTGCACCCATTCCCCCTGCTGCACCCGGCGGGTGAACAGAACGCGGCAGTGGCACGACATCACCGGTTCGGTGCGCGGTTCACCGACAGACATGCTGCCGTTAAATCCGCCATATAACAACAGCCCCGGGCGCACCAGATCAAAATGGGCTTCGGGATAATGCACGACCGACAATGACGAAGCGGCATGCAGACGGGGAATGGCGACTCCCCTCTGCCGCAATGTGTCAATGATGGAATTAAATAACCGGATTTGTCTGGTGACCTCGCCGTTGGCTCCGGAAGCCGTGGGACGGAAATGGGTGAAGATGCCGGCCAGATGAATGTCGGGCAGGGCGGCGATTTGGGGAATGTCGGTGACGGCCTCCTGCGGGTTGAAACCCATCCGGTTCATCCCGGTGTTTAGTTCCACATGCACCTTCACCGGGCGGCCAAAGGTCCGCGAGGAGACCCGCCGCGCGGTATCAAGATCGGATATGGACAGTTGCAGACCGGCGGCGATCGCCTCTTCCAGCTCATCATCCAGCGACGGCTGCAATAAGACAATATTTTCGGAGATCCCTGCGCGCCGGAGTATCAGTCCCTCGGCCAGGGTCGCCACGCCTAAGGTGTCCACCCCTTCGGCCAGCGCGGCCCGGGCGGCTTCCACCGCGCCATGACCATACCCGTCGGATTTGACGACGAAGATAATCTGCCGGGAGGCGCCGATATGCTGCTGCACGCGCCGAATGTTGCGGCGCAAGGCGGCGATGTCGATGTCGACCCAGAATTTTTCTCGCGGCGTCATCATCCGTTGTTTTCCACACTTTCGCGGTGCATGGTATGGCGTTTACCCGTGGCAGACAAGAATAAATTTGCCCCGCCTGACGGTTTATACTGTCATTATCATTGATTGGTTCACCGATTCTCCGAAACCGTTTCCCCGGCAAGCCCCCCACATGATTCTACTTGCCCCGTAGAAAATTGTTGGCGATGTTCACCGGAGTCTGTCTCCGGGGAATATGGGACAACCCAGAGCAAAACAGGCCGGTGATGAACAAGAAGGAAATTCAGGACGCGCTCGAGGAAATCGCCCTACTCCTGGAGTTGAAGGGAGAAAACCCATTCAAAGTCCGCGCCCACCAGAATGCGGCGCGGGCCCTGGAAACGGCCTCGGAAAACATTGCCGCACTGATTGATACCGGAACGCTGCGTGAGATTAAAGGTATCGGCGAGGGCCTCGCCAAGAAAATTGAGGAGATGTCGGCGACGGGGCGTTCTACTCTGCTCGACAAATTACGGGCAGAGTTCCCGGATACGATTTTTGAATTGTTCCGCGTCCCCGGCCTCGGGCCGAAAAAAATCCGCGCGCTGCATGATCAACTGGGCGTTTCCTCGCTTGGCGAACTGGAATATGCCTGCCGGGAAAACCGGCTGCTGGAATTGAGTGGTTTCGGCGCGGCGACGCAGGAAAAGGTGCTGCAGGGGATTGATTTTGTCCGGCGGCAGGCCGGACGGCACCTGCAGCATCGGGCGTTAATGGTCGCCGAGGAGCTGTTGACCTTTCTGCAAAACCATCCGGCCATACAACGGGCGAGCATTGCGGGAAGTCTGCGGCGCCGCATGGAAACGGTCAAGGATATCGACCTGATCGCGGCCTGCGCCAAGAAGGACCGGAAGCGGGTGGCGGAGGAATTCTGTGCGCTGCCGATGGTGGATGTTATCACCGGCTCCGGAGACACCAAAACGAGCGTCCGGCTGTCATCGGGGCCGGCCGTCGATCTGCGGCTGGTGACGAACAAAGAATATCCATACGCGCTGTTGCATTTCACCGGCTCGAAGGAGCACAATATCGCCATGCGGCAGCGGGCGATCAGCCGCGGCTTGAAACTCAGCGAATACGGGTTATTCGATGGTGAGGCGCTGCTGGCTGCCCGGGATGAGACGGCCATATTCGATCATCTGGGACTGCCGTATATCCCGCCGGAATTGCGGGAAGACCGCGGCGAAATCGCCGCTGCGGAGGCAGGCGGGCTGCCCGTGTTGATCGGACAAACAGATATCCGGGGAATCCTGCATGTACATTCGAACTACTCCGACGGATCGCATTCGATTCGGGAACTGGCTGAGTGGTGTCGTGACCATGGGTTCGGCTACCTCGGGTTGTGCGATCATTCAGTTTCGGCGGCTTATGCCGGAGGGCTGAAACCCGAGGAGATCAACAGGCAGCATGAGGAAATCGACCGGCTTAATGAAGAATTCGACGATTTCAGAATCTTCAAAGGCATCGAATCGGATATCACCGCGGATGGCGGCCTCGATTACCCGGAAAAAATTCTGGCAAAATTCGATTTTGTTATCGCCTCGATCCACTCGAAGCTGACCATGACGGAGCAGGAGGCCACCCGGCGGCTGGTCCGGGCCATCAAAAACCCCTATACCACGATTGTGGGACATCTGACCGGCCGGTTGCTGACCGCGCGGGAGGGTTATCCGCTGGAGATGAACGCGGTGCTGGAGGCAGCAGCGGAGGCAGGTACGACGATTGAGCTTAACGCCTCACCCCACCGGCTGGACATCGACTGGCGCCATATCAAAGCCACCCGGGACCGGGGGATAAAAATTGCCATTAATCCCGATGCTCATTCGCCGGCCGGGATGGAAGATCTGCGCTACGGGCTGGGTATCGCCCGCAAGGGCTGGCTACGGGCGGAGGATGTGATTAACACCTTGTCGGCGACCGCGTTTGCTGATTTTCTCAAAAGGGCCAAATCCCGGTAAATTCGGAATATTCTGCGCACCGGACGGTTCCGAGACTCCACGGTTTGATTAATCTTGAAGATCGATTATCCGCTCAGCAGGTATAAACCCTTGATGAATATACCGATCCATCCGACATCAACAAAAGCGGGGAAACTCGGAGACAGACTTGACTTCTGCTTTCCGGCGAGTATCTTAACCCGTTAAAATAAAGGGGCTTGTAATGAGTGTACCATTCTTGGATCTCCGCGCACAATACCAGACGATCAAACAGGAGATGGACCGCACGGTCCAGGCCGTGATCAATGACTGTGCCTTCGCACTGGGGAAATATGTTGTCGAGTTCGAGAAAAATTTCGCCGCTTTGTGCACAACCAAACATTGCGTGGCGGTAAATTCCGGCACCTCGGCGTTACACCTGGCGATGCTGGCGTTGGAGATCAAACCGGGTGATGAAGTAATCACCGTGGCGAACACGTTCATTGCCACCTGTGAACCGATTTCCTATCAGGGTGCAAAACCGGTCCTAGTCGACATCAACGAGCAGACGTATACCATGGACCCGGCGAAATTGAAAAAGGCAATATCCAATAAGACCAAACTCATCGTGCCGGTCCATCTGTACGGCCGGACGGCAGAGATGGACGACATTCTGAAAATCGCGGGTGACGCCGGGATCCCGGTGCTGGAAGACGCGGCGCAGGCGCATGGGTCGGTCTATCGCGGCCGCAAGGCCGGTTCGCTGGGGGTGGCCGGGTGTTTCAGTTTTTATCCAGGGAAAAACCTCGGCGCGTACGGCGAGGGCGGCGCGGTGGTCACCGATTCCGATGCGCTGGCTGCCCGCATGCGCCGGCTGCGCGACCACGGGTCAGACAAAAAATATTACCATGATGAAGTGGGATATAACTACCGGCTGGAGGGCATCCAGGGCGCGGTGCTCAATGTCAAATTGCGGTACCTGGGGGAATGGAATACCGCCCGCCGGGCACACGCCGCGCGGTATCGCGAACTCCTGAAGGACCTTCCGGTCAAGCTGCCCCCCGCCGACGACCATTGCCGCTCGATCTGGCACTTATTTGTCCTTGGCGTGGAAAAACGGGATGAGCTTTTGGCTTACCTGAAAGAACGTGACATCCACTGCGGGATTCATTATCCGGTACCGGTGCATTTGCAGAAGGCCTACGCGCACCTGGGTTATACGCGAGGGGATTTTCCGCTGACGGAAAAATGGGCGGAACGAATTATCTCGCTGCCCATGTTCGCCGAACTGACCGGCGATCAGATCGAGCAGGTGACTGCGGCCATCGGCGAATTCGTCGGTTCATAATCACAGGCGAAAGTAAAGGCCATTGGCTAAGCAGCAAAAACATCCAAAGAACGTGACGGCCGCTGCGCCACGGACCAGGACAGCGCTCACTGACCTCCGTTTGCCCGGCTGGGCATATCTTGCCGCGCTGGCGGTAGTGCTGGTGTTCGTGGCGGGCATCCGGTTGTATCATTTGAATTATGATCCGCCGGTCGATGTCTTCTGGAGCCAGGATTTGTGGACCGATCCGCCGCAGTACACGTCATACGCCCGCAATGCTGTTTTATTCGGCGACACGAACCCGCTGAACGAAAACATGTATTTGCCGTTCCGCCGCAATTCGATGGGTGTGGCGGCCTACCTGGTGTTTCTGGTGGCGGGGGTGGGATTCTGGCAAAGCAACTTGGCGGCAGTGCTGCTCAACCTGGCGACAATTGTTGTTTTTACGCTGGCGGTCACGAGGTTGAAGGGCCGCTTCGCGGGCGTGCTGGCGGCCTTCCTGCTGGGCGTGAACTATCTTTTCTTGATTTATGGCCGCGTGCCGTTTCTGGAAAATGCGATGAATTTTTGGCTGGCGCTGGCTGTTTATTTTGCCGCGCGCGGCCTCGAACGCCCGCGCTGGGCACTGGCGTCGGGGGTGGCACTAGGGCTGGGCGCATTTTTCGGGAAGATGATCGCATTGCACGCCTTGCCGGTTTTTCTGATTTTCGCGGCGTTTATCGGCCGGCGTGCGGCAGGTGACGGCAAGACGAAAAAATGGCTGACGCCCGCAATGTACCTGACAGCAGGAGTGATCCTGGTGGCGGCGTTCTGGCTGCCGCTGTTGTATCTGCAAATTGAGGGATCGTATTTTGCGGAGAAATCAACCGACTTGTACGGTTCGCCGGAGGGTCTGCAATCGCTTGCCGGCTTTTTCAATCGGGTGTTTTCCTTTGGTGCGGATACCCGGTTGTTTGTGCGGCTGCCCGTGCTGGCCATTATCGGGTTCATCGGTGTGGCGCTGGCGTTTATGCGTTTGGGCGGCGCGGGAAAATTCAGCGAACGTCTGAAACGTATGCCGCCGGAGTATCTGCTGGTGGGCTCATGGTTTTGGGCGGCATATCTGGCATTAATGCCCTGGAACTACCGGCCATTGCGTTATGAGACTGTCCTGCTGATCCCGCTGGCCGGGGCCGCGGCGATGGTCCTGAGTGATCTGGTCCGCCGGCAGAAGTCGATGCCGGAACAAGCGGCAAAACCAAATGCGGCTTGGACGACGGCACTGGGGACCGTGTTCTTCGCTCTGCCGGTCTATCATCTGGTGACCGGGCATTGGGGGAAGCCGCCCTCCGGTACGGCTTACGGCACGGGCGCGCTGCTGGCCATAGCAATTGCTGCGGCCGGATCGTTTATATTTAGCGCCGGATACCGCAGCATCACCAATGCCTGGCGGCGGCTGCGTCTGGGCACGCGGACCCCGGAGATTATTGTAGTGTCGGTCGTGCTCGCCACCCTGTTCATGCAAATCCCCCTGTTGCGCGGCTGGTGGGCACATGGGCAACAGGCCATGAGTTCCGCCTCCCGTGATTTGGCGCAGGTCCTCGGCCAGGATGCGGTGCTGGTGGGATCGTACGCCACGGGGCTGACTCTGGAAAACCGGCATAAAAATGTGGTATATATGTTCGGCGTGGCCCAGGTCAATTACACGCTGTTTGACGATTATCCAATCACGCATCTGGCGGTGATCGATGACGGCAAGAAAGGCCGGGAGTTTACTGATTATCCCGATGTTGTCGGCATTTCCCGCCGGGTCTGTTCGTATGTCATCGGCAATCGCCCGGTGGGTATCTTCCGCGTGGCCGAACACTCGCGCAATAAGACGGCGCGGGCGTACCAGCCCACGGCGTACGAACACGCCATGCGCTGCTATGAACAATACAACGAAGATTCGATGCTGATTTACATCGACCGGTTCGCGCAGCAACACCCGGATAATTTCAGCGTTGCGCGGTTCAAGGGTTTGTATTTTATGCGCGATTCGACGTTTGATTCCGCATCATATTATTTTGAAAAGGCCGCACGGTTGTACCCCGACGATTACGCGGTACAGTACAATCTGGGACATTGCGCGATGTTGTCGTTTGAGCAAAATGGCAATCCGGCCGATTTGCAGAAATCGCGCGAGCATTTTGCCGAGGTCCTGCGGTTGAAACCGGACGATCCGGCGTTGCGCGCACGGCTGGAGGCGGTGATCGGGCGATGAACGGACCGGCCGAAAAAACGACAGCGGCGCACACACGTATCACCGTGTCGGTGGTCGTACCCGCGTTCAATGAAGAGGGGAACCTGCCGCTGCTCGCCGAAAAATTCGCGGCGATGTTTGCCGCAGCCGATTTTGCCGGCGAAGTGATCGTCGTGGACGACGGTTCCACCGACCGGACCCACGCCGTGGCTTTGGAGTGCAGCCAACGCTATCCCTTCTGGAAAGTGGAACGGCACCGGGTCAACCGTGGCCTGACCGCGGCGCTTGAGACCGGGTTTGCCGCGGCGCGCGGGGATATTTTCGTATTCTATCCCGCTGATTTGCAATACCTGCCGGAGGACATCCCCAACATGGTCCGGCGCATTCAGGAGGGCTTCGATGTGGTCACGGGGTGGAAACAGGGGTCATACGGGGTCCGGCGGTTTGTTTCGACAGTATATAATTTATTTTCGCGGATGCTGTTCCGGGTCGGCGTGCATGATCTTAATTCGGTCAAGGCATTTCGCCGGGAGGTCGTGGAAAACCTCACCTTCCGGCGCGACTGGCACCGGTATATGGTGGTGATGGCCGCGGAAGCGGGGTATCGGATCGGGGAGGTCAAAGTCCGCCTATACCCCCGCCATTCCGGCGCCTCGAAGTTCTCGGGCATATCCCGTATCCCCATCGGCGTTTTGGACCTGCTGGCGGTGAAATTCCAGCTGTCGTTCATGAAAAAGCCGCTGCTGTTTTTCGGTTCTCTGGGTTTAATTATGCTGGTCCTGGCGGGGCTGACCGGGGCAGTCGCGATATATCTGCGGTGGATAATGGAACAGGGCTATCGCCCGCTGCTGACGCTGGTGATGTTGTTGGCGACATCGGGGATTTTGTTTTTTGCGATGGGCTTTTTGGGTGAATTGTTGAT
>JAGVQM010000032.1 GCA_020051695.1 Candidatus Zixiibacteriota bacterium | reverse complement strand
CCTTGATAAAATAAGCCTTTTTCTCCGGCACGTCCTGCACGATCTCGGCGATTTCCCGGGGGATTTCGAATTCCCGGGCCATACTCTCCATCACCTGGCCGATCGGCGTGCCCTCCTGCGTGCCGCTGGTGAAATACACGCCGCGCAGGGCCGGGTTCTGCTGGAACGGGTTCGGCTGGAATAATGTCTCGACAAAATTATGCAATTTGCGCCGCGCGGCATCGAATTCCAGCGGGAACAGATACACTTTTTTCTCGCTGCCGGGACGCATCTCCGCGTGTAACCGGTCGAGGCGGCGGGTCTTGAGGGTGGCCAGCAGGGAAGTAGTCTCGCGCGCGAATTCCTCCTGGGCCGGGGTCGCGCGCTCGGGATCGTAGGTGCAGGTATAACCCCACACCTGCTCCCGTTCACGCTTTTTGAAATCACCGAAAAATTCCACAAAACCCGAGACCAGGTCGCACTTGGTGAACACCAGGTAGACCGGGAAGATGATTTCCAGTTTATTGATCAGTTCATCGATGCGGATACGAATATTCCGAGCATGGGCTTCCAGGCCGTCTTCGCTTTGCTGCAACAGCTCATCAATCGACACCATCACCAGCAGCCCGTTGATCGGACTTTTCTTGCGGAACTTTTTCAAAAGCGCCAGAAACGACGTCCACTCTTCCCGGTCCTCGGCGGCATCGACCGGGATCGTATACCGCCCGGCGGTATCGAGGATGATCCCCTCGTTGGTAAACCACCAGTCACAATTGCGCGTGCCGCCCAGACCTTTGATCGCCCCCGGATGCTCGGCATCGGGGTCCACCGGCGGAAAACTCAGGCCCGATTCACGGATGGCGGTGGACTTGCCGCAGGCGGACGGCCCGATAATCATGAACCACGGCAAGACATACAGGGCCTCCGAGCCGCGGCGGCCTTTGGCCAGTTTCGATTGTTTGAGCGTGCGGACCGCGCGTTCCAGCTTTTCTTTCAGCGCCGCGATTTCATCTTTGACATCGGGCCGGGCGCTCAGCAGCTGATTGTCGGCCTGCTGGTGTAAAAAACCCTCCAGCGCCGAGGCGTTTTTCCGCGCCTGCATTTTCTGGTAACCCAGCCAGACCAGCCAGACCAGCAGGACCAAACCGGCCGCCAGATAATTGTAGGGGGAGACCAGGCCGATCCGCGGGCCCATCAACACAATAATCAGGGCAATAATCAACACCGCGCCGGCCGCGGCGAATTTTGATTTCAGCAATTTCAATACAAGTGTGGTCATAATTGTCGTCGCCCGGATATTAGAACTGCGAGATCAACCGATTGGCTTCCCCATTCAATAAAAAATTCAACGCGATGAACGCAATACACGCCAGTCCTGCGGCAATCGCCGTGATGACCCCCAGCGGCAGCCCGCCCCCGACCATCTCGTTGAGTTTTTCCGGTGGCTGCCAGCGTGGTGACAACTCCGCGGCGCCGGGCCGGAGGTGTTCCAGGTCGCGGCCGATTTCTTTGATCAGCGCCAGGCGTTCGCGCGGATCAGCCAGCGCATATTTGCCCTCAAAACCCAGTGCCAGGCAGGTGTAATATACTTCCAGCAATTCCGGTTTGGCCTCGGCCTGCCGGCGGATCGTCGTTAGTTGTGCAAAAAAACCGTCACCCGCGTTGTTGTCGTTGAATTCCGTCAACGACAGCGGACTTTGCATCCATTCGGCGCGCCCCGGCCAACTGGTACGCGCAATTGTCTCGTCGGCAAAGGCAGTCAGCGCATAGCGCGCCGTCCGCAGGTCCTCGGCAGTATAACCGTCGCCGGGACCCGCCGCCTCGATACTCCCCAGTGTGGAGCTCAGGCGCGCGCGTACCGACTGCACTGCACCCAGGTCCTGCCCGCCGCCGAGCGCCAGAATCACCGAGAACGCGCGCGAACATGCGCTGCTCAGCGAGTCACGTTTTGTCGGGGTCTGATGATCAGCCACGTGCTTCTCCCATGTGGGCGTGCGTGATAATTCCTCGTGATCAGCCCTCAATAACCAGCAATTCGACCGCCAGACCGGGGAAATTCGCCGGCGGTCCGTAGATCGATATCGCATTGGCCTGACAGATGAAATTCCAGCGGTCACCCCTGTTTTCCAGATGGAAATACACCATCCCCGCCTTCACCGGCAACGCCGCCGGCGGGTGCGCAACATACACGACACCGACCCCCGGCAGGTTTTTCTGCATCAACAACTCGATTTTGTCCGGCGAAATGATTTTTCCATGCAGCGGAAATTCCGTGATCAGTTTGTTCTCCGCGACGTCGGCGGAGAGCCCCAGATAAAACTCCCCGTGTTCCAGCAATTCCGGGTTGGCGATCGTGCCCTCATACAAGGTCGGCTGCTTCTGCGTCAGCGGGATTTTCACATACCGGGCCTGGACGACCATCTCCAGCAGCACGCGGAGCCGCCGTTCCAGTTCGGTGAAGCACCCCCCAAGGTTGTCATGGTTGTACACCGGCAAGTCATGCGCCCGGGCTTCATTCGAGAATGTGCATAACGCGCCGGCCAGCCAGGCCATGGCCCCGAAGACCGCGGCCGGATGAGACTGGGGATGCCGATAGAAATGGGCCAGCGTGGGGATGGCGCTGTTAATGGTGTGCAACAGCAGGAAATTCGGCATGTCCGAACCGGTGAAATCGGCCATCTGCGGCGTACGCTGGCGGACTTTTTCGGCCAGGGCGTCACTCTTGGCCGAACAGACCTCCAGCAGCCCCTTGACCCAGTTTTTCAGGTATGGCGATGCCCCGATTGCTGTGGCCGTAGGGACGAATGTCCGTTTTAGTTCCATGATCCCCTCAGCGTTGCGCACCACTTCAGCGATTTTCAGGCAATCGTATTCGTTAAGGTTATCCGTGGAAAAAAGCAGACAGAGTTCTTTGCGGGCATAAGCGATTTCCCGTTCGCCTTCGCCGTTGATCATATCGGGAATCGTGGCGAATTCGCGGACAAAACGGGTCTGCACGGCCCGGCCTTCACCACCCATGCGCACCGCCGGCAAGCCCGGCCGTTCTACCGGCAGCCCCAGATACACCCCCAGCACCGATTCGGTGGGCGCGAAGGCCGCTTCCAGCGAACGGGTCGGCGGCGGCTCGTCGACCTTGGGAATACGGACCGTTGTGCCGTCCGGAAGTGTCCCGTCGAATTCCTGCAGCGTAAACATCTTGTTGGCGATCGCATCGGCGTCAATGCTCAGGTGCGAAACACCATACGAAAACGGCGCCGCCGAGTGGACACGGAAGGCCACGTCTTTGTCAACATACCGGTCGCGCTGCTGGAAATGGTGCTGGGTGATGAACAACCCCTCGCTCCACAGGACTTGATAATATTGGGCCATCTTTGATTTTTCTCCGTCGGTCGATCCGGTGGGCGGCGCGGCCGGGCCGGGCGTTCCCACACTTCAGTTTTGTTTCATCCGGTGCGCGTCAACTTGTTCCCGTCATTACCGATTGCCCGCCACCGACTCAATCAGGTCTTTGCCGAACACCGCGGTGATCTGCTGCTGGGACGTGTTTTTCAGCGTATAGAATGACCGTTCCCGCCCGTTGTCCGCCGGCTGGAAAAAGTCACCGATGATGCCCAGATACAGACGTTCCGCTTCGGCCTGCCCCAGGGTATAGCTCAGGATTTGTGTCTCGCTCTGGCCGGGCCGGACAGTGAACGTCCAGCTTTTCACGACATCCGCGGCAAACCGCTCGGAGTAATCGCGGTCATAATCGGGATCAAAAAACGCGGCGACCTGCCCGCCGGCAAAGCGGCCGGTATCTTTCAGGATAAAGACGGCAACCTGCAGGGTCTTCGACTCACTGCCGTCCCAGTTCAATTGCGGAGATGGATCAAAGGTTAACTGGATGGTGCGTTCCTTGGGCTCGCCCCCGCGAAATAACGAACACCCGGCCAACACCAACAGCACAACAGCAAACAACAGTACTACTCGTCCCGCGCGATTGAGAATTTTATTCATGCCCGTTCCCGATCCGGTCCCGCGAAGTTATTCCTCACGTGACTCGTTTTTTTCCTTTTGCTGCGCCCGAATTTTGAGGTTCATCACTTCTTTATATGCGTTCCGGAAAGTATTCCGGAATTTGTCTTCAAAAAAGCGCTCGTCCTCGGCGGTTAATTCCCGGTAGCGGCGGCAGAATTCACGGTACAGCACAGCGTTCTTGAACGGCGCCAGCCGAAACGGGATCTTCAGCGGTCCCCACGACACGTTTTCCTGAGCCAGGTCCTGCCGCAACTGCTCGGGGGACAGCGGCTGAAGAACATTGAGCGTGCCCTCTTTGACGCATTTTTTATATCCCGACAACAGCGCCAGTTCGTGATACTTCAGTTCATCCAGTGCCCGCGCGATTTCGGCGGAAGAGGCCTCGGCCGTATCGACCGTACGCCATTCGAAAAATTTGCGCCCCACATCGGCATCTTCTCCCGCCCGGATCACGCGGGTGCCGTCCATTGATTTGTCCCAGCCGAAATAAATCGCATATTCCATCTGGAACCGCTTGCGCCCCCGCAGCAGGCTTTTAAACGCGGACAACAGGATGTGAAAAGAATCTTTGATCCGATTGCAAAACACGTCGATTTGTTCCGGTTTATCGAATTTCGTGTCGCTGCCCAGGAAATGGGCGGATAATTCGACCAGGGAATCGTATGCCGCAGTCTGGATCGCCGTGGCGGTCTCCAGCTCGGCAATCCGGGATTCGAGCGCCTGCTTTTCGGCGTTGAGTCGTTCCAATTCTTCGGGAGGCGCCGCGTTTTCAGCAGGCGCGGCCACGGTTGGCCGGGCCAGACGCTGTCTAACGGTCTCGATTAAAACTCCGGCCTCTTCCGGGTTTAACTCGGCTGTCAGATTAGAGATAACTCCGGCCAGCGCCGCTCGGCGCGTGGTTGCCGGCCGGTCGGCGTTGGCGAAAAATGCCTGTTCCAGCCGCGCGAGAAATTCATCCGGCGAATGAACCACCGGCGGATCAGCTTGCGGGCTTTGTCCCTGCTGGTTGGTCAAGACTCCAATTCTCTCCTCGACGATGTATTTTTTGACACACCGCCGGCAACGTCCTGTCTATCCCGGGCCATCGCCGCCAATACTTCGCGTTCGAATGCGCCCCTTGCAAATAATCGGCCTCCAGCCCATAAATTCAAGTCTTTTAATCGGTCAAGGACTTTTTTTATCGCTTGTGCACCACCATTTTTTGCGTTCCCGGCCGCCGAATAATCCGGGGCATCGGCAATGAGCTCAAGCCCCAATTTTTGACAAGCAAGCCATAATTCCGCCGGAATATCGTGCTTGCCGCTTTGGCGATCTTCCCCACGGAAAAACACCGACTCCGGACCAAAAACGGCCTGATTTTCGGCCAAAATCGCATTAAAACGTGTTTTCGCTACGGCTGAGGGAGTGGCTTGGTCGGTTGCACCAGCCCCGTCGGTGAGTTCGGTTCGGATTTCCTCCACTTTTCGGCAAACTTCGGCCTCATCCTGCCGATCGTTGACCAGCAACAGGGCCCATAACATCATCCCCAGACTATACAAGTCACAACGCACGTTATAGTTGCGGCAAATATTCACGCGGCAATCCCAGAGTGTATGCTCTTGGTGCGCCGCCAATGCCTGAAGTACATCGGGCCGCAGTCGAGATGCCTCCCCGCGCAGCCGATAGCCGCCGCGTTCGGGTTTGGCTTCCACAGCCCATACAACCAGACCGTCGGCCTTATCCAATGGGGCATTCAACGTGATCCGCAACAAATCATCAGTCGTCAATTGAAAAACACGGATCACCTCCGAGGCCAGATGAACGTCGAGGATCACGCCGGCGCCCTGCGACTCGATCCGCCGAATGGTCAGATTGGCGTATTCATCGTGGCCGTACGGTGGACGGCGAATCAGCGGCGAAGTAAACAGGTGTTGGAAATTCGCCCGAGGGAGAAACTGCCGATATTTTTCATCGGTCTCCGGACCGGTGCGTGCCGGAACAGCGGCCGCAGGATTGGCCAGCCCGACACGAAACGACCACCGTGAGGACCTGCCCGGCACGGCCAGTACACTTTGAGGATGCAAATCAAGGTGTGGCCGGCCGCAGGACTCATAAACCCGCCACACTCCCTCACAAAGTTGTTCGAACGCCGCCAGCTTAAGCCAGAGAATTTCCAGCGCGGAGCGTTCGTGCGGAGCGTTGCCGAAAAAATACCAGCCGTCCGGATGTTCCCGTGTACCGGCATATTTGTCGCCGGTCCGGGCCGGACGAGCCATCACCCGCGAGCGCTCCTGCCCACCCAGATAACGATACAGTTGTCCGAAATCCATCTCGCAGTATTCGCGGACGAGGGCCAGGAATTCATGATATGCCACCGGGTACAACTGTTGTTCGGCGGGGATCGGCTGGGTTTCATCCGACCGCCGGGGATAGCAGGCCGGGCGATGAACACAATTCATGCAGGGAAACTGCGCGATACCCGGGGCGTCGCTTACTCCCGTCTCCCGATCAGTGGGGGCTTTATTGACCAGGTGCTGGAAATCGCGATAGAGTTGCGGGCCCAGCCGCAGCCGCTGCTCCGCCCGTGAACGCAACGCCGGCCCGGCAGCAGCGGCATAAAAAGTCCGCAAACCGTCCTGTACCCCGCCACACTTCGCGCAATACAATAACCGCTGCGCGCTGGAGGCATACAGCGGCAGACCCTGCTCCCCCAGCAGCAATTCATCGCGGCAATCCTGCAGCAAGGCCCCGCACAGGGGGCAGGGCGGGTGAAAAAATGTGGAAATTTTCCGGCAAAATGTTATCGGCAACGAAGCAATCAGATATTTCCCGGGCGCCTGCGATTGGTAGGCCATCCCGGCCGGGGGCAGGACAATCCCTTCTCCCGTTTCACCGAGCTTTTCCAGACATTCGGCCTCGGCCAGAAAAGCCGCGCGCGAGTCGGCGTTGGTATAACTGCGGCCGAACCCCGGCGGGGGCGCGGCAATTGTATCTTTTTGTTGCTTAACCGCGACGGAAATCAATTTCCCGGCGTCAGTCAATGCTCGCGCAGCCAGGACCCGCGAAAAAATCCCCGCATCATCGAGGATTATGAAGGGATGATCGGTTTTCGGGGGTGGAGCGGTGGTGATTTCCTCTCGTGGAAGCAGTTGCAGGCGTCCGGCGCCCGCGGTCATACCGAACACCATCGTGGAAGGCGTGGCTGACGGTGATTGTGTTTCACTCGCTGCTGCCATAGACCATCCCTGTCAAACGACCATCGGCTATTATCTTACAGCCGCTTTCGGCGAAAGATAATCGGAAACGCCAACTCCACAATCTAAAATACGTCGCCTTGCCCGAATCGTAGTTTGATAAAATCAGGAATTTGGTTGTTGCGCGTCGGAGTGCCGGACGTATTATAATCAGTTAATTATGACCGCGCGAAAGCGGAGGAGGGTAATATGCGCAAGGTAATCTTGTCGCTGGTGATCGTCGGATTACTGTCGGCCTCGGCGACAATGTTGTCGGCCGGTGTTGGCGAAAGTCTGGACCAGGCCCAAAAACTCTATAATGAAGCCGATTTCGTTTCAGCCATTGAATTGCTGATCAGTACCATCGAGGCCGAGGAGCTCGATCCGGCCCAGGCGCAGCGGGCGTACCTGCTGCTGGCCCGCTGCTTTTATGCCCGCGAAAACCAGACTGAGGCGGCGATGTGGCTGGGCCGCCTGCGGGAGAATTATCCCTGCCTCGATATCAACTCCCAGAAATACCACCGCCGATTCATGGAACTGTGGTATTCCGTCGCCAAAGATTCCCTGTGCGTGAAAGAGGACCCGGGCATCAAACATGTCGCCGTAGTCGACTTTCGCAACAATTCGACGGTCGATCACGACCAGTGGAACCCCATGCAATTCGGCATGGCCGATATCCTGATCTCCGATTTAAAAAACCTCAGCAAGCTCAAAGTCGTCGACCGCGAGCGCGTGCAAATGCTGCTGGATGAAATCCAGGTCCAGCAAAGCGAGTACTTCGATGATCAAACCGCCGTGCGCGTGGGCAAGCTACTCGGGGTGCATGCGTTTGTGATGGGTTCGTTCATGCAGGTGAGCAAAGACGAAATGTGGATTGTCCCCAAACTGGTCAAAACCGAGACCGGTGAAATACTCGAAAGCACCACGATCAAAGGCAAAACAAAAGAGTTGATGAGCATGGTGGCCCAAACCGCCGAGACGGTCGCCGGGTGGCTGAAAGTTGCGGTATCTGAGGAAGAGAAAAAGGTGTTGCACGGCAATGTTTCCGAATCGACGCAGGCCGCGCTGGCCTATTCACGCGGGGTGTTGTATGAGGACGAACGTAAATATGCCGAGGCGCGCGAAGAATATCAAAAGGCCCTCGCCGCCGATTCGACTTATTATCCGGCAATCGACCGCTTGTCGGCGCTGGCCATGACCAAATAAGTACGGCCTTATATGGATGACACGGGCTGTCCGATCCACGGGCAGCCCGTTTTTTTATCATTACATGTTCCGGCTGCCCGATTATCACGGAATAGAATTTCCTGTTGTTGAGTCAGATATCAGCGGGTACCGTGCGAGTTTTGTCGTGATTTGTCAGGTAAGACGGGTTATAACCGGCAGTTGGACAGCAAATAATCGGCATGCACTGAAAATACTTGGGATTTACTCTTAACAGGTTACGGGGCCGGGGTTATACTTTTTGCTTTAACTGAAGGATGGATGCAACGGGTATGGCTTGACGGTCGGGCCGGCGTATTGAGGCGGGCCGAAATAAGAAAGCGCAGTAACACCGGAGAGAGCGACACATTTCCGCGTCTCCGCGAGACATCGAAAAGCCGCGTAACAATCCGGGGTGGAATATGCCCTGGAGAGAAGGAAAAAATGCGAAAAAGGAGGCGGGATCATCTGAACAAGACTTGGTCAATGGCCGGGTGGCAATCCCAAATTTGTTTGGGATTGATTGAAGCCAGATCTGCGCCGCAAGAATCCGGGAATATTTTCATATGTCGAATGATATTGTTATTGACAGTAGATTTGCATCGTGCTGGTTAGATGATGGTCGTGGGATTTTGGCGACCGCGGAATCACAACGGGATTTTGAAATTCGAAGATAATCAGATTTAACGCATAAACCATCGAAGGGATGCCATGCAACGTACACGAACCAAACACAATGGCAAATGGCGACAACTGCCTATGCTGCTTGCGGTTAGTTTGATTTCGATCTTTCTGATCGGCAGCGTCTACTTAAGCGGGGTTGCCGACCAGCAAGATTCCACAAAACAAGACTCGACTGAGGATTCACTGGCACAGCAAATGAAAAAATCCCAATTGTCTCCGGCTTTCAATTCAAAATCAATGAGTATGAACCGGATGTAGTATTCCATTTCTAATGCGGTGTCAGCAATATCCCGGGCGGCTAAACGCAACGAATCCAAATCGCTTCTTGTTCGCCATTTTTCGTATTCAGGGAATGGTAGACGAGAAAGAAGAACATGGAATTCATCACCAAAATGATTCGTTGCCTCATGCAATTCAAGATTGGTCGAATCAAGTAGCTTCAGTGCTGCTTCATTCTTGCGTTCTTTTAGTATCTCCCGCAAGTCATCTAAGAATCGGTGGAAGTGCTTGCCATATAAACGGTTCCAGACTTGGAAGATATTTTTTCTTGACGAAATATCGGCGATATTTTTAAGTTTGCGATTGACGATTTTGTGACGGAGGCGTTGTTCGTGCTGAAGATCCGGGTGCTGTTAATCGAAGATAATCGCCTGTTGCGCGAGGGTATTACGGCCATGCTGAACGAGCAGCCGGATATCCGAGTCGTGGCGGCAACGGGCAACGGCGATGCTCTGGAAAAGGCGCGGAAAATCAAGCCGAACGTCGTCCTGCTTGATCTGGGGTTGCGGAGCCAGAACAGCCTGCGCGTGGCGGAACTGATCAAACAGGAATATCCCAAGGCCGAGATCGTGGTGATGGACCTCATTCCAGTACAAGCCGAAGTCGTCGAATTCGTCAAGGCGGGTGTTGCCGGTTTCATCCTCAAGGATGCCACCATCGATGATTTTCTACACACCATCCGGTCGGTGGCCAAAGGGAAGAAAGTCCTGCCGCCGCCGCTGGCCGGATCGCTGTTCTCCCACATTGTGGAGTACGCGGTCCAGACGGGCAAGGCGGACCATTTGATGAAAGCGGTTAAGCTGACCAAACGCGAACACGAGGTCGTCAACCTCATTTCGCGGGGCATGAGCAACAAGGGGATCGCCGGTGAACTCAATATTGCCATTCATACAGTCAAAAGCCACGTTCATAATATCCTGGATAAACTCGCGCTGCATACCCGCTTAGAGCTGGCCAGCTTTGCCCTGACCGAGGGAATGGTCCGGAAATCACCCAACCACAATTCCAGGGCGAAATAACGGTGCCTCAATCCTAGGGACTAGTCCTCTTTTCAATCTTCCGACCGACGGAGAACCCGGTTGGAATTACGTACGCTCAATAATAAGTGGGTGACAATGTTCTCCCTTAGTGTTATTAATGGGGGAGGACAGTTGTTACCTGCCGGCTGGAGAGGAATTCTCCGGTTGCGGTGTGGTCGTTGTGGATTTTTCGAGGTTATGAAACCGAGGTCCCATGCGCAAACTGAACATCGGCATTATCGATCTCATTGCCAAGGCCCCGACGCGGACGATGTGGATGCGGGTCATGGGGGCGAACTTCGTCAGTATCATGCCGCAGGTCGTGGCCACGTGGTGCGAAGAACAGGGGCATGAGGTCACGCTGGTCACCTATACCGGCCGGGAGAACCTTATCGAAAATTTGCCGGCCGGGGTCGATGTCGTGTTTATCAGTTCCTTTACGGAAGCAGCTTTGTTGTCGTATGCCCTGAGTAATCTGTTCCGCGCGCGCGGTGCAATCACCGTCCTGGGCGGGCCCCATGCCCGTTGCTATCCGGATGATGCGCAGAAGTATTTTGATTACGTGCTGGGATTCACCGACAAAGCGCTGGTCCACGAAGTGCTGCGGGATTGTACCCCACATCGGCCTGTTGGGTTGCACCTCTCGGCCGAACACCATCCCGTCGAATTGCCCGGTGTGCGCAAACGCTGGAAATTCATCGAACAGACCCTGGAAAAGGCGCCCTTTGTTAAAATAGTGCCGCTGTTGAGCAGCTTGGGCTGTCCGTATACTTGTGATTTTTGCATTGACTCGTCTATACCCTACCAGCAGTTGGACACAGAGGCGATGAAGGAGGATCTTCGTTTTCTGCTGGGCAGGTTGAAGCGTCCCCGGGTGGCCTGGCACGACCCGAACTTCGGGGTACGTTTTGACCATTGCATGGATGCGATCGAAGAAGCAGTTCCTCCCGGTCGGATCGACTTTATCGCCGAATCGACCCTGTCACTGCTTTCGGAGTCCCGGGTAAAACGGCTTAAGCACAATGGCTTCAAGGCTTTGCTCCCGGGTATCGAATCGTGGTTTGAGCTCTCCAAAAAATCCAAAACGGGAAACACGACCGGGATGGACAAGGTCGAGAAGGTCTCCGATCATGTCAACATGATTCTCCGGCATATCCCGTACGTGCAAACCAATCATATCTTCGGACTCGACGGCGATGAAGGATCGGCGCCATTCGAACTCACCAAGCGGTTCCTGGACCTTAGTCCGGGGGCGTTTCCGGCCTATTCCATGCTTTCGGCGTTCGGCCAAGCGGCCCCACTAAACCTGGAATTCCAGCGGGCACATCGTGTGCTGCCGTTTCCGTTTCACTTTCTCAGCAACATCCAGATGAACATCAAGCCGAAAAACTATTCGTGGCCCGAATTTTATGATCATCTCATCGATGTCACGAGGTACTCGTATTCGCCCCGGCTGCTGTTCCGCCGGTTTCTGGCAAACGGCGAAACGATTCCGCGGTGGTTGAATATTGTCCGCGGGCTTTCCTCAGAACGCTTTGGCCGGGTACGATATTTCTCCGAGATCCGGCGGCGGTTGAATACCGACCGGCCTCTCCGGGGTTTCTTTGAGCAAGAAACAACGCGGATCCCCGAATACTTCGTGGAGAAAATCCGCCGGGACCTCGGCGAGTTTTGGGAATGGGTGCCCGACGGCGCACTGTGTCACGATCCCAATGCGTATCTCTTGTCGGCACAGACGGCGTGTTCCTCGTGCGCGACTCCTCAAGCCGGTGCGGCCTGATGCCGGGGACGGAAGCCGTTCGCCGAACCAGCCAATTGTCGCCGGCTATTCCCTGCACATGGCTTTGTCGCCCGGCGCAAACCACTCGTACAACGCTGGAATCAGTACCAGCGTAAGAAAAGTCGACGACAGCAGGCCAAAAACCACGACGACAGCCAGTGGGCGTTGGACTTCCGAGCCCATACCTCGGGACAGCATTAACGGCACCAATCCCAGAATAGTGGCAAGCGCGGTCAGCAACACCGGTCGGAGCCGCAACAGACAAGCCTGGGTAACCGCTTCGGTAGCAGCCATGCCATCCCTGCGCAATTGATTAATGTAGGACACCAGGACGAGTCCATTCAACACCGCAATGCCGAAGAGGGCGATAAACCCCACGGAAGCCGGAACGGACAGGTACTCCCGGCTTACAAACAGGCCGAATATTCCTCCGATCAAGGCCAGAGGGACGTTGATGAAAATGAGTGAGGCGTAACGCAGTGAATTAAGCGACAAGTACAGCAGCAGGAAAATCAAACCCAGGGTTGCCGGAACAATGATCCCCAGTCTCTTCATTGCCCGTTGCTGATTTTCAAACTGGCCGCCGTATTCGAGATAGTAACCGGGGGGAAGTTTAACGTCGTTTTTGACGATTCGTTGAATATCACCGACTACCCCGCCCATGTCCCGGCCGCGGACATTGGCGGAGATAACCCAGCGGCGCTGGTTTTTTTCCCGATTGATTTGAATGGGACCGACCAGAGTCTCGACCCGCGCCACTTGTGACAACGGCAGCAACATGCCGCTCGAGGTATGGACCAGAAGGTTCTTGATTGCCTCAGGGTCATTGCGGTATTGTTCATGGAAACGCACGTGGATCCCGAACCGCCGTGTGTTAAGGAAGATCTGATCGATGACCTCGCCACCGATCGCCAATTCCACAAGCTCCAGAATATCGGAGACATTCACCCCATACCGAGCGCAGGCGTCCCGGTCGACCTTGATCTGCACCTGCGGTTGCCCGTAGCTTTGTTCGGATGACAAATCGACCAGCCCCGGCACGGTTTCGATCGCCTCTTTGATCTCCTCGGATTTTGTGCGGAGGACGGTCAGATCATCCCCGTATAACTTGATCGCCAATTGTGTTTTTACGCCCGAAAGCAACTCATCAAACATATTCTGAATCGGCTGGGAAAAATTAAGCTGCACTCCGGGGTACTGCGACAATTTTTCGTTCAACGCCTCGACGAGTTCCGCTTTGGAACCGGAGTTCGGCCACTCCTCCGGCGGCCGGAGCAGCAGTTGGATATGCGCCGAGTTGACCGGATGTGGATGGCTACCCGCCTCGGGGCGGCCGATCTTGGCGATGGTCTGGTCGACCTCGCCGAATTCTTTGATGATCCGCTCGAGTTTCATGATTGTTTCGGTCGCTTTCTCGAGCGAGATCGAGGGGGCCATGGTGACATTGACTTGAATGACACCTTCTTCAAGTGTGGGGATGAATTCCGTTCCAAGAAAGGGAACAACCGCCAAAGAACCGGCGAACGCGATCAGCGTGATGATCAGTACGACAATCCGGTGACGAAAAACCCATCGCAGAAGGATCTGGTAGAACCGTTTCAATGTGTCGATAAAGGTAAATTTCTCACGCTCCTCCTTTTTCAGGAGAAACGACGATAGAACCGGCGAGAACACCAGCGCAGCCAACAGCGAACCCAGTAGGGCAAAGGTGATGGTGAAGGCCATCGGCGAGAACATCTTCCCCTCGACGCCCTCCAGGGTAAAAAGCGGCAGAAACACAATGACGATTATAATAACCGAAAAGGTGAGGGGACGCACGACTTCGCGGCAGGCCATGACGATTATTTCCGTTTTGCTGCTGTTTTTGTATTTGACGTCCACCAAATGCCTGTGGATGTTTTCGACGACGACAATGGATGCGTCACTAAGCATGCCGATGGCGATGGCAATCCCGCCCAATGACATAAGATTGGCGGACATCCCGGCAACGCCCATACAAATAACTGCCACCAGTGCGCATACCGGAAGAGCAAGACTAACGATGAAGGCACTGCGAACATTGCCCAGAAAAAGCACCAGCACCAGGATGACCAGGATGGCACCCTGCCAGAGCGCGTCGCTCACCGTCTCGACCGCGTTTTCAACCAGCGCACTCTGGTTGTAATAGGGTACTAGGTGCACGCCGGACGGCAGCGAGGCCTGGACTTCCGGGAATTTGGCTTCCAGGCGGCTGATGACCTCCGAGGTATTCTCGCCGTAGAGTTTCATCACGATACCGGCGACAACTTCCTCGGCGCCGTTACGCGTGACCACTCCGCGGCGAATTTCCCGGCCAAAGTCGACTTCGGCCACATCACCGACACATACCGGTGTGCCGTTGACGACTTTCAACTGCAGGTTCCGCACGTCGGCCAATGTTTCGAGCAATCCGACGCCACGGACCAGGTATTCTTCCGACCCCAGGATCAGAAACTGCCCGCCGGCGTTTCGGTTATTGTCCGCAACCGCGTTTACCACATCCTCGAGGGTCAACCCGAAGGTATTCAAGGCGTATGGATCAAGTTTGAGCTGATATTGCAGAACGTGGCCACCCATCGAGAGGATTTCAGTGACGCCGGGTACAGTCTGTAGCTGGTATTTGATAACCCAGTCGTTGATCTCGCGGAGATAGGTGTCGAGCGGTTTGCCTCCGGTGTTAACCGTACTGTCGGCCTGCAGGTAGTACATCAACACTTCGCCCAGTCCGGTAGAGATCGGTCCGAGTCCGGGTTGTTCGTGCAATTCCGGCAGCTCAGCAGCCGCAGAGGTCAGTCGCTCGGCGACGATCTGTCGGGCAAAATAAATATCAACATCGTCGGCGAAATACACGTAGACCACGGCCATGCCGAAGGCCGATGTCGATTTGATCGATTTTACGCCGGGCAGGCCGTTCATCGCCGATTCGATGGGGAAGGTGATCAGACGTTCGATCTCCTCCGGCGCCATGCCGTGGGCTTCGGCGAAAACCGGCACCATCACCGGTGAAATATCGGGAAACGCATCAGTGGGGAGATTTCGGTACTGCACGATCCCCGCCGCGATCACGCCGATTAGGACGACGACAACCAGCAATCTGTTTTGTATCGCATAGTGGATGAATCGATTCATGTATCGTCTCCTTTTAGTGGCCGTGCCCGGCGTGACCACCCAGGGAACTGGTGACAATTTTAGCTTTCAGCTCAAAGGCCCCGGAGACGACATGTTTTGTCCCCTCCTCCAGCCCGGACAGGATTTCAGTGAAACGGTCATCACGTTCCCCGACGGTTACTGCGACCGGCCGATAGCGCCCCGGCCCGTCAGAGACAAAGACGATGTTCTCATCGTCCAGCATCTGGATGGCGTGGTTATCGACGAGCAGTCCTTCCTCTCCCGACCCGGTGGTCACCCGGGCCTGGACGAAAGTGCCGGGACGCCAGGTGTCGTCGGGATTGGGCAGCACCACGCGGGCGGTGATGCTTCGCGTCGTAACGTTCAGGATCGGGGTCACGTACTGGATCATCCCTTCCGCCGTGTGTTCCGACCCGATCGCCCTGATGACGACCTGTTGCCCGGGTTTCACACGGTCGGCATCACGCGGATACACGGCAAGGTTTACCCAGACGTCAGACAGATCGGCGATGGTGTAGATGCAGTGTTCCTCGGAAATGAATTCACCAAGGGTGACATGACGATCAATGATCCGGCCGGAGATGAGCGCGGTAATGGCATAGGTATTCAAACTCTCGTTACTTTCGACAATTGCGACGGTGTCACCGGCATTGACATAATCACCAACACGGAACCGGGTCTCTCGGGCAATCCCGCCGAAGCGGGGCGTGATGTGGACCAGCCGGTCTTCGTCGAACCCGACTTCACCCGGCAGGTTGATGGCCTGGCTGATTCGTCCCCGGTCTGCTGTGGCCAGCGTGATGCCGGCCATCTCGACGGCCGCCGGGGTAATCTCGATGATACCTTCGTCTTCATGTCCGTCATGGTCATCATCTTCCTCATTTTCATCAAGGATGTCGTTTGCCGAATGATCGTTTTCGACATGACCAGGCGTATCGGATTGACGGTGGCCCGAATCGATGTGCGTGGTGGTCGTCGTGTTTTCCCGCTCGACCTCCGCCACGGCAGCGGTCAGGCTGACGGCGGCCAGCAACAACGCGGCGGCGCAGCAGCCCCAAAATGCGGTGAGACCTTTTTGCTGTGCTAACATGGCTATTTTCCTTCTGTGTGAAAGTCCGTCAGCTTGATGCCGAGGAATTCCTCCAACCCGATGATGCGGGTACGCACGGTCCGAACCAGATCGATCCGCTGCGTTTGCAATTCGATGATAGTTCTCCGGCTGTCCAATAATTCGGTGATCGGGATTTTGCCGTTGTGATAGGCTTCGGCCAGTGCCTGGTAAGCGGCCTCGGACTTGGGGATGATTGTCTGGTCCAGCGTGGCGAGGCCGGTTCGGAGTTGATTGATTTTATTGCATGAAGTTCGGACAAAAACTGCCGCCTCACGCTTTGCCTGTTCTTCCTCAAGTATCGCCGCCTGTTGCCGTATGCGCAACGCCTGCCGGCCATGCCCGTTGCCGTCTAGGACCGGGAGGGGAAACGACAGACCAACGATGAAACTGCCGGCCTGATCCGCTTCCGAATGGCGATAACCACCTTTGACGGCCGGGTTGGGCCGCCAGTTGACACGTTCCAAATCGAGAAGTGCCCCGACACTCTGCGCATGCAAGCGGGAGAGCAGGACGTCCTTGCTCTCCTCGACCAGGCTAAGTAATACTCCGGCATCGGGGATTGTCATCGTCGTTGTGTCTGTACTACACTGGAAATCCCGGCGAGGGTTACCCCATAACGCGGAAAGATGTTCCCGCGCTTCATCCAGTTCGGTTTCCATGGCAGCCAGAGCCATTCGCGAGCGCTCGAGTTCGGTTTCGGCCAGGCACGACTCCGAGCGAAGTCCCGCGCCTTTGTCAAGCCGCGCCTGGGCGGCCTGGACGATTTCGGCGGCCAATTGTTCATCCCGTTGCGCGAGTTGTTTTGTCTGCTGGGCGCTGATCAGGTCGAGGAACAGATACTGCGCCTGCGCATAAATCCGGTAACGCTCCAGCCGCCGGGAATACTCCTGGGTTGCCCCGGCTCGGCTGATGACCGCTTTGTGCGCGCGGCGTTTGCCCCAGATATCAAATTCCTGTGACAGCAGGAGACTGATTTCGGCCTGTCGGAGTCCGTCCAGATCACCGCCGAGGTTTTCGGCTTCAAGTTCCAGTTCCGGATTGGGCCATTTCCCGGCCTGTGCGGTTTCATGATTTGCGGCCCCTGCGGCCAGTCCGCCGGCCTGGAGTGACGCGTTTCCCTGAGCAATGAGCAGCGCGACATCGCGGAACGTCAATGATGCCGGGGGCCCGGGCGGCAGAACATCCACCGTTGGAAACGGATCGGCCCACTGGGCCGGCTGTGGCTCGCCGCGTGAATCGGGCGGACCGGCCAGGATAAACCAAAGCATCACAATACCGGCCGGCCGGTAACGAATAAATCGTCGCATACGTACATCCCCATGAAATACAGATGTGACAGGCAGCGGCGCAACGGGCCGCCGCTAAATACTACCGTGAACTGATTTGTCTTGAACTGGGAGTAATCAGCAGATTAGGACGATTGTTGCTAGTGCAGCCAAACGCCGGCTTGAGAAACATTCCGGATACGTTATGAAATGCGGCAACTGATTTGTGAGTCTTATCGACTCCGAGCTTCGTGAATCGGGCAAAAGACAGCGCACCTGCGGCGCGGTATCATCTTTCCCCGACGAGCGTGGTTGCCCGCCAATCAGGAAATCGGACGGTACACCCAGCTTGGTGCAGTGATTATGGTATCCGGCGCCGCCGGTTGCAGGTCCATCACCGGGATTGCCCGAATCGGCGCAGTGATAACAACCCGCATCCATCGGGGCAAAATGAGACCCAAAGTCACAATCCAGGCAGATTCCCATAACGCCCGAATATCCTGAACAGACCAGAAAACCGGCCACCAACATCAGCAACTGCAGCGGCCGCGTTGTCCTGATTCTGTTCATCATGCCGGATTTGGTTTTTCGTTCGACAATAAATCTGTATTTAAACAGTGTTTTAATATACGTTTCGTCGTCCGAATTTGCAAGCACGAAATCGGCCGGCCTATGCGGTGGCACCCGATCGTGTGGGCCGCGCGGCAGCGGATGCTTGGAACCTGCTGCTGGGCCGGATGTTATCCGGTTCGCCGGGATGTTTTTGCCATCCAGTTCCAGCGGTGGGTATTGTCCAACTGGGGCCGCCGCTTACGGAGTTGGTTGAATAGTCTGAGAACCATCAGGGCACAAGCCAGGCCCAGCGCCCACCCGGCCAGGACATCAAATGGGTAATGGATCCCTATATATATGCGCGAATAGGAGACCATTAGCGAAACTCCCAACAACATGATGAGGATGCGGCGGTAGCGCAGGCCGAAAAATATTGCCGCGGCCATGGTGTTCGTCGCGTGGGATGAGGGAAAAGACTTGGAATTGCCACAGCCGGTGAGGACCCGAAGATCGGGGACGTCGTGGCAGGGTCGGATTCTGCCGACCAGTTCCTTGATCAAGTGTGACGACAACTGGTCGGTAATGGTCAACAGGATGATTGCGACCAGCACACTCATCAGCCCATACCGCCCGCCGAACACCGCAATACCCAGCAGGGCCAGCAACACCGGATAACGCCAGAAATCGATGTTGGTAATTACCGGCATCACCAGGTCGAAGACAGGATTGGCCAGGGTCGTGTTGAAAAACCGGAGCAGGGTGATATCAATACCGGTCAGGACATCTATAACTGCCGAACAGATCATCGGACCCCCTCGCCGACGTGCCGGATATCAATCGCTCCGCGCCCCGCATCGATCAACCGCGCGCAGAATGCCGGGCCTTTAGATCGTTTGACCGTCACGCCCATGCGGATCCGTTTGCCGAAATCCGTCGAGGGGATCAGGGCCTTGAATTCGTTGATCACCCGGTAGACCACGCCGGTCAGTTCGTGATCAAAGCGCAGATCGTACGCCGAGATCACCAGCCGGGAAATCAGGGTGGTTTCGTCCAGCGCGGCGGCGGCGGTTTCGGCATAGGCGCGTTTAAGGCCGCCCGTACCCAGTTTTACCCCGCCGAACCAGCGCGTCACCACCGCCGTGACATCCCAGACTTTTTTGGCCTGGATCACCTCCAGGATCGGCCGCCCCGCCGTGCCCGAGGGTTCGCCGGCATCCGAGAACCGTTCAATCTGTGTGGTGGCGTAACCCAGGCGAAAAGCAAAACAGTGGTGGCCGGCATCATGATATTCCCGGCGGACAGTATTGATGAAGTGCTCGGCGCGTTCCACACTCGAGGCCGGGGCGACACGGGCGATGAAACGCGACGCCTTAACGGTCAGGGTCGCTTCGTACGGGCGGGCCAGCGTCAAGTAGATATCCGGGTCATTTTCCGTGATGCCGGTGCTCATGAGTGCTTTCTCCACTGCCCGATGGCCATGGTCAACCTCGGCTGAAATCAACGGCATGACGGGGACAGAGGCAAGGTCAAATCCGGGGCGGTCCTCCGGCCTGGTCACGCTGTACTCCGGTGGGGGCCGGCGCGGACAATTCCGCCGTATGGGGAAATTTGCCGATGGGGCTAATCGACATTGGGGCGATATCCGATATATCATTTTAGGGCCGGACCTTTCACGGTTTGCCGGACGGACAATGGAGTATGCCAAAAATAAATCGGGGGCCGCGGTCATCCGGCGGCAGACCCGCACTTGTTGAGGAGGAAACATGCCAGGACCGACTCGCGGACGATGCGCACGATGGGCCATGCCGTTTGTCCTCCCGTTCCTGATGATCGGGGGCTGGGGGTGTTCTAACAATTCATCGACCACTGATATCGCTGCATCGACCAACACTGCCCCGGTGGTTACCTCGGTGACCGCCTCGCCGAACGTGGTCATCCGCGGCGGAACATCACAGATCACCGTTAATGCCAGCGACGCCGAACAGGATGATTTGACCTATACCTTTACCCCGAACGGCGGATCGATCGACGGCAGCGGCCAGGCCGCAACGTGGGTCGCTCCGACAGAGCCCGGGAAATATATCATTACCGTGGCGATTTCCGACGGCCGGCAGACAACCGAGGCCTGGGTGACATTGACGGTATTTGCGCCATTGACGACACTCACCGGAACGTTGTTTGCCCCGGGCGGCTCAACCGATAATCTGGCCGGCGCCCGCGTGATCCTCCGGGCGGGCGCGACCGATGTCTCGAACGATCAGCTGGTGCGTTATATTTCCACGACCGGCGCCGGGCCGCGCGTGACCTTCGTTGCCGAGAACGTGATCCCCGGAACATATTATCTTGAGGCCTGGCAGGATATCGACGGCGACGACCTGATTTCCAACGGTGATTATTATGGCCGATACGGCAACGCCGGAGCGCCGGGTGACAATCTGCCGCCTTTGGCGCTGGCCGAAGGACAGACCCGGTTTGTCCTGATCCAGATGGCGATGATCCCCACGGTCGGCGAGGACGACACCGACGACCGCGATCCCGGCACCGATGGCCAGAATATTAAAGGCGAAAACGACATCACCGACGATTGGGCAGACCGGTAATTTTCATTCGGCTGTACGTACGACGAGGATAGAGTCGATCGTGGCGGAGGGAATTCCCTCCGCCTTTTTTTATTGCCTTCCCCACAGTTTTCTCAAGTGCCGAAATCGCATGGCACCATGCGCCATTGAACCGTATACTTTTTCCATCAGACGAAGTGAAACAGGAGTCAATCGAGATGAGCAACTCTGGCGACGAAAGAAATAGAAATACCGGGCGCAATCTGGTGTTCGCGGGTAAGACCGCCCTGATTACCGGCGGCACCAAAGGTATTGGGCGCGCAACCGCTTTGGCGCTGGCCCGGCAGGGGTGCACGGTCGTGGTCAATTACCTGCGCAGCCGGGACGCGGCGAAACAAACGCTGGACCGGATCACGGCGTTGGGCGGCGCCGGGCAAGCCATCCGTGGCAACATCGGCAACCGCGAATTTCAGGAAAAGCTCTTCGATAAAATTGCGGCCGATTACCCGGTGCTGGATTTTTTTATCTCCAACGCTGCGTTGGGATCATTCGCCGCTGTCCGAGATCTGGATGACAAGGCTTGGGACCTGGCGCTGCAGACCAATGCCCAGGCCTTTTTGTATTGCGCTCAGCGCGCGGAAAAGATCATGCCGGACGGCGGCAAAATCGTGGCCCTGACCTCCCTTGGATCACAGCGTTTCATCCCGGGATACGCTGCCATCGGGGTCTCAAAAGCGGCGATTGAAACGTTGACCCGCTATCTGGCCGTGGAGTTTGCCGGCAGACGGATTAATGTTAATGCTGTCTGCGGCGGATTTATTGATACCGATGCCCTTAAATCGATGCCCAATCACGACGACCTGGTGCAGGAAGTGATCCGCCGTACGCTTTTTAATAATGTAGGCACCCCCGAGCAACTTGCGGGAGTGATCTTGTTTTTGTGTTCTGACGCCGCAGAATGGATTACCGGACAGACGATTATCGTGGACGGAGGATATTCCCTGACATAGTTTTATGGCGAAGCGAAAAAAAAACAAACAAGTATTTTCGGTGACGTATAAACCATATAAAAAGGAATAGACGGTCCATAAAGTCCATAAAGTAGGTGAAACTGTGAAACTAAGTCGCCGAACCGATTACGCTCTCCGGGCAATCACATACCTGGCGGCCCGGACAGAAAACGGTCCCTGTTCGATCGCGGAAGTATCTGCGGCCGAAAACATCCCGCGCGAATTTATGGCCAAAGTCCTGAAGGAATTGTGCCGACTGGGATTCATCAAATCGAAATTGGGGGCCAAGGGCGGGTATATCCTGCGCCGGGCACCCCACGAATTGAGCGTGCTGGAGGTGATGGAGGGCCTCGACGGCCCGATGGCGATCAATGATTGCCTGACTGAACCGTCCCTGTGCGGCCGCACGCCGGGGTGTCAAATGCACTTGTTGTTTAAGAGTGTAAACGATAATATTCGCGAAATCCTGGGGCGGGCAATGTTTGCGGATATTGCGGAGGCACATTGTTCGGATCATCGCCGGATCATCGGACTGCAGGTGGGGGAAAAGCCGATCATCGGCAGCTGATCCCTTTCTTATCGGGGAACGTAGTGAGCAAGAAACATAAAGCAGAGATAGCAGGGGAATGTATGACGGCGGAAACCGCGGCGAAAGACAAGCCGACTGAATTGGTGGATCGGGCGACCATCCGGTTTGCCGGCGATTCGGGTGACGGCATTCAACTTTCAGGCAATCAATTCACGCTGACCACGGCCTCGGTGGGAAACGACCTGGCAACGTTGCCGGATTTTCCGGCCGAAATCCGCGCTCCTGCCGGTACGCTGCCCGGGGTCAGCAGTTTTCAGATCAGTTTCAGCGGCAGCGAAGTGCTCACGCCGGGCGATGAACCCGACGTGCTGGTGGCGATGAACCCCGCGGCCTTGAAAGCCAACCTCGGCGAGTTGCCCCACGGAAGAATTATCGTGGTCAATGAAGACGCTTTCGAGCCGGGGAATTTGAAGAAAGCCGGGTTCCATGAAAACCCGCTGGAAAACGACGACCTGAAGGCCTACCGGGTGGTCAAGGTACCGATGACTACGGTCACGGCCGAAGCGCTGGTCGATACGAAGCTCAGCAAGAAGGACGTCGAGCGTTGCAAAAATTTCTTTGCGCTGGGGGTGGTTTACTGGATGTATTCCCGGCCCCTGGAGCCGACGCTGGAATGGATCGGGGAAAAGTTCGCCAAAAAGCCGGAATATGTCGAGGCGAACAGTCTGGCGTTGAAGGCCGGTTACAACTACGCCCTGACCACCGAAATCTTCTCAGCGCACTTTACCGTGCGCAAAGCCAAACTCAAACCGGGCGTATACCGCAATGTCACGGGCACCGAAGCCACGGTGCTGGGGTTGTTGGCTGCAGCGGAAGTGGCGAAGACGCCACTGTTTTACGGCAGTTATCCGATTACGCCGGCCAGTGATATTCTCCACGAGCTGGCCAAGTACAAGCATTATAATGTCAAGACCTTCCAGGCCGAGGACGAAATCTCCGCAGTCGGTTCGGCGATCGGCGCTTCGTACGGCGGTCATATCGGCGTCACCGGCACCTCCGGGCCGGGGCTGTCGTTGAAAGCGGAATTCATCGGGCTGGCGGTCATGGTCGAATTGCCGCTGGTGATTGTCGATGTTCAACGCGCGGGTCCGAGCACCGGCATGCCGACCAAGACCGAGCAGGGCGACCTGTTGCAGGCCTTTTTCGGCCGCCACGGCGAATCACCTGTGGCAGTATTAGCGGCGGCCTCGTCGGCAGATTGTTTCCGGATGGCGTATGAAGCAGTGCGCCTGGCCACCAAATATATGACACCGGTCATTCTGTTGTCGGACGGTTATCTGACCAACGGCGCGGAACCCTGGCGTATTCCGAACGAAAGTGAATTGCCCCCGATACAGATCAGTCATCTGGCGGATCCCGACACGTATAAGCCATACGAACGCGATTGCCTGACTTTTGCCCGCCGGTGGGTTGTCCCGGGGACGCCGGGAATGGAACACCGCGTCGGCGGGCTGGAAACCGAGGATATCACCGGCAATGTCAGCTACGATCCAATCAACCATGATTTGATGGTGCGGATGCGCCAGGCGAAAATCATGCGGATTGCCGCGGATATTCCGCCGGTGAAAGTCAGAGGTGAAGAGCAAGGCGACCTGCTGGTCCTCGGCTGGGGGAGCACCTATGGTGCGATCACTACAGCAGTAGACCAATTGCGCGCGGCGGGTCACAAAGTCAGCAGCGCGCATTTGCGGTATCTCAACCCGTTCCCCCGCAACCTGGGTGAAGTCCTGGCCGGATTCAAGACCATCCTCGTCCCGGAAATCAACCTCGGCCAGCTGCGGTTATTGCTGCGGGGCAAATTCGACGGGAATTTCATCGGGTACAACCGGGTGGAAGGCCGCCCATTCAAAGTCCACGAAATTGAAGACAAAATCAAAGAACTGCTGAGGTGATAGCGGCATGGCCGATTTAAACCAAGCACTGCAAGCCCCCCCTGAACCGACCAAAAAAGATTTCATGTCGGACCAGGAAGTGAGGTGGTGTCCGGGGTGTGGCGACTACAGTATCCTGGCGCAGATGCAGAAAATTATGCCCGAGCTGGGCATCCCCCGGGAGAAGATTGTGTTTTTCTCCGGCATCGGGTGTTCGAGCCGTTTTCCCTATTACATGAACACCTACGGTTTTCACACGATCCATGGCCGGGCACCCGCGGTAGCCACCGGCTTGCGCTGTGCGCGGCCGGACCTGTCGGTGTGGGTGGTAACCGGCGACGGTGACGGTCTGAGCATCGGCGGCAACCATCTGATGCATGCCCTGCGCCGCAACATGGATATCACCATCCTCCTGTTCAACAACCGCATCTATGGCTTGACCAAGGGACAGGCCTCGCCGACTTCGGAACTCGGCAAGATCACCAAGTCCAGTCCCTACGGGACCATCGAGCACCCCATCGACCCGGTATCGTTTGCCCTGTCTTCGGAGGCGACATTTGTGGCGCGGACACTGGCCAACGAACCAAAACATCTGGCGGAGATCCTCAAGCGTGCCGCCGCTCATCGGGGTTCTTCGTTTGTCGAGATACTGCAAAATTGCAATATCTTCAACGACGGCGCATTCGTGCATTTTGCGGGTAAGGACGTTCGTGCCGACCGGATGCTCTACCTCGAACACGGCAAGCCGATGGTTTTCGGCGCCAACAACGATAAGGGGCTGACGCTGGATTGCCCGACCCTTAAGAAAATCGAGGTTAAGACCAATGCCGACCGGGAAAGACTCCTGGTCCACGATGAAACACTGGACGATCCCGGACTGGCGTATTCGCTGTCGCGACTGACCTATCCGGATTACCCGGTATCGGTCGGCGTGTTTCGGTATGTGATTAAACCGACCTACAGCGGGATGTTAAGCGAGCAGATTAACGATGCCATCGCGCGGAAAGGCCGGGGAACGCTGCATGACCTGCTCAACAGCGGGAAGCACTGGACGATCAAGGCCGACGGCAGCCAGGCGCGGGGCTAGGAAAACCGAACGGCTCAGATTTCCGGATTGTTCCAGTCGACGGAGTTCGAACCGAATTTAAATGAATTTTTCGCGGTGTTGCAGGCGCAACAAACCGAACATCATGGCTACCGCCGAGCCGAGCAGGATATATATCCTGTTGTACAAGGTGGTTTCGGCCCAGAGTACGACCTCATACTGGTCCACCCGGGCAAAGGGATTGTGAAACAGGTTCCACCTACTGCCGTGCAGCGGTTCGGCGGCAATCCAGAAGAACATGACCAGCACAACCATCACCGCCGCAGTGCCGTTGCCGCTGCGCGTGATTGTCGAAGTCATAAAGCCCAGACTCCCCAGAAACACAATGGGGAACATCAGGTGAAACACCATCGCACCGACCCCAAAATCGGCCAGTGCCGCCCGGCAGAACAGCGCCAGCAGCACCAGCAGGGCGGCGACCACAAGGTATTGGGTCAGGTTGCGGGCCAGCCAGACTTTGTAGCGGTAATCGGGGATACCAAACAGGGTCTCGATCATCCGCGCGTCGGCGTCGCTTTGAATGACATACGCTGAGGGGTAAAACACCAGCAGGACCCCCGGGGTCAGCAAAAAATAAAATATTCCCTCAGCGGTCGGTGGTGTGTCTTCCTCAAAAGTGTTGATCACGACAATCGTGAGAAACAAGGCAACAGCAAAAACCAGAAAATAGATAAATCGTCCCGCGAAAATATTGGCGGCGTTATACCGGATGAAAGCCGACAGCGTGCGGATATTCTTTTCAGTGTTGTGGAATGTCGACATGGTCCGGTCCTTTGTCTGCCCCGGGTCGTTTTTCCCGCCCCAGCAGCCACATATATGAATCCTCAAGTGTCGGAGTGACGGCAATCGCCTCCGGCAGCGGTTTGTTCGCCGCAAGGACGCGTACCCGGATCCGGCCGCCGTCCCACATATGGTGCACGACCCAGCCGGTCTTCCGGAAATTGCCAAAGTTTTCCTCATCGATTTTCGCCTGCCAGACGCACCCGCGCGTGGCATCAACCATCTCCCGCGGTGAACCGAGGAACTTGACTTTCCCGTCGTCGAGTACGGCCAGCCGGTTGCAGGAGGAGGAAACATCCTCAATGATATGCGTGGAAAAGATCACAATGCGTTCCCGGGCCAGACCGGAAAGCAGGTTGCGGAAGCGGATACGCTCCCGCGGATCCAGCCCGGCAGTCGGTTCATCGACGACCAGTACGCGGGGCAAATGCAACAGCGTTTGCGCGATGCCGACGCGCTGTTTCATCCCGCCGGAAAAGGCCTTAATCCTGATGTCCCGGTTTTCACCGAGATGTACCCCGGCAATTGCCCGCTCGACTGCGTCCCGGCGCTGTTCCGGATCCCACATACCCTTCAGGATGGCCTGGTAATCGAGGAAGCGGAACGCGCTCATGTTATCGTAGGTGCCGAATTCCTGCGGCAGGTACCCGATGAGCGATTGTAATTCTTCCCGCTGCCGGTCCAGGTCGATGTCATTGAACCGCACCGTCCCCTGGCTTTGCCGCAGGATGCCGCAGATCACCCGCATCAGTGTCGTCTTGCCCGCGCCATTAGGCCCGACCAGCCCAAACATCCCACTTTCGATTTCCATCGAAACCCCGTGGAGTGCGCGAAACGGCACTTTCTTTTTCCCGATCAGCGGGGTGATTTTTACCAGACGATAAAATGTCTTTCTGACTCGTTTGAACCGGCCGGTGATGCGGTTGATATCCACCTTATCACGGTACAGTCTTTGCGATGTATTGTACGTGGCAACGGCCAGATACCAGGTTGCTCCGATGGCGGCCACCAGTATCGGGTTGTCCCATTGGAGTTGGTACCAGACAAGGATGGCCAGTGGGCCGCCCCAATAGATCACGCGAAAGGCGGCTGCGCGCAACCGCCGGTGCCGCTCCGCTCCCGCCGCCTTTTCCGGGGGCAGTAGCAACGGCCGCGCTAAATGCAGGGTGTACAGATAAAAACCAACGGAGAATACGAACACCCAGAAACCGCCGCTGACATATATGAACGTATAGTAGAAATGAAATATATATAACGGCAATTGCCAAAGTTGGTGGATTGGCCCGAGGTGTTTTTTGACGATTCCGTTGCGCAACCGGCGGGCATGCTGCCGTTCGCCCTTGCGCCATTCGCGCACAAACCGTGAATAGTCGTCATATATCTTGACGACGTTGCGGACGGTGATGGTAATCGGCTCACCCGCCGGGATTACCGTGGCGCTGCTGCGCCGCAGACTGACCTGGATGAAATAGGTCAGCGCCGGGACAGCCAGGACCAGCGCTGTAGCATTGGCGCCCCGCCAGAGCAGGGAATCGATGTTTTCGTAGATCAACCAGAAGCCGCCCGCCAGCGCGCCAAACTGCACAATTTTAGTTTTCCAGTCAAGCTTGTACCACCAGGCCAGCGTGTTCCCGATGCCGAACGAGACCGTGGGCACGACGATCAGGGTAAACAATGTGCCGGCGATCAGACCGCCGATGACGGTAATTGCAAACGGCGCGCCGATCCGGGCCACGTATTCGACTTTGCCCATGGCCAGCGGCAGCATGCCCAGCACCGTGGTGATCGCCGTGATCAGAATCGGCCGGACACGGGCCTGGCCCGCGGTAATCAGCGCGCGCGCGGGACGGAAATTCCGCCGGCGGAGCAGCCGTGAATAATCGATAAGAATGATGCCGTTGTTGACGACCACGCCCAGCAGGATCAAAAACCCGACCAGCACATTGGCATTCAACACCGAGTTGCCGGTGAGGATCAATCCGAGAAAGGCACCGACCGTGGCCAGCGGGATGGTAAACATCATCGCCAGCGGGGTGATCAGCGATTCAAAGACCGAGGCCAGGATCATGTAGATTAAAATGACGGCCGCAAAAATCAGAAAATAAAAGTCCGACAGGTCGGTCTCATCGTAGGCGATCTCGATGGCGACGCCGGGGGGCGGGGCGATGCCGTCGACAATCTGTTCAATCTGTACGCGGGCGCCGGCCAGCAATTGCGATGATTCGGTGACGTCCGCGCCGAAACTGAAGATAACTTCCACCTGTTTTTCCTGATTTTCCCGATAGATGCTCGAGTACCCGTCGGTGTAGACCATCCGGGCCAGCTGCAGCAGCGGCATCGTCCCGCCGGCGGCGGTGGGGACGACAAGCTCCCGCAGGTCGTCGGCGGTGCGGTCAGCCGAGTTGTCGCTTTTGAGGATGACCTCGATTTCCTCCGCACCCTGTTTCATGGTCACGCCGGATGAAAATTCATCCTGAAACGAGGAGAGTTCGGCGGTGATCGCCTGGGTGGTAACATTAAAATGGCTTAAGGCGGCCTTGTCGAAAACCAGGTCGATCCCCGGCTGGCTTTCGCTGACATTCAGACTCGACCGGCTGACGGTCTGCAGTTGATCAATGTTGAACTTGATGTCGTCGGCGATGGCGCGCAGGATGTTGAGGTCCTGCCCGCGGACGATGACGCGTTCTTCGCTGGTCCCGATTCCCAATAACCGTCCGAACGCGCGTCCGACTCCGCCGCCCATTCCGCCGCCACCGCCGCCGCGATACCGCACATTGGCTGCCGGCTCATCATAGGAAAAATCGACACGGGGAAACGCCGTACTCAGCTTGTCGTAGATATCTGTTTTGATCGTGCCGAGGTCGCGACCGGCAAGGTCCTCGTAATCATCCGCCAGTGTGAAAGTCAGGGTGACATCGTCTTCAGAGATGTTGGCCAGCCGCTCGGCGACTTCGGCGATTTCCTCCAGCCGGTTGTCCATCTCGCGGACCTGTTCGTCGGCTGATTCCAGTGTGGTCCCGGACGGCATCGTGGCGTAGAGGTTGAAACGGTTCAGTTCGACTTCCTCGGGGACATTAATGCTGACCGCCAGACAGATAATGACACTGAGAAAAAATACCGTCAGGCCGATAATCACGGTGCGCGCCGGAAAACGCAGACAGGATTTCAGCAGTAACGTGTAAATCTGCAGCAGCCGGTTATTGCGCGACAAGGCGCTGATGCTTGCAATCGATGAATCGGGGCGGCGTGACAGGACGTAGTTCGCGCTGACCGGAATCAAAATAAACGCGACAGCCAGCGATACCAGCAGCGTCGATATAATCGACACGCCGATATGGCGGCCGAGGGTCTGGACCAGGAAGTTATCGGAGAACACAAACGGCGCAAACACGCAGACCGTGGTCAGGGTCGCCGCAACGATCGCCCGACCGACCTCGCCGGTGCCGGTGACTACCGCCTCGTGGACACTTTTGCCCCGTCCCAGCAGCCGGTGAATGTTTTCCAGCACGACAACGCTGTTGTCCAGCAGCATTCCGATGGCGATCGCGAGGCCGACGAGCGTCAGCGTGTTGATGCTGACTTCCGCGGCATAGAAAAAGTTCAGGGCAATCAGCACCGAGATCGGGATAGCCATGGCTACGATCAGGACCAGGGAGAGGTTGCGCAGAAAAATCCAGAGGACCACGATGGCCAGGATCCCGCCGACCAGCGCCAGGCTTTTGATAATATCGATATTATTTTCAATGACTTCGGCGCTGTCATCCTGAATAACCAGCGCCAGCCCGTCTCCGGCAATCTGCTCGTTCAACCGTTCGATGACATCGCGGGTCTGGTGCGACAAACTCAGCAGGTTGATTTGCTGATCGCGGATCAGCGAGATCGTGATTGATTCCAGCCCGTTGATTCGGGCAATTGATTCCTCCTCTGCGCCCCCGTCGACGATTGTCGCCACGTGCTTAAGCAGGATCGGACCTTCATCTTTTACGATAGTCTCCTCAAGTTGAGCGACCGAAAAGTACTCGGCGACTAGATTAACGTAGTATTCCCTCGGCCCGTCAATGACCTGACCGAGATACTGTCGCGCATTGCTGCCCTGGGACAATTTTGCGGCCACCTGGGCTGGGGTGAGATTGCAGGCCTGCAGGGCTTCCTCGTTCAACACAACTTCGACCGACCGCCGGCGGCCGCCATAGACCTCCACGTTGGCGATGCCGTCAATGGCCTCCAGTGCGGGGATAACTTTGCGGTCGAGGACTTCCCGGATCTGGTCCAGGTCGCCCTCCCCGCGTGCCTGCAAGGTCATGAATTGATTGGCGAGCTGTTCGGTGTCGATTTTCCAGACCATGGCAAAGAAACCTTCGCCCAGGGCCGCGCGCGCCGTGGCCACACATTGCTGCAATTTCAAATAGGCAAACTTCAAGTCGGTGTCTGGGTTGTAATACACAAAAATCATCGTCCGCCGCCGATCGACGTACGATTCGATGCGTTCGATGCCCTCTAATCCGGCGATGGCGCTTTCGATGGGCACGACGCCCTGCTGCTCGATGTATGCAGGATCCGCATCGCGGGCGCCGACAACCTGGACAATCAGCATCGGCAATTCGGCGTAGGGAATGAGTTCGACCGGCAGGCGGGTATACGACACGACACCCAGCAGGCATAATCCGACCGTGATCATGGAAACGAGCACAGGTCGACGGATGATAAAACTGATCATGGGTCTTTACCGGGGCGCGGCCGTGTCGAGTGGAACCTTGCCTGCCATTAGACGATATGCCGCAGGAATTACCACCAGGGTTAATAATGTGGAGCTACACAACCCTCCGATGACGGCGACAGCCATTGGCGCCCGCAATGATGCGCCTTCGCCGAGGCCGATGGTCAGCGGCAGCAACGCCAGAATCGTGGTGAGGCTGGTCATGAGAATCGGGCGGATACGCATTTGCCCGGCGTTGGCAATGGCCTGATCAAGGTCCTGGCCTTCCCGGCGGTTCTGGTTAATCCGATCGACTAGAATAATCGCATTGTTCACCGCAATGCCGGCCAGCAGAATAATGCCGATAATCGACATAATATTAAAGGTCAGACCCGACACCAAAAGCAGGAGCACCGCTCCCGCCCCCGCCATGGGGATCGTCAGCAGAATGACAAATGGGTGTAATAATGATTCAAATTGTGCGGCCATCACCATATACACCAGGACAATAGCCAGCAGCATGGCGAATCCGAGATTGCCGAAGGCCTCCCGTCGCAGTTTTTCCTGGCCGGTGACCGCGAATGAGTATTCCGGTGGGAGGGGGATCGTTCCGATGGCCTGTCGCACGACGCGCACCGTTTTGTCGAACGGCTCGTCTCCGGCAAGGTTGGCGGTCACTGTGGCCACCCGGTTCTGGTTATTGCGCAACACCTCCCGCGGTGAAACGGCGGGGAGCAGCCGGGCCACTTCGTCCAGCCGCACGCGGCGGCCCGAGGATGATTCCAGCAGGAGCCCCTCCAGCTCACTCAGGGCAACCTCCGGCCGCCGGAGTTTGATGTTTGAATATTCACCCTGATTGAGGATTTGTCCGGCATCGCGGCCGGCCAGGACATCACTCAATTGGGAACCGATATCCGCGGCAGTCAGTGAAAATTGCGCGGCGACGACCCGATCGATCTCCACATTGATCTCCGGCCGTCCTTCCTGGAAGCTGGTCTCGACATTCATTAATTCCGGCAGTGTCTGTATCCGCTCGGCGACCTGCTCGGCGAGTCCGGCCAGGACGTCCAGGTCCTCGCCTTTGATTTCTACCACCAGCGGAGCGGAGGTGGTGCCCAGCGCGGTCTGCAGCGCGGTTTGCTGCATGACCAGCCGCGTATCGATATCGGGCAGAGCGGCAAGCTCATAATTCAGTCCCGCGACAATCTCCGCGAGTTTTACATCAGTGTCGCGGTTAAGCACCAGTTGAATTACTGCGCTGTTCTCATCGGTCAGGGCGTCTTGTTCCCCCGTCGAGGTACTAGCCGGGCCGATGCGCGAATAGATGTGTGTAATCCTGCCGCCGAACCGCTGAGCGATTGCGGCCTCGAGATTGCGGACGGTCCCCGCAGTCCGCTCCAGACTGGTGCCCTCGGGCAGCAACAAGTGGATATACAACTCGCCTTCATCGGCGCTCGGCATAAATTCACTGCCGACCAGCGGCACCAGCAGGGCGGTCACGATCACCAGCGCCGCTCCAGTCAGTACCACACGTTTTCGCCTGTGCAGAATCGCCGTCAGCAAACGGCCATACCAGGGAAATCTGATTGCCGCGGTCGGCATTTGCGTCGGCAAGTTTTTCAATAATCGGGAACTTAACATTGGAACAACGGCCAGGGCCACAACCAACGACGCCATCAGCGAAAAAGTCACGGTCCAGGCCTGATCCCGGAATAACTCCCCGGCCGCGCCATGCAAATAGACGATGGGCAGGAAAACGACAATGGTCGTCAACGTCGAACTGGTGATGGCACCGCCGACCTCACCGGCGCCGCGCACCGCGGCTTCGGTAAGCGGCACGCCCTGTTCGAGATGGCGGAAAATATTTTCCATAACCACGATGGCGTTATCCACCAGCATTCCCGCGCCCAGCGCCAGCCCGCCGAGCGTCATGATATTCAACGACAGATCATTAAAGTACATCAGGTTAAACGTCGTAATGATCGAGATCGGAATGGCAATGCTGATCACCGCGGTTACACCGATGCGCCGCAGAAAGACATATAATATCAAAACGGCCAGGATAATCCCGATGATCCCGGTCTGTTCGACTTCGGTCACCGCCGCCTCGACAAACCGCGACTGGTCCTGGATCACCTGCAGTGTATATCCCGGCAGGGCCTGTTCGAGATCGACCAGTTCCTCCCGCGCCGCGGCCGCGGCATCGATAGTATTGACTCGCGCTTCTTTATAGATCTCCAGCGCCAGGCAGGGTTCGCCGTTGATCCGGACAATATTTTCGGGTTCGCTAAGCATGTATTCGACCCGAGCCACTTCCCGCAGATAAATCGGCGAGCGGCCGCTCGAGCCGGCCGCGGGTTGAGTGTAAGCGACGATGAGATCATTCAAATCATCCACCGAGGTCAGCTCGCCGATCCCCCGGATCACATACCGGCGGCCCATCTCCACGATCGACCCACCCGACATATTGCGGTTCGAATTCTGGATAACCCCCGCCAGCTGGTCAATGGTCAGCCCGTACGCCTCGAGCGTGTAGGCATCAGTGTTGACTTCCAGCTCCCGCCGCTGCGCGCCAATGACTTCCACTGCCGCAATCCCGGGCAGGCGGATCAAATCGTTGCGGATGACGTTTTCGGCGGTCCGGCGCAGTTTATCGAGATCATTGATTTCGGCATGGGAGAACAGCGCCACAACAATCGGCACCGCGTTGGGATCGTGCTGCGAGACGGTGATCTCATCGGCGTCGCTGTTTTGTGAAAAATCGGCGATGGACTTCTGCAAATCGAGATAGGCCTCGTCCATGTCGGCATCCCACGAATACTCGACGGTGATCAGCGCGCGGCCGACGCGGGAAATCGATGAAACGTTTTCGACCATTCGCCCCCGCGAAGCCACGGCCTCCAGTTGGGTGACGAATTGCTGTTCCATCTCCTCGGGTGGTCGTTCACCGGCTTTGATCTCGACAAACAACCGCGGACTATTCAAATCGGGCAGGAGGTCGACACTCAGTCGTTGGAAGGAAATATAACCTATGAGGATGATCGCCAGGACCAGCATCAGCACGGTCGTGGGATAGCGAACCGAAAAACGCGCGAGTGTATACATAATTTATCGGCCGGACACCGGTTATTTGGTAATTTTCACCTTGGAAAGGTTGCGCAAAGTCTCGAATCCCTCGACCACGAGGCGATCATCTTCTTTCAAGCCGCTGAGCACTTCGATCTCCAGCCGGTTGGCCAGCCCGGTCTCCAACCGGCGTTCCACCGCGATGCCTTTGTCGACAACGAAAACCGTCTTGGCCCCCCGGCGGTCGAGAATGACGTTTTTGGGAATGACCAGCGCCGAGTCTTTCTGTTCCACGACGATATGGACTTTGACGAACATCCCCGGCTTGAACCGCAGACTGTCGTTGGCGATGGCCAGCGAGAGTTTGAACATCCTGCTGTCGGGGTCCAGCGCCGGGGACACCTGGGTCACCTCACCGACTAGTGTATCTATTTCATCGCTATATCCGCTGACCAGCGCGCGCTGGCCGCGCGCGACACGGCCCATTTCCCTGCCGGGCAGGGTGACATCGGCGTGCAGCTGCGAATAGTCCATCACCTTTACCAGCAGCGACCCTGCCTCGACCAGTTGGTTGGGGCTGTAATACGGCAGGTCAACAATGGTCCCGTCAAACGGCGCGATCGCCCGCAGTTTGGCCAGTTGCAGTTTGGCGTTGTCGTAGCTGTAGCGGGCGTCGATGAACGTCCGCTCGGCGTCGGTCAGTTCGCGGAGTGTGATCCCGCCTTTTTCGTACAGGTTTTTTTGTTTTTCGAATTCGCGCTCGGATATTTCAAAGTTCAGTTTTTTCGAATCGATAGTCACCTGGTTTTCGAACTCGGGATTGCGCAACAGGACAATTGTTTCGCCCGGCAGTACCCGGTCACCCATGGCAAACGGCGCGCCGGTCCGGGGATTTTTCTGCACGGCATAGTAACCCGATTGCTGCGCGGCGAGTGTGGCTTCGTGCGCGGCGACGACAGTGCCGGTGGCCAGGGCGTATTCCTCAATCGGTTTCAGGGTGACCGGTTCGACCCGCACCGGGATGGAGGACTCAAGATCGATATTCGGGCCTTCATCCTCGCAGCCGAAAAGCGGCAGGGCGGCCAGGCAAATTATACTTAGGAGCAGTCTGCGTTTCACACGTATCTCCCGCGTTTATTCCAGGACTGATTGCTGTCTGGCGAAGTCCCAGAGTGTGCGAATTTTTAAGTCCAGCAGCGCCACCTGGTAATTAATCAGCGCCGCCACTTCATTGAGCTGTTCCCGCGACAACTGTGTCTGGTAAAAGCTGATATCTTTGGATGACAAATCGCCGTTTTTATACCGTTCGAGGTTGATGTCGTACGTGAGCCGGGCATTGGTTACATTTTTCTCGGCGATCTCGATCTGGGTCCTCTGGTTTTGCAAACTGCGGAACGCCTGCCGGATTTCATAGACAATCTGCTTTTCCTGTTCGGTCGCCGACAGCCGTTGACTTTCCACCTGGGCTGCACTGGCCGCCAGGCGGTGCTTTTTCTCGCCCCAGTCGAATAACGGGATGGTGAAATTGAGGGCCACCGACTGGTTCCGTGTCGGCGACCGATACACCTCGCTGAACTCCTCGTTCGTCCCGGTCAGGCCGTAGGTCAGGTCGACCGACCCCTTGAATTCATTTTGCGCACCGGTGCGGACCAGATCGTTCAGCGCGCTTTCGATGGCGATATCCTGCTGGCGCAGTTCCATGCGATGCCGCAGCCCGTGTTCGAGGGCCAGGTTCAAATCGACATCGACCAGCATTTTCTGCACATCGGCGACGACATCGAATTCGGCATCAAGCGGCACACCCAGCAGGATCTTGAAATTATCCAGCGCATTGGCGAACTGGTTCTGGCTGTTTTCCAGCGCTGCCCGGCTGTTGGCCTGGGTCAGGTCGGCCTGGAACAATTCTTCCTGTGCCGAGATGCCGGCGTCCACCTTACTTTCGATGATCTGATAACTTTCCGTGGCGTTGGCGTATTCCTCGCGGGTGATCTCGACGCTGCGCTGCGAGTAATACAGATCGAGGAACTGCTGCGTGACCCGGCTTTCGATCTGCAGTTTCTGGATCGCAAAGTTGAGCTGGGCGTTTTCCAGCGCCAGGCGCAGTTCTTTGAGCGCCATCATCGTCCGGTTATAGGTGAACAGCGGCTGGTTGAACCGCAAAAACAGCGAATTATTGTACGTGGCTTCCTTGACCGACCCGGTGAACGAACTCGAGGCCTCGCGCCAGTCGACGCTTTCGACAACGCTCAGCGTGCCGTCGGTCCACTTGATCGGCTGCGTGATCGAAAACTGCGCCGAGGAGCTGGTCTGTTCCTGGTTGTTATATTGGGAGACGAGTTCGTTGAAGACGCGATTTTTGGAGTATTCGTACGGGGTGATCGTCAGGTTAAACTGCGATTTAAGCGAGGCCTGCTGTGCTTTCAGGTTGCGTTCGCTGATTTCCAGACTCAGCGCGGCGTTTTGCATGGTCGGGCTTTGCGCGAAGGCAATGGCCAGCGCCCGTTCCAGGGTCAGTTGTTCCGCGGCAAGCGGCGCCGCGGCACCGGCCGACAGGAGCACGACGACAGCCGAGAATCCCGCGATATGCCGTATGAGAGTTTTTCTCACCTGGTTTGTCCTCTGTTAATGAACTCGTCCCCGCCATGCGGCCGGACGGCCTGCCGTCTCACCCACTTGACTGCATCGGCGGTAACAAAATCGGTCTCGTCTTTATCACTGAGTTCGATCCGGTTTTTACCCCCGGCTAGGCGGTAGGTACCCAGATAATTCCAGCCCTGTTCTGCACCGTTGAGATCAAACGGCAGCTCTTCCACACCGTCATCATGATACACCAGAAAATTCTTCTGCCCGTCATTATCGGTTCCGCCCCGCTGCTGGCGGAACCAGCGCGGTCCCTCAAATGCGCCTTCGAAATAATAATAAATATCGTAATCACCCGCATCATCCAGCTCGGCGGTCCAGGCGACCCTGCTTTGGCCGTCCCCGGTCTGCTTGCAATACCCGGAGTGCACAAAGGCGCCATAAAAATCCTGGTTGGTCGTCAACACCCAGTTATTCGGCGGGTCCCAGAAATGGACATCCTGATACCGGTCGTCCCGGCCGGCGCTATTGAACAGGTTCAACAGTGTCCGGCGAAACCAGTTTTCCCTCGTGGCGGACAGCACCGCGAACCCGGCGTCTTCATTGTCCACGAGGTATTCATTGGTGAGTTTGGCGGTCGTTTCCGCAAGCGGTGTCACGCGCGTGCCCTCAAACGGTATCTCGTAGCGCCGGAGTTTTTGTTCCCGGAACGGGATATTGACTACCGAGGGGATATTCCGCGAGGCGAAGGTTTCGATGGTCATTTCGGCCGGGGGCTGATCGAGCACCAGGCCAAGTTCCAGCATTGATTCGGCCGGGCCGAGGACCAGTTGCGTATAATCGCTCTGGTTTTGCCCGCCCATTCCCCGCGGTCCGAAATTCGTCTCCGGGCGGCGATAGCGGATGTCGATTTTAATGACCCCGGCCACCGCGGTCGGATTCGTGAGGTTAAATTTCAACTGGGTGCGCGTGTACTCATCATCAATGACGTCATAACTTTCGATATTATCGATGAGATATCCCGGCAGCAGTGTATCGTTGTACCAGGCATCGATCAATGCCGCAGGAGCGTATTCAGTGAGTGACTCGGCAAAATCAATGAATTCACTGTCGGCGATATCATGGAAACGCCGCCGGTCCAGAAATTCGGTGATCTGTCGGCCGAATTGCGCAGCCCCGACGTTCGCTTCCAGGTACGACAACAGATACTGGCCTTTGGCCGCCAGCGCGGCGCTGCGAATATCCGTGTCCACCGCCGCCGTTCCCAAAAGTTCGGCCAGGGGCTGATGACGCAGGGCTTGATTGGCTTTTTCTCGTTCATTCAAACCCCGCCAGCGCAGCCAGCGGTCACCCTCCGGCGGTGGAATGACCCGCGTTTGAAAGTATGATTCAAGCGCGTAATTCAGCACCGGCCAGCGGTCGGAGGAGATGTGGGTCGTATAGGACAGGTAATTGGGCAGAAGTTCGTAGCGCGGTTCGATATTGGCCTCGCCCCGGATGCTCCAACGATCGGCTTGCATACCCAACAGGTCCGTCTTGACGAACGCCACAAAATACCCGGCTTGAATTTCGGCTGGTGATTCGGCCTGGTTGGCGCGTTCCTGGCGCCGCGTGCCCATCCGTTTCATCCGTGGAAAATCCGTACCGGCGCAAATCATGCCCAGCTCGGGAAGATAGACAATCTGCGGCTGCACTGTCTCCTGCGCCACCGTCCACAACCGCCGATAGCTGTAGAACTGAATGGGGACTTCCACCAGCGACAACCGGGGGTAGGGGTATTCCAGCCCCAGCGCGATCTCGTATTCGTTTTTTGTCTCACGGATTATCCGGGGCAGGGTGTCGATGACCTGGTCAAAAAACGGCAGGAAACCATCATGTCCCGGCAGGGTGTACAACAAATACTCCACGCTGTCCACATTCAGGCGCCGCAGATCATACGTGCCGACCGTCAATGATAGTCCCGGCAACCGATGTTCCGGCTGAAAACGCCGGACGCCGTCTTCGTGTTTTGCGCTGTCCGGCGCACCTTGTGTAATCGCGGTTTGTCCGTTAGGTACGTTGACTTCCAGCGTATAGGCGGTGTACGTATACGGCGCGGCCGAGGGAAACGCCGCGCCGGGTGGCAGCCCGGCCAGCGGATACCAGCCGACTTCGGGCGTCAGATGCAGATAACCCGGCTGGACAAAGGCATAGCGCTTGGGAATGCTGTACAGCCATACGCGATAGGGTACATCGTGCCGTTCCCGGTCGACGTCCAGGTAGCAATAGGACTCATGGAGTGTGCCGGAATACGTCATCGAAAACCGCAGGGTGTCCTGCGGCGCCAGCGGCAGGTCCGGTTTCAACCAGAGCAGGTGTTGGTCCCGCCGGAATGAAAGCCCGCCGGTCTTGTCGGTTATCTCACTGACGGTTAAGCCGGGATTCAGCGTAAACAGCAGGGAATCGAGCGCGGCGGCAGTCTTGTTTACCGCCGTGAGGCGTACGCTTGCCGAGAGTTGATCCCCGCTGTGCTGCAAACTTATGTCGCAGGTATCCACGGTGACTGCCGGGGTACCGCGCACTGCGGCGCACAAGGCCTGCAATTGCCGGCGATAATCCTGCTCGGCAAATTTGCCCCGCAGATAACCGGTGCCCATCGCCGCCGCCGAACCGAGAAAGATGAGGGCCGCTATGGCCGAGGCAATGCCGGTCACCGGCGATTGGCGCAGCCGCGGGGACAGCAAGACCGTCACGGCCATGAAACCGATGCCGATAAGCAGGTATGCCCCGCGCAGCAGCAGCAGGTCCCCGGTATTCCCCAGCCCGCTGATATCCGAGAGGACCAGCGGCTGATGGAACGCATAACTGTCGAAAACGTTGAACAGGTACGGCCCCAGCAGGATTAGCACCAGCAGGGAATATCCCAGCATGAGCACAAAAACCACGGCCTGGCTGCGCAGCAGCGAAACCAGTAAGAAAGAGGTCCCCATCATAAAAACCAGCGTCGGAACACTGATGGTCATCACGTATACCACATATGGTTTCCAGGTGAAGACCGAGGAAGAGAAAAACGCGTGAAAAAACAGGGCGACCAGCAGCGTCGCCAGGTTAAGCGCGGCAAACACCGTCAGAATCCCCGCCACTTTGCCCAGCAGGTATTCCACATTGGAAAACGGCCGGGCAAACACCACCTGGCTGGTGTCGTGCCGGCGGTCGCGCTTAATGAATTCAGTGGCTAAGAAAGCGGCAATAATCCCCTGGTAGATATTCAGCAGTTTGAGGTTCATCAGCGGGAGTGAACCCGACAATGCATGCAGGTAGTACGGTGCGTGGCCGATAGTGGTGCCGACACCGATGTCCATAACAGTCAGGACGGTCAGACCCAGTAAAGAGAAGATTCTGAAAGCCCATGAGCGAAACAATAGTTTCGCCTCATAGCGGGCGATGGTCCAGATCGTGTACAGGTTCAACATCTGCCTGCCATGGTTACCAGCCGCCGTTCCCCGCATCCACGTCCGCGCCGTACCCGAGCGATTGCATAAAACAAATGTACGCGTCTTCCAGGTTGGGATCGGCGGGATCGGCGGCGCGGCCTGTTACCTGTTCGGCCACCACCCGCAATTGGTAGCCGTGTTCCATCGGCACCGAAGAAATCACCGGATACCGTTCCCGCAACTGGTCCAGTTCGTGGTCTAAGGCCGAGATCGTCCAGACGTGTCCGGCCGCGGCGGCGACCAGTTCATCCGGCGATCCATTAAAGACAATTTTCCCCGCATTCAGCAACGCGACATTGCTGCAGGTGGAGGAAATGTCGCCGACAATGTGAGTGGAAAGAATAATAATAATGTCCTGCCGCGACAAATCGGCCACCAGGTTCCTGAAGCGCAGCCGTTCCTCGGGGTCAAGACCGACCGTCGGTTCATCGACAACCATAATCCGCGGGTCGCCGATCAGGGTCTGGGCGATGCCCAGCCGGCGTTTCATGCCGCCGGAAAGTTTGCCGGCCCGGCGGTCACGGACATCGAACAGCCCGACGTCCTCCAGCAGCCGATCGACTTTGTCCCGCCGGATGTCTTTTTCCCGCACGCCGCTTAGGGCGGCGACATAATCCAGAAATTCCCACACGGCCAGCTTGGAAAACGTGGTGAAATCCTGCGGCAGGTAACCCACCAGCTTGCGGATTTCCCTGCGGTATTTTTGCAGGTCCATCCCGTTGACCAGGACTTCCCCCGAACTGGGTTTCAGCAACGTGACCAGGATGCGCATCAGCGTCGTCTTACCGGCGCCGTTAGGCCCCAACAGCCCGAACATCCCGCCCCCGATCTCCAAATCGATGTCCCGCAGGGCGTATTTTCCACCGGGATAGCGTTTGTTCAGTTGTCTGACGGTAATCTGCACGTTTCACTTTCCGATATGCTGATCCGGCTTTCTGCCGGGACACCGGGACCATTGAACGACTCGGCCTGCCTCAGCTATAGATAGACTAAATCTTCCATTTTTCAATCATAATTCCCCGCCCGCCGGGTTTCCCTTTCTAAGACGGTCACGGTTTTTGATTGTTTCATTCGCTCAGGTCAAGATACCGGCCGGCCACCATTTCTCCGGAATCTGCCATACTTTTGCAACATTTGCCGAGTATAATCTAATTGCAGGAAGGGATGGTCAGACAAGACTGGGATCCAAACAGCGGAGATACTCCATGAAAGCAATGATTATCGGCGCGGCCCTGCTGGTGTTGGCTTTTTCGACGGACGTCCGGTCGGCCCAGGATTCCACGCGAGTGGACCGGCAGATCACCCGATTGCAAAAGCAACTGGACCTCACCACGGAGCAGGCGGCCCAGATTCGCGAGATATTCGAAAATCAAGGCCATAACGGCTTGGGGACCAAACCGGATTTGCGGCAACAGGATATCGACAAACAAATCGAGGCGGTCTTAACCGAAGCCCAGCGGGCGAAATATGCCGAAACGCTGAACACTCCGCGCCGCCGCCGACCGGGTGATTACATGGCTGAACTGCTGGCACAATTGCAGCTTACCGAAACCCAGACAGTGGAAGTCCAAAAAATCCTCGCCGCCGCGCAGGAACAACGTGATGAACTGCGGGCCACATTAATGGGCAAGGCCGGCGGCCCCGAGGGAATGCGCGAGGCGATGCAAAAGATCAATGAACAGACCGACACCCAATTGGCCGGGGTCCTCACCGCCGATCAACTGGCGCTGTACCGGACGGCCAGGGATGAAATGCGGAAAAACATGCGGGGGCCGGGCCCGTCCGTGAAGTAATGGGCGCTCTCTCGCCGATTACGCCACGCCAGGGACAATTTCGATATCACACGCAGCCATCCGCCGGGCGCGCACGAGGCCGAGGCGGGATCATCCGTCAGTTGCCCTGCTTGCCGCCCTCGTCCTTTTTGCTCCGGGGCATCAGCTTCTGGATTTTTTCCAGGATATCGGGTATGGCCTCAAAGACCTTTTCGAACCTCTGTGATTTGGCCGGTAACAGCGATACTTTTTCGCCGTCGATGACCAGAAACGCCGCCGGTTCGATGGAGACCCCGCCGCCGCCGCCGCCACCGAAGCCGGACCGTTTGTCGCCTTCCGAGCCCTCACCGCCGCCCGCGCCGAAGCCCGCGGTGATTTTGACAATCGGCACGACAGTCTTATCGCCCAGGGTCACCGGTTCGCCGATGATGGTTTCGGATTTAGCGATGGATTTGATTTCGCCGACGATCGCCGAGAGCATGTCCACAATATTGCTGCCCATTCAGACCTCCTTGTTTTTCAGATCCTTATACAGCCGATACAGTCCCCATTTCGGCAGTTCGTGCACCAGCCGCAGTGTGCGGCACACCGGCCGCCACGGCCGCAGCCGGACCCGGCCGTCAAAACTGGCCGAAAAATGCGCCCGGTCGAACACCGGCCGCCAGTTGACCACTACTCGTTCGGCAGCCCAGGCCGGTCGTAGTGCATGGTACCAGCCGTAATACATCCCGGTCACCGCCGGGTTCCCGGTGCCGGCGGCAATGTCCAGCCGCAGCAGCCGCACCTCGGGACTCATCAGGATGCGCACTACTCCGACAAAAGCCCTGGTTACCGCGCGGCCGATGGTCCGGCGGTGCTCGAACAAAACGCCAAACCGTATCGCGCGCGACGATTTGACTTTCGATTGTTCGGCTTTGATCCGGTCTGCAATTTTGGTTTTGCGGGGTTTTTTGTCGGCGTCGGATTTGATACTCCCGCGGGATAGGCGTAATCCCAGCCAGTCAACCCGCTTTTCCCCGGCCGCAAAATCAGTCGTGTGGCCAAAACCAAGATACCGAATTACCATCTGGCGTTTTTCCGGCGCCCAGGTGACCTGGAGTTTGATCGGTGTCAGCAACAGGATGATCGCCATCGCAACCGCGCCTGCAAGTGTATACCAGATCCACATCATCAGATTTTCCACCACCGGCTCCAACTCCAGAATACAAGATCGGCCGTCAAAAGTGAAACCAAACCACAAGAAAAATTTCGTGTTGCCGGTAAACCGTGTGCAACACAGGTAAAACTTACAGGTTCTGGTCGAAAATCCGGTCGGCGACCTGGGTGGCGAGGTCGTGCGAATCCTCGGCGACCCAGAGGGTTACACCGGCCGAGGCGGATGTCCCGATCTCGGCAAAGCCGAAGGCCTCATCGGATTTGATCAGCGCGGGAATGCCTTCATTGGCCAGCGCCTCGCGAACGATCTCGGCGTGCAGGCGGCTGGGGTAGTTGCGGAAAGGCGTGAACCGGGCATCAGGGTCGTCCAGGTCGATTGCCGGTTCGGCGGGCAGCTCGTCGATCAACGCCACCCCGCAATCGATACATTCAGTTTCGCCGTTGGTGTAATCGTATTTGCAAATCGGACAAATCGGCATCACCGCGCCTCCGTAACCTTGCCGGCCGTCGGTAATGAAACTAATTCTGCGAAGGAGGGCAACAAAAAACGCGGCCGGGCCGGAGTATCGTGGCGGGAAGCCGGAGCTGGGAACCCACCGAAGAGGTATCCCAAAACATCTTCTTTTATATATGTCCGCGAAAGCGGGCATACCAGCCATTGTGCTGCAACCACTGGATTCTCCCGCCGCGGCGGGTTTCGATTGGGTCGTCCGTCCGCATCTATTCGATGCATGCGGAGCACACACCATGTATGGTATACTCCATTTTGCAGACACAGCGGAGAGGCAGGGATTCGAACCCTGGAACGAGTTTCCCCGTTAACTGCTTAGCAGGCAGCTGCCTTCGGCCACTCGGCCACCTCTCCGGCGCGAATTTCGCTTGCACATTGTATAAGAATATCGGGCGATTGGCAAGTTCTTTCCACTTTGGCGCTGTCAATCGGCCGGGTCTTTCGCGCCGACCAGCGCTTCGCCCGCCATTCGCGGAACAACCGGTATCGTATCAAGTTGCGCGCAGATTTCCAAGTCCTCGTGAAAACCCAAATCGGCCAGATACCGGCCGTGCGGACAGTCCCGGACCAATGTCAGCGGATCATCCCGGTTTTTTTCATAAATATACTCGGCAGTACCCGCGTGGTCGTTGCCCAGCAGGACTTCGGGAAAATATTCGGCCAATAGCGCAATAATTCGTCCGGCGCCGAACGCATCCTCCAAGGCAAATGCGCCATCTTTGCCGCCGCAGACCAGCGCGACATCCAGCCCGTACCGCGCCATCTCCTCGACCACCGCCCGTGTATTGACCAGACCGGCCATCAGGCGATGGGCCGCCTGTCCGGTGGCGGTCATCGCCACGGTGCCGTTAGTTGAACAATGGATTAATGTGCGACCGCCGATTTTTTCGGGCGTGTATTCCAGAGGCGAATTGCCAAGATCATACCCCGGCACAATCCTGCCTTCCCGCTCGCCGCATAACAGAGGTTTCCTGTCGGCGAGGCGGTCGGCCAATCGCTCCGCGTGTTCCAGTGAACCGGCGGGATAGATTTCTTTGGCCTTATTGCTGAGCGCCACGGCGCTGACTGTTGAAGCCCGCAAAATATCAATTACCGCCACCGTCTTGCCCGCCACCGCATCCGGGGCGAACTCGTACGGGGTAAAGTAGACCTCAACGATCATCGGCGCCGGGGACGCGGTCTGCCGTCAACGGTGCGTCCCGTGTTTGTAGAATGGTGGCTTGACAATCTCGCAGGCCAGTTGCCGCCCGCGAACATCAAGGGACAATTCCGTTCCGACGCGGTCGTGCCCCTGACGGACATAGGCCAGACCGATGCCCTGTTCCAGAGACGGCGAATGGATACCGGACGTCACCACCCCGGCTTCCACGCCGTCCTTCATGAGCTTGTATCCTTTGCGCGGAATGGCTTGTTGTTGCATCTCGAAACAAACCAGCCGGCGACCAGGTTTCTCGGTTTTCATCCTCACAATGGGATCCCGGCCGATGAACTCGCCCTTGTCGGGTTTGACTACCCAACCCAGACCGGCCTCGATCGGATTGGTGGTCTGGTCGATATCGTTGCCGTATAGGGCGTATTTCATTTCCAGCCGGAGGGAATCGCGCGCCCCCAGCCCGACCAGGGCCATGGACGACGATGCGCCCGCCTGCAGTGTCCGCTCCCATAATTCATCGGCGTCATGTGGCGCACAATAAATTTCGAAACCGTCCTCGCCGGTATACCCCGTCCGGGAAAACAGCATTCGCCGACCGCAAATCTCGGCTTTGGCGCACCAGTAATACCCCATGCCGTCCAGGTCATAATCGGTCAACTGCGCCATCACCTGCTGGGCGTGGGGTCCTTGAATGGCGAGCAGACCCGTTTCGTCGGAAATATCGGTCAGTGTGACATCTTTGGTCAGGTGCGCATACAGCCAGTCAAAATCCTTTTTGATATTTGCGCCATTGACCACCAGGAAATACCGGTCGGGCAGTTTATAGACCAGCAAATCATCGACGATGCCGCCATGATCATAGCATAGGATGCTGTACTGGATCTTATAATCTTCCAGCACCGAAACATCATTGGTGGTCATGCGTTGCAGCCAGGCGAGCGCGCCGGGGCCACGGACCTCGAATTCCCCCATGTGCGACAAATCGAATACCCCGACCGATTTACGCACGGCCAGGTGTTCGGCAATAATCCCCGCAGGATATTGCACGGGCATATGATACCCGGCAAAAGGCACCATCTTTGCCCCGGCGGCCAGATGCCGCCGATGAAACGGGGTCTTTTTCAAGCTCGATACATCAACCATAGTTCCCATGTCCGTCCCGGATGATCACCGCCTGATCATTTGCTGCCGGCTTTGGTATAATTGAGCAACCCGCCCGCAAACAGGATTTCTTTTTGCCGAGGAGTGAAATTATAGGTGACCTCGAACGTCTTGCCCGTGGTTTCGTTTTTGACCGTCAGGTCTTTCCCGGCTTTCAGGTGGTCGATCACATTCTCCAGCACCAGCCGCTGATTGGCGTCGATCTTGTCCAGATCATCCGGGTTTTTGAACGTCAGCGGCAGGATGCCGAAATTGATCAGGTTGTCGCGGTGAATCCGGGCAAAACTTTTTGAAATGACCGCCTTAACCCCCAGATACATCGGCGCCAGCGCAGCATGTTCACGTGAGGAACCCTGGCCGTAGTTTTCGCCGCCGACTACGATCCCGCCGCCCTTGGCCAGCGCGTTATCGGCAAAGTTGGGGTCCATCCGATAAAAGACAAACTTGGAAATCGCCGGGATATTCGAACGCAACGGTAAAATTTGCGCACCGGCGGGCATGATATGATCGGTGGTAATATTATCACCGGTTTTCAGCAGGATATCACCAAACACCGTCGCGCCCAGCGGTTTTTGCTGGGGCAGCGGTTGGATATTCGGCCCGCGAATGATCTCGACCTTTGCGGGATCTTTGGCCGGCGGGAGAATCCCGGCATCGTCGATTTTTATTTCAGTCGGGAGGACCACTTTCGGCATCGCGCCCAGGTCGCGCGGGTCGGTGATGACACCGGTGATCGCGCACGCCGCGCAGGTCTCCGGCGAGGCCAAATAGACCTTGGCGTCTTTTGTGCCCGAGCGGCCGATGAAGTTGCGGTTGAACGACCGCACCGACACCGCACCCGATGACGGCGCCTGGCCCATGCCAATACACGGCCCGCAGGCCGATTCGATGATCCGCGCCCCGGAGAGGATGATATCGGTCAGCGCGCCGGAGGCGGAAATCGCGGCGAAGACCTGCTTCGATCCCGGGGTGACCGTCATGCTCAGCCCCGGATTCACGCTTTTGCCCTTGAGGATCGCCGCAGTTACGGTGAGGTCATATAACGATGAATTAGTGCAAGACCCGACACACACCTGATCAACTTTGGTCCCGGCGACCTCGCGCACTTTGACCACGTTGTCCGGCGAATGCGGCATGGCGATCAGCGGTTCGAGCGTGTTAAGATCAATGATGATTTCCTCGTCGTAGGTCGCATCGGGGTCGGCCTTGAGTTCGACCCAATCCTTCTCGCGTTTTTGCAGTTTCATGTACTCGCGGGTCTTGTCATCCGAGGGAAAAATCGAAGTTGTCGCGCCCAACTCAGCGCCCATGTTGGTCACCGTGGCGCGTTCGGGGACGGTGAGCGTGGCCACGCCGGGGCCGCCGTACTCGATAATCTTGCCCACGCCGCCTTTGACCGACAAACGCCGCAGGACTTCCAGGATAATATCCTTGCCGGTAACCCACGGCTGCAGCTTGCCCTCGAGGTGCACCTTGAGGATTTTGGGCATCGTGATATGGAACGGTCCGCCGCCCATGGCTACCGCAACATCCAGCCCGCCCGCGCCCATGGCCAGCATGCCGATCCCGCCGTTGGTCGGGGTGTGGGAATCGGAGCCGAGCAGCGTTTTGCCGGGGACGCCGAAACGTTCGAGATGCACCTGATGGCAAATGCCGTTCCCCGGCCGCGAGAAATACACGCCGTATTTGGCGGCCACCGATTGTAGATAGCGGTGATCGTCGGCGTTTTCAAACCCGGCTTGCAGCATGTTGTGGTCGACATAGGAGACGGATCGTTCGGTCTTGACTCGTTCGAGGCCCATGGCCTCGAACTGGAGGTAAGCCATGGTACCCGTGGCATCCTGGGTGAGGGTTTGGTCGATTTTCAGGGCGACCGCCGCGCCGGGGGTCATCTCGCCGCCAACTTTATGCGCCGCAATGATTTTTTGAGCAATATTCTTTCCCATGATACCCTTCCTGCTAAGCTGATTCCTGCCCGCCATCGCGGACTTTTACACCAAACTAAAAGTATACGTCACTTTAGCTTGCCGGGTCAATTGGTTTCTGGGGGGTGGGGCGGGGGAGTGTCAAATTATTGGGGATGAACATATTCTCTTGCGAGTGCGTAAAAAGTGTTACCCATATGCCCGGTTTATACCAACAAAATCAAAACATATACCCAATTGCAATTCGCGGCTGCGCATATTTGGCCAACAACACATGGACATTTGGCCGGATGTGCCGGTGAAACAACGATTCAATCCCAATGAGCAGGCTGAGATCCTGCTTTGATTTGCGGACTCCGATGCAGGGGCACCCACATTCACCATCCAAAGGCGGAAACCTGCAGTTTGGCCGGGCCTCATAATCACGAAGTACAAATTTTTCAAACACCGGACCAATCCATATATTGACATCCTGATCAACGATGGAAACGTCCCTGCACATTGAACTCGCCACCATAAATAATTGTTCATCTTTGTGATAACCTGACAATTTGGTATCAAAATGAAAATTCCGATTATAGTGAAGCAAAACAACAAAACGATACTTCCCCGACTCGTACAACTTCACAATTCCACCAAAGCCGGTCGTCAAATGCAGATACTCCTGATCAGGGAACTGATCCGTGGGGCCGGCCTGGAACATATAAATCTCTCCGGTCAAGGTAAACCACGTTGTCGCGCCGTATTTCATAAATACTGAAGGGCGAGTCCAATGAAGGTATTGATCAGCGTCCCCTCCGAAATCGGACCGATACACCTTTCGTGCATAGCCAATCTCTAATTGGCCCTTTTCAAGACCAGGGTCAACTATCTGGGCATTACCTTGAGCGACGCATGTCAATATCAGTGCGACTATAAAAATTGACAGTCTCACGACCATACCTCCGTATCGAGCAAATCTATTTCGGGCTTCAAGGCATCAAGTGGCTCCTTGCTCCCTCATCTGTCCGGCGAATCCCGCTATATCACAATCATACAATCATTTGATCGAGATCAACGTAATCTCCGGAGAGATTGTGTGCAACATATTTGTTTCCGGCCCGGGTGGCCCGCCCTTCGGGCAGGTTTGTTCGAGGAGAAATCCAGCAGAATAATTCATTTCGTGCGGGGTAGCTCCCTTTGGACTGACCCTCACGAAACGCCCGTCGACAGGACGGCGAAAAAGTGTTACCCATGTGTCCCCGGATTGTACAAGGTTTCCACCAGGTGTGAGTCCGATCACTCAATCACCGGGGCGTCCGGCCGGCCCCCCATGGCGCGGGCTTTGTCCGGGTTAAACACATACACATAGACCGAATCGCGCACCTGCGGCAGCAGTTGGCGCATATAAGCCAGGGACTGCGGAGAGTACAGGTCTTCCAGATAATAATGCGGCGATTTATAAAAGCCGGTGGGGGCGGCAACAATCAAGTCTGAACATTGTTCGAGCACGCGATAATCCTGCAGCCGTTCCCGTACGGAGTCGACCGGCACGGCAAACCACCGTTTGTCCTGTGAGGCAACGGTGGCGACCAGGTCCGTGGCGTCCTCGATCACCGATAATGGTGGATTATTCATTTCCAATTTCAATTGATCGGTATACACGAAAGATTTGACTTTGACCGGGACACCTTTGTTGTATCGCGAATGAAAACAGCCATAGAACATCTGGGTTTTGGCGTTGGCGTAAATCATCTCATCGTTCGACCGGCGTTGCATCAGGGCATCACATACCGGTTGGAGGCTGGAATAACTGGATATGTAATCCACTGTCAAAAACCCGGATGAGACAACCAGCAGAGCTGCGACAGACCAGAAAACGAAATGGCCGAGACGGGGGACTAGTCTGCCAAGCCAGATCACGGCCAGTGCGGAAACGCAGATTAAAAACGGCAGGGTAAGCACATATAATCGTGCCGACTGCAGATGCGAAAAACCGCCGAAAAATAAAAAGTACACGGCAAAGCCGATGGCCGGGACGAGGATTTCCTTGCCCGGAGAAAGCCGAAGTTTCGGGATTTTTTTCCCGAAAGCAAGCAGGCAGAATCCCGCCAGGATACAGCAGATGAAGACCGGGCCGCCCAGATACCACAGGTGGACGGGCAGGAGAAAATGAAAAGCCGGTGTCAGTGTTTCCATCGAGGCATGAAATTCCGACAGTTCAACCACGCGGTCCAGCCAGCCGGTATACCCGGAAATGGCCGCTGCCACCAGGGGGACTGCGGCAAACGATATCATCCCTGCGACAATCGAAATAGCCAGCGATTGCCGCGAACGAAATTCGCGGTGTTGTTTTTCCCTGGTACGCCAGGTGAACAATTCCAGCGCGAAAAACACCAGCACGGTCGGCAGCAGAAATTTATACGAACACGCCGGGACTGCGGCCAGCGTCGCGGCCGGGGCAAGCCCGAACAACAAATATCGTTTTTGCTGCCCGGTGTTTTTTACTTTGGGGCCGGCGGATTTTCCCAGATACAACCACAACGCCCATACGAAAAAACACAAGGCGAAACCGTCCGCAAGGGCGTGCCGCGAATACCGCACAAAATACGGCAACAGCGCCGCCTGCGCCGCCATGAGCAGACCCAGACGCATGCCCTCCGACCGCTCCGGGAGTATCCGACGGCCAAGCACGTAGCAACCCCAGACAGTCATGATTCCGAATAGCGAGCAGATGACCTGGGGATACACCGGCCGGCCGATCAACAGATGGCCCAGCTTGAGCAGCGCATAAGACCCCACATTAACACTGAACAGCGAGATGATCCCCTCGGCCTCGCTGATATACAAGGCCTCATCCCAGAATTGTGGAAAATACGAAGGCAGCCCCCACAAGCGCACTGCGGCGGCCGCAATCAGGATCGCGCCGAGCAACAGCTTGTGCACGGCAGACAGCTGTGTCGGCCGGGTTGATTTCATCCAGTGATGATACAATCGGGGCAACCGGAAAACAAGCCCGGAGCTGGCGCAGACTCGCCCCCCCCGGCGCGAAAAACGCGGTCGGCGATCCTAATCCAGAGCACCCCAAAAAATCGGCATCACACGGCAGATAAAACCAGCACGAAGTGGGACAACACTCCGCGCCGGACTAGTCTTCGTCCTCAAAATCGGCCGGCAGCCAGTCGATCACTGAGCCACCGCTGTTCGGATAATAGGGACTGACCAAGAAATTCTTCCCGTCCTCCCGGACCACCCGGAACTCGCACACCGTAAACAGCTTTCCCTCGTGTAAATCGAAGCGCTGCTCATCCAGCGCGGGCACCGGGTCGAACAGGTAGAGCTGGTTGAGGACCTCCTGTTTTTTATGCTCCGGAATGATGTATTCCTCGATTGTTCCACCAAACACTTTGAGCGGCCGGGTCGGGTACGGCAGCCGTCGATCGTGTGATGATATGTCCATCCTCTGCCCCTCACCTCACCTAAAGGGTTGAGACTGTTATAATTGTAAAGCTTGGGCCCGCCGCGACGAATCCGGTGCCCCGGCAGGCACCGACAACCATTACAAAATCCCCTCGGGTTTGTCAATCACTTTTGCTGACAATTTCCGGCACAATAGCCGGTCTGCGGGATCGCGAAGATCTCCGCCAGGATTATTCCCCGACGCTCGCCATTTGAGCCGGCATTCAAAAAACGGGAAGACAGATAGATTGGACAGGTGCTGAATTTGCCTTCAACCGGTCAAAGAGAAGATATCCTACTCCGCCGGTGGTTGAAGCTGATAGATAAATATCGAATCGCGCGAATTTGCCAGCAATGTCTGCAGATCGTGAAAAGACTGCCAGGAATATATGTCCTCCAGATAATAATTGGGCGAATTTGTAAAATGCTCTTCCGTGGCGAAAATTAGTTCACCCGCCGAGGCAAACCGGTGATAATCAGCCAGCATGAGGCGGATTTCCATCATGTCTGCCGGACGATCGTACTTGTCACGATCAGCCAACCAGAAGTCCGCATCGGCGCCATCCTCGATGACCACGATTGGCGGCTTGCTCGGGTCCGTTGGAATTTTACCCAATCGCGATGGCGGTTCCGCGCGAAAGTATGTTGCCTGACAGTAGGGCGAACGATAGACACCATAAAGTACCTGGGCCATCGTACCGGCATATACAATCTGTCCTTGCTGTATTTGTCGGGCAATGACATGGCACGCCTCGGCAAAGCCGGTCGTTTTACTCAGGTGGTCCCGGCAAATATTCACAAACGAAAAGAGAGTGAGCAGCAATACGGCGCTCATGGCCATGATGCCGATGCGCGGACGCACATCACGGAGCCAAAGTAAAAAGACCGCCGCCGTGAAAATCAAAAATGGTACAGTCAACACGTACACGCGTGCCGCCTGCAGATGGGACAGAAAACCGAAAAACAACAGGTAAACCGCAAACGGCAGGAAGAGGATCGTGGCTGCTGGGGTCGTGACCCGCGCTGCCCGGCGGCCCGGTGGTTCGGCAAACATGATCCAGATCCCGGCCAGCGCGCATGCGGTGAAAATAATTCCGCAAAAATGAAACAGGTGGATGGGATATAATACATGGGCGGCCAGACGCATGGTCCCGATCGAAGAGTGGGCTTCCGAAAGCAGCCGCGCCCGCTCGAACCAACCGTCATATCCCGCGGTCAGGGCCAGGATGAACGGGATAACGACAAAAAACGCAGTCCCCGCAACCAGCATGATGACGAAATCCCGTGCCGGTCCATTCTTGAAAAGATGACGACGGCGCAACCGCCAAAGATAGAATTCCAGGGTAAGAAATAAGATGAAGGTGGGGAGTAGAAATTTAAACGAGCAGGCCGGCACGAGGGCCAGCAGCGCAACGGAAACAAGACTGTTCCACCGGCGTTGCTGTCGGGCTCCGACTGCCGCCCGCGGGGTGGTGTTCAGCCGCGCCAGATAAAACACCAGGGCCCAGACAAAAAAACAAAGAGCGAAGACCTCCGGAAATGCGTGGTGTGAATAGCGGACCAGATATGGCATGAGTGCGGCCAATGCCGCCATCAACAATCCCAGGTGAACGCCACGCCGTTGGCCCGGGAACACCCGCGTGCCCACGAAATAGCAGCCCCCAACAGTCAACACCCCGAAAATCCCGCAGACAATCGGCGCGTACGACGGTAGTCCGAACACTTGATACCCGAGTTTAAGGAATGCAAATGCACCGGCATTGACGCTGAAGTATGGAATGAGCTTCTCGACTTCACAGATATATTTCGCCTCATCCCAGAATTGCGGAAAATAGCCAGGAAAACCCCAGAAACGAACGACTGCCGCCGCCGCGACAATCACGCCCAGAATAGATCTGGTCCGCAGTGTTGTTTTCACCGGGCCTTCGGCTTTCATAAAAATATGGTACGTCCCGAGGAGACGGAAGACAAGTCAAGAAGCACCAGCACCTTCCCGCTCCCAGCATTTCTCGTACCACTTCCCGGCGGCCCATATTATACTCCATATCATGACCGGACCTGATTCCACAACCGCCTCCGGGATTGGTTTTGTCGTGACGGCATCAGGAGTGTCCAAGGCCTTCGGCCGGCGGCGGATTTGTACGGATATTTCTTTTGTACTGCGCCGGGGAGACCGCCTGGCCGTGGTCGGCCCCAACGGTTCGGGGAAGACGACATTCCTGAAAATCCTCTGCGGGCTGTTGCGTCCCGACCGCGGTACGATAACCTATCACTTCCATGGCACAACCGTACCGCGCAACCACTGGCATGCCCTCGTCGGGCTGGTGGCCCCTGATCTGGCGTTATATGACGAGTTGACCGCGCTGGAAAATATCCGCTTTTTGAACGACGTCGGCGGCTGGGGCAAAACCGGCGGCCAGTTGCGCTCATTGTTGGGCGACGTGGGACTGGCCGGGCGGGAACATGACCTGTTGAGCACTTTTTCCTCGGGGATGAAACAACGGTTGAAATACGCCGCCGTGCTGGTCAAAGCCCCGCCGTTGTTGCTGCTTGATGAACCGACCGCGAATTTCGATGATTCCGGCGCGGCAATTTTTCACGAGGTAATCCAGCGGCAGCGGGCAGCGGGCATTTGTATATTGGCGACCAACAACAAGCAGGAGGCCGAGCTTGCCGAGCGGCACATCGTCATGGGCGAGTAAAGTCCTGGCGCTGCTGGCCAAGGATTTGCGTGCGGAATTCCGCACGCGCTATGCGCTGAGCGCGGTGTTTCTCTTTGCCCTGACCACGCTAGCCGCGGTTTCCGTTTCGCTGGGGGCCGGCGGATTACCCGCAGCATACCTGGCGGTGCTGTTCTGGGTCATCCTGTTCTTTTCCGCGTTGTCCGGTCTGGCCCAGAGCTTTATCAAGGAAGCCGAAACAAAAACCGCGGTCACCCTCCAACTGGCCACCAGCGAGGACGTAGTGTATTTCGGCAAATGGGGGTTTAACCTTCTGCTGCTGTTGGGGCTGGAGGTTTTCTTAGTCCCTTTGTTTTTAGTGTTGCTCAATGTTGAGGTGTATCAGTGGTGGTTGTTTGTTACCGTGATCTTCCTGGGCAGTGCGGGGTTGGTCTCCTCGACGACATTAATCGCCTCGGTCGTTGCCGTGGCGGGTGTCAGGGGAGCGCTGTTTTCGGTTTTGTCGCTGCCGGTGCTGCTCCCGCTTTTAGTACCGCTGGTGCAGGTCACCGAGAAATGTCTGACGCCGGGCGTGATGACGCCGGGAACGGCTGAATTGCGGATCCTGGCGGCCTACGCCGGAATTGCGTTGACCGGCGGCTGGCTGTTGTTTCCCTTTGTCTGGCGGGAGTAATAATCTCATGTGGTGGAAATATCTGGCGGGAACCCTGTTGGCTGCGGTGAGCGTGGCGGTGTTCATCCTTCCCCCGCCGCAAGCCCAGATCGGTGAGGCCTCACGGATTTTCTTTTTTCATGTTCCCGCGGCGCTGATCGGGTTTGTCGGTTTTGTTTTCTCAGCGGTTTACGGAGCACGCTATCTGCAGCGCCGTGACCCGGCTTTCGACCGCAAGGCAGCCGTGGCGGCGGAAATCGGCCTGACCTTCACGATCATCGCCACTTTCACCGGGGCGATTTTCTCGCGGGTTACCTGGGGCATGTTCTGGAACTGGGACCCCCGGCAAACCTCAATCCTAGCGGTGCTGCTGATTTACGGGGCCTACTTTGCCCTGCGCCAGGCGGTGCCGTTCCGGGACACCCGGGCGCGATTGTCGGCGGTGTATCTGTTATTGGCCGGAGTGCTGGTGCCGCTTTTGTTTTTTGTGCTGCCGCGGCTGTATCCCTCGCTGCACCCCAACAATTCACTGGTCTCCGGCGGGGGTGAGTTCGCCATGACACTGCCGGTCGGGCTGACTTTCGGCGCATCGCTGTTGAGTTTCCTGTTGTTGTATTTCTGGCTGCACCAACTGGCCGACCGTGCCGGGCGTATCACAGAAAAACTGGAAAGCTGAGGAGCAGCAGTGCATTCAAACTACATTGTGCTGGGTGTCACGTCACTGACCTGGATCGGGTTGTTCATCTATTTATTGAAAATCGACCGTTCGCTCAGGCGACTGGAAAAGAAATGAACAAACGGCTGGTTATCGGTGGCATCATCATCGGGGTCTGTATCATCGCCGCTTTGACCGCATTCGAGGATTCGCTGACGGCCTATGTCGATTTCGACAAGGCGCGCACACTGGATAAAAACTGCCAGGTCTACGGCGAGATCGTCAAGGACGAAGCGGTCTACGACGCCGATGCCGGCATCCTGCGTTTCCCGATCACTGATGAGCACGGTGACCGGCTGCTGGTACATTTTGCCGGCGCCGTACCCGGCAACTTCGAACAGGCCAAATCGGTTGTCGCCATCGGCCGCTACGCGCAGGGACATTTCCAAGCCGAACGGCTGCTGGTCAAATGCCCGTCCAAATATCAGGGACTCGAACAGGAGGGTGAGACCAACCCTCACGAGGCCGAAATGCACACCGGGCAGGATAGTCTGTGAGGTAAGCAGGATGAATGATCGCACCCGGCAGCGGGGTCCCGGGCACAACAATCGTGCCACCGATGTTCTGGATCAATTACACGATGGCATCCGTTCCCGCTTCGAGAAATTCCGCCAATCCGGCCTCCAACACCAGCAGCACACACAGGTATTTGCCGACATCCTCGCCGCACTGACACGATTGCATCACATTTCCGATGAGCGCATGCTGCTGGAGGAAGCGGCACGCACCATCGCGACTTTGGGCGGCGTGGCGGGTGTGCTCATCAGCGCGCTACGCTTGCATAACCGGACCAGATTTGAATTAATCGCCTCCCACGGCCTCACACCGGGCGAACCCGATGACTTGACTTTTCCGGCGGACAGCCCGCTGGTCGCGGCGGCGCGGGAGGCGGGCAACCCGCTGATCGTTTCCGAAATGGTCGGCACACTCGGCCCGCGTTCAAAACAGCGGGCGGTCCTGCGCGGGCTGGATTGTGAAGTGGTATTCCCGCTGGTGCGCGGGTCGCGGATCCTCGGTTTGGTGCTGCTGACCGGTCATCCCGAGGGCCGGCGGTTGACTGCCGGGGAATTGGGATTGCTCGAACCATACATGGCGTGCCTGGCACTGACACTGGAAAACCTGCTCTTGCGTGCGGCATGTATGCCGGAAAGCGGCAATGCCGCAATGTGAAAAAAAACTATAGCCGGGGCCGTCGCCCAACGGGTTACGGCGCATGAAATTCCACTCCTTCGCGCCGCGCCCAGGCCCGGTCAAGCAGGATGGCATAACCGTAATAGTAGTCCCCCGGGCAAACAGCCCAAAGCCGATAGGTTTTCTGGAACATCACATCCCGTGAGATGATTCCATCAAAACCCAGCCGGGGATTAATTCCACCGGTAATTGTATCACTGCTCATGATGTACACCTGCGGGATGCCATACGGGCTGTCCCAGATTGCTTGTGTCGAGAAGCCATCCCGCGCGATCCGCTCATCACATAAACCCCAGACATCCACCGCGGGCAAATCCGACCAGTGGGGAATGCGCCCGGCATCCAACAGGGCAATGGTCGGGCGGCCCGGAAGTTGGGCCAGTTTCTCCACCACGCACTGATGCCGCTGGTAATAAAATCGTTCGGCCTGGTACGTTGCGCGCACCGCCGGCCACTGCTGCAAACTCCAAACCAGCACAATCGCCGTGGCGGCTGCGGTAAGCAGCTTGCGGTATGCCGCCAGCCGCTCCAGCGCCCCCGGCACGGCCAGCACCAGCAGGGGCAGAAAAGGGACCAGGTAACGGTGCTGGACAAACATCACCGGCGAGACCGGCAATACCAGCAGCATCTGCAGGAGAATGACCAGCAGGGAAACCTGTAAAATCAGCGAACGCGATGAATGAGCACGCCGCCATAGCGCAATAATGAATGAGGCAAAAAACGGCAACCCATACAAGACCCAGTGTCCGACTTTGCCCGATGACGGCATGTCGAGGGAGAATTTCGCATATACAGTATTGGCCAGCAAAGAACCAAAATACTGCAAACGAAAAACCAGCAGTCCTGCCAGACATACCCCCAGCACCACAAGCGGAATACCGTACATCACCAGCCGCTGTTGTCGCGGAAACGCCCGGTCGACAAACAAACCAAAAAGTGGTATGGCAGCGGCGATGACCACGCCCTCCGGGCGGGACAAACACAGACCGCAGGACGCCAGGCATAAAATCCACATCCGTCGCCGCGGCGCGCAGGTCATGCCGGTAACGGCCAGCACCAGCCAAAAACCGACCATTGCCAGTTCCAGACCGCTGACCGCCCATAATGTCCACACCGGACACACCGCGACCAGCAGCGGCGGCAACCACCACCAACGCCGGCCCTCGCCTAATCGTCGAGATAACATAAACAGTGCGGCCAGCGTCAACACGCCGAACAGCACGCCGATTATTTTGGAGGAAATTTCAATATCGATCCCCATGGTGGCCCCGGCGGCCAACAGCAGCACCCAAAGAAAATTGGAATATCCCTCTACCGGCGGTTGGCCGGGGTTCCAGGTCAGCCCCGCCCCCTGCGCCAGATGCTGTGCATAACGGTAGGAGATCGCGACATCGTCGATGCTGAAATTCCAGAGGATGACAACCTGGATCAGGAAAACCGATACGGGCAGCAACAAACCGAGCAGGAGGATTTTTTCTTCTTGATGGCGTTTCGGCGAAAAAGAAGCCGAAACCGCCGGGGCGTCTACGTTCTTTTTTTCTCCAGCCATTTATTCACAATAAACTTCGTGGCCGTTGCGGTCAAGACTTCGCTGCCGCCCCGGTGAAATCACCGCCGCCCGGAGGATGGTGCTGATGAAATAACACAGGTTCAAAGGGAGTATCTTGAATTAGGTGAATCCCAAGCAAACGACGCCGATCACTACTCCCTGATTTGCGGATTAGGCGGTAGTAAGTATCCAAAATTGAGTTTATCCTCGAATCGACTTTTCTATCTAATGAAGAAAAAACGGCACCAGGATTACAAAACTTGTAGGCATGGGACCATCCCTGAATTATGTGATTCAAATCGAGGAGTGTCTGCATAAGGCCATAACGAACATTCGGTTTGCCACCAGCACACCACTGCATATTGGTTTTTCCATTTTTAATGCATTCATCAACAGATTTAATCAAGTTTTCGCACGCTTTCCGCCCAGGCAGAACAGATTCTGGTTTTACTTGGCATCCCAAAAAATCGAACCCACCGGATATAACACCCTCCTTTGCTTTTTCTGAGTTCGCTCGGGGATCATAAGCAGTCAAACCATATTTACTCAGCATAAGACACGCGCTATGAAACGCTCTTAGGACAGACTTGCGATTAGAGCCCAACAAAAGAAAATCATCCATAAATCGTACACATGTAATGTTCCTCCCATTCATCTGCCGATCAAAGTCAAAGAGGAGTATATTGCCAATCAATGGCGACAGACAGCATCCTTGGGCTACTCCTACATCGTCCAGAGGAAACTCCTTTGCAAAATCTCCCAACTCGGCCATATTGGAAAGTTCAGTTTCAGTTGCTTTTTTCAACAAATCCAAAAAATCGTTATCTCCAATCCACGATCTGAATTTCCTATGGACCGTATCGCGCGGTATCTTCGTAAAGAACCCAGCAATATCCGATCTTAAATAGTATTTAGCTCCGCTCGCAATCGATGAAACCACAAGCTTCATTGCATGGCTTACGCCGCGCTTAGGTATTCCCCCAAAACTCGACGGAGTGAATATATATTCATGTACATCAGGATGTTTTATGAGGATTTCAAGCAATGAGCGTTGGACGATACTGCTCTCCACTGGAAATCGGACAACCGGGCGTTTTTTTTTCTTCCCCGGTTTGGCGAAAGGTATGCCCTCGGCCGGTGCAAATTTAAAGCGTTTTTCGCGCAGATGGGTTTGAATACACTTTAGATGATTTTCGGCATTCTCCGAAAAGTCCTTAATGGAATCACGCGTTTCCTTCCGCCTCGATGTTGACCCATTAGAGCAAACATGCCGCCATGCGGTTCGCAACGTGGATATGGACCGCAGCCTTTCGTAGTATGTTTTTAGGGCCATATTTTTTCTGGCATAATGGGCTCCGTTGGCAAATCAGACCCGGCTGCCAAGGCTTGATCATCCTCTGGTTGTGCCCGTACCGGGCAGTTCCCAATCAGCGAAAATATTCAGTTCGCTGCGGCATTCTCCGCATGACAAGCGACCAATGACTGGCCCCGT
>JAGVQM010000040.1 GCA_020051695.1 Candidatus Zixiibacteriota bacterium | reverse complement strand
GTGCCGTGGGGCGAGCGGAAATTGTCGGCGGACTATGCCCGCCAGGACCTGGGCGTGCTGGGTGATGTGAACCGCTTCACCTTCAGCGTCGCCTTCTGATAGGGATTTATGGCGGCCCGAGGGGCCGCACAATACAGCCGGGAAGAAAATAAGAAGTATCTGTCGCACATAGTAACAGGAGGAGAATTGAGGATGTACCGAAAATTTGGAGCGGCATTGGTGTTGGGTCTGATCGCCGGCGTGCTGCTGACGGCTTGTGGCAACTTATCCCATACGGGAAGCCCGCCGCCGAACAATCCGCCGCAGGTGTTTTTTGCGAATATTCCGGTCGACGGGACGACCTTTTCCATCAACCCGACACTGTATTGGTACGGTACTGATAACGATGGGACCATTGAACGGTATCAGTATTCGGTAAAACGCGAGTTTGAAATCGGGGACCCGGTGTCGTACATTGCCACAGCCGCCGATGAGGATTTCAACTGGATCACGATCTGGGTGGATTCAGTGCTGACCTCGACGCGCGGTCAGATCCGCCTGTATGCATCCTTCGACACCAATTTTGTCGAGGTCGTCTGCGATACCTGTGACCCCGTCCGCGTGGATACACTGATTGATTGTGATGTCGATTCAGTCGGATTTTACGTTGACGACGAGGACACGATTATTGTCTACGACACGCTCAACTGTATCTCTGAATCCATTCAGCAGTATATGTTTATCCGTGCCGTCGACGACGACAACCAACCGTCGGCCATTAAATTCCGCCAGTACCTGCGCAACAATCACTGGCCCCAGACTCAGCTGGAAAATGTCACCAGCATCATCGGCATATCCCATATCAGTATCCCGCGCCCCACGGTCACGTACGAAGGGATATCCATGGCGTGGAGCGGTTCGGACTCGACGGACTATCCCCGCAACCAGCCGGAGTTCGAGTTCTGGTGGCGCTTGTTTGGCCCATTCGGAACCCGTGAGGAAGCGGATACCACCCCCGGCAAGCTGGTCATGGACTCCGGCGATTCGTTGTCGGCCAATGGCTGGGTGCGGCGGCCGGAAGGCATCTGGACCACCTCAAAATCGACGCTGTTGAATGACCTGTGGCGGCAGGAAGGCGCATCCGACACCACGCGCATGGGCTATTTCTATTTTGAAGTCCGGGCACGCGACGATGCGTTTGCTGCCGATCCGACTCCCGCTTCGTCCGTGTTGTTCGCCGTGGATGCACGCCTCGAACGGCGGATGCTGTTTGTCGATGACGTCGACTATATGGACACCCACCGGCCGTTGGCGGCGATGGGCTCGGGTGGATCGGCCGACGGCCCCACCGACACGCTCAAATTGACCAACCATATGTTCGCGGTCTTCAACGCCGCCACCGGGGGGGCAATCAACCTGACCCACCAATCGCGTGATTTCTACAAACGCGGTTTCGGCGATCTGCGGATCGAAATGCTGGCCAAATACGCACTGATCTTCATCCTGGACGATGACGACGTGACCATCATTCCCGGCGCGTTGCAAAGGGAACTGGCCCGATATATGGATATTGGCGGCCATGTCTGGGTGTTCGGCCGCAATTGTTTCCTAGCCAATGAACGCCAACCGAACCAGATTACTGAACCGACGGTATATCCGGCGGGGGACATCGCAGGGAATTATTTTGACGTCGATGAAATTTATGTCCCCGCCTGGTTTGCCATGAGCATCCGCCAGCTCAGCGAAACGGAATTTATGTTTGTTCCGGGCAACGACGATTTCATCGGTGCCCAGCCGACGGTGGACGCAATCGGTTTCCCGGCACTTAGTGTCGATACCACCCTGACGAAGGACTATTTTGTGCATCCCGTTGTTCGCCGGCTGGCAGGGATGGACAATTTCCGCTTTGCCACGATACCGGAGGCCAATTTCCTCGTTCGCGGTACAGCGGCCACGCCCTTGTACACGTATGTCAGCCGCTATGCCGGTACGGCCTATCCGCATAAGAAAGTCTGTGCGGTGCGTTATATCGGCCCCAGCGAGATTAATCCTGTCTTCAAGACCGCCTGGTTCTCGTTCTCGCCATACGCCATTGAATTCGACGAGATGGCACAGGTCTTTGATTTAATGCTCGACTGGTTTGAGGAGAGTGGTTCGTAGTTACTCTGTTTACTGAGCATACCCTGGGGGGCCTTCCGGCCCCCCTTTTTTTATGCCGGGCTGGGTCAATCGCGACTGAATAAGGGTGGTCGCATCTGCTTGTTACTCTCCTGCGTACGGCCGGCTGTCAATCTGTGGGAGACTGGGGCCGCAGTTCACGGAGTTTGGCGGCTGCGGAGGCAAAATGCGGGTCGAGTTCCAGCACCCGCTCGAATTGTCGGATGGCTGCGAGCGTATCGCCCTTGTGCAACCAGGCAATCCCGACGTTGTGGATGTACCCCGGTTCATTGGGTTTGAGTTCGACAGCCCGCTGGAAGTGAACCATGGCGCTGTCGGGCCGCCCCTCGCTGATTAACGCCGCGCCGATATTGGCGTGCGCCTCATCGAATTCGGGCCGAATGGCGATGGCCTTTTGGAAATAGGCCATCGCCGCCGCACGGTTATCTTGCATGACCAGCATCCATCCCAGGTTATAGTTGGCCCGCGCCTCGTGTTCGGTGAGTTTTGTATATCCCAATTCTTCTTTCAATGTTTGTTGATCGATTCCCAGTGCTTCGGTCGGATCAAGATGTACTTCCTGATTCGCCAGCGGCCGCAGGACTTCCTCGGCCTGCGCCAGGCGGTTCAATTTCAGATACGTCCCACCCAGCGCATCGCGCCCGGCCGGCGATTTTTTGACTGACTCCGGAGCTGCTTCCAGCAAGGCCAGCGCTTTTTTCGGTTGGTTTACTGCCCACCATGCCCGACTGAGGTTGAGAATGGCCATCGCATTTTCCGGGTCGAATTGCAGGGCTTTCTCACCGGCCTGGATTGCGTCCATCGGCCGATTTTGCAGCCCCCGCGCCGAGCAGAGGTTGGCATAGGCCTTGGCCGATTGCGGGTAAGCCGCAAGTTCAGCTTCAAATTCTTTTACCGCCAAATCCAATTCGCCCTGCCGCAGATACACCACACCCAGATTCAGATGTGCGTTCTCATAGTTGGGGTGGAGCAGCAATGTTTGCCGGAATTGTCGCGCCGCTTCGTCGAATTCGCCTGTTCGCAATGCGGCATTCCCCAGTTGAAAGACTGATTGGGCATTGGTCGCCGGCGCCGCCTGATACCACGGACCAAACGAAACGACCATCAGCACCAGGGCCGGGCCGATTAACAACGCCAGGCGATGCCTGTTCTGTTCTTTATACCGGTTAATCAACTCGATGACAAAGACGCCAAAACCGATGAATAACGGCGGTAGGAGCGGCAGTCGGAAACGCGCGGGAACGAAAAAGATAATAATCGAAACAGCATACACGAGCATGATCCATAACGTCCATTTCGCCAGGGGAGTCCGCCGAGTGAGCATGAAAAGTCCCAGCAGTCCCAGCGGCCCGACCAGCCCGAAACCCAGATATTTGGTCGGCAGGTACCTGGTGACCTTCGCATAAGAGTCCCAGAAGTGCCGGATATTTTGGTTGTTTGCCACTTCCATATTGGAAAACAACATGATCGTCTTTTTGAGGGTCAATTTCACTGCCGCGCCCGGTTGTTCACTCCACCAGCGAACCCCCTCACGCAGCCAGAAATTGGAGACTTCCGACGGTTTCAGGGTGCGGCCGGACTGCTCTTCGGCATGCCGCTGGATGTCGGTCAGTTGCCAGGTGTGTCCCCACGGTCGGGGCATCGCCGCGGACAGGCCATCGGCCTTGGCGTTGTTGCCGATATAGAAATTGATTCCGCCCTGCGATGAGATCAGGACGAAATCATCACCGACAACGGCATTGCGCACCGTGACCGGCAGGACCGGCAGCAGTGTCCCCAAGGCCAACAGGGCGATATGTTTCACGCGCGGTTTGTTGGTAAACTCGCTTCGGCTCCACTGCCACAGTGCCATGGCCATGACCGGCCAGCACAGCAATATATTCGGTCTGGTGATGGCGAAGATGCCTGCGCCCAGCCCGGTAATCAATGCCCAGCGGCCAATCGGTTTTTTCTGAAAACGGGACATGGCGTACAGCAGCCCCAGCATCAACGGCATCAACAGGAAATCGAGCAGCAATTCGTCTTCGAAATAGATCGATGCCGCATAGATCGCCGCAATGAACCCGGCAATCTTCGCTGCGGACTCAGAGTGCCATGCCCGCGTCAGACGATAGACCCCCCACACGGAGAAGGCGCCGATTAGATGCTGAAAAATTCGAATAACGTACAAATCACCATCGGCGGCGGCGTGAAAAACGGCCAGCAGATAGGGATACAGTGGGGCGCGGAAAAACACGTCCGTACCCCAGATGTTGCCCGCTAAGATGCTCCGCGCCCATTGCAGGTGGAAGCCGGCATCGAGCGTCGGATTAAGAAAAAACGGATTAGTCCGGACCTCATTCAGGTAAACCCAGCGCAGTGCCAGGGCCAGGACTACCAACCCGATTTCAAACAAGTAAGATGGCTTTTCCCACCAGCTTACGCCGGAGGCGGCCCGATGCCGATCTTCGCTTTCGATTTTCATTTTTTTGTTTCTATCCATTCCGGCCTCCGCTGACCACCATCATATTATAACATTTTCGGTCCTTCAGGTCGAGAACTGGATTTGCCGTCCGACATTTTGCGTGCGCTCGTGCCGGTCTCCATTTTCTTCGTAGTTATCCACCAGCCACGCACCATATGTGCATCCGGTTGCAGGAGAATCATACCCATCGGCAGCCGGTGAGTTTCATCCCGACTCCGCTCGGGGATATGGTTTTCGTTATCCGGCATGCAGTTGCCCCGAACTTGGTGCCGCCGACAGCGGGAATCCTATCCGGCCGGTGATCGGGCATGCCGCTTGCGCAAGGGGTTTTCGTACAAACGTGTCCCGTCACGAAGGGAGTAGCGCATGAGATACGTACTACTGATCGCCGGTTTGCTGATGGCCGCCACGCCGGTCGTCGCCCTGGACCTGGATTTGGCCGAAAAAGTCCCGAGTAACACGGTCTACAACCAGCCGCAGACGCCGGTATTGAGCCTGGCCGCCACGGCCGGGGAGACCAAGTTGGCGTATGATTCAGACCCGGAATATTATTTTCCAACCATGGACTCGCTGGGCGCCGAGTGGGCCGTCCGGTTTTCTCCACCTCAGGCGTGCAAGTTATCGTATTTCGAGTTGACTACATATGATGAATCCGGGACCGGGGGCCTCGTCGCCGTAACGATTTACGACGGCGACAGTACCAATGGTCCGGTCACCGCCTTGACGTCCGCTATCAGTTTTGACGCCAGCGGCGACGCCAGCCGCCAACAGATTTCATTCGATACGCCGTTCGATGTCGGTGCGGGCGACTTTTTTATCAGTATCAAGGTGGTCGATCTTGAAGGACCGCACATTACCGGCGACGGTGACGGGGGGACCGGCCGCACCTGGTACCGCGGGCCGACGCAGGCCTGGGACTGGGTCGAGGATGTCGATATGAATATCCGGGCCTATGTCCAGCTATATGGTGAAGATGTCTCGGCGCCGGTGGTCCTGCACTATCCCGACAATTCCGCTTTTGCCGAGGATGGCCAAACCCCGATCACTGCGGCAATCACCGATGCTAGCGGTCTGCAGTCTGTCAACTTGCGTTATTCGACAAATATGGGCGCCTCGTACAATACTGTTCCCATGTCGCTGATTCAGGGGTTGTATCGGGCAACAATCCCGGGGCAGTTGCCGTTGACCACGATCAAGTACTACCTGGAAGTCATTGACAGCGCTCCGGCGCATAATCAGGCAACTGAACCTGCCGGCGGCGCAGCCGCGCCGTATCAATACACGACCCTGCCCGGACGGCAGTTGAAATATGACGACGGCTGGCCCGCGCAATTCCTGATTGTGTCCGAAGTCGCCGCTAACGATAACGCCTTCGCCGTCCTATTCACGCCCACGACCTTTCCGATCACCGTCAGCAAACTCCGCGTCTATGTGAATGAGACCACGCCGTTCAAGCTTTCCGTGACTACCGCCGGTATGGGACAACCCGGCACCGTCATGGCCGGACCGTTCACGGTCAATTCGGCCTTCGCTCCCGGTTGGGCTGAGGTCTCGATCCCGGAGAGCACGCAACCGCTGATTACCGCCGGGCACTTCTTTGTTGTGCTGGAATGGTTGTCCAATACACCGACGACCCCTGGTGTGGCCTCAGACACTATGAATGTAGACGGCCGGTCGATGTGGTATGATAAATCACAGGGCTGGACCGCCTGGCCCTACGCCGACTGGATGATCCGTGCCGTGTATAATAGTTCGGTCGGCATTGTCGAGGGCGAAGACGGTGTACATCCTGCGGCGTTCGCACTAGCACAGAATTACCCCAATCCCTTCAACCCGCAGACGACCATCAGTTATGCTTTGCCGGAGATGGCGTATGTCACGCTGACGGTCTACAACACTCTGGGCCAGCGCGTCCGCAATTTTGACCTCGGCATTCAGGGGGCAGGGGACCATCAGATATTATGGGATGGCAGCGACGATCAGGGACGCCGGGTGACCAGCGGGATCTATTTCTATCGCTTGAGTACCGGCGGCCAATCTCAGACCCGCAAAATGTTATTGATGAAATAAAACTCGCGCTACATCTAGCCGCCCGGCCGTGCGACCTCCGACGGCCGGGCAACCCCACGTCACAGAGAACATCCCAGCTCATTGAAATTCTTTTAAAGCATTCATATCTATTATATTACGCAATTTATTTAAAGTGACGCAATATATAATACTCTGCCCTGACTTGATAAAATCACATAAATTGTTATCTTATCTATGTGGAAACCGCAACTGACGCGCCGAGCAGGAACTCGAATCCCCAATGAATTTGCTGGGTGGCGGTGACGCGGTGGAGGAATGGATTGCATTGCGCAGCTTGTTGCATAATCAAGCGGGTAAAGCAGATGAGCGTGCATTGATTTGCAGACTCTCCAGCGCCTTGTGGTGGAGTTGAACGCATCTCTGTGGAGGAGACACTGGGGGCAGGAGAAAGACTATAATCATAACTTATTGTTGATTGGTCAATTGGGGGACCTGCTTTGCCGAGATTTTTGTCGGAAACATAGCCGACATCATTTCGCCGGGCAGGTCGGTTCGGGCACCCCTTTTGCGCAAGAGGCCTCCCATAGGGAGACAAGAGATTATGAAACTTAGACATACCATTTTTTATTTCATTATTACTCTGCTTGTTGGCTGGTTAATTCCCGCGGCTGTCTCCGGGGCAGTGAAAATTGATGCACAGTTGCTCGCCATGATCGATTCTGCCGCCTCGGACGGTTTCGTCGAAGCCATCGTGGTCCTCGCTGGCGGCGATCAAATCAGCATGGAAACTTCCGTCCTGGCCCGCAAGCGGGGCGCATTTACGGAACGATACCAGACCGCATATCAGCAACTACAGAGAAAAACCGTGGCCGCCCAGGCCGAATTGATCAAGTTGCTGCAAAACGAACTGGCTTCCGGCGCAGTCACGACGTTTAAACCCTACTGGATTACCAATATGATTTACCTGCGGGCGACAAGCGCAGTCATCGAGCAACTTGCCGGCCGCGACGATGTCGCTCAGATCATCAGTGACCTGCCGGTGGGATTGATTGAACCGGTGGGAACCTCGGCCGCCGCTGCAGCCCAGGTTGGGGCGGCTGAAAACCTGGTGGCTGTCGGCGCCCGGGCATTATGGGACCGGGGGCTGACCGGCTCGGGACGGCTCATCTGCAGTTTTGATACCGGAGTCAAGGGTAGTCACGCGGCCTTATACGCCAAGTGGCGCGGCAACTACACTACCGACACTGCCGCCTGCTGGTTTGATCCGTACGGCACCATGTTCCCCGATGATGCCAGCGGCCACGGCACCCACGTGATGGGCATCATGGTCGGTCATGACGGGGCCGATACAATCGGGCTGGCCCCCGACGCGCGCTGGATCAGTGCGGCGGTCATTGACCGGGGCAAGGCGCTCCCCCAGACGATGAGCGATATCCTCAGTGCGTTCCAGTGGGCGGCCAATCCCGACGGCGATCCCCGGACGATGGACGATGTTCCCGATGTCGTGTGCAATTCCTGGGGTATCCCCACCGGGTTCATGCAGCCCTGCGATCAGAAATTCTGGGAAGCCATCGACAACCTGGAATCGCTCGGCATCGTGTGCATTTTTGCCGCGGGCAACGAAGGTCCAAACTCCATGACGATCCGCAACCCGGCGACTCGCACCAGTTCGCTGGTCAATACGTTTTCCGTGGGTTCGGTCGATGCCACGGACAGTGAACTGCCCGTCGCCTCGTTCTCTTCGCGCGGGCCGTCCCCCTGCGATTTCGCCGACAAGAAACCGGAAGTCGTCGCCCCCGGCGTTGCCATCCGCTCGTCATATAAAGACGGAGATTATAAGCTGATTAACGGCACGTCGATGTCGGCGCCGCATGTTGCCGCTGCCGTGGCCCTGTTCCGCCAGTACAATCCCGACCTGACCCCCGAGCAGATTAAATCGGCAATTCTGGTCACCGCCATCGATGTGGACCAACCCGGCGAAGACAACGAATCGGGCATGGGTTTCATCGACCTCGCCGCTGCCTTTGAGCTGCTCCCTGCGTCGACAAACCCCGAACCGCACATCACCGATATCCTCTTTGCCGAGGGCGGCAACGACCTGCTTGACCCCCGCGAAACGGGTAACCTGATTGTCGCCTTGCATGGTGACGTGGCCGGGGCAACCAGCGTGATCGGCTACCTGTCGAGTATCGAGCCGGGAATCCGGATCGACAAAGACACCGCGTATTTCGGTGATCTTGCCGTCGGCGGCGAGCGGGACAACAGCAGCGATCCTTTCATCATTTCGACCGATTCCTCACTGCCTCTTGGCGATACGGTTCATTTTACCCTGTCGCTGGCCGGTTCAGGCATTACCGGCCACCTCCAGCGCGATTTTTATATTGTCCTGGGCGTGCCGCACAACGGCCGCTGGAACACTCTTGATTTTGGTGCGGTGGCCCTGACGGTGTCGAATTTCGGTATGCTTGGTCTGCATCCGGATTCGTACGTCCCGTTGGGCGGCAGGGGTTATGATGTTCCCGCCGCGGGCGGCAATCATTTGTATGAGGCCGCACTGGTACTCGGTGCGGGGGATGACGTTTCGGATGCCATGCGCAACGGCGTCTCCGGGAAATACAATGTTGATTTCAAGCCGGCATCGCCGAGTCCGCTGGACACCTTTGTGCCGGGCCTGCTTGGTGACCAGCAGGTGAACGCCGAATATGCCGACATCCGCGCGGAAAATCCGCTGGGGGTCACCGTCCGCCAGCATGCCGCGGCCTTCGGCGCGGCTCCGGGTGACCGCTGTATTATTATGGAATACACGCTGATCAACGACGCGGGCGCCGATCTTAACGGGCTGCATGTCGGGCTGTTCTCCGATTGGGATTTCCCCGGTGACCTGGGCGGGGAGAAGGTTACCCTCGATGCCGCCGAAGACCTTTTTTATCACTACCTTGATTTGTCCAGCCCGACCGTGGGTGTGGTGCTGCTCAACGCGCCTTTAGGGGCCGCGCGGTTTTACGCCAATGAGTCCGGCAAACGCGGTTTCTCCGACACCGAGAAGATGCAATCAATTACTGAGGGCGTTATTCATCCCGATGAAAATACTGCGGCCGACTGGTGCGGCTTCATCGGCGCCGGACCTTACGATCTGGCCCAGGGCGATTCGGTGACCGTCACGTTCGCTTTATGTTCCGGCGCGTCCGTTGCCGAGTTTTATGCGGCCGCCGCGACCGCACGCAACCGGTATTCTATCACCACTGATGTCACTGATGATGAAACCAACCGGCCGCGCGAATACGACCTGGTCTTGTACCAGAATTATCCCAATCCGTTTAATCCGGAAACACGTATAGATTTCGCGGTGTCGGCCGAGGGGCCGGTCGCAGTGGCGATCTACGATATCCTCGGGCGCAAGATCGCGACACTTTTTGACGAATACTGCCCGGCAGGAAACCATTCGGTGACGTGGAATGGTACCGATGATGCCGGGCGGCCGGTCGCTTCGGGCATCTATCTGACTCGGGCCGTATCAACTACCGGCGTTGCGGCCCGCAAGATGGTCTTACTCAGGTAAGCGGATCAAAAGGATAATGGAGATGGCGTGCACCGGACAAAAGCGGACGATAATGTGGTGGGTCGCGGTGTCGGCAAGCTGCGCGATGCTGTTGCTGTTTCCGGCGGCGTCCGGCTGGGCTGTCGATCTGCACCCGCTGACCAAACAACAGCTGATCGAACAGGGGAGCTGGGAGATACACAAACAGCGTATCCAGGCCGCGCGGGCCGCCGGCATGGATACACCACAGATACGCCCCGCCCACAAATTGGCCGCTGGAGTCCAGACCGAACAATTTGCCAGCCGTATCCCGTGTATCCTTGTCGAATTTTCCGATAACCTCTGGGCCAGCCGGGTATATACATCCCCCGCATTGATCGAAAGCATGATTTATTCGGCAGGCGAGTTTGCCACCGGGAGCATGCGGGAATATTACCAGGAAAACTCTTATGGCCTGTTTAATATCACCGGCGAAGTCGTCGGTCCCCTGCTGATGCCGGACACGTACGCCTATTACGTCGGGGCGGACCATGGCATCTCCACGATCGAACCGAATTCACAGACCCTGGCCCGCGATGCGCTCCTCGCCGCAAATTCATACATTGATTTCTCCGACTATGATGTCGATGGTGACGGCGAAGTCGACGGGGTCATGGTCATCTTCGCCGGTTTCGGCTATGAAGAGGCCGCTGATGAGGAATCGCAGACTATTCAATCACACCAGTGGACTTTGTCGGACAATCCCCCGGTTATTCTCGACGGTAAGATGGTCCGTGAATATACCGTACAACCCGAGGAGCATGGCCCGGTGGTCGGGACAGCCACCAACGGTATCGGTGTCTGGTGCCATGAATGGGGGCATATTATCGGTCTGCCCGATTTATACGATCAGGATTTCTCCTCATGGGGTGTCGGGTACTGGTCGATTATGGGCAGCGGCAATTATTTGAATCAATCGCGGACACCGGCGCATTTCGATCCCTGGTGTAAATCATTCCTTGGCTGGGTGAATGTGGTCAATGTGCAAACCAACCTGGTCGATCAGGCGATCCCCGCGTATGCTGAATCCCCGACTATCTACCGCCTGTGGATGGCCGGCATTACCGGCAATGAATATTTTCTGGTCTGCAACCGGCAGCGTACGGGGTTCGACAGCCAATTGCCTGACGACGGCTTGATGCTTTTGCATTGTGACGAAAACAAATCCAACAATACCAATGAGTATATTCCCGGCGTGGGAATTCCCTCACAGCACTACAAAGTCGCAGTGGTGCAGGCCGACGGCGATTATGATCTGGAGCGGTATGACGCCGGCAATCCGGGAGACGGCACGGACCTTTATGACAATAACTCGCAGGAATTCGATGATCTGACAACGCCCGGTTCGCGGGCCTATGGCGAGGCGCTTTCCACACAAGTTGCTGTCTGGAATATCTCGCCGTCCGGCCCGGCCATGACCGCCAATCTTGATGTCACCTATTCCCGGCCGCTGCTGGTCTGCTCGAGCCATGTGTTTAACGACGAGAGCGGCGACGGGGACGATATTCCCGACCCTGGTGAAACCGTGGAAATGATCATCACCACGTATAATTTCTGGAAACCAACCACGAATATTGAGGTCATGGTATCCTGCTCGACACCGGAAGTAATCTTCACCAGGGATTCGTACACGATCTCACAATTGGGGACCAAGAGCTACGATCAGAATAATGCCGGGAATGAAATACTCTTGACTGTCGCCGCCGGGATGCAACCGACCATCAGCGACTTTTATATCACCTATTCCTGCGAGGACGGCGCGTTCACTTTTGCCGAAACCCTGAGCGTGGACCTGGGGCCCAAGCAGGTGCTGATCGTTGATGATGATGCACAGTATTCGGGCAAAGATTACGCCCATTACTACGCCGATGCGCTGACCACTTTGCGGATTCCTCATGAGGGATACGATAAGGACCTTTCCGGCTCGCCGTCGCCGGGGTTATTGACGGGCTATCCCATGGTCTGCTGGTATACCGGCCTTGATCGTCCCGATTCGATGCTGGTGCATGATGACGTCGCAGCGTTGCAGCAATATCTGGATGCCGGCGGACGATTGTTTCTGACCGGCCAGGACATCGCTGAAAAATTATCGAAAACGGCCGATTCGTTGTTCCTGGTCAATTACCTTGGTGCGCGTTATGCTGGTGGTTCGACTGTTGAACCGCCGTTTGTCCGTGGTATTGCAGGTGATCCTATCGGTGATGGAATCTCGCTGGTCTTAGGTGGTTCGGGGACAGCGGCCAATCAACACAGTCCCGACAACCTTGAACCGGTCGCGGGTGCCTCGGTGAGTTTTATCTATGATACGCTCTATTCATCCGGGAAAATTGCCGGGGTTACGTATGCGCACGCTGGATTCAAAACTGTATTTTGGGCATTCGGATTCGAAGCGGTGAATTCTACCTACCCGCAATATGGCCTCAGTCGCACTGAAATCCTCGCCGATATTCTCTATTGGCTGGTGGGGCTCAGCACCGGCATCCTCGAAGATGAAGAGTCCTTCGCCGGGGACGCAGCGGAAAACAATATCCCGGCGCGTTTCACCTTGGCGCAAAACTACCCGAATCCCTTCAACGGCCGGACCATTATCGAATTCACCGTCGGCGTCGGCGGACCGGAGGAAATTTCCCTGGATGTTTTCGATATCCTCGGCCGCAGAGTGATTACGCTGTTTAAAGGATTATCGGAACCGGGAATCCACCGCGTGGAATGGGACGGCCGCGATTATCGGGGAATTGCCGTGGCCTCCGGCGTGTATTTCTATCGTCTTGCAGAGCGGAACGGGGAGACGGTCTCTCGCCGCATGGTCTATTTGAAATAGAAATTGGGTTGGGTTTTGGGGGGTGGTGACGGCGCGGTTTCCGCGCCGTTTTTTTATCGCGGATTGTCGCGGGCGTGAATATGTTCCACTACACCGATGACCTGATACAGCGAATCAGCGAACTGTACCGTCCCTTTAACGCCGAAAACCCCGAAGCCGGTGAAATAAAAAAAATGTCCGCGGTCGCGATATTCCGCACTCCACGACCCGCCGCCGACTTCCGTCCGCCAGCGCTGGGGGACAGGTTTGCCCGGGTGTGACGTATCATCAACTTCCGGCCACTGCGTAATCAGCGAGTCGCAAACCAGGACCGTATCGCTCCGGGGGAGATGAGCAATTGCGAAGTTGGTGCGCAGCCGGTTGCCCGCATCGAGGGGGATGACCTGATCAGTAACGAACACGAAAGTCAGACCGCTATCGCCGGTCAAAAAAGTCAACTCCGCCAGGCCGGGGAAATAACCGCCGGTGTTCCCCGCCAACCGATTGTACCCGGCCAAATCCAGCCGCCGCTGGAACACATTCCCGCTGATGGTGTCTGTGCCGACAATTGCCGTGGCCTGACCGACGGTATAATGCTGACAATAATCCGCATCTGCCGTATCGCTGTACAACGGGCGCAGCTGCCCTGTTCTGAGCTGCACGGCCGGTATCCGGTCATGGACTTCAATATCATATCCGGCTGAAGTGCCGCTCCTGTCGACAGTGAAGCCCGGTCCGGAGGGGATGATCACCAGCGAGGTCTCCGGCCATTCATACAATCCCGGTCCGATATGCAACCAGCCGTCGCGTCGGAAGATATGGCCGGTGCATTCAGTTGTATACTTGTGGCCCTCACGGTCACTTGTCCCCCGGCTGATGGTCAGGACGAGAAGCACCGGTTGTTCACCCGACTTTCCGGCAAAAATAAACTTATCCTCGACATACCGATCCGCTTTTGGACTTGCGGCAAGCACTGGTGTCGGCAGTGTCATGAAGATCAGCAGCATAAGACCCCCGAAATATCGGTCGGGGGTCCCCAGAAAGAAAATGCTCAATCTCATGCTCATCACGGTTAAAATAAGTCGAGGCGGGTATCAGATCAAGCGGGGCGATCCCCTTTCCCGTAGTGGCAAAATTATTATCAGTTGTGTTTTCAGGGGGGCCGAGGCACCTTGCGGCAGTATATTGGCCATGGTTTGAAAGAAAATGGGTTGGCAGAGTAGTGAAAATGATTTGGTGGTGGGTCATTCTTGGAGTTGTCCTGGGCGGGACTCTGCAAATTTGGGTGCTCTGGGCGCAAAAGCGGATGAGTTTCTGGCCCGACCCGGAACGGCAGCCCCTGGGCGGCGCGAAGGCCATGGGATTTCGTGAAGTCGAAATCCGCACCACCGATAATCTCCTGTTAATCGGTTGGTGGCGCCCCCCGGATCCGGAACGCCCGGTGATCCTTTTCTTTGGCGGCAATGCCGGCACAATTGCCGACCGTGCCATGTTTCTGGAAACGCTGGCCGCTAACGGTTGCGGTGTTCTTGGGGTGAACTACCGCGGGTACGGTGGTTCGCAAGGTTCACCCTCTGAGAAAGGTCTTTATCGCGACGGGCTTTCCAGTTACGATTTTATTTGCCGCGAACAAGCAATTGCCCCGCAACGTCTTATCGTGTATGGGCAATCGATTGGCGGCACGGTTGCCACTCAAATCGCGCGGCGGCGGGAGGTCGCCGGTCTGGTGATCGAAGCAAGCATGACCTCGGCCGCGGATATGGCCCGGCAAATAATCCCCTATCTGCCGTTGTGGCTGCTCATGACCTATCGTTTCGATAATGTGGGCACCATTGCCAGGGTCAAATGCCCGAAATTGATCGTTCACGGCCGCCGTGATGAGACAATTCCCTTCGCCCATGGACAAGCGCTGTTTGCCGCCGCCACAGAGCCCAAGCGGTTTTATCCTATTAAAAATGCCATGCATAATGATGTCCTGGAACTCGGAGGTATGGACTATCTCAATTATTTGCAACAGTTTATCGATTCCTGCGCGGCGGGGCTGGAGCCGCCGTTTCCCGATCTCCCGGAGAATTAATTTCCCCATGGGCTATCCGATAATACAGGCAGGCGCCGGGCAGAAAAAAACAAAAGGCAAAATCGGCAACAGAATCCTTGACATCCGCGAAAAATTCCCTAAATTGCTAAATTTGCCTCCGGCAGTGGGCCGGGGAATACGTATGACAGGGGTAAAGTCCCGGTCCTGGAAGGAAATGCGATGAAGACGGTTCTCCCAAAAGTAAACGAAATCGACCGCCGCTGGTATGTTGTGGATGTCGAGGGGCAGGTTCTGGGCCGGGCGGCGGCCAGGATTGCGCGCATCCTGCGCGGCAAAGATAAGCCCATCTTCACCCCCCACATGGACACCGGCGATTTCGTCATTGTGGTCAACGCCAAAAAAGTAAAAGTCACCGGTGCCAAAGAAGACCAGAAAACGTATTTTCGCTACACCGGTTATCCGCGCGGTGCGCGGTCCGAAACGCTGCGGCGGTTGCGCAACCGGCGGCCCGAAGAAATCATTCGCCGCGCGGTGAGAGGCATGCTGCCGAAAAGCCGTCTGGGACGGTCACTGGGCACCAAACTGAAAGTGTACGCCGGGCCCGATCACCCGCATGCTGCCCAGGTGCCGGAAATCCTTGATTTGCAGAAATGGCCGGTACATTCGAATAATAAAACACAAGTGCTGATAGGAGAGTAGTAGTTGGCCGAAGATACTATCTTTGCGACCGGACGCCGTAAGGAAGCCACTGCCCGCGTCGGCATTAAAAGCGGCAACGGGAATTTTGTCGTCAACGGCAAACCCCTGGCCGATTTTCTGTGCCGTGAAACGCTGGTGATGGTCGTCGAGCAGCCCTTGCGCGTGGTCGACCAGCTCGGCAAGTTGGATGTTATCTGCCAGACCCACGGCGGTGGACTCTCGGGTCAGGCCGGTGCCATTTTGCTGGGGCTTTCCCGGGCTTTGATTACGCTCGATCCGGATTATCGTTCGAGACTGAAACGCGCGGGATTTTTAACCCGCGACGCCCGAAAGGTCGAACGCAAGAAATACGGCATGGTCAAGGCGCGTAAACGCTTCCAATACTCAAAGCGTTAACGCGGATTCGAAGTTGCGCCGGATGATGTCCGGTCCGGGAGGCGGCTCCCGGACCCAAAACACACACCGGGGGACAAGGTAATCGGTCGGGCGCAGGCCCGTGATGCCGCGGATGAACCCGGTGGAGGAAAAACCGAAAGGAGTTCTTCTTGGAGCTGGATATCCGCTCACTGCTGGAGGCCGGTGTTCATTTCGGGCACCAGACACGACGCTGGAACCCGAAAATGAAACCGTTCATATTTACTTCCCGGAACGGGATTTACATCATCGACCTGCAAAAAACACTCAAGTCCCTCAATGTCGCCTGCCGGAAAGCCCGAGAAGTCGCCGCTGAGGGAAAACCGGTCCTGTTCGTCGGTACCAAAATGCAGGCCAAAGGCGTCATCAAGGAAGAAGCCACGCGCAGCGAACAATTTTATGTCATCGAGCGGTGGCTCGGCGGCATGATGACCAATTTCCAGACCATCCGCCAATCCATCAAACGGCTGCGTGATCTGGAACAAATGCGCGAGGACGGCACGTTCGAAAAACTGACCAAGAAAGAACGGCTGAGAATCGAACGTGATATCGACAAACTCAACAGCGTCCTGGGCGGGATTAAAGATATGAACCGCCTGCCCGGCCTGGTATTTGTGGTCGACGCCAAGAAAGAAAAAATCGCCATCGCCGAAGCGGTCAAACTCGGTATTCCGACCGTCGCCATTGTCGACACCAACGCCGACCCCGACCCGATCACCTTTCCGGTCGCGGGCAATGATGACGCTATCAAATCGATTCGGATCCTGACCCAGGCCGTGGCCAATGCGGTCATCGAGGGACGGGCAAAAAAGAAAGACGACAAGCCGACCGAAGAGCTCAAACCGATGCCGTCCCGGAATATGGTCGTCGAGGATTTCGAGGAAGAGTAATCCGGCAAACAACGACGTGGGCCCCTCGCGGGTTGAAAGGATAGAGCACAATGGGCATCACTGCCGAACAAGTACGGGATCTTCGCGATAAGACCGGCGCGGGAATGATGGACTGTAAAAAAGCGCTGGTCGAGTCCGGCGGCGACACGGAAAAAGCCATTGCGTATCTTCGGGAGAAAGGCATTGCCAAGGCCGCCAAAAAAGCCGGACGGTCGACGACCGAGGGTATCATTATTACCTACATTCACCCTGGAGACAAACTGGGGGCAATGGTGGAAATCAATTGTGAGACTGATTTTGTGGCCAAAACCGATGATTTCCGGAATGTAGCCAAGGATATCGCGATGCAGGTTGCCGCGACCAGCCCGGTTGCCGTGCGCCGGGAAGAGGTCCCCGAAACCCTCATCGCCGGCGAGCGGGAAATCTATCGCTCTCAGGCACTCCACGAAAAGAAGCCGGAAAAGATCATCGACAAGATCGTCGAGGGCAAACTCGATAAATTTTTCGCCGAAAGCTGCTTAATGGAGCAGACCTTCATCAAAGACCAGGACCGGACGGTCAGCGACGTGCTCGACGAAATTATCGCCAAGCTTGGTGAGAACATGGTCGTGCGCCGTTTCGTGCGGTTCCGGGTCGGCGAGTAATCACAGACGAATATGTCCGGGCCGAAATACAGCAGGGTTTGCCTGAAAGTATCGGGCGAGGCCCTGGCCGGCGGGACCGGGCACGGCATCGATAATGCCGTCCTGGCCGCAGTGGTCGGCGAGCTGGCTGCCGCGGCGGCGTTGGGTGTCCAACTGGCCGTGGTCGTCGGCGGCGGCAATATCATCCGGGGGATTGCCGCCTCGGCCCAGGGCGCAGATCGGGCCACCGCCGATTATATGGGGATGCTCGGCACCGTCATCAATTCGCTGGCCTTGCAGGAAGCGCTCGAGAAAAGAGGCATTCCCGCCCGCGTGCTGAGCGCCATCCGCATGGATGCGGTCGCTGAACCGTACATCCGGCGCCGGGCCATCCGGCACCTGGAAAAAGGGCGCATTGTCATCCTTGCCGCGGGCACCGGGCGCCCGTTTTTTTCCACCGACACCGCCGCCGCCCTGCGGGCCGCGGAAATCGACTGCCAGGTTGTCCTGAAAGCTACCAAAGTCGACGGGGTATATTCGGCGGACCCGCTGGTTGATCCGGCCGCCCGGCGATATGAGACCCTGACCCACCAGCAGGTCCTGCAACAGGGCCTGCGCGTGATGGACGCCACTGCCGCCTCGCTGTGCATGGAAAACAACATACCCATTATTGTATTTAATTTATTCACTCCCGATAACCTCCTCAAAGTCGTCACCGGCCGGAAAGTCGGCACCATTATTTCCTCGGCGTGAGGGATTTCACCCTCCGTTCAGACATTTTGCTTGACGGCGGTTGGTTCGGCGTCCATCTTGCATTAGCGAAGTTTCGTCCGAATTCGGACGTAAACCACTCTGAAAGGAGCTGCCATGGCGGACGACATATTAAGCCAGGCCTGGGACAGAATGAAAAAGTCGGTCGAGGCGACGGCGCGGGACCTGACCCGGATTAGGACAGGCAAGGCAACCCCCAGTCTTCTCGACGGTCTCAGGGTTGATTATTATACCAACCTGGTGCCGATCTCGCAGACGGCAACCATCTCCGTCCCCGAACCGCGGATGATTGTGATCCAACCGTGGGAAAAGAAGATGATTCCCGAAATCGTGAAGGAAATAATGAAATCCGATCTCGGGCTTAATCCCATCGCCGAAGGCAACCTTATTCGGCTGCCCATCCCGCCGTTGAATGAAGAACGCCGGCGCGATCTGGTCAAACAGGTCAAAAATATTATCGAGGACGGCCGGGTTGCTATCCGGAATATCCGCCGCGACGCCAACGAACAGTTGAAAAAAGCGGAAAAAGCCGGGGACATCTCCGAAGACGATATGCACCGCACCACCGAAAAAATCCAGGAAGCGACCGATCAGCACATCAGTCTGCTTGACGAGATGCTCGAGGCCAAAGAACGGGAGATCATGGAGGTCTGAGTTGGCTGCTTCGGCTGCCGATCAAATGCTCCAGCGCATCAAAGCCCGTGACAATCTGCCGGCCCATGTAGCAATCATCATGGACGGCAACGGGCGCTGGGCCGGGAAACGCGGCCGGCCGCGCACAGCCGGCCACCGCGAGGGCGTCAAAGCCGTCAAACGAACGGTGGAAGCAGCTATCGAGGTGGGTGTCCGGGCTTTGACGCTGTACGCCTTCTCGACCGAAAACTGGCGCCGGCCCCGGATAGAGGTCGCGGCGATTATGCACCTGTTGTATGAGACCACCAAACGCGAAATGCGTGAAATGTTCGAAAACAACATTTGCCTGACCGCCTCCGGTGATCTGGACGGACTTTCTCTCCGGCAGCGCACGATCCTGCGCAAGGCCATGGCCATGACCAAAGACAACTCCGGGCTGGTGTTGAATCTCGCGCTTAATTACAGCGGGCGGGCGGAAATCCTGCAGGCCGTCAAAAGGATTGCCGCCGACGTGGCCGGCAGGAAGATGAAGTTGGACGATATCACCGAAACGACGTTCGCCGGCTATCTACAAACGAACGGTCTGCCCGACCCGGATTTATTGATCCGGACTTCCGGTGAGTACCGATTGTCGAATTTTCTGTTGTGGCAGACCTCGTATACCGAGTTGTATATCACCGACACCCTCTGGCCGGATTTTGGCCGGGCCGAATTTTTCGCTGCCCTGGAAGATTATCAGAAACGCGAGCGGCGGTTTGGCGCAGTGCCGAAGGGCGGCCAAAAGAAAAAGAAATGAAACAGCACTAGTGATTTGATCGGTACGTGGAACACCTGTTCTTCACGAATTGTCTATTGACCAGCCGGCCACCTCGAATTCAGGTGGTTTTTTGTTGACCGGATGAACCCCAAAGCCCACAACTTGATCGCGCGTATCGCCGTGGCCGTCGTGGCCATCCCGGCCCTCGTGTATCTGTTTATCCTCGGCGGGTGGTTCTGGACGTTGTTCGTGGAACTGCTGGTTGTACTTGCCTTCTGGGAACTACTGCGGTTGTTCCGCATGAAACAACGCAAGCTGCCATGGTTTTATCTGCTGGAGTTATGCGTGATTCCTCCGCTGTTGTTTCATTTCTATTTATGGCAGTGGATGGCGCCCTGGGCTTTTCTGGTCATTGCCGTAATGGCGTACCATAATGTCCGCCGCCCCGAACCGCTGGCGGCTGAATCGAACCTCAGTGATCTGACCGTCGCGGTCTTGTACGTCGGCCTGGGTTTCGGTTTTTTTGTCGGTGTCCGCCATTGTGGCTCCGATCTCGAGGGCGCCCGCTGGCTGATGTTCATGTTTGCCGATTTATGGATTGCCGATACATGTGCCATGCTGTTCGGCGCCCTGTGGGGCAAAAAGAAATTCGCCCCGGTTGTCTCACCGAACAAAACCTGGGTCGGTTTCTGGGCCGGTCTGGCCGGTGGGGCTTTGGTCGGTCTGGTCTTTATCTTCGGCGGCTGGCTGCCGGCCGCGGCCTGGAAGATCATGCTCCTGGCCATTTCCGTATCCTGGGTGGGGCAGTATGGCGATTTATTCGAGTCGCTGCTTAAACGCCGCGCGGGAGTTAAGGATATTTCCGCGATTATTCCCGGGCACGGCGGCGTGCTGGACCGCTTCGATTCGGCATTATTCGCGGCGCCATTATTGTACTTTTTACTTAAAGCAATCGTCTACTCATATATATGAGTTCGCAACGCCCCGACACACCGCCGCCGGAGCTGTCGCGTTTCCCCGGATATCTCCACGTTCTCGATCACTGGTTTCTCGCCCGCCCGGTCTTGATGCCGCCGGTGTGGACAATCGTGCTGCTGGCCGCCGTTCCGCAGGGGATCCTGCTTCCTTTCGATATTTTGCCACCTTTTGCGCCTCGGATTTGGGGGGGGCTGGTGCTGTGTTTTTTTCTGGCCGGTGCGGTGTATATCCTGAATCAGGTTTTCGATATTGCCTCAGATCGTGCCAACGACAAGCTTTTTTTCCTGCATCGGGGTGTCGTTTCACTGCAAGTCGCAGTCATGCAATCAATTGCGTTTTTACTGCTGGCCGTGGGTGGTGGTTGGTTTTTGGGTCGAGTGTGGTTTGCATGTACCGTGCTTCTTGCCCTGTTAGGTCTGGCCTATTCAATGCCGGTTTTCCGCCTGAAAGACCGGCCGTTCGCTGGCTTGGTGGCCAATGCTGTGGGGCACGGCGTTTTGGTCTATTATCTTGGTCGGGCACTGGTTGAACCGGATTCGATTCCACCGGGGGGCGCCTCGGTTTCTTACGCCCTGGCGGTGGCGGGGGTGTACCTGTTGACCACTGTCCCCGACCGCGGTGGTGATGCCGCCGCTGGTAAACGCACGATGAGCGTGGCTTACGGCCCACACACCACGTCGGCGCTGGCCGCCTTTTGCGTCCTGGGCGCCCTCGTCACCGCGGTGGTCTATCGGCAGTGGCCGATGGCCCTTGCCGCGGGGATTTCCTGGCCGCTGTTTGTGGGGGCGGTGATTTCCGAGAAATTCTGTGGGTCGGCGATCCGGGTGGCGCTGCTTTTACTGTCGTTTTTTGCTTGCCTGGCTTTTCTGCCGTATTTTCTTATCTTAGTGGGGTTGTTTTTCTCGACCCGGTGGTATTATCGCCGCCGCTTTGGGATTGTGTACCCGCGGTTGGGGGCAAGGGGGTGAAGATGGTTTGTCGTCGATTTCTTATGTGCGGGCTGGTCATTCTATTGGATTGTTTTCTGTTATGCACCCTGTCCACGTGCCGGTCGTACCCGCGCTATTCAAATACCACAGAATACGAAAAACCTAATCCGGCCGAGGAAAATGCCGAGAATGCTCCGGTAAGCGACGACGATCATCCGCCTAGCGCCGGCCTAGATGAAGCGGCCATGGCCCGCATTATCGATGACTATCTAGGCGCGCCGTACAAAGAGGGCGGCTCCACGACCAACGGCATTGATTGCTCCGGTTTAGTCCGCAGCGTCTTTTATGAACTGGACGGCAGATCGTTGCCCCCGGATGTCCGCCGCCTCTACCAAACCGGCACTTCGGTTGAACGCGAAGACCTGGAATTCGGCGATTTGGTTTTCTTCGCCTTCGGCACGCGGGGGGTCTCGCACGTGGGCATTTTTATCGGGAACGGCAAATTTGTCCATGCTTCGGAAAAGCGCGGCGTGATTGTTTCCTCCCTCGATGAAGATACCTACGTGGAAAATTACCGGGGCGCCCGCCGGCCTGATTAGACGCTCTGCTGTGTTCGTCGTGTCGTATAACGGGAAGAACTCGTCGGTCCGGGCCTTGCGGCCGGCGCGGATGCGTTATGTCCAATGACAAGCTGGAAAGGAAACTCGCCTTGCTGCCTCCCCGGCCGGGCGTGTATCTGATGAAAGACAAGTCCGGCAAAATCATTTATGTCGGCAAGGCCAAAATCTTAAAAAACCGCGTCCGCTCCTATTTCCAACATCGGCCGGTCGAACATCCGCGCACTGCCGCGCTGATCGAACGCATTGATGATTTTGATATTCTCACTACCGATAACGAACTCGAATCGTTGATTTTAGAGGCCAACCTGATTAAAGAACACCGGCCCCGTTACAATGTCAACCTCAAGGACGACAAACGCTATCCGTACATCAAAGTCACGACCAACGAGCCGTTCCCGCGCCTGCTGGTGGTGCGGCGGATGACCAGCGACGGCGCCCGCTATTTCGGGCCATACACCAACGTTAAGGGCATGCGCGATACCCTGAAAATGCTCAGCCGCATTTTTGCCATCCGTGGCTGCAACCTGACGATTCCGAGCAGGAAAAAATACCGGGTGTGCCTGGATTATTTCATCAAACGCTGCCCCGGGCCGTGCGAGGAGAAAATTTCGCAGGAGGAGTACCGGACATTGATCGACGGCGCCTGCCGGCTGCTGGAGGGCCGCGGGCAAACGCTGGTGGCCGAATTGACGACACAAATGAAAGCGGCATCCGCACGCCGGGAATTCGAACAGGCCGCCGAGCTGCGCGACAAAATCCGCGCCATCAGCTCGGTCCAGGAAAAGCAGAAAATTTCCGCGGGGGAGTATGTCGATCGCGATATCCTGGCCCTGGCCCGCGCCGATACGGTTGTCTCGGCGGTGGCCCTGCAGGTGCGGGAGGGGTTGATGATCGGCCGCCGGAATTTTCAGTTATCGGTGAATCTCGGCGACGATGAACCGGAAATCCTGGCGGCGTTCATGAAGCAGTATTATCTCAATTCACCGATGGTACCGCAGGAGATTTTGCTTCCCTGCCGCATTCCGGAGGAAAAGCTGGTCGGGCAGTGGCTCACCCGTCAGCGCGGACAACAGGTACACCTGATTTTTCCTCAGCGCGGGGAGAAACACAAACTGCTTTCCATGGCTGAGGTCAATGCCCGTCTGACGCTCAATGAGATCATGGCCCAGAAAGCGGAAGTGGCGCAGCGGATTCCCGAAAGTGTGTTCCTGCTGCAAAAAGACCTGCACTTGAATTTTCCGCCGCGCACCGTGGCGGCCTTCGACATTTCCAATCTGGGACCCACCGACCCCGTCGGTTCACTCGTGTTTTTCCGGGACGGTAAACCGCTGAAGCGGGAGTACCGCCGGTTTCAGATCAAGACTGTCACCGGGCAGGATGATTATGCGATGATGCGCGAAGTCGTTACCCGCTATTTCAGCCGGCTGGCCGAAGAAGGGAGGGATTTTCCCGATTTGGTACTCGTTGACGGCGGCAAGGGGCAACTAGCCGCCGCGCAGGCGGCGCTGGCCTCGCTGAATATTACTGAACAGTCAATTATCGGCTTGGCCAAACGTCTGGAAGAAGTCATCCTGCCCTCCAATGCAGGACTGACCATCCCGCGGTCGTCGCCGTCGCTGCAGCTGTTGCAGCGTGCGCGTGACGAGGCCCACCGCTTCGCGGTCACTTATCAACGGGCCAAACGAAAAAAACGCACATTGCGCTCCGAACTGGACGAGATCAAAGGTGTCGGCCCGGCCCGGCGCCGGGCGCTGCTTGGCGCATTGGGTTCGGTGGATGGCGTGCGCCAGGCCCCATTGCCGGAGTTGGAGGCAATCGAAGGCGTGGATAAAAAGACGGCCCGCCGGGTTTTCGACTATTTTCATCCCGCGTAAGCTGAGGCGAAATATTCTGCTTGCCTGAAATCCTCGTGGATGACACGTTAGTCCCAGCGCAGGGGACCGGATGACGGGACATTCGAACAACACAGGACTAATTTTGCCGCGGTTTTTCAATCGACCAACACTTAAGGTCGCCCGTGATTTGTTGGGACAAGTCCTGGTGGTCCGGGAGGGGCGAAACACTCTCAGTGGCATGATCGTCGAGACGGAGGCCTATATCGGCTGCGATGATCCGGCCTGTCACGCCGTGGTAGGTCGCACCGCCCGCAATGAAGTGATGTGGGGGCCTCCCGGACATGCGTATGTGTATTTTACCTATGGTAACCATTTTATGTTGAATTTCGTGACCGAGCGGGAGGGTTTCCCGGCCGCGGTGCTGATCCGCGCCATCGAACCGCAACAGGGGCTACGGCGGATGAGTGATCGGCGGACGACGGACGACCCGACCCGCTTATGCCGGGGACCGGGAAACCTTACGGCCGCCTTCGGTATAACACGAAAGGACAATGGCTTACCATTGGACGGCAAACGCCTGGGAGTGTATCAAAATGCGGCGCGGCGCCCGGCCATCGGCAGCAGCGGCCGCATTGGCGTAAACGACGGTTCGGAAAAACCATGGCGGTTTTTCTATCTCGATCACCCGGCCGTTTCCGCGTATAGAAAAGGGACGAAAGCGGGGCGGCGGAATGTGGCAGCCAACAAACGAAAGTAATCCGAGATGATCATCGTTGGGAATATATGGGGACATAGATAATGTGGGATCCGTCATTCTTGGTGGCCTTTGTTCCGGTATTGTTGTTTTCGTTGACATTCCATGAGTTTGCCCATGCCTGGTCGGCCTACCGGCTTGGTGATCCCACGGCCGCGGCCCTGGGGCGGCTGACGCTGAATCCGCTGCGCCATCTGGATATTTTCGGCACACTGGTGCTGTTTATGTCCGGATTTCGTTTTGGCTGGGCCAAGCCGGTCCCGGTCAATGTGTTTAATTTCCGTGACCCCAAGTTCGGGATGTTTGTCACGGCTGCCGCCGGCCCGGCTTCCAATATTTTGCTGGCGTTGTGTTGCGGCGTTCTGTTGCGGTTGACCGGCGGCGGAATGTTCGGGGGCAGCGAAAGTCTCCTCGGGGCAGTCACTCAGGTGCTATTCTGGGGGTTGGTGATGAATCTTTCGCTGGCGTTCTTTAACCTGATTCCCATCCCGCCGCTGGACGGCTCAAAAATTATCCTGGGCTTGGCGCCGGACAGCTGGGAAGGCCCGCTGCTGCGTTTCCAACAGATCGGACCAATGTTCCTCTTCGGATTAATCGCCATCGGTTTTATTGTCCATGTCTCGCCGCTATGGATGTTGATTGGACCGTTTGTAAAATTATTCGCTTGGCTGTTTGCGGGGGTCGCGCTGGGATTATGATGCGCGACAGGACGGACATCCTCGGGTGCGGAATATTCCTTTGCGGGCTGTTGCTGTTTTCATGCCCGTTGCTGCTGGGGGGCTGCGCCGGGGCACGGCCGGCTTCTGTGTCATCCGATCTGCCGCGTCTGTTCACCGACATGTCTCGGCGCATTACCGAACGCGGGGATTCCACGCATACCGCCTCATATCGCGTCCGCTGGCGGGTCCGGGAGGTCGAACCACATAGTGACATGATTTTGCGGATCGATTACAAGGCGCCGGGTTCGTACCACATCGTCGGGAAAGGTCCCATGGATGTACCGGTATTTACCGCCTGGGTTGCCGATTCTCAGTATGTTCTGCTGGCCCACCGTGAAAACGAAATTGTCCGGGGGCACCTGCGCACGCTGAATCCGGCCGAGTTCACGCTCGATATCCGGCCTATTGGCGGTTTCTTGGAACTGTTTGCGGGGAACAGCGGCATTCAGTTGCCTGATTCGGCCGATTTCAATCCTGCGGGGGGGCTTGACGCCGACCTGCGGAAATATCTTTGGGTAGATGATCTCGGTCGGCACATCGAGATGGACCTGGACCGCTCACGGCTGAAAGAGATCATCTGGGAGCGGCAGGAGGCCGATAACGATTGGGTTTTGACAGTGCGTTATGGGCGTTTCAACTCCATGTACCCCTTTTGGGACTTGCTCTCGGCCCATTGGGATAACCGTCGCGGCCCTGGGCAGTACGACTGGGAAGTCCTGGCGCAAAAATACAATCCGGACTTGCCGGAGCGTCTGTTTCTTCCCCCTGACGATTGACCCGTTTTCCTCTGGTTTTAGGGCAGCATGCTTTGCGTAACAGCGGTCCGCGCCATCAGTACAACCGTCTGCGCCGTATGCCGATAGAGTAATAGTGGGGAAGCCGATACCATGGACCTATCCCCCATTGCTTGACAAAATCGGAATTTTGCGTATAATGTATTAGTATGTGAAGTTAACGACCGGTATCTAACTGAAGGCGGGACAATGAGATTGGTAATAAAGTTTCTCACGGTTGCGATCATCTCGATGGTCATTACTGTTGTGTCACCCACCTCCGGATACACGGCAAAAGCGAGGATGTCGGCTGCGGATAAGATCGATCAGGCCGTCGCTGCCGGGACGCTGACTCGCGAATTAGGCACACTCTATAAAGTATACAGTGTCCGTTCGCCCGAGAAAATTCCGGTCACCTACCGCACGCCGGCCGGTACGTTTGAACGGTGTGCGACCAGGATCATCCATGAAGCGCAAAAAGCCGCGTCGGAATTTGGCCCGGATATTCAATTGGCTATCGCCGCCGCCCTAGCGCGGCCCGTGCGGGCGTACTCGTACGATTCTCCCGGCGGATATTACAAGATCCATTACGATACCGAGGGCATCCACGCTGTCCCGCTGACTGACGCCAATACCAACGGTATCCCGGATTACATCGAAAATCTCGGCTGGTATGCCGATTCCTGCTGGGAGCACGAAACTTTCACGCTGGGCTGGCGCCAGCCGCCGTCGGACGGCGCCGCCGGAGGTGACGGCCGCTATGACGTGTACACCGAGAATATGAGCTATTATGGCTATTGCAGCCGGGAAGGACCCGGCCCGGAACCGTGGGCCGATTACGCGTCCTATATTTCCGTCCACAACAATTTTATCGGTTTTCCGGACAACGATGACCCGGACGGCGTTCCTGCGGGCGCGGCCAAGGTGACCCTGGCCCACGAATTTAACCATGCCTGCCAGTACGCGTATGATGCCTTCAACGAGTTCTATTTTTACGAACTGTCGGCCACCTATATGGAAGACGAGGTGTACGATATCGTCAACGACAATTACAATTATCTTGGCTCGTTTTTCACTGCGCCGTACACCTCGCTGAAAGAGGAAAGTTACCACGCGTATTCGGTCTTTATTTTCGGGGTCTTTCTGCACCAGGAATTCGGTCCTTCGATCATGCCGGGGATCTGGGATTATATGCGCTACAGCGATGCCTCGGTGGCGGTCGATCAGGGGTTGAACGATTACAGCACGTCATTTTCCGCTCAATTCCCGCGGTTTGTCGAATGGAATTACTTCACCGAGTACCGGGATGATGGGCTGCATTACGAGGAAGCCGGAGAATATCCGTACCTGAATCCGACCTATACGGAGAATTCATATCCAATAACCCGCTCGCAGACGAGTTCAGCCAAGCCCCAGGGCTGGGCTGCCAATTATATCCGCTTCAACCCGGGGACGAACCGGATTTTGAGACTAGCGTTCAACGGGCAGAACCTTATTCCCTGGGGGATTACGCTGATTGCCCACAAAGCGGCAGGTGGCGCGGAATTTTCCTATCACGAATTGGACCCGTCCGTAGGGGACGACACACTATACGTACCTTTTTTCCCCGACCTCGATTATGTGGTCGCGGTCGTGGCCAATATGGGTCCCACGACCTCCGGCGCGAGTTATCAGTATACGGCTACTGCGCTGAGGCCGGGTGATGTGAACGATGACGGGGCTGTCAATCCGCTGGATGTCACCGTGCTGGTCAATTATGTCTACCGTTATTATACCGGAATCCAGCCCCACGACAGTTTTGGCGATTGCAATTGTGACGATATGATCACACCGCTTGATGTGACCATCCTGGTCAACTATGTCTTTAAATCCGGGGCGGCCCCCTGTGAGTGACCGCCATTTGACGGACATTTCCCGGTTTCTTCTCGGCGCGGGGCCGCGCAAATGGCGAAAAAGGCATTTTTTGTGGTTTCAACGGCAAATTATGGTTTTTTTTTGCTTGACGTGATTGCACCCCCCCGATTATTTGGCTGCGGGTAGGGAGTGTATGGAGCACCGGCGGATGCCGGTCGATAACTTATGTACCAAAGGCGGAATCGGGGCGATAAGTCTTTCCAAAGCAAAATATTGGCGTATAATAGTAAATCAGTCCACAAAGGAGGACCGATGAACGGAGTCAGGTTGGGGAAGTTTGGTTTTGCAGTCCTAATGGTCGTCATCCTCGGGGTGTTTACCGGTTGCGCGTGGCGGAACCATGAAGACGACTGCATTGGAGTAAAAGGTGAAGCAAAGGCGGGAGAACCGCCGGTCGATTGTGTCCAAAAAGGTGATCTGGATGCCTTGAATTCAAGAGTCGACCTGCTGGAAGACCGTGTTGATGCCAACGAAAAGGCCGCCGCGGATGCCATGATGACCGCGGAGAAGGCCTTGAAATGTTGTCGCAAAGAATTTATCACCATTCTGGCTGAGGAAGTCAACTTCGCCTTCAACAAATACGATTTGGATGCGGAGTCGAAAGAAAAGCTGGATCGGGTTGCGACGAAATTAAAAGAAGACCCCGACTACATCATCGAGATCGCGGGACATTGCGACGCCGTTGGCGGCACGGATTATAATATCGTGCTCGGCCAGAAACGCGCGGATGCGGTGCGGGCGTATTTGGTCGATAATCAACACATTTCATTTTCGCGTATTGCCATCCGTTCCGGCGGTGAGACTCAGCCTATTGCTACCAACGACACCGATGACGGGCGGTCGAAAAACCGGCGCGCGACGATTTCCGTGCTTGGCTATTCCCTCGAATAGTTGACAAAAAAGCCGTATTTTAACCGGGCCTTGCAACGGCCCGGTTTTTTTTGGTTGTCGCGGGGGAGTGTCAAAGATTTTATTTTGCCGGAACCCGAACGGGCATTCGCGGTAAGAATTCCCTTGGAAGGCCCTGGCATTATCGGCAGGCCGGGGAGTCGATTGGAAAAAGGAAAGTACTTGATTTTGACGGGATTGTACTGTATGATATAAAATTGAGAGTTCTGGGGGCCGCTGACAGGGCGGTAATTTGCCGAAATGATTCGAGTTCAAGATCTTACCAAGACATACGGCGAGCAACGGGCGATCGACGCCATTTCCTTTGAGATCGAGGCCGGGGAAATTCTGGGATTCCTGGGGCCAAACGGCGCCGGGAAGACCACCACCATGAAAATCATTACCTGCTTCATGCCCGCGACCTCCGGGAAGGTGGAAATCGACGGACTCGATGTTTTCGATCATTCTCTGGAAATTCGGCGCAAAATAGGTTACCTGCCGGAAACCACTCCGCTGTATCCTGAAATGAATGTCACCGAATACCTGGGCTTCATCCAGGTTCTGCGCAAAATGCCGCAATCGCGCCGCCGTAGCCGTCTGCAGGAAATGGTCGAACTGTGCGGCCTTGGTGAAGTCATGCATAAGGACATCGGTGAGCTGTCCAAAGGATATCGCCAGCGGGTGGGGCTGGCCCAGGCGATCATTCACGATCCGGAAATCCTGATTCTCGATGAGCCGACTATCGGTCTGGACCCCAATCAGGTCGTGGAAATACGGCAGTTGATTTCCACGCTTGGCGAACGGAAAACGCTGATTTTATGCACGCATATTCTCTCGGAAGTTGAAGCCGCCTGCAATCGGGTCCTGATTATCAACCGTGGGAAAATTGTGGCCGACGGCACTCCACAGACATTGCGTGCGGGATTGCACGGCAAACAACGGCTGCTGGTGCAAATCCGGGCGGCCGCCGACCCGGCGGCAGTCACCCGGAAGCTGGGCGACCTGCCCGGGGCGGAAATCGCGGCCCGCCCCGCGATGGAAGCCGGGGTTGTCGGAGCGGAAATTACCAGCAACAAAGACCAGGACCTCCGCGAGCAGGTGTTCCGTCTGGTTGCCGATGCGGGCTGGGTGCTGTTGGAAATGCGGCGCGAAATCCAATCACTGGAAGATGTCTTCCGCGATCTCACCCGCGCGGCGTAAGAGGCAGACCGATGTTGACCAATACCTGGGCATTTACGCGGCGGGAATTGAAGGTATACTTCAATTCGCCGATTGCGTATATCATTATTGTCCTGGCGCTGGTGATCTCCGGCTGGCTGTTTTTCCTCGATTTCTTTCTGGCCGGGCAGACCACGCTGCGGCCGTTGCTGACCGGCTGGTTGCCGATGGTTTTTCTCGTTTTCGTCCCGGCGATTACCATGCGCCTGATCGCCGAGGAGAAAAAGTCCGGCACGGTCGAACTACTGGTTACCCTTCCGGTCACCGACTGGGAAATCGTCTTGGGGAAATATCTGGCCTCGCTGGCGCTGCTGGGGGTAACCATTGTCCTGACGTTTTCCTATATCATCACGGTTTCCCTGTTGGGGGACCCCGACGGCGGCGCGATTTTCGGCCAGTATGCCGGGCTGTTTTTATTGGGCGCGACCTATCTGGCGATCGGCTTGTTTGCCTCGGGCATCACCGCCAACCAGATCGTTGCGTTTCTGGTCGCCATTGTGATCATCGCCGCTTTTTTCCTGGTCGATAAATTTACGCCGTTTTTCCCCGGGCCGCTGGCGTCTGTGCTGGAATTCCTTGGCGTTAATTATCATTTCGAGAATATGGCCCGCGGCGTGATCGACAGCCGGGACCTGTTATATTATCTGAGCATGATTTTCCTGTTTTTGTTCCTGGCCGTGCGCGCGCTGGAAAGCCGCAAATGGAAATAAGGTTTGGCCGCCGGTTGATGAACGATGCGTAAAAAAGTACAATTCGGTGCGGGATCGATGACTGCGGTACTGCTGGTTGCGGCGGTCCTGGTGGTTGTCAATCTGCTGGGGCTCGCGTTTTACGAACACTGGGATTTCACCGACGGCCGGATTTATTCACTTTCCGATTTCACCAAAAAAGTCATGCGGGAACTCGATGATGTGATCCTGGTCAAACTGTACTTCACCGAAGACCTCCCTGCGCCTTACAACGCCAATGCCCGCTATATCAAAGACCAGTTATACGAATACAAGGCCTTCTCCGGCGGCAAAATGAAGTTTGAAATCATCGACCCGGTACGGGATAACAAAGAAGACGAGGCCCGCGGTCTGAATATCCCGGCGGTGCAGGTCAACGCCATCGAGAAAGACAAAATTGAATTGAAACGGGTGTACATGGGACTGGCTGTTCTGTTTGAGAACAAGCAGGAAGTCCTGCCGCTGATTCAGTCGACCCGCAACCTCGAATATGAAATCACCTCGGCGATCAAACGAGTTACGACCGATACGACGGTAACCGTGGGCCTGCTGGCCGGGCACGGCGAACCGTCCGCCGCCGAAGATTTGAATACTATCGCTCAGCTGTTACAGAAACAGTACAAAGTTGAACCGGTCACCATCGCTCACGGCCAACTCATCGATGAACGCATTCACACGCTGCTGGTCATCGGGCCCACTGCGCCGTTTTCCGCATTCGACATATATGCCATGGACCAGTTCATCATGCGCGGCGGCAAAGTCGGCTGGTTCCTCGATCCGGTGCAGGTCGATCTGATGACGCAAACGGCCGAAAACCTGACGATCAATCTCGACACGTTGCTGCAGACTTATGGGATTGTCCTCAATAAAGAATTGATCATCGATACCCGCAATAGCCGTGTGGCGGTCATGCAACGACAGGGCGGGATCCAGTTCCAGAGTGTCGTGGAGTACCCGCTCTTTCCCGAGGCGGTCACTTTTGACGAGGGGAACCTGATCACCAAGGACCTGGGCGCCATCAGTTTCCCTTACGTCAGTTCAATCGACACTACGGCTGCCGAAAACCTGGGTGTCGTGCTTAAACCCATCGTCTATTCGTCCCAACGTTCCGGCCGGCGGCGGGCCCCCTATCACCTCGCGCCCCAAACCCAGTATACGCTGAACGATTTCCCGGAAGCGAATATTCCTCTGGCGGCGACGGCGGTCGGGATGTTTACCAGTTATTATAATGAGCATCCGCTGCCGGACAGCGGGCTGGGTACCATGCCGGAATTGCAAACACACAGTCCAATCAACCGCATGGTCGTGGTCGCCGACGGCGATTTCATGCGCGACCGTTCGGCCCGGAACCCGGAAAACCTGGCCTTCTTTTTGAACATTGTCGACTGGCTCTCGCAGGATGAAGGGCTGATTACTATTCGTGCCCGTGAATCGACCTCACGGCCCCTCGATCCGACACTCACCGATGGCGCCCGCTGGCGCTACAAATATGCCAATATCTTCGGCCCGGCCGTACTGGTGGTCGTGGCCGGGATTATCAGATGGCGGGTGCGGATCGCCAGACGGCGTTCGCTGGCCGCAGCATGGCGCAAGAAATAAGACCGGGGAGAGATGGACCATGAAACAGAAGGTGCTAATCCTGTCTGCCTTGTTTGTCGCCGCTCTGGCAGTTTTCCTTCTGTATAAATCGGCCGAAAAAAAACACCTATCCGCGGAAAACATCCATGAATTTTTTTGGGCCGATTCCAACCTCATCGACAGCCTGGCGATCAAGTACGGCACTTGGACGCACTTGTTCCGTGGCGCTGACGGTTGGCAGATGATTGTCGATGCCGATCTGGTCTATCCCGCCGCGGGCGCGGATATCTCGGAGGCCATTCGTTCGACCAATGAGATGGTGCTTTCGGATTTAATCTCGATCAACCCGGACAAACAGAGCAAGTTTACCGTTGATACAATCATGGGCACAGTCATCGAATTTTACGGCCGGGGGAAATCGCTGTCCGAGTTCGTCCTGGGCAAAATCGGGCAGGACATGACCCACACCTATGTGCGTCGCGTCGGTTCTGATTCGGTCTTTCTGGCCAAGGGCCGTTTTTCGTCCATCTTTACCAAACCGCCATCAAGCTGGATGGACCGGCAGGTGTTCAACTATGAGCCCGATGAGCTGCGCGAAGTGCGTTGGGCTTTTCCCGACCGGGAAATCCGTTTGCGTCGTGATGAGCAGGGGATATATCAGCTTTCCCGCAATCCCGGTCTTGCCTGGGTTGCCTGCGATTCGGCCAAGGCGGCGGCCAAGTTCAACCTGATCGGCAAGCTGTTCTATAGCGCGTTCCAACCCCCCGAACGCGAACATGAAGCGTCGTTCGAGAGTCCTCTCCTGCGGTTGTCGGTCTTTGATACCGCGGGCGCCGAACACCGGGTGCTTTTTGCCGAGGATACTTCGGTGACGACGCGCGTTTTTGTTATCCCCGAGGGGCGTCCGCGTCCCATCGGGATCCTGTTCACGCAGCGCTATGAACGGCTGCTGGCCGACGACAATGATTTGTTGGCCGCCGATACCAGCGGGACTTAGTTCCATGTGTCCCCGACGTACCAGTGCTCAATTCGTTTACTCTTCCTGCAATATGTATCCGCGTTCTCCGCGCTCGGGTTGTTGAGTATGATTATCGGGATCGGCACCGACCTGGTCTGCATTTCTCGTATCCGGCGCCTGATTGGGCGCTTCCCCGATCGGATCGGGACCAAAATATTCACCCCCGCTGAGTTGATGGCTGGTCAAAACCGGCCCGACCCCGCGGCCGCCCTCGCCGGCCGGTTTGCCGCCAAAGAAGCAGTACTCAAAGCCCTCGGGACAGGATGGTCCGGGGGCGCGCGTTTCATCGAGATCGAAATTACCACCGGGCCGGATCGCCGGCCAATCCTTCTATTACATGGGAAAACCGCACAAATCGCGCGTGCCAGAGGCATTGAGTGGTGGCACATCAGCATCGCACACGAAGGTGATATGGCGCTGGCTGTGGCAGTCGGCGAAAGTATGGTCCACTAGGTATCCATCGTATTGTGCAATACAGAAAACCCCGCAGCAGATAGTCCGCGGCAGGGCTTCGCCGGGAAGGACATGCGATGATACTAGCGCAAAAGGAGAATTTTTCGTGTCACCTGGCGCTGTGCCGTACGCAACGTCGCAAAATACATTCCCGATCCCAATGGCTGCCCGTTGGCGCTGCAACCGTCCCATATCACCCGGCCGGAACCGTCGGCTGATTCTATCCCAGCCGATAAATCGCGGACCATCCGCCCCAGGACATCATACACCACCAGACTTGAGCTGCTACCGACATCTCCTCGAATAAAAATCACTGTTTCAGAATTAAACGGATTGGGATAATTCACCAGCGCCGGCAGCGTCCGGTCCAGTGGCCGCGGGTCATCGAGTATTCCGGTCAATCCGGTAATTTGCAGCCGTCCCGGCACAACTCTGGGGACGATTGCTGTTCCGGCAGTGTCGGTTACTGTCAACCCGGTCTGGCCGACGCTGATCGTATCCATCTCCATGATAATCATGCCGGTGAGGTTGGGGTACACGTGCAAAAAGACGTGCCCGATGATCCCCGAGCCGGGAGGAAGTGGTGAGGACAGCGAACTCCCGGAAAATATTGCCGTCCCATATTGATTGTTCACTGTTGCCGATTTCGCCGGCCATCCTGCAATCCGCGAGCCGATGAAGGACGCCGAGTCCAGGAAGACATACGCCGGGTCAAACGACAGGGGCACGGTCAGCTGTTTCAACCAATCGCTGTTGGACAGCAGGACCGGAACGATGACTTCCTGTTCGGGTTCGGCATCGAGGTCGGGCATATGCAGCGTGTCGGGTTCGACCACCGACAATACAATCGTGACCTGTTGCGGTGTATTTACGGCCAGCGGCGCGGTGATGACCGCGCTGCCGAAATATGTGCCGGAGGACAAGCCGGAATTGTTCGCCGCACAGCTCACCGCCTGATTTGCCGCGCCTGTTGGCGGAGTCAGGGCAAACCAGCCGGCCGAAGGCGTGGCGGACCAGTTGAATGTCCCCCCGCCGGAGTTCCCGACGCCGAATTGGCGTGCCGCCGGCGATGGTCCTCCACGAACGGCGGTGAAATCCAGCCGCGTGGGATTAAGGGCGATTGCCGGTGGATAACCCGCCTGGATGCGGCCCGGCGAAACACGGGGAATAAAGGTGATGTTATTTGAATTCGTGGCCGACAATCCGGCGCCGCCGACAGTTGCAGTATCGATGGTACTGAGTTGTCCGCCCGGCGCGCCGGCTGCGATGAAAGCATAGACAAAACCAATCGTCCCGGTCCCCGGCGGCAGGGGCGTGGCAGTCGAACTACCGCTGATGACTGCCGTCCCGGCCGCGGCGTTGATTATTCCCGATTTGACCGTCCAACCGGCAAGGCGCGCACCCGTAAATGACACCGAATCCAATCGAACGTATGTTGGATATACCTTGATCGGAATATTCAACGCTTTGATTCCGTCGTAGTTGGTCAGGTTGACCGGAATCACCACATTCGTCCCGGCATCGGCATTGACGAGCGGGAACACTGCCGTATCCGGCTCAGCGAGATTCAGCGTGACCGCAACCGCTTGCGGTGAATTGCCGGCAGCCGGGTCGGAAACGGTGACGCTGCCGGTGAATACCCCGGAGGCCAGTGTCGATGTGGCGATAGTCGTGGTCACACTTTGGTTATCGCCGCCGCTACCCGGCGCCACGGAAATCCATCCCGACGAGGATGCCGCGGTCCAGGCCAATGTCCCTCCGCCGATATTGGCCACAACGAATTGTTGCCCGGCGGGCGCCGCACCGTTACGGACGGCGGCAAAGCTCATTTGTTTCGGCGTCAATGATATCTGGGGTGATTGCGCGGCCTGGACCCGACCGGGCACGACACCCGGCTGAAAAACTGCATTATCCGCGCTGACGAATGACAAGCTGTTCCCGCTGACCGTTGCCGTATCGATGGTGCTGATCAGTCCCCCCGGTGCGCCGGCGGCAAGCTTGGCATAAACCACGGCAATCATTCCGGTCCCGGGCGGCATGGATGATGCCGTGCTTCCCGAAAAGACCACCGTGCCGTTTTGACCGTCGATCGTGGACGAGCGTGTCGGCCAACCGGCCAGCCGCGTCCCGGCGAACGAGACCGAATCCAATTGGACATAGGCCGGGTTGAGCTTCAACGGCACCAGCACCTGCTTGACCGGTTCGATATTCGTGAATGTGACGGGAATTGCCAGTTGTTGCGCCGGCAACCCGTCTACTATCGGGAGCACCACGGTGTCGGCTTCCTCAAGTGTCAGCCCCACATTGACTGTTTGTGGAGAATTCGTTGCCTGCTGATCGGTAATTATCACACTTGTCGTATGTGTGCCCGCTGCCAAACCGGACTGATTGATTGTGCAAGCCACGTTTTGCGCATTTTCGCCGTGATCGGGAGCAATACTCGGCCAACCGGCTGCCGCTGTCGCCGTCCAGGCCAGTGTCCCGCCGCCGGTGTTGGTGACGACAAATTCTTTTGCGGGCGGGGCGGTCCCGCCACGGAGCGCCGTAAACGACAGAGTATTCGGCGTCACCGACAGCTCGGCCGGAACACCGACGGCAATGCTTCCCGGTTGTACGCGGGGCACAAAAGCCACTTCACGGGTATTGCCCAGGGACAGCGGCGATAAATCAAGTGTCACCGTATCGATATCCATGATTGTCCCGCCGGGGGTCGATCCTTTCACGGTGAAATGCAGGAAAGCCACTGCGCCCGTCCCGGGGGGGAGAGGATTGTCCGGTACCGGCACCGCATGGGATGTCGCAAAGAATTTGACGGTCCCGGCAACCGGGTCGGTAAACACTGATTTGAATCTCCAGTTGGTGATCCGGCTGCCGGTGAATGCAGCCGAATCAAGGACCAGGAGCGTGGGGTCGTAGCCGATTGGCAGGGAGATGTCGGTGACCGAATCTTTGTTAGTCAGGTTCAAGGGCAGGATGATTTTTTCCCCCGGTACGGCGTTGATGCTTGGAATAATCAACGTATCCGGTTCATCCAGATTCAGGTGTACGAGAACTGGCTGCGGCGAATTCGTGGCCGCAGGGTCGCTGACCTGAATTGTATCGGCGAACTCGCCGGAACAGATGGTCGTAATGTCAACCTGACAATTGACTGTCTGCGCGCCGTTGCCCGAATCGGGATCACAGGACAACCATCCCGAAGCATGGCCGATTGCCCAGTGCAATACACCGCCGCCGTTGTTGGAAATTTGAAAATCGGTTGCTGCCGGTTGTGCCCCGAAACGCACTCCTGTAAACGTCAATTCGCTTTTTGACAGCAGGATTTCCGGGGGGATTTCCCAGACTTCCAGGTGCACCGGCAGCTTCACCGGCGAATTCTTGGCCAGCGGATCACTGAAGACCAGGGTGTCGCGATAATTGCCGGGAGCGAGTGTGTCGGAAAAAACCCAGACATCGATAATCTCGGGCGCAGTGCCGGTCAGGGGCGAGGCCTCAAGCAATCCGGTCGGACCGGTGGACACGGTGAAATCAAGGTCGCCGTATCCGATGTTGGTGATTTCCACCGATTGTGGCGGCGGATTACCCTGCTGTTCGAAGGCAGTGAATTCGAGCGTACTTGCCGAAAGCGCGATCTCCGGAGCGTTGTCAATTACTTCCAGCGCGACCGCTATGTCCACCCGGAGGTTGTACGACGTCGGATCAAGAATCGACAGCGTGCCGTTATGAGTGCCGATGGCCAATCCTGCCGGGTTCACCGCCGCCAGTGCGGTCGATGGCGCCGTCCCCGTCGCCGGTTCGAGCGAGAGCCAGGCGGCGGAGCTGCTGTAATTCCAGTTGAGTGTTTTGCCGCCGGCGTTGGTGATGTGGATTTGCTGCGGCGCGGGCGGCGCGCCGACCAGTCCGCCTTCAAAATCGAGCGCTAACGGGCTGACGACAATCAGCGGTGCGCCGTAGTCGACTTTCAACTCGACAGTCGCCATGCCGGTGATTTGCGGATTGTTTACATCGGTAAACGTCATCGTCGCTGAATAATCACCGATAGCCAGGCCGCTGATATTCACCAGCACATTGATCGTCGCCGGCGCCGTGCCGAAATTTTGTGAAAGCGACAACCAGTCGGCATCATCGACTGCCGCCCATTCCAGCACGCCGGCGCCGGAGTTGGTGACCATGAGTTGCTGCGCTGCCGGGTTGGGGCCCCCGTCCTCGGCTTCAAAATAGATGAACGAGGGAATGGGTGAAATCATCGGATTATCGTAGGTGATGATGCTGCCGTAGATATCAAATAATCCGCCATTGCGGTTGTCCGTCCAGGTGAAATACATTTTGGCGTCGCTCATGGCCACCGCCGGTGTCGATTGCAGCACCGCGGCATCCGGCGCGTTGACCATGAAGTTGGCGCCCGCCGCAGCACCCGATGGCTCATACCGCCGGGCATAAATGTCTGCATCGCCGCCGCGTTCGTCGCGCCAGCAGACCACGAACCCGCCGGTGGGCGCCGCGCCGACTTGCACTTCACTTTGTTCGACCCGGCCCCCGTCATCGTTGACCCGGAAATTCCCTCCGCTTTTTGTCCCAGTCGGCGAGATAATCTGCGCGTAGACGTCGGGGTTATCCGGATACGGGCCGTTGCGATAATCGATCCACGCCACCACAAACCCCCCGCCGGGCAGTCCTGCGGCGGCGGAAAATTTTTGAACGGAGGCCGCGGCGGCATCGTTGATGATAAAATTCACGCCGACTTTACTGCGGCCCGAATTATATATCTGGCCGTATACTTCGTCGTCGCCGTTGCGGTCGTCATACCAGCAGACCAGCGCATTGCCCAAGCCGTCGGCGGCCACAAATGGGCGGTGTTGCACGGCGCTGTTGACATCGTCGTTGACTTTGACATTCCCGCCTGCGGCATTCCCGCCTGCGGCATACCACTGGGCGTAGATGTCCCAATTATTCAGCCGGTAATCCTCCCAGACCACCACCGCCGCTCCGGCGAGGGAGACATCGAGGTTCGGCTTGCGCTGTTTGGCCTGGCCGAAATCGGTATTTACGCGATGGTTGCCGCCGTTGGTCGTACCGTCGGCGTTGATATCCTGTCCGTAAATATCCGGGTTGTCCGGATACCCGGTGACCCGGAAATCCTGCCAGATGATTTTTGTATATCCCGCCGCCGAGACTCCGACATGCGGGTCGTTTTGTTCATCGCCGTTGGTATCATCGTTAACCGGCGAATTCGGGCCCAGCCGCTCGCCATCCCAGGCGAAATGCTGGGCGTAGGTGCTGTAATCACCCTCGCGGTTGTCCTGCCAGACAATCCAGAAATTGCCGATCCCGTCGACACCAATATCCGAATACCCCTGGTCGGCTGCTGAAAAATCATCATTGACCAGAAATTCTTCCGGGTCTTCCTGAGTGGCGGACCGGCTGTTTTCGTTGGAATACCCCGGCCAGATGAAACCAAAAATGACCGCCAGCATCAGATTCAATAACGCGAATGGAAAAAGTAGTTTGATCCGCTTCCGTGTGGACATGGTCCTCCCCCTGTATTATCACGGTCGATATTGCATAAACCGTGCCACGCCGGACCGGCGGGGCTGCAGATTAAACCGCTGGGGTACAGTGGTTTACCGAGGGTAAAATACGGCCTGCCAACGGGCAGGTCTCAAGCGGGAAGATTCCTCTCCCGGAGCCGGAAATGTTTTCTTACCAACAAAAAATCCGCATCCGAGGAGACCGTCGCTTTATGAAGTAAAAACGGAGGACAATTACTTGTTGAAGGGCTTATCTGCGGCGAGGACATCTTTGAGCGAAGCCAGTGTCTGGTGGTCCCAGCGGACGACTTCGGAGAGATGATCGGCGGCATTAAGGTGCTGCTCGACCCAGCGTCGCTGGATATTTTCAAGTACCGTTTGTGGATTGGCCGGAGCGGGATCCGCCGGCTCACCATACAGGGCCTGGCCGGCCGCGGCAAATTCATCCGCGGCCTTGCCGGCCGAATACATCGCCAGCCGCAGATTCTGCTGTACCTGGGTGTCCTGCACGCGAGAGGCAAGTGACTCAAGATATGTCTGCAGCTCCAATCGCTGGGTTTGCGCTCGCCGAAAGTAGAGCGGATCGGCCGAGTCCTCGGGTGGCACAACGATCCGGGGCATTTCCGGCGCTTCGGTGAGTGAATCAATCATTTGCAGGATGGGTTTGATATAGGACACTCGTCCCGAGGTCGAGTCGGTCCTGGCTGACTCGAGCAATTTGGCTATGACTACAGCAGGTTGGTCAGGGACTTTGGCGGCGCTGTTCCTCCCGGTAACGCTGATCAATGTGACCGACCGGGGGTCCGGCTCCCACAGCCACCATTCGGAGCGCCAGTTGCTGCGGGTGATTAACTCGATGTTGTCGGCCGGTGAAAATCGTACAACGAACCAGAAGGGTTCGGTTTCCCGGTAATCGAAACCGAACAGCACATAAGGCCGGGGGTGAAGGGCGATTACCGGAAACCCGCGGCTGATCTGCCGTGCCGCAATCTGCGCCGCGCTCGAAAAATCTTCCGGATAAGTGATTTCGTAGGAAAAGCCAAAGCGCTCGAGACAATTGGTCATTCTCTGCGACAGGTTTATGCTGCGTCCGCCGGGGGGTGCAAACGGATTGGGGATGCGCAGGGGATCGGGATCGCGGGTGAATGATCCAATAGCTGTGCCGGAATTTTCCTCTGCATCATATCCGGCCAGGAACCGGGCGGCCGCCCAGGCCGGATCATGATAATGCACACCTTCGGCGAGAGTTTTTGGCGGTGTGAAAAATTGTTCAATGAAAAAAAAACGAATTGAATCTGTCGACTCGGCGTAACCCACACGACCGGCAAACAATAGCGCCAAAAATAAAGTTGTCCGGACTATAATTTTCATGAGTTTGCGATGGATCAGAAAAGAACCGTGATATGCTGCGAAATTTCCCACCCCTGCAAATCGAGAACTTCAGTCAGGCCGCTTTCCGCTGCATTGCCGAACCATTTGCGTAAGCCGAAAGCAGCGCTGGCCGCCGCCGATAACCGGGCGTTGATTCCGCCGCCGAACCCGATCAGCGTGGCCCCGCCGTCATGGAGCAGATCATCCTGAGGATAGCCATTGGCGGTCACCACCTTGGCGGAAAAATCGAGGTTTCCGTACCACCGTCCCGATAAATGGTGATGTGCTTCGGCGGCAAAGCGGAATTCACTGCCGGTGGAAACATAACTTTCAGCGGCAAGATTGCCGCCTTGCGCAAGGCGCTGGTCCTTGCCGCGCATAATGAGCCGGGCCTGTGCCTGAGTTGTCCATTGGCCCAACCGCCGAGTCCCGGTTGCAGAAAGGTCAAACAGAATACCGTCCCGGAAGACATCGCGGTTGCCTGCCTGATCGGCCAAAGCCAGCACCAACACCGCGCCGAATTTCACGCGATCGATATTGTTTTCACCGGTGTTGATCTCTGCGGAGCCCGTCAGGTACAAACGGGGCCCGCTCTGATAAGAGACGTCGTCATCTGCCGGTTGGTACGAGCCGCTGTAATAGAAACCCGCGCCGCCGCCGACGATCCACTTGCCGGTCTCGGTCGCCCCGAGTATTTCACTGTACAAGCCCAGCCCCTCGCCGTAGGTCTTCACCGGGAAATTGTATTTCTCCGCTGATAACACGCGCAACAATTCCAATTGGTCGCCGCCCAGTTTTGCATGTCCGGTGGGCAGGTTAATGCCCGCGGCAACCAATACCTGGTCCTCGAGCAGCGTGCGCGCAACATGGACACGCGTATCGGTCATACCCGACAAGTCCCGATTAAATAAATCAGAGGAGGCATCCGCTCCCGAGAGTGCAGTATAGTACCGCAGCTCCGTGTCATCCCCCAGCGGGACCATACCCGATACCGGGAACGCCCACTGGGAAATCGAGACCTCGGTGGTATCGCCGGCCAGGTTCCAGTGGAGGTACACAAACGATTGATTAATTCGCGCGGGATCGTTATAGACCACCTGTGCTGCGCCGCTCCCGGTCCCCCAGCACCAGCATAGCAGGACCAGCGCAATGTGCAGCCGGATATTGCTGAAAGGAGCTTGGCGGTACTTATGGTTCATTATCAAATTGTCCCTGAACGATCACTGTGGCGGTAATCGGCCGTTTGCCGTAGGGTCCGACATACGGCTCATCGTATCCACCGCCCGTTTCGGGCATGAAACCCAGGCGATGGCTGGTGCCGGCCAACGCCTTTTCGATTTCACCGGAGCGCCCGCGGATAAACGGGTCGAATATTGCGTTATTCTCGAAATAGTCGATGGTGCCGAACGACGGCGCGTGGATCATGGCCTCGGCCGACAGCGCCATCTCCAGGGCCTCGGTGAAACCCGGATCGGCTTCCACCGCCCGGTTGAATTCCTGCGCTGCTTTGCGGTATTCCGCCTGGTCAAACCATTCGAGCCCGCGGGAAAACATCAAAAAGGCAACAAACGACTCTGTGGGTACCGCAACAATCGAATCCCGCTCGGTTTTGGTCAGCTTGATCCCCAGCCCATCGATTGCGGCCAGCGCCACCTGTTTTTCCAGATGAATGATTTCATCAAGATTGCCGACCGCCTCCCTGGGCAGGGCGACCTCGCCGCTTTTGGTGTTTACCAGTCCAGGATCGATGCGCAATTTTTCGCCGGGCAGTTCGGCAATAGTCCCGCCCAGAACGTTGGCGGCGCCCAAAAGTTTTCCCAGCCGTGGCGCCGAAGAGGTGTCAAATGCCGCCGCATGCAATATCTGCAGTTCGCTGAGTAGTGCGTTTAATCTGCCCCGCCCCACAACACGGAGCGTACCGACCCGCGCCAAATCGGCGGCCAGCAACTCCGCCAGGCCCGTAGTCAGCGGCCGCAGGGCTTCTGAAAGAAACCGGTCGCTGAAATAGACTACCGTCACCGTCGAATCCGAGATGGCACCCGGCGAGATGTCTTTTTCCTCGGCCAGGGCCTGGCGGCTGAATTGGCCGGCACTTTCCAGCCGCAATTCCACTATGCGGCGCCGCGTTTGTCTGGCCAGCTCGCCGGTTGGTTTTTCATGCAGGAAATTCTCATAATGGTGGACGGCGGTTTCCAAATCTCCGGTGCGTTCGGCCAGCATCCCCGCGTAAAAACGAGTGACCGCATCGTGCGGGTCCAACTCCAGCGACCGGTTTAGCCAGTTTGCCGCCGAATTATAATCCTGCAAATGATAGTAGCTAATCCCCAGCATGCGGCGGATGACCGCATCATGCGGATGGTCCGCCGTCTGCAGCAACAGCGCCTGCTCGGCCTGCCGGTATTGCCCGCGCGCAATCAGGCGCTGGAGGCCGCGATGTCCATCACTGTTTGACGCGCAGCCGCCCACAACGACAGCCGACAATAGAACAATCAACAGCCGTACCGTCAACAACTCCACTGCACCCGACTCCCTTCCACAGGGCACTAGTTAGTTGTGCCGCCCCCCGGGTGTCAACATCAATTTGCTCCGCAGCAATTTAGCATGGGCTTGTAAATTTACCTGCGGCGCATTTCGAATGTCACCGTCGCCCGTTTCGCGCGTTCGATGCGCACGATGCGGGGCCCGCCGACTGCCTGATACCCCTCCCTGTGCACTTCGATTTTGTGTGGTCCCTCGCTCAATGTCCGCGCTTCATGGGGGGTGCCGAATCCATAATCGCTGTCGTCAATATAGATATCAGCGAAATTGTCGCCGTCGGGAAAAATCGCCGAAATGCTCGCTCGCCCGTCGCTGTTGGAATTAATGAAAAAGTCGAGTTCACAATCGATGCCGTTCCAGGTCACGGTATCAGTCCAGGACCCATAATCCCCGGCCTCAATCCTGACCCAATGCAGGCCGGGGGGTAGGTCTGCCGCGGAGAACGGCGCCACAGATGCCACCTGTTTCCCGTCGATCCAGATTCCCTCAACAACTTCCCGCAACGAAAACGGGGTGGCATTAATGGTCAACTTCGCCGCCGCCGGGACCGGTTTCGGCTTGCGGTCCGGGACGACAACCGGTTTGTCTTCCACGGGTTTGACCGGCTCTTCGCGAATGACCAATTGCGTATCTTTTTTCGGGATGATCGTCGTGTCGTCGCGTACCGCAAACGAGCTGTCGGTGGCTGTATCCCGGTTGTGTTCCAGGATTAGCGGCGGCAATTCCGGCTCCGGCTGGGGCGCGAAGATCATATACCCCACAGCCACGGCCGCGATGAGCAGCAACGGATACAAGACCCAGCGCGCCACAAATGAGCTCTTCACCTTTGGCTCTTTTTGCTGCGGTGGCTGTTGGTCTTTTCGTTTTTCGGTCGTGATCGGCAGAGTGGTTTCGTCGGGTCGCGAAATTTCCCTGCCGACCTGCTTTTTGGGCGGGACGGGCCGCCGAGTTGCACTGTCTTCAAATGATAAAGCATCACGAATGGCCGCGGCAAAATCGCCTGCCGTGGCAAACCGCTCTGCCGGGGGCTTGGCCATCGCGTGCAGAATGATTTCTTCCTGCACTCTGGTGAGATCAGAGTTAAACCTTGTTGGCGGCGGGGGCGGTTCCTCGAGGTGTTGCTTCATGATCCCGAATTCGGATTCGGCGGTAAACGGCACCAGCCCGGTGACCATCTCGAAAAATGTAACACCCAACGAATAAATATCTGACCGGCCGTCGATGTCCCCGTGTTGGATTTGCTCCGGTGACATGTAATATAACGACCCCGCGCCCTGGCCGGTGCGGGTTTTGTGGGCCGAATCCACCAGCTTGGCGATCCCGAAATCGGTAACCTTGACCGTCCCTTCGGTGTTGATCAGAATATTCGATGGTTTGATGTCACGGTGGATGACATGGTTTTTATGTGCGTAGCCGATGGCATCCAGGATCTGCAGGACGATTTTGGCCGCATCGGCAAACGAATATGCCCCCCAGTCGGCGATGGTCTCGCCGACCGTCCGCCCCTCAACATATTCCATGACAATGAAATGGTGGCCCTCGGAAATGAGATATTGGTAAATTGTGACGATATTATTGTGGTTCAGCCGGGCCAGTGATTTGGCCTCCCGCTCGAGTTTTTCCCGAAAATCGGGGTCCGAGACCAGCTCGGGATGCAGGGTCTTCAGCCCGACATTGCGGTCCAGGCGTTCGTCCCGGGCTTTATAGAAGATGCCCATCCCGCCTTCACCCCGTTTTTCAGTGATCGTATAAATATCGAATTTTTTGCCAATCATCGTTCGATCTCCCGGCAGGAAACGTAGTGACATCTCCCGCTGCTGTCAATATATTGGTCGTGGGGAATTGGTCTTTAAAACCGCCCCACATCGTTCTTTTTTATACAGCCGGCTCGGGTAATCGTCCCGGCCCAGTGCGGTACAGATGGCCGATGTCATGGACACGCCCCCCCGGATTTGCCTGTTATGCGGCCCTCCGGGTTGCGGCAAAACCACACTGCTCCATGGCTTGGCCGGAAAACTCAGCAACTTTTCATATGCCGGATTCCTCACGGAGGAAATCCGGGAACAAGGGAAGCGGCAGGGCTTCACGGGGCGTTGTTTCGATGGCTGTTCGTGTGTCTTGGCGCATCGGCGGATTCATTCAGGACGCCGTATCGGTGCATATGGAGTGGATCTTGCCGCCTTCGAACGTGAAATTGTGGCCTCATTATCCGCCGCTTCCGGGGCCAGCCTTTTTATCATTGATGAAATCGGCAAGATGGAATTGCTTTCCCCGCGGTTCGTCGCTTTTCTGGACCGGCTGATCGCCGGTAATCGTCTGCTGCTGGCGACCATCCCGACCGCTCCGCTGCCAATCGTGCGCCGATTAATTGACCGGCCGGACACTCAGGTCATTCATCTGACCGCTGCCGGACGGTCGGCCGCTGCCCGGCAATTGGCCGAATGGTGCGCCCGGCATCAATTGGGCGGCCCGGAATTATCTAATTGGGCTGCCGCGCAAAAATGACGGCGTACACGCCGCCGACATTAAATCGGAAACCGCTAGCCGGTAAACTCTTGGGCGGATTGATTTTTTGCCCTTGACAAGTGTGCGTATTCCCGGCTTTTTCGCGGACAACGGGAGTAGGCAACGGATGAAGATCAGATTAAGCGTCTACAGAATACTTTATTGTTTTGTATTGCTGGGTCTGTGTTCGTGTTCGAATACTCCTACGCAATATCAACCGCAGGCGCCGGTTGACCTGCGCATCACCTTCAAACCCTCGCTATTGACTACCTTGATCAGCGCGGTCCGGTTGCACATCTATTATCCGGGAACGGGGGAGACCCGCGAGGAACTGCCGTCGATCGCCGGTGGTACCATCCGCGATACGCTGGTCCTCACGCCGGGCAATAACGTCGAATTTCACCTGCAGGCGCTGTCCGCGCAAGACACAGTTCTCTATGAAGGGTATGACACGCTGGATGTCGTCATCGGCGGCTCGACAGTGGTGACTATCCTGATGGAACCGGTGGTTTCGATGCTGCGGCCTTCACCGATGTATCAGAGTGTTGTGGTGGCGTCGGAAGTTACTGTCGGCATCGATGTATATAATATCAGTCAGTTATATGGTGCGGCGTTTCGTTTGTACTTCGACGACAACGTGCTGTCGATCAAGTCGGTTTCGCCGGGAGCTTTGCTGGGCGAGAGCATTCTGTTTACCCCGAATGTACAAGAGGGGTATGTGGCGGTCGGGATATCCCGGTTGCCCACGGCCACGGGTCTTGTCGGCGAATCCGGCCGACTGGCCGCCATCGTGTTCAACACAGTTGCCGGTGGTGAGTCCACCCTGGAGTTCGACCCAACACGCCTGAAGCTCACCGACCAAGACGGCGAACCAATCCCGGAGGCGGCTAAGATCGTGCTGGAAACGGGTGTGATAGTCGTCGGTAATACACCGGGAGCAAACTAGGAACATTACGGAAATAAGTCGCTCGGTTACAGGTTGTTAATGATGAAATGTCTCAGTATTTTGGGGCGGGCAACGTTGGTCTGCATCGGCGGACTGCTGGTTGCCGGCTTCGGGTCGGTCCCGGCAGCCCTGGCCGCGCCGCCGTCCTTTGTGGGCAATATCGATGAGCAGGCAGTTCAGGAAACAGAACTGCTGAGTTTCAGCGTCAGTGCAACCGATCCTGATGACGACAGCATCACCTTCGGTTATTCATTCGGAACAGAGGGATTGATCCTGACTCACACCGGGCCGGGGACAGCCGATATTGACTGGACACCCAATTGTACTCAGGCCGGTGATTATACCCTGACATTATACGCCATTGCTCCGGCCGGAATCGAGGGCGATTTTGACACGGCGTCGGTACAAGTGGATATTACCGTCGTGGATGTAAATTGCTCGCCGGTTTTTGCGGATATCAGCCCGAAGCAGGTGAACGAGGGCAATACTTTGGTTTTTCTGGTGAGCGCGACTGACCCCGACGGGGATTCGCTGGCCTTGTCCATGGTGACGATTTTGCCCAATGCTGTGTTTATCGACAGCAGCGATGGAACCGGCTCGTTTACCTTCCAGCCAGACTACGATCAGGACAGTGTTTACCAGGTTCAATTTCATGCCTCCGACGGCGATTCAACTGCGAATATAACCGCACAAGTCACTGTGATTAATGTCAATGGTCCTCCCCAACTCGCCGAGATCGCCGACCAGAGCGTTCGTATCGAAGAGACCCTGACATTTGCCGTTACGGCCACTGATCCGGACGGGACGATTCCTGTACTGATGGCCCGTCCATTGCCGCCGGCCGCGGTCTTCTCAGACGATGGGGATGGTTCCGGGCAGTTTGCCTTTACCCCCACCGGCGCAGCGCCAGTCAGTTATACCGTCCGGTTCATTGCCTCGGACGGTCAGGACGCCGATTCGGCGATGGTAACCATCAGTGTGCTTGAACGCCCGCCCGAATTCGGTCCTGATACCCTGTTCGTGGCCAAGACCGGGGCCGACACGCTGGGCGCGGGGTCCCGGACCGCACCATATTTGACCATCCAGTATGCGCTGGACCATTCCGATACGGGATACGTCATTGTCGTATACCCCGGGCAATACAACGAAGACGTGGCTTATGATATCTGGCCGGTCGAACTGCGCAGCCAGTCCGGGGCTGGGGCCACGATTATTAACGGGAATGGAAAAGGCACTCCGGTCACGTTTCCACCGTTGCCGGCCGGCCCTCCGGGGGTGGAAGTCCTGCATTCCGTGCTCGACGGTTTCACAGTGACGTGCCCTTCGTGTGCGGAACTCCTGCACGGCGGCGTGGTTGTTGCCGGTGGTGCACCGGTGATCCGAAACAACATGATTATCGATAATAAGCTCGACACCCTCACCACACCGTCGCTGGGCGGCGGAATGTACCTGATTTCCAGTTCACCGGTTATCTATAATAATATCATCGCGGGCAATACGGCTTTGGCGGGCGGAGGGGTATACATTGACGATAACGCCTCGCCGATCATGATCAACAACACCATCGCGGAAAATGCTTCCGGTAACGCTAATGCCGGGGCAGGCATCCACATTGCGCCGTTGGCTGATCTCCATATAAAAAACTCTATCATTGCCTCCAACCGGGTTGGCTGGGGGCTCCAAAGTGACCCCGGCAATAATGCCAGGGTCAGTTATTCGCTTTTTCATAATAATGACGCCGGCGCCTATCCTGCGACCGGCCTGACGATCGGGGAAAGCGTGATTTCCGCCGATCCGGGTTTCGTCGATCCAGCGGCCGGTGATTACCACCTGATCTGTAACGCCGGGGCTTATAACAAGGGCGATATCTACGCCATCGACACTCTCACTAAAACCGACCTGGAAGGGCACCTGCGCAGTGCATATCTCAAACCTGATCTTGGGGCATTGGAGTTTTTGGATTATGACAAGCATGCCGATTTCTCTGCCTCGGTGACTGCGGGTTGCGATTTTCTTACCGTGCAATTTACCAATATCTCCACCTGTATCGATGAACTCTGGCAGTGGGATTTCGGCGACGGCACCACGTCGGCGGCGAAGAACCCCTCGCATACGTATGTATCACCGGGGGTATATGATGTCACCCTGATCGCCCGGGGTGATCTTGATTCCGATACGTTGATTCGCGCCGGTTACATCCAGGTCTATGACGAACTCACCGCCGATTTTACCACCGATTCGCTGTTCGGTTGTGTGCCGTACACCGTACCCTTTGCTGCTGAGATTGACGGGCTGGCCGAGGAGTACACCTGGGACTTTGGCGACGGCAATGTCTCGAACCAACCCTCGCCGATTCATGTGTATACTGCGGCGGGAAAATATGCCGTTACTCTCACCGTGAGCAGCCCCTGCGACACCATCACGGTGATCAAAGAGGATTTTATCTGGACCCAGGCCAAACCCGCCGTGGCCATCACTTCTTCCCATGACCCGGATTCCACAATTGAGGGCTCGGTGTGCAATCCGCTGACCGTGCGGTTCTATACGGTGTCGGATGATTCCATTTCCTCGTACCTGTGGGATTTCGCCGATAACACGACTTCGATCGCACGGGACCCGGTCCATGTTTATCAAACAGCCGGGACATATTCCGTCCGGCTCATCGCTACCGGGATCTGCGGTTCCACCACGGTCATTCGGCAGGCGTACATTACCGTGCACGCCCGGCCGACAATCACTCCCACGGCGAATAAAACTACCGGCTGTGTGCCCCTGACCGTCACTTTTAACGCGGCCGCCACCGGGCCGGTTACCTCGTACCTGTGGCTTTTCGGGGATGGGACCTCGGCCTCGGGGCCATCCGTGTCACATACTTATTCATCGATTGACACGTTTTACGTGAAACTGATCGCCGTCCACGAGTGTGGGACCGATACGATCCCGCTGGCCGCGCCGATCGTCGGTCAGGACCGGCCGATTGTCGCGTTCACCTGCCCGTCCGGCGATGCCTACGTCGGGGATTCGGTGTATTTCACCGATCAATCGGAAAACCTGCCGTCCTACTGGACCTGGAATTTTGGCGACGGCGAGCTTTCGCATCTGGCCCATCCGGCACATGTCTATCAAAGCCCCGGCATATATACCGTTTCACTCACTGCGGGGAATTCCTGCGGTGTGGGGACGCAGGTCGAAAAACAAGCGTGTGTGATTGTAGGCAGTTATGAGTTTACCGTCGGTAATCCCTCGGTCGCGGGAGATACCACTTTCTACTCCCTCGACCTTGATACTGTCCTGACGGCTTATCCTAATACGATCTATCTCCGGGCACAGGTGCAGCCCACGCCCGAGCGGGGGAAGCTGACGACGGTATTTTCCGGTTCATCCGGGGTCCCGCCGTTCACCTCCCGGGTAGCGGTCATTCCCTCGCACGATTTGGCCTCCGAGTTGTATACAATCACCATCTCGGCGATTGACTCAGTTTTCAAGTATCAAATAAACAAGACGATAGTCTTTAACCATCAGGGGCAGACCTTCCTATCCTTGCGGCCGGATACCCTAAATTTTGATTCCGCCGTGGTCAATAAGACGGTTTATCTGCCCGTAGAAATCATCAACACGTCCCCGACTGAAATGCTTACCGCGCTGTCGGTCACTGCTGCCGGGGACGGTTTCAGCGCTCCGACAATCATCGATGTGCCCGTGTTGCCGGATTCGTCGATTTCCTTCTCCGTCGGGTTCCGGCCCCGCCGACGGGCAGAGTATGCCGGAGTGTTGAATATTGTGACCGATGATCCGGCCGTCCGGGACACAATGATTGTCCTGCTCGGCCGTGGGATACCCGAGCAAGCCGCTCCCACGGTGACGAGGACTTATCCCTCCCCGGGCGACAATGATATATTGATTAGCGATTCGGTGGTCCTTGAATTTTCCGAGCCGGTCAAAGTGGATAACACCGATACGACCATGGTTATATCCTCGCGGCGCCTGGGTTGGCGGCTGGAGGGCGCTTGGACGGCCACCAACAGCTTGCTGACATTTTATGGTGCGGAGCTCTGGCCGCCATTGGACACGCTCGATGTCCGCCTCGTGGCGGACCGGGTCTACGACTCGGTATACAACACGGTGGATGGCGACGGCGATGGTGCAGAGGAACGTTCGCCCGCCGATGATTTCGTTTTCCACTTTGTCACCGGTCCCGGCGTATTCCCCGGCGATACTGATGATGATGGAGCCGCGGATGAGCGTGATGTCCTTCCCATCGGACGTTACTGGCTGCAGACTGGCCCGCCGCGGCCCGCCGATTACGTGGATTTCAGCAGGCAGCCGGCTTACGCGTGGGCCGACGTCGCGGCGACTTATGCCGACGCCGACGGGGACGGGGTCATTGATTCCCTCGATGTTTGTCCGATTCTCGAATTCTGGACCGACGCCCAACAGGCAAAACCGGCAAGCCAACAACGCTTGCTGCAGGAGTTGGCCGCCCTCGATGCGGGGATTTTGCGGGCCATCTATAGCGCCATTGATTATTGTCCGGCGACCGCCGCGGGTGCCGCTTTAAAAACTATTCTCGCCGGCTGGCTCGAGCAGGGGAGCGGCACTCCTCAGGACTTTGCCTTAGCGCAGAATTATCCCAACCCATTCAATGCGCGGACGGTGATAACCTTCACTTTGCCTGTGGCAAGCTCCGCCGAGCTCGTTATTTTCAATGTTCGCGGCGAAAAAGTTGCCGTAATCGCTTCCGGCCACCTGTCTGCCGGCCGTCATGTCGTGGTCTGGGACGGCCGCTCCACTGACGGCGTCTGCGCCGGTTCCGGTTTATATTTCTGCCGCCTTGCGGCAGGGAATTTTCGTCAAACCCGCAAAATGGTGCTGGCGAAGTAACGTAGCCTGTATCTCAACGCACTTTAAGCGTGCCGGACGATGCAGTGTTGGCCATGCAGCCGGACAGGTGGAAAAAATCTAATATATAACTAATATTGTCAACAATTTGCCGCCGGATGCGTCTTACTAAAAAAGCCCCGAATTATTGAGCGGGAGGGAATCGATCGTGGCCGTCTATCGCAATATCACCGAAACCATTGGGAACACCCCACATGTGCGGATCAACCGCCTGGCCCCGGCAAAGGCGGCGGCTGTCTATGCCAAGCTGGAGTCGTTTAATCCCTGCGCCAGTGTCAAAGACCGCATTGGGCTGGCGATGATTGACACGGCAGAAAAAGACGGCGCGCTGCGGCCGGGGATGACCATTGTCGAGCCGACTTCCGGCAACACCGGCATTGCCCTGGCCATGGTCGCTGCCGCCCGGGGATACAAGACGGTGTTTACCATGCCCGAAACGATGAGCCGTGAACGGCGGGCCATTCTCCGGTTTTTCGGCGCCGAACTGGTTTTGACCGAGGGCGCCAAAGGCATGCCCGGAGCCATCGCCAAAGCACAGGAGCTGGCCGACTCGAATGGCTGGTTCCAGCCCCGTCAGTTTGATAATCCCGCCAATCCGCTGGTCCACCGGGAAACCACCGGGCCGGAGATCGTGGCGGATTTTCAGGATATCGGTCTACATCATTTCGTCGCGGGCGTAGGGACCGGCGGGACCATCAGCGGCGCAGGCGAGGTTTTGAAAAGGCATTTCCCCGAATTGAAGGTAGTCGCGGTGGAACCCGCCAAATCGCCCGTTCTTTCGGGCGGCAAGCCGGGGCCTCACCGTCTCCAGGGCATCGGCGCGGGCTTTGTTCCGGCGGTGTACGATTCCTCGGTTGTGGATGAGATAATCCAGGTTAGCGAGGAGGACGCGCTGCGCACAGCCGCGCAGTTGGCTGTTGACGAGGGGATCTTGGCCGGGATTTCTTCCGGGGCGAGTATGTTCGCCGCGCTGCAGGTGGCGGTCCGGGCTGGAATCGGCAAAAACGTACTAGTCATTTTGCCCGATACCGGTGAGCGATATTTATCAACAGACCTGTTTGCCGCCGTACGGGAGAACGGCTAACCGGTGGCGGAAATACGGCGTATACCGATAATATCACTATATATGACCCCAAGCCGACGGCATCTCGGGTCAACAGTAAAAACGGATAAACAGAAATGTTCAGCAAAATCATCGCCGATATCAAGGCCGTCAAGCGAAACGACCCGGCCGCGCGCAACGTCGTGGAGACCCTGTTGTGCCATACGCCGCTGCATGCGATTTTCCTGCACCGGCTGGCTCACCCGCTGTACCGCATCGGTTTCCCGATCGTCCCCCGGCTGATCTCCGTTTTTGCGCGGTTTTTCACCGGAGTGGAAATCCATCCCGGGGCCCGGATCGGGCGTGGATTTTTTATCGACCACGGGACCGGGACGGTTATCGGTGAGACTGCCGAGATCGGTGACGATTGTGTTTTATTCCACAATGTGACCCTGGGCGGGACCGGCAAACACGGCGGGAAACGCCATCCGACGCTGGAAGATAATGTCTATATCGGTACCGGCGCGGTTATTCTGGGTCCGGTGCGGATTGGGCGGAATTCTCGCGTCGGTGCCGGGTCGTTCATTTTCATGAGAGATATCCCCCGCAATTGCACTGTCGTCGGCGCTCCGGGGCGGATCGTCCGGCGGGACGGCCGCAAGACCGACCTCGAACCGCCGCCCTGTTCTTTTGCCATACCCGAAAATACCGCGATTATCCGGCCAATTCCGGAATCCATTGATGCAGCCGCGCAAGCACATAAAGGGCTGGTTTAGTCAATGTGCCGGACAATTGAAACGTGAATTCTTCTACCGTGTCATAACTTATTTGACTTTTTGCAGTTTTGGGGTATAATGTCTCGGCAAGGAGGTGAATAGGTATGCCGAAAACAGTGTCATTCGCTGACAAGATGAGTAAAAAGGCGGAAGTGAAGATCTGTCCGGAATGCGGCGGGCCGGTCGAAAACGTCTTGCTGGTGGACTCTAACCGTGATAACCCGAAGGGGACTTTGCGGTTCCGCGAGCATTTCGTCGGCGTGTGCAAGTGCAATCACAAGGAGATCTACGGATAGTTCCATGAGTTGATGTCCCGCGATAGTAAGGACCACTCTGCCGGTCCTGACCACGGGGAGGGCTGGCTGCGTGACCGAAAACCGCTTCGATCCGGTTATTCATCTATTTCCCTATGTCATAAAACCGGGGCGGTACGCCGGCAATGAACCGGGTGTCGTTATTCCCCAGCCGGATGCTGCGGTGCGCTTATTGCTGGTTCATCCGGGCGAACCGGGTGCGCATCTGGCCGACCTGGATTACCAGCGGCTGTACCACATCCTCAATTTGGTCCCCGGCGTCGCCGCCGAACGGGCAATACTTTTTGATGAGGACGCCCGTCAGCGCCTGGATCAACTGCGTGTCCCGCCGTTCTCGCTGGAAACAAAAAGTCCCTGGACTGCATTCCATTTTCTGATTTTTTATATTTCGGATCCGCTGGATGCCCTGCGCATCCCGCGCATGCTGGTGGAGTTTCGCGCTGCCGGTGCAGGTCCGCCCGTGGTGTTCATCAGCGCGGGCGCGGTTTTTCCGCCTTTCCTCGGCTGCTGCTCTGCGATATTCATCGGCGGTCTTTCGTTCACCGATCTGGTGCGCACGTTGGGTGAAAAGCTGGGATTCGATTCCGGTCATGCGGTCGAACAATTTTTTTCCCGGGGCGAAACCACGCAGCTGGTGGCCCTGACCGGAACGCAGACCGACGAATTGAAAATTCCGTTGTTTTCCGGACCGCTGAACACAGCACGGGAAACCACGCCGCGTCAGCCCGGTTCGGTCGCGCGTGATCTGCTGCTGGGGCTGGACAAAACCGGCTTGGAAAATGTCCGGTTTATCTCCCCACGTGGTCGGCATTATCCTAAGTTTCCCGATATTTTTACTCATCTGTCGCAGCGGGCCAACCTCGCGCATCTGCAAATCCGCGTGCCGCCGATTACCCCCGACGATTTTCTGGCGAATTGGACCGGCATTCGCCCGCACTTTCTCAAATCGGAATTGCCCCTGGTTTTCCCGGGTGGTAAGCATATTGATGATATCGAATCACATCCCCTGGCCGAGGCCGGCCGGCAGGCATTGGCTCTGGGCTGGCAGGTTATCGTGCTCGCGTATTGTTTTAACGATTGGAACGAATACCGCGGCGGACTTTCATCGCTGGTGGCGATGGCCGACCACCTTGTCCGGCAGTGCAAATCATATGCTGATAAACGTGTCGTGCGGATCAACTGGGTGCCCGCGGCGGGAATCGACTGGCAGGGCCCCCTTGAATATGATGGCCGGATACAAGCAGTGCTGAATGCCATCCATCAGGGTGCTGCTCAGCGGCTTCCCGGCGTGCCCATGGAAAATTATTTTGAACCCTGCGCCGAATTGCTCCGTCAGTTTCTCTTGCGGGCCGGGCCGGAATTGACTCGTGTTTTGGCTGAACTGCCGTTTGGCGCCACCGATGGCCGGCCGCTGCCTGCCGCGGAGTTGTTTGCCGCCATTCTGGCCGGCGCTCACTCAGCGGGCGTGGCCTTGCCGGAATTCGGCAGGCCGCTTGACTTGTCGTTGTCGCCGTTCCTCGAACCGAAGCATAATGCTGATCTGCCGAGCGACCGTTTTCCGGAACCGACGGACTTGCCGGTATTGGCCGAGGTTTTCGGCCGCCGCCAGCGGAAAGCGGCGTTCACCCGGCGGCTGGGTACTGTTCCCCAGCGGCGGCTGCGCGTACAATATGCCAAAACCGAACAATTGCGTTTCTTTTCCCATCTCGACGTCGCCCGCATGGTCGAACGTGCCGTCCGCCGCAGTCGGATTCCGGTCGAATACTCGGCCGGCTACCACCCTCGGCCGAAAATTTCCTTTGGTCCGCCGTTGCCCTGGGGCGCTATTTCCCGGGCCGAATATTTTGACGTCGTCCTCGATGCCGATTTTGAACCCGGCCACGTCAATTCCCTGAAAGCGAACTTCCCGGTCGGTCTGGAAATCATTGCGACCCTGCCACTGCCGGCAAAAGCAGTCTCATTATTCGAACGTATCAATGTGATGAGCTACCGGGTGAAACTGCCGCATTCGGCCCGAGCGTGGGAGGGGCGGATAAAAGAATTTATGGCCCAGTCCTCTGTCTGGTTTGAACGGGTTGCCGACAGCGGGACTAAGCGTGTCGATTTGCGTCCGCATGTCCGGGAGCTGCGCCTGAATACAGCTGGAGTAGACCTCTTTATAGAAATGGAAATCGCCATCACCGCTCAGGGAGGCGTGCGTCCGGCAGACATTATCACGTATCTAGGCGGGGCGGAGGACCTTGATCCGCGCGAGCTGGTCCTGGAACGGCTGCAGGTGTTTATTCAGGAGGGCGCGCGCCGGACCGAGCCGATGGCTTTCATCTGATCGGGCGCGGTAGTCGGGAGTCGCGGGGGAGTCGTTTTGTGGCGAAAAAAACACCGGCGGATTTGCTGATTACCGAGTGTGGCGAACTGTTGACGATGGGCAATGCCCGGAACGGTCCGCGCACCGGCGCCGATCTCGCTCAACTCGATATTGTCAACAATGCATCGATTGCTGTACGGGACGGACGCATTGTCTGGCTGGGGCAGCATCCGGAAGACGACATTGAATTATGCCCCGGCGGGGTGGAGCTATCCGCCGCAGGCGCTGTTGTTTCTCCCGGCCTGGTTGATGCGCATACGCACCCGGTTTTTGCCGCAACCCGCGAAATGGAATTCGAAATGCGCGCCCTGGGCAAATCGTATTCCCAGATCGCCGCAGCCGGGGGCGGGATCATCGTCTCAGTGGCTTCATTGCGCAAGGCCGGTCACGGCGAACTGCTGGCCCTGGCCCGGCCTCGGCTGGACCGCATGTTGCGGCATGGAACAACGACGATCGAAGCCAAAAGCGGCTATGGGCTGAACGTTGAGGATGAAATCAAGACGCTGGAAGTCATCCGCATCCTCAACGAAACACACCCGCTGGACCTTGTGCCGACGGTCCTGGCGGGACATGAATTCCCGCCGGAATACCGGGATGACCGCGACGGCTACGTCCGCTTGATTACCGAAGAAATCCTCCCGGCAGTTGCCCGGCGGAACCTGGCCGAGTTTTCCGATGTGTTTTTCGAGGAAGGGGTGTTCAACAGAGAACAGACTATTGTCGTGCAGAAAAAAGCCAAAGCTCTGGGGCTGGGCCTGAAATTCCATGCCGATGAGATCACCGATCAGGGTGGGGCAGCTCTCGCCGCGCAAATGAACGCAATCTCCGCCGACCATCTGGAATGCATTTCGGATAACGGTATTCGGCAGCTGGCCGCTGCCGGGGTGCTTGCCGTTTTGTTGCCGGGCACGGCGTATTATCTTGACTTGCCCCAACGCCCGCCGGTGCGAAAAATGATTCAGGCCGGCGTTCCGGTGGCCTTGGCCACCGATTGCAATCCGGGTTCCTGCATGACCGAGTCCATGCAAATGGTGCTGAATTTGGCGTGCGTAATATACAAAATGACACCGGCCGAGGCCTTTGTTGCCGCCACAACAAATGCTGCATATGCCATCAATCGCGGCCGGGAAATCGGCATCCTGAGCGTGGGCCGTCGCGCCGACCTGGTTATCTGGGACGCAGAAAATTACCGGCAGGTCCCGTACCATTTTGGGGTCAATCTGGCCCGAGTGGTCATTAAAAAGGGTAAGGTGGTCTCATGAAATCGCGACCGGCGCTGGGACAAATTGGAGTGTTGCTCATCCTCGTGCTCCTGTGCACCGGCTGCGGCTGGTATTCGCCGAAATCCGGCCGCACAGCCCTGGTTTCCTCGATCGGCATTCCGCTCATGGAAAACCAGACCCCTGAATATGGTCTGGCCGAGCAGTTAACTTCGGGGGTAACCGACGGGCTGATCGCCGAAAATGTCATCGATGTCGTCGATCCCTCACGTGCCGCGAGTGTTCTCAAAGCGACGATCCTGACGTATTCTCGCTCAGCGTATACGTTTGACGCCGGAGAAAATGTTCAGGAATATATCGTCGAAATCACGGTCCGGGCCAATCTCGTTTCTACTGACGGCGAGACTACCATTTGGGACGCCCCGTCCATCCGGGCGTGGGGCGTGTATGCCGCCGACAGTGAAACCGAGCAGGACGGCCAAACCCGGGCTATTAAAAAACTCACCGAAGAAATCCTGGACCGCACGGTGAAGGGTTGGTAAAATTAATGTTGTCGCATCCGTTGGGCTTGGAATATATCTGCTGCAATGGAGTATTTTTCGGGGGATGAAGTACCGAAATATTGCAAAACGGGCAAAAAATTTGATGATTAACGCCGAATACAATAACAGCGGCAAAATAGTGTGGCGCCGACTGGCGTCGACGGCGTATAACAATGATGATTGCTGCGCGGGTCTGAGGTACGGTTTGGGCCGCCGGCCAGGGATTAAGTGACTGTCGGGAAGGTGCTTAATGAGACGACCGATTTTAATTGCAGCGGTTTTGGTGATGATGTTCGCCACCTGGTTGCCGGCGGAGGCCATTGATGACAATGCCGGGACCGCCGGGTACAGTTTTCTTAAAATCGGCGTGGGGGCACGCCCCGCGGCCCTGGGTGGCGCATATGTCGGGTTGGCGGATGATTATGCGGCGCTATACTATAATCCGGCGGGGATTACCGGAATCCGGCTGGCTGAACCATGGAATGACGGCGAGGAACTGACCGCGGCACCCCGTGCGACATACGTTGCCGCCTCCTATAATTCCTGGATTTCTGATTTGCAATCGGGATTTTTGGCGTTGGTCAGCCCCCTCGGTGAGCGGGCCTCCTTCGGCGCTTCGGTGCAGTATATGAGCTATGGGGATTTGATCGCCGCCGATGCCGATGGCAACCGGCTGGGGACTTTCACCGCGTCGGATATGGCCTTCGGCCTGACCGGGGCCTATCGCCTCTCCGCCCGTCTCAGCATGGGCATGACCGGCCGGCTCATTCTGGAATCGATTGAGGATTCAACCTCCTGGGGCATGGCCGCCGACCTCGGTTTTCTCTACACTTTCGCCGACAACCGTACCCGGTTGGGCGCCGCCGTAACTAATCTCGGCGCGCAAATGGATGGTTTAACCGAATCACATAAAGATGAACTGCCGATCCAATTCGCTTTGGGCGCCTCACATAAAATGCGCGGCCTGCCGCTGATTGTCGTCGGGGATGTGAGCAAATCCTCCGACGACCAGATCCGGTTTTCACTGGGCTCTGAGCTGGTTTATTTTTCGCCGTTTTATCTGCGGGCCGGCTTTTCGTCCCGGCGCGCCGATATTGAGACCGGCTCAAGCAACGACAAATATGCCGGATTCACCGGCGGCTTTGGGGTGACATTCAATTCCCTGCGCATCGATTATGCCTTGGGACAGCTTTCCGAACTGGGTACGGTGCATCGCGTCGGTTTGACCGCGCGGTTGTGACGATAACCCGGTAAACGACAATCAACCGGCGTCCGTTGTTATTGGCGGGCGCCTTTTTTATTGCGGGCTTGACGGCCCGGTGGGGGAGAAGTACATTGCCGACGATGGACACTCAAATCAGATACCGATTCCCGGGGCTCGCGATTTTTGCGGCGATCACGGTCTGCCTGTCCCTGGGTTGTGCCGGTAAGCCGAATCCCAAAGATACGGTCATGGATTTGTTTACCGCCTTGCATGCCGACGACACCACGATGGTCCTGCGGAGTGTCGATACCGGGCGGGCCTGGCGTTCGGTTTCGCTGGATTTGAAACAACCCGATGATTCATTGCTGACCGCCATCCCGTGGGGCGAACGCCTGGAATCAGCGTTGACCGGGGACGGGCGGCTGCGTTCGCGTTGGACAAAAATGCAGGTGGTTATCGGCGAGACCGAAATCAAAGCCGATTCCGCCACTGTCGAAGTCTCATTCATTGATCGCGATACGCGCATTCAGTTCTACAGCAAAATGGCCCTGGTCTTTTATGACGATCATTGGCGGATTGTGGCCTTTGCGATGTAGGTCCGCTGCCCGGGGTTGCTGCGGGCGACGAAAATCCTCAGGAATAACGGCAGATGATGTCCCTACCCGACCCGACGATACCGCTGGCCGACGTCGATTTGGTATTCATTGACGTGGAGACCACCGGCTTGTACCCGGTATTCGGTGACCGTATTGTCGAATTGGCGGGGTTGAAAGTCCGTGACGGGCGGGAAATCGATGAGTTCTGCGAGCTGCTCGATCCGCGGCGGCCCATCTCTCCCGGCGCGGCGGCGGTCAACGGCATTACCGATGAGATGCTGCTGGGCCGGCCGCTGTTTGGCGAGGTGGCTGCTGCGTTCCTGTCGTTTGTCGGAGAGGCGTTCATCGTCGCGCATAATGCCCCGTTCGACCTGGGATTTTTGTCGGTGGAGTTGCGGGCGGCCGGGTTGCCGCAGCCGCGCAACCAGATTATCGACACCCTGCAAATCGCCCGCCGTTATCTGCGGCTGCCTTCCCATTCGCTGGGGTTTCTGGCGCGCCATTTTCAGGTGCCCGCACCCGATGCCCATCGCGCTTTGGGTGATTGCCGCACGACCTTTCAGGTCTTTCGGAAACTGATGATTGGGATCTTCCCTGATGGAGAGCCGACAGTCGGGTTGTTTTTGGACCGGGTCAGCGGCTGGTCGGTACCCGAAGACCGCACCGATCCGTTAATGCTGTTGCCGCCATCGCTGCGCGGGCCGGTCAAGCGGCGCGAGTCGATGATTATTGATTACATCGATGCTTCGGGCAACAAGAGCACGCGCAAGGTCCTGCTCAAGGAAGTCGCAGCGATGCGCGATTACGTCTACCTGGTCGCCTATTGTTACGCCAAGCAGGCCGAACGCACCTTTCGGCTGGACCGCATCGTCCGCTGGGAGCCGGCCGACAAGTAAAGTCTCGATTTTTGTCTGGCGTCAGATGAGATAGTTGTTTGTTAAACGCCCCCAAATAGCCTATACTGCCAATCAGTTTGCTATTTGGGGTCATATATGAATACTCTAAGTACGTTGCTGCGGCTTGCTGCTAAGATGCCAATTCTTGTAATTGGGGTTCCTCTACTGCCTTGGTTTTGGGATAATTTACCTGACTACTATTGGCAAATCTTAATTGCATATTGTGGATTTTCAGCGATTTATGGATTCTACTGGGCTTGCAAGACTATAATGCCGTTCCGGCCGAAGCCGAAGACCCTAAAGGTCTTAGATGACCGCGAACGGCCTATTCGATCATCGCCGCGAAGGTGGTTGGTATGGATACATTACATAATTCCACGGTCATTTCCGTTATATGCTTTTATGTTTTTCCTTGGGGTGCATTTTGATCCCTTTCTATTCAGGAGGCCATTCAAGGCGGATGAAATGGGTGTACTAGTTTGTAATTTTAGTGGTACAAATCTCGCCGACATTTTCGGAAGAAGAAAAATAGAAGGCACCTTTGCCCGAGCAGTCTATCACGCGGCCAGGCGGGCGGGCATTTCGAATATCTCCGTAAAGCATACATTTCGGCAGCCAAGTGATTCTTTGGAAGCCCTTCAACTTGCCCGAAAATATAAAGCCCATCTTGCGATATGGGGTGATGTCATCGATCAAAGGAACTCCATATATATTTGTTCTAATGTCACGGCCCGCGCCTATTTCACGATCGAGTTCTGTCAATCAGGCGGCAGTTTCAAACCGGAAGAATACTTGAAGGAATGTGTGGAAGTAGATTCTATTGGCCCGGGTTTCTTTGAGGATTTCGAGGAACGCCTTTCCATAGACTTAGCTGCGCATTTCTTGGCTTTCAATTGGTACACTAACGGCATTACCATGTCTTCGCTTATAAAGATGTATGAATTGATGAAAAAAGAACAAGCAGAATTCTCTGATGAATTCAAGTTCTTGGTCAGCCTCTTTCTTGCGTCCCAATTCTACGATTTGGGAGATAATGCAAAAGCCATAGAATTATACAATTATGCTTTGGCAGTAGCCAATCGATGCCGTATGACATCCGAACTGACATGTGGGATGCGGTTTTGCATTTTGCAGGGATTATCCGAGGCGTATGGAGGTATGAGGGAATTCAGGAAAGCAGATCTATCTCACTTTATGGGCGTGTTGCTTGCGGAATGGAGTCACACGGATGAGATCAGGGCGTATGTGCGAGGGTTTGTAAATAAATATGATGCCTCGGCTAACCACATCACTTTTTGGAGCGGAGGCCCGATTGAATTCCAGGCCAATGAGGTCGGAGACAAAAGCATGGGCAATTTGCCTCTTTGGTATGTCGGTCCCTGCATTGATTTGGATGAGTTGCGGGGTTATTTTGTTGAAGCATTCAGAGTAAGAGAGGAATAGGCCAAAATTTTTGGCACGCGACATTTTCGTTTTGAACAGCCAATGATTAATATAACAAAAATCCGTCCTCTCACCATTGCCGACTACGACGCCCTCATCACCCTCTGGCAGCGGGCGGGATTGTCGCACCGGCCGCACGGGCGCGACTCACGTGAGGCCATCGCGCGGGAGCTGGCCCGTGCCCCGGACAGTTACCTCGGTCTATTCGTCGAGGGCCGTCTTGCCGCCTCGATTATCGCCACGTTCGACGGGCGCAAGGGTTGGATTAACCGTCTGGCAGTCGACCCGGATTTCCGCGGCAAAGGTTACGGCCGGAAGCTGGTTGCTGCCGCGGAGGAAATGCTCCGTGAAACATACGGGGCCCCGATTATTGCCGCCCTGATCGAACAGGACAATGCACCGTCACGGCGCCTGTTTGCCAAATGCGGCTATGCCCACGGAGAACATATCTGCTATTACTCCAAACGGGAGCATCCGGACGTCTGAAACAGCCCATGCATTCTGTCCATTGTTTTCCTCCGGACTGGACAAAGACAGCCAGCCGGGTGTATAATGTCGGGTCGAAAGCGGGTCGGCCGGCCAGCGGGGTCCGCGAGTAACGGGAAACCGCGAAGCGGCCGATATACAAAAAGATAGAGAAGATAAACCGATGGAGGTGTCATGCGTCGAGGATTTGTGTTTGCGTTGATCGCGCTGTTTATCATTACGGCGGGGGCGGGGGCCCAGGACAAAGTGGCGAAACAACCGGAACTGCTCAAAGATCAGGTGATTGTGGAGCTACACCCAGGCGCTGATAAAAATCATGCCGTAGCGACCCTGTTCGCGGCCAATGTCAACCCGGCCCGGGTGCTGTCTTTTCCGCTGAAATGGGGTGCCGGCGACATCACTGTCAAGTTTGATTCGATCAGTTATGCCGGCACACGCGTACAGCACTTTGAAAACAAACCGCATACATTATTTCCGGACCGCAATGCGGTGCTGTTGCTGATGCTCGCGCCGTTCGCGGACAAGAAATATAGTGACCTCCCGCCGGGCTCCGGTGAGATCGCGCGCATCCATTTCAGTTGTGCGCAGGAGTTCCCGCTGGCCGCGTTTCAGATCGGCCCGGTGAAACTGCCGCCGGAAAACAAATTGATGTATGTCACCGACCAGTTCATTGGCATTGAACCGACTTTTGAGTTCAAGCACGCAGAGAAATAAGCGGCGTGACGGCAGGGGAGGGCAAGCAGACGCCGCGAATGAAAACTGACGAGATTTTTGTGCGGTCCTCGTTTGCCTATTGACTTCCTGCCCGCATTGTTGTAAAAACCCGATTGCGGGTTCGAGGGAAAACAAGCCGCCCTAGCTCAGATGGTAGAGCAACGGACTGAAAATCCGTGTGTCCGCAGTTCGATTCTGCGGGGCGGCATTTTTTTTACCCCGCAGAAGATGATGGCGACGGACAACAAGAAGTAGACGGGTAAAAGGTCCGGCCTGAAGCCGGCATTCGTGGATAGGTAACGGAGAGACAAACACCGAATGAATTGGGCCACCGTAGCTCAGTTGGTAGAGCAGTCGATTCGTAATCGACAGGTCAGCGGTTCGACCCCGCTCGGTGGCTTTTGCTAAGTGGATGGTTAACAGGAAGTTACTGAAAACGTCACCCGATTACGGTAATGAGCAAACGACCGGGATGTTGGCGCGTAGAGTGTGTTGGGCGAAAAGACCGGTTGGTTAAGTCGCTCGGGGACAATGTCGATAGAAGTTGTTGAAAAATATTTCGAAGATTGACAACATAGCACTTGACAGCAGATTTTTATGTATTAGATTCTGCGTCTGCCGTAAGTACGGCGGGTAGCAAAGCTCTTTGACAACGAAATAGCGTGTGCGTAATCGCATCGAATTGGTGCGGGCTGAATTGGTTTTTCGGAACTGGTTCGGCTACGTCAAGAAGGAACATGTTGTACTGGTGTTCCATTATGAGCGGAAAATAAGCAAGAATATTTTCCACGGAGAGTTTGATCCTGGCTCAGAACGAACGCTGGCGGCGCGCTTCATACATGCAAGTCGAGCGAGAAATTCCCCGCTTGCGGGGGAAAGTAAAGCGGCGAACGGGTGCGTAACACGTGGGCAACCTGCCCTTCAGTTGGGGATAAGCCCTCGAAAGGGGGTCTAATACCGAATAATATCTTCGGGCGGCATCGTCTGAAGATCAAAGGCTTCGGTCGCTGAGGGATGGGCCCGCGGTCCATTAGCTTGTTGGCGAGGTAACGGCTCACCAAGGCTGTGATGGATAGCCGACCTGAGAGGGTGGCCGGCCACACTGGGACTGAGATACGGCCCAGACTCCTACGGGAGGCAGCAGTAGGGAATATTGCGCAATGGGCGAAAGCCTGACGCAGCGACGCCGCGTGGATGATGAAGCCCTTCGGGGTGTAAAATCCTTTCAGTGGGGACGAAACGGTCCTTCGGGATCCTGACGGTACCCACAGAAGAAGCACCGGCTAACTCCGTGCCAGCAGCCGCGGTAATACGGAGGGTGCGAGCGTTGTTCGGATTTACTGGGCGTAAAGGGTGCGTAGGCGGGTCGGCAGGTCGGATGTGAAAACTCCACGGCTTAACCGGGAGCTTGCATTCGAAACCGCCGATCTTGAGTACGGGAGAGGAAAGCGGAATTCCTGGTGTAGCGGTGAAATGCGTAGATATCAGGAAGAACACCGGTGGCGAAGGCGGCTTTCTGGCCCGATACTGACGCTCAGGCACGAAGGCTAGGGGAGCAAACAGGATTAGATACCCTGGTAGTCCTAGCGGTAAACGATGGGCACTAGGTGTTGGGGGTATCGACCCCCTCAGTGCCGCAGCTAACGCAATAAGTGCCCCGCCTGGGGAGTACGGTCGCAAGATTGAAACTCAAAGGAATTGACGGGGGCCCGCACAAGCGGTGGAGTATGTGGTTCAATTCGACGCAACGCGAAGAACCTTACCTGGGTTTGACATGCACGGGACCGCCTGTGAAAGCAGGTTTTCTCTTCGGAGACCCGTGTGCAGGTGCTGCATGGCTGTCGTCAGCTCGTGCCGTGAGGTGTTGGGTTAAGTCCCGCAACGAGCGCAACCTCTGTCCCTAGTTGCCATCAGGTTATGCTGGGAACTCTAGGGAGACTGCCCCGGTCAACGGGGAGGAAGGTGGAGATGACGTCAAGTCCTCATGGTCCTTACATCCAGGGCTACACACGTACTACAATGGCCGGTACAGCAGGTTGCAAGACTGCGAAGTGGAGCTAATCCCCAAAACCGGCCTCAGTTCGGATTGGAGTCTGCAACTCGACTCCATGAAGTCGGAATCGCTAGTAATCGCGGATCAGCACGCCGCGGTGAATACGTTCCCGGGCCTTGTACACACCGCCCGTCAAGCCATGGGAGTTGGGGGTACCCGAAGTCACCTGTCTAACCCTCGGGAAGCAGGTGCCGAAGGTAAAACCAATGACTGGGGCTAAGTCGTAACAAGGTAGCCGTAGCGGAAGCTGCGGCTGGATCACCTCCTTTCTAAGGAGACGGTTAGTCGTACCCGGGCTCGACAGAGCCGGGCAGCGGCTTTCCGAGGTCGAACACATCAATCGGTCGACCGCACACGCTATTTTCGTTTATAAATTTTTTTTGCAGTACCGGGGCGGGGATCGCCAGACTAGCGCGTTGAGCATCGAAACTCAGCCCCGGACCGGTTGGGGTAGGTCTCCAACGGCGGCTTGCCCGCAGAAAAAGGGGCCTATAGCTCAGCTGGTTAGAGCGCGCGCCTGATAAGCGCGAGGTCAGTGGTTCGATTCCACTTAGGCCCATTGTGCTCTTTGAAATTTTGAGAATGGACGATCTGCCCCGTGGGCCCGCTGCTTGGCGGGCAGGCGGAGGCGGCGCGGGACGAGTTCCAGCCGCGCGTCCTTCGGTATGATTCTATACTTGGGGATGTAGCTCAGTTGGGAGAGCGATGGCTTTGCAAGCCATAGGTCGCCGGTTCGATCCCGGTCATCTCCATGTGTCATGGGGCAGAACAATAATTGTGGCTGTTTGCCGGCCTGGGGCCGGTTAACCATAGATCCGTTCTTTGACAACTTCATACTGGTGCGTATAAGTAAGCCGAGTATCTTCGATCGAACCACCCAAGGATTTCGGTCAAGTTACAAAGGGCATATGGGGGATGCCTTGGCACGGGCAGGCGATGAAGGACGTGGTAAGCTGCGATAAGCCTCGGGGAGGTGCAAACAACTTTTGATCCGGGGATGTCCGAATGGGGAAACCCGGTCCCGGTCATACGGGATCACCACCCGGTGAATATATAGCCGGGTTGGAGCGAACGAGGAGAACTGAAACATCTTAGTATCCTCAGGAAGAGAAAACAATAGTGATTCCCATAGTAGCGGCGAGCGAACTGGGAACAGCCTAAACCGACCAGCACGCTAAAGGCGGTATCCGTTGTGCGGTCGGTGTTGCGGGGTTGGAGTTCGGGCCATGTACCGATGGCCCGGGAAGTTACAAATCGATGGTTTAGCCGAGCGGTCTGGAAAGTCCGACCACAGAAGGTGACAGTCCTGTAGGCGAAAAACCATTGACTTCCTGTTCCAATTCCCAAGTATCGCGGGACACGTGGAATCCCGCGTGAATCTGTCGCGACCACGCGATAAGGCTAAATACTCGCCCGTGACCGATAGTGAACCAGTACCGTGAGGGAAAGGTGAAAAGTACCCCGGGAGGGGAGTGAAATAGTACCTGAAACCGTATGCCTACAAGCTGTGGGAGCCCAAATTATAAATCTTCGGATTTATAAGGCGGGTGACTGCGTGCCTATTGAATAATGATCCGGCGAGTTGCTGGTATGTGGCTGGCTAAGCCAAACTCTGGCGCAACCGTAGCGAAAGCGAGTCCTAACCGGGCGATGATTAGTCGCATGCCGCAGACCCGAAGCCTTGTGATCTAGGCATGGCCAGGATGAAATCTCGGTAAAACGAGATGGAGGTCCGAACCCACCGACGTTGAAAAGTCGGGGGATGAGCTGTGCCTAGGGGTGAAAGGCCAATCAAACTGGGCGATAGCTGGTTCTCCTCGAAATATCTTTAGGGGTAGCCTCGCGTTATAGAGTACCGGAGGTAGAGCACTGGTTGGGTTAGGGGCCCCACAAGGTTACCGACCCCATTCAAACTCCGAATGCCGGTACATCGTTGCGCGGGAGTCAGGCAGTGGGGGATAAGCTTCATTGCCGAGAGGGAAACAACCCAGACCGCCGGCTAAGGTCCCTGAGTGCACGCTAAGTGATAAAGGATGTGGAATTTCTAAAACAGCTAGGATGTTGGCTTAGAAGCAGCCATCATTTAAAGAAAGCGTAACAGCTCACTAGTCTAGAGGTTCTGCGCCGACAATTACCGGGACTAAGCGTGCCACCGAAGCCGCGGAATCTCCGCCTAGGGCGGGGATTGGTAGAGGAGCGTTGCCAACGAGGTGAAGGCCGTTCGTGAGGACGACTGGATCGTTGGGAAGTGATTATGCCGGAACGAGTAGCGATAAAACGGGTGAGAAACCCGTTCACCGAAAACCCAAGGGTTCCTGAGGAAGGTTAATCCGCTCAGGGTCAGTCGGATCCTAAGCCGAGGTCGAAAGGCGTAGGCGATGGAAAACAGGTTAATATTCCTGTACCTCTGAGGTCCGCGTTTGAACGATGGGGTGACGCAGGAGTGAAAGGCCCGCCGGCGATTGGTTGTGCCGGTCTAAGTCTGTAGGGGGAAGTCCCAGGTAAATCCGGGATTTCATAACCCTGAGGGACGATAGGGATGGCTTTTGCCTATAAACGGGCCCTAAGCATGCTGCCTAGAAAAACCTCTAAGTGAGTGGATCATGGAGTCCGTACCGTAAACCGACACAGGTGGGTGAGGAGAGGATCCTAAGGTGCTCGAGCGAACCCTCGTTAAGGAACTAGGCAAAATTGCCCCGTAACTTCGGAATAAGGGGTGCTCCTGAGTATGTGTGCCTTACTTGCTTTGGCATGCAGAATGGAGCCGCAGTGAAAAGGCCTGGGTGACTGTTTACTAAAAACACATGTCTCTGCTAAGCCTAACAAGGCGACGTATAGGGACTGACACCTGCCCGGTGCTGGAAGGTTAAGAGGAGGGGTCAGCCTGCCGAAAGGTGGGCGAAGCTCTGAATTGAAGCCCCAGTAAACGGCGGCCGTAACTATAACGGTCCTAAGGTAGCGAAATTCCTTGTCGGGTAAATTCCGACCTGCACGAATGGTGTAACAATTTG
>JAGVQM010000016.1 GCA_020051695.1 Candidatus Zixiibacteriota bacterium | reverse complement strand
TGCCGGGCAGTCTGGATCTGAGACTGGTGCCGGCCCATTGCGAAGAGCATAGTTTATCAAGTATACTAAATCTATGACACCAAATTCGCCATCACCATTTGAATCACCCTGATGTGGGCAATCGCAGATCCAAGTGTCGATTTTGGCCACGAACGCATCAATACCGCCACCATATAGACTATCGAAAGCGTTCTCGAGGGGAAAAAGACCGCTGCAAGTCCCGGTAAAATATATTGCCTGGTTGCCATCTGCCGCAATACTTATGCCTTCATCTCCCCCGCCCCACGAACCAAAGTACGTGCTGAATTTTAAGGCGTCACCGGACGGAGTAATCTTCGACACATACAAATCTAGGTATAGACCGTGAAAGTCCTGTATGAAGCCATCGGCGTTTATTATGGGTATATCTTCCGAGTTTGTTTTTCCCCCGATATATGCATTGCCATTCCCATCAATGGCAACGCAATAACAACTCTCCCATTCGGTTCCTCCGAAATATGTGCTATAGACCAAATCATCTCCAGTCGGGGTGAGTTTGGTGACGAACGCATCACATCCTGCGGCGACGCTATCGTAGGCGTTTACCACAGGGAATCCCCCCAACGTATAACCACCAACATAGGCCGAACCGGCAGTATCCACAGCAATGCCTTGGCCTTTTTCTTCCTCGTCTCCTCCAAGAAATGTGCTATAGGATAATTCTCCTCCAGTCGGAGTAAATTTAGTCACGAAGACGTCGCACTTATCTGAGCCAATAATGCCGCCGAATACAGAGTCATATGCATTGGCCGTCGGGAAGTCGGGCGAAAAAGTAAATCCAGTCATGTAGGCGCTGCTACAGTGATCGACAGCAATTGCATAGGCGGTTTCTCCTGAAGTGCCACCAAGATAAGTACTATAAATAAAACCATTACCATCAGACGACACTTTAGTCAGGAAAGTATCTCCTTCACCGCCATAATGATCACAATAAGCGTCGGCCGTCAAAAAATCCGTGGAATTCGTATTCCCGACAATATATGCACAACCTTCCGTGTCTACAGCGACGGCCCAGCCATTATCGGTTTTAGAACCTCCGACAAATGTGCTGTAAATGAGACTATCGCCAGAAACCGCCAGTCTTAAGATAAAAGCATCATCACCTCCGAAACGACTATGGCCGCCGACGTGGGGAAAATCTGAGGATCTGGTCGTTCCGGTTACAAATGCCTCCCCATGATGATTTACGGCAATGCCTCGGCCCCAATCATAACTGGTACCACCCACAAACGTGCTGTAGACAAGACCCGCTCCATCGGCGGTTAATTTGGTGATGAAAACATCAACCGTACTGAAAGTCCCACCGTGGCTATCATCATAAGCGTTAAATGTCGGAAAATCGGCTGAGTATGTAAATCCCACGACGTAGGCATGTCCACCGGAATCCACCGCAATGGCAGAAGGATCTTCCCTGCTTGCGCCGCCCAAGTAGGTGCTATACGATAATGCCGGATCAATGACGACGGGTAGCGCGGAATTGTATTCTTTCCCCAACTCAAAGCCAAAGGAATTTTTGCCCAAAATTCTGTATGCGCCTTGCAACGCAATACGTTTTTCATTCTCGATTTGATACACCAGCGGTCGACGTTCGATTACCATACCCCACTGCGTCTCGACCACCAACTCACCACGTTCATTTACCGACAGCGACTTCGCCCCGTCGTAACGAATCTGAATCTTCGACGGATCCGCTCCCCGTGATATCAGGAAATCATACTCCATCTCGTGGCTGTCACCATAGTACTGTAAGTCAATCCCGGGGTAGAGTTCCGCAAATCGAATGGATGTATAATTCGGGACATGTGTTTGCCAGCGGCTGCGGTCATTGCCCAAAAAGTAGTTATAGGTATAATCCAGTGGATTGGCCGGAGTTACTTCAGGATTTGGATTCGCGTCGACAAATGTCGCCTTGATCAGCAGGACTTCTAGACTATCCGTCTCGCCGTGCAACCGATGCTGATCAGGTAGATCATAAAGCGGATCATCAGGCGTCAGAGTCTTGGGGATGCTTCGTGTGAAATGATAATACGCCCCGTCGGCGGTGAACCACATCACTGCCCCACCGGCATCGGCACGATACAATACCCGTTTATCCCATTGGCCCTGGTTGGGTGTGAAAGCGAAGGATGAGGCGGAAATCGACGTTGGCGGATTGCCCCCGAGACGCAACAGCGCGGGGGATTCCTGATCGGTGCTTTGCAGGATTGCGGGAGCGGCAAGCATAAACGCCAATATCAGACACCCGAAAAACCAGGGGATTCTATTATTCGGCATCAGCCGCCTCCTATCGACAGCGATAATTGTGAAACCATATTTATTATAATGAATTATGTAAAAAAGGCAAGAATCCCGTGGCACGGGCGTCTCGGAAGCAACATAAATTTCCTACCGCAAGGGTTGACGGGCGTGGAAATTAGCAGATTTGAATTACGGGTCAGTGTTTTCGCCGCCTTATAACCCCAACTGAATCGCCACGCCGCAGGCCAGAATCACAAACCCCGCCAGCGCATGGGAATACCGCTCCAAAGCCCTTAATGATACCAGCTTGATGCCGTGCGATAACACCAGCACCGCCGCGACCATGGTCGAAATAGTCACCACGCCAAACACTGAGGCGACCAGGATCATCCCCGAAGTGCTGCTTTGCGCGGCGGGATACATCAAAATGGGGATCAACGGCTCGCACGGGCCGAGGACAAATACGGTGAACAATACCCAGGGAGTGATGCTCGGTTTGGCTTCAAGATCGTGCTCGTGAGCATGGTGTTCCGTTCCATGCTCATGCGTATGCAGGCCGGGAAAATGCTTGTGCCCGGCATTGCGCACCGCCCGGCGAATGCCCCAGACCATATAGACCAGCCCGAAAGCAATCAAGGCCCAGGCGGCCAGATCGCCACGGACCGATTCGACGGCCTCCAGTTTGGTGACGGCAATGCCCAAGGCCACGCCGATCAACCCCAGCACGACCGAACTGGCGACGTGCCCCACTCCGCAGATAATCGTTACAATCAACGTCCGCAAGGTGGACCAGTCCCGTGCCCGCGCCATGGCCACAAAGGGCAAGTAATGGTCCGGCCCGATCAGGGTGTGGATAAAGCCGATTGACGCGGCGGTAACGGTCAGTGCAGTTAACTCCGGATTCATGTGCCCCATTCCTCCCTTCGAATATCTACGGGCTATGTAATCCGATTAAGACCGCAAAGTCAAAATATTCCCGGCGGGCAGATATTTTTATTTTGACAGGAAGTGAATCCCGTCCCCTATATTGAGCTTATGGTGACGCCTGCCGTGCGAACTCAGGGGGAGACGGATGGAATTTTTCGATGTCATCCAGGCAAGAAAATCGGTGCGGAGATTTAAAAACCAGAAAATTGCCTCGGACCTGATTACCCGCCTGCTGGAAGCGGTCCGTTCGGCGCCCACGGCCGGGAACCTGCAGGCCTACCACGTTTATCTTGTCGAAAAGCCCGAAATGATCAGGGCGTTGGCGGGTGCCGCGTACGATCAGGAATGTGTCGCGCAAGCGGCGGCGGTGCTGGTGTTTTGTGCCGATGGGGAGCGGTCGCGCATCAAATATAAAGAACGGGGGCTGACCCTTTATTGCCTGCAGGATACGACAATTGCCGCGACTTTCGGTCATCTGGCGGCCACCGCCCTGGGATTGGGCAGTGTCCTGGTCGGCGCGTTCAAGGAAAATGAAGTCTCCCTGGTCATCGACGCCCCGCCCAGCCAACGGCCGTTGCTGCTGTTGCCGGTCGGTTATTCGGATGAGATACCGGCGGCCACTGGACGGCGGGCGCTGGACGAGTTGGTGACCAGGCCGTAGATTTTTTTTCGAGTAGCGGCGGGGAATTGTCAGTTTTAGCGTCCATTAAAAACAGCAGCCGGGGGATTTTTTGAAGCAAAGCGGACTTTTGATGTAGACTTTTGGTCGATATGCAGCAGGTAATATATTGTATGACAATCGGTTAGAATTATTTTGTGTGAGTTGTTTGGGGGGACAGCCGAACTGTAGCCCAATTATGTCCAAAATCCTCGGCCGCCGGACCCGGACAGAAAATTTTTGTTTACAAATGATTCATTAGCTATTTGCTTGCTCGCAGCGTATACATATCCAATCATTGAAAAGATGATAGGATTGTATCGGGGGAAATGTGTTCGGTGAATACGGGGGAAATGGTGTATAGCATCAATGCCTGACGAGCAGGCAAAGATCACGACCTCGTTGCCTACGGAAAACAAGTGAAACAACGCGGAAAGATGTGTGCAAAGTCCATATTTGCGCATATCTTTTTCTATTTAGGGTGAAAGTAAACACAGGAGGTAAAAGAGGATGTTGTCAAAGCGTTGGGGATTGATCCTCGCCGGGCTGACCACAGTGGCCCTCATGGGCTGCGGCAAACCGCCTACGGCAAAGATCGAGCAGACTGAAACAGCAATGCGGGCCGCCCAGACAGCGGAAGCCAGAGAATATGCCGCGGATGCTTATGTTGCCGCCGAGCAAGCCCTGGCCAGAGCGCAGGCCGCCAAAACCGAACAAGATTCGAAGTTTGCCCTGTTCAGAAGCTATGGCGATGTCGAGGCCATGTATGATTCGGCAAATGCGCTGGCCGCGCAAGCCGAGGCCGAGGCAATACAGGAGAAAGAACGGCTCAGAGCCGAAGTCGCCGCCGAGATCACCACGGTCGAGTCGATGATCACTGCCGCCGGTGCGGCCCTGGATGCCGCCCCTCGGGGAAAAGGCAGCAAGGCGGACATCGAGCTGATGAAAGCCAACCTGGATGCGATCGGGTCTGCTTTCGCAGCAGCCAAGGTTGATTTTGAGGCCGGCCGGTACAACCCGGCCAAGAGCAAGCTTGCGGCGATTCAGGCGAATGTGAACAGTCTGACCGCCGAGATCGAAGCCGCAGTGCAAAAGGTTACCAAACGGTAACTGGCTGCAGCAGGTTCGGAAAGTAGTATTGATGACTCAGGGCCGCTTGATAGAGCGGCCCTGCAGTCAATGGGGGCACGACGAACCTTTCCATCCCTTGGGTTTTATGTTGCGTATTCATTCCGGTGCATTTGTACAACATGTGGTGCTGATTACGACTCTGTCGCTGTTTGTCCTCGGCTGCGAGGACGCGCCACAGCCGCTTTTTGATCGTGCGGTTACCGCAGTGGACAAGGCGGCGAAAAATGGTGCTCCGCAGTTTGCGGACTCCGAATATCAGCGGGCGACGAAGCTGTTGCACGAGGGGCGGCTGGAAATGGCCCGGCAGAAAGGGCGCCTCCCGTTTCTTCGCGATTATGGTGTGGCCGATTCCCTGTTGCAGGCTGTCCTGGTTGCGGCGGATTCGGCGCAAACCGAGGCCCGCGATCGGGAGACAAAATTGCGCCGGCAAGCCGAAAACGAGCAGGCAGTACTCGCCGACGAATTGGAGACCTGGCGCGCAGCGCTAAACGGCTCGTTGATGATGCTGAAGGGCGAGCGGATCTGGGCCGAAGCCCGTCTGGCCCAGACAATGAGCAAACGCCTGCTGGGCGAAAAGCACTACCAGTCAGCGATCGAAACCGCGATCAAGGGTCGAGGTTTAGTCGGCGAATTAAGCCGGATGCTGACTGAATATGAAAACGACCAGGCCCGCAAAGTCCAGATCTGGAACTCCTGGATTAGCCGGACCCTTGAACAGTCCCGGAAGGACGGGTCAGCGGCTGTCGTCGTCGACAAGTCTGCGCATAAGTTGTATCTGGTCCGGGCCGGCAAGGTCGTCCGTTCCTATTCCTGCGAATTGGGCTATAACTCCGCCGGCCATAAATTTTTCGCCGGTGACGGGGCCACACCGGAGGGCAAGTATAAGGTCACTGCGGTCAAACACCGCGGCAGCAAGTATCACAAGGCCCTGCTCATTGATTATCCTAATGCCGACGACAAAAAACGGTTTAAGGAAAACAAAGCCCGCGGACTCATTTCGCCGCGGGCCAGGATCGGGGCATTGATTGAAATACACGGCGACGGCGGCCGGAATGCCGATTGGACCGACGGCTGCGTGGCCCTCACCAATGAGAATATGGATCACTTGATGCAGTACATGCAGCTGGGCACACCGGTGACGATTGTCCGCCGCGCGGAGAACTGGCCGTGAAGCGACGGTTAATCATTATCTTTCTGCTGGCGTTATCGTTGCTGGTGGCGGTGATCCTGATCGCGCCGCCGATCATGGTCCCACCGCCGGTGGTTGACGAGTCGCGGATCGTTTATGATTCTTTGTTGGTCAGTTTGCCGGCAAATTCGCAGGCGGCCCGGACGGAACTCCAGCGCGTGCGCCGTGAAATGACTCGTCTGCGGCCGAGCAAACCGTACATTGTTATCGATACTCATGCCAATAAGATAATCCTGCGGACGATGGATTCGGTCATCCAGATCGCCGATTGCTCTACCGGGACCGGCGGTGAACTGGTGGATACGCTCACCGGCCGGCATTGGGTTTTCGATACGCCGCGCGGGATTTTCACGGTGAGCAGTATGCTGGTCGAACCCTGGTGGCGGCGGCCGGACTGGGCATATATCGAAGAAAGTGAACCCATACCGGAAGATGAAGGCGAGCGGATGGACGACGAGATGCTCGGCAAATATGCCATCGGCTTCGGCGACGGGTTTTTTATTCATGGCACAATCTATGAGCGGCTGCTGGGGATCAGCGTCACACATGGTTGTGTCCGCGTAGGTGAAAATGAACTGCAAAACCTCTATGAACGCACCCGCATCGGGATGCAGGTTTATATTTTCTGATCGTGCGCCCCGGCGGTTACGCGGCCGCAGCCGTGCCCTGTTGGTGGCCGGTGCGGTTTTTTGCGGCGTGGTGCATGGCTGCAACCGGCCGGCAGATCCGCCGGCGAATGCCGCGGAACAGCAAGCCGAGGTCACGCCGGTGTTCCAGGAAGAATTGGAATATCGCCTGCTGTCCAGCGAGCTTGCCCTGGCCCGGACCAAAGAACCCTATCTGGTACTCGACTTCGATGCCCGTATGCTGCAACTTCGACTTGGCGGCGTCCCGGTCTGGGAACATCCGCTGGATTACGCCGAGGCCGATTCGGAAAGTATGGCCGAGTTCTCCCGCCGCTTTCAGGGATCTGAGGGACAGCTCGTTCGCCCGGTTCTCGATAAATACCTGTTCCGCGCCGGCGAAAAAACACCCGATTCAATTCTGGCTATCGTCGGCCGGGCGGTCAACGTCGATCAGGGACTCCTGCAGCGTGAAATACCGGGGCGCTTTCAAATCCAATGGCCGGACCGGCTGGTCCTTGAAATCCGGACCACCGCCGAGGGTGAGCCGATATCTCCGGTTCAAAACGCGCTGATTGAATTCCGGCAGTTGTTGCTGCGGCCGATGGGGGAGAGTGTCCTGATTTTGCAAATGAACGCCGAGCATGCCCTCACTCTGTACCGGGCGGCTCATGCTGGCATGCCGACCCTGATCAATCCCACCCCGGCGGATTTTCAGTATTAGAATGCGCCATCCACTACTCCGTGAATATTCCTGCGACTTTATATCTCCCGCTAAATCATTTGTTTTCAAAAAGATATCCAAGTTAATCCGGGTTGGCGTTGATCTGTGTTCATGATGCAGGGTTATCTGCTGATTTTGCCCGTACTCCCGTAAGAAAATGAACCTCATCTGCTTATCCCATTGGTTGTGGTCTCGGCCTGGTTCAACTTACCGGATTTGCGGTCCTGATCGACGACCCCTATGGTTTCTTGATCAGCCCGTTTCTTAACAGGATTAGTGAATAACTTTCCCTCAACCCCGGAATTGAGGGGAATTTTCTTGCTCAAAATAAAAAGCGATATATTTTTATGATGTATGGGTATTTTACCTCGGCCGATCATGGCTGTACCGGTCTGTTGATGGTCGATTGCATAAGGAGCAGGGCATGGTAAGTGGCGTATCCCGCAGGTTCCTCAGGGGGGTGGGTTTAGGCGCTTTTTTCATTTGCGCGATGATCCTCCACTCCGCAGTTCCGGTTTTCGGACAATTGACAGGCGACGATATCCAGGTTCTCCAGGAACGCGGGGAACAGGAGGGTTGGACGTTCCAGGTCGGGGAAAACTCGGCAACCCGGCGGCCCTTGTACCAGTTGTGCGGGTCCTATCTGCCCCCGGATTGGCAACCCCCTGCCATCCGCAAGCCGTTGGAACCCCTGGCTGTCGATCTGCCGAGACGATTCGATTGGCGGGATTATCGGGCGCTGCCCCCGGTTCGGGACCAGGATACCTGCGGCAGTTGTTGGGCATTTGCCACAACCGGCGTTCTGGAATGTGCGATCACCCTTACCGATGATGTCATCGAAAACCTCTCCGAACAGTGGCTGGTTACCTGTAACGTGGACGGCTGGAGTTGCGCGTACGGTGGTTTCGCCGCGCATGATTATTATCAAGGAACAAAAACCGATCCCTGCGGCAATGCCGGGGCGGTCTATGAAGCCGATTGCCCATACACGGCCTCTGATGAGGCGTGCGGTTGTCCCTATACCCATCATTACCTGATTCAGGACTGGGACTACGCCACCAATAATGTCCTCTATCTTAAACGGGCGATTCTGGAGTTCGGACCGGTGTATGTTTCGATTTATGCCGAATCAGAAATGCAAAGCTACAGCGGTGGCATTTTTAATGCCTGTGTGAACGATCAGGGGACTAATCACGCCGTGGTGCTGGTCGGCTGGGACGACGATCAGGGGACGGCAGGTGTGTGGTTCGTGCGCAATTCCTGGGGCGCCGGCTGGGGGGAAGATGACGGGTATATGCGCATTGAATATAATTGTTCGAACGTCGGCCAAAGTCCCAGTTATATCAATTACAACGGGGAGTTTGGTCCGCCGCTGCTGGTCCCCGGCGCGTGCGTGTTCCAGGACGATGAAGGTAATGACGACGGCCGTGCTGATCCCGGGGAGAACAATGTCCAACTGCTGGTCACGGTGTCCAATTGCGGCACGGAAATGCTGGGCCTGACGATGACGGCTTCGACAACCGATCCGGAAATCGTCTTCACTGAGAGTGAATCCTCCTACGGCGATCTGTCCCGCTGGGACCAGAACACCAACGGCGCCGATCCGATTACGTTCAATGTCGATCCGGATTTTCCGCCGACGATCGTCAAGTTCGTCCTCTCGTTTTCCGCCAACGGCGGCGCATACACATACGTGGAGACGCTGACGGTGGATGTCGGCCAGCCGCAGGTGCTGCTGGTCGATGACGACGCGGCGATCCATCTGGAATATGAAGAGTATTTTACCCACCTGCTGGATTCATTGCGCACCCCCCATGTGATTTGGGGGAAAGACACCTTGTCCTCGCCGCCGCCGGACACACTGGGGGACTATCCGCTCGCGCTGTGGTTTACCGGAAATGCCCGAAGCGAAGTTTTGTCGGTCGATGATGTGAACAACCTGCGGGCTTTCCTGAGCAACGGCGGCCGGCTGCTGATGACCGGCCAGGATATTGCCGAGGACCTCGCGAATGACGCCGACTCCACTTTCCTGCGCGATTACCTGCATATCCGTTTTGTTTCCGGCATACCGATGATCCTGGCGTCCGGTGTGACCGGTGACCCGATCAGCAGCGGCCATATCCTGCCGCTGGGCGGACCGGGCGGCGCGGCAAACCAGACTTCGCCCGACAAACTCGAGGCGTTGGACGCAACTGCCAAGGTGTGTTATACCTATTATGGCGGGGGCAATGCGGGCGTGCATGTGGCCGCCGGTGGATACAAAGCCGTGTTTCTTGGTTTCGGTATCGAGGCGATTGCCAATGGCCTTCCCGGGTATACCAAGCGCGAAGTGGTCCTGGCCAGTATCTTTGACTGGCTGCTGGAAGAAGAGACGTGTGACTGCGGCGGTCCCGGTGACGTCAATCACGACGGCGGCGCGCCTACGCCGCTGGACGTGACTTTCCTGGTGCAGCGAGTATACAAAGGCCAGGACGCGCTCTATGATTATCATGGTCTTTCCGGCTGCCCGTTTGAAAACGGGGACGTGGACGGCAGCGGCGGCGCGCCGACCCCGCTGGATGTAACCTTCCTGGTCACGAAAGTGTACAAAAGCCAGGATGCCTTATGCGTTGACCGGTGTAACGGCACTCCGGGGAATTGCCCCGGACCCTAAGCCGACGAAGAAATCGTCAATCTCGTTTCCGTTGTTAATGATCGGTTGCACCGTGGTCCGCCGGACTACGGTGCGTTTTTTTTCAACCCTGCTGCCAAATTTTCGCTGCCGAAAAAGAGGGTAAATGCCGAAACCCCGTATTTCGCCGGTGCGGATTTGGGAAGCAAAGAAACGGGTCAGATTTTTCGTTTGTCCCCGGTGCGCTCTTCCAGTTCGGCAAGCCGTTGTTCCAGTTGTTTGATCCGCTTGGCCATCTCAGGGAGTTTGCTGATGTGGACGTGCAGACGTTTTTCGGTAGTCAAATCCCGGGCCGGTGAACCCAGCAGCCGTGAACCGGGTGGAACACTCTTTCTAATGCCGGATTGGGCGGCAACGACCGTGCCGTCGCCGATTTCAATATGTCCCGCCAGCCCCACTTGCCCGGCGAGCACGACATGGTTGCCGATTTTGGTGGAGCCGGAAATGCCGACCTGGGCGACAATAATCGCATGTTCCCCGATTTGGACATTATGCGCGATTTGCACCAGGTTATCGATTTTCGTGCCCTGTTTAATCCGTGTTTCACCGAGGGTCGCGCGATCGATGCAGACATTGGCCCCGATTTCCACGTCGTCTTCAATGACCACCCGGCCGACCTGTGGAATCTTGTGGTGTACGCCGCCCAGTTCGGCGTAGCCGAACCCGTCGGCGCCGATCACTGTGCCGGGGTGGATGCGGACACGGGCGCCCACTTCACATTCGTGCATGATCGTCACCTGCGGACCAATCGTCGTCTGCGCGCCGACTTTTACACCACGGCCGAGGTAACAGCCAGCCAGGATCCGACTCTCCGCGCCGATCTCGGCGCCGTTTTCGATTACGACACACTTCCCGACCCGCACGTCTTCACCCAGCGATACGTTCAGCCCCACCGCCGCCGAGGGGTCGATCCCCGGCGCCAGTTCCGCCTGCTCCGGATGGAACAGCCGCAGACTGAGCATAAATGCGTAGTACGGCTGGGTGTGGGCAATAAGGACTGGGGTTGCGGCATGGTCCATCCGGCCGGACAGCTCGCCTTGCGGGATGATCACCGCCGCGGCGCGAGTGGTCTGCAGGTGGGCGGCGTAGCGCGGGTTGGCGATAAATGTCAAGTGCTCCGGCCCGGCCCGTTCGATGCCGTCCACACCGGTTATGGAAACGGCGGCGTCACCGCAGACAACGACACCGCCGATCTTTTCAATTAATTCTGCTACGGTAATGCGCACGCCTACTCCAGTTTGTTCAACTCTTCCAACACCAGGTCGGTCAGGTCGAACTCTTTTTTGGCATAGGCAATGTTGCCGTTCACCGAATCAAAAATATAATCATAATTGTTTTCCACGGCGATTTTTTCCAGGACGGCGTTGACTTTGTCCAGGATCGGCTTGACCAGCTCTTCATTCTTTTTTTCCGCCAGCCCGCCGGGGCCGAACAGGTCGTTGGTCCGTTTCTGGAAAGTCTGTTCGGCAAGCCGCAATTCATCTTCGCGGCGTTTCTTGGCCTCATCGGACAGGATTAGCCGCTGGCGCTGGAATTCCTCGGCCGAGGCTTCCAGCTCCTGCCGCACCGAATCCAGTTCAGTCTGCCAGGCGGTCACCTCCTTGTCGAACGACAATTGCGCCTCACCGAATTCTTTGAAGTCGGTGCGGATGCGATACGAATCGATATACCCGATTTTGCCTTCCGCGCCGGCGTCAACGCCCAACGCCGCGACCAGCAGCACCATCAGCATGGCCACCGGAAAAACCCGGGATACTCGCGTGTTCTTCAACATGATCTGTCCTCCCTACAGGATGATTCGGCGCCATGCGCCGGCCCGCGCTAGAATTGGCTCCCAAATTGGAAATGCGGTTTGACTTTTCCTTTTTCGTCGCCCCGGAACGGCCAGCCGAAATCAAACCCCATCATCCCCATCCCGGGGATCGAGATGCGCAGGCCGAACCCGACCGAAGTGTACATATCTGAGAACGGCCGCATTGTCGTCGGCCGCGCCCAAACATTGCCTGCGTCAAAAAACAGGATGCTGTAAATCTGCTGGGCGACCAAAGGTGTTGTGATTTCCAGGTTCATTGTAGTTATCGCGCGGCCCCGGACGCTGAGTGTGCCCGGACCGGATGTCGTGTAGTCAAATGGTCCGACATCGCGCGGCGATTCGGGGATTGTCGTGTAAATGGAACCATCATCGTACCCGCGGATGATCCCGTCCGATTGCACCCCGCCCGCGTAAAACCGCTCCGAATGCGGCAGGTCGCTGATCCCGGCCCCGCCCTGGATGGCCCCGATTTTGAACTTCGGCGCCAATGCAAATTTCCAGAACAGCGGATGGAAATAGGCATATTCCAGCGTGTTTTTCATGTAATCCCATTTACCGCCGAGCAGGCCGCCGCCGAATTCCACCCGATAGACCGCCCGCGAACCCCGCGTGGCGAATTCCGGCAGGTCTCGCGAATCCCGGGCGATGATAAACGACATCGAGGAGGTGATCTGCGGCCAGTCGATCAGGTTCAGCGCGTATGGATCATTGGCCGAGGAATCGAGATAGGCCGAGGAAAAGTCGGTATACGAGACGTTCTCCAGCCCGTAATTCCAGTATACGCGGAAATAATCGTCCGGCCAGTTTAGCCGTTTGCCCAGTTGCAGGCCCAGCCCGCTGCGTTCTTCGACATAGTCCGACGTCCCGCTGATCTGCGATTCATCCCATGTCCGGTTGGTCCGGAAGACGTCGAACCCGACGGTCGTCGGGGTATTCATGAACCATGGTTCGGTAAAATTGACCTGGTAAGACTGGCGGCGCGAGCCGAAATCCAGCATCAGGTTCAGACTTTGGCCGTTGCCCAGCAGGTTTGGCCAGCCCAGCGAAACCGTCCCGACAAACTTGTCTTGCGCGGAATACCCGCCGCCGACCTGGAACTGGTTGGTCGGTTTTTCCTCGACAATAAAATTCAAATCGACATCGCCGTCGGGCAGGATGTTGTAATCGGGTTCCACGTTGGCGAAATAGTTCAGGGCCATCACGTTCCTGATCGAGCGGATCAGCGCCGAGCGGCGCAGTGTCTGTCCCGGGAAAATGGCCAGTTCCCGCCGGATGACTTTGTCTTTGGTCTTGCTGTTGCCGACCACGGTCACGCGCCGGACATGGGCGGGAATCCCCTCGGAGATCTCCAGCAGGATCGATACTGTCGAGTCCTGCGTCTTGATCTGGTCGGTGACCCGGGCATACAGGTACCCTTCCTCCATGTACGCCGCGTAGAGTTCCCCCAGCGACTCATCGAATTTTTCCTGGTTGAACACCCGCCCCTCTTTGTACTTCAGCAGCTGGAGCAGCCGTTCGTCGCTGAGCAGCTCGTTGCCGTCGATCGTCGTTTCACCGAAATAATACTGGGTGCCTTCCTCCACTACCATGTGGATGGAGACCGCCTCGTTGTCCTCGGTCACGATGACCGTATCCGAGTGGATCACAAAATCAAGGAACCCTTTCTTATGGTAGAATTCGATGATTTTGTCTTTATCCGCGGCATATTTGCTCTTGTTGAAATTCCCGCCCCCGAACACCGACTTGAAGAAACCCCTCGGCTTGTTGTCCATTTTGCCGCGGAGTTCGCTGTCTTCGAACTGCGTGTTCCCCTCGAAGGTCACCTCCCGTACCATGACTTTGTTCTTTTCCCTGATCCTGAAGACCAGGTCCACCGCGCCGGTCGAGTCTTCCGACGTTGTCTCGGCCTCGACTTCGGCCAGGTAATACCCCTCGTCACGGTAATGCGCTTTGATCTTGCGCCGGGATTCCACGATTTGAAATGCGCCGATGACCTGCCCCTGGCGCAGATTGGTGAGTTCTTCCAGTTCCTTGTCGTCGACTTTTTTATTGTCTTCAAACGAAAACGCGCGCAGGCGGGGGAATTCATCTAGGGAGATTGTGACGTCGGCATCGTTCGGGTCGTCGGTGGCGGAAATGACCACATCGGCGAATAACCCCAGCCCATAAATCCGCCGCACCGCATCGGGGATCGTGGTGGTCGTCAGCCGCCCGCCTTCCTGCAGCCCGCTGACGCTGCGGATCAGCCGTTCATCGGCGGCGGTGTTGCCCTCGATCGTGACCGAACGGATCACCGGGTCGGCCCGGCTGACCCGGCCGGTGAGGACGACCAGCAGACAACACACAAACATCAGACATCGCGAGCGGATGGTGCGGCTGATGTTACTACCCCCCTGTGAATACATACGCCGAGCTTACAAGGCCAGGCCGGTAATTTTCACCCGGGTATAATGCTGCCGGTGACCGGCTTTCTTGCGGTAGGTCGTGCGCTTTTTGAAATGGAAAACGTTGACCTTTTCCGTCCGGCCCTGGGCCATGATTTCACCTTCGACCCGGGCCTCGGGCACAGTCGGCGCGCCCACCAGTTTGTTTTCATCTTTGGCCGCGAATAAGACGCGGTCGAACACTACTTTGTCGCCGACGTTGCCGTCGAGCAGCGGCACGTCGATGGTGTAGCCCTCGGCCACGGCAAACTGCAAGCCGCCGGTTTCGATGATCGCATTATTCATGTATCAACTCCACGCACACGTTCACATTCTCCCAACCAATAAACCCCCCAGTATATTTCATTTTGACCCGTTGTCAAGGTATTTCAACAGCTTAGACGTCCAGAAGTTCCCGGCGATTTACGTTCGTTGCAGAAATCGAGCAAAGCCGAAATGTCAAAATGGTAAGCCGTTAGCAGACATTATGGTAGGGGAGAGGGTGCCCCACGCTCCAGCGTGCGGGCCATGATTGCCAAGCCGTCAAGGCCGTCAAAAGATAAAAACGACCGCCGATGCTTCAGGCCCTGACCCCCTGTTCGGCCCGCGAGATGAGATAATCGCCCAGTTCTTTATCGTGGCTTTGAATATGCTTGACCAGCCAGTCCTGCATAAAGGTGAGCAGGGCCATGCTGCCGATTGGCTCATCGTCCCGCAGCCGGTCGTACAAGTCGGCCAGCCGCGCGGCCAGGTCGTCGTGTGCGCGTTTATGTTCGGCATAACCGGGGAAGCGCTGCTGTATCATCAGTTGTTCCTCGCGCGCAAAATGCTGCTTTTCCCGGGCAATTAACTCGGGAAACAGTTCGCTGACCTCCCGGGCGCTTTTGCCGCGGTCGATTTCCACCTGCAGCCGGCCGGCCAGGTCCAGCATTTCCCGGTGTTCCTCGTCCAGCGCCTTGATATGTGTGCTGAGTGTGGGCTTCCATTGAAAATACGCCATCGGTGTCTCCTTTTTTCCCCGGCCGGCCGTGGCCGCCCCCTAATACCGGAGGATTTCACTCTTTTTATATCGTCCGCCCGTCACCTCACTTTACCGTGATCATCCGCCCCCTGCTGTATGTTGTACTGCCGAAGCGCCGGTTTGGTTAAAAAATGCGCGAAAATAATTATCCGGCGAAAAAAAAGACAGGGTCGGAAGTACGACCCTGCCCTCCATTATGCTCCGATGTCGAAGGTATCGGAGCGAACCACTCATTGCCGTGTTGTATACCCCGGTCGCCCGCAGGGCCGGTCAGCCCTGCCCCATTTCGTCATTTTATACGATTATCGTCATGTTTTGGTTTGTCGATTTAAATAGTAACGCCGGATGGATGCGGCAGAAGACCGGACCCACGGCCATCGCTAAAAAACTCGATAGCTGACTGAGGCGCCAAGTTGCCAGTCACGTTGGATTTCGCGCGATGAAGAGCCGGGGTCGCTGCGATAATGATTCCGGTGATTCAACCGGGCATATGCAGTGAAGGTGATTTTATTCTCCAGGTAGAACAGGAAGTCGGCTGTGAGTGTATTTTCCCGCGTGGTGAGAAGCGGATATACCGATGATTGTGCTTCCTCTTTGTCGTGCCGATAGACTTCGGACAGCATAAAATCGATACGGTTGGTCAATTCGTGAGAAAAAGTCAATTCGGCATAGAGATGGAACATCTTGCCGATCCGGTCATCAGGTTCAGCACTCGCCCGACCAGTTAGATACACTTGGCTTTTCAAGTCGATGGGGCAGGCATAGGCGGCAGCAATAAACGGCTGCGTACCGACCGTCTTGCTCTCGTGGGCATCTGAAAATTTAATGCCGGCCCCGGTCTCTATTTTCCACCCGTGCATGCGGGGCCGGACTGTTTCACGCTCAATGACCTCGCGCATTCTCAGCAAGCCCACCGGGCCGACAGTCGTTCCGGGGATCAAACCCGCCGCCATGATGGTGGTGTCCATCTCGGCATACCACCAGACCGTGTAGGTGTCGCCATGGAGTTTACGGTATTCGTCCTCGCGCTCGATAATCGCGGCCAGATTAAGCATTGTTTCTTTGGACAGGTGATTGTCGAGAATTTTCTCTTTGATTAAAAATTCCTCGATGCGCAGGGCCTTGGCCAGCGCGGTGGCCTCGACAAAACGCCCCAGCCCAACAGAGCCACCTACCCAGGAAGCGACATGTTCGGAGAGATAATTCCAGTCCGCATCCGCGGCCATCCCGAAAAAGAGCAAACCGTCATCTTTGACATATTTCCTGATCTGTCCGTGAATGGCCACGTATTCCCGATAGCTGGCTTTCTGACTTCGCCCACTACGGTCCCGGCGATTATCATTCTGTATATTCAGTCTGCCGTCGAATTCCCACTGCCAGGCGTAGGGGAGGGAGTTGTAATAGCTTTGCCAGCGGCAACGTGTCCAGTACATCATCGCTGTTCGTTCGTCGCGGCCCTGAAGCCCTAACTTACCGCTGAAATCCACGCGATCCGCACGGCTGATTGGAACATCATAATCGGCAATATGTACATTTTGCGGCCGGGCAAAATTAATCCACGAAAGGAGGATCATGATAGTGATGACGCCAAGGGTTGTACCTTTATGATCCTGCTGAATTATGTGTGTTCTAGAATACATGATATGCCACCGACATCGCAACGCCCCAATCGCGAGAACGAACTACTCTATAGCCAGGATTATTGTACCAGATCAATGTATGAGCCAGATCACCGTCCACCTCGAGGGATATTGAGTTTTCGAGGTAATAGCTGGTTGTGATCTCTATTCGATTTTGGTAGCCGCCCCTTTGATATGACTGCCGGCAACAGACAATATGTGCTTCACGTTCTTTGAGAAATGACTCGCCTAATGTAAGGTCAATCTGGTTTGACAGCTCATAGATATATTTTAGTGATGCTTTAAAATGATAAAAATCTTCAAAAGTCTTCCCGGTTTTGGTGTCTGCACGGGCCTCGGCCACACATTGCTGCTTCAGGCCTATGGGGAAAGCATAAATCCCGGAGATGAATACATCAGGATCGCCCAAGTTGGAGGTGTACGGTCGGGCGACGGCGGCGCTGATTCCTGTTTCAACTGTCCAGCCGTATGCACGCCGCTGTACTTGCTCTTGATTCAACACTTCGCGGATACGGAATAAGCCGATCGGCCCGACGCTGCCTCCGGTGAGCGAAGCCGCGTCGGCAATCAGCCGGTCCATATCAGCATACCACCAGACCGCGTAGGTTTCGCCGTACCGCATCTTGTATTCGCGTTCCCGGTCGATGATCGCTGCCAGGGCCAACAGTGTTTCTTTGGTCAGATGTTGTTCAAGGATCTTCTCATTCACCAGGAATTCATTGATCCGAATTGCTCGCGCCAGAACCGTGGCTTCGACAGTCCGTCCCAGGCCGATGGAGGCATTTGCGTCAACAATGGGTCGAAAATAACTATGCCTCCAGTATGAACTGAATCCTGCCGCGCCAAAAAACAAACCCCGGCCATCCGTATACCGACGGATCGAACCCGAGGCACCTGCGGTCTCTTTAAATTTCGATTTTTGGCGGTGATTATCGAAAAAGGCCAGCTGCGATCCTGCCGATACGCTCCAAGCATAGTACGGCGAATTATAAAAATTTTGCCAGGTTGCGCGCAAACCATAAGATTCATATATGTCCCCAAATGATTCATCATAATAATCGTAATCACGGCTGTATTCTACATCCTCCCGGATCAAATCCCCGGTCACGTATAATTCATGCGACCGGCTCACCGGCACATCATAGTCGGTGATTTTAATATCCTGCGCGGTGGCCTGAAGGTTCAGGCCGATAAAAATGATCACTCCCGCCAAGAGGAGTCGTTGGTGCCTTTTCACACGTTACACTCCGCAGTCAATAGAATTACGCCGACTGCAGGAATCAAGGTAATGGCATGGAAATCATTTCGCAAGCAATAAAATAAAAACCGCCGCGGTGTGTAGACCTCACACGGCGGCGGCGAAAACCCAAGCGATTGTTCGGAACTGCTTAATCGCTCGAGTTTGTGCGGTCGTTTTCAGTTGTGTCGTCGGTGTCTTCGACGCGATCGCCGTTGGTCTCAGTCACAACCCGGGCCACATCCACCACGCGGTCACCCTTGTCCAGCGTAATCAACCGTACGCCCTGCGTGGCGCGCCCGATGACCTTGACCTGTTTCAACGGCTGACGGATGATGATCCCTTTTTGCGAGATAATCATCAGTTCGTCGTCGTCAACAACCTCCTTGATCGTCACCACCTTCCCGTTCCGGTCGGTGGTCTTGATGTTAATGACGCCCTTGCCGCCACGGTTTGTCAAGCGATAATCTGCAATATCCGATCTTTTTCCATATCCGTTTTCCGTGACCGACAACAGGGACGTGGACCGCCGGACAACGACCATCCCGATGACATAATCGCCCTTGCCCAGCGAGACCGCGCGCACGCCATAGGCGGCGCGGCCCATCTCCCGCACCTTGTCTTCATGGAAACGTACGGCCTGACCGTCCCGCGTGGCAATAATAATTTCATTAGTCCCGTCGGAAATCGCAGCCTCGATCAGCTCGTCCCCGTCGGGCAGGTTCATCGCGTTAATCCCGCCCTTCCGCGGGTTCCCGAACGACGACAGTACGGTTTTTTTGATCGTCCCGTTCTTGGTGGCCATCACGATATAATGCTGGTCGTCGAAATTTTTCACCGGGACAAATGCGGTCACCTTCTCGCCGCCGGCCACCTGCAGCATGTTGGCGATATTCTTGCCCTTGGCCAGCCGGCCGCCGGTGGGGATTTCATGGACCTTCAGCCAGTAACACCGCCCGGCGGTGGTAAAAAACAACAGATAATCGTGCGTCGAGGCGATGAACAGGTGTTCGACAAAGTCCTCCTCGCGCATGTCCATCCCGATCACGCCCCGGCCGCCCCGGTTCTGCCGGCGGTAGGAGGAAACAGTCAGCCGCTTGATGTACCCCGAGTGGGAGATGGTGACGACCATGTCTTCCTCGGCAATGAGGTCTTCCAGGGAAATTTCCTCGACATCTTCGATGATCTCAGTTCGCCGGTCATCGCCGAATTTCGCTTTAAGCTCGAGGAGTTCTTCCTTGATAATCGCCATGCGCTGCGGCCGCGACTCGAGGATGCCCTTCAATTTGGCGATGAGCTTCAGCAGCGCGAGGTATTCGTCTTCGATCTTCTGCCGTTCCAGCCCGGTCAGCCGCTGCAACCGCATGTCCAGGATCGCCTGGGCTTGGATTTCACTTAATTTGAATTGTTGTTGCAGTCCTTCACTGGCTTCCGCGGGTGTTTTCGAGTTGCGGATTAACGTGATTATTTCATCGATATGGTCCAGGGCGATCCGGAGCCCCTCGAGGATGTGCGCGCGGGCTTCGGCTTTGGCCAGGTCGAATTTCGTCCGGCGCAGTACGACTTCATGGCGGTGCAGCAGGAACTGGTTCAGCATCTCGCGGATGCTCAGCAGTTTCGGCACGCCTTGCACCAGCGCCAGGTTGATCACCCCGAAGGTGATTTGCATCTGGGTATGCTTGAACAACTGGTTCAGCGTGACCTCCGGCACCCCGTCCCGCTTGAGTTCGATCACGATCCGCATGCCGTCACGGTCGGATTCATCGCGCAAATCGGCGATGCCCTCGAGCTTCTTGTCGCGGACCAGCTCGGCGATCGAGGACAGCAGGTTGGATTTATTGACCTGGAACGGGATTTCGGAAACAATGATGCTCTGCTTGCCGCTTTTGAGCGTCTCGACATTGGCTTTGGCGCGCACTGCTATCTTGCCGCGCCCGGTTTTGTGGGCTTCGCGGATCCCGGCGCGACCCAGGATCATGCCGCCGGTGGGGAAATCCGGGCCGGGCAGAAAATCAAGGAGTTCTTCATCCGTAACCTCGGGATCGTCGATCATCGCCGCCAGCGCGTCGACTGTCTCACCGAGGTTGTGCGGAGGAATGTTGGCCGCCATGCCGACGGCAATCCCGGACGTCCCGTTGCAAACCAGGTTCGGGAACTTGCCGGGCAGGACGACCGGCTCCCGAAGTGTGGCGTCGTAGTTGGGGATATACCTTACGGTGTCCTTGTCCAGGTCGGCCAGGATTTCCATGGCCAGCGGGGTCAGCCGGGCTTCGGTATACCGCATTGCCGCAGCCGAGTCGCCGTCGATTGAGCCGAAATTCCCCTGCCCGTCAACCAGCGGATACCGCATGTTGAAACTCTGGGCCATGCGGACCAGCGTGGGGTAAACCACCTGCTCGCCGTGGGGATGGTAATTCCCCGAGGTGTCGCCGGCGATTTTGGCGCACTTCCGAAATGGCCGTCCCGGCGCCAGGTTCAGGTCGTTCATCGCGACCAGGATGCGCCGGTTGGAGGGCTTCAGCCCGTCATAGACGTCCGGCAACGCCCGCTGCGTGATCACCGACATTGAGTAATCCAGATAAGAGGAGCGCATCTCCTCCTGCAGGGGCCGTACCAGAATTTTTTCGCGTTCCAATGCCATATTACCAGTCCTTCGTTTCTGTCCTGTCACAGGGTGCAGTTTCGCACCAAACTCTTAGTTTATACTATTGCCCGTGATGGCGCAATAATAGAAAAGCCCACCCCGTCAGAAAATTGGTCATGATAAGTGTAAGTGCCGTCGGCGGTTTCACCGCCGGTTCATTCGGGAATGCAGCCGGGCCGCCCAATCGATCTACTTCAGCACCACCATCCGCTGGACATCATTATAGCTCCCGGCGATAACCCGATAGAAATAGACCCCCGAACGCAGCGGCCGCCCGACGGCATCCAGTGCGGCGAATTGTATAGTGTGAGTCCCGGCGGCGCGAAATCCCAGGTCTGCGGAATGCACTACTCGGCCGAGGAGATCATAAACCACCAAATCGGTTTGCGCCGGTCCCGGCAGCGCAAAGGCGATTGTCGTCGCGAGGTTGAACGGATTGGGGTAATTTTGGTGCAGAGCGAACGTTGCCGGGATGCCGCCGTCGTTGTCCTCAAGTATCCCTGATGGATTCTTGCTTAACGAGATATGCCCGAAATCAACCGGAACAGAATAATCGGCTCGCCCGGCGTAACATGTTTGCTGCGGCCAGCTCTTCCCGCCGTTGATATCTTTCGATATGTAACTGTCTTTTGATAAGTGCAAAAAAAACCATATAGTATATGCGTTTCCCTCACCAACCACACATTCGCGATGGATGTGAAACTCCCCTGACGCGTTTGTCTGAGTGCATAGAATACAGACATATGGTCCAATGTAGCAGGGCGGATTGCAATATTCATCGACGCACACCAGCACACCCTGAATCGGCTGGCTCGTTTCGCTGTCGAGGACGGTGCCGCTCAAATCGACGGTCTGGACGCACTGGGCGGCAGCATCAGAATGTAGCAGCACAATTCCCAAAAAACAGGTCAACGCCGCGATCCCCGAAATCTTTTTCATCGGTTTCTCCCTCTTTCCTAGCCGTCAAAGATGAATTTATTCCCCCGTTCAGTCAATAATCATAAACTGCGGGCCGGGGGTTGCCGGCAAACCCCCGAGCGCCTAAAATGGGTTTCGCGCATCAAATAGAGGGAAGTTAAAGCGGGAGACGGGGCTCGAACCCGCGACCAACAGCTTGGAAGGCTGTGACTCTAGCCAACTGAGTTACTCCCGCTTTCCGGCTCATTCAATACGCTCTCCCGGTGGGAAAATCAAGCAGATTTGCGGCGGGTTCTGTCGAAAGGGGTTGCTGTGTGGGCAATTGCCGGGCGTCTGCAATATTGTGCAGACATCAGGCAGCGCACAGCCCCCGACCGTTCACTTTTTCGACAGCTGGCCAATGAAGTAACAATTTATCTATCATCACGTTATGTCGAAATGGCGGGATTTGCTGGACAAATATGTCGGAAATGTGCCCATTTTCAGTGTTTACGAACTTGTTTAGGGTAGAATTAATCACATTTTAACCTGTTGTTATATAATGCGATAAATAATTTGACTTAGGTTGATATTTTATGGCAAGCAAATTGCGACAGGATACATGCGTGAGTATGGAAATGTCCCGTGATGGGCAATGATTTGAGTGGGCGAAGGAGCAAAGTGATGAAAATGCGGATAATGTTTCTGGCTGCGGTGTGTGCCCTGGGGTTATCCCTGCCGGCTGCGGCGATGCCGATGTATGATGGTTCGCTAGCCACCCCGGATGGAGTGCTAGCTACGGGTATCTGGTCCACCGGATTCAAGATTTCATGGCATATCGAACAGCAACAGGACAACTCCTGGTTGTATCGCTATGCACTTACCGAGCTTGACAGCGCGGCGTTTGATCCCGGCGCGGTCAGCCATTTCACCATCGAAGTCTCGCCGAACGTGACCGAAAACGATTTCTGGGGTATCGATGGCACCTGGGATATTGGTTCCTGGGATGAATCCAGTTATATGGCCAGTTCCCTTAAGTTTGATTTCGGCGCTGTCGGACAGCGTGAATGGAGTCTTTATTCCTGGCGTGGCCCGGTTTGGGGTGATTTTTACGCCAAGGACGGTCGGGCCGGCGGCATGGGCTGGAACACCGCGAAAAACGCCGGATACCTGAACGCTGATCCGCTTACTGCGGCGACCAATGGCTCCGTCGGTGACAAAATCCTGCGCCCGGATACCTATACCTATGGCACGACTCCCGAACCGGGCACCTTGGGCTTGCTGGGACTGGGGCTCATCGGCGCGGCCGCCCGTCTGCGCCGCCGCTCGCGAGTGCAATAGCTATGACAAACAGCAAACAATAAGCCCCCGGATTCGGGGGCTTTTTTTATGCTCTGTCTGAGGGAGATGCCGTATATTGCCATGACAACCGGGGGAGTTGGAAACCGGCGGAGGGTGGCGTTGAACAGAAAAAGACCGGACCGCATTGAATACTATCTGGGGATTGCGCGGGAAGTCGCCCGGCGGGGCACCTGCCTGCGGCGCAATTTCGGGGCGATTATTGTCCAACATGATCAAATCATCAGCACCGGCTACACTGGCGCGCCCCGCGGGACGGTCAACTGTATCGATGTCGGCGAATGTTATCGCGACAAAATGAATATCCCCTCCGGCCAGCGCTACGAACTGTGCCGCTCGGTACACGCCGAGATGAACGCGATCATTCACGCCGCCCGCACCGAGATGCTGGAGGCCACGATGTACCTGGTCGGTCTCGAAGCGGCCACCGGCGACTACGTTGAATTCACCGAACCCTGCAAGCTCTGCAAACGCGCGGTTATTAATGCCGGCATCAAGGAAGTCTACGTCCGGCGCGGCCCGGATAACATCGAACGCATCCTAGTCGAAGACTGGGTCAAAAACGAAGAAGCAGAGTTCTACGGGGCGGATAAGAAATACTAATGATGTCCGGTCCCGGGTGATATCCGTAAGACACGGGATTCCGGTCTGCCGGAGTGTTGAAAAAGCCTAAAAATCGTCATTGCGAGTCGTGCTTTTGAGCGGGACTCCTCGCGATGACGTCAAATGTCGCATGGTAGGCTTTTTCAACAAGCCCACAGGCCGGGGTCCAGTCGGTGGGTCGTGCGACGATTTGAAATTGGATTCCCCCGCCGCGGCGGGCGAGAATGACAGGGCGGAGAGTGGCAAATAATGTCACCCCGGCATTCGTCCGCCGTTGCGGACAGGCCGGGTCGATTGTGTTTCGCCCTCAGCCCAATATCGTGTCCCCCCGGTGCCGGTTGAGGTATGCCGTATACCGATGCGCAATCTCCGGCATGATTGATTTGCCGCTTTCCCACCGCTCCAGCCCGAAAATCTCCTTGGGAAAATTCAGTGGTTTCTGGATCTGCCAGATTTTTTCATGCTCGCCCGGAGGCAGGATTTCGGCGGGATCACCGACGGCGACCCAGCCGATGGGCACCAGACTGTCGGGGGGCAGGACGGTTTTCAAGTGGACCACGCCGTTGATGCGGACCTCGGAGCGAGCACCGATCTGTGCGCCGTTGAAGATGGTCGTGCCTGTGGCCAGAAAAGACCCGTCACCGACCTTGCAGCCGGTCAGGTAGGCACCGGGCCCGACCAGGACTTGATTGCCGATCTGCACCGGATGCCGCACCGTGCCGCGAATTACGGCGTTTTCCATGATAATGCAATGGGAGCCAACAACTACCGTACCGCCTTCGGCAGTTAGTACCGCGCCGAAAGCCACGTAAGTGTCCGGCCCAATGATCACATCGCCGCTGATCACGGCCGTCGGGGCGATCGTGGCCGCTTTGTCGATTTGCGGGCATTTTCCCTGGTGTTCCAACAGCATATCAATTCTCCCCTCATTCGGTTTTCGCTACAATAGTGGTGTAACGCGAAAAATCAATTTTTCTTTGCATTATCATCATCCCGGCCGGGATTTCCCGTCAATTTCTCCGGCCGCAAATTTCATTGAACCATTGGTGCATTGCTTCGTATATTGTGTTATGCGGCGGGCGGCATCGGTCATAGTGCTGGGTCTGGTTGTGCCGGGCTTTTTGGCGTTTCAAATAGCGGCCGGTCCGCTGGCATTGTGCCGGGCGGGCGCCGGATCGTTTGTGTCGTGCCGGGTCGCCGGCCAGACCAGCGCCAGAATTTACCTTGCGGCTGCGTGTGAACCCGGTCTCGAGGTATGCCGCCGGCCGGCGCCGTTGCCGGTCCGTGGTTGTTGCGGCAAAGCGGACGCCGCAGTGGCGCAATTCCCGATCAAACAGCAACCTAGGGCGGGTGCCGGCGCGGGGAAAACCGATTGCTCCGGTGGCGAAACCCATAACTGCAGTACCTGCGGCCCGTGCCGCACTTGTTTGCCGATCCGCAAAATCGATAGTACCGCGCTCACCTTGCAGGTCCGTGAGCTTTTCTCTACAATATTCCCTGTCGAAGGAGCCACGCGCGCGCTGGAGGAAACGCAGCGCGAGTGCTCGTTATGCCACACTCATGCGCCGCCATTCCCCATACTGGCGCGGTGTGGCCAACAGGTTTGCCTCGAACACTGTTCATTTCTGCTATGATCTGCAGGTTTTTGGCCGGCTGCCGGAGCAGGTGCTTCGGGCAGGTATAACCAGATAACCTCAAATCAGGAGCAGACAGATGAATCGATACATGATTCCCCTGCGTGCCGTGATTATCGGCATGATGACTGTTGTATTTCTTGCGGTCAGTATCCCGGCTGTGGCCCAATCGTGCTGTCCGCAATCCACGGGCAAAGCTGATTGCAAAAAAGACTGCGCACAGGATTGCAAGAAAGACTGTTGCAAGGACTGCAAGCCGGGCGATAAGTGTGACAAGTGCGACAAATGCGATAAGACCGATTGCTGTAAGACCGGCACTCAGGGCGCCGGGACTAAGGCATCCGGTTGCGCGCAGGGCACCGATAAGTGCTGCGCTGCGGCAAAGTCGACCAGCGCTTCCGCCAACGCTCAAACCAAATCGGCGGAACCTGCAAAACCCAAAGGCATGTAAAAGCTGACGGCATCAACTAAGACGGGCCGGGAGATTGCTCCCGGCCCGTCTTTTATTATTGGAGGAGATATTTATCCGGCCTGCAGGTGTTCTATTTTTTATACCGGGCAATGAATTCTTCGACTTCCGGGATCCCGCCCTGATAGATCAGATAGCCGTTGTGCGGTTCCCGTTCGGTGATTTCGCCGGCGATGGGGGTAAGCATGATCTTTTTGACTTCCGCGGGATCGGTGGTTTGGCCCAGGGTCCAGCCCAGTTTCACATAGGCCACTTCCGGCAGCATGTTCGCCGCGGGCACCACCCCCAGGTTCATGATATCACGTCCGGTATCATAAACGTACATCTGCACATATCCCCAAAGTGTCTGGACGGTCATGTAAACGGCAATGCCTTTATCGGTTGCGCGTTTCAGTGCGGGGTAGAGCGGTTTGTTGACATGTCCCAAGCCGGTGCCGGCGATAATAATGCCTTTATAATCGTTATCAATCAGTGATTCGATGATATCCGGTTTCATGTTGGGGTAATAATACACAATCGAAACCATTTCCTCGAAGGTCGTGATAATATCCACGTTGCGGTCGTTCCGGCGACGGTGATAGTCTTCCCGCAGATGGAGAATTTTGTCGCGGGATACCGTGGCCAGGGGGATATCACCGATTGTCCGAAATGTTGAGCGATACGATGAATGCATCTTGCGCACCCGCGTTCCGCGGTGCAGCAGGCCGTATTGGTCGGAGGTGGGGCCGAACATACAGACCATCACTTCGGCGATGTCGCTCTCCGCCGCTGTTTTCGTGGCATGGATCAGATTCAGCGCGGCATCGGATGACGGTCGGTCCGACGAACGCTGCGAACCGACGACAACAATCGGCACGGGAGAGTTTTGTACCATGAACGACAATATTGCGGTAGTATGGTGCATCGTATCGGTCCCGTGCCCGATGACAATGCCGGCCGCGCCGTTGCGGATATCCCGCCCGATGGCTTCGGCGGTGCCCATCCATTCGCGAGGACCCATATTTTCCGAGAACACGCCATACAGTTTTTCAGTTTCTAAATTGCAGATATCCGCCAGTTCCGGCACCGAGCCGTACAGTTCGCCCGGTGAGAACGCCGGGATCACCGCTCCGGTCCGATAATCCAGGCGGCTGGCGATGGTCCCGCCGGTCCCCAGCAGTTTCACTTTGGGCTTTCGCGGATCGTGGGGGAATTCTTTTTCCGGGATTTTATAATGCGCCTGGCGGCGGCCGCGGGCGGTCATGCCGGTGATCGTTTCCACGGCGATGCCGACGTTATACCCGTTATGCAGTTTGAGCACGATGTGCCGTTCGTCGGCAGTTTCCGCGCGGGGGAGGATAATGCCGGCAAACTCGCCACGGGTGGACTGGATGACCACCTCGTTCCACACCCCGACCTGATAATTTTTTAATGTTGCCAGCCCGGGACCACGATACCCTTTATGTTCGTCTGACGCGGTCATCATAACAACTATCCTGAATGAAAAACCACCGGGTTATCCTTGGCCGAGGTGTCTGCGGGCGATCTCCGCGCAGCGGCGGCCGGCGATCCGCCCGCGCAGTTTCGCCATCACCAGTCCCATTACGTACGCGTGCCGTTTTTCCAGGGGGATGCGCCCGAGGTCGGCCTCGGCGATAATCGCGGCGATTAACCGGCCGGCTTCAACATCGTTTATGACCGTCAATGGCAGTTCGGCTACGGCCCGGTGCGGATCGGTGATCCGGCCGCTCAACATCCCTGCCGTGAGAATCTCCGCCGCCGCAAAATCCAGTTTATGCTCCACAACCGCGTGCATAATCTCAAGCAGTTTCCCGGCATCGGGGACAGCGAGTACGCCTCTGCGCCGCATCACCGCCGGGAGGATCACGGTCAAATATTTCGTGGCCGCCCCCGGGGCAACACCAATTTCATTGACCATACGTTCAAAGATACCGCCCAGGGTGCACCGCGAGAGCCGCTCGGCGGATGCTGTATCGACGCCCATTTCGTGATAGTGGCGTTCCTTTTCCCAGGGCCGTTCCGGCAGCCGCAGGCGGACTTTTTGAATGTATTCTTCGGTGATGGCCTGCGGCGGCAGGTCGGTGTCCGGATACATGCGGTCCGGGCCGGGCAGAATTCGCTCAAACCCATTGGTGCCGTCGGAGAGCGCCTGCCGGGTCTCGTCAGGGATGCCGACTGTTGCTTCCCGGGCGCGGATGATAATTTCTTCAGTTGCACGCTGCGCGTCGGCTTCCGCGCCCCAGGTAATTACGAGTGTATCTTTGTCGCGACAATCCAACGACCGCTTCAGTCTGGTCCATTCGCTGGATAACAGGTTGTGCCCGGGTGCATCGGAGTGAATGAGGTTGGGGAACTTGTCCAGACAGGCGATCACCCGGACGCGATCGACGATTTCCTTGCTGAACACCGTCTCCGGCTGGGTGGGAACATTCAAAATTCCGGCAAAGCCGCGCAGGACCACGGCCTTGACCCGCAGCCCTTCCTCCAGCGCCTGCCGCAGCGGGCCAAACAAAGTGGATCGCAGCTGGTCGGTCACCTCGCGGGAAACGGAGGCAAAGGTTTCCTCGGTAATTCCCCGTTCTTTCAATTCTTGTTTGATCCCCAGCAGCGACCACTGCCGCAGCGCTTCGTTGTGTACCAGCCGGGGGATCATGCGGATTTTCGGGACACCCTTGATTTCCACGCGGCGCCCGCCGGTCACCGAGACGTTGACATCCTGGCGCGCGGCCCCGATGCCGGTGCGCACCCGGCCGGTGGCCCGGGTCAGATAGCGGATCACCTGCGCGGCGGCGGCGACCTCCTGTGGTGTGCGCAGTTCGGGATAGGTCACTGTTTCGACCAGGGGGATACCCAGCCGGTCGGTCCGATAAATGCGCTGGTGGCCGGTGTCGTCGATTTCGCGGCAGGCGTCCTCTTCCAGCCCCAGTTGAATGATATGGATGTCCCGGCCGTTGACCAGGATTTTGCCTTCGATGCCGACGATTGTCGTGCGCTGAAATCCCGTGGGGATGCTGCCGTCCAGATACTGCTTGCGGGCAATGTGTAACTCCGAGACAATATTGCAATCCAGCAGTAAGGCAATCTCCAGGGCAATGTCCAGTGCCTCGGGGTTAAGCTCGAACGGCGGCGTGTCGTCCATTTCATAGGTGCACACCGACCGGTTGTCCAGTTGGTAAATAATATTTTTCCGGGTCTTGAATTCCATCAACGCCGTGCCGTCATATTCCCCCAGCTCCGAAAGCGTGGGCCGCATATGCCGCAGGATGTCGGCATCGACATGATCGGAATAGGGCAGGACCGGACAGCGGCAGAATAATTTTTTCGTCGTTTTTAATTGTTGATGGATCTCCAAGCCGGATTTCATGCCCCACTCGGCATAGGTTTCCGGCGTGGCATCCTCAAATAAAACCAGCGGTTGAACGGTCTTCATTGATCCAGGTCTCCAACCCTCAGCTTACCGGGTTCCACTCCGCCAAACATACGCACTCCTGTGGTAAGAGTCTATGGCCCAACAGATAAATTGACAATGCCTGCCTGCCCGCCGGGGTTTTGGCCGTGCCGGACCCGGCAATCGCGCGGGGCGCCCAAAGCTTTCTGTTGCATGATATTTGCCGGATGCCGATACTACCGGTAGATACGGACGCGGCCCCTGCGGCAAGGGTGGCCGTCAATGAACCGGAGCCAGCATATCCAGGAAGGTTAGAATGCCTCTCGTACCCTTAAAAGACGTCTATGCGGATGCCAATAAGAAACGCTACGCTATCGGGCAGTTCAATGTCAACAATCTCGAATTCCTGCAAGCCGTCCTCGAAATAGCCGAGGAAAAAAAATCCCCCGTTATCGTCGCCGCTTCCAGTTCGGCGATTAAATATGCCGGGATCGACTATCTGGTGGCGATGGTCAAAACCGGCGCTGAAAAAATCTCGGCCCCCGTGGCGCTGCACCTGGACCACGGCGCTAACCAGGAAGAAGTGGTGATGTGTGTCGATGCCGGATTCACCTCGGTGATGATTGATGGTTCGCACGGCACGCTCGAGGAAAATATCGCCGTTACCCGCGCAGCAGTGGAGTATGCGCACAAGCGCGGGGTCACTGTCGAAGCCGAGCTGGGCCGGCTGGGGGGGATCGAAGACGATGTCAATGTCGATGAGCGCGAGGCCTTTCTTACCGATCCCGATGAAGCCGAACGGTTTGTCAAGAAAAGCCGCTGCGATGCCCTGGCGGTGGCGGTGGGCACCAGCCACGGCGCGTACAAGTTCAAATCTGAAGCCAAGCTCGATATCGAGCGCATTGCGGTCATCAAAAGGCGGCTGGGGATCCCCCTGGTCCTGCACGGCGCCAGCGGCGTACCCAAAGAGCTGCTCGATAAACTGGTGAAATTTGGCGGCGAAATGCCGGGCGCCAAGGGTGTGCCGGACGAGGCCTACCAAAAAGCCATCGCCGCCGGGATCAACAAAATCAATATCGATACCGACCTGCGCATGGCCTTTGTCGGCGCGGTGCGGCAAGTCCTGGTCGAACAACCCAAAGTCTTCGATCCGCGCAAGATACTGGGTCCCGGACGCGAGGCGGTCAAAAATATTGTCCGGCAGAAAATTGAGTTGTTCGGCAGCGCCGGGAGAGCGTGATGAATAACACCCGTGCGGAGGAGCAGCAGATGCTGGAAATTTCGGCGCCAAACAACACGATCCTCCGGCAACAATCCGCCGGACAGCATCCCGGCCGGTGGGAGCCGGACGAATCGTTTGTCCGGGACAACCGTCTCGAGTTGGACCTGACCTATATCGTGAATGAATCCGGCCACGGCGTGTTCATTTCCCGCGCTGAACTCGAGGCTCTGGCGCCTCAGGTAATCGAACACCACCGGCAATTGAAGCGGGGAGAGGGTGATTGCCGGGACGGCAAGGTTCCCATGCTGGGCTGGCAGAGTCTGCCCGATGAGATTACGCCGGAGCACCTCGACGATGTCCGGGCCGCCGCCGACCGGCTGGCCGATAAGATCGATGCTTTCGTTTCCCTCGGGATCGGCGGATCATACCTTGGCCTGGCGGCCACAGTCAAAGCGCTGACCCACACCTATTATAACCAGCTTTCCCGCACGCAGCGCGGTGACCGGCCGGAGATCTATTTCCTGGGCCAGAATACCGACCCGGATTATTTCCGCGATACGCTCGACATGTTGCAGGGCAAGCGGATCGGAATCAACGTGATCTCTAAATCGGGGACGACCACCGAAACCGCCATTGCCTTCCGGATCCTGCGCCGCCTGCTCGAGGAATATGAAGGCGAACGGGCCGGCGAATTCATCGTGGCCACCACCGATAAAGCCCGCGGCGCACTGCGGACACTGGCCGGCCAGAAAGGATATCGTTCATTTGTTGTGCCGGACGATATCGGCGGCCGGTTTTCGGTGCTCACCGATGTCGGTTTATTTGGTCTGGCCATGGCCGGGATCAATATCCATGAATTTGTCGCCGGATTTCGGCAGATGAAACAGCGTACGGACGGCGATACGTTCTGGTCCAATCCCGCGATGGTCCATGCCGCGGTCCGCTATCTGGCGCACCAGAAGGGGAAAAAAGTCGAAGTAGTCGCCACCAATTCGCTGGCGGTATACGAAATTACGCGCTGGATGGAACAATTATTCCCCGAAAGCGAGGGACATCACGGCTATGGCATGTGGGTCTCACCGTCGATGTACTCGGAGAAACTGCATGCCAACGGCCAGATGGTGCAGGACGGAGAGCGCAACATCCTCGAAACATTTTTGCGGCTGGTCGAAAGCGACAACACCGTCGCCATCCCCGGCGACCCGGACGACCTGGACGGTTTGAATTATCTCACCGATGCCGGACGAGACATGAATTTTGTCAACCGGCTGGTGATCGACGGCCCGGCGTACGCGCACTTCAACGGCGGCACACCGAACATGACGATCAACCTCCCCCGTCGCAACGCCTTTGCCGTCGGACAGTTGTATTATCTGATGGAACGCTCGGTGGCGCTTTCCGGGTATCTGGCCGGCCACAACCCGTTTATCCAGCCGGGTGTCGAGGCGTATAAGAAGGCCATGTTTGCGCTCGCGGGGAAACCCGGACGTGAGCAGGACGGCCGGGCCATTGCCGAATCAATTGACGCACTGGAACGAACGATCATCTGATGTGATTGTCGGGCAGCAGCGGTCCCGCGCGGTTTTTCGCTGTTGCTGCTGGCAGGTGGAGGTTCAACCAAAGGTCACCAGCATTGCGCCGCCCACCCCGATCAATAACGCGATGATGCGCAGCAGGGTCATGCGTTCCCGCAGAAATAACGCCGCCAGAATAAAAATAAAAATATTACTCGTCTGGTTCAGGGCCGCGGCAGTCGAGGCCTGAGTATATTTCATGCCCCCCAGCCATAGCAGCATGGCGATGTAAGTCCCGATAAACGATCCCGATAAGGTATATCCCCAGCGTTGCGTGGAGAAAAGTGAGCGCATGATCCGGCGCCGCGACGGATGGCAGGCAATGACCAGCGCCAGCACCGCCATCCCGCCGAACAGGCGGATTTGCGTGACCCACAACAACGGTGAGCGGTCGAGGATCGGCTTGGCCAACACAATTCCGACTGCGGTCGCGGCCATCGACAACGCGCCCCACAGCACACCCCGCCACACCCGCCGGCGGTCTTCCGGGTGTGTCCGTCCTTCGCGCGTGACGGCAAAAACCGCCGAGAGAATCATCGTTGCGCCGATCAACTGCACTTCGGTTAATGATTCGCCCAGCCAGAAAAACGACAAGCTGATAATAAACGGGCTGTACAGGCAGTCGACGATTGCCGAAAGCCCGGCGCCCAGGGCGTTCAAGCTCATGAAAAACAGAGTGTCCGCGATGCCGATACCCAGGATGCCGCTGAACAGCAAAATGAGATAATCCTCTGTGGACGCCGGCCAAAACAGCGAGTCGCCGAGCAGGTAAATCGTCGGAATGAACAAGATTGCGGCCAGGGTGCATTTATATAGATTCAAGGCCAGCGGGTGGACCATCTCGCCGCTTTTCTTGAACAGGATTACCGCAAAGGCCCAGCAGATCGCCGTGGTCAGTGCAAGGAATTCACCGAAGTGGCTCTGCAACAGTCCCATGTCACCCCGCCGGTCCCGCCGTGTTCCCGGATTACGGACATTCTGTGGAGAATTCCGCCGGTTGGTTGTTTGCGGCAGAATAAACTGCGGACCCGCCGCTGTCTACGGTTAGAACGGTTCCCCACAACATTTTGTCACCGGGGAAACGACTTGACTCCCGGGAATGGAAGCTGGATTTTGCGGTGGAAAGCGGAGGAAAACAATGAACTACTACTTTCTTATTGCCGCGTTGCTGACGTACGGCATTGCCCTGGCCCATTCCATCCTTGGGGAGTGGTTGATCATTATCCCGCTGTCCCGGACAGAATTGCCCAAATTGCTGGGTCGGAAAAATGCGATGGAGCGGGTGCTGCGTTTTGCCTGGCACTTGACGACTGTGGTCCTCTTTGGGCTGGCCACGCTGGTTGCTTTCTGGTCGACCATTGAGGCGGATTCAGCAATTGCCGCCATGTCCGAAGCCGCCGCCGCGACCTTCGCCGCAAGTGCGGTTCTGTCGCTGGTCTTGACTCGGGCACGGCATTTTTCCTGGTACGTTTTTGCCGCGATTGCCATCCTGCTCTGGCTGGGCGGACGATAAAACCCCGGTCAACTCGTCGGTTTCTCCGGTTTGCCGCGAAGTGGTCCGAACGGTTAATTGCGCAGCTTTGATTATGATATCTTATATCGGAGTATTTACATCGTATTAATGGTATTGCGGCCGGACGAAGAATGTCCGGCCGGAATGGAAACGCTGAGGGGTAGATCATCGGGAGACGGCGAGGATGATATTCATGCGCTATGCTGGCCGGATTACCGCTATCGTACTCATGTTGAGTCTTGCGGCCCCCTTATGCTATGCGGCAGACAGTCCCTGGCCGATGTTCCGCCATGACCGTCAACATACCGCGCGCACGCCCTATACCGGACCGGCCGCGCCGGTGGTCTCCTGGAGTTATCCGACCGATCAGGGGATTGCCTCATCCCCGACCATCGGTCCCGACGGCACAATTTATGCCGGAGTGGGCTGGTATTATGCGTTTATCTCGTTTGCCGACTCCTGCCTGCTGGCGTTGCGCCCGGACGGTACACTGAAATGGCGATTTTGCACGCAGAAAGGCATCTTTTCCTCCCCGACCCTCGGACCGGACGGTACTTTGTATGCCTCCTCGCTGGGTGGTTACCTGTATGCGCTGGAGGATTCGCTGACCTATGCCAAATCAAAATGGCGAACGTACCTGGAGTATTTTTTTCTGTTGAGTTCACCGGCATTGGGGGACGATGGCACCATTTATGTTGGTAGTCCGAGTTTCTATTTTTATGCAGTCGATCCTGACGGCTCGATCGACTGGAAATACCAGACCGGCTGGTGCATAATCTCCTCACCGGCTATTGGGGATGACGGTACGGTGTACATCGGTTCGAAAGATCACAATTTATATGCTTTCGACCCGGTGCAAAAGCACCTGCTTTGGGCGGCGCCGACCGGTGTGTTTTATGACGACCATCTGGTCGACAGCTCACCTGCCGTTGGAGAAGACGGCACCATTTACGTCGGTTCGGACCAGTTCGGCGCCCAGGGGCAAACACCCGTCGATATCGACACCAGTTTCTGGGCGTTTAATCCCGACGGCTCCCGCAAATGGGCGTTTTCCACCGCGAGCGGGGTTGAGTCTTCCCCGGCCATCGGCCAAGACGGCACCGTCTATTTTGGCTCATACGATAGGCATATGTACGCCGTCACCGATGCCGGTAATGAGGGTATTCTGCGGTGGAAGTTTCAAACTGGCGGCGCCGTGGACGGCTCGCCGACAGTGGACGGCGACGGGACCATTTATTTCGGTTCGCGCGATTCGACCCTCTACGCCTTGCATCCGGACGGCACCGTCAAATGGACTTACCGCGCCGGCAGCGGTTTTGAATCCTCACCGACTATCGACGGCAACGGTATGCTGTACATCGGGTGTTTTGACGGTCAGCTCTATGCGTTCGGCACCGGCGCTCCGGATGTCGGCGTGGCGGCGGTCGGCATCCCGTCCGTTGTGCAACCGGACTCGGTGTATGTCCCGCTTGCGACCGTGAAGAATTACCGTGGCTCAGCGCTGAGTTTTTCGGTGGCTTGCCTGATTGAGCGAGGCGGCATCGCGGTCTATGCCGATACCGTGGCGGTGAACGCGCTTCCCGGCGGGGACAGTTTGCAGCTTGAGTTCACCCCCTGGACGGTCACCGGTGCGGAGGGCGAGCAGTTTATGGTAACTGCGGCATCCATCCTGGCCGGCGACGACAATACATACAATGATGTACAATCCGCAACAGCCGAGGTGTCATTGGGGCCATCAGGCATTCTTGGTGACGAGCAACAGGCCGCGCCCCCCCGCTTATTTTCGCTGGCGCAGAATTATCCCAATCCCTTCAATCCGGAGACCCGCATCGAATTCGTCTTACTCCAGCCGGGGTTTGTGACGCTAAATGTTTACGATCTGCGGGGCACGCTTGTCAGGGAACTGGTCAGCACCCATTATCCGACAGGCCGGGGATCGGTGGTGTGGGATGGGAAAGACCGCGACAATCAACCGGCGGCCAGCGGCATTTATTTCTACCGGTTGCAGACCGGGGAATTCAGCGAGACGCGGAAGATGGTGTTGTTGAAATAAGCCAGTGGTTTCCGGATTATTACCACGTCTCATCCTCACCGAACACCAACGCCTGAAAACGTAAAATTGTGGCGCCTGATTTGTATTCCTCCGGGCCCAGCCCCGCCTTGCGGCACAGATAACGCAGATATTCTTCCCGGTCCCAATCCTGCTCCACCGGTACTTGGGGCAAAAGCAGGCCCTTGTGCACGCCTTTGCTGATAATTAACCCGTCCCGGCCCACGACAATGCTTTCCAGATCACTCACCGGCGTCGGTTTGGTCAGTACCGAAATCTCGATATGCAAGTCGGGAAGCTCGGTAAGGTCCACCGGGGGGAAGCGGGGATCGCGGACCGCCGAGGAGACAGCGCAGGCGGCAACTGTCTCCAGCAAAGGGACCGTGGCCTCGACATGCCCGATACACCCGCGCAATTCCCCATACTTTTTCAGCGTCACGAACGCCCCCCGCGTATCAGCCAGTGCCGGGTCATCATTGGGCCATTCTTTCAATGCGCCGTTAAGCAGAAAATATTCGATGGTCTCCCGGGCGACTGTCAGGAGATATTTTTTTTGTTCGGAGGTAAGCTCCATGACTGCTCCTTCATCCTCCCTTGCTTGTTTTCGTTTTTCGGCCCGCGACGTGGTATCAATCAATACTGCGGCCAGGTAGCCGACCACTTGTGATTTGTCCCCGGCCCCGACATCACCCGAATCGCCGTATTTCAGGACCCGGCCCACGTCCGCGCCCAAATCCCGGGCGGCAAGCAGCACCGCCGCTGCCGGCCCGCCGCCGCACATCTCGGTCTTGCCGGAGGCCAGATCTCTCAGTAATTTCTCCCCGTCAAGCATCCGGACATCATCCATACATACTTCGTCAAGTTTGATCGCCCTGGCCGCCGGGTAATAGTGAGACAAATCCGTCGAAGCAATCAGCATCACCTTCCTGCCGGGCAAAGTCCGGGCCAGTATTTCTCGCAGCGTACCCACTTCCTCCGGCGTTTGGGAGCCCGTAACCAGCGGGACAATCGCGGCATGGGGGCATACCCGCTGAATGAACGGGAGTTGCACCTCAATATTATGTTCCTGGGCAAAGGCCGCAGGGTAAAAACGGATGTCATTCGATTGGGCGGCAAGCTCTCGCGCCAGCAGCGTATCCACCGGGACCAGACCCAGCGGCGTACGGAAAGATCCCCGGTCGTATACTGAAATTCCATGAAATGCAACACGATGGCTGGGGCCGACCAACACAATCGTGGTCGGCTGGACTTCTCTTAATACCTGGTACGCGTGCGCGGCGACCGGCCCCGAAAACATGATCCCGGCATGCGGGACAATCAGCGCCACCGGCCGCTCGTTTTCGGCAAGTTCCGGCTGTGCCTGCTGCAGATAACCGTCGATTTCCCGCGCCAGCTCTGCCGAATCGGCAGGGTAAAATTGCCCGGCCACCACGGATTCCTTGATGTGGGCGCCTGCTGGGACGGCTTGTGCCTGCGCGTTGCCCGGCAATCCGATGTTCACCATCCAGATTGCCGCGATCAGCACACCAGCCGGGATTAAACTTTTATGGATCGTTTTCATCCGCTTCATGTCCCTCAAGAAAAAATATACTTCATCGCCGTGGGGGAGGTGTATACATTATTGTTGGGCGAGATGTACCCCCAACGGCTTATACCGCCGGGTTAATATATGGCGCAGTCCACAAAATCAAAAGTAATCGCGGTCCGCTCGGCGAAAGTCTTCAACGGACCCGGGGAGCTGCAGGCCGAGGCAATTGATGATCTTCTGCAGACCGGGTTACAATTATTCGGCGGGGCCCGCGACGCTGCCGCCGCACTTGCCGCGTATGTTCGACCCGGACAAACGGTCGGGATGAAAGTCAATTGTCTGGCCAAACGTGTGGCGGTCACGCAACCGCTGCTCGTGGAAGCCCTGGTCGGCCGCTTGCAACAAGCGGGCGTGGCCGGAAAGGACATCACTGTTTGGGAACGGTCAACCGACGAACTCCAGCGCGCGGGCTACAGCACCAACATGTTCAAGTCCGGGCCGCGCTGTTTGGGGACCGACGCTGCGGGGATAGGATATTCCGAGAAACTCTACCCCATCGGCAGCAGCGGGTCGTTGTTGTCCAATATCCTCCTTGGCGTCGAGGTGAATATCAACCTGCCGGTCCTCAAGGACCACTCACTGGCCGGATTGGCCGGGGGGATGAAAAACTACTATGGCGCCATTCACAATCCGAACAAATACCACGACAATCATTGTGACCCGCATGTTGCCGCAGTCAACGCCCTGCCGGAAATTCGCGAAAGAAACAAACTGACGATCATGGATTGCCTGATTGTGCAATATCATGGCGGGCCGGCGTACAACCCCGGATTCGTCGAGGAATACGGCGGCCTGATCCTGGGCAGCGACCCGGTAGCTGTTGATTTTGTCGCCTTGTCCGTTCTGGAAAAAATTCGCGCCGCACACGGCAAGAAGCCCTTGGCGCGTGAGGGGCGGCACCCGGCGTGGCTGGCCACGGCCGCCGGTGATAAGTACGCCCTGGGCCACGCCTCATGGGAAAAGATCGAGTTGATCGAGCACACGATATGAACCGCAAGTTTCTGAGTCTCTCCCGGCGGAGTTTTTGCCGTGTTGCCGCGACTACCGGAGGGTTGTGCGCCGCCGGCGGGTTGGGCGGCGTCTCCGGCGCCCTGGCCCAGATCGGGAACGCTATCGCGCTGAGCCCCGCGACAAAGCTCTCCGACGTCGAGGCGCGCTATTACGATAAGCTCGAGGACAACGAGATCGTTTGCAAGCTCTGCCCTCGGGAATGTCGGGTGGGCGACCTTGAACGCGGGTACTGCGGCGTACGTGAAAATCACGCCGGTGTTTACAAAACTCTCGTATATGGTTTGCCCTGTGCGGTCAACGTCGATCCGATCGAAAAAAAGCCGTTGTTTCATTACCTGCCGGGCCAACCGGCGTTTTCCATCGCCACCGCCGGTTGCAACGTGAACTGCAAATTTTGCCAGAATTGGGATATCTCGCAATTTCGCCCCGAACAAACACGCAACATCGATCTGCCGCCGGAGATGGTGGTCGAGGGCGCGCTGCAAAGCAAGGCTGCAGTCATTGCCTACACCTATTCCGAACCGGTCATCTTCTATGAGTATATGTACGACACCGCCCGGCTGGGCCGGCAGCACGGCGTGCGCAGTGTGATGATCACCGGCGGGCACATTCAGCAGCAGCCGTTGATTGAATTATGCGGGGTGTTGGATGCCGTCAAAGTCGATCTCAAATCATTTTCCGAAACATACTATCATGATATCGTCCACGGTGAATTGCGGCCCGTGCTCGACGCGCTGGTGACGATTAAAAGACAAGGGTTATGGCTGGAGATTGTGTATCTGGTGGTGCCCACACTCAATGATTCCGAACAGGAATTTGCCGATTTATGCAGTTGGATCAAAACCGAACTCGGCACGGAGGTCCCGCTACATTTCACGCGGTTTCATCCGCAGTATCTATTGAAGAACCTGCCGCCGACGCCGTTGCCGACTCTGGAAACCGCCTGCGCTGTCGCCACGGCAGCCGGCTTGAAATATGTGTATATCGGCAATGTCCCCGGGCATCAGCGTGAACACACATATTGCGGTTCATGTGGAAAAATCGTGATCGGCCGTTACGGTTTCCGGATCACGGAGTTCCATCTCACGGACGGGCGGTGCGGCTATTGCCATAGTCCGGTCCCCGGAGTGTGGAGTTGACCGGGTCTGACCTGCGAAAAAAAAACGATGGAAGCGAAAAAAATCCTTGACTTGCCTTTTTTCTCTGGGTAACCTCCTGCTTTAACGGACAAGATATAAGACGGGGCTTGTTCGCCTGAAGGTGTAATTCTGCGCCTGATTGTGCGCGGACGACAAGGGAGATTGCAGGATCGTGAGGGTGAAATATACGCAAAACATCACCGAGCCGCTGGTGCAACCCTCAGTGGAGGGAACGGTCGGTGCGGAGTAGTTGTGCGTTGGTTTGTCCGGCTGCGGCTGATCGCGGCCGTCCCGTTTTCGGGGCGGCCGTTTTTTTTTGGCTCACCATTTTTCAGGGAGGTTCTCGTATGCGTCATGTCTCTGTCCTGCGCGGTGATTTCCAGCGCCTGACCCAGTTGCGGGCTTCACTTTTGACCGCTGCCCGGACGTGGTTTGCGGACAATGAATTTCTCGAAATAAATGTCCCGCACATCACCGGGGCGACCGGCTCGTGCGAGTGGTTCCCCAATGCCATGCCGGTGAAAATGTATAATCCGGCAGGCGGCGAGATGAACATGTTCCTGCGCCAGACCGGGCAGTTGTACCTCGAGGCGTTCACTCACGCGCATAACCGGGTATACACCATCGGGCCGTCGTTTCGCCAGGAACGCAAGGTCACCGACCGTCACTTATGCGAGTTTACCCTGATCGAATTCGAGGGGCGCGACTTTGAACTGGACGGTTTGATGGACTTGATCGAATCGGTGCTCAAAGCGATGTATGCTGCTGCCCGGTCTTTTGCCGGAAATGAATTGTTGAACCGGTACACCGCGATGCCATTTAACCGTATCGAATATGGCGCCGCCATTGAATTGCTGCAGCGGAACGGGCACACCATTTTTTATGGTGACGACCTGGGCAGCAAAGAGGAACTGGCGATTTGCGAAATCCTCGACCGGCGGCCGACATTTGTGACGATGTACCCGGCTGACCCCAAACCGAAAGAGGGTGGTGTGATCAAATTTTTCTCGATGAAACGCCAGGGTGAGAAAACACTCTGTTGCGATCTGCTGCTGCCCGGCGTGGGGGAATCGGTCGGCGGCGCGGTCCGCGAGGGCCAGAATGATGTCTGCCGCCGGCAGTTTGAGCAATCGTATATGTTTGATCACCTCGTCGATGCCGGCGTCGACCCGGGACAATTCGACTGGTATTTTGAGGTGCTCAAAAGGGGGCACGGCCAGTCGTCCGGCTGCGGCATCGGTTTCGACCGGGTCATTCAATCGGTCCTGGCTCTGGAGCAAACCGGCATGAGCATTAAGGCCGCCGTGGAGTTGCCGCGTGCCCCGGATTTCCTGACGCCGTAATTTGTGTTCGGCACAGTCGGACTGCCGCTCCCCGCCGCGGAGGGGAGACGGTTTCGATCACATGGAGCATGCTTAACCCGGCGGCAGTGCAGATTGCGGCCACTGCCGGATGTTCACATCGGGATAGGATATTTTTCCTTTAGTTACATATATCTTCCATGAAGTCCAAAGCACAGTTATACTCGGCGAATTCGTGGACTGTATCTCTCCATATTATTCTGTGATGATGATGGAAAATTCGCTTGACGGACCCGGGGGGCGGCTGTATAATTAGAACGAACGTTCGATTAAACGTCTGATCGGGGGAGGTTCGGACGCGGTGGTGAACCGGAACAAGGCCAGGCCGGAACGGCGCAACAGCCAGTACGAAAAACGCCTGGCCACGATCCTGAAGGCCGCGTCGAAAATCATCGCCCGCGACGGCTACGCAGGCGCCTCGGTCCGTGACGTGGCCGCGGCGGCCAGGATCAACCTCTCCGGCATTTATTATTATTTTTCCGGCAAAGACGAACTGCTCTTTGCCCTGCAGCGCCACACCTTTGCCACGCTGGTTGAAACCCTGAAAAAACGGTGTGAGCAGTGTGCGACACCGGAGGAACGGCTCCGCGCGGTCATCGACAACCATTTCGAGTTTTTTATCACGAATATGAACGACCTGAAAGTCTGTGTGCATGAGATCGAATCCCTGTCCGGAAAATACTATGATGAAGTACTGACCATCCGGCAGGAATACTATCGGCTGGTCCGCGACATCGTTGCCCAATGTATCGGGGGTGCGAAAAAACGTGCCGACCTGGCCGCGTTATTCCTGTTTGGTTCGCTTAACTGGGTGTACATGTGGTACGACCCGCAAAAAAACGCCGATATCCGGAAATTATCCGGACACCTGGCCGAAGTCTTTCTCAACGGAATCAACAAGATGTAGCCACCATAGGAGGCGTATGTTTACTCAATTTTTCAACTGGTATGAAAAGCGGCATGACTATGCGCGGGAGTGGCTGGCCAAAACCGGGGGTGAGGTGGTCGGCTGTTTCTGCAGCTATGCCCCGGAGGAGCTGATCTATGCGGCGGGGTGTCTGCCGGTGCGCATGCTGGGTTCGCATGAACCGCAGGATGTCACCGAGCCGCACATTTTCGGGATGTTTTGCCCGTTTTGCCGGGATGTCCTGGCTCAGGGGTTGAAAGGTCGCTACAAATATATGAAAGGCATCATGATCTCCCATTCGTGCTTGCACCTGCGCCAGTCTTATACCTCGTGGGAGAACCATGTGCCGGTCGATTTTTCCTACTACCTGCCTTTTCCCGCCAAAGTCCAGACCGTGCATGCCCGGCCCTACTTGAAAGGCGAGTTCGCGCAGTTCAAAGAAGCGCTGGAAAAATGGCGGGGAAAGTTGATTCCCGATGATTCCCTGCGTGAGGCGGTCGAACTGTATAACGAAAACCGGCGGCTGATGCGTGAAATCTATGCCCTGCGCCATGCGCCCGACCCGCCGTTGACCGGTCTGGAGGCCATGGTCATGGTCGCTTCCTCGTTTTTCGTCGACAAAAAAGACCACAATGTCGAACTGAAACGTATCCTGCCCGAGTTGAAAAACCGAAAACTGGATCGCAACACCGGCGCGCGGCTGATGATTGTCGGATCTGAGGATGACGACACCGCCTTCATCAAAATGGTCGAATCAGTCGGCGCCACGATCGTTGCCGACGATCATTGCACCGGCTCACGGTATTTCTGGAACTCGACCGAGGTCAACGGCGACCTGCTGCAGAGCATTGCCAACCGCTATATCGACCGCCCGGCGTGTCCCTCGAAAGATTGGGAGGAACGCACGCGGTTTCCGCATATTCTGAAAATGGCTAAAGATGCAAAAGTCGACGGCGCCATTATCATCCAGCAGAAGTTCTGCGATCCGCACGAATGCGACATCCCGATGCTGCGAAAATACCTTGAGGAAAACGGCATTCCCTGCTTGTTCCTGGAATTTGACGTCACTGTGCCGCTGGGACCGTTCCGCATTCGGGTCGAGGCCTTTCTGGAGATGGTCGGCGAGGAGGACCTGTTTTAGCGGTCCGTTATCGGTGAAGGAGATACTATGGCAGAATATAAAACAGAACCGCTCAAAAGCTGGAAGAAGGCCAAAGAGCTCCGGCTTAATTATTACCAGAACTACCAGCAGGCGCACGACAAGGGGGGGCTGCGCTGGACCGGCGGCGCCTGGGCGTTCGACGCCATCCCGGCCGGGCTGGGCCGCGATGTCTACAACATCACCGGCGAACCATACGGCGCATCGATTGCTTTCGACCGCTCTTTGTCCACGGAGTGCCTCGAGGCCGCGGAAGCGAAGGGCTGGGCGCGCGATTTGTGCAGTTACATGCGCAATTACTGGGGGTCGATGTACCTGAATAAGTATGCCTTCGGCGGCGAATACCCCAAACCTGATTTTTGTTATCAGGACCACATCTGCTGCTCGCATGCCAAATGGTACCAGCATGTCGCCGAGTACAAGAAAATTCCGTATTTCTGCATCGATGTTTCGGTCGGGCCGTACAAGGACCTCACCGAAAACCGGCTGATGTTCGTCGTCAACCAGATGCATGAGGCCATCGAATGGCTGGAAAAAACCACCGGCCGCAAGTATCAAGACGACCTGTTGATCGAAGCGGTGGAAAACGAACAACGCTCGACTTCAGTCTGGGCGGAGGTCTGTCTGCTGAACATGGCCAAACCCGCGCCGCTCGATGAAAAATCGATGTACTCGCTGTATGTCCACGGCACCCTGTCCAAACACTCCAAAGAAGTCGCCGATTTCTACGAGGAATTGCGCGATGAGGTAAAATACCGCGTCGATAATAACATCGCCGCGCTGCCCAACGAACGCTGCCGGTTGATGTCCGATACCCAGCCGCCATGGGGATTTTTGAAGGTCTTTCGCTATCTCGAACAGTACGGCGCAATTTCCATCGGTTCATTGTATACCTTCGGCCTGATCGGGCTGTGGGAGACCAAACCCGATGGTTCCTGGGCGCCGCGAAAGACTTCCATGCAGCGCGGGGAGACGATCACTACCCGCGACCAGGCGTTAAGGATCCTGGCCGACTGGAACCTGGCCAAACCCGAATGGCAGCATTTCTATCACCCGAACCTGAAAACCGAGATGATGATGCAAATCGTCAAACAATGGAAGCTGGACGGCGTGATGCTGCATCTCAACCGGGGTTGCGAGGGGCTTTCCTGCGGGATCATGGAAAACCGGCTGGGGATCGCCGCCACCGGGACACCGGTGATGACTTTCGAGGGGAATATGGGTGACGAGCGCGAATTCGATGAAAAACGGGTGATGGCGCGTATCGATTCGTTTATGGAAACGCTCGGACTGCAAATACAAAAGACCGTGGCGACGGCATGATGTCCGGCCCGGTTGGTAAAGGGAGAATATATGCTGACAGCAGGAATTGATATGGGGGCCAAATTCATCAAGGTCCTGTTATTCAAAGACGGCCGGGTGGTCGTCCGGACTCGGGAAGAGGCGGGTTTTGAGCCGCTCGCAGCGGCCGAGAAGGCCTATGCCGCGGCGCTGGCGCAGGCCGGAGTGGCCGAAAGCGATGTGCAAAACGTCTTTGCCACCGGCGCCGGGCGCAAGAATGCGCCCAGGGCGAAAGATTCGATCACCGAGGTGAGCGCCGCGGCCCGGGGAATAAATCATCTGATGCCGAATGTCCGCACAGTCATCGACGTCGGCGCGGAGGAAGGCCGTGCGGTCAAATGCTCCGCAACCGGCAAAGTCGATGATTTTGCGATCAACGAGAAATGCGCCGCCGGCGCCGGATCGTTCACCGAGGCGGTGGCCCGGGCCCTGGAAGTGCCGTTGGAGGAATTCGGCCGGCTTTCACTGCAATCATCCAAGGCCATCCCGATGAACGCGCAATGCGCCGTATTTGCCGAAAGCGAAGTTGTCTCGCTGGTCCATGCCAAGACGCCGAAATCGGATATTGCGCGCGCCGTGCATGATGCCATCGCCAGCCGCATCGTCTCCATGGTGCGCCGGGTGGGGATCAACAATGACGTCGCATTGATCGGCGGGGTTTCGAACAATCCCGGTTTTGTCGATGCGCTCAGCCGGGGACTGGAAACGAACGTCACGGTGCCGGAGCATGCCGAGTTTATCGGAGCGCTGGGGGCCGCGCTCATTGCCGGGGAAAGGAGCAACTGATGGCCGAAAAGAGAAAAGAATTCTGGCGTTGGAAAGAATACAATTGGCACGACGAGAGCATGAACCCCAAAGACGCGGATCTAATCACTGCGGGCGTCGATGTCGGATCGGTCAGCTCGCAGACGGTGATCATGGCCGACGGCCAATTGTATGCCTATTCCAATATGCGCACCGGCTCGGACAGCCCCGACAGCGCGCGCAAGGCGATGAGCTGGGCGCTGGAGGGCACACCGCTGACCATGGGTGATCTGGCCTATACCGTGGGCACCGGCTATGGCCGGGTCAACGTGCCTTTTGCCAACCGCGCCATCACCGAAATCGCCTGCCATGCGCGGGGCGGCAATATGATGTACGGCCCGTCCGTGCGCACGATCCTCGATATGGGCGGACAGGACTGCAAGGCGATCCTCTGTGACGACCGTGGCAAGGTGACCAACTTTCTGATGAACGACAAGTGCGCCGCCGGCACCGGCCGGGGCATGGAAGTTTTCGCCGATCTGCTGGCGGTTTCGATCGAAGAAGTTGGCGAATTATCGCTGGATGTCGAGGAAGAACCACCGCCGGTGTCCTCCACCTGTGTGGTCTTTGCCAAATCGGAGGCCACCTCGTTATTGCGCGAGGGCTGGCCGAAAAGCAAAGTGTTGGCGGCCTATTGTTCGGCGATGGCCCACCGTGTCTATACCCTCCTGGAACGCGTGGGGGTGCAAAAAGAATTCGCCATTACCGGCGGGATTGCCAAAAATATCGGCGTGGTCAAGCGCCTGGAAAAAGAACTCGGCTTAAATTCATTGAAATCAAAATATGATACCCAGATCGCCGGGGCACTGGGCGCAGCATTGTTTGCCAAAGCCCTGGTGGAGAAAGAACGGAAACAGGCGGCGGCGCAATGAAAGCCAATTACGGGTACATGGACGGCAGCGGCGAGTTCTTTATCACCATTGATACCGATTCGTGTATCGCATGCGGCCACCATGGCTGCGTGTCCGCCTGTCCGGTTGGGATGTTCGAGATCATCGTTGACGACTATGACGACGAAGTCGCGGCCATCAAAGGAGACCATCGCAAGAAAGTCAAATATGATTGCGGGCCGTGCAAGCCGGTTTCCGACCGGCCGCCGTTGCCGTGCGTGACCGCCTGCACCCCGGGGGCGATTTCGCACTCGTGGTAGACCGTCGAGGGGGAGTGCTCCCGAAACGAAGGCAATAACATAGCGGGGTGGTCGATGAGCGCGAGAAGGAAACCATGCCCAGAATAACCATTGACGGACACTCGACAGAATGTTCGAACGGGCGGACAATCCTGCAAGCCGCCGACGGCGCGGCGGTATACATCCCGCGTTTATGCGCGCACCCCGATCTTGGTCCCGCCACGGAGGTAGCGCTGTCTGCCGCGATCTGGCAGGGCACCGAATTCATCACCGGCACAAATGCGGGGCAGCGGGCCGGTGAACATGCCCGGTGCAATCTCTGTCTGGTCGCCGTCGAAGGACAAGCCGAACCGGTCAATGCCTGTTCCACCATGGTCGTTGACGGCATGGTCATTCATTCAGATACAGCGGAGGTCGTACAGCGCCGCCTGCGTGCCCTGGCCAAAATCCTTGCCGAGCATCCGCATGCCTGCCTGACCTGTGCCCAGCAGGAGGGATGCAGCCGGACGGCCTGTTCCGCCAATGTACCGGTCGATCAACGCTGCTGTGTCAAGCTTGGGCATTGCGAACTGCAGAAAGTAAGCGAGTATATCGGCATTCCCGGCGATACACCCAAATATCTGCCGTCCGGTCGCGCGGTGCTGACCGACGAGCCGCTGTTCGAACGCGATTTCAACTTGTGTATCAGTTGCACCCGCTGTGTGCGGGTCTGCCGGGATGTCCGGAAAGCCGATATCCTGGGGGTCGTCCGGGTTGACGGCCAGTTCCGGGTGGGGACAGTCCGCGGGCCGAAACTCATCGAGGCCGAGTGCCGTTTTTGCGGCGCCTGTGTGGAGGTGTGTCCGACCGGCGCCCTGCGGGATAATGAGGGCGCCCCGGCGGTGCGGTGGGATGCGCCGCTGCCCTGTGTCTCAAAATGTCCGGCGGGCGTGGATATTCCCCGCTATCTGCGGCTGGTGACCCAGGGCCGCAACGATGAGGCCATTGAGTTGATCCGTTCTCGCGCACCGCTGCCGGGGGTGTTGGGGTATGTGTGTTTCCATCCCTGCGAGAATAACTGCCGCCGGGGGGACATCGACGAACCGGTCGCGATCTGTGCGGCCAAACGGTTCGCCGCCGATCATTCGAGCTGCCGGACGACGAACATCAGCAAACACCCGGAAACCGGCAAACGAGTGGCTATCATCGGCTCAGGGCCAGCCGGGTTATCGGCAGCGTATTTTCTGACACTTGCGGGCCATCAGGTCGAGGTTTTCGACCGCGCCCCGGCCCCCGGCGGGATGCTGCGGCACGCAATTCCCGCATACCGCCTGCCGCCGGAAATCCTCGACCGCGATGTGCAGATATTACGGGATGTCGGTGTCATCTTTCAAATGAACCGGCCGTTCGGTAATGGCTTCAATTTTGATTCATTAAAAGCACAGGGTTTTAATGCCATCCTGCTGGCGGTGGGCACATCAAAGAGTAAAGCGCTGCCGATTGAAAATGCGGACCTGCCCGGGATTCATCCCGGCTTGGAATTCCTGCATGCGGCCAAACTGCGTGGGGAACCAAAATTGGCTGGCCGCGTGGTCATCATCGGCGGCGGCAATGTGGCTGTCGATGCGGCAATGACCGCGCGGCGATTGGGCGCGAGCGACGTTCATCTGGTTTGCCTCGAATCCCGCGAGCAAATGCCTGCCCACGAATGGGAAATACAACAGGCCGTCGAGGAGGGTGTCACGATTCATCCGTCCTGGGGACCGCGGCGTTTTACCTCCGGCAATGGCCGCGTGACCGGGATCGACCTCGTCCGCTGCACGAGCGTCTTCGATGACCAAGGCCGCTTCGCCCCGCAGTACGATAACAGTGAAACGGAACATCTGGATGCGGATGCAATAATCGTCACGATCGGCCAGGAAGTCGAGCAACAGTTCTTCGCCGATCATCCCGGATTGAATAAAAAGCCGGGTGGTACGATCAAGATCGACCAGAATCTCGCGGCGGCAAAAGGCGTCTTTGCCGCCGGTGATGCCGTCCGTGGCCCGTCATCGGTCATCGAGGCGATCGCCGAGGGCCGCCGCGCCGCCGAAAGTATCGATAAATATCTCGGCGGCACGGGGCTGGATGACAGCGTGCCGCAGTCCGACAAGCTGAATACTTCCCGGTTATCGTCCGATGCCCTGTCCTTGCGCCGTGCCCGGTGCAAACTGCCGGTTGCCGACTCACAAACCCGCGTGTCGTCGTTTACGCTGATCGAACAGACTCTGGATGAACAATCAGCCCGCGCCGAGGCGGGCCGCTGTCTGGAATGCCATCTCCGACAACTGATCACCCCCGTCGTTTTCCCGCCGGAAAAATGGCGGCCGTTGACCGGCGAGGAAGTCAACCAGGTCCCGGAAACTGAGGGCGTGTTCCAGTTGCTTGATGCCGATAAGGCAGTATTATGTATCACCGGGGCAGTCAATCTCCGGGCGAGTTTGCAGAGAAGTATGGCCGATCCCGGCAAGGCGACATGTTTTGTCTATGAGGAAGATCCGATGTACACGAAACGGGAAAGCGAATTGATCCAGCACTATTTGCAGGAGCACGGCCGGATGCCCGGCGGCGCGGGTGGGGCGGGCGATTTGGATGATTTATTTTAATTTGTTTGATGATACCGATCATTCGTGACAATCATGTCTGACACTTATCATGTAATCCGCGCTTACCAGGCTTCGACCTCCAGTCCGCTGATTGTCCGGAAAGGCGACGTGTTATCAGCAGGTGATAAAACCAGTGAATGGCCCGGCTGGATCTGGTGCACTGATCCATCAGGCAAATCGGGCTGGGTGCCTGAAAAATACGTGCGGCGCGCGGAACGCCGTTGCACCATGCTTCGCGACTATGACGCCACCGAACTCACTGTGGAACCGGGGGAGGAGGTGACTATCCTCGGACGGGAAAGCGGCTGGGGTTGGTGTGTAAATCAGCAGGGCTTACGAGGATGGATTCCGCTCAATCACATTGAAGGACATGAATAAGATTTGCACCCGATGTACGTCCTCCGCCGCACAAAGTGCAGGGATCTTTGATATGCGTCATAAGTGCATGGTTGTTCAATGTCCGCAGGCCATGGTCTAATCCGCCGGTCCAAATGTTCGGGAAATTTCCATTAATTTAAAAAACGCCTCGATATTCGCCCACCGTGGACCGAGAAGCGCCGCCGCACCCACATACTTACCCCATCGCCCGACTTGGGAGTGAAGGATGGTGCGGGCCGTGGCGGACAATTCAGTATTCAAACGGCAATAAATGCGTCGATAGCCCATCCGCAGCAAAAAATCATTAATAGTCGTCGGGTGCAACAGCGTCCGTGAACCGTTGGTGATGTACAACTTTCCTCGTTCCCGCAGGTAGTGCCGGGTGATTTCGTAGAACAACGCATTATTCGGACAGTAGTTATGGAGTAGAGGATTGGAACGCACGGTGCATACACTTACCGCGTTGTCGGCCAAGAGACACACTGCATATGCGGCCAGCCGATCGTCCGCGAAAGCGCCCCAAATCTCCGTTTCGCATCGTTCGGCCATTGTATAAATACCCCGGCGATGCTGCTCCGAATCGGAAGCTAAAATCAGACGATGTTTGCTCACGCGGGTCGCCTCGGCTGCAACGTCGTAGGTAAGTGTGCCATATTCATCGAGGGACAGGCGGCGGACCCGGCAACAGCGCAATCCCTTGCGGATATCCCGGCGGGCATTCTTGACCGGGATGCGTTCGATATCGTAATCTTTGTCGTCACAACAGGTCCACCACCATTCCGACTGTTCGCGGTTCCACGTAGTCGTCCAGCGCGCCAGCAATGATCCGGTGGCCGACAGTACCTTGCGTACTTTTTGGCGGTCGACAGTCCCGATGGCATGCGGCATCGACCGGGGCAGCAGTATCCGTCCATCGATGATCCATGGAATGCCGTCAATCCAGATCGCATCAGTTGGACCCGCAGTCATTTTATTCTCTTCAAATACCCTTGAGGATTGAAGCTCAGATAGTATTTCGTCATTTCGGCGTCAATGACGAAATCATCTCTTCGGTGAAGAAAGCTCTGCACGGCTTCCCATGGACCGGGCCCGAACCGCGGGGCGACCGGATGCCCGTTGATATTCGTGTCTTCGACAATAAGATAACTGCCCAGGGTTACCAGTTCGCTATAGATTTCCAGTTCCTGCAGTACGTGGTTCATCGTATGGTCGGAATCAAGCACGACCATGACCCGCTGGGATTTCCCGACCAGCGCCCGAATCCGGCTTTGGACCTCCGGGGCAATCGATGAACCATGCACGTATGTAATTCGATTATGCCCAGGCCGCGCCGCTTTTGTTTCAACATCGATCGTCACGACTCGGCCATGATCAATCAAGTCACAAATCGAGGCGAAAAACAGCGCGCTGCCGCCGTTGCCGGTCCCGCACTCAACGATCATGTCCGGCCGGACCTGATGAAGGATTTCCTGGTAGAGCCACAGATCGAACGGGCATTTAAGCAGCGGAATCCCCAGCCAGTAGGTGCGGTGCCATGTCCGTTCCGGGACGGGGGTATAGTAATACAGCCGATGGAACTGGTTGGCGATGGTTCGCGCGACCAGGGGATTGGTATAGAATTTCAGATACAGACGCTTGGCGTAATTGATAATAGTTTCTTTCATCGCCATGACACTCGGCACCCCGCTCCGCCGCGGCGGGTCTTTGAAGTTGCGCCTTACGCAGGTCGAAACCCCTGAGCCCCGCCGATACGGCGGGGCGTGGTTTCGACAATTGAATTAATAACATCTTTGATACTGGGCAACTTCATTTCTTCTTCGATAATTTGCCCTACACGCTCTATTCGATCCCAGTTTTCTTCGACTCTTCTATTGTCATCCTCGCGATTATCATGGTTTTTCCATGTTTGAATAACTTCACGGTGTCGGCTGGCAGCGCAATACGCCTTAATGAATGCTTCACGCGGTTTAGAATTCAAATATAGATTGTTATGGGCCCACCAGTCCTTGCATTTCTCCACGACATTATCAACGATGTCGTCTTCTTTATTAACACTTCCGCGGAGTTCCCACCATAATGCATATGCTTCTTGATGCGCGGTCAGCCTTTTATCCAATGCGGCAACGCTAAGCTGGTGGGTCTGATCACGACTTTGCAGTGATATTCGGTTTTCTTGCCGGAATAATTCTAACTGTTCTTCGTTTTTAGATTTTATTGATTCGACAATTTTGGTTATCTTGCCGATATCCTCCCGCGTGGCAAGATTATTACCCTTTTGTTTGAAGTAAGCACCAATATATGCACTTATACCGGAGATTATGAATATTAAGAAATAATCTCCAATCTGGAGAGAAACCGGAATATTCATCAGGTCCTCCTTGGAGGTACGCAACACCCTGCAATTTTGTTACAGGGGAATATGTATATATCTAAAAGCCCGCCGAGAACTGCGAACCGGATCTCACTCCACCTTCACCACGCACCCTGCAGCGGTATCACCGGCCGCGCAGCCGCCGAACAAGCCATATCCGCCGCCTTTGACCACCAGTTCTTCGATCAGTTCGATCAGCACCCGCAATGCTGTCGGCCCCTGGGGGTGACCCCAGATCAACGGGCTGCCGTAATTGTTCATCTCGTTGATATCGAAGCCCAACTCGCGGGAGCAGAAAATATCGTTCACGGCAAATGGATTGTGTGTTTTGAGCGCTTTTATCTCGGCGACGGAAATCCCGGCATCCTTGAGCGCGGCTTTGGCCGCCGGAACGACAGCCGTAGGCATAAACGCTTTCTTGACCCGGGCGGTGCCGAAACCGACAAACTGAATCGTGATATTTTTATCTGCAGCAAGTTCGGCCGCGATTTCCTTGGTGGTCACCACCATCCCGGCGTTGCCGTCGGCGGGATGCGTTTGCGAACCGAACGTCACCGAACCTTCGGGCATGACCGGCCGCAGAGCTTTTAATCCCTCCAGCGTGGTGGGGAAGACTCCTTCGTCGGTTTCGAAGATTGTGGATTTCTTCCCTTTGCCGATTTCGATCGGCATCATGTATTTCTTCTGAAATGCGCGGTCATCGGCAAACGCCATCTGGTATTGTTCAAACCGGCGCTGGGTAACTTCATCCTGCTCGTTACGGGTAATATTATGTTCTTTGGCGACATTTTCCGCAGTCTGGATCATCGAACCTTTGGCCCACGGGTCGCGGCCAAAACTGTCTAATACCCAGTCTTCAGCTTTGCCGGTGGCCCCCGGCGTGATTTGTGAGGGATAGTAGACGTGCGGGCCGTTCGAGCAGCGGTCGGCGGCAATGACCAGACTGGTCCGAGCCACTCCGCCGTCGATATCCTGCGCCGCCATTTTTACACACACGACACCGGTGATACAGGCCTGGTTGACCACCGGGCCGGTAATATCGCCGTTGCCGATCATCCCAGCAATCCATGGCCCGCCGTAGAAGCACTGTAATTGTGGAATGGTTAATCCCAAAAATATATTATCAAACCGCGCCGGGTCGATGTTTCGTTTGGCGAACATCAGTTGCGCGGTCTGGGCCGCAAATTCCAGCGCGTGCATATTGGCAAAACTGCCCTGCCATTTGGCAAACGGACTGCTCCAGTACCCACCGTACGGAATAAACGATTTTGTAAATGCCATTGGTCTGACCTCCTGTGTCAGGCGCGCAGCCCGAATATGAAACCCGCGATTATCATGCCCCGCTCAGGCATGTCTTCCCCTATTTTACAATCTTCCGGAGTTCAGTGACCACCATATTGCCCATTTCCGAAGTCGGGATGCCGGACTTGGCATCCAGCGAGGTGATCCGGGCGGATTTCAACAGCGCGGTCACGGCATCCTCGATGGCCCCTGCCGCTTTTTTCTCCCCGAGGAAATCCAGCATCATCTGCGCCGCCATGATTGCGGCAATCGGGCAGGCGACGTTCTGGTCTTTATACTTCGGCGCCGAACCGTGAATCGGCTCGAACATCGAGACCTGCCCCGGATGGATGTTCCCCGAAGCGGCGATCCCCATCCCCCCCTGCACCATCGCGCCCAGATCGGTGAAAATGTCGCCGAAAATATTTGTGGTCACGACGACATCGAACCATTCCGGGTTTTTGATCATCCACATACATGCCGCGTCGATATAGGCGTGATCGTGCGTAATATCCGGATACTCGCGGCCGACCTCCTCGACCGTCCGAGTCCAGATATCCTGCGCGCGGATCGCGTTGGCCTTGTCGACGAGCGTCAACCGTTTATCCTGGTTGCGCGCCCGCGCCAGATCAAAGGCGTATCGTGTCGCTTGCTCGCAACCTTTGCGCGTAAATACCATATTGGCAATGGCGACTTCGTCGGGCGTGCCCTTTTTCATAATCCCGCCGATCCCGGTGTAGACATCCTCGGTGTTTTCACGCACGACGACAAAATCGACATCTTTGCAGGTCTTGTCCTTGATCGGGCACAACGATTCGCTGTACAGCTTGATCGGCCGCAAGTTGACATATAAATCAAGTTGAAACCGAATCCCCGCGATCACCGCCCGTTCGACCAGTCCGACTTCGCAGCGCGGGTCACCAATGGCGCCGAGGAGGATGGCGTCCTGCTGCCGGAATTCATCGTAGATTCCCTCGGGCATCAACTCGCCGGTGGCTAAATAATGTTCCGACCCGAACGGATATTCGGTGGTTTTGTAGTGAAACCCGAACAACTCACTGGTATTTTTTAAGACTTTCAGCGCCTCACGGACAACCTCCGGCCCGATACCGTCGCCGCCGACTACTGCTATATTATACAAGTTTGTTCTCCCGTTGAAGGTGATCAGTGTCCGGCAATGTGTCATCTCCCGAGTCTTTCCATTACCCAGCCCTGCAGACCGCCCTTGTCCATGATGGTCTTCATGAATTCAGGAAACGGCGCAAAGGCAAATTCCCCGCCCCTGGTATGGTTGATGATCTTCCCGCCGAAGACATCGATGGATAGACCATCGTCCGGCCCGGTCGCCGCCGCACACGCGGGGGATTCGAAAATCGGCAGTCCGATATTGATACAGTTGCGATAAAAAATCCGGGCATACGTCCGCGCGACAATGGCGCCGATCCCAGCGGCCTTGATCGACAGGGGCGCCACCTCCCGCGAGGAACCGCAGCCGAAATTCTCGTCGGCAACGATAATATCGCCGGGCTTGATTTTCTGGAGAAAATCCCGGTCGTGGTCTTCCATACAGTGTTTGGCCAGTTCGGCCTCGTCGGTTAGATGGCACCACCGGCCGGGCATAATGACATCGGTATTAATATTATCGCCCACGCGATACACACGGCCTTTGAGGATCATGCTTCCTCCAGCGCTATTTGTCCGCCTCTGTTACAACTCATCCGGTGACCCAATCCGCCCCATTATCGCCGAGGCGGCGGCCACCGCAGTATTCGCCAAATACACTTCGGATGTCAAGTGCCCCATGCGTCCCCGGAAATTCCGGTTCGTGGTCGAGACGCACACCTCGTCGGCGTCCAGCACGCCCATATGCCCGCCGATACACGGTCCGCAGGTCGACGTCGAAAACACGCATCCGGCATCAATAAAGATGTTCGACAGACCGGTCTCATGCGCAATGCGCGCAATCCGCTGCGAGCCGGGAATGATAATGGCCCGGACATGCTTCTCCACTTGTCGGCCGCGCAAGATTTCCGCCGCTCGTTGCAGGTCCTCCAGCCGGCCGTTGGTGCAGCAGCCGATGACCACCTGGTCGATTTTGATGTCTTCAATTTCCGACACCGGTTTGACATTATCCGGGGAGAACGGGCAGGCCACCTGCGGTTCGATATGAGTAACATCATACTTCCGGCTGACGGCATAGGCCGCGTCGGCATCCGGCGCGAACGTGTGGTATGCCGGGCGTTCGGCAATAAACCGCGGGGTCGCTTCAACAAAGTCTTTTGTTTTTTCGTCGAAGCGGAAGATGCCGCATTTCCCGCCCGCTTCGATCGCCATATTGGCCATGGTGAACCGGTCGGCCAGCGGAAGATTATCGAAAACATCCCCGAAATATTCAATCGACATATACGTTGCCCCCGGGGTGCCCAGGTCACCCAACGTGTACAATATCAAATCCTTGCCGTACACGTGCGGACGGAGTTTCCCGGTGTATTCCAACGCCGCGGACGTGGGGACTTTCAACCACACTTCACCGGTGGCCCACGCGCAGGCAATATCAGTGGAACCGACCCCGGTAGCCAGACAGTTGAGCGCGCCCGCAGTGCAGGTATGCGAATCGCCGCCGACCATGATCTGCCCCGGCAGGATCACGCCTTCCTCCGGCAGCACCGCATGTTCGATTCCCCCGCGCCCGACTTCAAAATACCAGCGCACGTCATGCTTTTGCGCAAATGCGCGGACGGTAGTGGCAATGGCCGCGGCATTGAGGTCCTTGTTGGGGGTAAAGTGATCGGGCACCAAACAAATCTTGCGGGGATCAAAAACCTTATCCACGCCCCAACTGTTCAATTCCTTGATCGATAGCGCAGCGGACAGTTCGTTGGCCATGGCCATATCCACCGGGACATTTACGATCTGCCCCGGCACGACCGTCGGCAGCCCGGCGTGATCGGCGATTATTTTTTCAGCAATTGTCTGACCCATGGTTTTCTCATCACTTGCGGGAACGAATGTTCGGCTTGCGGGTTGAACGGCGTTTCCGTCCCGTGGCCTGTCGATCTTTCGTTTTCTTCATCTGGCCGGTGGTCTCCGGCATAATTTCACGGTTCCAGTCAAAGACCGTATCCAGCGGCAGGGCGCCTGCCTCATGCGTTTCATATTTTACCAGCTGCTCGACTTCCTCATCGGTCAGCATGCGGTTATGTTGTTTGGCGGCCCGGAAGATTTCGTCCACCAGTTTTTTGGTCGGTTCGATGCCACGGATTTTCAGCCAATAGACAATATTAGACACCCCGGACATGAAGCCGATCTCGATGATCTGGCGCAAGCCCACCATGCCCGCCGGGACACCGGAATATACCCGGTCGGCCAGCCAGTCATGGCCTTTATTCTGCGCTTTAATGATCGCCGCGGCGTGGACCCCTGTCCCCGTGCGGAATGCGTCTTTCCCCATCACCGGGTAGTTCGGCGGCACCGGGACATTGCAGGCCTCGGAGACCAGCCGGCAATATTGGGCCAGTTTGGTCAGATCGCGGCGGTAAATACCCTCCAATTTCAAATTGACCAGCAACAAGTCCATCGGCGTATTGCCGACCCGCTCGCCGATACCCAGCGCGGTAGCGTGAATGCGGTGCACACCCTGGGCGATCGCCGCCATGGTGTTGGGGATGGCCAGCCCCCGGTCGGAATGGCCGTGCCAGTCGATCTTGACTTTGGGGTCGACTTTTGTCACCAGTTCACGGACAAATTTCAGCAGGTGGTAGACGCCGATCGGCGTCGCATGACCGACCGTATCGCAGACACAGATCCGCTTGGCGCCGGCATTGATCGCCGTAGTGAATAGTTTGGCCAGCATTTTCGGGTCCGCGCGGGTTGTGTCCTCCGTGACATACATTACCGGCAGCCCGTGATCGACGGCATAACTGATCGATTCATCGGTGAACTTCAACATATCGTTGAGGGTCCATCCCTCGGCATACTGGCGAATGGGGGAGGAGCCGATAAAGGTACAGGCCTCGATCGGGTACCCGACGCGCTGGGAGATATCGATCAGCGGCGTGATATCGACAATGGCCGTGCGCACCGCGCAATTGGGCCGGATTTTCATCTTGTTTTTGGCGATGTGCAGGGCCATGGCCTGAATATCGGCTTGGGCCCGGGGACCGGCGCCGGGCAGGCCGATATCCGCCGAATCGATTTTCAACCCCTCCATCAGCTCCAGCAATTGGATTTTCTGCTCGATGGTGGGATCGGTCACCGACGGAGATTGCAGGCCGTCACGCAACGTTTCATCGTCGAGTTGCAGGTTCTTTTCATGACGGAAAGAAAAATCCTCGCATTTGTTCCAGTCAAAAATGAGGGATTTCCCCGACAGGTGCTTTCTCATGGTTCCTCCCCGATAACCGTCGTTTCCCCGTTGCGGTTGTGCCGGAGTGTCAATTGTGCATAAAAACGGTCGGCGTCGGCCTGCAAAATTCTGCGGTCACCGGCACTCATGTACCGAAATCTCCCCTGAAGCTGCAGGTATTCGTCGAAACCCGCGCCGGAGGATTCGTGCGTCAGCCGGTAATGCGTCCCCTCGATGATTTCATATAGCGGGAACAACCTACTTTCCACCGCCAGCCGGGCCAGAGTTATCCCGTCCCGGGGATCGGCCTTCCAGCCGGGAGGGCAGGGGGACAACAGGTGTAAAAACCGCAGTCCGCTCAGTCGTTTTGCCTGCGCCACCTTCGCGGTCAAATCATCCAGGAATGCCGGTGAGCCGGAGGCGAAATAGGGAATCCGATGCGCGGCCATGATCGCGCCGATATTTTTTTTCGGTTCGGCTTTCAATTGCCCCTTTGGTGTGGTCGTGCTCCAGCCGCCGTATGGCGTGGCCGAACTGCGCTGGATGCCGGTGTTCATGTATGCTTCGTTGTCATAGCAAACATATAGAATATTTTCATTGCGTTCGGCGATGGCCGATAATGCGCCCATGCCGATATCAAACGTGGCCCCGTCTCCCGCCCAGGCCAGTACAGTGACGTGTTTCCGGCCGGACAGGTCCAGCCCCGCGCGCACCCCGGCGGCGGCGGCCGGCGTCGCGTCGAACGGCACGTGCAAAAACGGCACCGGAGAAATCGAGTGCGGAAATACGCCGTCGGTCACCGCGGCGCACCCCGCCGGACAGACGATCACCGTTTCCGGACCCAACACGTTCAGGATATGGCGGAGCAAAATCTTTTCGCCGCAGCCGGGGCAGGCCATATGGCCATAGAGGTCGTACTGCGAGCAAAACTCGTAGTCGGTCATCGCAACCGCGGCCGCCGGGCGGCCCGCTGCTGAGTGCGGCCCCTGGTTCATGGGTTCAGTCCTACCCAGTTGATTGCTGAGGCGTTGGCGGTCTTCTGTTCCAGGCGATCGTAGATATCAATTATATTGTTCATCGTGATGTCGCGGCCGCCCAGTCCGGCAATGAATTCATGGATTCTGCCGGTGTGACCGTCGCGGTGCAACGCCGCCCGGACCTCCTGTGTGAACACCCCGCCCGTCCCGGGGGAAAGGTTGCGGTCCAGCACGCCGATACGCTGCGGCGGGTGAATTTTCGCCGCCAGTTCCGCCGCGGGGAACGGCCGCAACTGCCGGATCCGCAGTAATCCGACTTTTCGCCCCTGATCGCGCAACGCTTTCACCGTATGCCATACCGTCGAGGCCGCCGACCCGGAGGCCACCAGCACCGCATCCGCATCGTCGGCGGCATACGATTCCACACTATCGTATGTCCGGTCAAAACATTGTACATACTCACCGTAAACGCGCGCGATGACTTCCGGCGCCCGTTCGAACGCCCGCTGCAGTTTATAGCGGAACTCCATAAAGTAATTGGGCAGTGTGCCGCCGGAAAACGTATGGGGGTTTTCCGTATCCAGCTTGTATTCCGCGTTCCTGGGCGGAAGAAATTCATCGACGTCTTTTTGTTCCGGTATCTCCACCGGCTCATAGGTATGCGAAATAAAAAAACCGTCATAACAGACCATGCACGGCACCAGCAGTTTCTCGGCGATTTTGAAAGCGCAAATGACCGTATCGATGATCTCCTGGTTCGACCAGCAATAAAATTGCAGCCAGCCGGTGTCGCGCTGGGCGACCGAATCGGTCTGGTCGCACCAGATCGTCCACGGCGCCGCCATCGCCCGGTTCACATCGACCATCACGATCGGCAGCCGCGCTCCCGAAGCCCAGAACAACGGTTCATGCATCAGCGCCAGCCCCTGCGCCGAGGTCGCGGTGAATGTCCGTACTCCGGTCGAAGCCGCGCCGATTAATGTCGACATCGCCGAGTGTTCTGATTCGACCCGCACGAAGCGGGCGGCCAATTCTCCCGAGCCGCAGATCTCCGAGAGCTTTTCGGCGATCGTCGTCTGCGGGGTAATTGGGTAGGCGGAGATCACCTGCACCCGCGCCAGCTTGACCGCCAGCGACGCCGCTTCGTTGCCCGAGATCACCTGCCTCATTGCTGCCGCATCCGCAACGAGCCGCCGGGACATTCAGCCGCGCAAATCCCGCAGCCCTTGCAATACTCGAGGTTCACCTGATACCCGCCCGCCGATTTGATCACCGCTAGATCGGGGCAGAAATTAAAACAATTATCGCACTTACTGCACACGCCGCAGGAAAAACACCGCTCGGCTTCGGCGTGCGCGCTTTGTTCACTCAGGGCGCCGCCGGCGGCCAGCCCGGTCTGCCATTTGACCGCATTAATCCGAGTGAAATAGCGGTAGTTGATATCCTCGGGACCGGCAACTTCGACAACGCAGTCGTGGGCCACAAGCGGCTCACCGCGCAGTTGCGCCAGGATTTTTTCCGCCGCCAGCCGCCCCGAGCCGACAGCATGGGGCACGGTACGCGGATTGGGCAGCAAATCTCCACCGACGAATAATTTCCCGGCCAGCCGCGCGTCGACCCCGGAAAAATCGAACTCCCCGTCATCGTGTTGTTGCGCGTTGGGAAAAAAGGATACGTCCGGGTCTTCGCCGATCGCGGCAAAAATCCGGTCGGCGATAAGTGTAAATTGGGAACCTTCGATGGCCACCGGCCGCGCACGGCCACTCTCGTCCGGTTCGCCGAGTTTCATCCGGATTGCGGTCAGGGTCAGGGTGCCGTTTTCAGCGCGGGTAATGCGCTCCGGTGCCACGAGAAACTCGCAATGGATCGGCTCGGCACGCAACTGTTCGATCTCCTCGGCGAAAGCGGGCATCTCCCGTTCAGTCCGGCGATACAGCAGGGTTACATGTGCCCCGAGACGATACGCCGAACGAGCCACGTCGCAGGCCGTGTTCCCGCCCCCAATAACCAACACGTTATGGCTCTGCACATCGATCTTTTCGCCCGAATTAAGCTGTTGCAGAAAGCCCAAACCCGACTCGACACCGGGGATGTTCTCACCCTCGATGTGCAGTCTTTTCGATTGATGTGCTCCCGTGGCCAGGAAAACCGCGTCATATTCCACCAGTGCGCCGATATCAAAATCCCGGCCGAATTTCATGCCGGGGTGGAATTCAATTCCTGTCAGCACACGCGTCAATTCCGCCTGCAGCACATCTTTTTCCAGGCGATAGGCGGGAATGCCATATTCCAGGATGCCGCCGGGCAGCGCATGATCATCATACATCGTTACCGCGACACCCTTTCGGCGCAGATAATATGCTGCCGCCAATCCGGCCGGTCCAGCACCGATGACCGCCACTTTCCGTCCGGATGTCTGGGGAAGAGGTTTCGTCGGGGCCTGCTCCAAGCCCCAATCGCCGATAAATTTCTCCAGCAGCCGCACCTGGATGGCGAGATCGAAACCATGTCGATTACAATGGGCCTGGCACGGATGAAAACAGACCCGCCCGCACACCGCGGGGAGGGGATTAGCCGAGGTCAGCAGTTCGAAGGCCTCGGCGGTCTGGTAATGCTTGAGTAGATCGATATACCCGCGAATATTTTCACCGGCGGGACAGTTAAAATTGCATGGCGGGGTTTTGTCAATGTGCAGGGGAGTGGATGAACGCCATGAGCCGGTCTTGTTCCAGCTCATCGAGCCGCTGCTGACCGCCAGTTCGGGCATGTCGTTGATGGTTTTGAAAACAATAAACTTACTCAAGATTTTTCACCGAGTCGTAGGCGTCCCGCACGGCCTCCAGGTTTTGTGTGGTGTTGTGCGGCACTTTCTGTTCCACTGCGGCCAGCACGCTATCCAACCCGGGAGCGCCGTTCACCCGGGCAAACGCTCCCAGAAGCGCAGTATTGACCAGCGGCGCGGCCTGCGACCCAAGTTTGTGCTTGAACGCAATCGCCGTGGCATCCAGATAGGCCACCTGCAGCCCCGGAAGCGCGACCGGTGGGGAAGACGAATTGACCACTACCCGTGCGCCGTCTTTCACCGCCGGGCGAAACGTAGGCGCCTGCATGATGTCCGCCGCCAGGACCAGACCCCAGTCGGCCTGGTAAATCATGCTGCGCAGATAAATGAATTCCTTATCAATCCGTAAAAATGCGGTCACCGGCGCTCCCCGGCGCTCCACGCCAAATGATGGAAAGCTTTGCACGAAATACCCGTCGCGGAAGTACGCTTCGCCCAGAATTTCCGAGGCGACGACCGCGCCCTGTCCTCCCCGGCCAAAAAACGTCAATTCCGTCATCGTGTTGCCGGCCACCTCCGTCCAGTCCGCCCCGCGCGTTATTTCAACAGGTAGCGCGCAATAACCAGCTTCTGAATTTCCGAGGTCCCTTCGAATAGTTCCGTCACCCGCGCGTCACGATACATCCGCTCCACCTGGTACTCCCGGATATATCCATAACCGCCAAGGACCTGGATCGCCTTGTGCGTTACCTTGGTGGATATCTCGGAGGCGTACAGTTTGGCCTGCGCGGCTTCGAGGGAGTAGTCCTGCCCCTGGTCTTTTTTCCACGCCGCTTTGTAGACCAGATTCCGCGCGTTTTCGATCATGATCGACATTTCGGCCAGATGAAATTGAATGGCCTGCAATGCCGCGATCGGTTTGCCGAACTGCTCGCGCTCTTTTGAGTATTTTACCGCGATATTGAACGCCTCCTGCGCCAGCCCGACCCCCATGGCCCCGCAACTGATCCGCCCGCCGTCAAGCGTGGACATGGCAATGCGAAAGCCGTGGCCTTCCTTGCCCAGCAGGTTTTCCTGCGGGATAACACAATCGCTGAAAATCAACTCGGTCGTCGGCGAGGCCTTCAACCCCATTTTCTTTTCAATGGTGCCGATTTCATAACCGGGCGCGTCCTTGTCCACCAGAAAAGCGGAAATCCCCCGCGGGCCGGAGCCTTTTTTCGACGTGGCAAACACGATCACATTATCAGCCACCGCCCCCATCGTGATGAAGATCTTGGTCCCGTTGAGGATGTACCCGTTATCAGTTTTTTTAAATGTCGTGCTCAGCCCGGCCGCGTCCGAGCCGGCGCCCGGTTCGGTCAGCGCAAACGCCCCGACTTTTTCGCCGGCACAGACTCCCGGCAGATATTTCTTCTTCTGTTCTTCGGTGCCGTAGGTCAACAGGGGATAACCATACAACGAATTGCTCAACCCCACTGCGGCGGCATGCGAGGCGCACCCACGGGTCAGTTCCTCGGCGGCGATCATGTAGGAAACGGCGTCCATGCCGCCCCCGCCGTATTCCTCGGGAATAATGATGCCTAAAAAACCCAGTTCGCCCATCTCCCGCAGGAGGTCCATGTCGAATCTGGCTTCGGTATCGAATTCCTCGGCACGCGGTTTGAGCTTTTTCTCCGCGAATTCCCGGGCCACTTCCTGCACGGCCAGTTGGTCTTCAGTCAGTTCAAAATTCATGTGCCAGCCCCGTCATTGCTCAGCCGGATTTCCGCGCATGTAACCGGGCGTCCGGTCGATGTTCCTGCCCTCAGTGATCCTCGTTATTGTCCCTTGAAATCTGCCGGACGTTTTTCCAGGAACGCCCTGGTTCCTTCGGTCTTATCCTCGGTGGCGCAGATCTGGGCGAATTGAGCGGCCTCAAACGCGCAGCCCGATTCGAGGTCGACCTCGATGCCGAAATTGATCGCCTCTTTAGCTGCCTTGGTCGCCAGCGGCCCTTTGGTACAAATTTTCGCCGCCAGTTCTCTGGCTTTGGTCATCAATTCTTCCGGTGGATAGACCTCATCCACCAGCCCGATCCGGTGGGCTTCGGCGGCGGAGACAAAATCGCCCGTAAAAATCATTTGTTTGGCCTTGCCGGTGCCGACCAGCCGGGCCAAACGCTGCGTTCCGCCATATCCGGGGATAATCCCCAGGTTAACTTCCGGCTGTCCCAGCTTCGCTTTTTCCGAGGCCAGCCGGAAATCACACGCCATGGCGATTTCGCAGCCGCCGCCCAGGGCAAAACCGTTGATTACGGCAATCACCGGCTGCGGCAGGCATTCAATCTTGAAAAACACGGCCTGGCCGCGCTCGCACTTGGCCCGCCCGCCGGGGACATTGCATACCGCCAGCTCGCCAATATCAGCCCCGGCCACAAAGGCCTTCTCGCCTTCGCCCGTCAAAATAACGCAGCGAATATCCGTATTGCCGGCGATCTCGGTGAAACAGTGGTCCAATTCGGCGATCGTTTCATCGTTCAGCGCATTGAGCGCCTTCGGCCGATTGATCGTCACCGTGGCAATTGCCCCATCCACTTCGAATTTGATGTTTTTATAATCCATGGTCCCCGCCTGCTATTTGCTGTAATCGTAAAACCCGCGGCCTGCTTTCCGCCCGTAGTATCCGGCTTTGACCATCGCCTTTAACAGCGGCGGCGCGGCGTAATGGTGGTCTTTGAACTCGTCGAATAAAATTTCGGCGATGTAATACGTCGTGTCCAGCCCCACAAAATCGGTCAATTCCAGCGGACCCATGGGGTATCCGCAGCCCAGTTTCATGGCGTTGTCGATGTCTTCTTTCGTTGCCACACCATCCTGCAGGGCGCGGATCGCATCCAGCAGATAGGGGACCAGCAGCCGGTTCACCACAAATCCGGGGGTGTCTTTGCAGGAGACCACAACCTTGCCGACTTTCTCGCCGAACGCCTTCGCGGCCGCGAAAGTCGCCTCGGAGGTAGCCACCGTCTTGACCACTTCCACCAGCTTCATCACCGGCACCGGATTAAAGAAATGTAATCCACAAAACTGGCCGGGCCGTCTGGTGGCCGCGGCCATTTCGGTAATCGACAGGGAAGAGGTGTTCGAGGCAAAAATCGCCTCTTTTTTCACGGTCTCGTCCAGCTGCCGATAGAGCTTTATTTTCTCGGGGAGGTTTTCAATCACCGCCTCGCAGATTAAGTCGCAATCGGCAAGGTTCTCGACTTTTGTGGTACCTGTAATTCTATCCAGGACGGCCTTTTTGCCCGCTTCATCCAGTTTGCCTTTGCTCACCGCGCGGGCCAGGGATTGCTCAACCCGCGCCAGGCCCTCGCTCAGAAAATCATCGTTAACCTCGCGGACGACAACACTGATCCCGGCCTTGGCCGAAACCTCGGTAATTCCCGAACCCATCAACCCGCAACCGCAGATGCCAATTTTTTTGATCTCCATGACCAGCTCCTATGTTTCAGGGGCACACCCGGCCCGCGTTACGGTTGTCCTGCGGTCTTCGGGCGGGAAGACTGCGGCTTCCCTTGTGCGGGCTGTGCGCCTTTCGATTTTTTCCGTCCGTCGCCACAACTTCGTAGTATACAACAATTAGAACGCCGATTTCAAGCAGATACCTGCACTCGCGAAATCACGACTCCGAAGGGGTGATTTCGAGTGTTGCTTTAGGTGCCGATTATACTTGCTGCATTAATCGGCGGATACGATTAATCGAACACGATGATTGAGCGCAGACCCTCGCCTTTGCGCAATAAATCAAACGCGTCGTTAATGCCTTCCAGGGGGAATTTGGCCGTCACGAGTTCTTTCAGTTTAATCTTACCCATCCGGCACAGTTCGATCAATTTCGGATAATCTACCGGCCGGCAGCCCAGCGAGCCGATGATTTCCATTTCGTGGTACATGATTTTCCCGGCGTTTATGGTGATATCTTTATGGGTATACCCGAGCACCACCAGCCGTCCGCCGACTCTCAACGATTTGAACGCAGTCTCAATAGTCTGTGGGTTTCCGATGGCTTCGATGGCCACATCCGCGCCGCCGCCGGTGAGTTTTTTCACCGTTTTGGGCCAGTTTTCATCTTCTTTGGGATTAATCACTACATCGGCGCCCAGCTTTTTGGCCCAGGCCAGTTTTTCCGGGGAAATGTCGACTGCAATTACCGAACCGCCGACCGCCGCCGCCACTTGCACCAGGTTGATTCCCACGCCCCCGCAGCCAAGGACGACCACCGTATCGCCCGGTCTGACCTGCGCCCGGTTTTTGATGGCGTGAAATGGCGTGGAGATGGCATCGGCGATAATCGAACCCTCCTGCAGCGGGACTTCCTCCGGCAAGTGGAACGTATCTTTGGCCGGGGCCACAACATACTCGGCGTAAGCCCCGTCGATGTTGTTGCCGAACATGACCATGTTCGCGCAGATATTTTCCCGGCCGGTGCGACAAGCCGGGCAAGTTCCGCACGTCAGTACCGCGGGCAGCAGGATGCGGTCGTCCAGGGCGAATCCGCTGACCCCCGCCCCCAGCGCTGCGACTGTGCCGGAGGGTTCATGCCCCAGAATCAACGGCGGTTTTTTGAATGTCGGGACACCGTGGTCGATGTAATGCATATCGGTGTGGCACACGCCGCAGGCGGCGGTCTTGATCAACAATTGTCCGGGACCGGGTTTGGGCGTCGGGACTTCCTCAATTTTCAACGGTTGTTTCGGGCCATGAAATACGGCTGCTTTCATCGGCTGCTCCTTTCTCCCCGGTCGAACGGTCAACCAGTGCTAAGTCCCCGCCTGGTGCGAGTGATGTCCATTTTTATACAAATCATCCAGTTCCGGCGACGTTGCCGGTTTGGTAAAAATCAACATCGTGGGATCATGTTCATCAGTGAAACATTCAGTGCAGCCCGGCAGATCAAGCTCACCGACCGGAATCGTTTTGACCGCCAAACCCAGCCCGCGGTAATTTTCGATCGCTTCACGCAACCGTTCGCCCGAAGCGGTGAACCGCTCGGTCCAGCCGGACGCCCGCAATTGTGCGATCGGATTGTCGTCCATCTTCTTCCTTCAGGCCCACTGCTCCCTTTCCCCTGCAGGGTAACCGATTTTAACCCTGTTTGGCAATTGTTAATCTTCCGGCCGGCGTTCCGTAAGAGCATTTTCTTACCATTTCAAGAATATGATAGCCAAGCGTTGTTTTGCTTGACCTCCCCGCAGTCATCGAATTGGTTTGGATGATGGATATTTTCTGGGAAATCCATGATGGCCTGCCACAGCAGGGGCCCGGTGATGATGCCTCGACAGGTCGGGCTTTTGCCCTGGTCCCCCCGTTGCCTGAGTGTGCGGCTATCCTCGATGTCGGTTGCGGGCCGGGACGGCAGACCGTCGCACTGGCTGTGTTGACCGGCGGCACAGTAACCGCCGTGGATACCCATCAGCCCTTTCTTGATGAACTTAAGCGGCGGGGTCGGGCCGCCGGTGTTGGTGATCGGATCAGGACCGTGAATCGATCGATGAGTGAGCTGGATTTCCCGGCGAATACCTTTGATCTTATCTGGTCCGAGGGGGCCGTTTATCTCATGGGTTTCCGGGAGGGTTTAACTTCCTGGCGGCGGTTTTTAAAACCGGGGAAATGCCTCGCGGTCAGTGAGATCACCTGGCTGACCGACAATCCCCCGGCAGAAGTCCGGGATTTCTGGGCCGAGGGGTACCCGCCGATGAAAACCGTGGAGCAAAACTTCCTGGTCATTAATGAGTGCGGGTATTCGTTACTTGGTCATTTCATTCTCCCGGAATCGTCATGGTGGGATGGCTACTACCGGCCGATCGAGGATCGGCTCCGCGGTTTGCGCGCCAAATACGCCACCGATCCCGCGGCGCTGGAAATGATCAACGGTGAACAGCAGGAAATCGACTTGTTCCGCGCATATCCCGACTCCTACGGCTATGTTTTTTATGTGATGCGACGGCGGACTTGAATAATGGGTCCGGAACGTGCCGGCAAGAGCGGCTTCCGTGGCCTCCCGGAATAACCACTGCCGGTTGTCAACATTTGAATATGTGGCAAATTTCCGCATATTTGCGCCGTAAATGGCTTGTCGGACCGTCACTTGTGGACTTAATTGCGGCTGTTTTATGAGTCTCGTATGATAACCGTAACGTTTTGAGGAAAGTGCTCATGTCGACTACTCTGGACGGAATATTCAGGCCGCGGGCGATTGCCGTCATTGGCGCCTCCACCAAAAAAGGCACGATCGGCCATGAAATCCTGCACAACCTGATTCTCTCGGAATTCAATGGGAAGGTATTCCCGGTCAATCCCAAGGCCCGGGTTATTCATTCCATCAAATGTTACTCGACGATTCTGGATGTTCCCGATGCCGTCGACCTGGCCATCATCGTGGTACCCCGCGATCATGTCGCGGCGACCCTGGAACAATGCGGTGAGAAAGGGGTCAAGGGGGTCGTCGTCATCACCTCCGGGTTCAAGGAAATCGGCGGCGAGGGAATCCCCAAAGAAGAGGAACTCGTTGAGATCATCCATAAGTACAACATGCGCATGATCGGTCCCAACTGCTTCGGCGTGCTCAACACCGACGAAGAGTATTCGATGAATGCCACGTTCTCCAAGACCAAGCCCCGGCCCGGGATCGTCGGCTTCATGTCGCAATCCGGAGCGCTGGGCGAGGCCATTTTGGATTACGCGCAGGAGATCAAACTCGGGTTTTCCATGTTCGTCTCGGTGGGGAACAAAGCCGATGTTTCGGGCAACGACATGTTGCTGTACTGGAAAGATGATCCCCGGACAAAAATCATCCTCCTGTACCTGGAAAATTTCGGCCGCCCGCAGCGGTTTACGACGATTGCCCGGGACATCACCCGCAAAAAACCGATCATTGTGGTAAAATCCGGACGATCGGCCGCCGGGGCCAGCGCCATCAGTTCCCATACCGGGGTGCTGGCCGGGCTGGATGTTGGGACCGACACCTTCCTCGATCAGTGCGGGGTCATGCGCGTGACGTCGGTGGATGAGCTGTTCGATGTGGCGCTGGCGTTCACCAAACAACCCATACCGCAGGGCGACCGGGTGGCCGTCCTGACCAACGCCGGCGGGCCGGGCATTTTGGCCACCGATGCCGTGGTGAGTTCCGGGCTGACCATTGCCAGGTTCGAACAGGATACGCTGAAGCGGTTGCGGGAAAACTTGCCCGCGGTCGCAGCCATTAATAACCCGATCGATGTCATCGCTTCGGGCGGCCCGGATGCGTACCGGGTGGCCATGGACGCGATCCTTTCCGACAAAAACGTTGATGCCGTGATCTGCATTTTTGTCCCGCCGATTGTGGTCGACCATCGCGCGGTAATTAACGCCATCGTCGAAATGATCCAAAAACATAAGAACAATAAGCCGGTCCTCGGTTGCTTCATGAGCAGTCCGGACAGCATCGCCGGTTCGGAGGAAATGTTCAAGCATAACATTCCCATGTACAATTTCCCGGAATCGGCGGCCAAAGCTCTGGCCGTCATGGCCCGCTATCGCAAGTGGTGCGATCGGCCGATCGGCAAAATTCCCACCTTCGATGTTGATCGGACCCGGGTGAACGAGATCCTTCAGCGGGCGATCAACTCCGAGAAAAAGGCGATTGTCGGTGAGGAGGCGCTGGCGATCCTCGATGCCTATGGCGTCGGTGTTGCCCGCTCGATGAATGCCGCGACCGAGCAGGAGGTAGTCCAAGTGGCCGCCACACTCGGCTTCCCCGTGATCATGAAAGTCGACGATCCCTCAATTATTCATAAAACCGACGTGGGCGGGGTTTCCAAAGATTTGCGGACCGCAGCGGAGGTTGTCGCTTCCTTTAATGACATGAAAAAGAAATTCGGCGGCGAGACTTTTGCCGGAGTGATTATTCAGGAACTGGTCAAAGGCGGGGTCGAGACGATTATCGGCATGAATCAGGATCCCTCCTTCGGCCCGCTGATGATGTTCGGTCTGGGCGGCGTGTACGTTGAGGTCATGAAAGATGTGGCGTTTAAAATCCACCCCGTCACCGATTACGACTGTGAAGAAATCATCAAGTCCATCAAGGGCTACCCGCTGCTGACCGGTTTCCGGGGGGCGCCACCCGTCGATCTCCAGGTCCTGGAGGAAACCATCTTGCGGCTGTCTCAACTGGTCACGGATTTTCCGTATCTGGAATCTTTCGACGTCAATCCGTTCATCGCCACGCCGGACGGCACGGCGTCACGGGCGGTGGATGCGCGGTTTATCGTCATGAAATGACCATTGGCGGAGCGACGGTTGGCTCGGTTCTGTTTAAGCCATTTATGCCCGCCGCCGGGGCGGGCTTTTTTGTGTTGCCCGATGGGGGCGGGTTATGAATCCGACTTTTTCGCGGACCCTGACTGGACAATAATATTGGTTTGCCCGGCGGTTCGAATTTGGCGCATGGGTGCGGACGACAATCCCAGAATCTCTGACGAAATACCGGCTTTTTCAATTGACTTCTGCGAGTTTTCGTATTTTTTGCGTCTTCGCATGCCGGATCTCGACGGTTTTCTGGCGGGAGACCGGCAAGCAGGTGGCCTGATCAGCCGATACCGGTTGATGGGACATATATGGAGAGGTTCCCGAGCGGCCAAAGGGAACAGACTGTAAATCTGTCGGCGAAGCCTTCGGAGGTTCGAATCCTCCCCTCTCCATTTTTTTCATCACCTGAAAGAATTTCCCGCATTGCCATCGATTACTCGGGTCGAATCCCGAAAAAGCCCGGCGATCTGTCGCCGTTGATATAATGGGTGGGATTATCGGGGAAATGATTCATCCAGACCGTGCTCGTTCTTGATTACACCCGTTGCACGGTCAGGCATCGTCATGCCCATATTATTATTCAAAGGGCGGATTTCACTATTCAGGCATGAACGATTCAACCTGATGGCGAAAAAGCATCTCAGAGATTGAACCGCACTTAGTAATTTTCTTTCATTGTGGCCGCTGCGGATATTCCGGCAGACGCGTTAAAGACGTGCGGTTTGTGGACTTGTGAAACCGCAAAAAGAGTCAAATTTCTACCGGAAAGGCAGTTGCAAAACTTGGCAAAATAAAGCGGAGAGACTGGGATTCGAACCCAGGAGACGGAGACCGTCTACACGCTCTCCAGGCGTGCTCCTTAGACCACTCGGACATCTCTCCTCGGTCATTGCCATACCCCGATCAAACCGGCCTGATTGCGGGCCGGCCTGAATCCGGGCGTTGCCGAATGCATTGTACCGTGTCTCTCCGGGCAAATCAAGGTTTTTTGCGACAGAGCAGGTCAAAGCGCCAATCGTCGGAAAACAATTGCCATTTACCCCAATGTGACGGAAATTGGCCGGGTGCGGTGGGAAAATTGGATATAACGCAATCAGTTAGACGTCGCCGGTCGATATATCACATATGGCGCATGGAATGGGCATGAACACGACCGATCAGCAAAAATCCTCCGCAGCGGGGGATGCAGAATCTCGCGGCGGCGGCCACTGCCGCTTTGATATACCCACATGCCTGTTTTTTGCAGTGGCCCTGGCCGTAGTGATCCTGCTTTTGCAGCATTGGCTCAACCCGATGAATGCTGCACGATGGGTGATTTTTTCGCTGATTGCCGCAGTGCCCGGCTGGGCGCTTTGTCTGTTCTTCGACCCGGACAGCCGGGTACACCGGGTCGAATTCTGGGCAGGCGGTGCAATAATCGGCTGGGCCATAAACAGTTATCTATTGCTCGTCGTCGGCTATTTGGTCGGAACGGTGCAATTATGGCCTGTCTGGTTGTTGGGATTGTCGGCCGGCGTCGGTGGTGTTATCGGCTGGCGCCGTTTATGCCGGGCTGCCGTATTCAACTGGCCTGAGTTGCGCAGGGGCGAGTTGAGAGTTGTGGCCTTTGCAGTGGCCGTTGTCGCGGTTTTCATCGCGCGTCCGTTTCTCAGCGTCGGGTCGCTGACTCCGGACGGTTACGCATTCCCCTGGTTATTCGGTTTCGATTTCACCAACCGCGTTTCTATTGCCGCCAATGCGGCAGTGGGCCTGCCTCCTGAATTTTTTCATATTCATGGTGAAACGTTCCACTATTACCTGCTGACCTATATGTTTCCCGTGGCTTTCAAGCAGTTCACCGGCGGCTCGGCCGAAATGTACGCGGCGCTCGTTTTGTGGTGTGTCAACCTCGCGCTGGTGTTCACTGCGTTGCTGGTTGCAGTGTTGCGGCTCATCGCCCGCAGCACCAAAGCGCTCTGGGCAACGGTCTTGACTGTTTTTGTCGGTTATAGTTTTTACTGGATGTATGTCGCCACAAAAAGCTACGCGCAAACCCATCCCGGGCAATTTCCGGCGGCAGTAGGTGACGGCTCCTGGATGACCTACTCCAACGTTTCTCATCTGATCTATCGTTATTTTTTAGTCGAGCCGCAGACCGTGCTGGGTCTGGCAGTTTTATTGCCGGCGCTGGGATATTTCATCACCAACCGGGGGCAGTTGCGCCACCTGTCCGCCGGGCTGGGTATCGGATTGGCGCTGGGCGTGGTTTTCGGCGCCGATGCTCTGTTGACGGCCTGGGCCCTGTTGGGTCTGGGTGCTCTGGCGCTCATCGATCTGGCTGTCTCTCGTGACCAGTTCGGGCGCCGGTTCGCCGCCTGGGCTTTGATGGGCGCCGTATTTTGCGTGATGGCGGCCGGTTATTACCTCATCGGCATGTATGCCGTAGCCGGGTCGCGCTCGGTGGTCCTGGGCATACATGGCACATTTGCCAAAATTTTTCCGGCTTTTATGCTGGTCGAATTCGGCCCGTTGCTGGTTTTGGGGTTCATTGGCGGGGTGTTTTTGTTGCGCAAAAACATTCCGGGCGGTTTGGTCTGGTGGTTGTTGACGGCCACGGCGATTTTTGCCGTACTGTTTGTCCAGGCGCAGTATGACGATCAACTCGGGTTGTTGAAGGGCTCGCGTTTTTTATTCATTCTGTTTGCGGTGACCACGGCGGTTTTCTGGCAGGATTTCACTGACCGGCCGCGCAGCCGTAGCGCTGTATGGCTGGTGGCCGGGCTGCTGGCGGCAGCCGCGCCGACCTGGGCGACCGACTGGCTGCGGACATCCGATACCACCGACCGGCAGGAGACGGTCTATATCCAGCCCGCCGATTACGAGGCCTGCCGGTGGATCAAATCATCCCTGCCGCCCGGGGCGGTCATTCAGTCATCGCCGGCCTACACCAACTATTTGTTGGACGACCAGTCAGACCCGTATATGACCCCGTTGATTGCCAATTTCGCCGAACGCCCGATGGCGATCGGCTGCTGGGGGATGCCGCAGATGCTGCCCGATATTCAGGAAAAATTTTATCGGGTCCTTGAGGAGATCAGGACGATGTTCGCCTCAACTGAAGTGAAGGCCGTGCTGGCCGCCATCGACCGCTATGATATCGCGTACATCTATTACGGGCCGCTGGAGCGGAACCGCTGGCCCGCCTTTGAAAAGATATTGGAATCACATCCGCAGCATTTTGTGAAAGAATATGACCGTGACAGCGTCGGTATCTACCGTATCGTCCCCTGAATGTGGGGCCGGACGGCCGGACGGGGAATATATCTTGATCCCGGCCTTCAATGAAGCCGGGAAAATCGGCGAGGTGATCGCCGGTCTTTCGGCCTGCGGTTATACCCGCGTGGTAGTGGTGGATGACGGTTCGCGGGATGACACTGCCGGCCGGGCGCGCCGAGCCGGCGCAGTGGTCCTGCGGCACCCGATAAACTGCGGCGTGGGTGCGGCCACGGCGACCGGACTGGCCTATCTGTCGAACGTCGGCGCGGTAGCGGCGGCGACATTCGACGCCGACGGGCAACATGATCCCCGGGACCTCGCGGCGGTTTTTGCGCCGATTTACGACGACGGTGCCGATGTGGTCATCGGCTCGCGGATGCTCAATCCCGAGGGGATGCCCCGGGTCCGCCGCATCGCCCAGCGGCTGGCGAGCTGGTCGACTTTTCTGTTATTCGGGCAGTGGTCCACTGACTCCCAGTCCGGGCTGAAAGCATTTTCCCGGCGGGCGATTGGCACGATTCAGTTAAAGACCAATCGGTATGAAGTCTGCTCCGAGATCATCGCCGAAATCCGGCGCCGCAAACTGGTGATGCGCGAAGTCCCGGTCCGGGCGATTTATACCGCATATTCCCTGAGCAAGGGACAGGGGTTCACTGTCGGCCTGAAGACACTGGCCCGTTTGTTTATCGATCGAATCTTACACTGGTAGGTAGCTGATGCATCCGATTCAATGGATCATGCTTGTTTTTGCCGCAATTGCCGAAATCGCCGTTGTTGCCGGTTTCCGGCGGGGGAAGATCGCCGCCAAAGGGATTTTCTTTTGGACGGTTTTGTGGTTGTTGGTTGGACTGGTGGCGGTGTGGCCGGACAGCACCTATATCTTCGCCCGTTGGGCGGGGATCACCCGTGGCGCCGACCTGGTTTTATACCTGGGTTTCCTGGCGGTCTTTTTCTTGTTGTTCCGTCACACACTCCGCATGGAAAAAATCGAACGCGACCTAGCGGCGCTCGTGCGCGTGCTTGCCCTGCGGGATGCCCCGGAGCAGACCAACCAGCCCCGGGCTGATGGTGATAAGTGAATGGCACGAAAACCGACGGTCGGCAGGTTCGGTCACTTTGCCGGCGCAAACCGCGCGTCGTGTGTGTCGCCGGACCGGGATGGTGACGATACACAAGATGAAGACCGTCGCCCCTGCGCGGGCAACCGACATTGATCGAGACAACGTATACCGGCAATGGAACGGCTGACAGAAAAAAACTACTGGGAACAACGCATTGATCCCACCACCGGCGGCGGGCCGGGCTCACCCCCGGCCGGTCTGAAGGCGCGGATCGTTCGCCGGTATTTTAGCGCCATCGACCGTGGTTATCCCCGATATCTCATCTATGACGTGCAATGCCGCAAATATTTCCCTGCCGGGGTATTGACTATCATGGAAATCGGCAGCGCGCCGGGAGGTGAGCTGCTGACGGTTCATCGCAAGTTCGGTTACGAGCCATACGGCGTGGAATACACCGAAAACGGCGTCGAGGCCAACCGCGCCTTATTCCGCGAACACGGCCTCCATCCCGGCAATGTGATTCAGGCAGATTTTTTCGATCCCGGATTCCAGCAGACCTGGCGGGAGCGATTTGATGTGGTCATGTCCCATGGGTTTATTGAACATTTTACCGAGATGGAGCAGGTCATTTCCGGGCACGTCAATCTCGTGAAGCCCGGTGGTTTGCTGTTGATTACCCTGCCCAACCTGCGCTGGTTTAATTACCTCGTGGCCTCGTTTTTCTCGCGGCCTGCACTGAAAACCCATAATCTGAGCGTCATGAACAAAAAGAAACTGCGCCGCCATTTTGAACGCGACGACCTGGAAATTTTGGAATGCAAATATCTCGGCACGTTTAACTTCGGCTTCATCTATGGGAGAAACAAGAGCAAGCCCAAATTACTGCTGATGGACCTGCTGATGAAACTGCAGCGGTTGCTTGACATGTCTTTGTATCTGTTTTTCCGCAGAGGTTTTATCGAAAGTCCGCTTTTCAGTCCCAAATTGCTTGTGCTGTGCCGTAAACGGCCTGCTGTGGGCGCCGGCCGGTCAGCGTAGCCCTTTTCTGGACTGACTCATACATATTCTCGCCGGACGGGCGACTTTTCTCCGGCAAAAATGTATGCCGTTTAGGGCAAATTTCACGGTTGACCCGTCCGGGTTATCGCGTACCTTACCGCGAGGCCGGAGGCACCACGAAATCGGGCCGGGGGGGAATTAGTGGAACAACGCATTGAACATACCGGGACGCTGATCACGCTGGGGGGGATCCGTCGTTTCTGGATTGTCCTGCTCGGGCTGGCGATCGGCTTCCTGGTTTTGGTTGTTCCGTTGCCCTATCTTATCGGTGTATTAATCACCCTGATTGCCGCCCTGCTTATCTTGCAGAATCCGTACTGGGGCTTGGTGGCGTATATGGTGGTTTTCCTGGTGCGCCCGCAGGAGATCTGGACCACCTTCGGTGGCCAGCTGCCGATCGAAAAAACTCTGGCCATTGCGGTGCTGATTTCGACCATTGTCAGCCCGAAAGTCCGCGTGCGCAACAAAATCGTCCTGACCCCGACTTCGGTGGCGATGCTGGCGTTCGCCGGTGTCATCTTCATGTCTGTCCCGGTCGCTGTCTGGCGCGGGGGCGCCATGACCGGGGCGATGGAATTCGCCAAAATTGCCATTTTCTTTTTCCTGATTACTCAGTTATGTGACACGCCGAAGCGTATCCAAATCCTGGTCTGGGTGTACCTGCTTTGTCATTTATGGATAGCGGGCAGCACGATTTACAACTATTACACCGAACCGGCGTACATCCGCATGGGGATCCAGCGGGCCAGGGCTTACGCCCTGACCATGGGTGACCCGAATTCAGTTGCCGCGTCCATTGCCTTTTCCGTGCCGTTCGCCCTGATGATGCTGAAATCCTCCCGGGGGTTCCTGACTAAAGCGATGTTGTTGATTTTGGTCGTTCTGTCGGTCTATGGCATTATTTTCACCGGTTCGCGTTCGGGGATGGTCACGCTGATCGTGCTGGCCTTTCTCGCCGCTTTTCGCTCGCGGCACAAATTACCCGCACTGTTGGTTACGGTGGGCGTCCTGCTTTCCGTCTGGACCATCATGCCCGAACAATATCAGAAACGGTTCATGACCATTTTTGAGCCGGAGGGCGAGCAGGCCGGGGCCCGGGAATCGGCGCTGGGTCGTTGGCGCGGGCTGCGGTTGGGGATCAAAATGTTTTTGGACCGGCCGATTTTGGGCGTCGGGGTGGGGATGTTCCCCGCGGCCTGGTTCAGCGAATATACCATTGACGGGCACCACGACTGGTCCCAACCGCACAATATGTTCGCGCAACTGATCTCGGAGCTGGGCACGATCGGGCTGATTTCGTTTACGGTGTTCGTTTTTCTGCTGTTTCGCCAGAACCACCGTGTGCTGGAGATGCTCCGGCGTTTCACCCGCCCGCCGCCGGATCTTGCGATGCTCCAGCAGATTGCCGGGGCGGTCGGGATTGCCCTCATTTTATTGATGATTTCCGGACTGTTTGGACATAATCTGTACCGATATAACTGGTATTTTTATGCCGGTTTGGTGGTGGCCATGGAGACGGTATTACTCGCATATCAAAAGAAGACGTCACCGCCCGTAGCGGAGGTTACTCGCACGTGACGGCCTGATCGGGGGAAAGCCGGCGGGCACAGGATCAAAGGGAAAAACTTCTGCCTTCGAGGGCCGATATTATTCCTGAGGGCAGAAACAGGCGGCCGGTCAGCGGCCGCCGGGGTGCCACGACAGATGAGCACATCCATATTTACAGCCCACAGGCGGGCGGCAGGGACCATAACGCTGTGTGGATTACTCGCGATGGATTCAGGAGGAGTCTGGTGATGCGTTTGATATGTAACGGACTGGCGGTCTTGTTCCTGTTGATGACGCCGTTTCGGGCGGCCGGGGCGCAAAGCGGCAAGCTGGATATCGCCTACCTGTGCGGCATTGACGGCAGTTGTGTGTATACGCCGTTGGTCGCCCAACGTTATGAAATGGTCGTTTCCTCCGAATGCGGGGCCTGGCATGATCGGCTGAAATCGGATAATCCGAATGTCATGACGTTTCTGTATATTTCCGGAACCGATAACTATACCACGCCCAATGATATCGATTGGGGCTGGTACTACGGTCCCCGCAAACACGCCTGGATGAAGTGGCGCTGCCAGCAGTTGGGCTATTCACCGGAAATATTGTATATGCACTACTACGATAATACGGTGGTCAGCGGTCATTCGATTCCCGGCACCTATTCGGCAACTCTTACCGATGCGGATTCGGTTTCGCGCGTGCCGGTCTATCTGGGATATTACCAGGGCAGCGGGATCGGGCGGATCCTGCTGAATTTCTCGCATCCGATCACCCGGCAGCTGCTGATCGAGTATGCCAAAAAGGCCTGGACCGACCCCAATGCGGGCCACGACTGGCCGAAAACCAGCACCTGGGACGGTTACTATATCGACAACTGGCTGGCCAACGAACTGCATCCGGGTATGGGCCAGATCGGCACCATTACTTCCGGCGGCCGGCTGGTCGAGCACCCCACACATGCGGTCAACGGTTCGACGGAAGTAGTCGCCTGGTTTCAGGAGTTGATGCACCTGTATTCGCGGTCATTGCGCGACACGCTGCACAACGGCGCGTCATGGTCGCCCGACGGCAAAGCCAAATACCTGGCCGGCAATATCGCCAACACCTGGACGGATGATTTTGCCCGTCCGTCCGTCTCAGGGCTTGATTATCTGGTGCAGGAATTCCAGTACAGCCCGGTGCGTAATTACGCGGCGAATATCCCCCAGGCGTACAGCCGCGACTCGGCCTGTGCGGCCAACGGCATCTATCCGTGTTATTGCGCCCTGCAGACGATGGTTCCCTCCAGCGGCTCGGGTGAGCTGACGCTGGGCGAGGCCTGCATGGGCAACCTGGCCTGGTATTACTGCACGCGCGGGGCCAATACCTATTTGTTCCAGATGAACGGCAACCCCTCGAATTACTGGATCGATGAAGGCGCCGTCAATTGGGACACGCTCAGCTGGCGCGGGTGTATGGAGTTTGACGTCGGCTCCTTCCTGGGCCGGGTGACTTTGCACGCTAGCGGCAATGACCCCACCGGCCAGGAATATGCGATCTATAAGCGGGATTATGCCAATGCGCTGGTGTTTGTGCGTCCACGGATACAGTGGAACCATAATATCACTCCCCAGACCGCGGTCACGATTACCCTGCCCACCGCGTATCGTGCCCTGCAGATCGACGGGTCGCTTGGGCCGTTGAACACAAGTTTTTCGATCAAGAACGGCTGCGGTCTGATCCTGGCCAAGAGCGGCGGCCAGACCTGGATTAGTCCGCCGATCCCGACAAGCCCCGCCAACGGGGGGGTGGTGCAGTCCCTCCAGCCGACGCTGAGTGTGGCCAACGCCTATGATCCGGAATCGCGGTCGCTGCAATACGAGTTCCAGGTGGACCCCACCGGCGATTTTGCAGGCAGTGATCTGCTCGTGTCTTCGGCAGGGGAAATCTTTGCCCCGAATCCGTCGACAACCGCCTGGATGGTATCCCAGCCCCTGACGGACGGCGCCACCTGCTATTGGCGCTGCCGGGTGGTGACCACCAGCGGCGACCCGGCCACCTCGGATTGGTCAACGGTCGTGTCGTTTTCCATCCTGATGAGTTCCGAAAATACCTGTCCGACTCCGCCGACAGCCAGCCAACCGGCCAACGGGTCGCTCCTGTCGGATACAACGCCGGATCTTGTCGTTGTCAACAGCACGGACGATGACGGCGACCCGCTGACTTATGATTTTGCCGTGGCCGCCGACGCCGGCTTCGGCAACATCATCGCTGCGGTGAGCAGCCGACCGTCCGGTTCGGGCTCCACGTCCTGGACCGTAGCGCCGGCGCTACCTGCCGGACACAGCTACTATTGGAAAGCGCGCGCGTTCGACGGTCAGTGCTATGGCGGCTGGTCCGCCTCGTTTTCTTTTAGTATCACCGGAGTCAACACCTGTCCCACGCCGCCCGCAGCTTCGGCGCCGGCCAATGGGTCTCAAACGACAAGTCAAACCCCGACGCTGGTGATCAACAACGGCACCGATCTTGATGGCGATGTTTTATTCTACGATTTTCAGGTCTCCGCGTATGCCGGCTTCGATGCAGTGGTGGCTTCGGTGAGTGGTCATCCCCAGGGCACGGGCACGACGTCATGGACGGTCAGCCCGCCCCTGTCCAACGGCCAGGGTTACTATTGGCGGGCGCGGGCCTACGACGGGCAGTGTTACGGTGGTTGGTCGCCGACATTCTCGTTTACGGTCGTTAGCACCAATTCGTGCCCAATCGCGCCGGCGGCTTACTCTCCGGCGCACGGCATACAGACCTCGGACCGCACACCGGAGCTGGTGGTGTATAACAGCTCCGATGCCGACGGGGACGCGTTGACTTACGAATTCCAGATTTCGACGTATTCAAGTTTCAACGTTCTCACGGCGTCGCGAGCGGGGATCTCGGCCGGGGAGGGGATGCCCTCCTGGACCGTGGATCCGCCTTTGACCATCGGGCTGGCCTATTATTGGCGGGTGCGGGCGTTTGACGGCGTATGTTACGGCGGCTGGAGCGCTGTTCGCTGGCTGGGGATTACGGGGGTCAATCTTCCTCCATCCATACCGGTCGGCGTTTTTCCGATCGCCGGGGACACCGTGACTTGTGTCGATTTGAAGTTGACGGTGCAAAATGTGCGTGATCCGGAAAACGACCAAATTTGGTATCAGTATCTGCTCTACGACAACGGTGTGGGGATCGACATCGAGGACAATATTCCGCAGGACCCGGGCAGCGTGACCAGCTGGGAACCCAGTGCCAAACTGAAGAAGAACAGGGTGTATACCTGGCGTGTGCAGTGCCATGATCCGGTCTCCTACAGCGGTTGGAGCGGACATTATCCCTTTTACTATGCCAATGCCGCACCCACGATCCCGGAGTTGTTCTCCCCGACGGACGGCGAGCGTGTATTTACCATGTCCGTCGATCTGACCGTGGGCAACGCCGAGGACCCCGACGGCGACCCGCTAACCTATGAATTTCAGATTTGGGCCGACGAGGAATTGACCGAACTGGCCGAAGAAGTTGCCGGTATTTCCCCTCAGTCGTATGCCACAATCTGGACCACCGAATTTACCCCCGAGAATAATGCGACTTATTGGTGGCGCGCCCGGGCGGTCGACGGCACCGAACCGGGGCAGTGGTCGGCGGTCTGGTCGTTCACAAATTCCTGGTTTGCCGTGGATGTGGAAGGCATCGTCCCAGAGCTGGTTTCACCGGCGGCTGGTTCGACCGTCAGGACCACACGGCCCCGGTTTGAAGTCCGGGTACCAGCTGCCGCACTGGGTGAAAAGTGCGAAATCAGCATTTTCACGCCGAAAAAAATCAATGAGACGTACGCTTATTCCGGCGAGCTTGATGTGTCGTCGGGGATTGTCACCTGGATCCCCGAGCACAACCTCGGGACCGAATCGATGTACTACTGGCAGGCGCGGCTGGTCGGTGGCGAATGGTCGCAACGGGCCTCATTTGTCGTCCGACCCGATATCCATTTTGCCCCTAATCCATATTCCCTGGCCCAGGGGGGGGCCGTGACGATCCGCAATCTGCCGGCCGATGCCACGGTCCGCATCTATACGATCTCGGGCAAATTGGTGACTACCCTGGTCAACGATGACCAGACCGAATTGCAGTGGGACCTCACCAACGATGCCCGGGAGCACATCGGCCCCGGCGTGTATTTATTCACGGTGCATTCTGCAAGCGTAACCACGGAAGGCAAGTTTGCCGTGGCGCCGTAAGCGGGCTGACGGTCTGCGATTGTATTTTTAAGGTGTGCTCACCTGGCGCCGCTGGGCGGATCACCGGATAGTGAATCGGGTGGTGGCGGCATATTGGCCAGGTATGGTTTGATCAGATAATCACGATACTGCGCCGGATTTCCCGAATGCCCCGCCTCGGCCGCCCGGGCAATGTTGTACGTCTCGCGCGCGGTCACATAGTGCAGCACCCAGTCGGTCCCGTCGTTGTAGCGCGATTCAAAATAATCGAATAACGCATCCGTTTCCGGTCCCCACATGGCCAGCGTATCCGCCGGCACCGCCCCATGGCCGTACAGCTTGACAAAGGTCCACTCCGGCCGCCCGGCCACGTGGACATTGGTCGAGACCCAGACATCCGCGCGATGACTGCTGGGCAGCGTTTCATACGTGATATTGCCGCTTTCGATGCTGGGGTAGAAAATATGACTCCAGTCCGTCCAGTCGATAGTCAGGATGCCGTGCATGATCAGCAGGTCGCCGGAGGGCTGCCCGCCGACAGTCATCGGCGTTCCACGGTTGTGAGATTTTGGTTTAGTCGGATCATCGGCAGCATAGTAAAATTTGTTAATGATGGCCGGCTGGGCCGTGGTCTCGATGGCAGGGAACGTAAAATCGGCATAACAGCCCAGGTCGCGGAGGATGGTAATCTCATTATCAACACCGCACAAGTCCGCGCCGTTGAGCGTGCGCGAATTGTCCAGGGCCCAGTTGCCGTGGACAAAGCCGAACACCGTGTCCGGCGGGTCCGCTGCCGTCACCAGGCACCCGTAGCGCGAAAAATCAGCAATCGCTTTGCGCAGTTCGGCGGTCAGCGTCTCCGGTGTATCGCCGGCATGATGCAGTTGCACTTCGATTTCGCCGTACCCTGCGCGGCAGGCATCCACCATCAGTACCATCTCCTCGTCCCGAAATTGCTCGGCGGGATAGAAAAAGGTATGCTGCGGATGGCGGCCGTCGGCGTCGAGGTGTGTGCTGCGGCACTTGCGAAATTGCTCCATCCAATGCCGGGTCGCTTCCATGTGGCCGCTGGGTTCGAAATGATCGGCAAACATCACCATCAGGTGGCGGGTTGAACCGGGCGCCGGTTTTTCCGGTGTTGCGAACATGACGGTGGAGAGGTAATCGCCGAACCAGATGTGCATTTTTTTAATCCGCACGGCGCGGTGTCCTACCACCAGCACTAGGACCGCCAGCACAACGGCGGCGGCACCTGACAATCGTTTTGGTCTTATCATCATAAATCGGCTCATTTAGACCTGGAAATGCCGTTCGCGATACGGCGTATTCAGCGTATACCGGTAATACTCATCGTAACGGGCGACCATCCGTTCCATGCTGAAACTGCCCAGGACCCGCCGTTTACCTTCGATTCCCATACGTTTTCTTTGTTCGGGATTGTTGAGCAACTCGACGATTTGTTCGGCGATATTGGCCGGGTCTTGCGGACGGGCGAGGTATCCGGTGGCCCCGTGGTCCACCGTTTCCCAGTTGGAGCCGACTGCCGTGGCCACCACCGGCAGTCCGGCGGCCATGTATTCCAGGATGGAATTGGAAAAACCTTCCGATAACGACGACAAGACCGCGATATCCAATAACGGCAGATATTCCGCGACCGAGGGCGTCCGCCCCATGAAACGTACTTTGTCGGCAAGTTTAAGATCATGGGTCAGTTGCTGCAGTTCATCCATCAAATCCCCAAACCCGAAAATAACAAACCGGGCCTCGGGGTGGCTCCGGTGAACAATCGCGGCGGCCTCAATAAAATATCTTACGCCTTTGACCGGGCGCAGATTAGCCACGATGCCGACCAGCGGCTGCCCCTCGGCAAACCCCAGGTCGGCCTTGGTGAGATGCCGGCCGGTGCCTTTGGCTGTCGTGCCGAGCGCATCGACGCCGTTATAAATGATGTCCACCTGCCGTGCCCGGACACTTTCCAGCTCGATTGTCCGCTGCTTGACCGAAAAGGAGTTGGCCAGGATCCGGTGGGTCAGCCGGTTGACAAACATCATCGTCAATTTCTGAGTGGTGGTCAGCGCATGCCCGAAATTGCGCCGGCTGGAAATAATCCGCGGCACGCGGGTCAGAAACGCGGCAATCACCCCGACCACGTGGGCCGCCGGGAAAAAAGTCTGGATAATATCGATTTTCTCCCGCCGCAGAAAGCCCGCAAAACGCAACATATTCAGATGCGCCGACAACCGCCGGAACGAGGGGGTATTGATATCGTAAATCCGGCAGGGCAGGTTTAACGAGCGCAGCCAGTCCGAGACACTGAAACAGGCAAGATGGATCTCGAATTTATCCGGGGCCAGACGGCGGATGAGGTTGACGATTTGTTTTTCGGTGCCCGCCTCCCCCTGCATTTCATCGATCAAAAACAGCAGCCGAATGCGGCGTTCGCCTTGTGCCGTATCTTTGCGCAGGGCTTTCTGCCGCCGCCGTTTCAAGCGCAGCATCCCCGGCATGGTTTCCAAGACGAAGTGGGTGGAGGCGAATTTGTCGGGGGTGCATGAAATCATCTCCGGCGTCATGTCAATGCGCCGCAGTGCGAAACGGTTCCCTGATGCCGGGACCGTGCCGTATTCGATAGTAAACCCGGTGGTATACCCGGCCCGGCGGACATGCCCGGCCACCCGGTCGTCGAAATCGCCGTTCGGATAGGAAAACGCCGTCGTGCGGTACCCGGTGATCGCGGCGATTTCTTCCCGCGACCGGTCAATTTCCTCGGACAATTCATCATCAGTCAGCCGGGGCAGGATGCGATGGTTGACCGAATGCGAGCCGAAATACACGCCGCCCGCCGCCATCCGGCGGATTTCTTCATTGTTTAAAAAAGCGCGCGGCGCGGCCGGCGGGCCGGCAATACTATAGGCATACCGCAACACCGATTCCAGCGCTTTCAGGGAAAATTCGTGCTCCATGCTCTTGAGCCGCTCGACCGCCTCACGCGTGTAATACCATGCCCGGTCGGCCGGGTCTTCCAAAAGATCGTAAACAATATCGCTCAGCGCGTGCGCTTCGAAGAAAAACGGCCCTTTCTTCCGTTTCTCACGCAAGGCGCGAAAGGCGGCGTACAATTCGTCCTGCCAGAACCGCCGGGTCGAACCGATAAACGACGTCGGCAGGAAGATCAACGCGGGCAACTCGTAGGCGCGCAAAATCGGCCAGGCGTTCGTGTAATTGTCCAGCCAGCCGTCATCGAAGGTGATCAGGCATGACCGTTTCGCGAACGGCGTGCCGGAAAGCAGGTGTTCTTCAAACTGGGAATAATCCAGAGGCCGGTACCGTCGATGAATGAATGCGGCAAATGCCTCGAATAAATTCAGGGGCATCGATTCGGTTGACGACGTAAACATCGCCTCGTTGGCCGGATCGGTGATCCGGTGGAACGCAAACACCGCGCAGTCTTCACCCCAGCGGTTTTCCAGCGGGGCGGTCCCCGTCAATTGCAGGAGGCGGGCCAGGCCCGTCTTGATCAGGCGGCTGCAGCGCATGTCAACCTTCTCCCGCCTCGGTTTTCCGGGTCAGCAGCCGGTCATAAAGTTCCTCGTAACGCCGGGCCTGGGCGGCGAAAGAATAGGTATCACGTGCCAATTCCCAGGCCCGCGTTGCCCATAGCTTCGCGGTCTCCGGCGCCGCCAGGGCCATGATCACCGCTGCCGCCAGCGCGTGCGCATCGGGCGGTACCAGTCGGCCGGTTTGCCGGTCTTTAATCAGTTCGCCCACCCCGCCGACAGCAGTGGCCACCACCGGCAGTCGCGCAACCATGGCTTCCAGAATGATATTCGGCAGCCCTTCCATGCGGGAGGGGTTGACCAGCAGGTCGAACCCCGGCAACTCCCGCGACAATTCGGGAACATGACCGCCCAGTTTTACCATATCACCCAGCCCATTTTGCATTATCTGTCGGGATAATTCGCCCGCCAGCGGGCCGTCACCGAAAATAATGAACCGCGTCTGCGGGTCGTTTGTGCAAATGTCGCGCGCGGCCGCGAGGAACAGGTCCGGCCCTTTTTCGAAGCTGAGCCGTCCGGCGCAGACAACCAGTCGGGTAGATTTTTCCCAACCATATTTTTTGCGCCAGTCGATTGTCGGCGGGCTGTCGTCATTAATATCCACCGCGTTGGGAATGACGATCAGCCGTGAGGACGGGATACCGGCGGCGGATAATTCATTTTTTTTATTTTGCGAGACACAAACGATACAGTCGGATTTATGTAGTGTTCGCTTGTCCAGCCAGTGGTATAACCGGACTTTGAGATTTTCTTTGGTCCACCCGCGTGAAACCGTCAGGTGCGGAATGCCGTGCGCGCGGGCCGCAATCCGGCCCAACAAATTGGACCGGTAATTATGCGTGACCAGCAGGGCAATATCCTCCCGGGCCAGCAGCCGGGCTATCCGCCGCGGCGCCCGGGGATCGTAGGCGTTGCGCACCGGGACCGTCCAGCCCTCCAGTCCCGCGACGATTGCGCGGCGGACCAGTTCGGTCTCCTGTTGGTCCTCGGCAAAGGCGGCTACACTTACAGCAAAGCGTTCACGATTGACCGCCAGCGCATGGCCGATAATTTGTTTTTCCGGCCCGCCGAAAAAATTCGTCGCGCTCAAATGAAGTACCCGTCGGACTCTGGGCGTTGCCGGTGCCCTTGCCGAGTTACCTGCCGAGGTGTTTGCTGATGAGCGTCCCGTCATTTGCGCCAGATCCCCGCATACATATTGCAGAAAAATTCCCGCAGCAGCGGAAACTTGACCAGCAAGGTCAAGCCGAATACCGGCCGGATATTTTCTACACAGGGAATAAACCCCAGCGTGCGCGACATACGCTGGAATTGCCGGACCGTCAACTTACTCAACGGGCTGTACCCCTCTGACCAGCTACGGATTCCATCAGAACGATACCGCGCCCGCACGGCAAAAATCGTGTCATCGGAAAATACCAGATGAAACCACGGCGGTGGATGTAAAAACATCATGTGGCCGCCGCGCGGACTGAGCCAGGGCGGCCCGAAAGTCACCAGAAACCGGCCGTCATCGGACAAAACCCGGTAGACTTCGGCCAGGGCTTTTTCCGGGTCCAGAAAATGTTCAAAACCGTCCTCGGAAACTACTGTCCCGAAAAAACCGTCGGGAAACGGCAGCGACCGCGCATCAGCGCGGGCAAAATCCAATCCAGTCTTGTCTACCACGCAATTGTCGACGAACTTCGGGAATTGTTCCCAATAATCGGTGACGGTGATCCGCCCGGCGCCGTCTTCGCGCAGTCCCTCGGCCAGGATGCCGTTCCCGGCGCCGATCTCCAGGATCCGTGCGCGCAGATAGGGCATTATTTCAACGGGAAATTTGCGTTTGAACTCGACCAGTTGCTGCTCGACCGACGGCGGGCTCCAGGGATTGGTATCCGGGGGGAGCGGCCGGCACAGCCGATGCAGCACCCATTCGCCGATGCGGCTCATGCCCCGGACTCCGTCTTGTGCACCGTTACCGTTACCATCACCTCAACCGCTTAATCGTCTATCCCCGGGCCTCGAGTTTCGGCCGTTCAACATTTGAACGCACATAGCGGTACTTGCCCGACACCGGGACTTCGATGTGCGCCACCGGCTTAAGATGATACGTGAAACAATCTCCCATCACTGCCCGGAGTTCACTGGTCAGGTGTTCTAGTCCTTTGACTCCTGCCTGATCGTTGCGTTCATAAAGCAGATGAATGTCCTGCAGAGACACCTGGACGATCTGTACCCGGGTCTTGATGCCGGTGTTGCCGGCGACATAGACAATCATGGCACCGGCGATACCGCTGCCGTCCGGCCGCCAGACCATGTCGATTTCCCGTCCCTGCATCTCGCGAATCCGCGGCAGGCACAAACCGCAGGAGCACCGGGTCTCATCAATCCGCGCCACATCCCCGGTTTGATAGCGGATCAGCGGCATCGCGCGGTTGACCAGGTCGGTGGCCAGCAGTGCGCCGAGTGGCGGCTGGATGCCGTCACGGGGCACGATTTCATGGTACACACTGTCGGTGAAAATATGCCAGCCACAATGGCTGTCACACTCGAAAGCGGACAAACCCCACTCGCGAGCGCCGTAGCGTTCGTATATGCGGTCGGCGACGATTTCCTGCAGTTTCCGCCGCTGGTGTTCGTACAGCGGTTCGGCAGTTACCGACAACGCGGGCACACGCACGGGGGGGACCACGCCGGCCTCTATCCGCAACGCCATCTCATAGGCCAGCGAGGGGTACGCCGACAGGCACGTCGGCCGGTATTTTTTAGTCAGCTCGGCGAAACGAATATACATTTCGTCGGTGATATTTATTTCATCGACAAAATACGTACGGTGACCCCAATGCTGGGTCAGGCGGTCTTTGATTCCGCGGACAACGATTAAGTCCTGCGGCGCGCCCCACATCCAGCCGATCCACTGGCCTTCGCGCCAGCCGCACCGGCGAAAGATTACCGTCTCCAACGCGCGCCGGTAGGTCTGGCTGGCCAGGTCGCGATGAAACCGCGCCGGTTCGCCGGTGGTGCCCGCCGTCGTCATCGTGTTGATCTGCTCCGGCGGCACGTCATCACAAATCATTTCATCCGCGGAGTTAAGCAAATCCGTCCGGGTCAATTCCGGCAGGTGTGCCATATCCGCAAAATCCCGCAGGTCACCCGGCCGGAACCCGCATGCATCAAAGCGCTTCCGGTAAAACGGCGAGTGCAGGTATGCCCGATCGATCATCTGCTGCAGCAGAGGCAGCTGTGCCGCCTTCAGCTCATCCAGCGTTCGCGATAAGCCCTTGATTGTCCGGCGTACGTGATGATAGCGGGCGTGTTCGCCGCGCCGGATGGCCAGCAGCCGTCGCCCGCCTGCGGCCAGAAGCTCAGTTGCCGTGCGCATGAGGACTCCGCAAAAATTCCGGGGTGACCCGGGAAATGCTGAACCGATATTTCCCCGAGGCGGTGCGGGGAATGGCATCCGGATACTCGAATGAAATCTTCATTTGTTCGCCGAAGAACTCAAAGACCTTGCGCCGCATGATCTGTTCGTCGAACCCAATGTTATCGTCCCGCACCACGCGAATTTGCAACTCATCCTGCCGTTCCTGCACCAATTGCGCCTGGCGCACGCCCGGTGTCTGGGCCACCAGCAGCACAGTCAGCGCCGCGCCGGAAACCAGTTTTCCCGATGGCGACACCAAAAATTCGGTCGTGCGGCCGGCGGCAAGTTCCAACCGGGGTAGGCCGCGCCCGCAGGCGCAAGGGCCCTCTAGCAGCCGGCCCATGTCCTCCACGCGATACCGCAAAAACGGCAGGCCCCTGTTTTCGAGGTCAGTAATGATAATCTCGCCGGGGGCGTCGGGTTGCTGGTTGCCGGCCGGTCGTTCTATTTCCAGCAAGATATTTTCGGCGTTGATATGCATCCCCTGATGCTCGGCGCATTCGCTGGCGATGATCGAAACCTCACGGCAGCCGTACCGGTCGAATACCGGTGCCTCGAACACGCGTTCAATCGTCTGACGATATTCGGGAAAGAGAATTTCTGCCGAGGTAATAATGCCGACCAGCGGCGGCGGGGTCAGCCCGGCCTGGTCCAGAAAACGGGCGAACAAGTACAGTGAATTGGCATAGGCCAGGATGACCCGCGGGCGGAAACGCTGCAACTGCGCATGAAACTCGCGCATCTTCTCCTCGGTAATCGACGAGGTATCCAAGACCAGCGTGCGATCCAGCAGGCGTTTGCGGATTGTGGCTTTCAGTGATGGTTTTGCGTTGATATCGCGTGGCATACCCCACAACACGCCGGCCTTGTCGCCGATTCTGTAACCCGCCCACTGATTATGCCGCCAGGTGGCGGCTTTGCGCGATTCCAGGCGCAGCGGGTCGTGATAAAATTTCAACGGGCTGCCGGTCGAACCACCGGTCAGATTGGCGATAAGTTTGTCTCGGGGCATCTCACGGGTGCGCAGGGCATCAAGGTGTTCCTGGATGTCCTGTTTGGTCAGAGCGGGCAACCCGGCATAATCGGCCAGGGTGAAACAATCTCCCGGCCGGTAACCGGTCCTGGTGAGACGTTCCCGGTAAAACGGCGTATGCGTATAAGCGTATTCCACCAGTATCCGGAGCTTGGCCAGTTGCAGTTCGCGGATTTCCTCCCCCGTCAGATACTGCGTGCGTTCCAGCTCACGCAGCAGGCGCAAATACGGACTGCGGTCTTTGGCCGCCCAGAGCGGGGCCACGACATGCCGCGGAAATGCTCCGAAAAAATCCGCCACTGGTTTTCTCCCTCAACCGGTATGACCGGTCGTCAGCCGCTCATTTTGGCCCGCGTTTCGTGTCCCGTGCCGCTGTCAGTTTTTCCACGCTGGAGATACGTTTGCCACAGTTCCCGTATTTTATCTTTTTCCGTCCGGTCAAAAAAGCCGATCACGTACAACCCCAGTGGAAACAACAGGCAGAATGCCGCCTTCCACACTGGCGTTGGGTACGGCCAGGGGATAATCCGAGTCAGCCCGTAAAAAACGCCTGCCGTCAGCACCAGTCCGAGAAAACGGTAATTATTATAGGGGATGTGCATAACTTTTTGCGCCACGATCCGCGTGAGCACCGCAAAAAATACAAAGGAGATTAATGTCGCCCAGGCCGCGCCCCACCCGCCATACACCGGGATCAGCAGCCGGTACAGCGCCAGGTTCACTATCGCCGCCACACCGAAAATAAACGGTTTGATCGCCGTGCGTTTGGTGACAAAAAACGGCGTATCGCCGATGTTGATCGTCGACCAGAATAAATACGCCAGGACCACCAGCGGGATAATCTGGTGCGCGGACTGGAATTTCGGGTCGGCCACCAGTTCCACGACCTCGACGGAAAGTACCGACAACCCCAATCCGATCCACGTATACAAAAACATCACGTAAATGAACACCCGGGCCAGCATCTCCGGGCCGTCCGCGCGGCGGGAAATCGGCACCATCAACGCCCCCCAGACCTGGACAAACGGCCCCATGACAAACATGGAAATCAGCGTGGCGAACTTATACCCGAGGGCATACAGGCCGACCGCCGTCTCACCGCCATAGTGGAGCAGGAAAAAACGGTCGCCGCTGTTCAAAATAAAAGAGAAAATACCGCCGGGCACGAACGGCAAACCAAAACGCAGCATCCCCGACAGCCGCGACCGATCAAAACCCAGACCGACTTCGCGGAGCGTCACATAGAGTAAGATCACCGAAAAGACCGAGGAGTTGATCAGGTTGGCCAGTAAAATCCCTTCGACACCCCGCCGCAGGTAGTAGACAAAATAGATATTCAGCAGTATCCCGACGACAAACTTGCCGACCGATACTGCGATAAACAACACCGAGCGCAGCCGGGCGATGATATAGGCGGCCGGGATGATAAAACACAACTCCGCGAAAGCCAGGCCCAGCGCGAGGCGCACGAGCCGAGTGTGCTCGAGCCCCCCGAACAACAGGCGCGACCACGACGGGGCAAAAGCCAGCATCCCCAGAATGACCGCCAGCCCCAGCGGCACCATAAACAGCACGGCCGTCGAAATGACCCGGTTTTTGACTCGCAGATCGTCGCCGTCCTGATAAAACCGGATCGCCGTCACCCGCAAACCGACTCCAAGAAAAATAATCAAGACATCCAGCGAGCGGTTGATGACCTCGTACACCCCGTAGTCGGCCGGGGTCAGGACGCGGGTGTAGATGGGGATGAGGATAAAGCCCACCGCCTGCGTGGCCATCACGCCGATGCCGTAGATGACCGAATGCCGCCCCAGTTGTTTAAGCTGTTCCCACATTTTGCTTGTGCGTCCCGCCGTGTTGGCCGTACTCGCCCTTATCATTATAGTATCGGCAAGACCCTCCCTGCCGATTGGCGAATAGCGCCGCCCCCGATGTCTGAATCTCCTCTCAGATTGCCTGCAGGTCAAGGGCGAATCGCGCCTTGCCCGGTTTTGGGATAAACGGCCGGCGGCAAATGGCACCCGGAAACTCCCGGTGCCGGTCGGATTTTTACTGCAGACTATCCCTTCGACGCGTATAAATTGAATTTTGGCGGTAAGGGCAGGCGGACCGGTTTCATTGGACGGGGAAGCTCATGTTACCGATAATAGTCAATATTGCCGAAATGGGGATCGATTGAAAACCGGCTGAACCGACATATGCACATTCTGGGAATCTCAGCATTTTATCACGACAGTGCGGCCTGTCTGGTCACCGACGGTCGCATCGTCTCCGCGGCCCAGGAGGAACGGTTCACCCGGAAAAAGCATGATCACAGCTTCCCGGTGCAGGCAATAACTTTCTGCCTCGAACATAACGGTCTGACGGCGCGGGACCTCGATTTAGTGACGTTTTACGATAAGCCGCTGTTGAAATTCGAACGGATCCTGGAAACGTACCTGGCCTATGCGCCGCGCGGCTTCTCCTCGTTTATCAAGGCCATTCCGCTGTGGATCAAACAAAAAATCTGGATCAGGGATTTAATCCGCAGCGAACTGGGTTACAACGGTAAAATCCTGTTTCCCGAACACCATGAATCCCATGCCGCCGCGGCGTTTTTTCCCTCGCCGTTTCCGGAGGCCGCGTTTTTAACGGTCGACGGTGTGGGGGAGTGGACGACCAGCAGTTATGGTGTCGGGCGGGGGAATGAGGTCACCATTCTGGCCGATATTCAGTTCCCGCATTCGCTGGGGTTATTGTATTCCGCGTTCACCTACTATACCGGTTTCCGTGTCAATTCCGGAGAATACAAAGTCATGGGGTTGGCGCCGTACGGCGAACCAAAATACAAAGACCTGATCTTTGACAAGCTGCTGGATGTGCGCGAGGATGGCTCCTTTGTGATGAACATGGAGTATTTCAACTACTGTGCCGGGCTGACCATGACCAATGACAAATTCAACGACTTGTTCGGCGGTCCGCCGCGGCGGCCGGAATCAGCCCTGACCCAGAAGGAGATGGACCTTGCGCGTTCGGTGCAGGAGGTGACCGAGGAGGTTATCCTGCGGATGGCCCGGCATATCCACCGGGAAACCGGGCAAAAATATCTCTGCCTGGCCGGGGGCGTGGCGCTCAATTGTGTGGCCAACGGCAAGTTGTTGCGCTCGGGGATCTTCGATGATCTCTGGATCCAGCCGGCCGCCGGCGATGCCGGGGGCGCGCTGGGCGCGGCGCTGCATGCCTGGTACCAGTATGCCGGTAATCCCCGGACCGCCGACGGTTTCCATGATGCCCAGCGCGGTTCCTATCTCGGGCCGGAGTTTTCCGATACCGATCTTTCGGCCTATCTGGATAAGAACGAGATTCCCTATCGCAAAATCCCGGCCGACAAAATTCCGGAGACTGTCGCCGATTTAATCGCCGGTGAAAAAGTCGTGGGCTGGTTTCAGGGCCGAATGGAATTCGGACCCCGGGCGCTGGGGGCGCGGTCGATCATCGGCGATGCTCGTTCGCCGAAAATGCAGGAGGTCATGAACCTCAAGATCAAATTTCGCGAGAGTTTTCGGCCGTTTGCCCCGTCGGTCCTGGCCGAACGCGTCACCGATTATTTCGATCTGGACCGTGGCAGTCCCTATATGCTGCTAGTCGCCGCTGTCCGGCAGGACCGCCGGATACCCATGACCGAGGAGCAGGCAAAGCTTTTCGGGCTGGATAAGCTGCATATTCCCCGTTCGGACATTCCGGCGATCACCCATGTCGATTACTCGGCGCGGGTGCAGACCGTTCATCAGGAGACAAACCCGCTCTATCACGCCCTGCTTTCGGCTTTCGATAAGAAATATGGCTGCGGGGTGATTATTAATACATCGTTTAATGTCCGGGGTGAACCGATTGTCTGTTCTCCGGCGGATGCCTATCGCTGTTTCATGCGCACGAATATGGATTATCTCATGCTCGGCAATTGCCTGCTCGACAAAACCGACCAGAAACCGCTGACTGATGATGCGGACTGGCGGCAGGAATTCGCCCTGGATTAGGATTGGTTATGCTGCTCGATGATATCAGAAATATCAAAAGCACCCGCAAAGACCTGCGCAATTTCGGGCTGACCGTGGGGGGTGCGCTGGCAATTGTCGGCGGTGTTTTGTGGTGGTTCGCCAAGCCCGTCTTTCCCTATTTCATGGGCGCCGGTGCGCTGCTGGTGTTCCTGGGTTTGACCGTTCCCGCTGTGCTGAAACCGCTCCAGAAAATCTGGATGACTTTTGCGGTCATGATGGGCTGGTTGATGACCCGCGTCATTTTGTTTTTTTTCTTTTTTCTGGTATTTACTTCAGTGGGCGTTTTTGGCCGGTTGTTCGGCAAGCAGTTTTTGTCTTTGCGGGGTAAGCCGGGTACCTCCAGCCAGTGGAATCGCCGCGAGGCGGCCCCTTACGACAAACAGAAAACCGAGATGCAATTTTAACGTGTCCAACAATTTACGTGTTTTGCCCACGTAAAAACCAGTGAAACCAATTAATATCGGCCGATATACGTACTACAGCAGGTAATAATCAGGAAGACGGGCGATCAACAAATGTCGAAACTCTCCATCTTCTCCGAATTATGGGCGTTCTTGCGCGCCCGCAAAAAATGGTGGCTGGCGCCGATCATGGTGTTGCTGGTCCTGTTCGGGGCCTTGATTGTCCTGTCACAGACTTCCGCTTTGGCCCCGCTGATCTACACGCTCTTTTAGGGTATGCATGCCGCCACGGGCGGGATGCCGATTTTTTTCAATTCTGCAGTTAGGAATTCGGCGATTAAATCATACGTCTGTTCGCGGTAATGCACATCATCACTTAAATATTCCAGTGTTTTCGGGACAGCTTGTTCAAGGTCGATGAGGGGGACTTGTTCCTCCCGAGCCACACGCCGCACCGCGTCGTTATAGCGCTGCATCCCGCGCAGACCGGTTGACCGGTGCCATTCCTTGTCCGGGCCGACTGCCTCGACATGCAGCATCACCAGCGCCGCGTCCTCCTCGGGGGTCATCGTTTCCTTGAACAGGTGGGGCTGGGTCAGCAGCACGACCTGCACGCTGTCGGCGCGCGCCAGCGTAATCAGCGTCCGCAGGTTCCGGTCAAAAGATGCCAATCCCGGGAATTCATCAGTGTCGATCACCTCGCGCGGGGGGAAATACCACATTTTGTGCCAGACCGACGTCACTGTTTCCCAGAGCGTGGGGCGTTCAATCAGGCGGTATGCCGCGCCGAGAAAATGCCGGTAATCGGGGGCGAAGCGACCGAAACTATAGTAACAGAAATCGGCGTTGACCAACAGGTCGTTGATCGCATGCATGACAATCAGCACGTGCGGGCGATATTGGCGCAGGTTGACCGCGTAATTGATCAGGGTATGCTCACTGGTGTACCACTGGCGCCCGAGGTTATGCACCTCGATGCTGCGGTCCGTCGAGTCGCGGCGCAGGAGCTGTTCCAGTCGGTCGGGCCAGCCCCGGTGGTTTCTATCAGTAAATTCCGTGGTCGACCCGCCCAGACAGAAGATGCGGTAACTCCGTGCCGGATCGTTATCCCTAGCCTGATAAGGACGCGGAGCAAGCTGTAAAAACGGGTGGTAATCGTCGATGTTGCGGCTGAATGATTTCCCGTAGTAGATGTAAGATGCCACCGGATAAGCCACGAGACACACCAGCACGGCGCTGCCGATTAAAAGCGCCAGAGCGGACAGGGGGACCCGGCCGGTCCGCAGTGCATAATACAACCACAGGAGGCCAAACCCTGCAAGGGGCACGCCGATCCGCGCGCCCCAGATCAACGCCTTGACCATGGTGCCGCTCCGCGGGTCAGTTGTGTAAAACCCGAGCGACACATGCACCAGCAGCGCCAGATAGGCCAGCGCCAGCCCGGAATCGGCGATTTTCCAGCGCCGCCGCCGTGGTCCGGGCTCCTTCGTTTCGGTTGTGTGGTTGGTGGTCATAGCGGGTTATGATTCTTCGGGCGCCGGTTTGTTGAATTTGTTCAGCCGTTCACGGACAAAATCGGGCGGCTCGCCATGGGAATTCAGAGAATCGCTCACCAGCTGGCGGGTCCGATGCAGCCAGTTATTCAGCCGTCCGGCCACCCCGGCGGAAAACACTGCGCCGGTCACCGTCTCCTGCCAGCCGCTCGCCCAGTGCCATTTGTAGTCGTGGTCCCCCCGCAGGAAATCAACGCGTTCGCACCCACGGCCGATCAGGTCCTGGATCATCCGTCCCAGTGCGTACCAGCCGGGGCGATAACGGAAAAATTCCGGGTTATATCCGGTTTGATAATTGAAAAAAGTGTTCCCACAGAGGAACCCGTAGAAAAATGCCGCCGGCGCACCCGCCAATTCCAGAAATCCCAGATATATTTGTCCCGTCTCGGCGGTGCGGCGGATTAACGCGGTATGCAATTGCTGGTAGACCGGATCGACAAAATTCCCCGCTTCGCCTTTCAATTGCCGGGCGCGGGTATGCAAGTCGGTCATCAGAGCCACGGCCTGCCGGGGATCGTCATTCGGGGTATACACCCGCCAGACCGGGGATTGCTCGCGTTCGATACGATGGGCAATCTGTCTGACTTTGCGCCGCATGTGTTGGCCGAAACCGGCCAGTACCAAATCCCAGGTCCCGGCCAATTGGATATAAGGGCAGATATGATCCGCAATCAGGTGGCGCGCCGGCCAGTCGGAGTGGTTTTGCACGATATAATCCGCCAGCGAATCACCGGCCAGGCCGTCGGTCAACCACAACCGGTCCCATTCATCACGGTTGTCGGCCAGGAAATCGCGGACGGCCCGCCGGACGGTCAGGTGTTCGCCCGGCGCGGCGATAACATCGAGGTATTCCGGGCAAACCCGTTCCCCGGTGCCGATAAATTCGATGGAGCGGACGTTCATTCCCGGCAATGGGCGGCGAATAACCCGCATCAGCGGCGCGTAGCCGATCGTGGCCTCACCGCGGTGAATCCGCAGGATCCATGGTTCGACCGCAGTGCCGTAGGTATTCCACCAGGTTTCCAACCAGTCGGTGGTGCAGAAAAAAGATGGTTGCGGCGCCTGGGCGCACCAGGCATCCCACACCACTTTCTCCTGCCGCCAGACCGCCGTATCGCCGAGCAGCGAGGTCGATAAGGGGGCAAATGGCTGTGCCGGGGTTGACATATTGTCCGCCACCTGGTTGTCGCGCGGTTTCATCAGTCAATTATTCGGTCTGACGAGCCGGCGTGCAACATAATTCGCATCCCGTGCCTTCGGGAAGGCCGTTTTTTTCAATTTTATGCGGGGTTAGTCCACCTATGCCGTCACCGTCCCGACAAAATGCCGTCAGGTATTCTATCGGCGTTTTGCACCGGCGTATCTTCCCTCCGTCAGTGCCACATATTTGCGTCACGGTGGTCTCCCGGCTTGCCCGCCGCGAGCCGATGCCGTATAATGGGCGCGTTTGAGACCGAAAGGAGCGACCACTTGGATCTGGAGAAGGACCTCAACGACCCGCAACGAGAAGCAGTGCAGACCATTGACGGCCCGCTGTTGATCCTGGCCGGCGCCGGTTCGGGCAAAACCCGGGCCATTACTTACCGGATTACTCACCTTATCCGCGACTGCGGAGTACGGCCGGCCAATGTACTGGCGGTCACCTTCACCAATAAAGCCGCCGGGGAGATGAAACACCGGGTAGAGGAACTGCTGGGCGGGCGTTTTGATGATTTGACGGTCTCGACTTTCCATTCCCTGTGTGCGCGGGTCCTCCGCCGTCACGCCGACCGGCTGGGGTATCCCCGCGATTTCAGCATCTATGACCAGCAGGATTCGCACCAGGTCATCAAAAAAGTTGTCGCTCATCTGGGTTTACCGGCTAAACAATTCACCCCTGGCGCGGTCGCCGGCAAAATTTCCTCGGCCAAAGACCGCCTGCTGGACCCCGCCGACTATGCCAAAACCTGTTTCGATTATTTCAGCAGGGAGACCGCGCGCATCTATGAGGAATATCAAAAAACGCTGCGCGAGGTCGGTGCGCTGGATTTTGACGATCTGATCCTGCAGACCGTGCGGCTTTTGGAGACCGTTGCCGACGTCCGCGAATATTATCAACAGCGCTTTGTTTATGTCATGGTCGATGAATATCAGGACACTAATTTTGCACAGTACCGGCTGGTCAAGGAACTTTCCGACCCGCAGGGGAACCTATGCGTGGTGGGGGATGACGACCAGTCGATTTACACCTGGCGGGGGGCGGATATCCGTAATATCCTTGAATTCGAAACCGATTATCCCAACGCCCGGGTCGTGGTGCTGGAGCAAAACTATCGTTCGACGCCGAATATCCTCGATGCCGCGTATGCCGTGGTTTGCGGCAATTACCGGCGCAAGGATAAAAAACTCTGGACCAATCGCCCGGCCGGGGAGACGATCAATGTCATCCTGGCCGAATCCGATACCGCGGAGGCCGACCTGATCACCGGCCGGATCAAATCGTTGCGTGAGGCCGGGCAGTATAATTTAAGCGATTGCGCAATCTTGTATCGCACCAACGCCCAGTCGCGCTCATTCGAGGAGGCCATGCGCCGCTTTTCACTGCCGTATGTGCTAGTCGGCGGGGTCAAGTTTTTCCAGCGTAAAGAGGTTAAGGACGTCCTGGCCTATGCGATCCTAGTCCTCAACCCTCGCGATATTGTTGCCGTGCGCCGGGTCATCAACTATCCCAAGCGCGGGCTGGGCAGTACCACCCAGACCAAGCTCGAACAGGCGGCAGCAGCAGCCGGGCGCCCGGCCCTCGAATTCCTGGCCGACATTGCCGCAGTGGAAAATATCGTCGGGCCGCGCGTGGCGGCCAAGGTAGCCAAATTCGCGGCGCTTATCGATGAATTGCGCGAAGCCAAAGCTCAGAAAAACCTCGGCGATTGGATGCGGTTACTGGTCGAGCGGATCGGGATCAAGGAGGAACTCTCAGCGGAAGACCCCGCGCAAGCCCAGACCCGCATCGAAAACGTGGATGAACTCGTGGCGGGCGCGGCCGAATATGCGATGATCCACCCCGAGGCCGGGCTGGAGGAATTTTTGGCGGAAGTCGCGCTGATCACCGACATCGACCGCTGGGACCCGGACACCGATGCGGTCACGCTGATGACCCTGCATTCGGCCAAGGGTTTGGAGTTCCCGGTCGTGTTTATCGCCGGGCTGGAGGAGGGGTTGTTTCCCCTGTCCCAGGCGATGGACGACCCCGAAAAACTGGCCGAGGAACGGCGGTTGTTTTATGTCGGCGCGACGCGAGCCAAAGAGCGGCTGAGTCTGACGTATGCCCGCACGCGGCGGAGGTTTGGAGAGTCGGTAAATATGAAATCTCGTTTCTTGGAGGAACTGCCGGAAGATTCGTATGCCGTGGAAAATCATATCGGTTATGACCGGTTGGGGCCGGGTGGTTTATCCTATGAGCGCAAGCGGATTGTGCGGCGTACGACCCAGCGCGCAGCCGATAGTTGGGAGGCAGATCTGCGGCCGACCCCGGTCCCCGGCGGGATGAACGACGTGACTTCGATTTTGCAGGCGGGCATGCGCGTACTGCATCCCAAATTCGGCGAAGGCCTGATCGAATCGATTGCCGGGTATGGAGAATCGTTGCGTTGCGAAGTGGCGTTCAAAAGCGGCGCGGTCAAGACCATCATCGCGCGCTACGCCAATTTCGAAATCCTGGGCGTGTAGCGGTCGGTATCAGCCCGCCGTCGGGTCAAGGACTTTGCCCAGGAATAAGATCGCGCCGGACATCCGTTCGTGAATAACAAATAAAAACGGCCGGTCAACACGCATCGTGAATTCAAGTTTTGGCGTGGTGCCCATATCACATAACGCGATTTCGACACTGGTCACGGCTGCCGCTTCAGCGCCTTTCTCATCAGTCTTGATATATGTCTTATGCAAGACGTCGTCGATGAATAATGGCACATCGCTAATGTTTTTGAAATTCGCCCCTTCGCGAAAACATTCAGACATGCCCAGTTCACCAAGCTGATTTTTCAATCCTGCGGCATACTGAAACTCGAATTGGGGAATTAGTATTCGCCCGTATGCCGGTGACAGGTTACCGAAGTCCGCCGCCCAGGATTCCCGATTCAGTGAGTTGATAATGGTATCTATATCCGTTTCTTTTGCCGGCAAAACAATCGTCATGCTATACCCTCGACCAACGAAAGGCAGCTCAATTGCCTGGAAATCATCGTTACTCCGATAGGAGAAATGGTCATCCTGCGTCATCAATCGACACTGTATGCTCGTGCCGTCGGCACGGAAAAATGGTTGAGATGTCGTGACGTGTTCTGAGAAAGAAAGCCGCCACTGTCCCTTGAAATAGACGGCATTGATGAGAAACAACTGCTGAATCGGATCGATGTGTCTGATTACCTCCGATATTTTCCCATGTGTTTTAGCCGCAACCCAGTCGTTGATGATTCCAACCGCCTGAGGATCGTCGAAATCCAGCGCCTGGACCTTGGCTTCATGGTATTCGGTGTTGACCGCCAGGAAAATCTCTTTTACCGGCAGGGACCGCCGATGCCAAATCGAATTCGCTATTTCCAGCTGAATTCCGTTACCGGGCTGTTGCAGGAAAGCAAATAGTGATTTATATGTCCGGTTAATGTCGTCGATCTCCAGACCGGCCAGGTGCAATGTATTTTCCATGGCGGTCTTTGTCTCGCCCGTGGCGCCGTTGTAGGTCATGGTCAGCGCCGCCGCCACACTTAATGGGGAAATGAGAAGATTGATCCCTGTATCAGTCTTGTTTAGTTCGCGAAAAAGGTCAAAACCGAGATCATTACCGGCCTGCGCCAGTGTTCGCTCCGGTTCCACTGTCTCCCAGCGGGTTTGCTGTGCGGCTGGTTGGGCGTCACAAATCCGTCCCAGGGCAATCAAGATGACTAAGGAACTTATGAAAACCCATCCCGGTTTCATCTGTAACTCCTTTGCCACGGCGGCGTGGCCGTCAGTCTTTGGCCATTACTGTCGCCGCCCCGATTACATTTCCGTTCAAATAACGCCGGAGAAGTTCCCGGCGTTTACTCAATCGTCGGTTTCACGATCCGGCCCAGGAAAATCAGCGTACCCGAGGCCTTTTCGCGAATCGCAAAAATGAACGGGCGGTCGAGCCGGAGAGGGGCCGGCGCGCTGTCGTAAATACTCACCGAAGTCACCGCCGCGGCTTCCGTGCCTTCTTCGTCGACTTCGATGAATGTTTTATGCCGCACTTCATCGATGTATAATCCGCAATACTCGCAGATATTATTGAAATTCGCCCCCCCGCTGAATGCCACACCCATGCCCAGCGCAATGAGGACATCGTTCATTTTCAGTTCATACTCGGTTTTGAATTTGGGCATAAACAGCGGTGTTTCCTGTACCACAAAACCGCCCATCCACGCCGCCCAGCTCTCCGGCGTGAATTCGTTCAACAGCGAGTCAAGGTCCGTCGTCTGGTGCGGCAGGATGATGGTCATGCTGAACAATTCGTCCCCGTACGGCAAATCGACCGCCGTGAACGCGCCGTTCCTGAATACGGCCTGGTCGCCCTCCTGTTCCATCATCCGGCAGGATACTGTTGATGACGGAGTGGTGTAAAATTCCGCGTCTTCGGTGTCGTCGGGATCAAATTGATACGTCCAGGTACCCTTGAAATAAATGGCGTTAATGAGCATCATTACCAGAGCGGGATCGAGTTCATCGACGATCTTCTCGATTTTGCCGTTGGTGTTGTCTTTGACCCAGCCGTTGATCGTGGCCGGCGCGTCGGGCGCGGAAAAATCCATCCCACGGACCACGGCATCAAAATACGTCTCGTTGCGGTCAAGGAAATCGGCTTTGACCGGGTACCCCTCGCGGTACCAGATGGAATTGGCGATTCGGAATACGACGAGCGGGTCCAGGCGTGTCAACAGGTCGATCAATGATTGATAGGACTGGTTAATTTCTTCCAGCGTCAGGCCGTTCAATTCCAGGGTCTGCTGCATGGCCTCGCGAGTGGTACCGTCCGCGCCGTTATAGGTCATCCCCAGCGCCATTGACACACTCAGCGGAGAAATAAATACATTTGTATCCTGCCGGTCCTTGAGAATTTCCCGGAATAACTTAAGCCCGAACGCGTTGTCGGCACTGACCAGTGATTTTTCGGCCGGCGTCAGTTCGCGCTGCACGGACGGTTGCGACGATGTGGGGGAGACCACAACATCGGAACACTGCCACACACTAAAGGCCGCCAGCACAATGCCTGCGGTCAAAACTGTCTTTTTCAGCATTGTGCTATCCCTCACTATCTTGCCTATTCATTCTCAACCGGCGCGACGATCTTGCCCATAAACAACAGCGTCCCGGAATGTTTGTCGTGGATCACGAAGACAAACGGCCGGCTGACGTGCATCACAAACCCGCCGGGGCCGGTACTAGTCGTCCCGACGGTTACCACCGTCACCGCTGCCGCGGTGGTCCCGGTCTCGTTGACCTCGACAAAGGTCTTGTGCAATACCGAACTGATGTACAATGGCATGTCTTTGTTGATTCCCGAAAAGTCCGCGCTCATGGGGTCGAAGGCGAGGCCCATGCCCAGCGCGGTCAAAACATCGTTCAGCATCAGCTCATAACTCAGGGTGAAGCGGGGCAGATATAAACTGCCGTCAATCTCGGCAAAGCTCTCCTGCCAGTGCGCCCAATTGTCGGTCGTCAACATATTGACCACCGAGTCGGCAGAAATCCCCAGGTGTGGCAGGAATACGGCCATGGCATAATCACCGTCGCCGTACGGCAAGTCGACCGCCTGAAACGACTCGTTTTCATAGTAGGGGAGGGTTGTCTCTTCCTGCGACATCATGCTGCAGGGGACTTCCACCCCGGGTGTGCGGATGAACGAATCCTCGTGTGTGCCGTCCTCGGCGAACCGATAGGTCCAGTCTCCCTTGAAATAAATGGCGTTGATCAGGTACATCATGGTCAGCGGGTCGATGCTGTCGATGACTTTCGAGATTTTGCCATTCGTTTTCTGATCGACCCAGTTGTTAATCGTACGCACCGCGTCGGCGCTGTTAAAATCGAGTCCCGCCACTTCTGCGTCGAAAAATGTCTGGTTTACATCGAGAAAGGCCGGTTCAACCGTAAATCCCTGCCGGTACCAAATGGAATTGGCGATTTGGAAAGCCACCTGGGGATCAAGCCCGGATAACAGGTCAATCACCGAGCGGTAGGCCTGGTTGGCTTCCTCAATCGTCAACCCGGACAGTTCCAACGCCCGGGCCATGGCTGTCCGTGTTTCGCCGGCGGCGCCGTTGTAGGTCATGCCCAGGGCCATGGAAACACTCAATGGCGAAATAAAAATGTTGGTGTCGGGGGCACTCCGGACAATCTCCCCAAACAACTTAAACCCGAACGTATTACTGGAGGAGACCAGCGCTTTCTGCGTTTCAGTCAATCCCGGCGTCGGCGGCGGCGATACCGGGTCCGAGCACGCCGCAAACAGCAGCATTGCTGATGCTATACTGACCAACATAATCCTGTTCATTGTATCCTCCCCGCTTTGTCTGTCATCTCAATATAGTCATGTGGACGGTGGGAGACGCTGGTATTTCTCGAAGGAGTTCGGCAGCGTCGCGCCCCCCCACCGTTCTTGCATATTACCTGATACACGAGAAAATATTCCGCGATGCAGGAAAATACAACTAACGCCGAGTAATTTCGCGGCTCAGCCGATCTGGAACCAGTTGAACCGCTTGCCGTAACGGCGTTTGAATTCCTCGCGCAGACGGTGGTGCGCGGGTTTTTTCAATGCCGGGTCGGATTCGGCCACCGCGAAGGCGGCGGCGCGGGCGGTGGGGATCATCACCGCATCGCGGGCAGGGTGGGCAATTTTCAATTCCGGCAACCCATGCTGGCGCGTACCGAAAAACTCTCCGGGCCCGCGCAATTCCAGGTCAATCTCGGCAATACGAAAACCGTCGAGATATTGGCACAGCGCTTCGATCCGCGAACGCGCGATCTCCGAAAGCGTCCCGCCGACCATCAGTACACAAACCGACTTGCCCGGCCCGCGGCCGATCCGCCCCCGCAACTGGTGTAATTGCGACAGCCCGAACCGCTCGGCGTTTTCGATCACCATCACTCCGGCATCGGGGGCGTCCACACCCACCTCGATGACTGTCGTGGAAACCAGGATATCGACCTCACGGTTGAAAAATCGTGTCATCACCTCAGCCCGCTCGTCCGGTTTCAACTGCCCGTGCACCAGACCCACGCGGCGCTCGGCAAAATGTGCGGCGAGCTGCTCATACCCCGCCGAGGCCGCCTTCAGATCCAGTTTTTCCGATTCATCGACCAGCGGGTAGACTACATATACCTGCCGCCCGGCGGCGGTGGTCTCCCGGATGAATTCGTACATTTTGTCGCGGGCGTCCTCGGTGCGCCAGACGGTCTGGATTGTGCCTTTCTGCGGCGGCATTTCATCGATGATCGAAATGTCCAGATCGCCATATAACGTCAGCGCCAGCGTGCGGGGGATGGGTGTAGCAGTCATCACCAGCACATCCGGCTGATCACCCTTTTGCAGCAGTTGTGCCCGCTGGGAAACCCCGAATCGGTGCTGCTCATCGACCACCGCCAGACCCAAATCAGCGAATGTCCGCCCTCGGGAAAACAACGCATGCGTGCCGATGACCAGTTGTACCGCGCCGGATTTGATCCGCGCCCAGGCCTCATCTTTTTCCTTTGGCCCTAATGATCCGGTGATGACGGCAATTTCCACCGGCACACCAGCCAGCAGTTTCCGTATCGTGCGGCCGTGCTGCTCGGCCAAAATTTCTGTCGGCACCATCAGCGCCGCCTGCCTGCCCGCCTCTACCGCCAGCAACATGGCAAACAACGCGACGATTGTTTTGCCCGAGCCGACATCCCCCTGCAAGAGCCGGTACATCGGCTGCTCCGCGCACATATCATCCGAAATTTCATGAAGCACCCGTTTTTGGGCGGTGGTTAACTGGAACGGCAGCGTTTTGCCGAGACTCCTGATGATTTTTCCCGGCGGCGAACATACCCGGCTTTTGACCCGCGTTTTCACCACCCGCTTGGTGTAGGCCAGCGAAAGCTGCAGGAAAAACAACTCATCAAAGGCCAGCCGCAGCCGCGCCCGCTCGGCATCCTCGAGTGTCTCCGGGAAATGCGCATACCGCAAAGCCCATTCCAGTGAAGGCAGGTGGTGTTGTTCGCGGAATTCCTGATCAAAAAAATCAATGTCGGCGTGGACCAGTACATCGGTCAGCGGTTTGATCAACCGCCGCATGCCGCGCGAATCAAGATAAATGCGCTTGAGTTCCTCGCCCGAGGGATACAGCGGGATTACCCGCCCGGTATGCAGCAGGTCATCGTCGTCCTCGTCCTCGAGGATTTCATATTCCGGATGGACGATCTGCAAACTATGGAAATAAGTAATCCGCCCCGACGCGGAAACAGTCACCCCTTTGTGCAGGTTTTTTTTTACCCAGTTGATCCCGGAGAACCACAACAGCGAGATGTATCCCGTGCCGTCGGAAACCACGGCCTCGAAGCGGCTCTTGCGGCCTTTCAACACGCCGGTCGAGACCACCTGGCCGACCACCGTCGCCGGCAATTCGGGGGTCAACTGATTGATTGGCGCGATATGTGAGCGGTCGAGATACTTGCGCGGCAGGCGGTACAGCAAATCCAGCACGGTGTGCACCCCGTTTTCCGCGAGGACCGCGGCTTTTTTCGGCCCCACACCCTTGAGGTACTGCACCGCCATTGCCGGGTCGAATCCCGACTTACCCGCTTGTGCCTGTTGATCTTCGCTTGCCGCCATCAAGCAACGATAGGACTTCACCCCGCCGGAGGCCAATCATTTTTTGCGGGCAAAAAATAACGGGCCAAATCCGTTGCTATTTTTCGGAAACCTTTGTATATTTATACTTTAGAAAGGTTATCCGTACAACACCGCGGCGATAAAGAGGAGAGCGGTAAACAAATGATTTCGACCGGCGAGCGATTAGTATCTCGCGTCGCTCCGGTTGTCGTGGTATTTTTTCTCCTGAGCTATCCATTTCCATGCTCCACTGCCACGACTATTCATATTCCTGCTGGCCAACCGACGATCCAGGCGGGTATTGATGCAGCGGTGGACGGGGATACGGTGCTGGTGGCAGCAGGGGAGTATGTAGAAAATATTAAAATCGTGAATAAAGCCATTGTCGTGCGCGGCGAGGATGGGGCGCTGTCCACAACTTTGCGCCCGGCAAATATCGGCAAGACAGCTGTGATTTTATCCGGAGCCGCCCGGACGACGGTGGTGCAGGGTTTTACGATTACAAACGCGAATTCATACGCTTCCGTCGAAATTTCTCCGGGTACGGTAGGAATCATCAGGGAAAATATTTTTCATGACAACTATCCGGATAATCGCGTCATAAGTTGCCGAGGGCCATCCATCATAACCCGCAACCTGTTTTACGCCAATCGTGGTTTTGGGTGCGTTGTTGTTGATCAAGGGGGGGGCGGGACTGAAGTTATTAACAATACTTTTGACGATAACCGATTGGGTTGTTATTCGATTTATGGTGGCGGCATAATTATAAACAATATAATCACGAATTCGGAATTATGTGGCGTTCAAGGCGTGTTTACGTCGCAAGATTATAATGACCTTTGGCTCAATTATTCCAACTATTGTAGCGTTTCTCCCGGTCCCCATAATATTTCGGCAGATCCGCTATATACCGATCCGGCCAATCATGATTATACCCTGGCTGCCGGTTCTCCCTGCATTGACGCCGGTGATCCAAATCCGCGCTACCGCGATCCGGACGGCACCCGCAACGACATGGGTTATTATGCGCCCCCCTGCATGGACCCTGCCGATACCGATCTGGATGGCATAGGCAACTCGTGCGACAATTGCCCGGACGTCTTCAATCGCTTGCAGGAAGATATCGATGCCGACGGCACAGGCGACCATTGTGACAATTGTAATGACGCGGATGGTGATGGTTTCGGCTACCCGGATTACCCCGAAAATGTCTGTCTGCCTGATAACTGCCCGGACATTGCCAATCCCGATCAACTCGATACTGATGGCGATGGCATAGGTGATCTGTGCGATAACTGCTCCACTATGGCTACTCCCGATCAAACGGACACAGATAATGATGGCCTCGGGGACGCCTGCGATGAATGCACTGACACCGACGGTGACGGTTATGGCGATCCCGGATATGCGTATAATACCTGCCTCGATGATAATTGTCCCGGCGCAGCCAACCCGGATCAAGCCGATGCCGATTCAGATGGGATTGGCGACAAATGCGACAACTGCCCATTTGATGGCAATCTCGATCAAGCGGATGAGGATGGCGACGGCGTTGGCGATTTATGCGACAATTGCCCGGTGACCTCCAATTTGAGCCAGAAAGATGCTGATTTGGACGGAATCGGCGACGCTTGCGATGAATGCACCGACACTGATGGTGACGGCTATGGGAATCCGGGTTTTCCGGCCAACACCTGCGCGACTGATAATTGCGCCACGACTGGCAATCCGCTCCAGGAAGATGTTGATTCAGATGGCGTTGGCGATTTGTGTGACAACTGTTCGACGACTGCCAATTCGAATCAATATGATCAGGATAAAGATGGTTTAGGCAATGAATGTGACAACTGCCGATACGTCGCGAATCCTGACCAGGCGGATAATGATAGTGACGGCCGAGGTGATACCTGTGATAATTGCCCGGCAATTCCCAACGTCGACCAGCTAAACACCGACGGAGATCAATGGGGCGATGTCTGTGACGATGACGACGACAACGATGGCGTGGACGACATAGCAGACAATTGTCCGCTCGTTGCAAATACCAATCAGGCGGACGGTGATGGCGATGGCCTCGGAGATATATGCGACAATTGCCCGGATGTTGCCAACAACACCCAGGAAGACGGCGATGGTGACCAGGTCGGCGATGTATGCGACAATTGCCCAGTTACACCGAATCCGGATCAACGGGACAGCGATCACAACGGTATCGGAGATGATTGTGAGTCAATTCGCACATGGTACGTTTTACCGGACGGATCGGGAGATCGCCCCACAATTCAATCAGCGATTGATATCGCCGCCACCGGCGATACGGTTCTCCTGGCACCGGGCACTTTTACAGGCGAGGGAAACCGGCACCTGGTAATCTATGCCAAGAAAATCGTCATCCGGGGAGAGCAGGGCCCGGACAACACAATCATTGATGTGCAAGAGGAAGACTATGACGGTTTCCATCTCGATCAATACGAAACTGGTTATACTGAAGACTCCACTACAGTCATTGAAAATTTGACAATCAAAGGTGCCAAATACGGTATATTGATGAACAATACTGCGCCATATCTGCAAAATTTGAAAATCACGGAGTGTCATGCGAGTGGCATCTACGGTGTGGTCGCAAACCTGCACTCATCCGAGGTTTACAATAATGCGGTCGGGGTCACGGTGGATTATTATCAATCGGCAAGTAGAATCTATGATTGCGATATCCATGATAATGTCGAGAAGGGTCTGAATATCTCAAGATCGACTGAGATCCGGCGGACTGCTTTTGAAAATAATGGGAATTACGGTTTTTACGGTGAACTCGAATCAGCTCCGGTTTTTATCGATAGTTGCATCTTTGAGGATGAAACTTGTGCCGTCAATGTCAGGAGTATACAAGTCCACGGGTCATCATTCACAAGCTGCGGCAACGGAGTCCTTACCAACCATTATAGTGGTCATGGCAGAAGCTATTCCAATGTCTCCGAGTGTTCTTTTCTCGGTCTTTCTGGTACGGCCGTCGGGGGGGCAACGTGGGGGCGCGTAAGTCATTGTACATTTCGACATAATACTGGGGAGATCATGTCAGTTTGGGGCAGCGAATCTTTCGATTCTCACGGAGAGATGTATGCCTGCGTAATCGACAGCAATGATGCCGGAATCAACGCTGGCGGTGTAAGTTCTTTTTCAATGGCGAACTGTCTCTACATCAATAATAGCAAATCTGTTCACGTCTCGTCGGGTAGTGCCATTTCATTCTCTGCGAGTATATCTGCTTGTACTTTCGCCTATAACAATTGTGATGCAATTGTCGCTGGATATCTTTTCGGTCCGGAGATGGACAAATTATCCATTGCCAACAACATCGTCGCGTTGAATAATGGTGGGGGAATCGTCTTCCCCGGTTATGACAACAGCTATAAGATTGTCTGCTGTGACGTTTACGGCAACACCAGCGGAAACTATGTCGGAAGTGTCGATAGAACCGATTACAGCGGCAATATCTCCGCCGATCCACTGTTTTGTGATGCTCCAGGCGGCGACTACTCCCTTTTTATCGGCTCGCCCTGCCTGCCGGCAAATAATTCCTGTGGCTACCAAATCGGCGCATATGGCATGGGCTGCGAAATTGCTGTCTGTGACTTCGGTATCACCCCCCTAAAATACATCGAGCGACGCGGGCTGCTCGATCCGCATGATACTCTCGGACTGCGCTCCCTAGAAATTGTGCCGTATTCCTTTGATCTTAGTCTGACGTTTTGCACCCGTGTCGATTTTCAAATCGGTGATTCGGCAGAGGTCACAGTCAATGATATACACTGCCCGGCAGTGGTCACCGCCACTGGCGGCACATCCGTGCGAAGTATCATTGTCACCGCTTATGTCGAGGGTCTTAATCCGGTCGAATCCCCGGTAGCCATCTATACTATAGACGGCAAGCCGATCAACGACGAATTAGGCAAACCGATCGATTACCTGCTGTTGACTATCCCCGATCCGGCCGAAGCGATTATAATCTCCGGCAGCGATGGGGACTGCGATTGCCGCGGTTTCTGCGATCTTGACGGAAGCGGCACGATTACCCCGGTCGATGTAGTCATCCTCACGAATTATGTCTACCGGTCCCAGGATTCCCGCAGCGGAATCCCGGTATCCTGTCCGATATCACAAGGTGATTGGGACTGTAACGGCCGGATCACTCCACTGGATGTGACCTATTCAGTCAATTTCATCTACAAACAGGTCGGCAGCGGACCCTGCAATCCCTGCGACGGCCTGCCGTAAGATGCGGCTTGTCCAGCCGAATCTCCCCGCTAATTCATTGACAAATTCTTAAACCATGGTATCATATAGAAAAAGAGAACATTTTCCTGCCCCGGGGGTGGAAATGATAGAGAGGAATCGTCGTTCCGCCAGGATGTTTTATCATTATCTGGTTGTGGCCTTTTGTGTTGGCGCATTTTTCGCAACAGCCCCGTCCATCTGCGCGCAACACCTTGACCAACGAAGTATCTACCAGGATATCAAAGTCACCCGCTGGATCAGTGAGGACGGGTCGCTGCCCAAAACTTACGAGGAATGGAAGCTCGAAGTCGGTGAGCCGGAGCCATTTACTGTTGAGCGAGTGAGCACGAGTCCACTGGCCAAACTGCCCATCCCCGGGACGAAATTCCTCGTGGCCGTGAACTCGGCGCTGTATCCCGAGATTGTCTCCAGCATTGAGCGTTATATCATCGAATTGACCGGTGAGGGCTACGATGTTGAGCTTTATCTGACTTCGGGCGGCACACCGGAGGATTTCCGTACGTTCCTGCAGGGTCGTTATGCCTCGGGCCTGACCGGCGCGATCCTGATCGGCGATTTCCCCATCGCCTGGTACGAAACGTTCGGCTGTTGGGACGTTCCCGGCGAAGTGGAAACATTTCCCTGTGATTTGTTTTACATGGACCTCGACGGGGTGTTCACCGACAATGATTCCGATGGTCGCTACGATGAACATACCGGCTCTGCCGCGCCCGATATTTATATTGGCCGTCTACTGGCGTCGCCGATGACCATGGGCGGAGCCGACGAGGCTTCTCTGGTGCGGAATTATTTCGATAAAAATCATGTCTATCGCAGCGAATTGCGACCGTTGAACAACCGTGCATTGCTCTACATTGATGATGATTGGGCCCCCGAGGCGCCACGGTGGGATGAAAATGTGAGCCTGGCTTATAGCGACCGGACTACAGTATCCGATGAGTATGAAACCATCCATAGCGATTACGAGGACCGACTGACGCATAATTATGAATTTATCCAGGTCTGCGCACATTCCAGTGCCACTTCGCATTCTTTCAGTACTCCCGAGGGATCGGGGGGGACGACCGGGGTAGAGGAAATCATCAGCATCGACCCCACAGCCTATTTCTATAACCTGTTTGCCTGCTCCAATGCCCGATATATCGAGTCTAATTACATGTCCGGCTGGTACATTTTCTGCCAGGAAAACGGCCTGGCCTCCATCGGCAGCACCAAAACCGGTTCAATGATGATGTTTGAATATTTTTATGGTCCATTCGGGGAAGGCAAGTCGATCGGTGAGGCGTTTCAAGACTGGTTTACCGCGATCGCCGAATCCGGTTTCGACCCTTTCGAGGCCTGCTGGTATAACGGCATGACTCTTCACGGCGACCCCACGCTGGTCATGCAGCGCGACCCGGCCGACCCGGGTGTATATATCACCCCGGTGGCGCTGCCCGACGGCGAAGTCGGTTCGCCTTATTATGAACTGTTGAGTGTCAGCGGGGGCGTTGCTCCGTATATCTGGGAAATCACAGTCGGCAGTACGCCCGACGGGATTACCTTAAATCCGTCCACCGGCGAAATCTCCGGCACGCCGACCCTCGCCGGCACGGGATCGCATACCTTTACCGTGCGGGTGACCGATTCCGACGACCCCGCCGGTTCGGACATTCAGCACCTGAACATCGAGGTGCCGTACTGCGTTGATGCCGATGGTGACGGGTACGGCGATCCGGGACACCCTGAAAACACCTGCCCGGACGACAATTGTCCCGCCGTCTACAATCCCGATCAAGTTGATACCGACGGCGACGACATCGGCGACAGCTGCGAAATCATCCGCGCGTGGTATGTGCGGGCCGACGGTTTGGGCGACGTGGCTACGATCCAGATGGCCATCGATTCGTGCACGCACGGCGACACCGTGCTGCTCGCCGACGGCATTTACACCGGCGACGGCAACCGCGATCTCGATTTGCGCGGCCGCCGGATTTTGCTGCAAGCGGAACATGGACCGGAATATTCAATCATCGATTGCCAGGGAAGCAGCGGGAATTATCATCGCGGAATTACCTCCACCAATCCCGCGGACACTGCCTGTATTATTGACGGTCTGACTATCCGCGGCGGCTATGGACCATATCACAGCGGTACGCCGTGCGGCGGGGCCATACTCTGCTCCATATCTTCCCCCGAATTCATCAATTGTATCCTCGCCGGCAATACCGCTACCCTCGGCGGCGCCGCGTTTCTCAGCCAGTCGGCGGCCGAGTTTATCAATTGCACGTTTATTGATAATACGGCGGCGTACGGCAGCGGACTGTTTTTCTACGACGAATCGGCCATTTCGCTGGAAAATTGTATCGTCGCGAATAACCTGCAGGGAGCGGCGGTTTCCTGCTACGAACTGGCGAGTGCAACATTCACCTGCTCGGATGTCTATGGTAACGCCGGCGGCGACTGGGTGGCTTGCATCGCCGGCCAGGAAGGGACCGGGGGGAACATCTCGGTCGATCCGCTGTTTTGCGATGCGGCGGCCGATGATTACTCCCTGGCCGAGATTTCATTTTGCGTTCCGGAAAATAATTCCTGCGCGGTGCAGATCGGCGCGCTGGGTGTCGGGTGTGGGGGCGTATGTATCGACACCGATGAAGACGGCTACGGCGATCCCGGCAATCCGGAAAACTGGTGCCCCGACGACAACTGCCCGCTGATCTATAACCCCGACCAGTTGGACACCGACGGCGACGGCGCGGGTAATGTCTGCGACGACGACGATGACGATGACGGGTATCTCGATGGCGCCGATAATTGCCCGCTGGCCTACAACCCCGGCCAGGAAGACGCCGACGGCGACGGCAACGGCGATCTGTGCGATGTTTGTCCGGGGTTCGATGATTATGCCGACGGCGATACCGACACGGTCCCCGATGGCTGCGACAACTGCCTCACCACCGCCAATGCCGACCAGGCCGACTTGAACGGTGACGGTGAGGGTGATGCCTGTGATGATGACGACGACGGCGACGGCATCCTCGATGTTGCCGACAACTGCCCGCTGGCGGCCAATCCCGGCCAGGAGGACAACGACACCGATGGGCAGGGGGACCTCTGCGACCCCGATGACGACAACGACGGCGTGCCCGATGTCACGGATAACTGTCATTTAACGGGCAACGCCTCGCAAACCGACAGCGATCACGACGGCGTGGGCAATGTATGCGACAACTGTGAATTTGTCTATAATCCGGGCCAGCAGGACAGCGACGGCGACGGGATCGGTGATGCCTGCGATGTTTGCGATTGTGCTGGTTTCTGTGATCTTAACCTTGACGGCGCCATGACCCCGCTGGATGTGGCATTTCTATCGGTGTACGTATACAAGGGGCAGGACGCGCGGCAGCAAATACCTGACTGCCCCGGCGACAACGGTGATTGGGATTGCAGCGGCGGCATCACCCCGGTGGACGTCGTGTTCGCCGTCAATTTTGTTTTTAAATCCCTCGGCGGACCGTGCGACCCATGTGATTGATGGAAAATAAATCCCGTTGTATCGCGCGGGATAAACGGCGTACACAGGCAAGTCGCGTTCGCCGAGGCGTGATAGTGGAATTACCCCAGTAGGTTCTTGACGTGGTTCTTCTCGATCTGGGTGCGATATTTGCCCGAGAAACAGGCCGTGCAGAAATCGCTCGGCTTGTGCTTGGACAGCCGCAGCATGCCGTCCAACGACAGGTAGCCCAGTGAATCGACACCGAGATAACGGCGAATGCGTTCGACCGTCTTGTCCGAGGCGATAAGTTCCTTCTTGGTCGGCATGTCGATACCATAAAAGCACGGCGAGATAATCGGGGGAGAGGAAATCCGAAAATGCACCTGCTTGGCCCCGGCCTGGCGGATCAGTTTGACCAGCTTACGCGCCGTCGTGCCCCGGACAATCGAATCATCCACAACCACCACCCGCTTGCCTTTCAGCACGCCGCGCACCGGATTGAATTTCACTTTGACATCCAGGTCGCGCACTTTCTGCTCGGGCATGATAAAGGTGCGGCCGACATAATGGTTGCGGATTAGGCCGACTTCCAGTTTGATCCCCGATTCCTCGGAAAAACCCATTGCGGCCGTGTTTGATGAGTCCGGGACAGAAATAACGATATCGGCGTCGACCGGCTGTTCGATGGCCAGCTGGTGGCCCAGGCGGCGCCGGACTTTATCGACGTTTTCCTCAAAAATCCTGCTGTCAGGCCGGGCAAAATAAATGTGTTCGAAAATACAAAACGCCCGGCGCGCCCGCTGCGGCAGGAAAATTGTGCGCACGCCGCTTTTGGATATCTCGGTTACTTCGCCGGGTTGGATGTCGCGCACATACCTGGCGCCGATGATATCGAATGCGCACGATTCGGAGGCCACAACCCACGCCCGTCCGCGCTTGCCCAGGCACAGCGGCCGAAATCCCAGCGGATCGCGGGCGGCAAATAGTTTGTCTTCGGTCAAAAACACAAAACAATATGCACCCTGCAGCTTGCCCAATGACTCGGCCAGCCGCTCCAGTATCCCGCGCTTTTTCGAGCGGGCAAATAAGTGCAATACCAGCTCCGAATCGCTGGTGGTCTGGAAAATCGCGCCCTGTTTTTCCAGCCGTTGTTTCAGCTTGAGCGAATTGGTGATATTGCCGTTATGCGCCGCGGCGATTTTTTGCCGCTGGTTGGTCATCAACAGCGGCTGGATATTGGCCTCGGAGGATGACCCGGTAGTGGAATAGCGGTTGTGACCGACTGTGGCCGACCCTTTCAGCTTTTTCAACAGGCGGCGGCGGTAGAAAACCTCGTTGATCTGACCCATGCCCCGGTGCGCGAACAGCTCCTGCCCGTTGGCCGAAACGATCCCGCATGATTCCTGTCCCCGGTGCTGCATCGAGTACAGCCCGAAATACGTATAATCCGCCGCCCGGCCGTTGCCGTACATCCCGAATAACGCGCATTCACAGGCGGGTTTGTCGTCAAATCCGGCCGGTAAGTCCCTGGGAGTTCTCTTCATCGTTTTCCTGCCCCATTGGGAAAGCCATCATTATATTTACGCCCGCCCGGCTTGTCAAGCAGCGTCCAATCGTGCCCCGCGCCGTAATAATGTGAAATTCCTTTCACCCTCTGCCCGGGATGACTATATTTCCAGGGTTTACGGCATTCCGGACTCGCCAGAGGATTCTGGAATAGCCGGTACCGCAAGGTGATACCCCGCTGGTGCTTAGCGGTGACAGGGTAGAGTGAGGCAGGCGGTTGTCACACGATTCAGCACGATTTTGCCTCCCGGGTGGGATGGGCCGGGGGGCGGCATGGCGTTTGCGTTTTTGCCCACTTGTTGAGTGGTATTTTGCCCTGGGAGTATGATGGCTGAACCGCAACACAAAGCTCTGGAACAAGCCGAGGGGCGCTTTCGGCTGCTCCGGAAACTGGCCCTCGATGCAGCATCCGGCATGGAGCTGAAAGCCCTGCTGAAGACCGCTCTGGAGCAGTCGTTGGCCCTGTACGGTGTCGAGGCCGGCTCGGTGTCGCTGTTGGGCGACAGCGGCGCGGTCGAATGGTCGGTCGTGGTCGGGCAAAAAGAATGCGCCGCGCACCTGGGCGGGCTGGAAAAGGCCGTGCTGGGTGACCTGCGAGCGGTGCACAAGGTGCGCTCACTATATATGACAATCGACCAGGACGGCCCCGCCGGAGTATTCTCCTACCCGTTAAAAGCCGGTGGCGTGATTTATGGCGCGGTCTCTGGACTGGCCCGGGGCGAACGGAACCTGGCGGCTGAAGAGGAATTCATCTCGGCCACTGCCGCGGTGATGGCCCTGGCCGCCGAGCGGCATCTGCGCGCCGCGGCGCCGGTCTCCAAAGAGGACGTTGCCAAAAAAGCCCGCGCCAAGGCGATTTCCGAAACCGCCGTGGCGATCAACCATCAGATTAACAATCCGCTGACTGCGATTTCCGGCAACTTGCAAATTTTATTATCCCGTGCGGAAAAACTGCCGCCGGAAGTCATCCGCATGTTGAAAAAGATCGAGGAAGGCGCCGACCGCATTCTCGCAGTCACCGACAAACTCCGCAATCTTACTGCCGACAAGACCATCCCCTACATCGGCGACACCACGATGATCGACCTCGATGCCTCAACCGATTCCACCCCAGACGACAAGAAGAAATAGAATGTGGGGCGGGCAATGCCCACCGTTCCAGATGCAATTCGTGGATGAATGGCGGGCGGTGCCCACCCTGCTTGGCTTATTTCATACCTTGACTTACAAAATACTCCACCTGCCCCGACCTTGGTTCTGCCGGATAAAGTACAATATACTCAAGTATCCATCTTTTAGTCGTCTTTCTTCCGCGTATCTGGGCCAAGGGAAAAACCACGTCATGATTGTGCCGGCGGGATTCCGGCTTTCGCCGGGATGACATAGCAGGCCGTGTCATATATGTCACCCCGCCGCAGGGCAAGGTCTGGATACCTGCGGCGTCAGGAATCTCTCCCGGCGGCCGACAGTCCGTGGAAATCCCGGCATTCATCGTGACCTCGGCGGGGCCGCAAACTACGCCGGCGAACCACCTGCGGCCAGCACGGCAAATGCGGCAATGCCGATCAGCACGATCCAGAACAGTGCGGCACCCGCGACAGCAAGACAAAGCAATGCGACATGGCCGCGGTTGATTTTCAATTCGCGACAGATGGGCATGGTTCCTCCTGAAAAAGCCGGCAGGCAATGCCGGTCACCGTACAACGGTCATTGCGCGAGGGTGTCGGTGGTCCCCCCCGGCGGTTTGGCAAACAACTCCCGCATTTGTTCATGATAAGTCCCGAAGGCCTCCCGGCCGGGAACGGTCAGCGAAAGATACGTCCGGGGTTTTTTGCCGACGAACGCCTTGTGAATGGCCACATATCCTGCGGCCTCCAACTTGCTC
>JAGVQM010000001.1 GCA_020051695.1 Candidatus Zixiibacteriota bacterium | reverse complement strand
ATTGTGGTTAATCGAGATCTCCGCCAGCCACAGCCCCTTGCCGGGGGTGCTTTCCGCGTCCATGGTCACCGTGTAGGTTTCCGAGGGTTCACCCTTCGAAATCGTGGTCGAGGCAATGCTGGTACCACCGTCGATGTCCATCCAGCCGGAACCAGAGATAAAGTTAATGGCGCCGGTGTACACCAGGTTGGCGTTGCCGTAGTTGGCGATTTCCAGCGTTTCAACCTGATAGGGGTCCCGGCCCGGAGCGAGGTCGCCGTGGTATTCACACGTCGCGCTGCCGGTCAGGGTCGCGCCCAACACCGGAGCAATCGTCGGGCACAGGTTGCCGTTCAGCACGCCGTCACCGATGACCGGGTGATAGACGACCTTGTTGACGGCCCAGTTGCCTTCACTCTGCGGAACACCGCCGGCATCATAGTCGGCAATGTAGGACACGTGAATCGTGTCATTGACCACTGCGGCCATCGAGCTCCAGTGTTCGGCCTTGCAGGGATTGGCACATTCAGGAGAAGACGGAAGCGTGGTTTCGCAATCACAATTTGGCGAACGGGTCGGGGTGCCGCCCAGCGTCCCTTCCACGGTGGTCAGGACCTTCGGGGCCGCCCAGGAGTACCCGTTGTCGTTGGACATCGAGATCGCGATGTTCCCGTTCTGCATGCCGGCGAGCGAAGCGTCAGCCCGATCAAGTTCCTTGGTCCCGCCAAACAGAGTGTAGGTCGCGTACAGGTAGCCGAGGTTGGTGTTGCCGGTTGCCGGATCGGTACATTCAGTGGAACCGTCACCGATACCGAGCGTCATTTTGGAGATATAACGGTTCCAGGCGCCCGACGACCCTTCGTTGGCATCGTCAGTATTCACTGCGCCCCACATGGCCGCGGCGCAAATGCTGTGATAGGCGTCCTGACCGCCGACAAAGCCACCCGGGGCGCCGCCGGAAACAACGGCGTTTTCGTTGGAACCCGGGGTGCCTTCCTGCCAGTGCTGCATGAGCGTCGGGCCGACCGAAATCGTGCCTTCCGCATCATCGTAGCCCGGAGTGGTAAAGATAAAGTGCAGCCGGCCGTCCCAGTCAATCAACGGGCTGATATCAATATACACCCGGTGCGGGTCGGAATCGACATAATCGGTGACGTTGTAACCAAGACCGTTCGCAATGTCGGTCTCGTCACGTCCGCCCTCAGAAATCCAGTCGGCGCCGGAAGTCAACGATTCGAAATACAGCAAGTCGTTGTTGTACTGGCTGCGGCCGACACCCAGATCACGGGGACGGGAATAGCCAAAAATCACCCGATTGCCGTCCGCCGCGTACTCGTGCGACAAAGTCAGCGACTGACACATCGGGACCGGGCCTTCCCATGGTCCGGACGGGGAGATATAACGCCAGTAACACTGCCAGGCCGGGTCGCCGGCGCCGGGATTGGAATCCTGCGCACCGACATGGTACACGTCATTCGTGCCGTTATTGCCGACAGCGCCGGCCGGCCAGATGTTGGCCTGTCCGGACAACGAGACCAGGTTGTCGGCAGTGAAAATACCCATGCCCGGAATCGAGAACCGGGCAATGCGGGTGTAGTTCGTGCCGCCATCCACCGCGCTGTGGTGGAACACAATGGCGTTGCCGCTGGTGTTCACTTCAACGTGCGCGTACCCGCCGCGTTCGCCGACTTCGATCAACGGCATGCCGCCCCACGCGTGCGTGGAGACAGTCCAGCCCGGGACCGTCCAGTCGTAACAGTTGTAATGGCAGTTACGGTTGGGGTCGTTAATGACATACGATTCCAGCATCATCCAGACGACGTGCACAAAAGTTTTGCCGCTGGCTTTGCCCCACTGGATTCCGCGGTGCGGACCACCGTTCCACTGGTAATCATAAGTGGTTTCACCGCAATAAATACCGCCGGTCGGGATCGGATAATTCTTGATCGCCCCCGGGGAAGCTGCGGTATTGCTGGGAACGAAGGTCTGGTCTTCTTCGGCCATCGCGGAAAAATCGGAGCGATCGCCGATTCGCTGCTCGTACTGGCTCGCCTCTTCAATGGTCATATGAGTCGGGAACCGTTTGACGTTGACCTTTCTGGGCTCCTGCAATTCCTTAGCCGCAAAGGCCGAGACAGCGAACAGGGAAAACACAAACAAGGTAAGCAGTAAAACGGCCGAAATCTTCCTTGCCATCCTGTTCTCCTTTGACTTAATCAGTTTTCTCACTTTTTCGCATTCTCATTGTGGACCAGCTTTATTTCTTTAGTTGTTTTATACGGCGCTTCCTCCCTTGCTTCCCCCTTTCAAATTTCATTGGTATGTTGAATCCCCTGGTTCTCAATCATTACGGAGGGCCGCGTCGGTCCCCCCGCCGGACACCCCCTTCCCTTGCCTACACCAAACGGCAAACGATAAATCTTTCCGTCGCGTAATCAGTCAATTTGCATGTAACCCATTATTGCATGTCAACCCACGAACGCTTGCTGGCAGGCCACCTCAACCATGTACTCACGCGCCCGAGACAGGCAACATTTTCCGGCAGGACCAAAAACCTAACTCGTACACTTTGAGCGGGATTAACTCGCGCCGCTCTACCCCATAACCCACACGAAAAATAGGAAGCAAGCGTACTTTTGTCAAGAGCAAAAATCAAATTTCTGCGGACAATGATGGCAAAGTAACCTTCTGAAACAAATGACCTTACTCGGCGGCAAGCGCCTTAACCGGGGCGCCCGGCCGGCCAATAAAAAAACCCAGGGGCGCCGCAACGGCGGCACACCCTGGGTTCTTTTATAATCGGCTGAATATCAACAGCATAATTATGGGCACGACACCGGCGGCGGCGGACCCTGGCGGTAAACATAATTTACCAGCACGGTCAGGTCGATTGGTGTAATCGTGCCGTCACACGTCAGATCACCCACCAGCACCGAAGGCACCGGTGCGGCCCCCTGCCGATAGATGTAATTCATCAGGATGATCACATCGAGGGGCGAAATCGCACCGCTGGCGTCACAATCGCCGATCATGTAGGAAAGGATCGAGTACGTTACCTCAACGGTGTCGGCGGCCGTCCCATCCGTAGCGATAAAGCGCACCAGGAAAGCAGAGCCGCCCTGCGCAATTTCGGGAGTAAACACAAACCCCCCGATACCATTGCCCGAATCGGCAAATACCGCATTTACCGGCACACCCTCTGCGCTCAAGGAAATGGGGCTCGCTTCCGGATCTGTAGCCGTAAGTCTGAATCTAAGCGTTTTCCCGGCAACCAGTTGCGTGTCCGGCGGATCATAAGCGAAAGCGGGTGCCTGGTTCCCGGCCTCGTTGACGGTAATCGAAACCAGTTCGGTGTCGGCCAGTCCGCCGTCCGAGGCAATGAAGCGGACGGAGTAGCTGCCCGCCTGCGTATAACCGGGCGTGAAGGTGAACTGGCCCATTCCGTTATGGTAATCGGTGAATTGGGCATTCGCAGGCATATTTTGCGCCGTCAAGGTCAGGGGATTGGCATCAGGATCAACGGCAAGACATCCAAAATTGAGCGTAGCGCCCTCAGTGACACTTTTCGAACCGATTGTCGCGAGGACGGGCGCCTGGTTTCCGGCGTCCAGCACTTGGATGGCCACCAGTTCGGTATCGGCCAGGAAACCGTCCGAGGCAATGAAACGGACTTGATAATTCCCGGCCTGCACGAAGTTGGGCGCAAAATTGAAGGTCCCGGTGCCGTTACCATGATTGACAAACGTGGCGAGCGCCGGCACGTTCTGGGCGGTCAGCGTCGGGATTGTACCGTCGGCATCGGTGGCTGTCACCACGAAATTCAGGATTTGCCCCTCGGTGATCGTTTTCGACCCGATCGGGGCGAGCACCGGCGCGTCACCCGCTTCCAACACGGTGATCTGGACATCCGCCGTATCCAGTTTCGGCCCGTCGCTGGCCAGGAAACGGACATTGTAGGTCCCGGCCTGGGTGAAATTCGGGTTGAAATTGAATGTCCCGGTGCCGTTCAGGTTATCGACATACGTCGCGTTGGCGGGCACGTTCAGGGCCAGCATCGCCGGAGTCGTGCCGTCAACGTCGGTCGCAGTCATGATGAAATTCAGGTTCTGCCCTTCCATCGTCGTCCGCGAGGCGATGAACGTCCCGAATACCGGCGGGGCGTTGACATTGTACACGGTAATCCGCAGCAACTGGAACGTGGTATCGGTAGCATACCCGGCGTCGGCGGCAAACCAGTTCCGTTCGTACGTCCCGGACTGGGTGTAGCTCGGCGTAAAGACCACCTGCACCGTACCATTACCCTGATCGGTGACGGTCATATTTGCCAGGGGCGCCTTAAGACCCATGATCGGTATCGTGCCGTCCGGATCGTAGGCATGTGCGTTGAAAGATACCGTCGCCATTTCGTTAACCTCAATCGGCGCGATAGGATAATTGTCGATATTGGGGACTCGATTGAGGTCGGTGACGGTGATCGCCACACTCAGGGTTTCAATATCCGCCGGGTATTCGGCGTCCGTGGCCAGGAACTGGACGACATAATGCCCGGAGTCGGTGTAGGTCGTTGTCCACTGGAAATCGCCCGTTCCGCCGCCATTATCCACGAAAGTGGCGCTGCCGGGCAGGGAGACCACGGATAACAAGGGTGTGGTCGAGTCGACGTCACCGGCAAAGACCGAGAAATCGACGACCCCCAGCTCAGCTACGGTAATCGGATCGACCGGATCGAACACCGGCAACTGGTTGCCCGCATCAAGGATGGTCAGTTCCACCAGCTCACTGTCGGCGTCCTCGCCGTCTGACACAAAGAATACCAGATGATAGACGGAATCCTGCCAATACCCGGGGGTGATGCTGAACAGTGCCGTGCCGTCGCCGTTGTCGGTCAATTCCGCGTTGGGCAGCAGCGTGTCGACATCAAAGATGAGCGAGTCGCCCTCCAGGTCCGAGGCGCTGATCAGCACCAGCATTTCCACCTGCTCCAGCACCGAGAGCGGTCCGATCGGGTTGAGGTACGGCACCTGGTTGCCGGCTTCGATGATTTGCAGGAGGACTTTCTCTTTGTCGGTGGCCAGTCCGTCAGAGGCCTTAAACGTCAGTTCATGCAACCCGCTTTGCGTATACCCCGTTGTGATGCTGAATGAAGCAGCGCCGTTCCCGGAATCGACGAAAGTATACCCTTGCAGCAAAGTTTCCACACTCAACGTCGGGATGGTACTGTCCGCATCAGTGGCTGAGATGCGGAAGGCCAGTGAATTCCCTTCGAGGACGGATTTGGGGCCGATATAGGCCAGTACCGGCGGCCGGTTCTGGGACTGTACGCTGATTTGCACCAGTTCGTTATCGGACAAGGCCGGCACGCCGTTATCGGTGGCGCGGAACCGCACGGAATAAATCCCGATCTGATCGAAGGTCGGCTTGAATTTGAATTTGCCCACGCCACCGCCGGAATCGGCATAGGTGGCGTTCAGCGGCAACCCGGATGCGGTCATATACAAAACGCCGCTCGGCGGGGCCGTGGAATCAACGGCCACAACCCGAATGAGCAGCGAATCCCCGGCCAGGACAGCCTGTGCACCGATGGGCAGTTGATTAGGCGGCTGGTTGACATCGGCCACGGTGATTCCCACTTCCATCAATTGTGAGGTTTCAGGGGAACCGTCGTCACTGGCAATGAAAGTCACTGTATGCACGCCGGACGAATAATAATCCGGATGGTATTCCCATGTGGCATACCCATTGCCGGAATCATAGAACGCCGCGACGGTCAGGTCGGTCACGTAGTCGATATATACGGTGCCGGCTTCCGGATCGACGGCATGAACCAATAACGTCAGTATGCCGCCCTCATTGATCGTCTGCGGGGCAATGGGATCAAAAACCGGGGCCTGATTGCCCGGCTCATTGACCGTAATCGGGACAATTTCGGTGTCGGCCAACAGCCCGTCTGAGGCGATGAACGTGACAGAGTACAGACCCGATTGCGTGAAATTGGGCGTCCAGTTGAATGTCGCGGTCCCATTGAATTGGTCGGTAAACACTGCGCCGGACGGCAGATCGGCTGCCGACATGATCAATGAATCGGCATCGGGATCAGTAGCGGAGATGCCGAAGGCCAGATTGACATTCTCGACTGTGGTCCGCGGTCCGATCGCCGCCAACAGAGGACTTTGATTGACATTATTCACGGTGATGTCGACCAGTTCCGTGTCGGCCAGGGCGCCGTCAGCAGCAATAAACCTGACTGTGTAAAGACCTGCCTGGCCGAAACCAGGACTGAAAGCGAATGTCCCGCTGCCGTTGCCGTTATCGGTAAACGTCGCATTGGCGGGCAGATTTTCCGCAGCAAGTGACGGAGTACTCCCGTCCGGATCGGTGGCCGTGGCCGCGAAATTCAATACCTGCCCTTCATCGACCGCCTGCGCGCCAATAGCCGCCAGCACCGGCGGCTGGTTTGCCTCGGTGACGGTAACGGCGACGATCTCAGTGTCGGCCAGCAGGCCGTCAGAGGCAATGAAGCGCACGTTGTAAATTCCGGCCTGGGTGAAATCCGGATTGAAATCGAACGTACCCGTGCCGTTGCCGTTGTCGGTAAATACAGCATTGGTCGGCACATCTTCGGCAGTTAACGTTGGCACTGTGGCATCGGGATCAGTTGCCGAAACACCAAAATTCAAATTGGCGCCTTCATTCACCGTTTGCGGACCAATAGCCGCCAGCGCCGGGGGCTGATTACCTACTTCGTTGACGGTGATCACCACGATTTCCGTATCGGCCAGAGCGCCATCCGAAGCGATGAAACGGACATTGTAGATACCGGCCTGCGTGTAACCGGGACTGAAGTCGAACGTGCCCGTACCGTTGCCGTTGTCGGTAAACACGGCGTTGGCCGGAATATCTTCGGCATTTAATGCCGGTGTGGTAAGGTCGGGATCACTCGCCGAAACACCGAAATTCAGATTGGCGCCT
>JAGVQM010000036.1 GCA_020051695.1 Candidatus Zixiibacteriota bacterium | reverse complement strand
TCATCTCAAGATTCTTGTGCTGTGGGCCGGATCAACACCTCGTTGACATTTACATGCGGCGGCTGCGACACCGCATAGACAATCGCGCTGGCGATATCCTCCGAATTCAGTATTTTCAACTTTTGCAGATTCGCGAACGATTCGGCCACCTGCCGGTCGGTGATGGTCTGGGTCAACTCGCTGCGGGTCAGCGCCGGTTCGATGATCGTCACCCGGATATTATCTTTCGGCGATAGCTCCAGCCGCAGCCCCTCGGAAAACGCGTTTACAAAATATTTCGTGCCGCAATAGACACTCCCGGCGGCAAACACCCGCCGTCCCGCCAGCGAGGACACATTCACGATATGCCCGGCTTTGCGTTTCAACATTTGCGGCAATACCGCAGCCGTGCAGTTGAGTACGCCACGGATGTTGACTTCGACCATCCGGTCCCATTCATCGACATGAAGGTTCCTGATAAACGACAACGGCATGATGCCAGCGTTGTTGACCAGGATGTCGATGGCGCCCCACTGTGTCTGCACGGCGTGCACGGCCGCCGCCACTTGCGCGCGGCAGGTCACATCCGTCGGGCAGACCAGTGCCCTGCTGCCGTCAGGCGAAATCTCGGCGGCGAGTTTTTTCAGCCGGTCGGTTCGGCGGGCGGCCAGTGCCACTTTGACCCCGGCTTCCGCCAGCGCCTTTGCCGTGGCTTCACCGATTCCGGAGGAAGCCCCGGTCACCAGCGCGATCTTGTCGGTAAGTATGCTCATCCTACAATCCTATTTTTCCATAGGTTATCATCCGTCTCCTGTGTACGTAACAACTCCTCAAAATCCGGCTCCCCGGACTGTTGCTCTTTTTCCTTTTTCCCCGCGTTTCGCTCAATGATGACCCGTGTTGCTTTTTGCGTCTCCTGGTTCGACCAGTCGTGAAATACAGTCATCCCGGTAAATGAACCCCGCCGTCCCATCGTCAGCCAACCCCGATGAAGCGCCAGGAGCAGCAGACATAAGGCCGCGGCGATCACCGCCAGCGCGATTAGCCACTCAGGCATGAGTCTCTCCCGCAGCGTGCGTCTCGTCTATCCAACCCTGCCGGATGGCGGCGTGCGGTTCGCGCAGCGGGCTGTAGGGTTTGATATCCACAAGCGGCGTGCCGTCCAGCATATCCACATTGCGGACATGCAGGGTGGCGCCCTCGATACGGTCCAGTTCCACGACACTTATTCCCAGATGGTTGGGCCGGTCGGGCGAGCGGGTGGCAAAGACCCCGTGTTCTGCCGGCGAGTGTTCCGGTCTCACCCGCAGCGGAGCGATCTCCGAGCGATCGAGATAAAAGACGAGGATCAGGTGCGAAAAGCCGTCAACGTCTTTCAACCCCTCGGCAAATTCCGGATACACCACGACCCGTCCCTCGGCGCCATTCGCTGCAGACGGCCCACGCGGGGCATGGCTCCGCTCGGTGAACGGAGTGTGAATCACCCCAATGGGTGTGAGCTGTATTTTCTCCATGATGGTCAAATGTGCGTCATTACCCCGGCAGAGGCAACAGCGAAACGAACGATGAAATCAGCTGATAGCTTTGTGGTTTCCGGCGGAGCGCCACGGGGGATACATCACATATAACACCACGGTTGTCACGGCTGCGCTTGTTGTGGCCAGCGTGATAACCCATATCGGCACATTGATATACAACAGCCGGTAGGCCAGATCGGCCAAAAATGACCGCGGGGCTGTGATCCCGGCGCCCACACGCAACACGTCCTCCCATCTGGTCAACGGGCAAATGCCGCCCCACAGCGGAACAGAGGCGGTGAACACTATTCCGGCCAGATGGATCGTCCGCAGTTTCATTAACCGGCGCCAGCCCGGCCGGAAGATCCCGACAATCGCCAGCGCCACGCCGGCGATCATAAACGTGGCCCACAGCAGGTGCAGCACGACAAGGATATCCGATAAATTCTCGCCCATTCACCCCGGCTCCCTTGACGGTATCTCCCGGGTAATCTCCGCCACCGTGCGGTTCAGGTCAAGCGCGGATTTATCATGCAAGGGTCTTGCCCCCGGCGTTGTTTTGTATATGTTGTCCCCAAACAGGGAGGGCCGACAATGAAATTTCGCAGGATGACCGAAAAAGACCGCCCGCAATATGATGATTTATGCCGCCACGCCTTCGGCATGTCCCACGAACATACCGAACGTTTCCTCAACTGGGTCTGGCAGCACAACTATACGTTCGGCGCATTTGACGGCGCCAAACTTGCCGCGGGGATGTGGTACAATCTTTTCGAGATGCGCGTAGGGGAGGGATACGTCCCGATGGGCGGCGTTTCCGCTGTTGCCACGTGGCCGGAGTACCGCAAGCTGGGGCTGGCCAAACAACTTATGGGCCGGGCCCAGTCGCACATGCGGGACAACGGCTGCCCGACCTCAACGTTGATCCCTTTTAAATTCTCATTTTACGAACAGATGGGTTATGCCCAGGCGTTGGATATGCAGGTGTGCGAATTCGATCCCCAGGGCATCAGGGACCTCCCGGATGAGGATTATGACGTCCGGGAAATTGATGCTTCCTGCTGGCGTGAAATGGAAAGGATCCACCTGGAGTTCGGCCGACGGTATAACGGCACACTCCGGCGCGACCGGTATTACTGGCAGAAAATCTGCCTGCGCAAGGAAGCCGGCGTGAACCGCAAGGGGTATCTGGTCACCAGGGGGAAAACGCCGTGCGGGCAAATTATTCTGACCATGAAAGAACCGCGCGACTTTCAGACCAGTGAAATGACCGTCTTTTTCCTGGGTTGGACCGACCCAGGCGCGGAACGGGCGATATTTCGTTTTTTCAAAAGCCACCGCGACCAAATGAAAAACATCAAGGTTTTCCTGCCGCCGGACTTTCGCGTCGAGCGTTATTTCGCGCGGCCGCGCATCACCCGGAAAATCGAGCCCAAGATGATGTTCAAGCTGGTCGATGCGGCACAGGCGCTGAAATTGCGGGTATATCCGAAAACACTGTCCGGTTCGGTAAAACTGGCCTTGACCGGCGATGACACCGCCCCCTGGAATACCGGGACATATGAAATTGTGCTCGCTAGCGGGAAAATCCGGATAACCAGGACCACCCCCCGGCGCAAAACCGCCGATGCGGTCGGGATCTCCATCCAGCAGTTGTCACAGTTATACCTCGGCTATTATTCGGTGACCGAACTACAGGAAATGAATGCGGTTGCCGGCCCGGCCAAATCCCTGAAACTGCTGGAAAGCATGTTCCCCCAGACCCCAACGTATATTGAGGATTGGTATTAACTGCCGAATCCAGAGCCCGATGAATTTGCATAAAAAAAACCGGCGTATCAAGCAGGGGGTTTGGACGAGACACGCCGGTCGTAAAACACAATTTTGTCTTATTTAAACTCGTTTGCGCGGCAACTCCTTGCAGACGATGATTCGGCGATAGCGTTCGAGAAAGACCCCCAGCGGCGTGGCGGCGGTGATTTCCATTGCAAACCTTTTCAGCTCAGCCAATCCGGGAGCGGTCCCATGCTGTTCGCTCAGTCTGGTTGTTGTGTAAATCATCGATATTTCTCCGGCCCGGCATCCTGCCGCTGCTCACTCCACGAACTCGACGAAATCCGGATATTTGTCGGATACGCGATTGTCGGGTCGTACCCCTGGTTGTCATAAAAGACCTTGAAATCGACACTCATCGCCTGATGCGGCACCGTATAATGCAATTCCGCGCGCATCGGTTTATGTTCGGAGTCGTGAATCGGATTATCGTCGGTGTAAAAATTGAGCGCCCACCACAGGTTTCGGGGCAGCAGCCCTTGGTCCTGCAGGATGCAAAATGCATACCCCGCCGCTCCGTATAGCGGATCGTAGTAATTCGGCCCGCGCACTTTGCGGTCAATTTGCGGCTCCAACAACTCAAAGCCGGTGGAAAGCAAATACGTTGATCCGGCAGCCAGGATGTTGCTTTTGAATACTCCTTTGAGATTAAAATACCCCACCAGGTCGCGGCACAGATGGTTGCCCTTGTCGGTGAACGGATACGGCGTGTGTTTGCGTTCGGATTCCTCGACACTCATGGCGGCCAGTTCCAGGGCGCTGATTTGCGCAGAATTGGATGATGCGCGATAGTAATTTCGCGGGAGCACCGGTTTGTAACGTGGATCATTGCGGTCGACCTGGTTGACTTCGACGTTGATATGGAACAATTTCAGCGGCAGGTTGGTTGCGAGTGCCCTGGTCGCTTCGTCGATGGCGGCGCGGAAGGATGTCTCATGTACTGCATATGTATCGGCTTGCCTGAAAAGGAGAACGTCGTCCGAGTGGACGACGTTCCCGTGGAGGGCCGCAGCCCCGGTATATTTATGCTGGGAGGAGAAGTCGTTGGCAACGGCCACGCTCGGGAGGGTCAGTAGCGAGCGCAGAACATCTCCCCCAGCAATTATGTCTGTTTTGTCTTCATTGCATGCAATCCTGTCTGAACCAGCCGAGATCGCCTTTGCTGCACTTAGGTACACACCGTCCGGGTCAGCCGCGCAAACATTATCGCCTGCTGATTCGGCGGCTGCCACGGGCATACAACCCGTTTGTCCGGCATGCAGTTGGGAGTTCGTAGCCGAAATAGTCCTGATGTGTAATCGACCAACCGCACCGGTCGGGCCGAATACCCGCCCCCCGTCGACGCGCACCATTTCGCCGTCCGGCCGTTCGAACACCTGTTGGACAGGGTTTGGAACTGATAAACACGAACCGGACGCCGTCACCAACAGCGCCATCGCCATTGTTAATACGAACGCGAAAGAAATCTTCTTGGCTGTCATTCATTTCACCCGCCTTTTCATCCTCACCTGTCCGTCCTGTCCCATAACATCCAACGCTTAGCGCAAAGGCCGTACCAACTGATTGGCGATGCGGATATATGAAGCGGAAATTTCGTAACTAATTGCACAATTTCACTTTAGCTGCAAGTCCCGATCGGCTGATGCCGGTTCAACCGCACGGTATGTAATGACAGAGCTTTGCAGGAGTTTGCTGATTGCCTGGAAGTATGAATTGGTTTTCATAATTTTATTCATGACTCCCCCAAAAAGTTCGGATTGCCCGTTGACAGAAACGAAATGTCAATTAGCTTAGGAACGTGGCGTTAGATATGCCGCGCGGGTTGTGCGGGGAACGGGGCGGGATGAACGACCGGCCATGATTAGTACCGCGCATGGCCTGCTGCCCTGACCGCATATATTTCTCGTGGTTACCACAGTTGGGTTTTGAGTCGTCAAACTCATAGTCGGGAGGGACCGTGAGGAAATCATGCGTTGCTGTTGCGGCTGCCGGATTGCTTTGTCTGGGTTTAAGTTGGGGAGTGGTTGGTTCGACGGTTTCTGCGGCCGCCGTCGATCCCGCTCCGGTGATTTCCCTTGATCCCACGGTATCATCTCCGCCGGCACTGTCCAAACCGGCGGCGATCTGCCAGATGCGCCGAGACAATAACTTGCCGTCGTTTTTAAGCCCGAGCTATGTAGCCGGTCAGAAAGTCGCCATTTACTATGACCCGGCCGATGCGGTGTATGGCTGCAATCCCGCCCCGTACCCGTTCGAGATCCATACGATTTCTGTGGCGCTGGCCGATACGCCGCCGACGTTTGTCGCCAACTGGCCGGTAGGTGTACGTCTGGCGATCTACACCGTTGATAATACCATTCAGGGATGTCCGGTCCCGGACGCTGAGTTGTGCTATGTCGAACCGCCGCCGCTGGCCGATATCTGGCCCAATGTCCATACCATCGAATTGCCGGATTACTGCTGTGTGGATGGGCCGTTTTTCGTGGTTCTGGAATACACCGGTTCGACTTCCGCGCCCTATCCCAGCGTGCTGATGGATTATTACATTCCGGCCGTGCCGACCTGCGAGGCGTTTGTCTGGCGGGTCGGTGGTGTGGGCTGGGTGGAATGGCAGCCGCAGTGGGGGACGCCCGTGCCCGGCTTCCCGCTGCTGTGGCTCAATGGCGAAATTCCCCCGAATTACTGTGTTGACGGAGACACCGACGGCGTTCCCGACTTGACCGACAATTGTCCGACGGTCGCCAACCCGGGGCAGGAGGACAATGATGTCGACGGTATGGGCGATGCCTGCGATGACGATGATGACGGTGACGGCGTGCTCGATGGCTCGGACAACTGCCCGTTTGCACCCAATCCCGGCCAGGAAAACGCCGATGGCGACGCATTAGGTGATGCCTGCGACGATGACGACGACAACGACGGTGTGGCGGATGTTACCGATAATTGCCGTACGGTGAGCAACCCCGGCCAGGAGGATGCCGACAGCGACGGGGTTGGCAATGTCTGTGACGAGTGCACCGACCTTGACGGTGATGGCGCCGGTGATCCGGGTTTTCCCGCCAATACGTGCGTGACCGACAACTGCCCGGCGCTGAGCAATCCCGATCAGCTTGACACCGACGGTGACGGCGAAGGCAACGCCTGTGACGACGACGATGATAACGACGGTATACTCGATGTCAACGACAATTGCCCATTGACGGCCAATCCCGGCCAGCAGGACAACGATCTGGACGGTTTTGGCGATGCGTGCGATGATGACGATGATGACGACGGCGTTTTGGACGCCGGCGACAACTGCCGCTTGATCGCCAATGCCGGCCAGGAAAACGCCGACGGCGATGCGTTGGGAGACGCCTGCGACAATTGCCCCGACGATCCCTTTAACGACCGGGACGCCGATGGGATCTGCGGCGACCTGGACAATTGCCCCAGCGGGTACAACCCCGGCCAGGAGGATGTGAATTTCAACGACATCGGCGACGTGTGCGAATGTACCTGCCCGGGGCTGGGGGATTGGAATGGTGACGGGGGGATTAACCCGATCGATGTGGCGTATATCGTCAATTATGTCTATAAGGGCTGGGGCGGCCCGCCGCCGGGCATCCCCGGTTGTCCGGCGGTCAAAGGCGACTGGAACTGCGATGACATCATCACCCCGGTCGATGTGGTGTGGTGTGTGGGTTATGTCTATAAGGGCTGGTCGTCCGGGCTATGCGATCCCTGTGAACAGCCGTGGCCCTAAACCGGGCAACCGGGTGTCCCATCCGCTTCGGCTTGTTGAAAAAGTCCCATCGGAGGATTTTTTGTAGGTCGGGTTCCGAGTGAAGTCCCGCCGCAGAGCGGGACGAAACGAGAAACCCGACAAGGAACTCATTGAAAACAATCGGCAGCGCCTTTTTGGTTTGCCCACCGCCATTATTCGTTGTAGATTACCTGCGCAGTGGGCAGTCTGCAACAGAGGTGATGTGTGGGTGGTCTCCACGGCAAAGTGTTATGTTCCGCAGTCATTGGGTTTCTGTGCGTATCCTCAACAACGGTTGCCGACACCCATTGGGCCAATATCAATGGCTCGAATATCCCGCCCTACTCAAGTTATGCGACCGGCGCGCATTATTTGCAGGATGTTATCCCTGTTCTTAACGAAGGGGATACCTTGATGGTCGCGGCCGGCGAGTACGATCTTGATACCACCGTGTTTATCCCGGCCCGGACGGTATGGGCCGGTGCGGGTCGGGATTCCGTAGTAATTATTTGGACCGATCCAGTTTATCATGTTGGACGCCCAGCCGAACTTGGAAAAAATGTCGAAATCTATGGCTTGGAATTCAATTACCCGAAGGGTACATCCTTTAATCCAGCGGTTTATATTTATTGCTATGATCCCGATACACTGAGGGTTCATGATTGTCGATTTCGAGAGCTTGCGTTTTTTGCAAGTGGCAGTGGCAGGTTAGAGGCCCATAATAATGAATTTTACTTTGGAATCTCGGAAGGACTTTATGTAGGCACGAGTTCGGGGTGGATGCATCATAACTCCTTCTTTGGAAAGACAGGCGGATATGGAATCGCGTTAATTGCCGCGAATGGCTACTATGTTATTGAACACAATGTCTTTAATGAAGATCCGATTGGGAGACCGATTGGTGTCATGGTAGATCATGCGACTCTTGTTGAAATACGTAACAATTTGTTTCTAAACTCATCGGCTCCGGTTGCCTGGTTCTACGCCTCAGGAGTGATTGAGAACAATACAATGGTAGTTGGCACGGGATTACCATCATTGGATGATCCACACAATTTCATTCCTGTTTTTCAGCGTAGTTATGAAATATTGGGTATCCGAAACAATATATTGATCGATTTTACGGCCGCGTGGGAATTCGGGCCAAAATGTGCCACGTGCGATACCACAGGTTGGATTACATTTACTTATAACGTCTTCTGGCCACCCAAGGAGATTCACTATCGTAAATATCCAGTTGATCCTCCTGAATTGGTGAAATTGCTCGATTCGGCGAATTTCTGCGCGTATCCGATGTTTGCGGGGGATTCCAATTACCAATTGCAGGCTGGAAGCCCGCTGATTGACGCCGGTGATCCGACAATACCCGATCTTGATGGTTCGCGTTCAGACATCGGCATGTATGGCGGCCCGGGCGGCAGTACATACACATATCCCCAACTCGAGCCTAAAGCGCCGGAATTCCTTTGGGTTACCGACGAAGAAGGATTGATCAAGCTGACCTGGACTTCTCGTCCAGAGGCTGACTTAGCGAAATATACGGTGGGCCGCGGAGAGGCTCCGGGTTTCTGGTCACGTGATCCGACGACGACATTTGACGTGGGACGGGATGACACGACCATGATTGACTCGACTTTTCCGCCAGGGATTGATTTGTATTATGTGGTGACTGCAGTCGATTCAACGGGTCACGGCAGTCCACCATCCCCCGAGCGGTCCCGGATTATTTCCGGTATTCTTGAGGATAAATCATTCCCTACTTCACCGTTAATGGCAAAGATTGTGGGAACGTATCCCAACCCGTTCAATTCATCGACGAAGATCGAGTATTTTATTCCCGATATTGGCGCCCGACCGACTCAGGTGCAATTGAACATCTATGACATTCTTGGTCGCAAAGTGGTGACGGTCGTCGATGAACGGCAATATCCCGGATATCATCAGGTATCGTGGGATGGCCGCACCGATGCTGGTATTCCTGCGGCCAGCGCTGTGTATTTTGCAAAACTGACCATATGGGGATATGAATTTACGTCGTCCGCAAAATTGGTGTTGCAGAAATGACGGTGTGACCTCGGAGCCGTGGCCCTTCCGGGCGAAGGCCAGCCGGCGAATTGGCGGGCAGGGTTGCTCGCCGGCCTTCACGTTTCACCCTGCCGCCGCCGAACTATGTAGTGGAAGGGACTTTCATTAATATCCCTTGCGGCGCGCGATGCCGGATGTATACATATGGCAGTTTGCCCTGACGAACGGGGTGGTCAATATGCCGGATCAACATCCTGTCTCAATGCGGAAACAGGGCGTCACTGTGACGCTGGCCCTGGTCACGATTGCCGCGGTTACTCTGTATTTATGTTACCGCGTCACCGAGCCGTTTTTGATCCCCCTGCTATGGGGCGCATGTGTTACCATCGTTTTCTGGCCGATAAATGCCCGGCTGCGGCGGTATGGCCCGCGCTGGCTGGGCGCAGGATTATCCACCGTCCTGGTGTTTCTGGTATTAATCGCCCCCACGACATACCTGGGCGCCGCGTTAATCGATGAAGTTTCCGAGTTCACCCGCCAGCTTCAGGCCGGGACCCACCGGGCCGAACTCGACCAGATTATTCATTTCGAAAACACGCCGCTGTTTCGCAAGATCGCCGAACGGTTGGCCCCCTGGATCGACCTCTCCGGGCTGGATGTCAAATCATTACTCCTGGATAACCTCAAGCGCCTGACCGCCTTGACTGTCGACCGTACAGCGGAAATGGTGGCTAATTTTTCCTTATTTCTGCTGCACCTGGGAGTGGTGACCCTGACTATGTTTTTCCTGTTCCGGGATGGTGACCGGTTGCTGAACCGCGTTCGTGAGGCCCTCCCGTTGACCGCCGCCCGTACTGAAGAGCTGTTCACTCAGTTGCGGCAGGTTGTGCGGGCCGCGTTGTATGGCGGGGTATTGATCGCCGTAATCCAGGGATCGCTGGGCGGGCTGGCGTTTCTGGTGCTGGGTCTGGGGGCGCCGGTGTTATGGGGTGTGGTTATGGGTTTTTGCTCGTTTCTTCCGGCATTCGGCGCGGCGCTGGTTTATGTCCCGGCGGCGATTTTTCTTTTGGTGCAGGGTTCGGTTGGCAAGGGGATCATCCTGTTATGTCTGGGTTTCGGGGTGGTTTCCACTATCGATAACCTGCTCCGGCCCATGTTCATCAGCGGGCGCACCCAGGTGCATACCCTGGTGTTGTTCATTTCGATTCTGGGCGGGCTGAATGTTTTTGGCCTGTTGGGCCTGGTCATGGGGCCGGTGCTGGCCGCGATTTTCATCTCGTTTTTCAACTTCTATGTCGCCGAAATGCGCCGGATTCGTGCGCTGGCCGAAGTTCCTCCGACGGCCGATAGCGGATCTTGAACCGACGCTCATTTATCTACTCCCAAAAAACACGTTGGCTGAATTACGTAATCCTGCTATTTTCGGCACAACGAGACTGAATAAGCGGAAAGGAGTCCGCGTGAGCGCACAGCGAATCGATCTGCCTGTTCCCGGTTCTTTGGACCCTCAAGTTGGTCTGTTTCACCGCATGCAGCAGGAAATCCGCGGGAGGCTGAAAAATGCCGCCGGTGAGTTGACGCCGTCGCAACTGGCCTGGGTCCCCGAAAAAGGCGGCAATTCGATCGGCATGCTACTGTTGCATATTGTCGAAGCCGAGTTGTTCTGGATTCAATATGTCTGCATGGGGCAGGAGTTGACTCCGGAACAGAAAACCATCTACCGGACCGAATTGTTCGGCAATCCCGATGCGTCGCCGCTGGAGGAGCATCCGGTCGAATGGTTTATCGCGCGGCTTGATGAATCCCGCGAGATCACCGAGGAATTTTACGCCACATTATCCGACTCGTCGCTGGAGGAGTTGAAGGACTTTGTCGACGACGAGGGGCGCGAATATGAGTTTACCGTGCGCTGGGTTTTGTATCATGTGCTGGAACATGAAGCCGGGCATCGTGCCCAGATTTTGATGCTGCGCCGGATGCTGCAAGCGCGGGACATCGGCTGACCCGCGCCATGACGAAATGATATGCAGCCGTTTATCATAAGAATATTCTTTTTATGATTCCGAGTATCGTCAGCGGAGCCATCCGATCGCCGGTTCCTCCGGCATCAACTGAGCCGGCCGGCCGGGGTGAGTGTGTCGTTGCCGCCGAAACCCGGTAAATTAATCGCGCGTGCCTGCGGAACTTGTTAAGGGAAGACCAGGAACGCCGATATATACAGTAGCTTGCCATATTATTGAAACCCTCCCGGATCTTACTCCAAGTGGGAGGGTTTTTTTTATCGTCCGGGTCTATGCCCTGACCCTTCATGCACAGCTTGTTTTTCCCGCCATTAACTTTATGCCTTAAAGGGAGATACTTGAGCCATTCGTCGGTTCAGCGAACGCCCCCGCCGGCCGATATAATTACCAGATAGGGGACCACGTGAATTCTATGCTTAACCAAAATACAATGAATATTACCGAGGCGGCACCCGGCGCGGGTGTGGCCGCGCGGGCGGCCGAACGAATCGCCGAACTGGAACTCCAGCTCGAGCAGTTGAAGCAAGACCGGGATGATGTTGCCCGGATGGGCGCAGTGCTGGCGGCGATTACCGATCTGGAGGAAATCCTCTCGGTGTTGATGCAGATGGCGATGCGCATTATCAGCGCCGAGGTGGGGTTGATCATGACTACCGGGCCTGACGGCCTGGTCCCCAAAATCGTCTGGGGTTTTGAACCCCGCGCGCTGCCGCTGCTGCAGTTCAAGGACGGTCTGAACGTTGTGGAATGGGTCCAGCAAACCGGTGAGGGTGTGCTCACCGATTTTTTCGATCGGGAAGCGGGCCTTGAATTCGAGGGGCGGCGGCTGATGGTCGGCGGGGTGATCGCACTGCCGATCCGGACCCAGACCGAGATTGTCGGTTGCGTGGTGGCGGTCAATAAAAGCGACGGCGGGCCGTTCACTGAAGACGACAGGAACAACCTGCAAATCCTGGTCGATTTTGCCGGCGTGGCTATTGAACATACCCGCCTGCTGGCCCTGTCCCTGGAAAAACAGCGGATGGAGCAGGAGCTTTCCCTGGCCGAGGAGGTGCAAAAGACGCTGGTCCCCTCGGTCGATTTTAAGTTCCCCGGTGTCACGCTGAAGTCGATGTACCGTCCGGCCCGCAAGGTGGGTGGCGATTATTTTGATATTTTCCCCAGGGGCGCCGACCAGTTCATCATGGTTGTCGGCGACGTTTCCAATAAAGGCGTGCCCGCTGCGCTGGTCATGACGGCGGTGCGTTCGATTGTGCGGGCCGAGATCCTGCGCTCGTCCTCCACCGCCGAGATTGTCGGCCGGATCAATGAGCTGATCTCCGCCGACTTAACCGGTCAGAAAGACATGTTTGTCACCTTCTTTTGCGGTTTATTCGACCTGCGGCACGGCCAGTTGACCTACACCAACGCCGGCCATCCGCCGAGTCTGCTGTTTTCTCCCAGCGAGGGCAAACTGACCGAACTGGGAGAAGGCGGCGTGTTCCTGGGGCAGTTTCCGGGGGTGTGCTTTACGGAAGGGTGCCGCAAACTCGCGGCGGGCGATCGCCTTATGACTTTCACCGACGGGATCATCGAGGCCGCCGACGACCAGGGCCGGCTGTATGGGCGTGAACGCCTGAAACAGTTTATGATTGATAATGTTGCGCTTACCCCGGCGGAATTTTTGGAAAAATTGCGGTTGAACCTTGAGCGGAATTTCAACAATGCCGATTACTTAGATGATACCACCGCGGTCTTTGTGCAAGTGGATTGCCCGGGGGGGCGCACATGAATGTGAATGGGTCGAAAGATGTTTTCCTGTGTTTCCCGGCGAACATCTCGTACCTGGCCTGGGTCCATTCGCTATTTGACCGGGTGGCCGACGATTATGGCTTTTCGTTGCAGCGAAAGCACCGGCTGCTGGTAGCAGTCAGTGAGGCGTTCACCAACGCGATCATTCACGGCAGCAGCCAGGAAAAAGGCAGTGTGGTCGAAGTCAACATCACCAGCAAGGACGGCTGGCTGAATATCGAGGTGATTGATTCGGGACACGGATTGTCCAAGCTCCCGCCGCAATCCGCCTGGGGCCGGGTCAGTCCCGACAGCGAGGGAGGGCGCGGACTGGATCTGATGCGCGGCTTGTCCGACAAGCTGGAGTTCAGCGAATCGCCGAACGGCGGGCTGGCCGTTCGTCTGGGTTACAATATCTCGGACAACCACCCGGGTCAGCGTGCGGGGACAATTGTCGACAAAAACATTACGGTATAGGTCAAAGGAGGAACAATGGAACTGCAGGTCGAAACTACGGCGGAAGTCGATGTCATCCATGTCGCGGGACGGCTGGACCTTGTGGGGGCCAATTCCCTGAAGGATATTATTCGCCGGCGGCTTCAGGACAACCAGGTCTGCATGGTGCTGAACATGAAAAAAGTCGACTTTATCAACAGTTCCGGTCTGGGGGCCTTGGTCTCGGTGTTAAAAGACGTGCGGCTCGCCGGCGGACGGCTGGCGTTGTCCGAACTGGCGTCATATGTCAAGGAGATCTTCGCCATCACCCAGTTGTCCAATGTCTTTGAGATTTATGACACGGAAAAACAGGCGCGGACAACGTTTCAAAAACCGGTCACGGTCTAAGTACCGCGTGGCAGGCGGGGCAGATTAAGCGACGATGTCGTGTCCCGCCGGGACCGGCCTGGTACAGCGGCCAGGGAGCAAGCCGATGGAAAAAAAGAAACATTTATTGGTCGTCGATGATGAATTGCTGATCCGGGATCTGTTGTACGACCATTTCAGTGGTTGCGACTACGAGATCACGCTGGCCGACGACGGCAAGTCGGCCATGGCGCGTCTGGCCGAACAACACTTCGATACCGTCATCCTCGATTTAAAAATGCCCGATATGGACGGACTGGAGCTGGCCGCGGTCGTCCGTGAACAGCAGCCCGAAGCGCCGATCATCATTATTACCGGGTATCCGTCAGTGGACAGCGCGGTCGAATCCTTGCGCCGACGATATTTCGATTATTTCGTCAAACCGTTCAACATGAAAAAGCTGGAAATGGCGGTCCGGGCGGCAATCACCGAAGTTGGCCTTGCGCGGCGCGGGCAGGAAGGGGTTCCACGTGCCTGAACGAAGCATCCTGGTCATCGACGATGAAGTGTTTGTGCGCGAACTGCTCGAAGAGTACTTCGGGCGGCTAGACTACGAGGTGCGCACTGCGGCATCGGGCGACGCGGGGATCGAAGCCGTCCGCGAGAACTGTTTTGGTGTGGCCCTGGTCGATTTGAAAATGCCCGGTCGTGACGGCATCGAGACCTTGCGGGAAATCAGGAAAATCGACCCCCTGTGTTTGACGATCATCATGACCGGCTATCCGACGATTGACTCCTCGATAGAAGCCCTGCGGGCCGGGGCCTACGATTATGTCATCAAGCCGTTCAAGCTCAGCGAACTGCGCGAGGTCGTGGATCGCGCGGCCGGCGAATACCAGCTGAAGGCCGAAGTTGACCGCATTCAACGCAATATCGAATCGGTCGAAGGGGAGTTACGCGATTACCGGGATAACCGGTCGGGGCCGCAGAACAGACAGCAAATGCGGGCGAAAACCGACTACGTCGAATCGAAGTTGCGGGAACTGGACGAGCTGCACGATGCCGGAATGCTTAACACCGGCGAGTATGAAGTGCGAAGACGCGATCTGCTCTCCCGTAATCGGGAAAGCGCCGGCTGAGCCGGACTCCGGCCGGATACGGATGATTCGGTCGCGAAAATTCGCAGTGGAAAATAAATGGTGCTGACTGGAGGGGTCGCATGTCTGATTTGAAAATTCTTGCTGTCGATGATTCGCCGACCATGCGCCGGATCATCGTCAACACGCTCAAACGGGCCGGGTATGAAGACGTCACTGAGGCCTCCGACGGCAAGGACGCTTTGGCCAAAATGCAAATCGATTCGTTCAATTTTGTGATCACCGACTGGAATATGCCCAATATGGACGGACTGACGTTCGTCAATAAATTGCGCGGTGACCCCCAGACTGCCAAGCTGCCGATCCTGATGGTTACGACACGTTCGGTGAAGGACGACATTATTTCAGCGCTGAAAGCCGGCGTTAATAATTATGTAGTCAAACCCTTCACCCCGGATACCATCAAGGAAAAAATTAACGATGTTCTGGCCAACATCTAGTCCGTTGTGGGTGGAAGACGTTGCATCCGTGTGGAATCAGGAGAAGAAGATGGACATAAAGCAGCTGCCGAATTTTGAGAAAGAACTGCGCGGGATGCGCGAAGCAGTCGGAGAGATGCTGAGCCGGTTTCGTGATTTGCACAGCCCGATCCGTGAATCTCAGGCCCGGATGCCCGAGGCCTCCAAACAACTGCGTAAAGTCAATGACCAGACCGAAGCCGCCGCCTCGCGCGTGCTGGACGTCGCCGAAGCGCTCAGCGATCGGGACACGGTCCTGATTAATAAGCTGTGTGATGCCGCAAAAATTGCCGAAACCAACGCTTGTACGGAATTGGCCGGCCGAATCACCGATTGCCGCGAATTGGCCGAACTCAATCAAAACGACTCTTTCGCCATTATGGAAGCATTGCAATTCCAGGATATCACCTCCCAGCAGTTGGCCCATACCATGGATTTGTTGCATGATATTGAAGTCCGCATGGATGTCCTGATGGCGATGATGGACGGCGACGGCGAAGCCAGCCAACGGCTTGTTAATTCGGACGCCGGGAACACTCAGAAATCCTACGACCCCAATGCCGAATTCGCTGTCGGCAAAAGCGGACAGGCCGATGTCGATTCGCTGATCAGCAGTCTGAAATCCGGGGGCTGACCGGTACTCCCGGAAGCCCCGGCCTCGAGCCGTCGCATGAGGCAATTCCGGACCTGCGCCGGGTACCGGCCCAGGTCCGTTGTGCGCCGGACCTGCCGCAGTCATGCATTTTCTCCTGCACGCGAGTTTTTTACTCCCCGGTTTTCGGACTATTTCCCTGATATTTTTTGTTTGCGCCCCGTAGAGAGGAGGATATATTCGACTTAGCAAGGGGGGATATGGATCGCACAGAGCATGCAGATAGCGCGGCCGGATCGCTGGATGAGTTTGTCTCCACGGTTGATGCGTTTCAGGAAACCGTCGGCCGAATGAACCGGCGCTATGAGGACCTGGAACAGCGGTATCTGGAGATCAACCAGCAGCTGGAAGCGACCAACCGCCGGTTGCAGGCCGCCGCCGACGAAAACCGCCGCTTCGGCGAATATCTTGATTGTATTCTGCAGGGGATTGATGTCGGCGTTGTTGCGGTGGACGAACAGGAGACCATCCGCTTTTTCAATCCTGCCGCCGAACGCCTGCTGGGCCGTACGGCCGGGTGGGCGAGGGGCCGGTCGTTCTCATCCTGTTTCCCCGGTCTGGCGGTGACTGCGGATTCCTTCGCCGCGGAACGTGCTCGTGAAATAGAATACTCCCCAGCGGTGGGGCGCGAGACCCGCCTGCTGCACATCGGCACGTTTGCCATCGCGGGGGACGGGGCAGTCCCCGGCGGCATTTATGTCCTGCACGATTTGACTGCATCGCGGAAAATGGAAAAGGAACTGGGCCGTTTGCGGACGTTGGCGGCGCTGGGTGAGATGTCGGCCACCCTGGCGCACGAAATCCGCAATCCGCTCACCGGCATCGCCGGTTACAGCGGGTTGTTAATCCGCGAACTCGAGGACGGGCCGCAGCGCCGCTGGGCCGAACGGATCGAAGAAGGCGTGCATCGGCTTGACCGGCTGATTATGCACATGCTTGAATTCGCCCGCGAGCCGCAACTGGACCGCCGCCCGGTCCGCTGGCAGTCGCTGGGGCGGGAAATTGCCAACGCGTTCGAAGAGAGCATTCGGCACACCACAATAACCCTGACCCGTGAATTCCCCGATCGCTGGCCTGAAACCGTCGGCGATGCACCCCTGCTGCGACAGGCGGTTTTGAACCTGCTGCACAATGCGGAGCAGGCCATGGCCAAATCCGGGGGTGGCGAGATCCGTTTTGCCATCGGCCACATTTCTGCCGGAGATGTGGAAATCGAGGTCGCCGATAACGGGCCGGGTATGGAACAGCAGGTGCTGGAACAGATCTTCCGCCCGTTTTTTACTACTCGCGAGCAGGGGACCGGCCTGGGGCTGGCTATCGTGCGCAAAATCGTCGAAGCGCATGGCGGCTCAATCGCCGTCGAATCCCGGCCTAATGACGGTTCGCGATTTACGATCCGACTTCCCGCTGGAGGCTGATCTGGTTGTTCGTCGGACACAAGCAGGGGCATAAAGGAGGGGCATGTGAAACCCAGCATTTTGATTGTGGACGATGATCGGCTGGTCAGTGATTTCATGGCCGAGACATTCGCCGGCAGCCCGTATGAGGTCGAAACTGCCGATTCCGGTGACGCGGCGGCCGAAAAAATCGCCCACCGCGATTATGACCTGATTTTTTCGGATGTGAAGATGCCGGGACTCAATGGCATTGAACTGCTCAAGCGCATCAAAAAAGTCTCCCCGGAAACAGTGGTGATCATGATGACCGCTTTCGGTACCGTCCGCAATGCGGTCGAGGCGATGAAATCCGGGGCGTATGAATATCTACTTAAACCGTTTGGCCCCGATGAGGCCACTCTGGCCGCCGAGCGTGCTCTGGAACATCACCGCCTGGTCCGGGAGAACCGTCTGTTGCGCCATGCCGTGGCGGAGAAATATTCTTTCGCGCGGCTGGTCGGTAAATCGGCGCCGATGCGCCGGGTGTATTCGCTGATCGAGTCGGTGGCCGACAGCCGTGCCACGGTGCTGATCACCGGCGAATCGGGGACCGGCAAGGAACTGGTGGCCAAGGCCACCCACTATCATGGCGGCCGCAAGGACGGCCCGTTTGTGGCGCTTAATTGCGCGGCGCTCCCGGAAACACTTATCGAAAGCGAATTGTTCGGGCACGAAAAAGGCGCTTTCACCAATGCTGTGCGGCAAAAGCGGGGGCATTTCGAGATTGCCGACGGCGGGACATTGCTGTTGGATGAAATCTCCGAAATGCCCGCGGGATTGCAGGCGAAGTTGTTGCGGGTGCTGCAGGAACGGGAAATCCAGCGGCTGGGCTCCGAATCGAAACTGCCGATTGACGTGCGCGTCATTGCCACGTCCAACCGCCATCTGCCCACCGAGATCGAAGCCGGTAATTTCCGCGAGGACCTGTATTATCGTTTAAATGTGATCCCCATCCATCTGCCGCCGTTGCGCGAACGTCCGGAAGACATCCCCGCGCTGGTGGAACATTTTATCGCCCGGTTCAACGCGGAAAACAACCGCTCGGCCAAGCAGGTCTCTGATAAAGTCCTGCGCTTATTCGAACATTATATTTGGCCGGGGAATGTGCGCGAATTGGAAAATTACATCGAGCGGGCAGTCGTCGTGGCCAAATCCGACACGCTTACTCCCGATGATTTCCCCGCCGAGTTGTTTACCGGCGGCGTGCGCAGGCAAACTGAAACGATCCGCTCCGGCTCCACTATCAGAGATATGGAACGCTCGTTGATTTTAAAAACTCTGGAAGACCAGGGCGGCAATCAGACCAAAGCCGCCGATCTGCTGGGAATTTCGACCCGCACTTTGCGTAATAAATTGTATGAATACGGCGTCAAAGAAGCCAAACCCGCCGAGGAACAACTGACCGTTGACGGGTAGCCACTGGTGCTGCGCCATGAATGTCGGGGAACTTGAACTGCGGGGCCTGCGGCCCTCCCTGGAGTGGCCCACTCGCCGCGAGGTACCCTGCAAGGACCTCGATCTGGACTGTTTCGCCTTCGACGGCATTATCCCCTTCGGGGATTACGCCCGCTGTCACGCTTACGAACCGCAGGCGGGCCGCTGTATTTTTCTGACTGGGGACGGGCAGTCGGCGCAATAGAAAAATCTTGCCATGAGATGCCGTCTGTCCGCTTGACGATACATCATCCTGCATATACATTTGCCCGGAACTAAATGGCCACAACCGGGATGAACTATGAAAAAACAGGTATTACGCTTGGCTTTGCTGTGCCTCGGTTTTGTTGTCGCGGGTTGGACACTCAACGCTTTCGGGAGTGGGAGCATGGGCGCCCCCGGCGGCCATGGCACGACGGTAGCGGGTGTGCTGGTGGCGCTGGTGGTTATTCTGCTGGGCGCCAAAATCGGCGGTGCGTGCTGCAACCGCTTCGGCCAGCCGGAAGTCCTCGGCGAACTGGTTATCGGTGTCGTGATCGGCAACTTGTTTTTAGTTGGGCTGGATATCTTTGAACCGCTGAAAACCGAAAGCGTGCTGGAAATCTTCGCCGAAATCGGGGTGATCCTGCTGTTGTTTGAAGTCGGGCTGGAATCCCGTCTCGGCGAAATGATGAAAGTTGGTTTGTCGGCGTTGCTGGTGGCCACTCTTGGCGTGATTACCCCGTTTTTCCTCGGCTGGGGAGTCGGCGCCTGGTTTTTACCGGAATCATCCATTTTTGTACACATTTTTCTCGGCGCCACCTTGACGGCCACTTCAGTAGGGATTACCGCGCGGGTGCTCAAGGATCTGAACAAAATCGACACCAAAGAAGCACGGATTATCCTGGGCGCAGCGGTCATCGACGATGTGATGGGATTAATTATCCTGGCCGTGTTTTCCGGGATTATCATCGGCCTCGGCCATGCCGGTGAAGGACTCTCTTCGGCCGGTATTCTTTGGATCGTGGCAAAAGCCATTCTCTTTCTGGGCGGGGCTATTTTGGCCGGACAACTTGCCTATCGGCCGCTGTTTCGGATTGCCAACAGACTCCGGGCTGGAGGGATGCTGCTAATCTCCTCACTGGCCATTTGTTTCACTGCCGCCTGGCTGGCCAACCTGGTTGGGTTGGCGCCGATCGTCGGTGCCTTTGCCGCGGGATTGGTGCTTGACGAAGTGCAATATAACGACTTGGGGATGGCCAAAAAGCAAAGTCTGGCCGAATTATTACGTCCCATCGGTCTGTTTTTGATTCCCATTTTCTTTGTTTACATGGGTTTAAAGGTGGATATCCGCGCGTTCGGCCAAAGCCAGATCATCGTTTTCGCTCTGATCCTGACGGCAGCAGCGATCATCGGCAAACAGGCCTCCGCCTTTGGGGTTCTTGGTAAAGGCATGGACCGCTTTGCCGTCGGCTTGGGCATGATTCCCCGGGGTGAGGTGGGTTTGATCTTTGCCAATATCGGCGCGGGATTGTCGATTGCCGGTCAACCGGTGATCTCGCCGGATGTTTTTTCGGCCGTGGTGATTATGGTCATTATCACCACAATGATCACCCCGCCGGTGTTGAAATGGAAGTTCAGCCGAAACGACAAGGCGTAGCGTACCCTCATGATGTCCGTTGCGGGATTATTGGTCCTTTCCTACTTGCTGGGAGCCATACCTTCGGCGCTGGTTGCCGGCCGCTTGGCACGCGGGATAGATATCCGCGCCCATGGTTCAGGTAACATGGGCGCCACCAACACTTTCCGAGTTCTGGGGGCGCGCTGGGGAGTGCTGGTCGGTTTGGCCGATCTGGTCAAGGGATTTATCCCTCCATATCTGCTGGCTCCGCCTGCTGCCGCCGCCACCGGTCTGGATGTGTTGTACGTGCAGATTGTCTTTGGCTTGGCTGCCATATTTGGGCATGTATTTACTGTTTTTGCCGCGTTTCGCGGGGGGAAAGGTGTGCTTGCCGGGCTTGGTGTTATGCTTGCCCTGATGCCCCTCGAGGCCGGCCTCGCGGTTTTGGTGTTTGCCGTGGTGTTTGCCGCGTTTCGGATTGTATCCCTGGGGTCGATAATCGCGACCCTGGCATTGAATGTGATCGTCCTGTTAAAAAAAATCGTCTTGGGCGGCGTTGTTCGCGAAGAATTGGTTTTAACTTGCATTTTGTTGTTGATTCTGGTATTAATAACACATCGGTCGAACATCAAACGTTTGCTGGCGGGGATCGAGCCAACGTTTAAAAGGCCAAGAAGTTAGTTCGGCCGAAAAAGAGGGTAAAGGCCGACGCTCACCCGTCACCTTTGGTAACCGGGGTAGGTCGTTTTTGCGTTCTTATACCAATCAGAAGGTTGCTGTGCTGGGCGCGGGCGGATGGGGCCTGGCCATATCGCGAGTACTGTTCGATCGAGGATTGACGCCGGTCTTATGGGAATTTGACCGTGATGCCGCATCCCGACTGCATGCCACCCGCGAACTGCCCGGAAAACTCCCGGGCATCCGGCTTCCCACCGAAATCGAAGTGACCAGCGACCTGGGGGCGGCGGTCTCCGACGCCGATGCTGTGTGCGTGATTGTCCCCTCGCATACCATGCGCGGTGTGGCCGAGCGGCTTTCGGCATTGGGCACGGACCTGCCGCTGGTTGTGAATTTTTCCAAGGGCATCGAGGTCTCTTCCCTGATGCGGCTGTCCGAGGTCTTGGAAAGCGAATTAGGCAGCGCCTGCCTGGCGCGTGTGGTCACTGTCTCGGGGCCGTCCCACGCCGAGGAAGTTGCCCGGCAGATGCCGACGACCGTTGTTGCGGCGTCGCCATCCCAGCGGGCCGCTCAGACGGTACAGGAAATGCTGGCCACCGATTATCTGCGCGTGTACACCAACGATGATATTATCGGCGTCGAACTGGCCGGTTCACTGAAAAACGTGATTGCCATCGCCTCGGGGATCATCGACGGGCTTCGGCTGGGTGATAATACGAAAGGCGCCCTACTGACCAGGGGGCTGGCCGAAATTGCCCGGCTTGGCGAAAAAATGGGAGCGCAAGCCGCGACCTTTGCCGGCTTATCGGGGATTGGCGATTTGATCACGACTTGTATCTCCCGGCATTCACGCAACCGGTATGTCGGTGAACAGATTGGCCGCGGGCGGACCTTGACCGATGTTTTGGCCGGGATGGAAATGGTCGCCGAAGGGGTTAAGACCGCCGAGGCGGCGGTGCGGCTGGCCGATAAATTCGACGTGGAAATGCCGATCGCGCAGGAAGTGTATCGGGTATTGTTCGAGGATAAATCCCCGGCGCGCGCGCTGGCCGATCTGATGACCCGGGAATTGAAACCGGAAACATGGGGGTGAGGGAGGGTTTACGGGTTCAAAGTTTATGGAAGTGGAAGAGAGGGCACACTTATGACTGAACAAGGGGCTGATAGTCCCCGGCAGAAACGGGGTGTCCGACGCATTAAACTGACGCGGCCGCCCGAGAGATTGTATTACTCGATCTCTGATGTGGCCGACATGATCGATATCAAGCCCTATGTTTTGCGGTTCTGGGAAAAGGAATTCCCCTCGCTTAAACCCAAGAAGAACCGGGCGGGCAACCGGACCTACCAGAAAAAGGATATCGAACTCCTCCGGCGCATCAAAGAACTGCTGTATAAAGAGGGGTTTACCATATTCGGGGCACGGCAAAAATTGAAAGACGAACGGACCACTCTGCACAAGGAGACTGCCGAGACGGTTGCCGCCGGTCCGTTGAGCGCCGAGGAGGCCCGGCATATCCGTAATGAACTCGGCGAACTGCGCCGGGAGGTGGAGGAACTTATTACACTTTTCGCTTGATTTTTCACCTGCCGCCCTGTTTAACTGGGGCGTGCAGGTTCGCAGAAAGACCTGCAGCATTTGCCTCGGGGCGTAGCGCAGCCTGGGTAGCGCACTCGCTTGGGGTGCGAGAGGTCGGCCGTTCAAATCGGCTCGCCCCGACCATTTTCCCCGGAAATTGATGTGTGACGTACATCATCTCGTGCGGCGTGTGTGCAGGTCGCCGATTTTTCTTTGGCGGTTTGGTGATGTTTAGTATACTCCGGCATGGCTATCGCAGAAATCGAACTGGTGGATGTTGCTCCCGCCGAAGAGGCGGAAATTGCGCAGATCTTTCAGGAATACCTGCGCGAACTGGCCGCGCTGGACGGACGAAATATCCCGGCGGGCATGCCGTTTGACTATCCTTCATGGGAGAACTACTGGGACGGTACTCCGGGGCGGACAGCGTTCTGGATTATTATCGGCGGCGGCAAAGTCGGATTTGCCCTGTTCCGCAATCTGGGCCCCGGCGAATGGCCCACCGTCCCGCCGCCCATCCATCTGGCTGAATTTTGTGTCTTTCGGCCCTTCCGTGGCCGGCAAATCGGCTCCTCGGTGATGAACTTCCTGTTGCAGGATTTTCGGCAGCGCGGTGAGATTTTGGTGTGGAACTGCAAACAAAATAATCGGCGCGCCGAAAAGTTTTACGACCGCCTGCTGGCCGATTTCTCCCGGCAGACCGACCGCGACTGGACCTACGAAAAATCGGAGTACGTCACCGAGATCGAGACGATGTGGCGCTATGTCTGTGGCCCGATTTGAGCCGACCGGTCCGGCTTATCACCCGTTGGGGTGAAATACCCGGTGTCGCGGTACGTGGGGATTAGGATGGACGCCTCCCTGATGCTGTTGATCCCGGCGTACAATGCCGTGGAGACCCTCCCCGAATTAATCTCTCGCTGCCGCAAGGTTACCCCGGAGTTACCCATTGTTGTCGTCAATGACGGTTCCCGCGATAACACGGCTGATGTCCTGCGGCGCCTCGAAGTGCTGACGCTGACCCATGAACACAACCGTGGCAAGGGCGAGGCCTTGAAAACCGGCTTTGCTTACGCCAAAGAACATGGATACGAGGCGGTCATCACGCTCGATGCCGATTTACAGCACGCCCCGGAATCGCTCCCGGATTTTATTGCCGCATACCGGACCGGCAAATATGATTTGCTTGTCGGCGCGCGGCGTATCGCTCTGGCGGTGATGCCGCCCGCCCGCTGGGCCACGAACAAACTGACCTCCTGGGTTATCTCGCGCATGACCGGGCAGCACATCACCGATTCCCAGTCGGGGTACCGAATGATTGCGACTGCACTCTGGCACACTATGAATTTTGCCACCGGGGGGTATGACCTGGAATCCGAAATCCTGATTAAAGCCGGGCGCCGGGGTTTCCGTATCGGCGAAGTGCCGATCCAGACGATCTACACCGGCGGCGCCTCATATATCAATCCATTGGCCGACTCCTGGCGTTTCATCCGACTGGTCTGGCGTAACCGGCGCAGGCGGTCATAAACGGGGCGCCGGCTTCTGTTGAGCTTGTACAACCGTGCACATAGGTAACAGATTAAACCGGGGACACCTGTTACCCATGTGCCCGGTCTATCGTGTTACCTATCTGCCCGGTTTATACCGTCGATGCCGCATCATCCCCCCGCTTGCCTTGTGGCGGTCCGATTCGTATCATTTCGCCGACATTGGGGGAGGTCATGAAAGAAGTCGCCAAATATTCAAAATGTTTTGTCTGCGGGGATAAAAACGAAATCGGCCTGCAAGTCAAATTCTATGCCGATGAGACCCATGCGGTCGGGGAATATGTCGCGCAGGAACAATTTCAGGGCTACCACGGTATCCTGCATGGCGGCATAACCGCCAGTCTGCTCGATGAAATCATGATCAAAGCCGTGTATGCGCTGGATGTCGTCGCGGTTACGGCCGAAATGACCGTACGCTACAAAAAGCCCGTTTACACCGGCGAGCGGCTCACTCTTACCGGCAAAGTCGTCGAAAAACGCGGCCGTTTTTTTTCCACTACAGGGGAGGCCCGGCGCGCAGACGGCGAAATCGTCGCCACCGCCACCGGAAAATACCTGCAGGTCTCCGGCGAATTCAGGGCCGAGCTGGAAAAAAGTCTCGACCCCTGTTGATGCCCGCTTGCAGGCTAGTTGCAATAGCTTGCATCACAAATGTCGTCTCGCAGTTGCCCACCATTATCGGTTTTCCGGTAAGTCACCCGCGAAGTCTGTGATAATCAAAATATTACAATCATTGCGGTGAGTTGTCACGCTGATTTGACCGCCGCGGGACTCGCGGCACTGGGTTTGCTTTTTGCCCCACCAGACAAACGGAGGTGGAAAAGCTGATGCAGTGCTTCGTGTACGGTTCCAACCTTGATCAGGACAGCGCCCGCCGGTGCCGGGGTATCGTCGCGTTTGCCGTGCCCGATATCGGTCTTTCGTTCAAAGGCGGATTTGTCGGCAGCCAGACGGAATGCGAGTATATGTCGCTGTTGACCTTCCTGCGTTTTGTGGAACAAAACCCCAAGGTGTTTGACGGCTCCCGGCTGGACATCCTGTCGGATGCCGCCGCGATGGTCTACCAGGTTTCCGGCAGGGCGCCGACGACCTCGTTGGCCGACCGCTACCTCCCGACCGTTAAACATTTTCGCAAAAAATTGAATTTTTCCGTATTCTGGATCCCGCAAAAAGACAATTCCGCCTTTGAGGGGATTTACCACCTGCCGCCGTTAAAATCCGCACCGCCGATCAACACCCGCCTTACCGACGCACCCAAGCCGAAAAAACAAGCCACCGAACTTAAGCGCGGGCGGCACTTCGGCATCTGACAAGTCGTCGGTCTCGAATTTCTGTAGACGCTGCAGTCCCCATCGCCCTTGACACGGGCGGCGGGGATTCGTTTTTTGGGCACAGGGGATATACCGCATTGGAGCCCCAGGGAGAGGAATTGAGCGGGGGAATTGGGGCGCGGGGCGATTTAATCCGAAATGTCTGCAGTGTGTAAGACGTATGTAAAAGCCGGATGCGGCCGATAACGAGTATGAGGGGTGATTTTGTTGAAAAGGCGACAATCAGGTGGAGAATATTCAATGAACAGAGCATGGATTAGCCGCGTGGTGGCAGGAGTGGCCGTCACCTGCTGGTTTTCTCTTGGTGTGGGCGCCGATCGGCAATTGGCTTACGAGCCCACGGCACGTATTATGGTTGGGCCGGCGGGCCAATCGGTCACCGCTGAAAAGCGGAAACTGCAGTTTTTCGACCAGACAGGAAAAACCATTGCCGGCCGCGACTTGCGCGGCAATGAATTGATTTCTTTCCCTGTCGGCGGGGGAGATGTAATTGGGATCCTGCGTTACAACGATAATGCGCCGACCACACTGACCCCTGTGGCTTTTGAGCTGAGCGATCTGGCCGGGAATCAATTGTACCGTATCGAACAGCCGAAATTCTCGTCCGTGGTTGTTTCGCCCGCCGGTAATGCCGTTGTCGGGCTGGAAGGCGTCGAAGGCCTTCCCGAATCAACGCTCCATTTCTACGACCGTCAGGGCAGGGAAATCGCCTCGCCTTCGGTGGAGTTTTATCAGGGGGGACGGTTTTCGGCGGATGGATCTACGTTCGTGTTTGCCACCGCCCGGGAGGGCGTATTGGCGTATACTTCTGAGGGCAAAGCAGCCGCGGCCTTCGGCAAGGGTTCAGTATATGATTTATCCGCGGACGGCAAGCTGATTGCGATCTGGCATGGTGGATCGTTACGCGTGTACGCCGAGGGCAAACGCATTGCCGCTTATCCCACAGACGAGTCGGTCCGCGTGGTGGCAGTTTCCACCAACGGCGCATATTTCGGCTGGGCCGGCCCGCGCCGGGCGGCAGTGTATGCCAAAGGTGGGGATAGTGTGATCTGTGAGATCACTCCGGTGACGGCTGAGGCCAATTTCCGCTCATTAGCACTGGATAATTATGGGAAATATTTCGCCGTGGGTGTGGATATCGATGCCGGAAAAAATCAACTGCCGGAGCAACGGCACCTGCACGGCCAGGCCCTGATTTACACTCATGCCGGCGGGCTTATATTACAGAAAGATTTGGACTACGAGGAATGGAATGCGCAGATCCCTGCCGTGCAGTTTCTTGCCGATGGTTCGCTGGTTGTGATAACTCGTCATGAAACACATTTTCTGCAAATGCCGGTTCAACGAATTGATGATTGATTAAAATCTCCGGAGAAGATGGCTTTATCATAACAGGATCTTTCAGGGGCCTGTTTTTTTTGCTGGGACAGGTGGGTGGGGAAACAACACTGGTTAGGGCAGGGTGATTTTTCCGCGAATCGCCGTGGCGGCGGCGGTACGTATCCCCGCAAACCATAACCGGTGTCCGGCCGCCGCGAGGGCTTGCGGGTTTTCCGGCGGCCGGGTAAACAACACGTTGCCCTGTGGTGCGCCGAACAGCGCAGGCAGGCCGATCCGTCCTGCCAAGCGTGGATCGACAACCATGGCCCCGGCCGTAACCAGGTGTTCAAGCCACCCGTGCCGCTGGCTGTCACAAACCGTGCCGGCGGAAATCGGCAACACCAGCACCGACACCGATCGCGGGATTCGATGCCCATCCAGCGCTTCGGCGGCATACGCAATTTCATAGGGGAGGGCAGCCGGACCGATGACTATGGTGTGGACATAGTGCCCCACGGCCTGCGTGCCGGGCACTGCCTGCCAGCCGCCGCCATATAGGCCGACGTGCAGGTCTTTTAAACGACTTTCCAGCAAAAATTCCTTGTCGTATACCGCGCCACGATCGGGAAAGGCCTTGATAAACCGGGCTTTCATGTTTCGCGGATAATGTTTGCGGATCAAATCATCGAAGGGGCATAACGCCGCCACGGCGCCGAATTGCGTAGCCAATTGGGCCAGTTTGATTTTGCGATCGATGGTCAGCCGTTCGACGATTGCGCCGGCGAATTCCAATACACAGCCACGCCATTCCTCCGGCGGATGGTGCAGCAGGAAATCCAGGAAACGGTCCTCGACATCCGTCCGCGGACCCGCCTGGCGGGCAAATTCAACCTTGCAGACACCGGTGGGCTGCGCCATGGATTCCGGCAGGTGCAGTGCGGAAATGCCGCCCAGCCCGCCAAGGTCGGCGGCGTCTCCCGAGACAGTCTCACCGGGCCGGATCACGCGCCCTTCGATCAGTTGCCAGTCGGCGCGGCCATAATCGCGGTCGCCCCATACAAAATGGTATCCTGTTGGGCGGGAGATCGTCGGATCGATGTTTTCCGGCGGGGCTGATTTCCCGGGGTCGGAGTTGCCCAGATACAGTTGAAACAACCGGCCGTTGCTCGGAGTGCCTTTATGGTCACGCAAAAACCAGTCAGGCAGCAGTTCGCCTTTAGGAGAATTTTCCGCCAGCCGCCGCCAGAGCTTAATCGTGGTCGGCGCGGGGTGTTTGGACCGTTCGCCGTTTAACAGCGGACCGGCGTCCTCTCCGGCGCCAAAACGCAATTCCAGCTGTTCCAGTACCAGGTGGGCCGGTTTCTCAATGATGCCGTATTTGCGCCGCCAGGAATAAAACGCTGCCTTGGAAAGGTTTAACTCCCGGCCGGCCTTGAAATCATCGCCGTGCCGCAGCCAGACGTCCTCAATTTCTTTCTGCGTAAATTTGGGGGAGGAGTAGACCGGAATGCCTTTTTTCCGCCGCCAATAGCCCACGAGGTATTCGGGCACGCCGCCGAGCGCGTCGGCAATCTTTCTGTCGGTTTTATACTGTTCCTGCAGTTTGAGCAGGTCGTTTTTCCGTGGAATTTTCATCGTTGCCGTTGCCGCTTCTCTACTACTCATCCCGCCGGGTCCAGCGAGTCCCGAGTCCCGGCGGCCACCGCACTGCTGCAACGCCCTCCCCAGCGGGAGAAAACAAAATACTCAACCAGTCGGAGAATTTCAAGGGGTTTGAGAGCAGGTGGATTATTGAACAAACCTGCCGGTGAGGAGCATCCTGCGAAATTTGGCGGTCGTTGGTCAACCCCGGACTAATAGCGTGGCCGGGACTTCAGTCCCGGAATCCGCGCCACGCTCAACACTGGATTCCCGACTACGGCGGGGCCGGAATGACAAAGCAGGATATCGTGGCGGCTACTTCCTCCTGCCCCGGCCTTCGCGTCAGTCGTGGCTGGTGCACCGGCAGTACACCAGCCACAACTCACCACTGCCGTGCGTTATTCGGTTTTCTCTTTCTTCGCTGCTTCTTTGGCGGCTTGCATGGTGGCCAGTTCGGTGCGGTTGCGTTCGGCAAATTCCTTAATCTTTTTCACGGTCTCGGGATTGTCCGAAGTCATCAACAGCACACCAGCCGTCTTACCATCCACATATTCCATCTTCACCCCGGACATCATCAGCATCCCATACGCCAGGCAATGGCCGCACATCGGCGTGTCGGCCATGGTGCGCTTGCCGGCGGCCAGGTCGGAGCTGATTACCTGCATGTCATGCTGCGCTTTTAGATAGGCCTCTTTGTAGTCCGGGTGCACCGTGGTGATGTTCATCATGCCGTTGGCGACATCATGATATTCCCAGGTCACGTGGTCCATCAGCCCTTCGTGCGCGCTGAGTTGTTTGCAGAACGCGCAGTTTTCCAGGTCAAACCATTGCGGTCCGGTTACGGCCTTTTCCTCCTGCCCGGACGCACTGACCGCAACTGTCAGGACCAGCATCAGTCCCAGCAGTGCACTGAATGTGTTACGCATACAGACACCCTCCCTCGGTAGTGTTGGTTTATACGCCTGCGTTAGACAACTGTTATTTATTTTTTCTTCGTCCGCACGCTTTCATTTTTCCGGCAAGTTTCTCAAAACCGGGGAGCAATATATCATACGTCAGCGGCAAATCAACCGAATTTACGCGGGTATCGTATAACGCCGGCAGGAAGTTCGTGTCGCCGACCCAGCGCGGGAGGATGTGCAAATGCAAATGATCGCGGATCCCCGCGCCCCCGGCCGCGCCGAAATTAAACCCCATGTTCAATCCCTGAGGTTTGAGCCGCTGTTTCATGATGACTTCACTTTCAGCAGCCAGTTCCATCATCTCGGCGCGTTCGGCCGGCCGCATCTCGGCCAGCGTGCTGATGTGCCGGTTGGGGATGACCATGATATGCCCGGCGTTATACGGGTATAAATTCATGAGGATAAAATTTTTCTTGCCGCGATACAGGATGAAATCGTCCCGGTCGGTTTTGCGCGTATACCGGGTGCAGAAAACGCAGCCCTTTTCCCGCCGGCCCAGGATGAATTCGGTGCGCCAGGGTGCGTAGATCGTCTCGTTCATTGGTTTTCCCCGGTCTTGAATAACGCCAATTCATCGTCCTCCGCGCCGGAGGTCTCGGCTTTGGCGCTCTGCACGGCGCTCAGCGAGCGCCGCATGCGGGAGGTGATCTCGCGGAAATTGACGGTGGCGTTGGCCACCATCGTGCCGCCTTTAGCCAGTTGGCCGTCGGTTATTTTCTCCAGATCGTTCAGCGCGGTATTTAATGTCCCCAGGTGCCCTTTGATTTGTTCCATGTCCCATGATTGCCCGTAGCGCAAAAACATGCCATAGATGGCCAACAGGAGTGTCGCGGCATTGGAATAGGGCATCAGCAGGACACCTTGCCGGAACGCTTCATAATGCGCCCCGGCAGCATTTTGATAGATGGAATCGGGCAGCGCGGCAACTGCCAGATGAACAGTCTTTTCCGGATCGATGTATTTTTTGATATCGCGGGTGAGTTTCAGTACCTTGCTTTCGATTTGCCGGGCATATCGGGCGGATTCTTCGGGCGTTTCCGCGGCCTCCAATCGCTCGACCATCTCCGGCTCAGGCCATTTGGAATCGATCGGCAATACCCGGTCATCCGGCAGCCGCAGGGCAAACTCCACTGTGCCGCCGCCCAGTTTGTAATTGGTGGCCAGCATGTCCGGCGGGAAAACTTTCAACTGCTCACGCAATAAATTCTCGCCTTTTTTTCCGCGCGAGGCAGCCCCCAGCAGGGTGCGGTGCAGGCGTTCTATCAGCTCCTGGGTCTTGTCCTCGGTTTGCGAGACAGTGCTCAATTTCCGACTGAGCGTGTCGATAGTCTGCCGGGTTTCTGTCAGATATTCCCTCAGATTTTTTTGCTGTTCTCCACCCGCTACCAGCCGCGTACGTACGTCATCCACATATTGCGGGAGGTTCCCCAGCCGGTCGAGCGCCTGCCGATGATGTTCCAGATTGGCGATGATCTGATCCACTCGCGGGTCAGGCTCCGGGGGAGGCGGGGGAGTAAACAGACGCCGCCCGATAACCCACACCGAAATAATCAGCCCCAGTAATAAGATGATTACGGCATAGTCGAGCACGTAATAGCTCCATCATGTCTTTGTCGTCCCGCCAACCGGGACATCTCCAGTAAGATAATCAAATTGCCGGATAAAAACAGCCCCGCCATTGCCGGTCATATCACTTTTCAAACCCGCTGCAAGAGGGCAACGGCCTCGACGTGTGCGGTATGCGGGAACATATCCACCGCGGTAATCCCTTGCAGCGCATAGCCTCCCGCCTGGAACAAGCCCAGGTCCCGCGCCAGCGTCGCCGGGTTGCAGGAAACATAGATAATTCGCGGCGGGGCCAGTTCGATCAGGTGGTCGACCACTTTGGGGTGCAATCCGGCACGGGGCGGGTCGGTGATCGCCAGATCATACCGCGCGCCCGCGGCGGCCTGCTTTTTCATAAAATCTTTGGTGTCGTCACAAATAAACTCGCAGTTTCCGATGCCATTTGCCCCCGCCGCTTCGATGGCGGCTTCGACTGCTTCGGCGACCAGTTCCACGCCGGTCACAGCTCCGGCCCGCCGGGCCATCAGGAGTGAAATCGCTCCTGCTCCGGAATACAAATCCAGAACCCGCTCGCTGCCGTTCAATGCGGCGTATTCGAGCGCCCGTGCGAACAGTTTTTCGGCCTGGCGGGCATTTGTCTGAAAAAACGAGCGCGGCCCCAGCGTAAACATCAAATCCGCCAGCCGCTCGGTGAATGTGCCGCCGCCGTACCAGATTTCGGCCAGGTCGCCGACAGCAATATTGGCCCGGGTGGCATTGATCGTGTGCGCCACAGTGACGATTTCAGGTACTGCTTCACGCAACCGGGCCACCCATTCCCCGGCGCTCTGAACCGTGCCTTCGGCCGTCACCAGGTTCACCAGGATTTGGCCGGTATTTTGTCCGATCCGGAGCACCAGGTTCCGCAAAAAACCGGTATGTTGCCGTGGATGATAGGATTCGTAGCCCGAATCGGCAAAAAATTCGCGGGTAATCCCGGCGATACGGGCAAAACTTTCGGGAGGCAAGAAACACTCCTCCAAATCAAAAACCTCCCAGTATTTACCGCGCGGATGCAGGCCCAGCGCGGGGTTTCGGTCGAAATCCGTGCCAAAGGTAAACTCCATCTTATTGCGATAGCCGAATGTCGGCTCGCAGGGGATAATCGGGATTTCGCCGGGATCAGCCAGTCCGCCTACGCGGATTAAATGATTGCGCACCTGCTCGGCCTTGAACGCCAACTGCTGCTCATAGGCCATATCCTGCAACCGGCAGCCGCCGCACAGGCCGAAGTGACGGCAGCGCGGGGGGATACGATACGGCGACGGCTGCAGAATCTTCAGCACCCGGCTTTCGACGTGCCTTCGCCGCTTGCGGATAATTTCAATCCGCGCCGTGTCGCCCGGCAGGCCGCCATCGACAAAAACCACCAGCCCTTCGTGGTGCGCTACTCCACGTCCCTGGAAGGCCAGGTCCGAGACCTCGACAGTGAGTTCCATGCCGGGTTGTAACGGGACCATGTTCATCGGCGCCATTATAGCAGGTTGGTGACGGCAATCAAAGGCATGTTCTGTCAAGCAAAGCGGAAATGGTTTGACGATCCTGCCGGGCGCGCGTACCTTTTGGGAAATATCTGGAGGAGCAAAAATGGGTTACACACCGATACATGCCGCACACGGTACCGCGCTGTCCTGCAAGGGCTGGGCGCAAGAGGCGGCGCTGCGCATGCTCAACAACAATCTCGATGAGGCCGTGGGCGAAAATCCCCGGGAATTGGTCGTCTACGGCGGCTCGGGGAAGGCCGCTCGCAACTGGGACTGTTACCATGCGATCGTGCGGTCACTTAAAGAGTTGGCCAATGATGAAACCTTGCTGGTCCAATCGGGCAAACCGGTCGGCGTGTTTCGCACTCATCCCTATGCGCCGCGGGTGTTGATTGCCAATGCCAATCTTGTCCCGCATTGGGCCACCGGCAGCGAATTTCGCCGTCTGGAGGCGCTCGGGTTGACCATGTTCGGCCAGATGACCGCCGGCTCGTGGATTTATATCGGCACCCAGGGTATTTTACAGGGGACATATGAAACGTTCGCGGCTTTAGCCCGCAAACATTTCAACTCCGATCTTACCGGCAAGTGGGTGCTCACCGGCGGCATGGGCGGCATGGGCGGTGCTCAACCGTTGTCAGTGACGTTCAACAACGGCGTGGTGCTCTGCGTCGAGGTCGATCCGGCCCGGATCCAACGGCGGATTGAGACGAAATACTGCGATAAAATGACGGCGTCTTTGGATCAGGCGCTTGAGTGGGTTCATGTGGCGGTGGATGAAAAAAGGCCGCTCTCAGTAGGTCTGATCGGTAATTGTGCCGAGGTCTTGCCTGAAATCGTACGACGGGACGAGATTCCAGATGTTCTGACCGATCAGACTTCGGCCCACGATGAACTACATGGCTATATTCCCAAGGGATTGTCGCTCGCCGATGCGGCGAAACTGCGCAAGGGCAATCCTGATGAATATATCCGTCGCGCCTATGAATCGATGGCCAAACATGTCGAGGCCATGCTGGGTTTACAGCGGGCGGGCGCGGTCACTTTCGATTATGGCAACAACATCCGCGGACAGGCGCAGAAGGCCGGAGTTAAAGACGCCTTCGATTTTCCCGGTTTTGTGCCGGCATATATTCGGCCCTTGTTTTGCGAGGGAAAAGGCCCGTTCCGCTGGGCCGCACTCTCCGGCAATCCGGCGGATATTCACACCACGGATAAGCTGATCCTGAAAGAATTCGCCGGCAACGAACCGTTGTGCCGCTGGATCAGGATGGCCCATGAGAAAGTCGCCTTCCAGGGACTGCCTTCACGCATTTGCTGGTTCGGTTATGGTGAACGGGCCAAATTCGCCGAGATGATCAACTCGCTGATCGCCAAAGGCGACATCGGCGCGCCGATTGTCATTGGCCGTGATCACCTTGACTGCGGGTCGGTCGCCTCACCGTACCGCGAGACCGAGAGTATGAAGGACGGCTCGGATGCCATCGCCGACTGGCCGCTGCTGAACGCGATGCTGAACACCGCCTCAGGAGCGTCATGGGTGTCAATCCATCATGGCGGCGGGGTCGGGATCGGGTATGCGATCCATGCCGGACAGGTCATTGTCGCCGACGGCACTGCGGAGATGGCGGTACGGCTTAACCGGGTGCTGACCAACGACCCGGGGATCGGTGTGGCCCGGCATGTCGATGCCGGCTACGACGAAGCCGTCGAGTTTGCGGCGAATAAGGGAATCAAAATCCCCATGTTACCGAAGAACAAATAAACGCAGAGACACCTTTGCCTGTGGAGCACCATTAAAAAATTGCACCGGTCCGGGTCCTGCCCGTCCGGGGCGGTGTATTACATTCAGAGCGGATATTTCCGGCAGGGGCAAATGGCGGGCGACGAAAAAAAAACAAAGAAGTCTGCCCCGGCGACCGGGCCGCGTTTGGTGGCAACCGAGATTGTCCGCGATATCTTCGAGGACGAGCGGCTGTTCAGCGACCTTTTGGCGGACCATCCCGGGTTTGCGCGCCTGTCTCCCGTTGACCGGCGGCTGGCCTATCATCTGGCGGCCGGGACGATCAAATATAAACGCCGTCTGGACTACATCGCCCGCCATTTCCTGAAAGCCAAATTTGATAAGTTGCCCAAAAACATTCTCGCGGTCTTGCGGGTTGGTTTATTCCAATTATCGGTGTCCGAGAACATTCCGGCTTACGCTGCAGTTTCTGAAACGGTGAAGCTGGCCCGGCAATTGGGACACCAGGGCACCGCCGCGCTGGTCAACGCGGTGCTACGCCGCTTTTCCGAGCAGATGCGCGAAGTGACATTTCCATCGCCGAAGACCCATTTCCGGGATTTTCTGGCCGAATGGTTTTCCTATCCGGACTGGCTGGTGGACCTGGTGTTGGAATTGGGCGGAGAGGAAGCCGCCGAAAGTTTTTGTCTGTGGGGCAATCGGGAGCCGGAGTTTTGCCTGCGGCTGAATCCGCTCAAAACCGACGAACCGAAATTGCTGGCCGCAGCCAGAGATGAAGATATCGATCTGGCGGTGGTGCCCCGCTTTCCCGGCTATTATCAGTGGATCGGGGCGGTAGGACCGTCGGCCACCTCCCAAATTTTGCGCCTGGGTCTGGCCAGCGTACAAAACCCCGCTGCCGGGCTGGTGGTGCGGCTGTTGAACCCCCGCCCCAAAGACAAAGTCACCGATTTGTTCGCCGCGCCCGGCGGGAAAACTACCGCCATCGCCGAACGGCAATATGACCGCGGTTATATTTTTGCGGTGGACAAAAGCGCCAAACGCCTGAAATCGGTCGTGGAAAATAAGGGTCGGCTGGGGTTGAAATCGATCCTGACGCTTACCAGTGATGCCACCCAGTTGCCCGAACGGGAAGTCCACCGTGTGTTGGCCGACGTTCCCTGTTCGGCGCTGGGTACGCTGCCGAAAAATCCCGACGTCCGCTGGAAAAAGACGCCGGACGATATCATCCGCCTGGCGCGGGACCAGGCGCGTTATCTGGAGGCCGCAGGCGCCCATGTCCGCCAGGACGGTGTATTGGTTTATGCGACATGCACGATCACGCCGCAGGAAAACCGGGATATCGTGCGGGGCTTCCTGGCGCAGCATCCTGATTTTGCGCTGGAGCGCGCCGGGGAATTTGTGTTTGGAGAATTTGTCGATGCCGATGGATTTTTGAATACCTTCCCGCCACGTTCAGGTTTAGATTGTGTGTTCGCCGCGCGGATGAGGAGAACGCGATGAGGGGGAGCTTACAGGCCTGGTATCACCGGATGCGCTCATCACGGCACTGGCCGGTGTTGCGCTGGCCATATTATGCCCTGGTCGTGTTTGTCTTTGTGGCCGTCTTTGGTACGTTGGGCGATGCGGTGGTCATGCCGCTGATCACCCGCCGCGGTTCGGAATTTCCCACTCCGCTGGTGCGAGGGAAAAGTCTGCGGGAGGCGGAGGCCATCCTCAAAACGCAGGGTTTGAAAATTGCGATTGAATCGCGCCAGCACTCGCCGAATGTCCCGGAGAATGTCATTATCGACCAGGTCCCGCGTTCGGGTTCCCTCGTCAAGAAGGGCCGCCGAGTCAAAGTCATTGTTTCCGCCGGGGCGCGGATGACTGTCGTGCCGTTTTTACGCGGATATTCCATACGGCAGGCCGAGCTGATGCTTGAGGAAAGCGGCCTGATGATCGGCGGAGAATCGTACTGCCGTGATGATTCTTTGCCGGGGGGCGTGGTGGTTTCCTCGATCCCCGCGGGCGGCGGTTCGGTCCCGATGGGCACAGTTGTCAATATTCTGGTTAATGAGACCGATGAATTCGCCCTGGTGACGGTGCCGATCCTGGTCGGTGAACATATTAAAAAAGCGGAAACCCTGTTGGACGGCCGGGGATTGAAACTGGGGGCGGTCTTCCACGAAATCGATGAAGTCTTGCTGCCCGGTACGGTCGTCCGCCAGTCCATCGGCGCCGGGGAGCAGGTTCGCCGGGGTACAGCAGTTGATTTGACAATCACAAGGGACAAGTGGCGAAGCCGCAGATAGGCGTGTCCGCTGTCATTGCGACAAGATGAACAAGTCCGCGAACAATGTCCTGATTTCACCCTCGATCATTGCCGCCGATTTCAGCCGCATCGCCGAGGAGATCAAGGCGGTCGAACAGGCCGGCGCCGATTGGCTGCATCTGGATGTGATGGACGGCCACTTCGTGCCCAACCTGACGATCGGGCCGGATTTCATCAAAGCCGTCCGCAAATGCACCGGAATGTTTTTGGATGCACACCTGATGATTTCCAATCCGCTGGACTACCTGCAGGTTTATGCCGAGGCCGGGGCCGACCTCCTGGTTGTCCATGTCGAAACAGTCGCTGATCCGCGAAAGGCAATCGATGATATTCATGCGCTGGGCATTAAAGCCGGGGTGGTGTTTAATCCCGAGACCCCGTTGAATCTCCCGGCGGAAATTTTTGCCGCGCTCGATGTATTTTTAGTGATGTCGGTGCACCCGGGGTTCTATGGGCAAAAATTCATCTCCGATGTCCTGCCGAAATTACGGGCGGTCCGCAAGATGATCGATGCCGGCGGTTATCAGACCCGCCTGCAAATCGACGGCGGTATTGACCCCCAAACCGCCCCCCGCGCCATCGCCGCGGGGGCCGATGTTCTGGTGGCCGGTTCGGCCATCTTCAAATCCCCCGATTATGCTGCAGCGATCAAAGCCCTGCGCGGATAATCAATGATTATGGATGGCGTACGATCGTGCGCCGCCGGGAATGGATTTTTCGCAGCGGAATATCCGTCACGCACTTCGCGCCCGTTCCACAAGTATTTGATCATGCTCACTGGTATTGATCGATCGGCTGCCGGTGCATCGGCCGGACTTTTTCAACAGGTTTCGGCGCCGGGATGAGGCGATTGGTGCCATTGTCGGCCTGCTGGAGAGATGTATTCGCCATCCGACATGAATAGTGTAATTCCGTGGTCTTTATTGAATTTTACAGCTGCACTTCATGCAGATGATACACTTTCGGCGGGACATCCTCCCATTCATGGAAGGGATCATCTTTGACCGCCTCGTCCATTGCCGGTTTGGCGGCGATCCAGTGTTCCTTCGAATCCCAGAACGCCATCCCGATCAATTTACCGGTCCGTTCGTCGCGCAGCGCGCTGGCGGTGCGAAAGCCCGGCTTGCCTTTCATCGCCGCGCCGTAGCGGCGCATCGAATCAAGGACCAGGTCCCGCGTGTGCGGTTTGGGATAATGAATCGACATATGTACAAACATGGCAGACCTCCTGTCCATTGTCCGCAGTCATCCGTCGTCATACTTATGGTACGACCGACGGTCCTGAGTTTACTGGAACAGAATTTTATTGAGGCCGGTCAATGAAGAAATGCCGGTCGTGCGGATTTTGCCGTGGTATTCGAGTTTTTTAAGGTTCCCGGCGGGCAGGAGCGCGTGGCCGAATCCCATTTTTTCCGCTTCTTTCAGCCGCGTTTCGATCCGGGGCACGGCGCGGATCTCTCCGGCCAGCCCGACCTCGCCGAAGACGATTGTCCCGGCGGGCACGGGGGATTCCTCATACCCCGAGATAATAGCCGCGCACACCGCCAAATCCAGTGCCGGTTCCGAGGAGCGGAACCCACCGGCGATGTTGGCGAATACATCTCTGGCCCCCAGTCCCAGTCCGCAGATTTTTTCCAAAATAGCGATATTCAACACCAGCCGCCGGGGATCCACCCCGGTACAGACCCGCTGCGGCGAACCGTAATGGGTGGGGGTGACCAGCGCCTGCACCTCCAACAGGAACGGCCGCCGTCCCTCTATCGCGCAGCCGACCACCGAACCCGAGGCGTTTTCCGGCCGCTCGGAGAGAAACAGCCCGGACGGGTCGCTGACTTCCTCCAGCCCGCGCTCGGTCATTTGAAACACGCCGATCTCGTTGGTCGGGCCAAAACGGTTTTTTACCGAACGGACAATGCGGTGAGTCTGGTGTTGCTGACCCTCGAAATACAGCACCGTATCGACCATGTGTTCCAATACTTTCGGCCCGGCAATCGCGCCGTCCTTGGTGACATGCCCAATCAGAAAGCCCACTGTGCCGGTGAGTTTACAATAATTGATCACCGCCTGCGCGCTTTCACGGATTTGTCCTACTGTGCCCGGCGGTGAGGGCCATTCCGGATGGCGCAGTGTCTGGATCGAATCGATAATCACCGCCTGTGGCTGGACTTGCCGCAAGGCCTGCTCGATTTCCGGCCAATCGGTCTCGGCCAAAACAATAAGTTGCGGGGCAGCCACCCTCAACCGCGCCGCGCGGCGCTTGATCTGCGGCAATGATTCCTCCCCGGAAACATACAACACCGGCCGCCCCCGCAGGGCCAGTGCGTCGGCGACCTGCAATAGCAGGGTGGATTTGCCCACTCCGGGGTCGCCGGCCAGCATAATTACGCCGCCGGAAACCAGTCCGCCGCCCAGCACATCATCCAGTTCGCGCACGCCGGTGCTGCAGTTTTCTTCGCTCAGCGCAGGGACATTGATCAGCGCGGTGGCGGTGTTCTCGCGGTGGGGTTTGCCGCGGCCTTTGGCCGGGCGGGGGCCGGAGCGTTCCTCCTGCAGGGTGTTCCATTGCCCGCATTCGGTGCATTGCCCGCTCCATTTGGCGAACGTTGAGCCGCAAGCGGAGCAGGCGAAGAATGTCCGAATTTTACCGCCGGGTGCCATCAAGCCAATATATGATAGAAAGCCCGGAGGATGATATCACTTTGTGAGCCGGCTTTTCCGTTGCTTTGCAGGCAACCCCGGCCATAAAATTGCGTAGTAGAAAGTATTTGAAACGCCGGCGAAATCGTCGGATATTCGCAGTGGACAGGGGGAGGAATGACGAATGAAAAAACATATCGAAATCCTGGGCTGGTTGTATATCGTCTTTGGCGCTCTCGGGCTGTTTATGGGGCTGGCCTTTTTTCTGTTTTTTGCCGGGTTGGCGCTGCTACCCGACGACGCGGCCGGGGCCGGCGTCTTGCTGATTATCGGCTGGGGCATCGGCGGGCTGATGATTCTCACCTCCGTTCCGGGGATCATCGGCGGCATCGGCCTGCTCAAGGGCAAAAGCTGGTCCCGCATCCTGGTGTTGATCCTGGGTGTTCTGAACCTGATCGAGATTCCCTTTGGCACGATCTTGGGTATTTATACCTTGTGGGTCCTGCTGAATGAGGAATCGAAGCATTTGTTGTCTCCGGCGTAATTGCCGGAAAACGAAATCCGGGGAACTGTGGTATGTGGCTGGTGGGGAAAAAGGAAACGATTCACTCTTGTGCCGGGAAGTAAGGCCGGCGGTGTCACCGGAGGTTTATCGATGGAAAAACATATTCCGTACGTCGGCTGGTTGCATATCGGCTACAGCATTCTGGGGATCTTGCTGGGGGTGGGGACATTCATCGTTTTGTATATTATCTCGCTGGTCCCCGATGTCCGGCATGAGGGCGCCGCGTTTATCCTGCAAATCATTGCCCAGATTGTCATGGCCCTGGTTGTGCTCACCTCGCTCCCCGGCATTATCGGCGGGATCGGCCTACTGCAGCGCCGAAACTGGGGTCGGATCGTCGTGATTATCGTGAGTTTCCTGAGCCTGCTGAGTATCCCGTTCGGAACGGCGCTGGGCATTTATTCCCTGTGGGTGCTGCTCCGGGAGGAATCCGTGGGATGGTTTTCGTGATTAGTAAGGGGCACCGGGAGATCAATGCGCGCAGCAACTTGCCGGTTTTTTCGGCAAAAGCTTTTTGACCAGGTTCATTCCTATCAAGCCCAACAACAACACGGTGGAGATAATCCCGATCCAACTCGGGATGAAATGATGCTCCGGTGAGAAGTTGACGGCGATATTTATCGCCAGGCCGGCGACCAGCAGGTCCACCGCCACGGCAATAATCAATGAACACACGATGATTGTTCCCACATAAGCGACCGCCGCTTTTTTCCCCATCTCCCGCGAGACCACGATCATCGTCGAGATATTTGTTGCCGGTCCGACCATCAACAACACCAGCGCCGCGCCGGGGGAGACTCCTTTGAGCATCAACGCTGCCGCCACCGGTGTGGAGGCCGATGCGCAGATATAAAGCGGCAAACCGATCACCAGCATCAGCAGCATGGTGAGCCAGTTGGAACTGAGGTTTCGTTCCAGGAAGCCATCCGGCAGAAAGGCCAGAATCAGGCCCGAAATGACAATACCCAGCAGCAGCCAGTGCCCGATATCACCCAGCAGATTGGTGAAAACATACTTGATCGATTCAATTAATCGGGTGGTCCATGATGGCTTTTTGGTTTCAATTTTGACCGAAGAGCTGCCACAGCAGCAACCCGCCGGGGCGGCGACGAAGATGGGGATTTCTGTCGTTGTCTCCGATTTATCCAGGAAATTGACCAGTATCCCGGCGATCATGGAGGTAATAAACGCCGCGACCGGACGCACCACGGCCATAAACGGGCCGAGGAGGCCGTAAGTCAAAGTGATCGAATCCACGCCGGTCTCCGGGGTCGAGATCAAAAACGACGCTGTCGCCCCCTGCGATGCCCCGCGCCGCCGCAAGGCCAGGGCGGCCGGAATAACCCCACAGGAACACAAAGGCAGCGGGATGCCCAACAGCGAAGCTTTCAGCACCGAACCCAGCGATTTGCGGCCCAGCAGGGCCTGGACTTTTTCCTCGGGGAAAAACACGTACAACAGCCCGGCGGCAAGAAAGCCGAATAAAATATACGGCGAGGCCGCCAGGAATACGTGGTAAGTCTCGATTGCGGCCTGTTCGATATAGGTCAAAATGATCGTCTCCTTTGGTCAAACACCATCTATCGTATACGGGCGGATTGTCATAACATTGACGAAATGGGTAAGGTTTAGGGATCGGCACGGCTGTGGCTGTCCGGCTTATCCGCTGTTGGGCAACAATATATTTGCCAGCCCGGCGGCGTTTTTGACACTTCGCGTGTCCGGCAACCCGTAAAATAGGAAAGTGACATGGGGATTGTGTGATGGCGGATTTGCTGGCATTGCATCACCGGATTATTTATGGCCCGGTCAATTCACGGCGGTTGGGCCGTTCGCTGGGGATTAATCTGTCCCCGACAAAAGAGAAGTACTGTCCGTTCGATTGCGTGTACTGCCAGTATGGGCGGACGAAATTGCACTCGATCCATTCCGCCGAGTATTCCCGGTTGTTCCCCGAAGTCCCCGCGGTCGCCGCGGCCGTGGCCACCGCCCTGGCTAATGGCGACAAACCGGATTATGTGACGTTTTCCGGGAACGGCGAGGCGACCGCGCACCCGGATTTTCCGGCCATTGTCGAGGAAATCAAACCGATTGTCCGGCAGCTTGCCCCGCAGGCGAAACTGGCGATTTTGTCCAATTCGTGCATGGTCACGCGTCCCGATGTTGCCTCGGCATTGAATAAACTTGATGTGCGGATCATGAAGCTCGACGCCGGGAACCCGGCGATGTTCGCACAGGTCAACCGCCCGGCGGCGGGGATATCCTTTGGTGATGTAGTTAACGGTTTAGCTCAGTTGAATGACGTGACTATTCAGACATTATTCATGCAGGGTCGAATTAATAATTCATCTGTTGCCGAAGTGGCCGATTGGCTGTCCTGCCTCAAACGAATCAAACCCCTCGGCGGGCAGATTTACACCTGCGTCCGCGGCCATGCCGAACCGCATTTGGAAAAAGTCTCTGCCGACCGTCTTGCCGAAATCGCCGCCACCGCCACCCGCGAGCTGGGCGTGCCGATAGAAGCGTATTAATTCCCTGAATCAAAGATTATTGATGTAGGTCGAAACCCCTGGATATCGACTTACAAAACTAATTTTGGGATTGACCCCGCGGCCCAAAGGTGTTATAAAAAAATCATATAAGTATTGTTGTGCGTAAGAAGGAGCGTCAGATTCTGTGTCCGATTTGACGGCGATAGAGAAGCGGAAGCTTGAATGCGCTCTAGGCACGGGTGCCCCGCCGGCGCTGCGGGTCGCGGGGTTAGATTTCATGGTTGATGTGAATTCGCAGAATAAAACAATTGTCGAAACCCCGGGGATTTCGACCTACAAAACTGCTTGGGTGTGCGCCTATCAATTCGGAAAAGAGGTGTTTTGAGATGAGAAGACTTTGGCAAGATTTCCAAGCCCACAAATGGGCGGCGGTGTTGTTTCTCGTGTACTGGCTGGCAACCCTGGTGGTCAATTTTGTGACCTGGAACCATGGCATCCCTGACCGGGTCGTGATATTCCTCCTTACTACACCTCTGATCGCCGGCTTTCTGGTGGGCCGGTGGCGAGCGCCGACGCCGGAACACGCGGCTCACTGGCGAGACCGGATCGGGGGCGGCATGCTGGCCGGATTGCTTAGCACTGCAGTCACGTTTCTGGTGATAAGGGGCGGGGTCGTCGCCGAGGTGATCGACTGGCTGCGAGGGTTCGGCCATAGATTCGGTGAGTTGCTGGTATTCTGCATTGTTAGTTGTGTTCTTGGGGTTCTTCTCGGCCTGGCTGGTGCCGTGCTCGCCGTGATTGTATCGATTCAGCCAAAATCCGACACGTGACGGCTTCTAGCTAAGACGTGATTTTGGCACGGGTGCCCGGCCCGCCGCGGCGGGCCGCGGGGTTAGATTTCATGGTTGATGTGAATGCGAAGAATAAAACAGTTGTCGAAACCCCGGGGATTTCGACCTACAAAACTGAAGGCTGACCGGTAAGCAATAAAAAGTCGGGTTTCTCACGTTCGCTCCGCTCGCGTCGGAACCCGGCCTACGTGTTTAATTCCGGCTTAATATTGCGTCGTAATCGTTAAAGATGACTTTCTTTGGTTTCAGCGGCAGGGGAGGGGTGGTGAAGGTTGTGGTCCAGTCGGTGATCTCCTGAACAAATGTCGATTTCTGTCCGTTGCCGAAATCCAAGGTGATCGGCATGTACACCCGGAAGGGATTGGTCACCTCAGATTGTCCGATGCTGCCGGAAACAACATAGCTGCCGTCCTCCTGCCGCGTCGTTTGGTCGCTGAATGTGAAGCGCGGGATTTCGGTGCCGTACACCCATTGATCGAAAAACCAGTCCATCGGCGCCCCGACATGATCTTCCACGACGCGGCGAAAGTCTTCAGTCGAAGCCGTGCCGTCGCGGTGCCGGGAAACAAACGCGGCCATCAAGTCCATAAACCGCTGGTCGGACCCGCTTTTGAAATCATGCAACATCATCCGCAGCATGTGCACAATATACGCGCCTTTGTAATACACCAGGGCGTAATACGAGCCGGGCGAATCATAGGATGAACACCGCCCACCCAGCCAGGTCGGCGCAACCTGCGGCCCGTCATGCCACGCGGCTCGCCCCCCGCGCTGCAGCAGGCCCTGCCGCCAGCCGTCAAAGATTTCCTTTAGTTGCTTATTCCGGCCGTATTTCTGCTCGACATACCACGCCCCGGAATATTCGGCGAAACCCTCGGACAGCCACTGGTCGTGATATGAAGTCCAGCCGACGAGATGTCCCCACCACTGGTGCGCGACCTCATGCGCGCGGAACAGTTCAGTTGTGCCCTCATGCTGCTCCTGAAACGAGGACCACGACAAATGCAATAATTGCGGAAATCCCTGGCCGTGGCTGCCGGGGATTTCGGTGGCGGCCAGCCGGTCGAACGGCAGCGGGCCGAAAGCCCGGGTGAATAAAGCCAGCGCGCCGGTGATATCCTCGCCGACTTTCTGTTTCATGTCTTTGTTGAGGACATCGCCGCGGTGGTTTTTGCCGCGATAGATTTCCACCTGCGGCAGCCCCTCCTGTCGCGGCATCTCCAGCCGCTCGAACTGTCCGTAATTGAATGAAACAAACGACACCGGGTAATCCATCTGCCAGCGGGAAAAGGTGCGCTCGCCGATTGTTTTTTCGTCCACCAGCCGGCCCACTGCAATCAAATCATGCGCGGCATCGAATTCGAAAGTCATCGTGTACGTCGTCCGTGTGCGCCAATCGTGCGTCGGGTACCAGGTGGTGGTTTCATTGATATAATAGTCTCCCCACGGGAACTGGTACATGATGTATTTGCCGTGATAGGAGACCGTCAGCGAGCTGATCTGTGCCTCGGGAAGCGGCTCATTCCAAAAAACATCGATGGTGCCCCAGCGGCCGCCGCTCCCGGCCATGGGAAACGCGGCGCTGTAATTAAGCGGGACTTCCGGATTGTCATAATAGTAATACACCTCACCCGAATCGGCAGCCAGCGAATCAATGACCAGGTTGGCCGCCAGGTCGAAGCGCACTGCGCGCAGGCGGCTGCGGCGCGGCGCAAAATCGAGCGTGGCGGTGACCGCTGTGCGCGAGGGTTCGTTGATTACCGTATTTAAATCATAATGCACTGAGGCAATCTGGCTGCCGGTGCGGCCGTCTTCAGTTCTCATTGTTCGGCGCCAGGAACAGACTTGGTCGATGGCATGATCGTCCCCCTTGGGTGGGCGGCGGTACAATTGCACCGGTTCGTCATTTATCGGATCAATCAGATAATGATAATGGCTGTCGTCATCGGGATCCAGCCCGGCATAGAACACCATGTCGTCTCCGTCATTATAGAGATCCAACAACAGCCGGCTGCCCATCGCGTAATACAATTCATTCTCGATGCGTTTGGCGTATTTTTCAGGCGGCTCACTGCCGGGCCGGTCCTGTGCCGGGTCAGGGTGAAGGTGGGGCCTGATTTCTTCGAACGTCGAATCGGTGAACCGGAAATACACTTCTTCCAGTTTACGGGTCAATACCGAATCGCCGGTGAACCGGGCCAGTTGTCCGCGTTCCATTGCGGTCGGCGGCGCCAGTTCGAAAGTCATCTGTCCACGGAATAACGCGCCGGTTACCCGCCCCCGCACCGGCGCAAAAAAATGGAACGTACCCGACATAAACACAAAACGCGCCGAATCACGTTGCAGCGCGATTGATTCACCGACTGTTGCGTTCAACCCCGCGCCAAAAACCGGCTGGAACAGGGAATCCAGTTGCGCTTTCAACTCCGGGGGAAGATTATCTTGCGATCTGGCCCTCGCCGGATGCGACCGCAGCCCAACCATGAGCGAAAGCAAAGTGAAAATAACCGTATACCGCGCGGTTTTTACAGTGAAATGATACGCTTGACATCCCCAAACCGCTCCCGACCGTCCCCCCATCATGCGCTCCTTTGCCGGCCCATCGTTTTACTATAGTAAACGCCACCGCCGCAAAAATTCCCAATAAAAAACGGCGCCCCCGGGGCGCCGTGCAGTGTTGACCACGTCGGATTATTCGGCATACCCCAGCGGGGGTGCGCCGCCACGGTATACGTGGTTGACCAGATAGGAAACATCCACGGGGTTGCAGAACGCATCGCCGTTAATATATTCAGCTCCTGGAGCCAGCGGCGGGGGGCCACTGCGATAGACCAGATTAACCAGCCAGATGACATCCACGGGGCTGATCAGGGTGTTGGCATCCAGGTCGCCGTAGATAACCTCGCCTTCCACCGTGATCCGGCTCAGCGCGGAATACGGCCCGGTTTGATCGTCCGCGTCCGTGGCGCGCACTTTGAAATAGTATTCTCCGACCGGCCGGTCGTTTACCGCAAGACTCGAATCGGCATACGCGGCAGCCAGGACCTCGGTCTGATCGAACCAGGCAATCGGCGAAATCACATCGGCATAAAAACCTTCCTCAACCAATCCGCCGTCGGTGGCATAGGTCAGCCGCAGATAAATATACTGGCCGGCGAACGCTGAAAGATCGAAGAGGGCATGCGTCCAGCTGCTGGTGGAACCGGTGATCCCATGGCCGCGATTGAGGAGGTGGGGATCGTACGTGGTGGTGATATTCCCCGGGATCGGCGCAAAACCCGAAATCGGATCGGTGGACACCTCCACATAGGCGTAATCCCAGTCATCTTCGATGCGGTAATAAGTATAAAATTCGAAGACCTCACTGCCCGTGACATACATGGGGTAAGCCGTTGTCATTGTCCGGAACAGGTTGTCGCCCAGACCTGAGTAAAACGAGAATGATCCGTCATACTTGCGGTTCGCCGCCGTGGAGAAGCCGTTCATCGTCCAGCGCGCGGAACCGCTTTCGGCGTTGTCGGCGCCGATCTGGGGGCCCGCTAATTCGAGCACTTCAAATCCGACAACCTCGTTTTGGTTATCCGGTTGCGACCAGACCAGATCGAAAAAGCCGGTGGGCATCGTATCGGCGGCGGCCCACAGCGGGGCCAGCGGGGGCGCGGGGGCGCAGGGATCACCCGCGATATCGATTAAAAACAATACCGCCGGGATATTTTCACCGACCAGTTCCGGGATACGATAGGTCGGGGGCCAGAAATTGTCCGAACTGCTGCCGACTTCGATGGTGAAGCTGAATATCTTGTCTTTGGTCGTCTGCTCCCCATAGTTCCAATCGTCGGTGCTCCCGTTGGTCGGATACAAACCCCAGGCGATGGTCGGCGTGTAGTTGTTGAACGCCGAGATATTGTCGCCCAGCGTGGCGAATAGCGGCTCATCCGGCGAATAGACATTGTATTCATACCCGTACGGCCAGAGGATCAGATTCGAGTAGGAATGAAAGGTGATATTGGTGATAAATTCCCGGCTCTCTACGAAATTCATGTAGTTTTGAATTTCCGGTTCGGAACCGGCCGAGGCGCCGCGATAGGTTGCATCGCCGGGGATCGGCGAAGAGCCCTCATTATCATACCCCCACATGTATGTGAAATTGCGGTTCAAATCCACGCCATATGTGCCGTCGCCGTTATTCCGCCGGTTCTTGCGCCACATCCCGCCGCCACCCGGGTTGGTGAACTCGTTGTAGTAATACCCGTCGGGGTTCACGCAGGGGATGAAGAACATCTCGCGGGTATCGACCAGCCGCGTAAGCATTGTATCAATACCATACCCGATAATCAGGGTGCGCATCGTTTCGATCAGGACCAGCGGGGTAATCACCTCGCGCGCATGGGTCGCCGCATCGAACAGCGCTTCGGGTTCGTCTTCATCGATTTCGGGGTTGTCCGAAATTTTTATCGCCCACATCTCGCGGCCTTCGATGGTCTGCCCGATGGAAAATTTGGCCGTGGTGATCGATGGATTGAGATTATGCAGCGTATCCAGGGCCAGTTCGATCTCCGCCAGCGTGCGATAACCACCCATATCCAGGGTTTGCATCCGCGATCGATTAAATTCCATGATGTCCGGGATTTCGACCGTAATTGCGTACCCGCGCCCCTGCAATGCGGCGAGGGTTTCAGCGTCGGTCAGAAATTTCACCGATTGGCCGTAATGGAATTCCATGACATCCAGATGTTCGGCGAAGGCGTCTTTCATCTCGGCTTTGTCGGCAAAAGTCCACACCGCCACGATCTTTTGCGCGAGTGTCTGCTCCAGATCGGGTGGGGCGGCCGAAATGGCTGTCGCGATTATTGAAAATAACACCGTTGCGGCCAGGAAAACGAACAAATGCGGGCGGTTTTTCATGAGCTCTCCTGAGGTAAGTAGCAGTAGTACATGTTCTTGTATCTGGTTGCCTGACCCGGTGACAGCGTCCCCTCACACGCCCCGGAGTTTACATCACAGAAGATAACAAAAAATCGCCGGATTCCAAGCGAAAACGGGCAGTTTTTATGAAGGCCGAGTGGTTATTACGGTTGGACGCGGGGCTTGGCCGACGTCGCTTTTCCACCTTTGTCCCACGCGGAGAGTTTTTCGACGATCACTGTCTTAAAGATCGGCCGAATCGGCACCGCCGAGGGAGTGACCAGTTCCAAAGTATTAAAAGGTGGGAAAAAGGTCGAATCGATGCGTGGCGGCTTTGCCGATTGCGGAGGAGTCTGTCGCGAGGTGAGGTATACCCACGCCACCGGGCCGGTACCGGGTTCCAGCGGCAATTCATCACCGCCCAGCGTGTACAGCAACCCAATGAGCACGCTGTTTACCGTATCGTAACTGTTGGTTGTGCGCAACCCGAAATAGTGGGTCCGTGTATTGGTGAAAACCACTGAATCGAGATGAAACTGGCCGACGCGGTCGCCGAACAAAAGAGGAACCGTAATCGCGGCGAGTGGTTCGTCGTTTTCGAGGTAAACACCCAGCTCCCAGCCGCCCGGTGTGGTTTGGGGGGCGATTTCGACAATTATTTTATCAGGTTGGCCGAAATGGTCTTTCGGTTCTCCCGCGACCGCCCCACCGACGAAGCCGGTTGTCCACACCAGTAACAGGCAGTACAGTGTCGTTTTCATAATTATCGTCGTGCCGCGGCCCCGGTGTTAGTCTACACGTCCACCGGCCGAAAGTTCCGGCAGGTGGCCGATCAGGATTTGGTCGAGCGCAAATGATCGATCCGCTGTTGCACCTCATCCCGCCGCTGGAAATTGGGATAATCCTGCAGCAGGCGTTCCAGGACCACTGCCCCCATTTCACGGTCGCCCAGGCGTTCGGAGTAGACTGCGGCAAGCTCGATATAAATTTGCAGCCGCGAGGGCGCCGGGGGATACTTGTCAATCAATGTCTGATACGCCTGAGCGGCCTGCTCCCAGTTCTTCATCAGGACCCAGCTCCGAGCGAGGTTTTTCTGTGCCAGCGCCGCCAATTCGGTATTGGGATTAGCCGAGATCACCTGATCAAAATGCCGTACGGCATTGCGCTGCCATTGTTCGGCAACAGTGGTGTTGCCGATTTCGATCATGCGCGAGATAATATGGAGATATACATCCAGGGACTGCTGCAACTCGGGGAAATTTTCTACCAGCCAGGAATACTCGTTGAGCGCGCGGTCCCAGGCGCCGTCTTGTTCGTAGGTCCGGCCCATCAACAACTGGATGCCTGCGACAGTCTGGCCTTTTTTTTCATAGGCCTGTTTCAGCGGGCGGAGCAGTTCGCGGGCTTCCTCATTTTTGCCTTTTTCGATGAGGATTGCGGCGATTTTGGTCTGGGCGATTGTAGCGGCCGGTGAATCGGAATGCTGGGCGACCAGAGTTTTAAACACCGCCTCCGCGCTGTCCGGGTTTTTAAGCTGCTCCAAAAAAATGTTGCCGATTTCCACCTGGGCCTGGGGCAGGACTACCCCGGCGCTGTCGATAAGCGTGCGCAAGACCCTGATTGCCGCGACGTTGTCGTCTTTGAGCCGGTACGTATTCGAAGCGTAGGTTTTGGCGATCATGTTGATCGTTCCCGGCGGGTACTCCAGCGCGAGCCGGTCGTAGAAGATCAGCGCCGTATCCAGCCATTGGGCGGCCACATCCTGCCGTTCGAGCAGCCGGTTCATTTCGGCGATTTCCAGAGGGAGTTTCAACCAATCCACGTCATACCCCGAAACCGTGTCTGCAGGCGGGCGGTAGGAATACATCAGCCGGTGATAAATGGCCAGGGTCGAATCCCACTGCCTCAGGCGGACATACAACCGGGCCAGCTCGAACGAGGCAATGGAGTGATAAGCCGGTAATTCCGGGAAATTAGCAGGGATACCGCGATAAATGTCGATCGCCCGGTCAGATTGGTCGGTGGTCCCCAGCAGTGCGGCCATGCGCATACTGCTTTGTACGGCCAGGTTCATCGCGCTGCTTTTTTCCACCGTGGTAGCCGTTGTCTGGAATTCGCCGATGGCCTGCAGGTAATAATCGACGACTTCGCCGTACAATCCGGCGAGGCGCACCCGCTCACTCATTTCTGGGCCGGCCGGACCGATGCCGGTTAAAGAGGCCTCACGTTCGGCGTGTTGAAACAATTTTTCCAATTGATATAAATGCGCGGCATCAGGATTGGTACCGCAGCCGCTCAGCAGCATCCCGGCCGCCATAAACGCCAACAATGTTTTTCGCCAGCAAGTCATGTGTATCGTCCTTTTACACAGGGTCCATGTTTTGGGACAAGGTATCCCCCGGCGGGGGATACGTCAAGCCCGACTTGCGCAGGATCTTTGCCGGATTGCCGCAGTTTAGTGGTCGTCCATGGCGGCGGCGGAGTGTTCCAGCCGCAGCAGCGCACCCCAGATCATCCCTTCCGCGGGGCGGACAGTAAGGGCGCGCTGGTACATTTCCCGCGCGCGATAAATCAAGCCCCACCGTTCGTAGTAGAGGCCGGCGCGGTAGAGGTTTTGGATGTATACTCCCTGGGCGTCGTAATCGTAATTGAGTTCCTCGATATCGCTGAAAAACCGGGAGGTGCGTTCAAAATGCTCCTGGGCCAGCAGGGCCGAATCGGAAATTATCGAATCGGGTTCGGTCAGATAATACAGGTGCCCGGCCGGTTGAAACCGGTTATAGCTGGGCAACTCCCGCTCGGTATACTCCCAGAAAATGGGCAGGCCCGCCGCGCGCAGGTCATCGGCCCAGGCGATTACCTCAGCCGATTTTGTCGAAACCGGGAAGACTGTCGTCGCAAAAATCGCGGGATATCGCCGGCGGCATTGCTGCTGATACCATTGCGCCGGCAATAGCGAGCGGTTGACGATGGCAATATCGGGCCGCAAATTTGCCACGAATTGCATTCCCCGAAGGACAAAATCCCAGTTGACCCCGTCCATCACAATCACTGCGCCCGGTGGCAGATCGATCAGGGTTTCCAAGCCGAGGTCCCAGGCCAGTCGGTTATCCGACAGGTCGCAGAATGGCCCACCGATGATCGCCGGGGTAATCGCCAGCATCACCGCTACGCCGACCAACGCGGTCTTGCCCGTTAAACGCAGGTGGTGCGAGGGGATCAGCCGGTCCAGCAGCCGGGAAATTGTCCTCAGTAACAGATAAAATCCGCAGCCGATGCCGGCCAGTGCCGCGGCCAGCGTGGGCAGTAAATAACCATGTAAATCGGCATTCCAGTCGATGAATTCCGTCGCCAACAAGGCCACTATCAGCAGGTTGCCTACTGTAATCGCGAGAAAAAACAAACCCCAACGCCGTGATTTACCGATCCAAAAGATTATTCCGACGAGGGCGAATAACGACAACGGCAGACCGATCTGGTCAACGATCAGGTTTAAGGCCTGCAATAACTTCCGGCCGACTACCAAAAATGTCTGAGCCGAGATATACCCGTAGGCATCGGTGGCCATGACCACCTGTGCGCCATCGGCCAGCGAGGCGTTGTCCCAGCCCCAGTTCAACAACGGTGACTGCGATGCCCGCAGCGGCAAATACAGGTAAACCGAAAAGCCCAGGATCAACATGATGCCCAGGGTCACCAGTGAGCCGGGGCGGAAAATCCGCCGGCCCATGATCATCACCGCCAGAAGCGCCAGGGCCGGCGCGGTGGAGGCGAGGGTGGCATGATGTCCACCCAGACCCAAACCAAAAATAAATGCTGCCGCGTAGATACATTTCGTTGCAGTCCGCGGTGAGGACGATGCTGCGCTGTCGGCCCGTTCCAGCAGCAGAAAAAGCACCGCGACGACCAGCCCGTTGAGTGCATATACCTCAGTCCGGACCGCCTGGATCCAGAATGTATAATTGCCGATCAGGGCACATACCGCCAACAATGCGGCATAGGCGACGACTTTGTCGCGCTCCACGTAACGGGCCAGCAACCGGATCAGCACATAACAAAAGATCCCGGCCGCCGCGGCAGCGCAAAACACAGAGAAAAAATTGATCCGCGTAAAATAATCGCCCAGCGGCGGGAAGCCAAAAATCCGCGCCGCAAGGATATAAAATGGAAATCCGGGGCGATGCGGAATGCCCAGGATACTGGCGTTGGCGACCAACTCGCCCGAATCCCACCAGAACACGGTCCGGCACATGGTGGCGGCATACACCGTCAAGGCCAGCACGAACGTCCCGACCCCGGCAAACCAGCCGATGCGGTCAAACTGGTTGGTGTCGAGGCGCCGGAAATTGCGCCGCGGGTTTGACCAGGTAAAGGGCTCATCACCGCCAGCGGCTGGTGCCGGGCGATTATCGCTATGGTCGTTCGGTGCATAATCCGGCATCTTCGTTGGCTCCGCGTTGGGATGTCATGGGGCGTCGGGTTTGATGGATCGGCGCCGGTTATTCCTCTGCTAGTTCGAGGGAATGGAATAGCATGGATTTCACTGCCCAATGAAAGGACTGCTGAGTTCAACGTCCCAATTCAAGCGATCATATCGACTGCGCTGCGGTTCATGCCGCACGCGACCCTGAATGTGTTGATATTGGCCTGCACGCCATGCCGGGACAGCGTCATCTCGACCCGCGGCTCCACCTGCCCGATTGTTTCCGGTCGCGCGATTTTGACTGCGGCGGCATTCAGTCGCTCGACATTGCGATGGATCCCGGCTGCCGAAGCCCGCAAAGATAATGATAAATTCATGGTATCTCCCTGCTTCCTTTATCGGCAGCTCCGGGTTATGGCTTTGGATTAATATCAACGGTCCGGTAACGTGCTCAACGGGCGGTGGAAATGCAATTCATTGTGGGAATACTACTTGCATGGGGTGGAGTCGTGCCAAGCCGGACGGTTGCCGGGTTTCAGGCCCGACAATGCGCCGAAAAGCGAGCCGGTCACGGGGTGGGTCTGTTTCAGGTCGACCTGGAAATAGCGGGCGATTCGTTTGGCACTAATGTTGTAACGGAAGGCCACTTCCGTGCCGGCAGAGACCGCCGGTGCCGAGGAATGCATGGCCGACATCCGTTGCAGCGAGGGGAGCGCCGGCAAACTGGTCCTGCGATATGTAATCCGTCTGGCAGACATCCGTGTCTTTCGCTTTTAATCTTGAACCCGGCGGCCTTGTCCGGCAAGGCCCGGGACATTCGCCGGAGGATCAAACGAATCCATGTTGTGACGAATGTCCTTTATATATAGCATCGGGTGTTTTAACGATAACTACATGATATTTTTACAGAAAAAAAGTAGTGTTTGGGTTGACGGAAGGCCGCCCGGGAGGTTTTCTTTCGCAGATGAGTTCCGGCACACGACGAAAGCCGACCGGTGAGGAGTCCGACCCTTTCACGGCGGGGCCGCCGATACGAGTTCCGATAAACTCGTGGTATGTGGGCGGTTTAGGGCTGTTGATTGCCGCGATATTTGTCATCTGGGGGAATATCGGCTACAATGCTTTTCGCTCGTCGCTGCTGGCGGCGGTCGATCGCCAGGGCCGCGCACTGCTGGAATCGTTGATCCAATCCACCGAAGTCACCGCGCAGGCCAACCAGTTCATGCGTCTGCAACAAATCCGGAACCTGGCCGATCAGGCGGAGTTGCTGGCGGCCCGCACCGAGGCGGGTGAGCTTGATTCGGCTGCCCTGGCCGCGCTTCCCGCACAACAGGATGTAGACGGAGTAGTGATTATCGATGCTCGAGATCGCCGCTTTGCCGAACCCCCTGAGGTGATCTCGTTTTTGGATGCCGGCGATGCGGATATCGCTGCGGCGCTCGAGAATATCCGCAGCGGTCTTACGCCCTGGGAGACTGTCTATCGCACTGACAGCGCCGACGGCGAGGAATGGATCGGCTCCTTAGTCGGCGGCAAGCAGGGGAGCGTGTATTCGGCCTGGCGGAAAGTCACCCGCATTGAAGAGGTTTTCCGTGAAATCGGCATCGGGCGGCTGATCCAAATGGTCGGTCAAAAGGCCGGCATCGACTATATCATTCTGCAGACACCGGACGGGATTTTGTTCGCTTCCCGCGATGTCAAGCCGGTGCTGCGTATTGCTAATGATCCGTTTTTGATGGAGGCCGTCACCAATAACCAGACCGCCACGCGCGAATTCGTGTTTGAGGGCCGGGAGGTGCTCGAGGCGGTACAACCATTCATTTCGGAGCATGTGGCCGATGGCATCCTGCGCGTAGGGGTGAGTCTGCATGCCGTGCAGCAAGCCGCCGACCGGCTGAAACAACAATTGCTGATTTCCTCGATTTTCCTCGGGCTGCTGACCATTGCTGCGGTCGGTTTTGTGATCGTGCGGCAAAATTTGCAAACTGTCAGCCGTTCGTATCAGCAAATCAGCACATTGACCGGGCGGATTCTGGACGCGATGGACGGCGCGGTCGTCGCCGTCAATGAAGATGGCCGAATCACTCATTTCAATCCCGCTGCCGAGGTGTTATTCGGCCTGCCGGCAGGGGAGGTCATCGGACGGCCCGCGATGGAGTTATTCCCCGGCGATGAGGTCGGATTGCGCGCCGTGGCGGCTGACGGCATCCCGCTGCGCAGCCGGGAGTTGGTGCGGGCGGTTGACGGAAAACAGCAGTTCCTGTCGCTCAGTGTTGCGCCGATCCGCCACCCGGGCGGCAAACCGGGCGGCGCGGTCGCCGTGATTGTCGATTTGACTGATGCCCGGCGCATGACCGAACGCATCCGCCGCGCCGAGCGGCTTTCCGAATTAGGGACGATGGCTGCCGGGGTGGCGCATGAGGTGCGCAACCCGCTGAACGCGATCGGACTGGCTGCGCAGCGATTATCACTCGAATTTGAAGTAACACGTGACGAGGACGAATTTCAGCAGTTTACCGGCTCAATCATTTCCGAAACCAGGCGGCTGGATAAGATCATTAACGAGTTCCTTGATCTGGCGCGCTCCCCGCGCGAAACGCCGCGGCGATTTGGCCTGACCGCCGTCATCGATGAGGTCACCGCGTTGTTCAAATTGGAAGCGGGGGAGAAAAATATCGATTTGCAGGTTTCCGGCCAGCCGGGTCTGGAGTTGATGGGTATTCCCGGTGAATTGAAAAAAGCCGTCATTAATATTTTGTCCAATGCCATTGCCGCCACACCGGCAGGCGGCACCATCGCTGTCACGTACGGCAAAACTTCCGCTGACCACGAGGTCTTCCTGCGCATCACCGACACGGGGGAGGGGATCCCCGCCGAGGACCGCGATAAAATATTCCAGCCGTATTTCACCACCAAAGCTCGGGGGACCGGCCTGGGGCTGGCGATCACGGCCCGCATCATCGCCGATTTCGGCGGCACGATCGACATCGAACCGAATCCCGGCGGCGGCACGATTGTGGAAGTCCGCCTGCCGCCGGCATAGAACAGCAAATGACATTCCTTGTCACCCCGGTGAAGGCCGGGGCACATGTGGATCCGCCACGGCGGACCGCCCACAAGTGTCTGGTCTATTTCTCGCCGTCCAAAAGCGCCAGCAGCTTATCCGCATTGGCAGTCGGCAGTTCGCAGGCGTGGTCGCGGCAGACATACGCCGTGGCCTGGCCCCCAAGAGGTTCGCAATATCTGATAAATCCCGCCAGTTTGTCCAGCCCGTTGGTCGAGCCGTCATCGGCGCGGAACAATACGACTTTTTGCGGATGATACACGCCACGGATGGCGGCGATCAATGTTTTCGTGTCGGTCGAGCCGGGGCGGCCGACAATAATGACTTCATTGGTCGGGCCGATCATGAAATCCAGCGCGCACATCATCATCGTATGCTGCGCCGGCGCCTGCGCCACCTGCCGCGAGAACGCGCGCATGATCTGTGTGGCCTTATCCTCGAGGTCTGTCCGGCCGGTCATCCGGCCCAGCCGCAGCAGGTTCAACATCGCCACGGAATTTCCGGAGGGTACCGCGCCGTCATACACTTCTTTTTGCCGCACGATTACATCATCAACACGTTCTGCGGAAAAATACAAACCGCCGGTCTCCTGATCCCAAAACTGCGCGAGCATCCGCTCATTTAACGCCAGCGCCTGCTGGAGATAAGACACAGTAAACGTCGCCTCGTACAATTCCAGCAGACCCCAGATGACAAAGGCATAATCATCGACATTGCCGTCGATCGCGGCATGGCCGCCTCGATAACGGTGATACAGGTTGCCGTGGTCGTCAATCATCCGGTTGTTGATAAACGTGACTGCATCGGCGGCGGCGGCGGCATACACCGGATCGCCAAGCACCTGCGCGGCCCGGGCCAGCGCCACAATCATCAACCCGTTCCAATCGGCCAGGATTTTGTCGTCCTTGCCCGGATGGACACGCAGTTCCCGGCGGTCAAAAAGCATCTGTCGGATACTGGCGATTCGGTCCTGCACTTCCGCGCCCGACAGATGATGTCGCGCAGCAATGGATGCCCAATCATCCAGCAAATGCGGAATATTTGCGCCGGTTGCCGCTTGGTCGCTCTCGGAAAAGTCGCCGCCGGCCGTCAGGTTAAAGGCATCGATGAATAGTGTGGCGTCGTCGGCGTTAAGCGCGGTGCGGATCTCATCAATTGTCCAAAGATAGAACTTGCCTTCCCGGCCCTCGGAGTCGGCGTCCTCCGCCGAATAAAAACCGCCTTCAGGGGCGGTCATGTCGCGCAGGACATAGGCAAATATTTCCCGGACCGTCCGGGCATATTCCTCCTTGCGGGTGAGCTGGAAGGCCTCCGTGTAGGCCAGTGCCAGCAAGGCCTGGTCATACAGCATTTTCTCAAAGTGCGGGACCAGCCACTCGCGGTCGGTGGCATAACGGTGAAAGCCGAAGCCGATTTGGTCGAATATTCCGCCGCGCCGCATCCGGGTCAGCGTCTGTTCCGCTATGGCTAACGCCCGCGGGTCGCCGTTGCGATGATAATACCGCAATAAAAACAAGAGATTATGCGGCGTGGGGAATTTCATTCCGTGGCCGAACCCGCCGTAAGTCGAATCGAAATGTTGCGCCAGTTGGTGATAGGCCAGTTCCAAATCGGCCGGACCCAACTCGCCGCCGGCCGCAATTGTGGCCCCCTGCTGTAAAACCGAAGTGACTTCGGCAGCCGAGGAAATGATCTGCTCGCGCTGGGTGCGCCACAATTCCTTGATTCGCGGTACCAGTTCGAGCATGCCGATACGGCCTAGGCCGGATTGTTTGGGAAAATACGTCCCGGCAAAAAACGGCTTTTTGTCCGGCGTCACGATAATGGTCAGCGGCCAGCCGCCGCGTTGTTTCATTACCTGCGCAGCGCTCATGTACAGGTTGTCGATATCCGGCCGTTCCTCACGGTCGACTTTGATACAGACAAACGTCTCGTTCAGCAACGCCGCCACCTGTTTGTCTTCAAACGACTCGTGCGCCATGACATGACACCAGTGACAGGTCGAATACCCGATCGACAGGAAGACCGGTTTGTCCTCCGCCTGCGCTCGGGTAAAAGCTTCTTCGCCCCAGGGATACCAGTCCACCGGGTTGGCGGCATGCTGCAACAGATAGGGACTGTGTTCGTGTTGCAGACGGTTGCGCCCGGTCTGAGCGGTTTTCGCGTGTCCCGACATGTGTCCGTCCTTATTCTTCCCGCAACTTGCGAGGATCATCCCGGCGAAGATAGTACTGATGATCACGACGTTGGTCCATGATGTGCGCCGAAAATTGCAATAGTTCAATGATTTTCAGTCCGGTTGTTTGGCTGACTTCCGCTGCGCCATCATGCGCCGCCCAACCCGTAATAGACGAAGTCGGCCATGGAAATTATGGCGTAATTATTACAATATTTGTACTATTTAAAGGTCTTCGAGGACAAGTGGCAGCTGGGTCAGGGTTTCGATGACGCTGTCCGGAGCGGGACCGTCGGGCAGGGGGTCACCGAAGCGGTTAAGCCAGATCGCCCGCAGGCCCGCGTGTTGTGCGCCGAGGATGTCGCGGGAGATGCTGTCGCCGATCATGATTGCGGCACCCGGTTCGACTTCGAGGTCCTGCACTATCCGCCGGAAGATACGGGGATCGGGTTTGCCGACGCCCAGGTTGCCGGAGATCAGCCGGGCAGTGAAATAATCGGCCAGGCAGGAGGCGTTGATTTTGTAGCGTTGTAGTGAGGGGCAGCCGTTGGTCAGCAGCGCCAGCGTATAATGGTTCTGCAACTCGCTGAGCACCGGTTCGACATCGGGGAACACAATCTGCCGTTTTGTGCGTTCATCGATGAAGCGGGCGACAAGTTCCTCGGCCAGCATTTCATTGTCGATTCCCACATCGGCCAGCGCCGCCCGCCAGGTTTCATGGCGGAACCGGGGGACCCATGCGGCAAGTTGTTGAATTTGGGGGATCGTATCGGTAATTTCGCCCCAGAGGCACTCGGTCCGCCCGATCCCCACGGACTGGCAGTATTCATACAGCGGGCCGGAACGATATAACTCCTCGCCGCGAGTATTTACCGCCGCAGAGAGCGCCTCGGCGTTCACGCCATAGTCTCGCCGGGCATACTCGGCGACCGCCTGATACGCCGCCCGGTTGGCCGGCCGCTGTTCCATCAGGGTATCGTCCAGGTCAAAAATGAGCGTGGTGATAATCATCGGGCAGTGGTTATTTCTCCTTGTCGTCGAGTTTAGCCAGTTCGCGCATGATCCCCAGCGGGCTGGAGCCGATGGCCAGCCGGGTGATTTCATCGAGTTTGGCCTGATTGGACTCGAATTTCTTTTTCATTCGCGCCTCATAGGCCTGCTGCAACACCGCCAGCAGTTCCTCCAGCTCGTATGGTTTCGGCAAATAGCCGAAGGCCCCGAGTTTGGTGCATTCTACGGCGGAATCGACCGAACCATGGCCCGTTAAAATGATAACTTCGAGGTATTTGTGTTCTTTTTTCAACAGCTCCAGGACCTGCTTGCCGTCCATCCCCGGCATTTTCAGATCCAGCAGTGCCAGGTCAAACCCGGCTGCACGCGCTGCTTTGACCGCCTCGGCGCCGTTGGCGGCAGTGGTCACATCGAAATCGCGCATTTCCAGTCGGCGGGCAATTGATTCCAGAAACTTCACTTCATCGTCGACAATGAGCAGCTTAATGTTGGCCATATGATCCGTCCTTTTCTAATGAAACCCAAGAAATCGCCAATATCCGAAGAACGCCCACCCCCACAGCACCGCAAAAGAGAGCAGGAGTATGACGAACCCATGTTTGAAAAAATCGCCCAGAGACACCAGTTGTTCGCCGGTGATCGGGTCTTTGGCCATTGCGTAGGCAATGGCGTTGTTCGGTGTGCCGATGATCAGCATATGCGCAAACGATGAGGCAAACGCGGTTGCAAACCCAATCATCCAGGGATGAGTCCCCGAGATCAGGGCCATGGGCAGGGTGATCGGCCCGATTGCAGAAACCGTCGCGCCGTCACTCATGAAATTGGTGGTGATCCCCGTAAACAAACTGACCGCGATGGCCAGTCCCTCGCCGCTGCGCATGAATTCCGGCAGAATGCTGATGAAGCTGTCGGCCAGAAACAACGCGGCGCCGGTCACCGCCAGTCCTTTGCCCACGGCGCAGGCGCTGGCATACAAGGCCACAACATCCCAGGGGATTCTGGCGACATCACGCCAGCGCAGGATACGCAGGACATTCAGCGCGAGCAGCCCTAAAATGATCGGGCCGCCCATGCCATAGGTATCGCTGGCCGTAATCCACAGAATAATCACACCGGCTAACACCGCGGTGGTAAGATATTCCTGATGATTCATCGGCCCGATCTTCTGGGCGGCCTGGCGGACATATGCGGAAACATTTAGTGTTTTGACCTTGAGTTTCCGTCGGAAGACGACGTAAAAGTAGGTCGCAATCACCAGCGCCATTACCGGGACATATGGCAGGCCATACTGGACCCATTCGCCGAACGTGGGTGACACGCCGTAATCGGCCATGATTCCCATCATTACCGCATTTCTGCCGCCGGCGGCCGGCGAGCCCGGGCCGCCGCAGTTGGCGGTAAAACACAGTGCCAGGACGAACATCGCCGCCAGCGCTTTATCCTGCCGGATTCCCGCGCCGCGCACCGCCGCGGCATAGACCATCATAAACATCGGCATAATGAACGCAATTAAAGCGTGTTCGGAGACAAAAGAACAGGCGATTCCCAAAAGCGGGAGAAAAATGAAGAGCAGACGCCCCCGGCTGGAAGCCGGCCCGAGCAGCAACAGACCGATGCGACGGTCAAGTCCGGTCTTGCTGATCGCCAGTGACAACGCCAGGACCCCGAAGATGAAAATTACCGCATCTTTGGAATAGGCCTGGGCGATATCGTCCGGGCGCAAAATCCCCATAAAATACATGACCGCGCCGACCATCAGCGCGGTGAATCCTACCGGGATGGCGCCCGTCGCCCAAAACAAAGCTGCCACGATCAGGATGCCCAGCATCACCCGCAGGCGCAATGCGGTCTGGCTCGGCGTCAGCGGTTGCTTGACTTTTTCGCCCTGTTCATTGGTCACGGTCATCGAGAGGCCGTATTTGTGGCTGTAATACTCGGCGATGGTCTCCCCGTGTTTCAATTTGTCGTAATCGGCATACCCCATATGCGGGTCGCTGACTTCTCCGGTCTTGGGCGTAGATACCAGCGTCAGCATCCGCGCCGGGGGAGGGCATAACAGCAGCGCCGCGAAAATCACCAGCCCCAGGATCATGATCCCCGGCCGGGAATTATGAGTGCCGATCAGCCATTTTTTGAGCGAATCCTTCTCAACGATCGGGATTTCCTGCCGCGCGGCCAGATGGACTTTTCCCTCACGCGCCCGGGCCACGGTCGCGATCAGCTCTTCCAGATCGCAGGGTTTGCGCAAATAGGCAAAGGCCTCGAGGCGCCCGGTTTCCATGGCCGATTCCAGCGAGCCATGGGCCGTCAGCATGATCACCTGCAACTCCGGCCGGAACGACTTGATCTCCTCCAGCGTCTGCTCGCCGCTCATACCCGGCATCTTGCGGTCCAGCAGAACAACGTCAATGTCCTTGTCGGCGCGGATCTGTTTGATGGCATCCTCGCCGTTGTTGACATCAAGGGTCAACAGCTCGCGAAGCTGCAAGCGGCGGGCGAGGGGCAGACGATAATCGTCCTCGTCGTCGACCAGCAGTATTTTAGTCATTCTGTCGCTCCGTCTGACCAACCAATGCGTCCCGGGCATCGACAATCAGGGTGCGGTCGAAAAACGGTGTCATGTTGTGTTCTTCGTTCCCGATGTGATCACGCACGTCCATCATGATGTTGATCATTTGAGGGGCAGCGAAATAATAAAGGTGCTGCCCTGGCCTACGGAACTTTCGACTTCGATTTTGCCCCCCAGCCCCTTGATAATCCCATAACTGACCGACAATCCCAGGCCCGTTCCCTTGCCCACTTCCTTGGTCGTAAAAAACGGCAAAAAAATCTTGTCGAGTTCATCGGGGGGAATGCCCTTGCCGGTATCGGTGATGCTGATCAGGAATTTGCCTTTCTCGCACGCGGTGGCCAGACTGATTTGGCCGGGCCGTTCCTCCAGGGCGTCTACACCGTTGTTGACAATATTCAACAGCACCTGCTGCAGCTGGTTTTCATCGGTGGTGATTTCCGGAATATCCGGCCCATAGCGCTTGATGACTTCGACGTTGGACACCGCCAGTTCCGGTCCCAGCAAACCGTCCACGACCCGGTCGATCAGCCGGTGGATATCATGTGGTTTCAAGTCCGCCGCGCTGCGCCGCACGAACCCCAGCAGTTTGCGGGTAATGTCGCGGCAGCGAAAAACCGATTGTTGGATAGTATCGAGATGGCCGGTCAGCTGCTCGATGGTTTCGGTTTCCTCGAATTCCGGGTTCATCAGGTCTTTCATCAACCCGGCTTCTTCATTGATCACGGCCAGCGGGTTGTTGATCTCGTGGGCGATCCCGGCGGCCAGTTCCCCCACCGAGGCCATTTTGGCGGCATGTTCGAGCTGATCGCGCGTCTCGTCCGATTCTTTCTGCCATTGGACGAGCTTATTGGCCCGGTTGTTGATGATCAAAAATATGACCAGGACCACGACCGCGGAGGTCAGGATGATCCGCAGCCGGAACCCCGAAAATATGCTGCCCCCGGTGGTGGAGGAACTTTGCACGATGACCGCCCATTTCACCCCGCGCAGCCAGGCGTACGCATATGTATTCGATCCGGCGCCGACTGCCGCTGTTGTCTGGTCCGGTTTTCCCTCATGTTCGTCCGAACCGATGAGCGGATTTTGCGGTGGGATGATATTCGATTGTTCCAACGGTGTGCCGAGTTGTTCGGTGACGACCTGAAAATACCCGTCCGTGTTGACGATTGAGGAGAAAACCTCCTGTGAACCCTCCAGCGAACTGAGATATTCATGGATCCGGTCGGGGGAGAGCGTGGCGCGCAGCACCGCAAACTCGCCGTTGATGAAGCGGCTGACTGCAATCGTGAAATGCGGCTGGTCGCGAAATCCGCGATAGATGTCGGTGATGATGAATTCATCCGGTTCATGCTTGAGCGTGATATACCAGGGTTCGGAACTGTAATTGCGTTTTTCCAGCGACGGGTAAGGTCCGGCATAGCCGATCTGCACCCCGGTCGAGTCGAAATAACCGATATCGACAAACGCGCCGCTGGCCCGTTTTAATTTTTCGAGATTGGCTTGAATAGTCTCCGGCGACGGCGGCATCTTAAATCGCGGATCATCGATCAAGTTGCTTAAGTTGATCCGCCGTTCCTCCAGGAACAAATCGAGGGTATTGGCCTGGCTTTCGGCAATAGCCCGCAAGTGCAGGCGGTTACTTTCCTGCATCAAACCGTCATATTGAATGTACAGATAAATGATCAGGACCAGCAATGGAGACAGATAGGTCAACGACAGGCGGAACAGGTTCCGGCGTTTAAACGCCCGGTAGTGTTCTTCCATACTCGGAAGTCTCGCCATGTCCCCGCCCGCGCCGGCAGGTTCCCCGCCGATAAAATGCCGCTACCCTTATCAGGGCTTGTGAAACTCATAACATGATTTGGCTATGTTTGTCAAGGATAACTCGTTCTCCTACCGCTGATATTGCCAACATTCCGCCAATTCTGCGGCGCTGGCCGGTTTTGCGTTGTGTTTTACCCTCGGTCTGATATATTTAGAGACGTAAGGGGGGCATTTTATGGCGTTGGCGACAATTGCAATCATCGGGCGGCCGAATGTCGGCAAATCGACGTTGTTCAACCGGATTTTGCGCCGGCAACTGGCGGTGACCGATCCGACTCCCGGCGTGACGCGCGACCGCAATTATGCGGTCGCCGAATGGGGGGGGAGGTCGTTTTTATTGGTCGATACCGGCGGGCTGGTGCCGCAAAGCGACGATGAGATGCAAAAACACATCACCGCCCAATCGGAACTGGCTATTGCCGAGGCCGACCGCATCGTGTTTTTAGTTGATTGCCAAATCGGCATTCATCCCACCGATGAAGAACTGGCCGCCATGCTGCAAAAATCAGGGCGCAAGGTGCTGGTGGCTGCCAATAAAGCCGACGGCGATGCGGGCGACCTCGACGCCGCCGAGTTCGCCAACCTGGGCCTGGGCGAACCGCTGGCGGTTTCGGCCACCGCCGGACGCCGCATTGGTGATCTGCTGGACTGGATTATCGACGGCCTGCCCGAATCTATCCTTGCGCCGGCTGATGAAATCGCGGTGGCGGTCATCGGGCGGCCCAATGTCGGCAAATCATCGTTTGTCAACAAATTGCTGGATACCGACCGCCATATTGTTACGGATATCCCCGGTACGACCCGTGATTCGGTCGATTCGCGGATTAAGGCCTTCGGCAAGACGTTTGTGTTTATCGATACCGCCGGGTTGCGGCGCAAGGCCAGAATCAGGGAGAATATCGAATTTTATACCACGTTGCGGACGATCAAATCGATCAACCGCGCGGATGTTGTTTGTTTGCTGTTTGATGCCTCCTTGCCGCCGGCCGTGCAGGATTTCAAAATCGCTGAATATGCCGCCGAATCGGGCAAGGGTTTGGTTTTTCTGGTGAACAAATGGGACCTCGTGGAAAAGGACGAGGCCACAGCCGGGCAATACGTGCATTGGCTGGAACAAAAGGCCCGTACCTTTGCCTACGTGCCGGTCGTGTTCATCTCGGCCTTGACCGGGCAGCGCGTGCATAAAGTCTTCGATTTCATCCAGACCGTGGCCGCCGAACGCACTAAACATATCAAGACGCAGGAATTGACCGAAACAATCATGGCCGATATTCAGGCCCTGCCGCCGCCGGCGGTTAAAGGGAAGTATATTAAAATCCCCTACGTGGCCCAGGCGGAAAACCCGCCGCCGACATTTGTGTTTTTCTGCAATTATCCCAAGCTGATTCGGGAACCCTATGAACGATATATCACCAACCGTCTGCGCGAGCGTTTTGGTTTTATCGGCGTACCGATCCGTGTGCGCTTCCGGAAAAAAGGCAAAGACCAGCAGTGACTTTTTGTTGAAATAGTATTTTCCAGCCGGGAGTCGCGGCATATATTGACTCTTTGTGAGTTGGGGCATGGAAAAAAATCAGAAAATATCCACAGGAGGACGGATGAAAAAAATGATCGTGGGTTGCGGCGTGGTCCTGCTGCTGTTTGCGGCCTGCAGCGGTCCGCAGCAATCGACCCCGGAACCGGACGCCGGCTTTCCGATGCCTGCAACATACGACTCGCTGACGGTGGTACATTACCTCGCCGCCGGCGATTCGGGGTATCAGTTGTTGGACGAAGGCAAAATTGATGAGGCCGTGGCGGCGTTTACCCGGCAAACCGAACTGGTTCCGACTTCCGCCTGGGGTTATTACAATGCGGCGTGCGCTTATGGCCGGACCGGTCAGGTGAACGCCGGGATCGACTGGCTGGGCCGCGCCGTGGCCCATGGCTGGTGTGACGCCGAACATCTGGGTTATGACAACGACATGGATTCTCTCCGCGGCGATCCCCGGTTTGCTGTGCTGGTGGCACGGGCCGATTCGGTGTTGCAGGCCAACGAGAGGATTTTTGCTGACGGCATGCCGCTGGTGCCGGCTCCGGCGGGGATCAACTCCAAAGCAGCTCTCGATGAATATTACGCTGATGGGAATACCCTGTTGCGCCGTCATCGCCGGATCTGGTCGAGTTGGGAATACTCGGCTGCGGCGCTGGACCTGGAGGCCCGGCGCATTGCAGCGATGGAGAACCTGCCGGTTGCGGACCGCGACAGCGGGTATATCAGTGTCGGCCTCGAGCGTATCCGGGCGATGACCCGCTTCAAATCTCCCTACGAACCGTGGGGGGCCCTGGCCGACGGCATCGCTGTTGAAGTGCAGCGTTATCTGGCGAGCCGGCCGGCGGCCGAACTTGCAGCCGAAGTCAACTATCGTGCCGGCGTGGCGGCTTTCTGCAAAACCCGGCCTTACGAATTCACTTCTGCGGACTGGCCCGCGGCATCCTCAGGAGCGCTGGTTTATTTTAATGCTGTTCCCGAAGGCAGCCAGTGGGCCGGACCTGCCGAAGCATGGAAAATCTACTTTGTCCTGGCCGATACCACGGCGGGACCGGAAGCAGCGAAATCGCGGATAAAAACGTTCGCTGAAAACTACGCCGATAATCCCGCGGCGATGCAGGTTGCGGCAATGAATTTCCAGGGAGAGCTGGTTAGCGCGTTGTGGCCGATCCCCTTTACGGCAACCGACCGGACCGGGAAGGAATTCAAGCTGGCGGATTATAAGGACCGGAATGTCGTACTTCTTGATTTCTGGGCGACGTGGTGCGGCCCCTGCCGTGGGGAGTTGCCGTTTATTGCCGCTGCTTGGGATAAATATCGCGAAAAGGGTCTGGAAATCGTTTCCGTAAGTCTGGACTACGCCGACCGGATTACTCCCGACGATTACGATGCCTGGACCAGGGAGAAAGGAATGAACTGGCGTCATGTATATGACGGACAGGATTGGAGTTCAACGCTGGTCAAATCGTTTTATGTCTATAGTATTCCCTCACCGTTCCTGATCGATAAGAATGGCAATCTGGTGGCCTCCGGCGAACAATTGCGCCAGGAGAACCTCGATTCGGTTTTGGCCTCTCTATTTTAGGCCAAGTTTCCATCACTAAAATTACGCCCGGAGGACCTGAGGTTCTCCGGGCGTTCGATTTCATCCAAAGGCAGTGTCAATTTAGAATTCGGCTAAGGTGCTGCAGGGTTATGACATTTGTGCACCGCTTAAAGTGCCGCATGCAAAAATGACCGCAGTAAAAAGCCTGCAAATCGAGGGCGTGCGTAAATTTGTCGTTTCTATAACACCTAATGCCATAAGAACATAAGTGCCAACCCATTTTATCGTTGTCGAAAATTTCCCAACAACTCATTGACTAACCTGACGTTTATGATTAACTTAATCTCAGCGAGGTCGTTGTAGTAGTTCCGCGAGGAAGACGGCTTCGCAACACCAGGACGCCCGGCTCAAGTTTCTTGAGCCGGGTTTGTTTTTTCCGGAAAAACTCAGTATGCTGCGCCTATGGATGATCAGCGGAATCACATTCTGAACGGTGGACGCTGGATTTTTGTCGGGGAAACAGTGGATGTACGAAGCGTCCGGGAGATTTCCGAGCCGGGGAGTTTTGTCTGGCGCAATTGTCGGTATAATATCGCGGAGATTTTGCTCACCTGGTTTGACTGGAATTTCTCCGCAGGCGCCGCAAAACGGAATTGGCGGTCTCGGCGGCACCGGAAATATTTCCGGGTGCGGACTTCCTGCGGTGAAATATTTGAGCTCTACCTGGACCACAAAAGCCGTAATCCCGACGGGGACTGGATTTGTTATCAGCAATGGGAGCCGGAAAACCGCGATATAGACAATCCGCCAAAGCAGTCACGTTAGACTTCCACCATTGTCAAATCCCCCGCCACCGATTATCCTTGTCAGGCCATGAACTCACCCTTGCGGACATTTATCCTCGGCACGCGGGGCAGCCACCTGGCCCTGATTCAAGCCGAGTATATCCGTGATCGACTGACCGCATGCGGACCGTGCAAAATCGAAATTAAAGTCATCCACACCCGAGGTGACCGGGAAACGTCGCTGCCCTTTAACCGCATGACCGGCCAGGGCTTTTTCACCAAGGAGCTGGAAGCCGCGCTGCTGGCCGGCGAAATCGACCTTGCCGTTCATTCCGGCAAAGATCTGGAAACCACGCGGCCCGACGGGCTGCACCTTGCGGCCGTGCCCCAGCGTGCCGATCGGCGCGATATGATCGTGGCGCGCGACCCCGGCTATGAATCCGGTTTGCGGTGGGGGTTGGCTGAGGGGGCGATAGTCGGGAGTTCCTCGGCGCGGCGGATAGCCCAGCTGTCGTTTTATCGGCCCGACCTTCGGATCAAAGCGTTGCGTGGAAATGTCCCGACCAGGGTCGAAAAGCTGCGTGCCGGCGAGTATGACGCCATCGTCCTGGCCGTGGCCGGTGTCAGGCGGCTGAATCTGTCGCTCGAGGAATTACAAGTTGTCGAGTTGTCCGATCATGAGTTTATTCCCGCTCCGGCCCAGGGCGCACTGGCAGTCGAAACCCGCGTTGCCGACCGGGAGGTCACCGAACTGGTCCGATTGATTGACGATACGGCTTCACGCGAGATGGTTGAGGCCGAACGGGCAGTATTGAAAAAAGTCGGCGGCGGCTGTCAGCTGCCGCTGGGAGTCTGTGCCGACCGGCGGGGGGAGTCTATTGCGCTCGCGGCGTTTTTGGGCGCCCGCGAAAACTCGCCGTCGGAAAAACCGCGGCGGGTATGTGTCGCCGCGGGTTCTATCACCGGCGCTGTAGATGCCGTCGTTGGAACCCTGACACGTCCGGTCAATGCCGACTCGTCCTCGGCATTTTGCCGGCGGCGGTTTGTGATCACTCGTCCGGCAGAACAGGTCACCGGCATCAGCGCTACCGTTGTGGCGGCCGGGGGAGAGTTGATCTGCTATCCGGCATTGCAGGTCGTTGCCGCGGGAGATGCCGATCAACAGCAGCGAGCGCTGGCGGGATTGCCCGGTTATGACTGGCTATTTTTTTCCTCGGGGAATGGAATCCGCATGTTTTTCGCCGTGTTGAATCCGGAGGGCAAACCGCAGGAGATCGCCAATCGTGTGGCGGTCATGGGGCCGGGGAGCGCGGCGGTCTTCGCCGAACTGGCCGGCCGCGCCCCGGACTTCGTGCCCGCCGTCTCCACCGGCGAGGGTTTTGCACAGGAATTCATCACCAGACACGGGCGACCCGGCGCCCGGATACTTTTTCCCACTACCGCCGAACGCCGCGGTGAATTGGAGCGTACCTTACAAGAGGCCGGGATGGTCATCGAACCACTGGTCGTGTATAATACGGTTCAGCCGGAGACCGGACCAGTGTGGGACGGACGGGCCGATGCTGTAATCTTGACCAGCCCCAAGGCGGCGCGGCATTTTTTGGCGATGGCGGCCATCCCGGCTGGGGCAGGTGTGGTTTCGATTGGGCCGTCGACGACCGATTATTTAATCAAACGCGGGGTATCTCCCGTAAACGAAGCGCTGACGCACGATCTGGCCGGGGTACTGGAGGCATTATATGTCCATTTTGGGTAGACGGCCGCGCCGGGGACGGGCCAACGAACTGGTGCGGGAAATGCTCGCCGAAACACGCTGGTCGGCCGCTTCGCTGATCCAGCCCTATTTCGTTACCGATCAGCCCGGTGTCAAATATGAAATTCCCGGGATGCCGGGGATCTTCCGCGAAAGCCCCGATGAATTTCTGGCCGGGCTTGAGGCCGATATCGCGCTGGGCATTCGCCGGATTATGTTATTTGGTGTCACCGGCCGGAAATCGGATACCGCTGATGCAGCGTATGCAGCGGATAATCCGGTGATTACGGTCACTCGCGAAATACGGCGGCGTTACGGGGACGACCTGCTGGTTTTCGCGGATGTCTGTCTATGCGCCTATACCGAACACGGCCATTGCGGCCTGGTGGTGGACGGAACGATCGACAACGATCAAACTTTGCCGGTGCTCTCGCGGATGGCCGTCGCGCTGGCCGATGCCGGGGTTCAATGGGTGGCTCCCTCGGACATGATGGACGGTCGGGTCGGCGCGATCCGCCGCGCGCTGGATGATGCAGGACATACCGATGTCGGGATCCTGGCCTACGCCGCCAAATATGCCTCGGCGTATTACGGACCATTCCGCGAGGCGGCCGAATCGGCCCCGCAGTTCGGCGATCGCCGCACCTACCAGATGGATTATCGCAACCGCCGGGAAGCCCGGCTCGAATTGGAACTGGACGAGCTGGAAGATGCCGATTGGGTGATGGTCAAACCGGCGCTGCCTTATCTGGATATTATTGCCGATTTTCGCCGGGCGACGTCGCTACCTGTGGCGGCATATAATGTCTCGGGCGAATATGCCGCGGCCAAACTACTGGTAAAATCCGGGTACGCCGATGAACGATCGCTGGTGCTGGAAAACCTGACCGCGATTTTCCGCGCGGGTGCGCAGGTAGTTTTGACCTACCATCTGCGTGATCTGATGCGCCACGGCTGGCGGTGAACCGGACTGGCAGGGCTGTTTCATCTTGACACATCGCACCCCGTGCTGCTGCTTGGCGGAAAACGGGGGGAGCGGATGAACTCACGCAAAATGCTGTTGTTGCAGATTTATCTGTATCTCATCTGTCTGGTCGACGTCGTTGCTTTTCTAGTTGTCGTCGGCAACGGGTTGTGGGGGGTGGTGCAGATGGCGGCACGCGTTTGACCATCAGCGATTATGATTATAAAGTGGTCTCCTCAGGCGCATGGCCCGCAAACTCAGGGACGATCGTTCCGCTGCAGATCCCGATTGAACAGTCCGATCACAGGAATGGATAATGCCGGACAGGTCATGATGAAAAAAATCGCTTTTGGCATCGCTGTCGTACTGGTTTTACCGCTGTACCTGGGGATGCAACTCCTTACGCTGCTCGTGGGCAGCGAACGTCCCTTTGTTTCCGTGGCCACAGCCCTGGGCCTGCATCCCGGGGTATTGGGCGATTTCTCGCGCAAGGCCTATTATTATCTAACGCTCGATTGTTTTTCACCGACCGCCGGGCTGGGCTTCGGTTCGTTTTTCTCGCACCGGCACTCACGCATGGGGCCGGGGTCATCATGCGGCGCATATTGTATCCTGGGGACGTGTGAGATCGGCAGCGGTGTGCTGCTGGGTTCGGCGGTACATGTTCTTTCGGGCAAAGGCCAGCACGCCTATGATGAAAACGGGCGCCTGATCGACGGCACGTTTGAACGAATCGCCATCGGGGACAACACCTGGATCGGCAACGGAGCGATCATCATGGCGTCGGTGGGACGCGGTTGTATTATCGGCGCGGGCGCGGTCGTGGTCAACGAAGTGCGCGATCATTGTATCGTCGGCGGGAATCCTGCCCGGGTGATCAGGCAGCGCGATGCATCCTCGGCCGGGGACGGTGACAGGTAGCCGATGGATATCCTTATCCTTGACGAAGAGTTTCCGTACCCGCTGAACACCGGCAAACGTATTCGCAGTTACCACTTGTCCCGGAGAATCGCCCGGCGGCATGCCGTGCATTATCTGGCTTACGGCCGGTTAGAGTCACCCGGATCTGACTTCCTTAAAGCAGCAGGACTGCAGCCACTGGCCGTGCCGCCGCACGTGCCGCCCAAGTCCGGGCCGCTGTTTTACCTCCGGCTGGCGGCCAATTTATGCTCCGCGCAGCCATATATTGTGACCAGCCATTATTCACGTGCCTTTGTTTGCGCGGTGCAACAGGCCGTCACATCAATTAAACCCGCAGTGGTCATCTGTGAATGGACGCCCTATGCCGTGTATTTTCCGTATGTCCCGGAAACAAAAAGACTCATCGCCGCACACAACATTGAAGCCGACATCTGGGCCCGGTATTATGAGTACGAGCGCAATGCCGTGAAAAAATGGTATATCAAACGTCAGGCCGCCAAAGTGGCCCGTTTTGAACGCGAGGTGTTCCGGCAGGCGGACGGCATCACCGCCGTAACTCAGGCCGATGCCGACCGGATTGCCGCGCTGGTCCCCGGTACGCCGGTGCAGGTCGTGGATAATGGAGTTGACCTGGATTATTTTCGTCCGGCAAAAAGCGCCGTGACTGCGCCGCGACTGGTATTCACCGGTTCCATGGACTGGCGGCCCAATCAGGACGCCGTACTCTATTTCACGACTGAAATTTTCCCGTTGCTGCGCGCGGAGCGTCCCGATCTTGAAGTGTCTTTTGTCGGCCGTAATCCACCGGAGTCAATGCGCCGGTTGAGTGCGACCCCCGGCGTGACGGTCACCGGTACGGTGGATGATGTTCGCCCGTTTATTCGTGATGCCGCGGTCTATATCGTTCCGTTGCGGATTGGGGGTGGCTCACGCCTGAAAATCCTCGAGGCGTTGGCCATGGGTAAGGCGGTGGTTTCTACCACCATTGGTGCGGAGGGTTTGGCCGTCGGGGACGAACGTGAAATCCTGCTGGCCGATTCACCTCGGGAATTCGCCGCACGAGTCTCCCGTTTGTTGGCCGATCCCGCCTGCCGTGAACGCCTGGGCACGGCCGGCCGCGCGCTGGTCGAGCAACGATATGGCTGGGACGCTTTGGGCGCAAAACTCGCGGATTTTATCGATTCACACCTGACTTCCTGATCATCGCTCCGGATAGTTTTTGTCTTCTCCGCTGACTATGGGAAACCTCCCCCAGATCATTGCCTTCGGCAATCGGTCCACGGGATGAAAAAGGGGCGGCTGTGGCGGCCCCGACCGCGTTTGGCTAACTAAAGCTGTATTAATAAGATGGTTTGGGCACTGAACGGAAATTCGCATCCAGTCGGGCAGGGGAATTGCTTTTATTTTTGGCGGCGGCGAAATGCTGCCGAAAATTGAAGTCTCAGGAGGCAAAGGAGCCGACGATGAATCCGGTTAAAACAGACCAGCGGGGCACTACCCTGATGGAATTGATGATTGTTGTAGTCACACTCGGAATTATGGCCGCCATGGCCACGCCGAGGTTCCTGGATTATATTCCCCGTTTGCGGACCAAAGCGGCCGTGCGGGAGGTCGTCTCCCAACTGCGCCTGGCCCGCTCCACGGCAATCGCCGAGAAGATCCCGACCGGGATATATTTCAATTCGTACGAGGGCGGTTATGTCGTTTTCGCCGATACGGTGGATGTCGGCTCTCAGCTTTATGATGAAACCGACCAGTTGATCCGGGCCGCAGAATTTTCCCCGCAAATCGAAATGGGCTATGTGACTTTTAATAACAACGTCGTGATTTTCGATGCGGATGGTTCGGCCTCGTCCTCGGGAAGCGTCACCTTTCTTTCCCAGGATGGTGAGCAGTTGTACCAGGTATCAGTCATCGCCGGGACAGGGAAAGTGAAAATGGAAGAGGTTGCCGCCGAGAGTTAGCCTATCCAGTAGGCACAACCGGCCGGGTGGTCCTGGCGAGATTTCAGAGGCGCGGAAATTCCTCCGCGCTTTTTTTAATTTTCTCCAAAACTGCAGTTTGGGGCCGGGTTATCCGTAGCAGGTGCGGAGTGTTGTCTGTCCGCCGCCATAAAACCTGTGGCGGCCCGGCGGGTGAATGCATACATTGTCCCCCAGACACCGCTGAAATCAGATTAGGATACCCGGATGCCGGATGCGAATGTCAACTCCCAGTTCCGCCGCCCGCTCGAGGGGGATATCTGGTTGCGCGCGGAGTGCGACTCCTCCGGCACGTTGATCATTACCGGCCATGCGCCGGGATGCAGCGGATATTTTCACTTGAACGCACCACAACCGGCGGGCATGACGCTGCAGCGTTTTCTGGAGGCATTCAAGCCGCCCACTATTTTTAACCGCGTACGCCAACTTGATCCGCAGGCTGTACGGGCGTTTTTTCCGCAATGCCTGCACTCCTCGGGCGCCGGTCGGCAGTGGCTGGTCCTGGAGTGTTTCGCCGAGGCGCCGGGGCAGGTGGTACTGGTTGCCGGACCCGCTGGGCCGGGCATCCCGCGTGATGCGCACGGGCAGCCGGTGCTGGACCCCTTTCCCTGGTGCATGCAGGTGTTCGATGGGGCGGGACGATCGTGCGGCGTGAACGCGGCATTTACCCGTCTGTCGGGATTGCAGGCAGAGGATGTCGGCGAATATAATATTCTCTATGATCCCTCGTACCGCCGGGAGGACCTGGTCGGCAGCATCGATCGGCTGTATGGCGGGGAAATGGTGCGTTTCGAATCGCTGGCCGGTCATGCCGCATTGTATCCATTGGAATTGTTTGCCGGTTCGCTGCGCCGGTTTTATCCGGCATGGGGGATTCCGTTGATTGGGCTGGCCGGTGAGGTCACCGGCGCAGTCGTGGCTTACGAGGACGTCGGTGAAGAAAAAGGACCAGCGGAATTTTTGGCTGACGAACGTAAATTCGCCTCGGAAATCATCGAGACCACCGATGCGCTGATTGTCTGCCTCGATACCACGGGGCGGATCACGTTGTTCAACCCCAAATGCGAAGAAACGACCGGTTGGAAAAAAGAGGAAGTCCTGGGGACTGTATTGTGGGAAACCCTGGTCCCGCCGCGTTTCGTCGAGCGCGTCCGCACGGCTTTCCACGAATTACTCGAAGGCGGCGAAGGCCGCAAGCGGGCCTACACGCCCTGGTTGACCAGGGAGGGCCAGGAACGGCTGATTGCCTGGCATAATACATTCATCTATGCGCCGGATGGCCGGTTGGAACGAATTACCGCGGTGGGAATCGATATCACCGATCAGATGCGTATCGAACAAAAATTGCGCGAATCGGAGGAAAATTATCGTTCGGTGACCGAAAGCTCCCTCAACGGTATCTTCATCTATCGGGATGACCGGTTCGTCTACTGCAACGCGCGGCTGGAGGAGATACTGGGCTTGCACCGCGATATGATCATCGGCCAGCCGGTCTGGCAATTTGTTCACCCGGACGACCAGGAAATGATCAAGGACCGGGCCCGGCGCCGCCAATTGGGTGAACCCGACTTGCCGAGCCATTATAGTTTTCGCGTGGTCAACAGCGGAGGTGACACGCGCTGGCTGGAGATGATTGTCACGACCATGGATTACCAGGGGCGGCAGGCGTTCCTGGGTAATGTGGTCGATATTACCGAGATGAAAGATGCCGAGTCCGAGCGGGACGAACTGCGCAAGCGGCTGGCCCAGACCCAGAAAATGGAAGCGTTGACCACGCTGATCGGCGGCATTGCCCATGATTTCAATAACCTGCTGACCGGCATTATGGCCGGGACCTCGGATGTCCTGTCGCAGACCGAGCCGGATGATTCTCGGTTTCGGCCATTGGGCGACATTTTGCAAACCTCCCGCCGCGCCAAGGATTTAATTTCGCAGTTGCTGACTGCCGGCAGCAGCGGGCCGTCGGCTATGGCCCAATTGGATATCAATGATATCATCAAAGAGGCCATTCGCTTTGTCGGTCCGACCCTGCCCAAGAACACTGAATTGCGTTTGTCGTTAAGCGATTCGCCCCTGCTGATTTTAGGCGATCACAATCAGTTGTGGCAGGCGGTCAGCAACTTGTGCCTTAACGCCCGGGACGCGATGCCCGACGGTGGTGTGCTGGAGATCAAAACCGGGGTACGTCTCGAACATGACGTGGAAACCTTTACTGTCAGCATCGGCGACACCGGCAAGGGCATTCCCCCGGAGATCAAAGACCGGATATTCGAACCGTTTTTTACCACCAAGGAGCGCGGGCTGGGTATCGGATTGGGTTTGGCTGTCGTGTACGGCGCCGTGAAAAACCATGGTGGGACTATTGAAGTCCTGGACCGGCCCGACGGCGGAACGATCTTTCGGATCGACCTGGCTCGCCCGGTATCTGTGGCCGTTGTCGCCGGCGTCCCCGATCAGGCGCCGCGGACGAACGGTCGGACCGCTCACCGCATTTTGATTGTTGATGACGAAGACGGTGTTCGGCATGTGGTCGGTCGTATATTAAGCCGCGAAGGCCATATCGTGCAAACTGCGCGCGATTCGACCGAAACGATGAAAATTATTGCCGAAGCCGGAGGCAAACTGGATTTGGTGATCCTCGACCTCGAATTGCCCGGCAAAAGCGGCGCAGAGATTTTTGCCGATATTCGGCGGGAAACACCAACATTAAAAATCCTCTTGTCCTCGGGCCAGGCCCCCAAGTCGACGGCCAGGCAACTGCTGAATGCGGGGGCGGCGGGCTTTCTGCAAAAACCCTATGATTTATGGGAATTGCGGCGGGCGGTTAAAAGCGCCATTTCCGGCAATTAGGTACCGGTGATCGGCCATCCGATCAACTTGCCAAAAACAAACAGCGGGAAGGTCCTCGCAGACCCTCCCGCTTGTCCGGAAACCACCTGTTACAGAGAGGAGGAACAACAGTCGATATATTTTATACTCCTACTTTACGTCATCTCCTTAATCATATGCATGACAGGATAATGCAAATGTCTTACCGATTTATGATCTCAATGAGGGGAAGTTGTCATTCTCCGGTTAACCATATAGCGATAAACAGGATTTGCCAGGACTCCCGGCTTGTACCGGAGCATATTCCATTATTTTAGATGATCAGGAGCAGACAAAGGTATTGCCGTTTGCCCATATCTTATGGGGTACGCCTCTATGGCCGGAGGAAAATGAAACCATATAACTCGCTTGAAAAACAATGAATAACCTGTCTATTTAAAGTTGTGAATTATCTGTTGTCAGGTGCCAGGGGATCGTCATTTCCGCAACTCAATCGGGGATATCGGGGGGGTGGGTTCTGTCGTCGGCCGGTTTGAAACCCCAGAACAGTTTATCCCGCAGTACCTTGTAAAATGAGTTTTCCGCAAAACGGACCAGCCGGGCCATTATTGCCGAGCGTTGGATGGTTATTGATTCGCCATGATGGAGCGTGCAGGCGATCTGGCCGTCAACTGTCAGCGTGGCGTCCCGACGTTTGGATGACACGATGACCTTGAGCCGATCATTTTGCGAAAAGACCATCGGCCGCTGGGCCAGGGTGTGGGGCGCTATCGGCGCCACGATAATGGCGTCGATTGTCGGATGAATAATCGGCCCTCCAACTGCCAGTGCGTAGGCCGTCGAGCCGGTCGGGGTGGCGGCGATTATTCCATCGCCGGCGTAGGAGGAGATGAATTCGTCATTGACATACAAATCCAGATGGATCACGCGGACCACCGCGCCTTTGTCGATGACCACATCATTCAAGGCGGTCAGCACGTCCGGCCGGGATGCCCCGTGTACCCGGGCCTCCAGCAGCATCCGCTTTTCCACGAAATAATCCCCCTGCCTGATCCGGTCGAGTGTCCGGTCGAGGTCTGCCGGGGTCAGTTCGGTGAGAAAACCCAACGAACCGAGATTGATCCCCAGGACCGGTATTTCCAGCGGTCCGGCCGAACGCACCGCCGAAAGCATCGTGCCGTCTCCGCCGAAAGCAATGACCATATCCACTTTTCCCTTGAGCTGCTGCCGGGGGATGGTCACCGGGCCGGAATTTGGATCGTCGGAAAGCCCCTCGGAAAAAGCCACTGTCCAACCGTTTGCTTCGGCCCAGCGGTGCACCAGATCAATCGCCCCCTGTGCATCGGGCCGCCGATGGTTGGCGATGATTCCCAGTCGTAATTGATTGGCCATGGTTTCTGCCTGTCGTGGCGGGAGGTTACCGGTCCCGCAAGATCATGTAATCGGCCAGGGCCACCAGCTGGTCCGCTCCGGGGCCCAGACCAGCAATCGCCCGTTTGGCTGCCGCGCATAGTTCCGCTGCGCGTTGGCGCGATTGTTCAATACCGATCACGCCGGGGTAGGTTGCTTTTTGCTGGGCACGGTCCGAACCGGCCGTTTTGCCCAATTGTTCAGTCGAGCCGACTTCGTCCAGAATATCGTCGACGATTTGAAAGGCCAGGCCGATATCGCGGCCATACCCGGTCAGCATCTCTAGTTGAGCACTTGTCGTGCCCCCCAGCCGGCCGCCCACGCGCACGCTGGCGGTGATCAGCGATGCGGTTTTGCGCAGATGAATAAACGAAACATGCTGCTCATTGGTGATGATACCTTCGGCCAGCAGGTCATCCATCTGTCCCCCGATGATCCCATCGGCCCCGATATAATGGGCCACTTCGCGCACGATGTCCGGCCCGCCGCAATCGGCGAGGATTTCAAAGGCGAGGGCATGCAGAGCATCCCCGGCGAGGACCGCGGTGGCCTCGTCATACTGCTTGTGGACAGTCAGCCGTCCCCGGCGGTAGTCGTCGTCATCCATACACGGCAGATCATCATGGATCAGTGAATACGTGTGGATCATTTCGATCGCTGCCGCGGCCGGCAACGCTGTCTGCGCCGCGCCCCCTGCTGCTTCACACGCCATGACCACGAGTGCCGGTCGCAGCCGTTTGCCGCCCCCCAGTATGGCATAGCGCATCGCTTCCACCAGGCGGTCCGCCTGTTTATCCCGCGTACTCAGCCGCCGGTCGATGACCTGATCGACGTGTACGCGGCACCATTCAAGGTGGGCGGTCAGGTCCGGACTGATGGCCGGGTTATTCATCGGTGCTTTCGGCCGGGCCGGTCGTGACTGTCCCGGAACCATCCTTAATCAGGCGCTCGATTTTTTCCTCTGCTTCCTGGAGCCGTTCCGAACATAACTTCGCCAGCTCGGTGCCTTCCTCAAACAATCTGGAGGACTCTTCCAACTCAATTCCATCCTGCTCCAGCAGTTTGACGATCTCCTCGAGGCGTTTGACCGCCTCGCCGAATTTGATTTTCCTGGTTGACGGCATGCGCGTCAGCTTCCTTTCATCATCGGGACAGTCCGCAAGACTTTCAATGATCAGCAGGGACCGTCTCTTGTATCGTCGAGATGGCGCTGCCCTGCGCCAAAATCGTCTGGATTTTCATCCCCGGCGTCAGTCCCGCAGCCGAAGTGATCAATCGATTTTCCGGGTGCGTGCGGGTGATTGAATACCCCCGCTGCAATACTGCAGCCGGGGAGAGTGCGGCCAACCGCCCGGCGAGCTGTTTGATATCGGCGCGCCCGCGTTCAATTGTCCTGCGCCGGTTGTGGCGCAGCCTCCGCTCGAGTTCATCGACCAGCTGGGTGTTTTGATAAATGATATCACGCACTCGTTTCATTCCATACCGGCCGGCAAATCCGTCGACAAGTTCTCGATTCCGCCGCAAGACTCGCCTGATTCGGACCGTCATGTTCTCGCGGGCGTTCCGCACCTGCCGCCGTATCTCAGCGGCATCCGGGACGACCGTTTCGGCTGCGGCGGTCGGTGTGGCGGCACGGATATCGGCAACGAAATCGCATATCGTATAATCTATCTCATGTCCCACCGCCGAGACAACCGGAATGTGCGAGGCAAAGACCGCCCGCGCCACAATTTCTTCATTAAACGCCCACAGATCTTCCAGCGATCCACCGCCCCGGCCGACGATCAGCGCATCCGCCTGACCCCATTGATTAAACTCGGCAATCGCTTCGGCGATTTGTTCGGCGGCGCCCGTTCCCTGGACTGCCACCGGCCGCAGGACAATCCGGATCGGCGGCCAGCGGCGGCGCAGCGTCACAATTATATCGCGCGCTGCCGCGCCGGTCGGAGAGGTAATGACTCCGATTGTTTCCGGCCAGAGGGGCAGGTCTTTTTTGTGTTCAGGATCGAATAAACCCTCGGCCGCCAATTTTTCCTTCAACCGGCGGAAGGCGATCTCCAATTCTCCCACACCCCGGGGCAGCATTTGGGAGACCCGTAATTGATACACCCCCTGGCGGTCGTACACGGTAATATCGCCAAACACCCGGACCCTTGTCCCGTCCTCCGGTTCGAACTGCAGGTAGGTGGCGGTCCCGCGCCACATAACACACCGCAGACTGGCCGAGTCATCTTTCAATGAAAAATACAAATGGCCCGACGTATGGCGTTTGAAGTTCGAGATTTCGCCCTCGACCCATAAGGCGGAAAAACCGCCCTCCAATAGCGACCTGATTTCGCGCGTGATTTCGGTAACCGAAAGTATTTTATCTGCAACCGGGGCCATGGTTTCCTCACCGGCCAATGGTACGGCGCCGGGGCACCCAAATCAAATCATTTTCCCTGGAGTATTTCTTGACAGATATCGGATTGGTACGTATTCTAAATTCGTAGTCTATATGGCGTTGGCCGTATAGACGCGTCGCGTGCGCGATGAGTTTTCGGGAGGATCGTCGATGGTTTGGGGAAGAGGTTTCATTCTTCTTGTTATTTGCACTCTTTCATTAATTGGCTGTGGCGGCAATCCTTCCGGGCCTGACGGCAGTCCGCGCGAAACGGTCCTGTATGACCGTGAACCGGACTGGTCGCGCGACGGCAGCAAAATTGTCTATTTATCCAAAGGCGACCCCGAAAATCATATCTACGGCGGATTGTTCGTCGTGGGGGTTGCCACCCGCCAGCGGCGGATGATCCTTTCCGACGACACGGAACTGCACGGCCCACGCTGGAGTCCTGACGGCAATTGGGTCGTATTTTCTCGTTATGGCAATATCTACAAAGTGTGGCACCGTGGCGGGGTCCCCGAACAATTGACCTCCGGCGGCAGTGATTTTCACCCCAGTTGGTCGGCGGACGGCAATTTTATTGTCTTCGGCCGGACCGGGGGATCATCTCCCGGCATCTACCGGATGAACAGCGCGGGTGGAGCTCGCTCCCTGGTGTATGCCGACGCAAAATCACCCGACTGGTTCCCGGATGGCCGGTATCTCGCCCTATTGACCACCGACACCGCCAATCAAATCCAGGTTGCTCGCCTGAATCTGGATGATTCCTCGCTGGAGTTTTTGACTGCCGACCAGATTGCCGACAAAGAGCACCTGCGGGTTTCGCCCGACGGCACGCGCGTGATGTACGCCCGGCGCGAGGGAAGCAAAGCCCCGCGGCTGTTTATCGTTGAGGTACACACCCAACGCGTGCAGGAGCTTCCTGGCAATGGCGGATTTACCGGCACCTGGTCGCCCGACGGCAATTATATCGCGCACGATGATCCCTTTGACGGTGCGATTTATATTCGTAACCTGCTGGAAAATACCGAACTACAGATCTCTCCCGGCGTGAAATCCAAAGACCCGGTGTGGGATTCGCTGTATATCGAGCAGGACGATTATCCCGGCGGGCCGTAATCGGCCGTTCGCCGCGCAGGCCGTCCCCGAGTATCAAAGCTTCCCTTGCCATCTTTGGCGGGCGTAGTATATTGGCACTTTCCACGCCGCAGGCGGCGTGGGTGGGAAACGACGGGACCAACCGGGTCCCATCGTCGCGCGGAGAAAGGACCAAGCGGTGCGTGAACAACCCGTAACCCCCGAATTAGTTGCCGAACACGGGCTTAACGAAGAAGAACACCAGCGGATCAAGGAAATCCTCGGCCGGGAAATGACTTTCACCGAACTGGGCATTTATTCGGTGATGTGGTCTGAGCACTGTTCATATAAGAACTCCATTTTACTGCTGAAAACTCTGCCGCGCTCCGGGCCGAACCTGCTGGCCGAAGCGGGGGAGGAGAATGCCGGGATTGTCGATATTGGCGACGGCCGGGCCGTGGTCTTCAAAATTGAATCGCACAACCACCCCTCGGCGGTGGAACCATATCAGGGCGCGGCGACCGGTGTCGGAGGCATTCTGCGCGATATCTTCACCATGGGCGCGCGGCCCATCGCGGCTTTGAATTCGCTGCGTTTCGGCAATCCCGAGGACCCCAAAGTCCGGTATCTGCTGAACGGTGTGGTGCGGGGGATCGGCGATTACGGCAACTCGTTCGGCGTGCCCACCGTCGGCGGGGAAATTTATTTCGAGGACGCTTATACCACCAACTGCCTGGTCAATGCTATGGCCGTGGGGATTGTCCGCACCGACCGCATTGCCCGGGCCACGGCTTCGGTGGTCGGTTCGCCGGTGTATGTCGTGGGTTCGCGTACCGGGCGGGATGGCATCCATGGTGCCACCTTTGCCTCCGAAGAACTGTCTGAAAAATCAGAAGCCAAACGCCCTGCGGTGCAAATCGGCGATCCGTTTACGGAAAAATTGCTGCTGGAAGCCACCCTCGAAATGATCAAACGGGATTTGATTGTCGGCATCCAGGATATGGGCGCGGCAGGCATCACCTGTTCCTGCTCGGAAACCGCCTTCGCCGGCGGGCAGGGCATTGAAATCGATATCGCCAAAGTTCCGGTGCGCGAGGAGGGCATGATCCCGTACGAAACGCTCCTATCCGAGTCGCAGGAACGCATGCTGGTTATTGTCAAGACCGGGCGGGAGGAGGAAGTCCGCGCGATATTCAGAAAATGGGAACTGCAGGCGGCAAAGATCGGTGAGGTGATCGGCGGCGGACATTTCAAAGTCTATGAAAACGGCGAACTGAAATCCGATATCCCGGCCGAGACACTGGCCCTGGGCGGCGGCACGCCGGTCTACAAGCGCGAGGAGCAACGTCCGGCCCGGCTTGATCAAACGCAGCATTTTGATTTTGCCGCTATCCCGGTGCCCGGTGATTTATGCGCAGTCTTAATGACCTTGATCGGCACACCCAATATCGCCAGCAAGGAATGGGTGTACCGGCAGTATGACGGCATGGTGCGGACCAACACCGCGGTCAATTCCGGTTCGGATGCTGCCGTATTGCGCATCCGCAAAACCAGGACCGCCCTGGCCATGACCACTGACGGCAACGGGCGTTATTGTTTTTTAAATCCCCGGCGCGGCGCGCAGATCGCCGTGGCTGAAGCCGCTCGCAACCTAATCTGTTCGGGCGCCGCGCCGCTGGCGGTGACCAATTGCCTCAACTTCGGCAACCCCTATAAACCGGAGATGTATTACCTGTTTGCCGAATGCGTGCGCGGAATGGGGGAGGCCTGTCGGGCATTCAATACCCCGGTTACCGGCGGGAATGTGAGTTTTTATAACGAGGACCCCGGACGCGCGGTGTATCCCACGCCGACGATCGGCATGATCGGCATGATCGAGGATATCACGCATATCACGACGCAATGGTTTAAGCAAACCAGTGATGTCATCATGCTGATCGGGACTTCCCGCGATGACCTCGGTGCCTCGGAATACCTCAAGACCATCCACAGCAAAATCACCGGTGATGCGCCTTACCTTGACCTGGCAGAAGAAAAGAACGTGCAGCAATTCGTCCTCGCGGCAATCAGGGCGGGTCTGGTCAATTCGGCGCATGATGTCTCCGACGGCGGGCTGGCGGTGTGTCTGGCCGAATGCTGCATCACCAATCCCGATGGTATTTTCGGTTGTGCGATTCGACTGCACTCAGACATTCGTGCCGATGCCCTCTGGTTCGGCGAGGCGCAATCGCGTATCGTGATCAGTTTGGTGCAGGACAAACAGGCGGCATTCGAACAACTCGCGGCAAAACATCAGGTGCCGCTTACTGTTTTGGGCGCGGTTACCGCCGATCGCTTCCGCATTGAGCATATCTGCGATCTCGATCCCCGTTCAATGAAAGAAACTTATTATGCCTGTCTGCCGAAATTAATGGAGCGCACGAAGTAGATTCTTACCGGCAGGAAGATGACGCCGACTCATGAACCCTTCATCATCACCGCAACAACCGATCACCGCCACGATGCAGGTCGAAGACCTGGTGCGCGAATACCCCGATGCCGTAGGGCTGTTGATGCGTGAACATATCGTCTGCATCAAATGCGGCGAGCCGTACTGGGGCACGATCGGTGACCTCATTGAGAGCAAAGGCATGGACGTCGCCGGGATGCTTGCCCGGCTCAACGCCGCTTTAAATAAGTCGTAGGTCGGGTTACGAAGTCCCGCCGCCATCAGGCGGGACGAAGAAACCCGACATTTTCGCGATTCAAATAACCTGTGGCTGGTGTACGTCTCGTGCACCAGCATGGGCGACAATCGAAGAAAGTGATTGATTATTTCAGCGGTGGCTCTTTATCATCTGAATGGCGTACGTCCTCATGCGCAAGCAAAGCCATGGCAGTCAAAAGATGCAAATGGATAGGCGGACCGGCTTTGGTCTTTGTGACTACCAAGGTCACAGATTGGATACCGGTATTTTCGAGTCGACCTGTCGCCAGATCCGCGGCCCGCCAATTACGAGAGACAATGAGTTTCTTCGGTGTCGCCCTTGTCGGTTATGTCATTATGCCGTCGCATGTTCACGCGATTCTGGGCTTTCCTGATGTCGCAGAATTATCCCAAGTTATGCAGGCATTCAAAAGTATTGCCGCCAGAAAGATCAAATCTTTGGACTTGGGAGATTTCCGAAAACATTTGACTCGCAATGGTCGCTTTCAATTATGGCAGCGCCGCTTTGATGATTTGGTGATTGCTTCGGAAAAGCAATTTCGGATTAAGCTGGAGTATATTCATACGAATCCGGTGCGGGGTGATCTTGTCGATGAGCCGGATGATTTTGAATATTCCAGTGCGCGGGATTGGTGCGGTCAAGGTTCTGGGATTATATCTGTTGACCGGGACTATGATTTCATCTATCAATAAGCTGGGGCACGAGGACGTACGCCAGTCACAGGAAAGGAAGAGCAAATTGTGGTTGATGCAGTTGACGTCAAACCATGAAAGGAGTCGATAGACCATGTCAGTTATCAAAAAAAGCCTGACCCTGATTATAATTGCGGTTAGTTTGGCATATGGTATTGGCGATTATTATGGTTGGTGCGACAAAATTAGCGGAAGGAATGACATAGAAAACGCCTGGAATAGGCTTACATATGCCAATTCTTCAACTGAAGTCATCATCCTTAAGAACGAACCGATTTTCGATGCTCTTCACAAATTCATATCAATGCGGACAAAGAATGCCCGTCTGCCGCGAGGCAGAAATTTGAAGGAATCTCCGTCTGCAATTGCCCGAATAGGTGGAAATGCAACATTGATAAATAGTGATGTTCCTGAAGAGTGGGAAGGGGTCAAGATCGCACCACAAAACAACCCAATAGTGTTCCTTTACGACTATTCAGAAACAGATTTTCAACAGAAGAGAAAGTTGATTGCAAGCGAACAAGTGGGATTTGTCTGTACATTGGAAGAACTAAGATATTGGATAAAAGAAGGGAGAGATAGTGAGAGGTTTTGGGTCACAACTTTTCTAATAGGGGCACTGTCGCTGGTTTTGGCCATCATAGAATTTACGGGTCAACAAAAAGAAAAAACTGTAGTACAGAAACAGTAGATCTAAAACCCACGTTGTGGCTGGCGTACATCCCTATACGCCAGCGTTCATAAAAAAAACCGGGCGGCGCTGCACGCTCCGCCCGGTAATATTCTCCCGGTATGTTCTCGTCCGCTGCTTAATATCCCTCCGGCAACTGGTACCTGAAATCCTGGACCTCGGCCCGTTCATACAGATCGTTGTACCATAACTGGTACATCTGGTTTTGCTTGCCGCCCAGGACCGCCTGGAACAACGAGTCACGCTGGTCGGCGTATTGTTCGGCGCCGGCAGCCGTCTGCTCCAGCAATTCAACAATACAATACTTGTCCGTGGCCCGGAAGGCAGGCGAAAGCGGGCGGGCGGGGGTCAGCGAAAACGATACGCCGCGAAACGCCGGGTCGGCGCCGAAACCGGGGACATTGTCAAAGCGGCCGAACAAATTAGTCTCTTTGGCCTCTTGTCCAATGATTCGTGCGGCCTCTTGCAGCGTTTTGCCCACCCGGATCTCCGCTTCGACCAGTTTTATCGCGGCCAGCGCCGATTCAGCGCCCAGATCGGTTTTCAACGCCGTCACGACTGTCGGCCAGACGTCGTTCACTTCAGGGATTCCCTCCGGGTGCCGGGCTTTAAGCATGCACACGCCGAAGAAATCATCGTTGTCGACGACATTGGAGACCGCGCCGACTTTGGCCCGAAAGGCAAACTCCTCGACATTTTTATCCCGGCCGAAACCAAGGATATTCTCGCCGCGCGCAAACTTGCCGGTAGGGCGTGAGGCCTGATGATATGTCCGGCACAACGAATCCCAGGGTGTATCGCCGGATTCTTCCACAAACTGCTGCGCCTGCAGCCGGACATCACTCAGCGTGCGCCCGGATGGTTCCAGCTTCATCAGGATATGGCTGGCATGGACCTCGTCGGTATCATTGGTCGTGCGTTTTTCTTGCAGTTTGATGAGATGGTACCCGAAACGGGTCAGCACCGGTTCGGAAAGCTGGCCTGCTTCCAGGGCGAAGGCCGCATCTTCAAACGGCTTGACCATGCGGCCTTTGGCGAACCAACCCAGATCACCACCGGACTGTGCGGCCGACGGTTCATCGGAGTATGTCCGCGCCAGATCATTGAAATCTTCGCCGGCCGCCGCGCGCTGCCGCAGATCAGCCAGTTCATTGAGCACGACTGCCGTATCCTCCCGCGAGGGCTTTTTCATGAACATCACATAGTATAATTCCGCCATCTCCTGCCGGCGGTAATCTTCCTGATGGGCCTGGAAATACGCCCGCACCGCTGCGGAGTCGGGATCGGGCAGTTTATTGGCATAGTCGGCAAAGGGGACTGCCACATAACGTACTTTGGTTTTCGCCGCCGAGGCATCATAATACAGCCGGACCTCGGCGTCGGTAATATGGGTCAGCGAGACCACATATTCCTGCAGTTTCATCTGCTGGATCTGCGGCCGAATGATCCCCTCCACCTGGGACCAGAACTGGCCCAGTTGCGGGTCGAGCATGGCCTGCTGGTATTTGGGGTAATCAAAGTTCCCCGACTCATCGGCAAACGATGGGTTCGAACGCAGGAACTCAGGCGGAAACCGCCGCAGATGTTCCACCAGCTCGTTATCGGGTAATTCCAGCCCCAGCCGCCGGCGTTCGTTGGCGAAGATCGTTTCATTGACAATCGTGCCGAAGGCATCATCGCGCATCTGGCGCATCTCGGTGTCGGTCAATTCCTGCCCCGGCTTTTGTTCGTTACGCTGGTAATACATATAGTTCAGGACTTGCCGGTATTGCTCATCCTGAATGGTGGTTCCGGAGACTTCGCCGATAATACCTTTTTCGCCGGGACGGCTGGTCAAGTCCATGCCCCAGGCCAGAAAAATCGTTCCCACAAAGGCCAGCGCCACCAGCCAGACGATCGGTTTAGTGACCCGGCGCATCGATCCCATTACCATTGGCTTACTCCTGTCTGTTTCGGCCCGGGTTTGTGTACACCGGACGCTATAGTCTTTTTCGGCCGTACGGCCGCCCGCAATAAATACCGGCGGCGGCTCAATCGGCCATAATTTCTCATTATAATCATCATTTTCTTTAACCCCAACCAAAAAATGCAGTTCCCCGTCAGAAATATCCAACCCGCCGACGATGACTTGAGCTCCCGCAGTCCGGCTTGTTGGGCGCACAGCGGGGAAAAGGATTGACATCGGGGCAATGTGGTTCTATAAAACGACCATGAAAAGGACGTCGAAACGACACATTGCGCTACTCGTTGGGACGCTGTTGCTTGGCCCCGGACCGGCGGCCAGGGATGCGGCAGCAGAATCCTATGTCTGGCCACTGGAGGAATCGCAAAATGTCTCCTCGGGTTTTTGCGCCTATCGGGATGCTCATTATCATAGCGGCATCGACCTCTCCACGGGGGGAGTCGAAGGTCTCGCGGTGCGGGCTGCAGATGCCGGTTATGTCCTGCGTGTTTCCACTGATTATTGGGGGTATGGCAAGGCGGTATATATCAAAATGCTCGATGGCCGGGTCGCGGTCTACGGTCACTTGTCCAGTTTTAACGAGGCGATTACCGCTTTTGTCGAAAAGGAACAGTATGCGCTCCGCCGCTACAAAACCAACCTGTTCCCCAGCCCGGATGAACTCCCGGTGCAGCGGGGTGAGGTAATTGGCTACTCCGGGCAGACCGGGTATGGGCCGCAGCATTTGCATTTTGAAGTTCGCACGGCAGACAATTTCCCCCTAAACCCGCTGGCACTGGGCGTGGGTTATGATGACCGCATCGCCCCTGAATTTCGCGGAGTCCTCGTGCGGCCTTTGTTTGCAGAAAAGCCGAACAGCCGCGTGGCCGGCGGCTGCGAACCGTCATTTTATCAGGCGGAAAAAGGTCCTCGTCCGGGACGATACGTGATTCAAAAACCGATATTGGCAGATGGTGCCGTGGGGTTGGCCGTCGATTGCGACGACCCAACCGGATACAAGGAATACACGCTCGTGCCCAGGACTTACCTGATGACTGCCAACAACCTGCGGTTTTTCGAAATACGGCACGACTCACTGGATTTTGCCACGACCCGTCAGATAGATTTGGAGTACGATTTTGACTGGCTGGCCAGGACTGGGGCAAAGGTGCAGCGGCTTTACCGTCATTCCCGCAATCAGTTGCCCTGGTATCATCGGGATTTGGGCGATGGCGTGCTGGATCCGGAGCGGGCGAGTACCGCCATTGTTCCCGGTGAAAACAACATTGTCATAATTGCTACGGACGCCGTGGGCAATGAATCCACGCTGGAGATGACCGTTGTATTCAACAAAGCGCCGCAGTTGGCGGAAGTCCGGCTGGAGGCGATCCGTGGGCAGTGGCACATCTCCGGCCATGCCGCCGATTCCGATAACCATATCACCCGCTTCGAGCTGCGTCGGATCACGCCGACCGGTGAGCCGGGTGAGGTTGTCTGGTCGATGCAGGACTCGGTCGTCAATGAAGATTTCTCCTACATCACACCGGGCTCGTTTGCCGGTGGAGAACCGCTGGACTTGACCGTCACCGATCACTGGGGTGCAACTACCAACTGCCGTTTTTGCGCGCCGGGTGGATTGCAATCTGATTTGGATCCGGAGCGGCGGGATCTGGCTCCGGTCGTGGGGGAATTTGTGCCCGGGGGATTGATTCTGCGGGCGCCCGATCCGGAATCGCGGCCGGCCGATGATATGGTGGTAATGGAGCTCCAGTCTGTCAGCCGTTCGCCTGGTCCCTGGGCGTTCTTTGTCGGGGCGGATGATTATCTGACGTTTTCTGAAATGAACACCACCTCGTCATTTGTGCTGGCCCCCGATCGATCAGGGTTGGTGGGGCCGGCAGACGGTCCGGCGGAAAAAACGAAGGGAGATGTTTTGCGCTGGCCCGAAGACCTCATTGTGTTTGACGGGAGCGAGGCCCTGGTCGTGTATTCGAAAGACGGAGCGGCCCGCGCGGAATTTAATTCCGGCGATGTCTGTGACGGCACTTTTATCCGGATCAGGCCCTACAACCTCCCGCGTGATTTATCGCACCGGCCCAGTTCGATGTTGTATTCCTTCGAACCGATTTCCGTGCCGTTTTTGCAAAAAGTCACCGTGGGCATTTCTTACGCCGGACTGGAGACAAGCGTGGATGATCTGGCTTTGTATGCGCTGCGGAACGACCGGAAAGGTTGGAAATATTTAAGCCGGGACGTCGATCCGGCCGGGAGGTTCATGACTGCTCCGGTGTGGTCGTTCGGTCCATACGCGTTGGTGGCTGATACCCTGCCGCCCCAAATCAGTGACGTGGTGCCGGACAAGGGCGCCACGACCAGTCTGCGGCGGCTGGAAATCAGCTGCAAAATCACTGATGACCTTTCCGGGATCGGGTCTGATCAGGATATTAAAATCCTGTTGGACGGGGAGTGGCTGATCGCCGAATATGATCCGGAGACTCTTCTTTGCACGACCCGGCCCCGGAGCGCCCTGGAACTCGGGCAACATACACTGGAAATATTCGCCCGTGACCGCGTGGGCCGCGAGGACCACTTTGTACGCAACTTTACTGTTATCGACCCGAAGAAGTGACCGATACCGGGGACTAGCCTGATCTCCATGATGTGCATGACATCCGGTACAGATGAATGATTCCGCTTAAAGACGACATCCCGACATCCCACCGGCCGGTGGTTACCGTAGCCTTGATTGCCGTCAACGTGGCGGTATATTTGTATCAGTTTGCACTGGGACCGCACGTGGAAGCGTTCATCTGGGAATTCGGGGCGGTACCCTGGGAACTCGTTCATTTTGAAGAAGTGACCCCCGCGCATGCGGCGCCGATTGTGTTGACGATATTCACCAGCATGTTTCTGCACGGCGGCTTTTTGCATCTGGGCAGCAACATGTTGTTCTTGTGGATTTTCGGGAATAACGTCGAAGACAAACTCGGTCGGCTGCAATTCCTGCTGTTTTATCTGGTTTCCGGTGTCGTGGCGGTATTGACATTTGTGCTGACCAGCCCCAACGCCCAAGTCCCGCTGGTCGGGGCTTCCGGCGCCGTAGCCGGATTATTGGGTGTATATGTCGTGGCCTACCCTCGGGCTCGTGTGCTGACGTTGATCTGGGTTTTCTTTTTTGTTCGTCTGGTCTGGTTGCCGGCCGTATTCTTTTTGGGCGCCTGGTTCGTGCTGCAGCTATTATACGGCCTGCCGACACTCGGCGCCGCCGGTGCGTCGGGTGTGGCCTATTTTGCCCACATCGGCGGTTTTGTGTTCGGGCTGGCGTACTGCAGGTTCTGGTGTAAGCGGCGTGGAGGATTTATCCGGTGAGCAAATACGCGGATTTTGTTCATCTGCATAATCATAGTCAGTATTCATTGTTGGACGGGGCGTGCCGCATCAATGATATGGTGCGGGTCGCCGCCGAATACAAAATGCCGGCCCTGGCTTTGACCGACCACGGCAATCTGTTCGGCGCGATTGAATTTTATAAAAAATGCCGCGCGGGCGGGATCATTCCGATCATCGGCTGCGAATTGTATGTTGCGCCCGAATCGCGACTGAAAAAAGAACGCATCCCGGGGATGCCTGATTCGGGTTATCATCTGGTGGCCCTGGCCAAAAACCTCACCGGGTACAAAAATCTGCTCAAACTGGTCAGTGCCGCGTATCTGGAGGGTTTTTACCATCGCCCGCGCGTCGATATGGAATTGCTGAAACAGTATCGTGACGGTCTCACGGTGACCTCCGCCTGCGGCAAAGGTGAACTGGCCTGGTATCTTCAGCGCGATAACGAAGCCGCCGCCGAGGCCGCCGCCCGCAGGTATCTCGAGTTATTCGGCAAAGAAAATTTCCATATCGAAATCCAGGACCACGGGCTGGAATTCGAAAACCGGATCAGGCCGCAGTTGATTGCGCTGGCCCGCAAACTGGGCGTTGGCCTGGTCGCCACGAACGATTGCCATTACCTGCAGCAGGACCATGCCGATGCGCACGATGCGCTGTTGTGTATTCAAACCGGCAAAAAGCTGGAAGACACCGATCGGATGCGCTACGGCACCGACCAGCTATATCTCAAGTCTCCGGCGGAAATGAAAAAGCTGTTCGCGGAGGTGCCCGAGGCGGTGGAAAATACGCTGAAAATCGCCGAGTCCTGCCGTCTGGAATTGACCTGGGGCGAGTACTTGCTGCCGAAATACCCGCTGCCGGAGGGTTACGACGACCCGGCGGTTTATCTGGCGGACCTGGCCCGCAAAGGACTGGCCGGGCGGTATGCCGCACTTACGCCGGAATTAGACGAACGGTTGGAGTATGAGTTGTCGGTGATCAACCGCATGGGCTTTCCCGGCTATTTTTTAATCTGCAAGGATTTTATCGATCATGCCCGCTCATGCAGGATACCGGTCGGGCCGGGCCGGGGATCGGCGGCCGGTTCGCTGGTGTCTTATGTGCTGGGGATTACCAGTGTCGATCCGATTAAATATGGCCTGTTGTTCGAACGTTTTTTGAATCCGGAACGGATTTCGATGCCGGATATCGACATCGACTTTTCCGACCGGGGCCGGGATGAGATCATCCACTACGTCATCGAAAAGTACGGCACCGAATCGGTGTGCCAGATTATTACGTTCGGCACCATGGCCGCGCGCGGGGTGGTGCGTGATGTCGGACGGGTGATGGGGATTTCTTATGCCGAGGTGGACAAAATTGCCAAGATAATCCCCTTCGAACTTGACATGACTCTGGACAAGGCCCTCAAACTCAAACCCGAGCTGCAGGAGCTGGCCGATGCCGATCCGCAGGTGCAGCGGCTGGTGGCCATTTCGCGGACGCTGGAGGGGCTGACCCGCCACGCCTCCACGCATGCCGCAGGCGTGGTTATCGCGCCGGGGCGACTGGACGATTATGTCCCGCTTTTCAAGTCGAATAAAGACGAAGTAACCACCCAGTATGATATGCAGATTATCGAGCAGATCGGGCTGTTGAAGATGGATTTTCTGGGATTGCGGACACTGACGGTCATCGACGATGCCGTCCGGCTGATCGCCGAAACCCGTGGGGTAGTCCTCGACCCGGAGCAGCTGCCGCTGGAAGATGGACCGACGTATGCTCTGTTCTCTTCGGGTGAAACTGTCGGCATTTTTCAGTTTGAATCGTCGGGGATGCGCGATTACCTGCGCAAGCTCCACCCGGAGAGTCTCGGTGATCTGGTGGCGATGAACGCCCTGTACCGCCCGGGCCCGCTGGATGCAAACATGATCGATACCTATATCGACCGCAAACATGGCCGGGAGAAAGTCACCTACGACCATCCCAAAATGGAGTCGGTGCTCAAAGAAACGTACGGGGTAATCGTGTTTCAGGACCAGGTGATGAAAGTCGCTGCCGAACTGGCCGGGTTTTCGATGGCCAAAGCCGATCACCTGCGCAAGGCCATGGGCAAGAAAAACGTCGAGATCATGAACAAAATGGCCGACGAATTTGTTGCCGGCTGCCGGGCCAACGAGATCCCCGAAAAAGCGGCCCGCGAGATTTTTGAATTTATGGCCAGGTTCGCCCGCTATGGTTTCAATAAATCGCACTCGACGTGTTATGCCATTTTGGCGTACCAGACCGCATATTTAAAAGTCCATTACCCTGTGGAATTTATGGCGGCGTTGATGAGTTCGGAAATTGACAACACCGACCGGGTGACGGTCCTCCGCCGGGAATGTCAGCGGTTGGGGATCGAAGTCCTCCCACCGGAGGTCAACTCCTCGGCGACCAGCTTCACCGTCGAGGGCAAAGCCGTGCGTTTCGGCATGGGCGCGGTGAAAAACGTCGGGCGCAGCGTGGTGGAAAAAATCGTCGCCGCCCGTGACGAGGGCGGCGCATTCACCTCGATTTTTGATTTTGTCAATCGTGTTGATATGCGCGCGGTCAACCGCCGGGCGCTGGAATCCCTGATCGCCGCGGGCGTGTTTGAGTCCCTTGGTGCGCACCGCGCACAACTGATTGAGGGGCTGGACCTGGTCATTGGGTGGGGGCAGGCGGCCCAGGCCGACCGGCTGAAAGGCCAGCATTCTCTGTTCGGCGGTGAGATCGGCGTCCTGCCCGAGCCGGATTTGCCGGATATTCCCCCCTGGTCGGAAGCCAAGTCGATGTCGCGGGAAAAAGAAGTCCTGGGCTTTTATGTCACCGGTAATCCGCTTGATAAGTATGCCGATGAGATTGTCCTTTTTGCCAGTAGTTCCACTGATCAACTCGAGGAGTTGCCCGATGGGTCCGAAGTCTCGCTGGGGGGCATCATTCAATCGGTAAAAACGACTTTGGACAAAAAGGGTAATCTGATGGCATTTTTGTCGCTGGAAGATTACGGCGGCACGGTGGAAGTGATTTGCTTTTCCGAACCATACGCCCGGTTCCGCAATATTCTGACCGTGGACAGCGCCGTGCTGCTGAGCGGGGCGATTTCAGTGCGGGAAGAGGAGCGTCCGAAATTAATTTTACAGCAGGCCGACCTGCTGGCCGATATCCGCAAAGGGGCCGATCTGGATTTGCATGTCCATCTGGACGAGAAAAGTGCGACACTTGAAGTACTGGATGAAATAGAACGAGTTTTGGAGAAATTTGTTGACGGCCGCGGGTTTGTGTATTTCCATTACCACAAGGACGGTCGCACGATTCGCGCGCGGGCGTTGAACCGGCGAGTGGCCTCGGACCGGCGGCTGGTCAGTGATTTGCGGGAACTTTTGGGCCATGAGGCGGTGTACTGTACGAGGGCCTGAGGTCGTCTGAATACCGGCGGTGAAGTCCTGACCGACAGAGGAGTGATCGATGAAAAGGATTCTTGTTACTGCTGTGTGCACCTGCTTCATGCTCGGGGGAGGAGTTGCCGGTCTGCTGCCATGTGCCTGGGCCCAGGCTGACTCGGTGAAATCGGCGCCGCCGGCCAACAAGCCGGCCGCACCGGCGCAAATCACCTGGTTGTCCTATGACAAGGGTTTGGCGCTGGCCAAAAAGGAGAATAAGCATATTCTCATTGATTTTTATACCAACTGGTGCGGCTGGTGTAAAAAAATGGACAACTCGACGTTTCAAGATAAAGCAGTTGTGGAGTTTATTTCCAAGAGAATGATTGCCATTAAGGTGAATGCCGAATCACCAAATCCGGTAACCCATGGCGATCACCAGCTTACAGAACAGAATCTATCACGTGATGTGTACGGTGTCCGGGGTTATCCCGCGTACTTTTTCCTTACTCCACAGGGGAAAGCCCTATTTAACGTCCCCGGTTATAAAGCCGCTGCTGAATTTTTAAGTATTGCCGAATATGTCGGCGACAACCACTACGAACGAGTTAGCTTTGCCAATTTTCTGGAAACACGAAAAAACGGCGGTGGCCAAGTAAAGCCATAATGTGCAACGATTTAACTTGATTTGGCGGCAGTTGTGATGCCGTAATCTACCGTGTTTTTATTATTCCGCGCGCAGTTTGGGGTTGTGCGGTGTTCGAAAAATTTTCATGTAAATTGGCCCTGGCGCTAAAAAAAAGTTGACTTTTCCGCGATTTCAGATAAAATTCCAGTGGAACGAAAAGGGAAGAAAATAGGGCTACCGTTGTTTTCCGCACTTTGTCCGAGTTTCCCTGCCCCCCTCTCGGATAAATTGAGCAGCGGTAGCTTTTTTATGTGTTCTCGGGAGGTTTACAGATGATATCGAAAAGTAAAGTGCTTGGTTATGGCATATTGGCGATTCTGTTATCGTTTGGTGGTGGTTGTAGCGGCGGCAGTGACGGTGGTTCGCAGACCGCCCAGGGCGCCGGGGACCAGCGCAACACTCCACCGCCGATCACGGAAGTCGAAACGGTCCTGGCCGCGGATTTTGAACTCCCGCGCCTGGAAGGCGGCACATTCCGGCTCTCCGATCATCGGGGTGAGATTGTCCTGCTAGATTTCTGGGCTACCTGGTGCCCGCCGTGCCGGATGGCGATCCCTCACCTGATCAAAGTATATGAACAATATAAAGACAAAAACGTCATTGTCGTCGGCATCGCCCTTGACGAAGGCGGCGCCGCGGTCATCGAAAAATTCGCCGATTCGTTCAAGATTCCCTATCCCATTCTCATCGGTGATGCGGATGTTGTCGCCAAATATGGTAATTTTCAGGGCATACCGGTCAGCTTCCTGATTAATCAAAAGGGCGAAATTATTGAACGGCATTCCGGATTTCGCCCACGTCAGATCTATGAGGCGGCCATCGAGTTGTTGCTGGCCGAAAAGGGCGACGCGGCCGTCCAGGATCAATAGCCTTGCCGGATGATCGGGAGTTGTCCCGGTCCCGGTCCCGGTCATTCGAGTTTTCGATCTGCTGCATTCTCCAAGCTCCGCATTTTGCTGGCCTGACGAAATGAGAGCATTATATTGCCGCAGCAGTGTATAACGGTGGGGGACGGGAGTCGAATGTTGAACCGGATACGGCGGGTTCTGCTTCTTGCGGGCGCAGTGATCTTCATGGCGCATTGCTTCGGCGGCAGTGCGCTGGCGACCAGGTACGCCGGCGAGCCGTTCTCCCTGGGCCTTGGCGCGCGCGCGCTGGGCCGTGGGGGGGCTTATGTTGCGGCACCCGGTGATGCCGCTTCGAATTTCTGGAATCCCGCCGCACTGGCCGGGATAACATCCTCACACCTGATTGCCATGCACGCCGAAACGTTCGGTTCATTGATCAACCATGATGTTGTCGCCTATGCCTGGCCGGGACGTGAAGGTTCCCGCTTTGCCCTGGGTGTAATGTTGTATTATCTCGGCGGCGGCGGCGTGGCCGTGACTGCGCTGGATTCACTGACCAATCGGCCTTATGTCCTAGAAACACGCGATCACGCCGACTATCTGGCCGGAGTGAGTCTGGCGCGCCGCGCCGGGGCATCATGGTCCTGGGGAATCACCGGCAAATTCATCTATCGAAATATCGTTTCCGAAAGCGCTTACGGTCTGGGACTGGATGCAGCGGTTCGCTGGCAGCCGACCAGCATGGTTTCGGTGGGAGTCAAAGCCGCTGATTTTACCGGGACGTATTTGTCATACAATACCGGGACCACTGAGACAATCATGCCGCACCTGACCTGGGGCGGGCAACTGGATTACCCATACCGGGCCTGGATCTTTACTTGTGCTGCCGAAGCGGAGACTTTTTTTGAGAACAGGCGCGGAGGGAGCCAGGTGTACGCCGGATCGGTGTCGGCCGATTTTCATCTGGGGTTGGAAGCGGGGTATCGCAACTTATTCTTTGGCCGATTTGGTTCGGACGTCGGCCATTTCACGGCGGGCGCTGGTGTTCGATTATGGCGTTGGGATCTCGATTTGGCCTTTCTGGATCATGAAAAATTGGACAACTCGTATCGAGTGTCACTGGGCTATCGCTTCTAACATCAACGCGAGGAACAACTTGCCGTATTCTGACTGATGTTTGCTGCAAGATTGATCGGCATAACCTGCTTTCTGCAAGTTGCCTTCCTGACCGGCGTTTCATACCTTGATATATCGAAGAAGAGGGATACGGAGAGAATATGCAGCAAAGGCCCGCGTTTAATATGCTACTGATTGTGGCAGCGTCCGCAATGTTGTTGGCGTCGGTTTTCGGCAGTGGGGCCCCGCCCCACGCGGCAGCCGAACAAACAGAATCCGAACTGATCGTGGCGCGGGTCGATAATCGACCGATTACCGTCGCGCAGTTGCAACAGGAGATGCGCCGCCAAAAACTTGCACCGGCTTCCGCATTGGAGAACGACTATTACAAACAACAAGCCCTGGATACATTGTTGACCGATCTGGCCGTTCGGCTGGAAGCCGAACAAATGGATTTTTCCAACGATTATACGGTTCGGACGGTTTTGCGGCAGAACCTGATGCAGCTGGCCGCGAATCTGTACATCGACGAAGTCGTTGCTCCGCGGCTGGCAGTGACGGAAAACGACGTTCGGACATACTGGAAGGAACACCCCGAACAATTCACCGTCCGGGGGCTGATGATCAACCCGCAACAGATCATGATCAATCTGGAGCTGGTTGACCAGGGCGGCAAAAAACCGCCGGAGGAGTATGACGGTTGGACGGCGGAGGACCTGAGTGCCGATTTGTATCGCCGGCTGAAGCGGGGAGAGGATTGGGATGCGCTGGCCCGGCGGTATTCAAATGATGCCCGCTCGCGGGGAAACGGCGGCCAGCTGGGGTGGCAGACCGTTGATTCGACGGCTGCCGATAGCTGGCTGGATTCGCTGGCATCCTTTCCGGTCGGGATCACTATGCCGCCATTCGAGGTCAATGGTGCATTGTATATTGTACGGATCATTGGCCGGCGCAATTCCGGCACAGTTATTGAACCGGATGCCGCGATGAAAACGGAAGTCGGCAAATATATCGGCAACCAGCGGATGAATGCATGGACCCGTCATTTTCGAGACAGTGTGGTGGCCGCCGGAGAGCTGGTCATAATTGACACTACGCTGGATCTTCCCATTGACGATCTGCCCGATGGTCTGCCGATGGCTGTTTCCAATCATGCCGATACGACGTTCGGCTGCGAATTCCGAACACAGAGTCATTTTTTCACGACTGAGGACGGCTCCCGAAATTTTTCCCGGAACGACAGGCGGCGTCTGCTGGAATCGTTGCATGAACTGCTTTCGATTTTCAAGGCCATGCGCGATCTGGGTTATCTCGATCGTCCGGAGCTGCAGAAGGCCAAACAGGATTATCTCACCGAAACAGGCCGGAGTAGAATTCTTGCTGCCGCGGATGATCGCTACACACCCAGCGAGGAAGAAATCGCGCAGTATTACCGTGAACATTTGGCCGAATTCCTCCCCGAACGCCCCGTACACGTGCAGCATATTGTCCTGGACAACCTCGATACGGCGTGGGTGGTGAAGCGGCGGATCGACGCCGGGGCGGATTTCGTCCAGGTCGCGCTTGAGTATTATCAGGGCGACCCGGAAATGGCCGAAGTCACTTATGATTTGGGATTCATTGCTGCCGACGACCTGCCGTCGCAGTTTTTTTCTACGGCGATGAGTACCGAAGAAGGCGCAATCTCCGCGCCCGTCCAGACTGAATGGGGATATCATCTTATCCGCGTAGTGGAGTTCAAACCCGGGACACCCCTGGAAAAAGCCCGGACGGATATCCGTTCCCGGCTCAATCGGCGGCATAAGATTGAAGCGTTCCAGGCCTGGCGCGAACAATTGCTCGGGCGGCATGAAATCAAGATCGACACGGAAGCCCTCGCGGCTGTTCCTTTGCCGGAGGCAAGCCCCGCCGATTCGGCTGCGCAGAATCAACCCGGAGCCCGGCCCGGCCCATGAACGCCCCCGCGGTCAGCTCCCAGCTTTCGTACGCCGGTGAGGTGAAACGCAAGGCGATTCATCTGTTCGCGCTGGTCATCCCGCTTGGGTATTATCTGGCCTCCTTTTGGTGGGTGGTGGGTTTGCTGCTTGTCGCCTGGCTTGTTTCGCTGACGCTGGATGTGATCCGGCTTTGTCGCTTGCGGGCATATTCATGGACCGGGCGCCTGTTTGGGCCGATGCTGCGGCCGCAGGAAGAGCGTGATTTCACGGGCGCCACCTACATTTTGTTCGCGGGGTTATTCTGCCGGATTGCGTTTGATGTGCCCGCTGCCGCCGCCGGGATGGGATTTATCATTCTTGGAGATACGGCCGCGGCGCTGGTGGGACGGCGCTGGGGCCGGCACCGTTTTGGACATAAATCGTATGAGGGTTCGATCGCGTTTTTAGTATGTGCGGCGGTATGGGCCTTTATCGTCCCGGGCGTGCCGTTGGGCTGGGGACTGGCTGCAGCATGTTTGGCGACGGTGGTCGAGGCCACCTCCGGGTTGATTGACGACAATGTGTCGGTGCCGCTGGTAACCGGAACTTTTTTGCACTACCTGCCGGGAGTGTTCATGTGACAAACAGGAGTGGGACCATGATCGATATCCGTTCCGATACAGTGACCCGGCCGACACCCGGCATGCGCCGGGCGATGGCCGAGGCGCTTGTCGGTGATGATGTGTTCGAAGGCGATCCGACGGTCCAAAAACTCGAAACCCGCGTCGCCGAGTTGTTCGGCAAGGAAGCCGCGTTATTTGTGCCCTCGGGCACCATGGGCAATCAGGTTTGTCTGCATACCTGGGGGGCACCAGGTAATGAGGTAATCCTCGATTATGAATCACACATCGCCTGCTATGAAGTGGGGACCGCCGCCGCATTTTCGGGATTGCAGTTGCAGATGATTGAATGTCCGAACGCGGTCATGTCCGCCGCACGAGTTGCGGAAGCCATCCGCGTGGATGACATCCATTGTCCGCAAACCAGAATCGTCTGCCTGGAAAATACGCACAATCGGGGCGGCGGTGTCGTTGTCCCGCTGGAGCAGATGCGCGAGGTGGCAGAGGTGGCGCATCGGCGTGGTCTGGTCGTGCATCTTGACGGTGCGAGGATTTGGAACGCCGTCGCGACAAGCGGCGCGTCCCTGGCCGAATATGCCGCGGTCGCTGATTCATTGATGTGTTGCCTGTCCAAAGGCCTCGGCGCACCGATTGGTTCGTTGATTGTCGGTACGCGGGAATTTATCAGGCGGGCCCGGCGCACGCGCAAAATGTTCGGTGGTGGGATGCGGCAGGTCGGCATCCTGGCGGCCGCCGGATTGTATGCCCTGGAACATCATTTGCCACGGCTTGCCGATGATCATCTCAAGGCGCGCGCCTTTGCCGACTGTGTCCGTCACATTGACGGCCTGCGCCTCGTGCCTGATCCGCCCCCGACGAATATCATTGTGATGGACCTTGCCGGTACCGGCAAACAAGTTGGTGATGTCCTGATCGCCCTGCGCGAGGCGGGTATCTTGATGGTGCCGTTCGGCGCCACGCGCTTGCGCGCGGTGGCCCATTTGGATGTTACCGCAGATGAAATGGTCCGGGCGGCGCAGATATTGTCGGACATTATTGAAGGTTGAATTCGATGTCGCGCACGGCGACCTGGACAATCCTCGGTTCCGGCGGGGGAGAGGCCGCGCCTGATCGGGCGTCCTCCGGCCATTTGCTGGAAACACCGGAGACATCGATTCTCTTCGACTGCGGCGATGGCGTCACCGGCTCATTCCTGCGCTCGGGCAAACGTTATGAGGAAGTCGACACCATCATTGTTTCGCATACCCATCCGGATCACATCTGTGGATTGTCGTTTTTCCTGCAACAATTGTACTTGGCCCGGCGGCTGCGGGAGTTGGCGGTGTACCTCCCTGCCGAAGCGGTGGCAGGCGTTCGATCGGCCCTGGCGTTGCAATACCTGTTTGTGGAGCGTTTCGGCTTTCCCGTCCGGTTTATCGGGTTGAAGGATAATCAATCAATCCCCTGCAACGGCGCATCGATTATACCTCATCTGAATACCCATCTGACCGCTCACCGCGGACAACCGTGGGCAGCCGGCGTGGAAAACACGGGGGAGAGCTATTCGTTCGAGATGGTTTATCGAACGCTGCGTTTTGCCTATTCCGGGGATATCGGGTCGTTGGACGATTTGGAGTTTTGTGCCGGTTGCCGCTCGTTGTTCGTTGAATCCACGCATATACGCCTGCCGGAATTATACGCCCGCGCTGAAAGCTGGCGGATTCGACGGCTGGTCCTGCTGCATATTTGTCCGGGGTTTGACACCGGCGGCGAGGTGACCGGCGGATTCTCCGGGGAAGTGTTGCCCGCCGAGGACGGCCTCGTCGTCCCGTTGGACCGATAATTTTCTCCTTCGTCCCCGTCAAAAATCTTCCGACCGCCGATAATTCCATATTCCCCTGCGGGCGGACTCATGTATATTTGCTGTTGTTTGCAAACAGGTTATGGCCGACAAATCCCGAATACCAGCCCGAGATTTCACCGAAGGCAATGTCCTCGGCGGGATTATGCGTATGGGGTTCCCTTCAGCAATCGGGTTTATGTCGGGGAATCTGTATCATATCGCCGATATGTTCTGGGTTTCACGGCTGGGGGCGGAAGCGGTCGCCGCGATAACTTTCTTCGGGGCGTATTACTGGGTCATCTCTTCGGTGAATATGATTGCGGGGACCGGCTCGGTCTCGATCATTTCCCGCCGTTATGGCGAAAAAGATCTGCCCCGCACCGAAGTGGCCATCAAAGAGGCCATCCTGCTTAAATGGATCCTGGCGCTGATTTTCGGCACTGCCGGATATATTGCCACGCCGCAAATCATCCACCTGCTGGGGGCGCGGGGTGAGGTCGCGCAAATGTGCATTCCCTACGGCCGGATCCTATTTATTGGGTTAGGGGCCAATTTTTCCTGCTGGACCATTTATACCGCCCTGCGCGGGATTGGCCATCCCAATGCCGCGATGGCGGTCATGATCGGGTCGGCGGGGTTGAATATGGCGCTCGATCCGTTGTTTATTTTCGGCTGGTGGATTATTCCCGAACTGGGTGTGGCCGGTGCGGCCGTCGCTTCGGTGATTTCGTATACGTTGACCTTCGTGTTCGGCGTAGTCCTGTTTTACTCCGGACGGTGTAATGTCTCGTTTCATCTGCGGCCCCAGGCTCGCATGCATCTGCGTACTATGTGGCAGATGATGAAAATCGGCATTCCCGCCGGGATCACCTCTATTTCCGACTCCTTGGGACGTTCGGTAATCATGCCGATGCTGGCGGTATTTGGCTCATCGGCCGTGGCGGTTTATGGTGCCGGGATGCAATTTCTGCATCTAGGAATAACGTTTTGCGTGGGGTTGGAACTGGGTTTAGGCGCGCTGATTGGCCAGAATATTGGGGCCGGGAAACTCGACCGGGCCTGGGAAACTGCCAAAAAGGGTCTCACGCTGGGCTTGGGGGTCATGGCTCTGTTTGGCGCATTGACCTTTATTTTTGCACGGACCCTGATCGGGGTTTTCTTCTCGACAGGGCCGGAAGTGGAGTTGGGGATTGTTTTCTACCGGACCATGGCGATGAGTCTGCCGTTTATCGGCGTGTATATCATCTACGAAGGCGTTTTTACCGGCGCGGGGGATACCGTGCCGCTGATGGGCGTCGGGATCACGTATATGTGGGTCATCCAGGTCCCCGGTGTATACTTGCTGACTCGAATCCTGGATTTCGGACCGGTGGGCGTTTGGTGGTCGTTCACCGTTTCGGCCATGCTCGGGGCCGGCATGTTTCATTATCACTTTGTGCGGCGGAACTGGCTCCAGCACCGAGTATAAGCCATGACGCGCGGCCCCGGGTACGCCGCGGTTACGGCTTGTGACCGGCAGAAATTATCCCGATTTTGACACAAACCTCTTTACTTAAAACGTATACTGGTCTACATTTAGAGTCCTTAAAAAATCAAGGGTGGGAGTCCGCAACTAAAAAAGTAAGCGAGGAAAACACATGGCCAGAGTTCAGACCCATAAAAATTTTATCGATGGCAAGTGGGTTGTGTCCCATACACATCGGACCTTCGATAATATCAATCCGGCAGATACGCGCATCAATCTGGGCCGTTTCCAGAAATCAGACAAATCCGACGTCGATGCGGCCGTGGCGGCCGCCAAACGGGCCTTCAAGACCTGGCGGCTGGTCCCGGCGCCTAAACGGGCCGAGATATTATTCCGCATCGCCGACAGAATGGTGGCCGACAAGGAGCTTTTTGCCCGGCAAATGACCCAGGAAATGGGCAAAATTATCGCCGAAACTCGCGGGGATGTGCAGGAAGTCATCGATATGACTTACTACATGGCCGGCGAGGGGCGGCGGCAATTCGGACAGACTACTCCTTCGGAATTGCAGAACAAATTCATGATGTCGGTCCGGCAGCCCCTTGGTGTATGCGGCATGATTACGCCATGGAATTTTCCGATGGCGATTGCCTCGTGGAAAATTATGCCCGCGCTGGTGCTGGGGAACACCTGTGTGCTTAAACCGGCGACGTATACGCCGTGGTCGGCGGTCAATTTTGTGAAAATCTGCGAAGAATGCGGGTTACCTCCGGGTGTGCTGAACCTGGTGACCGGGACGGGCTCGGAAGTCGGCGAACCGCTGATTACCCACCCGGATGTCAGAGTGATTTCCTTCACCGGTTCGACCGATATCGGCCGCCGTGTCTCCGAGGCCTGCGCGCCCGATTTCCGCCATTGCCACCTGGAAATGGGCGGCAAGAACGCCATTATGATCCTTGATGATGCCAAGCTCGACCTGGCGGTGGATGGCTGCCTGTGGGGTGCGTTCGGTACTACCGGTCAACGCTGTACAGCTACCTCGCGGATCATCATCGATAAAAAAGTATACCGGAAATTCCTCAACCGTTTTCTCCCGCGGGTCAAAGCGCTGCGCGTGGGCAACGGACTGGATGAAAAAGTCGAGATGGGCCCGTCAGTTTCGGCCTCGCAGTTGAAGACAGTTATGGAATATGTCCAGATCGGCCGCAATGAAGATGGCGCCCGGCTGCTGGCCGGTGGCAAACCGCTGACCAGGGGCCAGCACCGGTATGGGTATTTCCATGAACCGACGGTGTTCGGCGATGTTACGCCCAAGATGCGCATCGCTCAGGAGGAAATCTTCGGCCCGGTGGTGTCGGTCATTCCGGTCAACGGTATGAAACGGGCCATTGAAGTCTGCAACGATGTGGCCTATGGTTTGTCGGCGGCGGTGTATACCCAGGATGTCAACCGGGCGTTTGCCGCGATGCGTGATGTGTACACCGGGATCTTTTACGTGAATGCGCCGACCATCGGCGCGGAGGTGCACCTCCCATTCGGCGGTACCAAAGTCACGGGTAACGGTCATCGGGAAGCCGGCGTGGCCGCGCTCGATGTGTTTTCCGAATGGAAGTCGCTGTATATCGATTTTTCGGGCACAATCCAACGCGCCCAGATCGACAACCAGTAAATGAGCATATACCTTTGAGGTTGCCTCCGGTCGCCTTGAGGGTTAAGATATGATAGGACTCCCGCCGTCCTGTCCGGGCCGGCGGGAGTAGTGGTTGTGGCGATGATCGATTTTGCAAACAATGTGAGGCCGACTGAACGGCTGATTGATTTGATCTGGATGGCATCCTGTATTTAGCGCCAAGACCTCATCGCATGCCTGAGTCAATTGAAAAGACGAACAAACCGAGGAGTCTTGTCTATGCCGAAGAAAGTGATAATCATGGGCGCGGCCGGTCGCGATTTCCATAATTTCAATTGCGTCTATCGCAACAACCGGTCATATGAAGTCGTCGCATTTACCGCCACGCAGATCCCGGACATTGCCGGGCGCAAATATCCCGCGGTGCTCGCGGGGAAGCTGTACTCCAAGGGTATCCCGATCAAGCCCGAAGAAGAACTGGAAAAACTGATTGTTAAACATGATGTCGACCTGGTCGCATTTTCTTACTCGGACGTAAAGCACGAATTTGTGATGCATCAGGCCTCGCGGGTGCAGAAGATGGGCGCGGATTTTATTCTGCTGGGTCCCAAACAGACCATGCTCAAGTCCAAAAAGCCGGTCGTGGCCGTCTGCGCGGTGCGGACGGGTAGCGGGAAAAGCCAGACCACCCGGCGCGTCTGCGAAATCCTGCGCAACCGGGGGTTGAAAGTCGCGGCCATCCGCCATCCCATGCCCTACGGCAATCTGGCCAAACAGGCCTGCCAGCGGTTCGGCGAATTGGCCGATCTGGACCTGCACAAGTGCACGATCGAAGAGCGCGAGGAATACGAACCGCATATCATGGCGGGCAATATCGTCTATGCCGGCGTCGATTACGGCATGATCCTCGCCGCGGCCGAAAAAGAGGCGGATGTAATCGTGTGGGACGGCGGCAACAACGACACGTCGTTCTATCAGGCCGATTTGTATATCACGGTGGCCGACCCGCACCGTCCCGGCCATGAGCTGCGTTACTACCCCGGTGAAACCAATCTGCGTCTCGCCGATGTCGTAATCCTGAACAAAGTCATGACCGCACCACCGGACGGTGTCTTGGAAGTTCGGCAAAATGTTACCGACTATAATCCCGGAGCGCTCGTCATTGAGGCGGCCTCGCCGATAACCGTGGAAGACCCGTCCATCATCCAGGGCAAGCGCGTGCTGGTGATCGAGGACGGTCCCACCCTGACCCATGGCGAGATGCTCTATGGTGCGGGAATTGTGGCCGCCAGGAATTTCGGCGCCGCCGAAATTGTCGACCCAAAACCGTACGCCAAAGGCACGATTGCCGCTACGTTCGAAAAATACTCGCACATTGCAGGATTGCTCCCGGCCATGGGGTACGGCGATCAGCAGGTGGCCGACCTTGAAGCCACGATCAATGCCGTGCCGTGCGATGCCGTCGTCATCGGCACCCCCATCGATTTACGGCGCATTCTCAAAATCAAAAAACCGTCGGTCCGCGTGACCTACGAGTTGCAGGAAATCGGCAAGCCCGATCTGACCGACGTTTTGGCCCGCATCGGCAAAAAAGGCAAGAAGTGACCGGAATGAACAGCGATAAAATAGCGGTGGTGGCGTTGGGTGGCAACGCCATCACCCGCAAAGGCGTGGCCGATACCATCGCCAACCAGTTCAGCCATACCCGGGAATCATTGTCGGCCATTATCCCGCTGGTGAAAGACGGCTACCATCTGGCAATAGCGCACGGCAACGGACCGCAGGTGGGCAATGCCATCTTCCGCGTGGAACTCGCGCGCGGCAAAGCCCCGATCCTGCCGTTGGGGATCTGTGTGGCCGATACCGAAGGCGGCATGGGGTACATGATCGAACAATCGCTGCAAAACCGCCTGCATCGGGAAAAGATCCGCCGCCGGGTGCTGACCATCGTTACCCAGGTCATCGTCGGCCGCGACGATCCCTCGGTCAATAATCCCACCAAGTTCATTGGGCAGTTCTATACCAAAGAAGAGGCACTGAAATTCCGGACCGACCGCGACTGGGTGGTCAAGCCCGACGGCGACCGGGGCTGGCGGCGTGTGGTACCCTCCCCGAAACCGTTGTCAATCGTCGAGGCGGAGTCAATCAAAGCCCTGGTCCATCAGGGGCACATCGTTATCGCGGCGGGCGGGGGCGGTATCCCGGTGTATATCGAGGACGACGGCACATATGAGGGAATGGACGCGGTGATCGACAAAGACCGCGCCTCGGCGGTTCTCGCCCGGGAAATCGGCGCCTCGCTCCTGGTCATCCTGACCGATGTCGAGCGCGTTGCGCTGCACTACGGCAAACCCGAACAACAGTCTCTGGATACAGTAACCGTTTCCATCGCCCGGGACTATCTGGCGCAGGGGCATTTTCCGGCGGGCTCGATGGGCCCGAAAATCGAAGCGGCGATCAATTTTATTGAGGGCGGGGGACGGCAGGTCCTGATTTCCTCGATCGATAAGGCCGCCGGAGCCATCGCCGGCAAAACCGGCACACGGATCGTGCCCGATTAACAACCTCCATCGGGGCAGGGGCGGTGGGTTTTGTAATGCCGGCTTGCCCACCTTCCGGCAGATAATTGCTTGTCGCGTCAGCCGTTTTTCGTATTTTTGCGCCGATGAAAACAAATCCCCACACTCGCCCCGACTGGCTGACACAATTATGCGAGCGGGGGCAGGTCTATGAGGTCGGCGGCCAGGTCCGGGACCGCTTGCTCGGCATTGCTCAGCCAAGCAAAGACTTCGATTACCTGGTCACGGGTATTCCCCTCGAGGAACTGATTGCCGGGTTGAAAAAAGATGGCCGTGTGGATTTGGTGGGCAAATCATTTGGTGTGGTCAAATTCACGCCGCCGTATCCTGCGGATGCTGCGCCGGTGACTTATGATATCGCCCTGCCGCGCAAAGAACATTCCACCGGGGTCGGGCATACAGATTTCGCCGTCGATTTTGACCATACCTGCCCGGTTGAGGACGACCTCCTGCGGCGGGATTTTACCATCAACGCCCTGGCCCGGAATGTGGTCACCGGCGAAATCGTCGATCCTGCCGGCGGCCGGGACGATCTGGCTGCTCAGCGGATCAGGTTTATCAGCGAACAGGCGTTTCTGGAAGACCCTCTTCGGATGTTGCGCGCCGTGCAGTTCGCCGCGCGCTTTGAATTTGTCATCGAAGAGAAAACACTGGCGGCGATTGCCAAACACGCGGCCTTGATTGAAACTGTATCGGCCGAACGGATTGCCGAGGAACTGAACAAACTGCTGCTGAAAGCACGGCAGCCCTCGGTCGGTTTGAGATTGCTGCATACCGTCGGGATGCTGAAATTGATCCTGCCGGAATTGGACCTCTGCGCCGGGGTCGATCAACCCGGGGGATACCATGCCTACGATGTTTTTGAACATTCACTGCGTGCAGTGGATGAAGCTCCCGGTGCGCTGCACTTGAAATGGGCGGCGTTATTGCATGATATCAACAAACCCCAGGCCAAACAGGTCGAGGGCGACAAGGCCACGTTTTATGGGCATGAGAAAAAAGGCGCGCGGACGGCCAAAATAATCCTGAAACGTTTGCGGTACTCCAACGATTTTATCGACCGGGTGGTCGCGCTGGTCGACCGGCATATGTTCACCACCGAGGTAACCGACAAGGGTATGCGCCGGCTGATTCGCCGCATGGGGCAGGACCTGGTTCTTGATTTGCTCAACCTCCGGCGGGCGGATGTCATTGCACAGGGTATGGGTGGAAAGACAGAGGATGTCGATGAACTGGAACAGCGCATCCGCGATGAATTAGCACGCAAACCTCCGTTCGGGTTGAGTGATCTGGCCGTTGACGGCGCCATTTTGATGGCCCAACTCAATTTGCAGCCCGGCCCCCGGCTGGGCGCTATCCTCCATTACCTGATGGAACAGGTCCTGGATGATCCTGCGCTGAATACACGGGAATCGTTGCTTTCCCTTGCCGCCGAATTTAATGCGCGGTATGATTTAGAATAGTCTGCCGGGGGTCAGTATCCTGCCGTTGCAGATAATTCGGACTGCCAGTTTCAACGGAATAAAATCAAAGTAACGGTTATCGACGGCGTACGGTTGCGCGCCGGCAACAACTTCACGCGCCGGATGATTGACCTGCCGGCGGGGAAGGGTGTCTGTTTTCAGCAGACGGTAGGTGTCGCTCAGCACGAATACGGGCGTGTCGTTGTCCCGGGCCAGCCGGCATAACGCCAGTGTGCCGATTTTGTTGACGAAATATTCCGGCGTTACCGCATCGGCTCCCACCAGCACCACATCACATTCCGAGACAAGCAGGCCCAGGGCGGCATCTACGATGAGTGTTGCGGCCAGTCCCTGATCGTGCAATTTCCGCGCCAGCGCCCGCCCTTCGTTCTTGGGGCGGGATTCGGCGATGATGACCTGTATTTTTTTCGGCGCTGCCTGGATTAACGCCCAGGCGACGGCACTGGAAGACGATACCGTGATAATTCGCGCGCCGCGAGAAATCTGCGCGGCGAAGGCCAGTGCATTATTACACTGTTGTTCCCTGATGCCGGAGACTGTTTCGCGGATGAGTTTTCTGACCGTCGAGGGATCGAGCGTGCTGAGGTTGCCGAACATCTCGTTAAGATAGTAGAGGATCCCCATTTGCGGGTGCGCGGCGATGACGCGGGCGAAGATGGCGGCAACGAGCTGTTGCCGCTCCGTGGCCGACTGCTCTGCCGCTGTTCCCACGGTTTTCTCGACCAGCCGAAGCACGGCGCGGGCCACAGCGGTGGCCCCGGAACGGTGGTCGCCCGCGAGCTTGATCAGGGCTTGTTCAAGTGCAGGATCTTTTGCGTATTTTTGAAGTGCCATTTGGCAACTCCGCGCAGCTTGTCCTCGCCACCCGCCCGCAGAACCTGCACACCTGCCTGATCGACCAGATCCGACGCGCCTTTGCGCAATTCCACGCCGACCGCCCTGGACAACACGGCCAGCCGCTCTAAAAAATTGGCGCGGGCGACAACTGACGCGGCCGCCACCGCGGCGTCGGATTCGGCACGGACCTGCTGGATCAGGGTGACCTCACGGCCTTTTTGCAACAGCGCGTCTTTTATGTATTTTTCGTCGCCGAATTTGTCGGCGATCACCATGTCACAGGCGACGTCCTCCAGCAGGTTTTCAATCGCCCGCGCGTGCGCCCAGGCCAGCAGCCGGTTCAGATTGCGGATCTTGGCATACAACTCGTTGTACTTCTCCGGTCCGATAATCACCACGGCGTGTGGGATTTCCACCATAATTTGCGCGGCCAGGTCCACTACGCGTTTGTCGGTGAGTTTTTTGGAGTCGCGGACACCCCAGCCGAGGAGTTTGTCTTCGATCATTGAATTGGCCCAGACTGCCGCCACCACCAACGGGCCGAAATAATCGCCTTTGCCGGATTCATCGGTGCCGATTCGGCCGGCGGGCGCAGCGATTTTTGCCGTTTCCGTATCGGCTGCCGTTTCCGGGGCAAACAACTCGCCGGTGGCCGCCGGTCCCGGGGGAAAGGGAGTGTTTTTGCGCGTGATTTTTTTCATGCGGGAAACAAGGTTTTTTTGCGCGCTCGTCCAAGCACAAAAAAAACGGCCCCGGCAATTTTTTCGGCGGGGCCGTGTGTGTTGATAATTGTCACGTGCCTAATGCTAGACCCGTTCGAGATACTCCTTGGTGCGCGTATCGATCTTGACCCTGTCACCGACTTTGATAAACGCCGGGACCTTGATTTCCAGGCCGGTGGCCACTTTGGCGCCCTTGGTCAGGTTGGAGACCGTGTCGCCCTTGGCTGCCGGTTCGGCCTCGATGACCTCCAGTACGACCGAGGTAGGCATATCCACATCCAGCGGTTCGCCCTCGAAAAAGAGGATTTTGTATTCCTCGTTTTCCATCAGGAAGTCCTCGACGCCACCGAGCTGGTCCCGGTTCAGGCGAAACTGGTCATAGGTCGCCGAGTCCATGAAGTGCCAGTGTTCACCGTCGGTGTACATATACTGCATCCTGCGTTCTTCAAAATCCGGCTGCTCGAAGGTTTCCCCCGAGGCAAACATTTTCTCGACGACCGCACCGGTTTTGATGTTTTTCAGTCTGGTGGTGTATTTGGCCCGCCGCTGGGCGGTGCGGGCGTTCTGAAAATCGACGATGACCCACAACTCACCGTCCACTTTCAGTTTCAGCCCCTTGCGAAATTGTGATGTCGAAATCATCTGCTCACCTGTGTCACCTTCAGTTCGAGCCCGGGTGCCGCCGTTCGGCGCATCCCGCCGGCTTGATATTTTCCCTCATATCATACGTATCGGCGCCAGAACATTCAAGCCGGACTTTGTGTTATTCTGCGGTTCAAATCATATTCTTGATGATCCAGCTGCCGTATTCCGAGGTCGAGACCTTTGTGGCGCCCTGCATCTGCCGTTCCAGATCATAAGTTACGGTTTTGTTGATGATGGTCTTTTCGATGGCCTTCTCGACCATAATGGCGGCTTCTTTCCAGCCCAGGTACTCCAGCATCATCACTGCCGAGAGAATCAGTGACCCGGGGTTAACCATGTCCTTGTCGGCGTATTTCGGTGCCGTCCCGTGGGTGGCCTCAAACAGCCCGATAAAATCGCCCATGTTCGCGCCGGGGGCCATCCCCAGCCCGCCGACCTGCGCCGCGCAGGCGTCCGACAGGTAATCGCCGTTGAGGTTCGGCGTGGCGATGACATCGTACTCGTCGGTGCGGGTCAGGATCTGCTGCAGCATCGAATCGGCAATCCGGTCTTTGATAATCACTTTGCCCTTGGGGGCCTTGCCGTTGTGTTTCGACCAGAGTTCGTCCTCGGTGATGGTCTTGTCCCCGAATTCCTTTTTCGCCAGCTCGTAGCCCCAGTCGCGGAAAGCGCCCTCCGTGTATTTCATGATGTTGCCTTTGTGCACGATGGTGACCGACGGCCGATTGTGGGTGATGGCATAGGTGATGGCCTTGCGGACCAGCCGCTGTGTCCCGGTGACGGATATCGGCTTGATGCCGATGCCCGAGTCCGTGCGGATCTTGATCCCGAATTCATCCTTGATGTATTTGATGAGCTGTTTGGCTTCTTTGGTGCCTTTGCGCCATTCAATGCCGGCATAGACGTCCTCGGTGTTTTCACGGAAAATGATCACATTCATTTTTTCCGGATGGGTCACCGGCGCCGGGACACCCGGGAAATAGCGGACCGGTCGGACGCACGCATACAGGTCCATCACCTGGCGCAGGGTCACATTCAGACTGCGAAATCCGCCGCCGATCGGCGTGGTCAGCGGGCCTTTCAGGGCCACCAGATATTCTTTGATGGCTTTGATTGTCTCGGCGGGCAGCACTTCACCATACACCGGCATTGCCGCTTCTCCGGCGTAGATATCACACCAGGCGATCTTCTTCTTGCCGCTGTAACTTTTTTCCACGGCGGCATCGATGACGCGGCGGGTGGCTTTCATGATGTCCCGCCCGATGCCGTCACCTTCGATGACCGGGATAATTGGATTATTGGGGACTTTCAGCTTGTTGCCGGCAATGGTGATCGGGATCCCGTCTTTCGGCGGGGTGATCTTTTTAAATTTCGCTGCCATGCTGCCCTCCAGTGTATGTTGGATTTTTTTATTTTGCAGATGAATGATTTGGCTGATGTATGATCATGGAATGGCACGTCGCGGAAAAATCTGATGTATGGTATATTGCCCTGTTCTTTGTCGTATGTGTATTCGCGCGACTGTTTTCCTAATCATTGCATGAGTTGTTTGTCCTCGCCGGATCGGAAAAAGTGGGGATGCAGCTTTGTGCTGCATCCTCACCGGATATCGCCACTCGGGTTTTACTTGTAACCCAGAATTTTTAAATGTTCCTTGTAGGTGGCCGCTGAGTCCTGCAGCAGCTTAAGGTCGGCGGCGGAAAGCTTCAGTTCCCAGATTTTTTCCACGCCGTTGGCGCCAAGGGTGATCGGCACACCGATATAAATATCGTCGATGCCATACTGGCCCTTGATGTACGCCGAACAGGGGAGGACACGCTTGCAGTCGTTCAGGACCGCATCGGCCATCTCCACCGTGGCCGCCGCCGGGGCCCAGTAGGCCGAGCCGGTCTTGAGCAGCTTGACGATTTCGCCGCCGCCGTTGCGCGTGCGGTCGACGATTTGATCCAGCCGATCTTTCTTGATCAGCTCGGTAACCGGGATACCGGCGACCGTCGTATAGGCGGGGAGAGGCACCATCGTATCGCCGTGGCCGCCCAGCACCATCGCCTGCACGTCGCGCATCGACACCCCCAGTTCCATCGCGATGAAACAGCGGAAACGGGTCGAATCCAGAATGCCGGCCTGGCCGAACACGCGGTTGGCCGGGAAGCCGGAACGCTTGAAGGCGTGGTAGGTCATGATATCCAGTGGATTGGTCACGACCAGCAGCTTGGTGTTTGGGTTGTGGGGCAGGATGCCGTCCAGCACCGCGTCCATGATCTTCTGGTTGGAGGTGAACAAGTCCTCGCGGGACATCCCCGGCTTGCGGGCCATCCCCGCGGTGATAATCACCAGGTCGGAATTTTTGGTGTCGGCATAGTTGTTGGTACCTTGCACAAATACGTCATACCCGCGCACGGGGCCGGCCTGTGACTGGTCCAGCCCTTTGCCCTGCGGCATATCCGGGACCACGTCGATCAGGACGATGTTGCCCATGTTGGCTTCGGCCAGAAAACTGGCGGTCGTCTCGCCGACATGTCCGGCGCCGACTACAGTAATTTTGTTACGCATGCTACAGTCCCTCCGAATGATTATGTGAAATTCCCTTGCTCTGCGAAAATCGGAACGGTCAGGGCGGCATCGTCGATAATCAGTACCGAGGCCTCATGTCCCTTGATCCTGAAGGCATCGTCTATGGCTGCCTGTACCGATGGCTTTGGCGTGTACCGGAAGGTGCGGGCGGACGGGGCATCGATTTCCGAAACCAGCCACAATTCCCCGCGTCCCCACATCCTGGCGGTCCGGACCAGCTTGTGCAGTCCCATTTCGTACGGCCGATCGGCCAATCCCAGCCACCCTGTATGGTCCGGATATTTCTCACCCAGATTTTTATAAAACGTCGAACCGATACCCTGCGTGCAGGCCGAGACGCAAATCAGAATACCCCCGCGTTTTAAGGCATATTTGGCCTGCTCCCATGCCTTTTCCGTCTGGTACAGGTTGAGATCCAGCGGCGGCCTAACCTGCGCCAGGACAATATCGTACCGCCGACTGACCGGCATAGTATAAAATTTTGCTGCTTCCGCGCAAGCGGCTGTAAACGCTTGATCGATATTACCTGCCGCGGCCATGACGATTTTGTCAAATCGATCCAGCACAAGCTGAATGGCGAAGATCTTCGACGGATCCAGAAATTCCGTCCCGGCAGTGATAAATTCGCGGACCGGATTGCCCTCGACCTTCAGCGGCGCAGCCGCTTCCGATACCGCGCCGGCGTGGGAGGTTTCCACACTCGGATACCCCGCCAGTCCGGGCAGAAACGACTTGCGCCCCCCGGTGAATCCGGCAAAAAAATGCGGCTCCACCGAGTTGATCACCAGGATATGTCCGGCTTCGGCCAGGGTCGGATTAATCAGGGTCTGGCCCTTACCGTTTTTCACCCACTGCAGCTTTTCCAGCGTGTTGCCGTCGTGGGCAAATGTAACCGGGCGGAAGCGGTCGTACATGCGGCCGAGGATGTGCCGGTACTCGTCCTCAGTCGGCGCCCGATGCAAGCCGGTGGCGACGATAATTTTCACGCGGGGCAGGGCCGGCACCAGGGCGCAGATGGTTTCAAGAACCAGTCCCGTCGGTGTGGCCCGCGTGCCGTCATTGACCACCACCAACAATTCATCCGCGTCCCGCAAAAACTCCGGCAAAACGGGGCAACCCAACGGGCGTTTAATGGCCACCGACATGGCGCCGATTTCATCGATACAATTGCCCGCGGTGCGGCCGATTCTATCCGGCCGGACTCCGGACGGAAAGACCACCGTCTCGCACCGATTGCCGAAAGGGACTTCCAGTTTCATCAAAACCGATCAGGTCGTTTAATGACTCGGCGCGGCATGTTGTTCCCGGCCGAAGAAAAATGCGATTTCTATCTCCGCCGATTCCGGTGCATCGGAGGCATGGACCGAATTCCGCTGGTTGTCCTCGCCGATGTCATAGCGCAGTGTGCCGCAGGCCGCCCGGCGGGGATCGGTCGCCCCGATCAGCGCGCGCAGATCGGAGACGGCATTTTCTTTCGCCAGCACCATCGGCACAATCGGGCCGGAGCACATATAACTGCACAAACCCGCGAAAAACGGCTTCCCCTCATGGACTGCATAAAAGCGGCGGGCTTGTTCCATCCCCAACCGGGTTTTGGTGATTTGCTCCACCGTGAAGCCCGAACACTCGACGCGGCGTACGATTTCGCCGATCAGGTTCCGGGCGGTGGCGTCGGGTTTGACAATGAGCAAGGTCCGTTCCATGCCTTCTGCCTGATTATTTTTTCTTTTTGGGCGCCGTTTTTTTCTTTGCCGCCGGTTGTTTTTTGGCGGTGGCTTTTTTTCGGGCCGCAGTCTTTTGTGTTGTTTTCATGGTCGATTTCCCGCACGCAGCTTTCTTTTTTGGAGTCGCTTTCGGTGCGGTCTTGCCTTTGGCGGCCTGTTTTTGGGGCACGGTGATGATTTTCGGCCCGGTGGATTTCACCGTCTTTTTCCCGGTAATCTTTTTCAATTCAGCTTCGATGATTTCCGCAACCTCCGCCGGGGTTTCAGCCACTTCCACGCCCACCGCGCGGAAAGCCCGGATTTTTTCAGCGGCAGTGCCCGAACCGCCGGCGATGATGGCACCGGCATGTCCCATCCGCTTGCCCGGAGGGGCAGTACGCCCGGCGATGAAACCGACCACCGGCTTGGTCAGGTGTTTTTTAATGAATTGCGCGGCTTCCTCTTCATCGTTCCCGCCGATTTCGCCGATTAAGACAATCGCACTGGTGGCTTTGTCATTTTGGAACATTTGCAGGCAGTCGATGAAATTCGTGCCGATAATCGGATCGCCGCCAATCCCGATGCAGGTCGACTGGCCGATCCCGCGCAGGGTGAGGTTGTGTACCACTTCATAGGTCAGCGTGCCGGAGCGGGAAATCAGGCCGACATTGCCCTTTTTCACAATCGGGCCGGGCATAATCCCCACTTTACAGACCCCCGGGGTGATCAGGCCGGGGCAGTTCGGGCCGACCAGCCGCACGCCCTTGTTTTTCAGATACCGATACACCTTCAGCATGTCCACGACCGGCACACCTTCGGTGATGCACACCACCAGTTCGCAGCCGGCATCTGCGGCTTCATAAATTGCGTCGATGGCAAAGGCCACGGGGACATAAATGACCGAGGTGTTGGCCCCGGTTTTTTGCACGGCCTCGGCGACGGTATTGAAAATGGGGATTCCCTCAAAATCCATGCCGCCTTTGCCCGGTGTGACTCCCGCCACAACTTTTGTGCCATAGGCCACCATCTCGCGCGTGTGGAACGACCCGTCGCGGCCGGTGATGCCCTGGACGACGACCCGTGTCTTTTTATCGATAAGAATGCTCACCTTTTCCTCCGTATGTTTTCCGCACCTTACGTGTTGCCGCAGGGCTTAGACCAGCGTTTCCGACGGCACGACCGGATTGACCCCCGCCGATTCGATGGCGGTCTGCACGGCGTCGACCATCAGCGATTTCGCGTTAATCCCGATCGATTCGAGGATTTTCCGTCCTTCAGCTTCATTGGTACCGGTCAGCCGCACGGTGATCGGCACTTTGGGCTTGAACTCGGCTAGGGCCGCTTTCAGCCCGTTGGCGACGTCGTCGCAGCGGGTAATTCCACCGAAAATATTAAACAGGATCGCCTTGACGTTGGGGTCTTTGGTGATGATCCGCATTGCCGTAACGACTTTTTCGGGATTGGATGAGCCGCCGATATCCAGGAAATTCGCCGGATCGCCGCCGAATTTCTTGACCAGATCCATCGTCGCCATCGCCAGCCCGGCCCCGTTTACGCAGCAGCCGATATTCCCATCAAGCTTGACGAACGACAACCCCGCGTTGCGGGCCGCGACTTCCTCGGGGACCTCTGCGTCCAGGTCTCGCAGGGCCTCGAGGTCCGGATGGCGGTACAAAGCGCTGTCATCGATATTGATCTTGGCGTCGATGGCCAACACCTCGCCGCCGGGCGTGACCACCAGCGGATTGACTTCAGCCAGCGAACAGTCGTTTTCCCAGAAGGCCTTGTACAGTTGGACGAGGACTTTGGCCGCCTGCCCGGCGATCTTGGTATCAGAGTATATGGCATATGCCAGTTGCCGGGCCTGGAACATGTTGATGCCCAGCAAGGGATCGACCGTAAGTTTCACGATCTTTTCCGGGGTTTCCCGCGCGACTTCCTCAATATCGACCCCCCCCGCGGCAGAGGCCATCAGCGTCACCCCTTTGGCCTGACGGTCAACAATCACGCCGATATATGCCTCGGAGGCGATATCGACTGCCTGTGCGACCAGCACTTTCTTAACGGTGAGGCCTTTGATATCCATGCCGAGGATTTTTTTGCCGACATCCCAGGCCTCGGCGGGTGTCTTGGCGATTTTTACGCCGCCGGCTTTGCCCCGGCCGCCGACGTGGACCTGGGCTTTGATCACCACAGGTTTGCCGATCCGGGCCGCCGCCTGCTTGACCTCATCGGCAGTAGCGCAAACATCTCCCGGCGGGACCGGCATGCCGTAGGCGCGGAAGATCTCGCGTGCTTGGTATTCGTGAATCTTCATGAACACTCCTCAGTTTATTCGGACAATCAATTATGCACTCCCGGTGGGCGAGATATCGGGGCGTCGACCCAGAGTCAAACCCCGGTATTTGTCGCACGCACGCAAACAACCACATTATTCATTTTGGCCCGGAGATTCAAGCGAATTCGACCGTGGATTCGAATATTGACAACTGACTGGGGGTGAGCACGTTCCTGCTGTATTCCAGCGGTTTACGCGCAGACCCGGAAGGCCCAAAAGCAAGTGGGCGCCCGCTTTTTCAGGCGCCCACCGTATATCATGGCCGCAGGGTTGATACCGTCAACCTCGCGCCTTTATGGACACTGATCGCCCCCGGCATTGTTGGTGAAGGTGTTGTTGTCGAGGAACGGGTTCGCCGTACCTACAAGGCACAAGGCGCACACCCGGTTGTATGTGTTCGAGAATGTACAATTCGTGATCGCGGGAGAGCAGTTGTTGATCTCGACCCCGCAGGTTTGGTCACGGCCGGCCCGGTCGAAGATACAATAGTTGAGGACCGAGTTGTCGTTCGCCGCTCCGCTCAGATGGAATTTGCCCCAGTTGCTGCTCGAAGTGGTGGCGCCGAAGGTGATCGGGTTGGTCGATGTGCCGTTACACAAGATCGAAGCGCCACAGCATACCCCGATATTCATCGGCCGGACGGTACGGAATGTCGCTCCCGCTTCGATGGTCAGCACGACATTGGTACCCTGTACACGGATGCTGTCCTGAACGTAATAGGGAATCCCGAGATCATACCACGTCGCTGACGCCGAGAGGATCCCCAGCCGATTGGCGTTGGTCAGATCGCCGCCGATCTCGACCATGTCGTCGGCATTGCTGGTGAATGTGTTGGCCGCATCCAACTTGCCTGCACCTGCCGGTTCGACGCGGATGGACGGGCCGTCGTTATCGACAAAAACGTTGCCGGTAAAACAATCGGCATAGCCGTTGCCTCTGAAGAAGATGCCGTATTTTTTACTCCCGCTGATCGTGCAGTCCTGAATACAGATATGGCAGTCATCGATATACACACAACCGGGGAAACGGCTTCGGGACGCATCATAATCGCGCTGGTTGCCGCCATCCTGGATCAGGCAGGATTTCAACATCGATGCCGAGGACGCACCGGCACGGAATTGTAATCCCTCCCAATTACCGGATGACGCCGGATCAATGACGAATTTGATCTGAGCGGTCGAACCGTCGGCGATCAGCGTTGCACCCTGGTCAACGGCCAGTTTCTTTGCCGACTGAAAGCGCAGCTCCAAACCGGGGCCAATCGTCAGCTGAACACCGGATTTGACGGAGATCGTGTCCGAAATGATGTAGGGGATACCGGGGTTTTCCCATGTTGTGGACTTTGTGATTTGTGTCCCACTCAATAAAAAGGCGTCCACCGCGTTGCCGGAAAAATCGTTTTCTGAGGGAATGTACCCGACATAGTCACAATCAACCGAGACCGGGACATCAGCGTTTCCGGTAATTATATTACCTTCCATGCTGAGGGGATACGCCGTGCCGACAAAAGCTATCCCCCTGTTGCCGCCGTTTTGTAGTGTGCAATAGCGGATGCTTACCTGGCAGTCCGTCAGGTTGATACAGCCCCGATATGGCGGCTGCTGTTTAATCCCCGCATGGTCCAGCAGGCAACTGTCCACCAGGCATTGGGCGGTGGCGTTGGCCAGGAACCGAATCCCCCGCCAATACGTCGTCTCACTTGTCGAACGCATCGCAATCTGCCCGGTGCTGCCGTCCGCGATTAACGTGCCGGGACCGTTGGTGCCCACGGCCAGTCCGCCCTCGGTTGCGAATATGGCATTGACATCAGGCGCAATAGTCAGCACGCCGCCATTTTCGACATCGACACTGCCGGAGACATAATACGGCAAGCCGAGGTTGGGCCAGGTCGTTACCCGGTCGACGACGTCAGCGGCGATTTCGACATGGTCGGTCGTGTTGCCGGTATACGAGTTGTTGGTGTTCAAATCACCGGCATAATTGCCGCCAATCCGGATCGGCAAGGTCGTGTTCGCGGTGAGGGTGTTGTTTTCGAATGAAGAGAAGCGGCCGTCACCCGTGAGGTACACTCCGTAACCGCCGCTATGGCGGATGGTGCAACCGTTCATCGCAATCGCTGCGTCGGCCACGTACACCGCGCCCGCCTGCGTCTCGCCGGCGAATTCGATCAGGCAGTTGGCCAGCAGGCACGACGCCCCGGCGAATTGATCAAAGTACAAGCCGTCCCATTCCCCGGCCGCGGGCGACGGGGCAGTACTCGTGAACAGAATCTGCTTTTCCGTGCCGTCGGCGATCAGCGTCCCGGCCGAACCGGCCCCAACGATAATACCTGCCTTCGAGTTAAAGCACAATGTCAGCCCCGGAACAAGCGTGATCGTCGCACCGTTGTTAATGGTGAACTTTTGCAGAAAGAGAAACGGCACGCCCAGGGTGTCCCAGGAAGCGCTGGCGGTGACCGATGTCCCGCCGACAATGACTGTGTCCTTTTCGTTGCCGATTAAACTCGATCCCTGTAGTCCGCCCAGATAGTTGCACGGGACGGTGACCGGATACCCGGCGTTATCGGTAATCACATTGCCGGTGAAACTGGTGGCATGTCCGGCACCGAGAAAATACACGCCGTCGGTGGAAGAATTCTCAATTGTGCAATCAGTAATGGACACTGCGCCGTCAGTAACGAAAATATTCCCGAAACCATTGCCGCCGCCGTATTCGATCGTACAATTGTCTAGATAAGAAGCTTCATCGGTCTGGGCGGCAAACCCAAGGCCGTCCCAGATGCCGCGGGTCGGAGTATCCGAAACTGACGTGAAAGTCGTCCCGTCGGCCTTCAACCCCCCGGGACCGGCGTAACCGACGCGGATCCGCTTGCCGTCGGCGAAGTACACCTGGCAGCCGTTGCCGATCGTGAGCACTGCGCCGCCCGCGACATCGATATCACTGGAGACCAGATGCGGATTGTTCGCCGCGGTCCAGGTTTCATTCGCGGTAATCAGGCCGCCGTGGTGAGTGAACGCCTGGTCGGTGATGGTTATGTCAATCGTTTCCGAAGTTTCGGTTTTGCCGTCGGAGGCGACAAACGTCGTGTGGATTACGCCGTTCTGCGAATAATTCGGGCGAAAGGTGAATTCACCGGTACCATCCCCATTGTCGATCAGCTGGGAGTTGGCCGGTTGATCTATCATGCTGAAAACAATCGGGTTACTCTCCGCGTCGGTGGCAGAGACGCTGAAACTCAGCGTTTCGCCCTCGGTCACTACTTTGGCCCCGATACTCGCCAGAGACGGTGGATTATTCTGAACTTTTATAACGTCCCCGCAGCCGGCCATCAACAACGCCAGCCCGCCCAGCAGGCCCACCGCCAACACCACGCTCCCTACCAACTTGCTCGTACTGCGCATTCGCTATCCTCCCTGCATTTATTTGCAAATCATTCGGCCATTATGCCACATTTCGGCGCAAAAAGAAACAGGAAAAATGGACTTGGCTCAAGTACATTTCCTCCGTTTTGACATTTTCTCTACCACCGGCACGGCCAAATATTCCCAAAATTTTCCGCCCGTGCAACCGGCCATCCGAGAATGAAATACCGGCACAAAACGGCGTCGGCCGGTCATGAACCCGGCCCATTGTCCGATAGGTTAATAGAGGCCTGATCACCCGAAAACAGGCAGCAAGCCGGGAGAATCGACTGATGAGCGTTAAAAACGATAGAGAATTCTCGGCGGCCAAATCAATGCCGTTCCGCGTTTCCCGAAAAACCGCCGCAGTCGGCCTGATGGCGGCCATACTCCTTTTGCCGAAAATTTGTTTTGCCGGAAACTGGCCGATAACAATGCAACCGCCGATTTGGCTGAATCAGGCCCCATTATATGCAATGGTAGTCGGCTGCGGCATTTTCCTTTCGGCCCTGCTGGGATGGCGGCTTATGTCCCGCCCTCGCCTCCGCAAGAAATCCATCGGCCATAAACCGGAAAACACCTGGTTGTCCTTGCATCGCGCAGGGGCCACAGCCAGGACATTTAACGAATTGCTTGAATCCTGCCTGGTTATCCTGGCGAGAGAGTATCACGCCGGACGCGGGTTTGTCAGCGTCATTTCACACCGTCGAAATCGACTCGAGGCGGTCGCCACGCTGGGCGGCGACCCGAACAATGACAACTTGCCGGCTGACGGCACCATTGGCGACTCCATTTTTCATGCTTGCCTCACTGAGGGCCGCGCCTGCCGGATTCCGGTACGACGAGTATGCACCCCGTACCCGACCATGCCGACTTCGGAAAGTTACTGGTGGGCGATCCCGGTAACGTCAAACCGTAAGACGTTGGCGTTAATTGGATTGTATCATGAGGGCGGCGCGAGTGATGACCCGTGCTTGCCGGATCCTGCCATCGTCCAGGAGGTTATATCTCTTGTCGCCAGATCATTTTTGGCCGATGCCGTCGGCGCGGTTTACCTCGTTCGGGAGCGAGTCTCCGAGGCATTAGGTTGCGAGTTGAAAAACTGCCGCCGGGTGCGGCAGGGTCTGGAGCGGACCGTCCGGTTGGTGAAAAATATCTGTCCGGTCGATTTCATCTCGTTGGCCCGTCTGGATCCGACAAGTGGCGATGAGGTGCGTTGGAGCGCGGAGTTGGCCGGTGAAGAACTGACGAACTGGCAATTCCCGATAATTCCGGCGGCAGGCCGGCACGCACGGACTGCGGATTGGATGCGCCGCATGACGTATGATATTGATTTGAATGCTGCGCCGCGTCCCGAAGCGGTTTTTGAGGCCTGCCGTGGCCTGCGTTCGCGGCTGGTCATGCCATTGTTAGGCCAGAATCGTTTACACGCCGCCCTGACACTGGCCCATCTCCAGCCGGAGCAATACGACGATATCACATTTGTGCGACTGGCAGGCGCAGCAAACGTGTTCGCCCAATGGCTGCACTCCCGGGACGAGGAGCTTGTTGCCCGGCGTAATGCCCGTTATCTGGACCTGCTCGATCAGCTGGAGCATCCATCGAACGGTTTGCGCGACGAGTTGCCGGCTTTGCTGCGGGAGGTGCTGGCCGTTACCGCAGTCCGGTTTTATCACTTCGATCCGGTAGATCGTCAGTTTTTCCTGACTTTGTCCTCCTCCTGCCGACCCGGCGCAGGGCGGGAGTTGACCGGACAGAGCATTCCTGCCGGCAAACTGACTTTATATCGCCGGGCCGTTGAGGATCGCCTTCCACGGATGCTCAACCAGGATATCTCGGCCTGCGCGATGTCAAACCCGGAAAGTGAATTGACCGGTTTGGGTCGATTTCGGACTGGAATCATAGTTCCATTTGGACAGCGGGACAAAATGCATGGTGTATTGTCGGTCACCGAAATGCGTCACCCGGCGCGTCGTCGTCTGGGTGAGGCCGACCGCACTTTTTTAAATTGCGTTGCGCCGCGGCTGTCGTCGGTCCTGACTGCTCCATCGGAGGATATCCTCAAAAATCGCATCAAACCGGCGCTGGCTGCGCCACTGATTATGTTGAACGGATCAGTGGAACTGATTCGTCAGCGCCCGGATGCGGCCGATCCCGGGCTGGAGCAGTATTTATCGAACATCGAACGTGCCACGGAACGCATCAGGGAATTTGCCGAAACCCAGGCGGTTTAATGGACGCAGCCACAGGGACTTGGGGGCGAGAGCCGGGGAACGCCGTGCCGAAAATCCTGGACATTATCGTTGTCGATGACAACCCTGAAGTCCTGCTGATGTTCGAAGAAATCCTCGATCTGGAAGGGCATCGGGTGCGGACGTTCGAGGACGGCAAGCAGGCGATCAGCGAATTCCGCGACCGGCCGGCCGATCTGGTCATTTCCGATCTGGGGATGCCGGAGATGACCGGCTGGCAGGTGGCACAGAAAATCCGACAATACGATGCAAAAGTGCCAATTGTTTTCATTACCGCGGTCGGGGAATATGTCGATCCGGAAAAAATTGTCGCTTTGGGTGTCCTGACCGTCCTGCGCAAGCCCTTTCGTCTGGCCGAGGTCAGGGATATTCTGGTCAAAATTACTCCATGATTATCCCCGGATAGTGGTCGGTGTCTTTGTCTGGTGCTGCTTTTGGAAAATTGATTGACTCGCCTGTCAAATGCCGCTAATTGGCCTGTATGAAGAGTAAACAGGCCGGCCGGCTATTCCACCGGTGTGGGTTTATCATTCTGCTTTGCCTGGCGGCGCCATACACGTACGCTCAGGATTCCTCGAGGGCGGCATTGCCTGCTGTCTTGGCTGAGATCGACACCGCATTGTCGTATATCAAACTCACTGAATCCGATTTGTCATTGCGGACCGACTACGTCGATCTCGACTCGTTTCGGTTGGATCTTGTCAATCAAGTGATGCTCAAACCGACAACCATGGCGGTGGTGCTGGATGCGGCGGCGCAGAGAGTTTTTGGCGCCGGGGAAGATCGACCCTCCGGCGGTTTTGCCGGGGCTTTTAATGCAATTGAGCGCGCCTTCAATCGAAACGGTCAGGATTATTTTGATAATTTCTTTCGCGTTTTTTTATCCGACGAAGAGTGTATGTCTGCTGTTTTGACGATACTGCCGCAAGCGGATACGGCGTTACCCGCATGGCTTCGAGTCAACCCCGATGGCTGCCGACTTCTCTATTCCTTTGTCGCAGAATGCGCGGGGTTACAGGGGGCGCCGATTAGTATTATTACCGATCGCAACGTGGAGAACGCATCCTTTCTAATCGACACGTTGCCCCAACTGCTAATCGAGGATCCGAACGCGGAGTTTTATCCCCCGGAGAAGATTGACAGCCTGCAGAAAGTATCGGAACAGATCGCCGAACGTTTCTCCGGCATTTCGTATAAGGTGAACTGGCGCGAGAGAATTGCCCATTCGTTTGCGTCCGGCCGAGAACAAATCATGCTGGCACGCAGACTCCCGGAGAAATTGCCGGATTCCACTGCACATAAGCAAGACTCACCGCAGGTTGGCAAAGGGCTGGAATTGGATTTACCCCGGGGCCGCATTGCCCTGGGGAGCAACGGTAATGACCATTATACGGGGCAGTACCTGTTCATCTTCGACCCCGGCGGTGATGACAACTACGAACTCGACCCCTGTGCGGCGGGGGAGAGCCAAATAATCTACGACCTTGGCGGAAATGATATCTATGCCGCGCCCGAAGGCTATGCTCTGGCCTGCGGCTTTTTCGGGCTGGGGTTGCTCTATGACCGCGAGGGGGACGATACCTACCGCGCGGGGAATTTCTCATTGGGGTGCGGCTTTTTCGGCGCGGGGATGCTCATCGACATGGCCGGGAATGATGTCTATATCTCGGATACGTACTCCCAGGGCGCGGGCGGGTTCGGCTACGGCTTCCTGTACGACCATGCCGGGACCGACCAATACTCCTCGGCGTTATATTCGCAGGGTTTCGGTTTCACCGCCGGGGTGGGGTTGCTCGCCGACCGGGCAGGAAATGATTCGTACTTTGCCGGCGGGAAATATAAAGACATCCTGCGTTACGAGGATCATTATATCTCGCTGTCCCAGGGGTTTTCCTACGGGATCCGCCCCGATTTCTCCGGTGGTGTGGGCTGGCTTTTGGACGGCGCGGGCAATGATGTGTATGCCGCCGATATTTTCGCCCAGGGTGCTGCTTTCTGGTGGGCTTATGGCGGATTGTACGACGGCAGCGGCAACGACAGTTACAATTGTTTTCAATATGGTCAGGGTTCCGCCGCACACATGGCGGCGGGCATTCTCTATGATAAACGCGGGGATGATGTCTATTTCGGGAAGGGGTTGATGCAGGGTTGCGGGCACGACCGCTCCACCGGCTGGATATTGGAATTGGCGGGAAACGATACGTACATCTCCTGGGACCTGTCGCAGGGGGCAGGGTCAGCCAATGGCACGGGCATTTTAACCGATGGCGGGGGAGATGATCGATATTATGTGAAGCGTGCCGCCAACACTCAGGGATATGGCAATCCGCGCAATGACTTCGGCTCCATTGGAGTATTCCTCGATCTTCGGGGTCAGGATCGTTATGACGGTAACGGTCGCGATGATGATATCTGGATCATCGATTCCAAATGGGGGGTCGGTGTCGATGAAAATTCTGTCCCGAAAACTGGGGAGAAGTGATTTTGAAAAACAGTCCGTTAACTGTATCATATGTAATGAAAATATTGGAGTACACTAAAGAATAATCATATGATAAATACATATCCTATTGAAGGGCATTGTGTAATCGTGGTTTCGCGATTATTTACACTTATAGCCGCTCTCGCGATGTCGGCGATAATCCCTTGTGATGCATATTGTTCTGATATAGATTCGATGACCATCGTGTACGACCCCCATTTGTCGCAAATTCAAGCCGATTCTTTGGTCGACCGCTTGTTTATCCAAGCATCTTCCGGTGAAGTAATGTTTCGCAATATGGTCCAACCTTCCAAAGATTCCATCGCGGCGTTGGGGGCCAAGGCCCTGCCCCGCATGTGCGCCAAACTCACAACCCGCGATGCGCGCGAACGGTGGGCGATTTCCGATATTTTTCGCGCCCTGGGCAGCCTTGCCACAGATTCACTGGTGAGCTACCTCGATAGTGATAATCAATACGTGTTGCTCAATGTCGGCCGGTGTTTGGAACAAATCAAAGATACAGCTGCCACGGCGGCCTGTTTGCCGTTGCTGCGGCACGAAAAATATCCGGTGCGCTCCCAATTTGCTGCGGCGTTGGGCCGAATCTCCGATCCCCGTGCCGTACCGAATTTGGTTTTGACGCTAGCGGGTGACCCGGTCGATGATGTCCGCAAATCTTCGGCCGTTGCGCTGGGGTTGATTGGCGATTCTCGTGCAACCGAGGCGTTGATTGTTCATCTGAACGATCAGTATTTCGGCGTGCGAAAAGCCGCCTCCGAGGCACTCCTCAAACTCGATCCGGTTCCCCTTGACGAAATCGCCCTCGCGGCGGGATCTTATTCCGGGATTGCGGTCGGAATGGTCATTGAGACTTTGGGCAAAACCAAAGACGAGCAAGCCGAAAAGCACTTGCTGCTTTTTCTCGAATCTCCCGCCCCGCTGATCCGGGGTTACGCTATCGACGCGCTGGGCGAGCTGGGGACCGACGGGGCTCGCCGTGCATTGCAGCGTCTTGATGAAAGCACCAAATCCCGCAGTTTGTTCGAGCGGGCGCGGCTGCGCGCGGCGCTGGCGCGTGCGGACCAGGGAGAATAAGTCGTGAAATTATCCCTTGCCGACCGCCTGGCCCGCTACCAACAGTTGGTCTCTTCGATTCAGCAACAGACTCAGGAACAAAAAGAGTCGGCAGCCATTGATATTGGTCTGGAGGGGATCGTCCGGCTCGAATTTTCCGGGGGCAGTATCCTTTGTAAGGATACGATGCACCCGGCGGGCGAGCCATTCGGCGCTTACGCTGCCGATTGGGGGCCGGCATCCTGTTTGCCCGCCGCACTCCCGCCATTTTTGGCAGCGGCGGCCGGCAGTCGGCCGCAGGATTGGGCGTTTGTCGATTGCGAAACGACCGGGCTTTCGGGGGGCGCGGGCACGCTGGCGTTTTTGGTCGCGGTCGGCCGGCCGGTCAAAGGCGGCTTTTTTATCCGGCAATTTTTTCTGTCCGATCCCGCCGACGAGCAGGGTTTGTTGGAGGCCATCGAGCAGTCGCTGGCTGGTGTCGAGGTCCTGTGGACCTATAACGGCAAGTGTTTCGATCTGCCGCTGTTGGAAACGCGTTTTCGTTTCTGGCGAATGGCGCTGGAGTGGGACCGCTTCAAACACGTTGATTTGCTGGTCCCGACGCGTGTGTTGTTCCGCCGCCGGATTGGTGATTGTTCGCTGGGAAACCTGGAAGAACATATTCTGAAAATCGCCCGCCTCGAAGACCTGCCCGGTTCCGAAGTGCCTGCCGTGTATTTCGAATACCTGCAGACCGGCCATTCTCCACGGTTGCACCGGGTTTTCGAGCATAATCGCGTGGATGTACTTTCGCTGGCGATGTACGCGGCATTTTTATGGCACGTGTTTGACCCGGCATTTCCGGAGCGGTTATGCTATCCCGAGGACGTTCTGTCGCTGGCCCGCTATTTATATCGCCGACGGGAACTGGAGCAGGCCGAGGTATGTCTTGCTGATGCGGAGACTTTCGCCCTGGGGCGGGCATTGGAAGTGGAGTACCATCGCCTGCGCGCAGCGGTTTACAAACGCCACGGCCAATTCGAACGGGCTTGTCCGCATTATCTGACGCTGGCTCGGCATCCCGAAGCGGATAGTATCCCGGCACTGGAAGAACTGGCCAAACACCACGAACACCGCCGCCGCGAATACCGGCAGGCCCTGAAATTCACCGAGCGCGCGATTGCCCTGGCCGAACGCGAGTTGGCTTTTGGCGCCGGAGAACAAGCTGGACGCGATTTGCCCGGCTTGTATCATCGCCGCGCCCGCCTTCAACATAAATTGCACGCAACTGAAACGCCCGAATAACGATAATTGCGCCGGTGCAGGATAGACGAGTTCATGCCCCCCGCCGTACTTACAATCTGGCAGGTCACCTCCTCCAAGTCCTGGGGCGGCCGAGAATCCCTGCCGGTCGATTTGCATCTGGAATTCATGACGCGCAAGCTGAATACACGGCTGTTTTGCGCCGAGGGCTCGGCTATTGCCGAACGGCATCATGGGCGGCCGGGGATTACCGCGCTGCCATTCGCCGGGATGCTTGATGGCACGACCTTGCGGCATTTGCGGCGAGAACTGACGAATAGGCGCCCCTCGCTGGTCATTTCGCATTATTCGCATGATTTGTTCCTGTTACGCCTAGTGCTGTTGGGGGCCAAAAACGTCCGGTTGGTGCTGGTGAAACATGTCGGACCGGGAAAACCGAAGAAGGATATCTTCCATCGCTGGGTATATCGGCGGGTCGATCTGGTCCTTGGGGTTTCATCATATATCGCCGAACGGTGCCGCGAGGCCTATCCGCTCCCTGCGGAGCGAATACAGGTGTGGCATCCCGGCGTTGCCGAGTACCGACAAAAAATGCGGCCCGATTCACGGCGCCGCATCCGAGCGGAGTACCGACTCACTGAACAGGACATTTTAATTGGCTATGTCGCACGTCTGACACCCGGCAAAGGGCATCAAGAATTGTTAGAGGCATTCGCGGACTTGGCCGGGACACATCCCCAGATTTACCTGGCACTGCTCGGTGAGGCGTCGGCCGCCGAACAGTCATTTGCCGCTGCGCTGGCGCGACGTGTTACCGACTCCCCGCTGGCCGGCCGGGTTATCATGCCCGGCTTTGTCGAGTCGGTTTTTGAGTGGCTGGCGGCCTGCGATATTTTTGCCAATCCTTCCCCCAAAGAGGCCTTCGGACTAAACACCATCGAAGCCATGGCCGCCGGGTTGCCGGTCCTCGGGATAACGGGCGGGGGGACACCGGATATAATCACTGACAGCAAAAATGGGTTGCTGGCCCAACCGGGCGATTCTCATGAGTTTGTCCTGGCGCTGGCTCGGTTGATCAATGACCCGGATCTGCGGGGCCGGTTGGGTCAAGCCGCCCGAGAGGATTTTTTGGCGCGCTTTGCCTTGCCCTCAGCGGCTGACCGGTTACTCGCCGGAATCCCCTAAGCTGTTTATTGGCCGGTGGTTCACTTTTACTGCAGTTTGAGCGTGTTTTCGCCGATACAATAGAAGAAAACGGCGCGGCACCTCTGCGCAAACCGACAACGCGATTTAGAATGAATTGGAACCCATATGGCTTCGGATTCTAACTCTATATATGCCAAACTGCGTGCAACATGGAAATTGTATTCGTTGCCGCAAACGCTGGTTGAAATTCTCAAAATTGCCGGTTCGGAGGATTCCAGTGCCGGTGATCTGACACGGATCGTGCTGCGCGATCCGACCCTGACTACCAGATTGCTCAAGCTCGCCAATTCTGCTGTCTACGGGCAAACCCGGCGAGTAGCCACGGTCAACCAGGCCGTGCTCTTGCTGGGTTTCCGGGCGGTTAAGAGTCTGGCCCTGTCGACTGCGGTATGCGACTCGTTTTCCGATCATAGCGGTTTTTTCGGTCGTGAACTCAAACGGTTTTGGCGGCATTCTCTCGAGACCGCCGCATACGCCCAGCTTTTTGCCGCCCGCGCTAATTATCCGGTGCAGGAGGAGGCCTTTGTCGCCGGTCTCATCCACGACCTGGGGCTGATCGTCCTGGCTGGTGTTTTCCCCGAAGATTATGAAACACTGTGGAATACGTGCGCGCAGACTGAGGGCATCGTCGCGGCAGAAGATAAAAAACTGACTTTGAACCATGCCGATGCCGCCGCGTACCTGTTCACCGAATGGGGATTGCCGGAAGTTCTGATCGACGCGGTACGGCATCATCATGTGGCCGCACAAGGCCGGGAGCTCAACCGGTTGGACAAACTGACCCTGCTGGTGGCCCTGGCTGACCTGATGAGTCGTCATCAGCTGGAACCCGCCGCGCCAAGCGACAAAGATTCCTTTGACTGCAAATACAAAATCGCCGCCACGCTGGGTCTGACCGTCAAGGACCTGCAGGAAGTCGATGCCTGGGTCACCGCCAACCTGGTCTCGATCGCCGGTTATCTGGAAATCGACATCGGTGCACCGGTCGAAGTGCTGGTCGAGGCCAACAACCGCATATTTGAATTGTTCCTCGAAGTCGAGGGATTGCTGCTCAATCGGCGGGGTTCGGTGCAGGATGAAGTGCAGCTTGAACGGGACAAAATCGCCGCCGAGGTCATGCGCGTGGTCTCGGCCACATTTTCTCATTATATCAACAATGCCACGACGACAATCATGGGCCACGCGCAACTTGTGGAAATGGCCCTGCAGCGGGGAACGGCCGGTGACTGCAACGGGCGGATTGCTGCGGCGATGAAAGCGATCCAGAATTCAGTGATTAATATCACCGCCATCCTGGACGAATTGAAATCTATTCCCGCTTACAGCGTCGTTTCCTACCACGAACGTAGCAATATTCTCGATGTCGATGTTCAAATCCGCGAACGGATTAAGAAGCTGTTGGATGAGACTCTGGCGGAACGAGCACCCGTCACCCCCGGCTGATTCCGACTTTTCGCAGCAAAATAAACCTTCCGCATTGCCCGCCGCTCCATCCAAGGGTATACTACGGCAAACCTGATCGCAGGGGGAGGCGTCAGTGACCGATGGTGCCGGTAGCGCAGTACATCTGATCGAACGACGGGTTCGGGAATACCCCGACCGGGCGGCCCTGGGTGTTACCGACGGGGAGAAATTTTCTTTTGCATCGTACGGCGAGGTTTGGCAGATGGCCGGGCGGATCGCCGGAGGGCTGCTGCGGCGCGGCATTTCACCGGGCGACCGGGTGGGCATCCTGCTGACCGACCGAGCGACGTGGGCGCTGTCCTATCTGGGGATTCTCCGCTCCGGCGCAATCGCGGTCCCGCTGGATAACCTGCAGAAACCGCACGAATGGGCGGCCGTACTGGCCGAGGCGCGGCCGCGGGCCATGTACATTTCCTCGGCATATAATGCCGACCTGCGTGAGGAATGCCCGGAGCAAGCGGTTCCCCCGCACTGGCTGGTTGTTAATACTGAAGACCGGCCGGACTTGTTATCCCGGATCCCTGCAGAACTGACTGCCGACCATCCTCCGACCTGGCCGGAGATCACCGGCGGCCAGACCGCCGCGCTGGTGTTTACCTCGGGCACGACTTCTGCACCAAAAGGCGTGATTTTAACCCATCGTAACCTGGCGGCCGATGTCGAAGCCATTCATCGGTTGCGCTTGTTTGATGCCGAGGATCGCTTCTTGTCGGTGTTACCGATTCATCATACATTTGAGTCGACAGCCGGCTTGCTCAACCCGTTATGCCTGGGATGTTCGGTGGCCTATGCGCGTGGCTTGAAATCGCGCGAACTCCTGCAGGATTTGCAGAATTCCCAGGCGACGATCATGCTGGGAGTACCACTGTTATTCGAGAAGCTGGCCAATGCGATCAGGCGAGGCATTAATAAGCAGCCACCTGTCCGGCGCAGGGTCTTTGAGGTGCTCTACCGCCTGTCCTTGGCCGGCAAAAAACAGTTCAGGCTCAATCTGGGGGTGCTGCTGTTTCGCTCACTGCGCCAGAAAGCAAACCTGGGCCACCTGCGGCTGGTGGTGTCCGGGGCGGCGCCGCTGCCGCCGGATGTCAGCGAATTTATGGACATCCTGGGCCTGCCTATTCTGCAGGGGTATGGGCTGACCGAAACGTCGCCCGTATTGTCGGTCAATCCGCCGCAGGGTTACAAGTATGATACCGTCGGCCCGCCGCTGCCGGGGGTCGAAATGAAAATCATCAACCCCAATCGCGAGGGTGTGGGGGAGATCGCCGCGCGCGGGGAGATGGTGACTCCCGGGTACTACAACCGGCCCAAAGAGACAGCAGCCCTGTTTGCCGATGGCTGGCTGTTGACCGGCGACCTGGGCCGGCGGAATAATGACGGGCATTTTCAAATCACCGGACGCGCCAAAAATATGATCGTCACCGCTGCCGGGAAAAATGTCTACCCCGAGGAAATCGAAATGGTCCTCGCCGAAAGCCCGCTGATTTTGGAGGCGCTGGTTTACGGCGAAACCAAACCGGGGGAGACCCGCGAGCGGATCGGTTGCGCGGTGGTGCCGGACATGGAATATCTGGAAACCGAATTCGGCCGGCTGTCCCGGGAAAGGATCGAGGAGATGTTGGTCGCCGAGGTCCAGAGCATCTGTTCGCGTCTGGCCGATTATAAACGCCCGACCGACATCAGTGTGCAGGAAAGCGAGTTCGAGAAAACCTCGACCAAAAAAATCAAGCGCTTCCTGTTTGCCCGTACCAAGGAAGAACAGTTCCCGCTCGATTCCGCGGGGGAGGGCCATGACGGTGATTCACACGCATAAAATAATATTTTCAACCCGGGGGGACGGCGAGATTGTCGATTTGTCGGGGCGGCTGGCTGAGGCGCTTGCCGAATCCAGGTTAAATGCGGGGATGATTACCGTTTGTACCACCGGCTCCACTGCGGGGATCACCACCATGGAATTTGAACCGGGATTGCGCCGGGACATCCCGGAACTAATGGAGAAGCTGGTGCCGCGCAAGGGGTATCACCACGACGCCACCTGGGGGGACGGCAACGGGTTTTCACATTTGCGCTCGTCGTTGATCGGGACGTCATTTGTCGTGTCGTTTTCCGAGGGGCGGCCGCATCTGGGTACCTGGCAGCAAGTCGTGTTCCTCGATTTCGATAACCGGCCCCGGGAGCGCTCGGTGGTGATCCAAATTATGGGCGAATAACCGAGAATTTGTTTTCCGCGTTCGAATTTCATTGAAATCCGCTAAGTATAGTGCTATATTGCTTTCGTGGGGTGAATGATGATGTGGGCGGGCGTGTGCCGGTTACTGATAACGTGGATGACCGCCATGAGAAAACCCCGGGCGTTGATCAATCTCCACCTGCTGCTGATGCTGGGCATCGCGGGATACTCAATCTTCAGTTATGCTTCACTTCCGGATAGATACGCGGCACATATTAATTTTACCGGCGATGTCGACCGCTGGGCCGACAAAGGCGGGCTTGAATATTGGATCGTTCCGGCTGTAGCGATTATCGTAGGATCGTTGCTGTTATTGTTGCTCAGGTTCCCGCGTTTTTTTAATTATCCGCAAAAAGAACAGGTCAACCGCTGGCCGGAATGGCGCCGGGCGCCGGTATATGAAAAGCTGATTGAAATGATGATGGTCGTGGCCGTTTTGGTCGATATCCTGTTGCTGTCGATACAAATGACCGTGGTTAATTCGGCTTCAGGCGGCATGAGTTTTTTCGCCATCGGTGTACTCGGACCGACTGCCCTGATGCCGGTGGTGCTGATTATCTATCTGGTTAAAATCTCCCGCGTTGTCGAGACCGTCGAGCACCAGCTTAAACTCTCCGGCGCCCTCTCCGAAAGCGGAAATGCCTGAGCCGCGATGCCGCCTCCCTTTGCCACATTGACTGTCGATGATCTGGTGTATCTCCGCCGGATTTGCGGGAATGACGATGTAATTTGTGATATCGACGAACTGAAAATTTATGGGTCGGACGAAACGGAAGACCTGAATTACCCGCCCGAAGTTATTGTCAAACCCCGCACCACAGAACAGGTTGCCGCAGTCATGAAGTACTGTTGCGAACGCAATCTGCCGGTCACTCCGCGAGGCGGCGGTACGGGTTTATCCGGCGGAGCGCTGCCGGTGTTTGGCGGAGTGTGCCTCTCGGTGGAAAAACTGAATAAGATCATCGAGATCGACCGAGATAATTTGATGGTTGTCGTGCAACCGGGAGTGGTTACGCAGACATTGCAGGAGGCGGTGGAGGAAGTCGGCTTGTTTTATCCGCCCGACCCGGCCAGCCGGGGTTCGTGTTTTATCGGGGGGAACCTCGCCGAAAATTCCGGGGGCCCGCGCGCGTTAAAATACGGCGTAACCAAAGATTATGTTCTCGGCATGACCGCCGTGCTGCCGGACGGTGAAATAATTACCACCGGCGGAAAGTTGTTGAAGAATGTCACCGGGTATAACCTGACCCAGCTTTTGGTCGGCTCCGAAGGCACCCTGGCGATCATCACCGAAATCATCCTCAAGCTGATCCCCAACCCGCAATACCGCAAGACGCTGTTGGTGCCGTTCGGTGATCTGGAGCAGGCGGCGGTGGCCCTCACGAAAATCTTTTTTGCCCGGATCGTCCCCTGCGCCGCGGAATTTATGGAACGGGCGGCGATCAAAGCCGCCGAGGACAAATTCGAAAAGTCATATCCGCACGCGGATGCCGCGGCGCAGTTGCTGTTGGAGGTTGACGGCAATGACGAACGGCTGCTGGAAGACCAGTGTGAAAAAATCGCCGAAGTGTGCACCGAATGCGGGGCGCTGGACGTGCTTATTGCCGAGAACAAGGCCCGGCAGGATGAAATCTGGGCGCTGCGGCGCGGGGTGGGGGAGGCGGTCAAATCGATCTGCCCGTACAAAGAAGAAGATACAGTTGTCCCCCGCGCGCAGTTGCCGAAGCTGGTGCGGTTGATCGGCGAGATTTCCAAACGGTATCAACTGACCACGATTTCATACGGCCATGCGGGCGACGGCAACATCCATGTCAACATTCTGAAAAAAGATTTAACCGATGATGAATGGGAAAACAAATTGCCGTCGGCAATTACCGAGCTGTTTCAACAAGTAGTCGAACTGGGCGGGACGATCTCCGGCGAACATGGTATCGGCTGGGTGCAAAAACGCTATCTGCCGCTGGCCTTGAAGCCGGAAGAGCTGCGGCTGATGCGGAAAATCAAAGATGTCTTCGATCCGCGGGGGATCCTGAATCCCGGCAAATTGTTGCCGGATGAATGACGTACGTCAGATGTGTTCGATTGTGTCGCCGATATGGAGATCGGCACAAAGGGGGACAACGGGTGACTCCAAAATTTAATAAATATTTCACCGTCGATCAGGCCGCCAAATTGATTCCGACGCTCACTGCGCTGTTGGACCGGATTAAAGAAGCCCAGACGGGATTGGGACATATTGCCGTGCGGGCCGAGGCGATCCATAACGCCGCCGGGGGTAACGGCGGCGGTGAAAAAAGTACCGAAATTCTTGAACGTTCGGCGGTTGTCGCCAAATATTTGCAGCAGATCAACGAATTGGGTGTGCAGATCAAGGACATCGATGCCGGACTGATTGATTTCCCCCATGTGCGCGCCGGCCGTGAGGTATTCTTATGCTGGAAAAAAGGTGAGAAAGATATCGCCTTCTGGCATGAGCTCAACGAGGGCTTCAAGGGCCGTCAGCCGCTGTAGCGATTATTGCCGGATCACTGCGAGTTTTATTGTCTCTGATTTCCCGCCATACTCCAGGAGACAAAGATAAACCCCGGATGGCACAAAATGCCCATCGGCGTCGCGGCCGTCCCAGCACATTTGATTTGTCCCGGCGGCGCCGTTGTCTAGCGCGATAGTTTTCATCCTGCGGCCGACGACATCAAACATCGAGATACTCAGCGGGCCGGGTTGCGGCAGGGTTATTGTAAAGCAAGTTTCCCGTCCGTCCCCGCTGTAGAATGGATTGGGGCCGTACCCGACGGATTCCAAACCGTCGCCGGTACCCTTGTTAATTTGCTGAGCGCAACTCGACGTGTTACCGCAATGGTCCGTGGCGATCCAGGTGCGGGTTATCGTCCAATTGCTATCAGCGGTCGTAGTATCTACCTGATCTTCGAAAGTGACCTGTACGGACTCATTACAATTGTCAGTTACTTCAGGGTAACCAGTATTGCTCGGGATGGCGTCGTCCACTGAAACAGCCTGAGCGGGCGGAGGACAGGTAATTGTCGGGGCATCATTATCTACAACTGAAATTATCTGAGTGCAAGAATCTTCAGTGCCATCCAACGATGCCGTCCACAAACGTCTGATACGAAATTCATTCGGACAGGAGCCATCAATAGTGATGTCGGAGTATGTTACCAGCGACTGCGTATACGCGGCAGTCGCCCGGCCTGTATTTTCAGGATCAGTCGATTGATCACATGAGATTGTTATATCATCGGAGCAATAAATCGCGAATTCAACATTATAGGCAAGTTCGGTAATTGGCTGGGTACATTCCGCAATGTTTCCGCAAACATCGACGGCTTGCCATGTGCGAATAATAGTCCTATTAATCAATCCGTGGCCGGGTATTTCATCATCGACATGAGAAATTACCGGAATATCGCCACAATTGTCTTCCGCAAACGCGAATCCGGTCACATTTGGCTCGTACGATTCGCCAAAACCTATCGTGAAATCCTCCGGACAGGAAAGCTCCGGCGGCGTATGATCAACAACCGCAATTAATTGTGTGCAACTTTTCTCCGCTGTTCCTAAAACCGCAGTCCATGTGCGCGTTATCGTTAACTCGCCCGTACATGATCCCGGCACTTGGTCGTCGGAGTACGTGATTTCGGCCGATTGCTCATTGGCATACGCCTCACCGGTGTAAAAAGGATTCGTGGGGTCGCCACAATTTACCTGCAAGTCTTGCGGGCAAAATACCCGCAAGACAGAGGTCTGACCAATCGTCACCGTGCCGGATACCAGTTCAGGGTAAATCACATACAGCCCGTTCAATTCGGAAAACAAGTTGTGGGCATCAGGTTCTTCCGGGTCGCTGGCGAACACGAGACTGACGACCGAACCAATTGGCGCATCATATCGGGCCTCGAATAATAGTTTTATTGCGACGCTTCGGCCGGGATACAGTGACTCTGAGGAAGAAAACGGCACGGCGGCCCCGGTGATTACCCCCGGCGATCTTTCATTGAAGGTAAACACGGAAAAATTACCGCGAATCTGTTCAGACTCAATGACGGAATTGCCGGGGGTCTTCCTGACCGGGCTGATCCATGTCGGATCGAATTCAAGACGAATGGTATAACCGCCGAGATCCTCGGAATTGGCAATGTAAATAAACACTGAACCGGTATCGCCCGGCTCAATCGCTGTACTGACGACCTGCAAGGTGTCGCCATCAGCAAATGCAGTATTAAACAAACATATCAGTGCCGCCGGCAAGACCACGATGAGCAGGAATCCATGTCGGAGGTCCATTTGCGCCCGGTGCTTGCTCATGCCTAATTATAACACATAATTGCGTAAAATGTTCGTATGGATTTGATTGACCGTGGCAAGACCATGCGCTATGTTGCGCCGCGGTAGGTAGTGAGGGGCCGGCTATGGTCAAACGCACAATAAAAAATGTCGCTGCTGCCCCGCCGGTAGCGCTGGTCACGGGGGGCAATGTCGGTATCGGGCGGGCGATTGCCGTGGCTTTGGGCCAGGCGGGATATGAAGTTCTGGTCAATTACCGGCGGCGTAAACAGCCGGCCGACTTAACCGTACGGCAAATTCGCGAAGCCGGAGGACGGGCTGTCACTGTGCGCGCGGATGTTTCCCAGCCGGCTGATGTGCAGCGCCTTTTTGCCCATCTGGCCGCCGATTACGGGAAACTGGACGTGCTGGTCAATAATGTCGGCGATTATTTGCGCAAGGAATTCAATCGCCTGACCCCCGCTGATGTCCGCCGGATGACCGAATCCAATTATTATTCGGTAGTGGAGTGCTCGTTGCGTGCGGCGCAACTGATGCGCAAGCGCAAAAACGGCCGGATCATCAATATCGGGTATGTCTACGCCGAACGGCTGCAAGCCAACCCGCGGGTGGCCGCCTACCATTGCGCCAAGCAGGCGATGATCACGTTTTCCCTGTCACTGGCTAAAGACCTCGCCCGGCATAAAATTACGGTCAACGTTGTTTCGCCGGGGATCAATGTGAATTCGGTCGAAAAACCCAAAACACTTAAAACAGAAATCCCCTTCGGGCGGCTGGGTCGCCACGAGGATATCATCAACGCGATGTTGTTTTTGCTCCGGCCGGAATCGGAATACATCACCGGCACGCATCTCAAAGTCTCCGGAGGTCACGGACTTTGAACGAGCGCATATTCACCGGGCAACATATCATTGCCGAGCGTTCCGGCATGTGCGGCACGCTTCGGTTTAATCGACCCGAAAAACTCAACGCGCTGACCTCCCGGATGCGCGCCGATCTGCTGACGGGTTTTGATGAATTGGAATCTCATTCGGAAGTCCGGGTCATCATCCTGACCGGAGAGGGCCGGGGTTTTTGCGCCGGGGGAGATATCGACCATCTGGCCCAACTCAAACAAACCGGCGACCGAGATGGTTTTTGCCGGATTCTCGAGGAAGGCACCGAACTGGTGCGCCGGTTTCAAGCATCTCCGAAACCGCTCATTGCACAAATTAACGGCGCGGCGGTTGGCGGCGGTTTGATTCTGGCGCTGGCCTGCGATCTGCGTGTTGCCGCCGCTTCGGCAGTGCTGGGGATGCCGTTTGCCAAGATCGGCATGGGGCCGGATTGGGGCGGCACCTGGCTGCTTACCAGATTGGTGGGCCCGGCCCGCGCGCTCGAAATGTTTTGCACGGCACGGCTGTTTTCGGCCGATGAGGCCTGCCGCATTGGGCTGGTCAACGCGATATGCCCCGATGAGCAGTTAGCCAAAAAAGTGCACGAATTTGCCGGGGAAATTGCCCGTTTCGCTCCGGATATCTCCGTGCGCTACAAGCAGATGGTCTATGCTGCGGCCCATCTCGATCGGGATACCGCGTTGCGCAGCGAACGCCGCTGCCAACTGGAATTTTTCGACCACCCCAAATTTCTGGAGCGGGTCACCAATTTCCGGGCCGGACCGGCTTCAACTGACGGTCATAACTAATTGATCCTCCTGTAATTTAGGGTTTGCCAAAGTGAAATCATTTAGTTATATAACTAGTTTGTATGAGCGCGGGCAAACTTAAAATCTATGCCGGGAAGGTCATTGCGATCGACGGGCCGGCGGGTTCGGGCAAGTCCACCATTGCCCGCAAAATCGCCGAACGGCTGGGTTTTGAGTACCTGGACACCGGCGCGATGTACCGGGCCGTGGCCTGGGTCATGCGCGAGGAAAAATTGGATCCCGACAAGCTCGATGATTTCGAATACATGCGCAACAACTGGAATATGACTTTTCATTATGACGGCACCCGCACCGTTGTGCATGACGGCAGCCGGGATATTTCCGAGGATATTCGCAACGAGGAAATCACGGCGGCATCCTCGGCGGTAGCCTTGCGGCCCAGGGTCCGCGAGTTTATGGTTGCCCTGCAACAACAGCGAATTGCCCGGGGGAGTGTGGTCCTCGAGGGCCGGGATACCGGAACGATCGTCGCTCCTCGCGCTCATGTGAAAATATTTCTGGTCGCCGACCCTCGGACGAGGGCGGAACGGCGTTTTTTGGAATACATGCGAAATGGCATTGCCACGTCGGTGGAAGAACAGCTTGAAAAAATGGCCGAACGTGACCGGCAGGACTCCGGGCGATCGATCGGGCCGTTGGCCAAGGCGCCCGATGCCATTGTTGTGGATACTACAGAATTGAATATCGAAGAAGCAGTCGAGGCCGTCTTGAAAGTCTGCAAAACCCGGATGAGTCCGGCAACAACGTCCGGAGGGCGGCAGTGAACCTGTTGTATCGCGCCGGCCATTCGCTGTATCGCGTGTTGTTCCGGGTGACAGGGGGAGTCCGGGTCTACGGCCGGGAATGTCTTCCAACTACCGGCGCTTATTTGATTTGCGCCAACCATTGTTCGCTTTTGGACCCGCCGCTGATCGGCTCTACATTTTCGCGGGAGATCGGCTATCTGGCCAAAAAGGAACTTTTCAAATACCCGGTGTTATCGTCGGTGTTGCGCGCGGTCGGCGCGGTGCCGGTGAACCGTACCCGCCTGGGGCGCGATACGGTCAACAGCATGGTGCAAACGCTGAAAACCGGGCGGCCGATGGTTTTTTTCCCCGAAGGGACACGGTCGCGCACCGGCAAACTGGGGAGTGCCAAACTGGGCGTCGGTTTCCTGGCCCGGCTGACCGGCGTTGATGCGGTCCCCGCGTTTATTCGTAATACCGGACGCTGGCCGTTTACCCTGCGGCGGGAATATCACATTTCCGTGCATTTTGGCCCGCCGGTATCGGCGGAATGGATGGCAAAAGTTCCCAAAGATAAAGCGGGTTACCAAAAAATTGCCGATGAAATCATGGACAGAATTCGTATCTTGCAATCCGGCGCCGCAGGCGCCACGTTTTCTACCGGGCAGGGTATGGCAGTCAAGCCACGGGGAAACGAAGTCGACAATTCGACTACATGCCCGATGGGGCAAATCTGATAGAAAGGGAGGAACACACTAGTGTCTGAACCTCAAACCAATGAAACACCGGTCGCCGATGCGGCCGTCAATTCCACTACGACGGGAGGTGATCTCACTTCAGCAGGCAGCACGAAGGGTACCTCACGGGGCAAAGACAACCAGACCGGCAAACGTCGGAAAAAAACTCAGGAGGTCCGGACGACCGACCTGAAAAGGGACGTTGTTCGCAAGTCCAAGTCCATCAGGCGCGCCGAACGCGTGGGCGACGGCACCGTGCCACCGGTCAGCGGGACCGCACCGGAAGAAATTTACGCACCCGATCTGGATGATGATGAGTATTCCCCTGATGAGTTCGCCAAACTGATGGAAATTTACGAATCCACCATGGGCGACATCAAAGAGGGCGAAATCGTCAAGGGCCGGGTCATGGGAGTCACTCGCGATGTGGTCATCGTCGACGTGGGTTTCAAATCCGAAGGCGTCATCCCCCTTGATGAGTTCCCGCAGCCGCTCAATATCGCCGTCGGCGAGGAGGTCGAGGTTTTCCTCGACGCGGTCGAAGACCAGAACGGCCAGTTGATTTTGTCCAAGCAGAAAGCCGATTTCCTGCGCGTGTGGGACCATATTCGTGAGGCCTTCGAGCAGGGGGTGCTGGTTGACGGCAAGCTGGTCAAGCGGATCAAAGGCGGGATGGTGGTCGATCTGTTCGGGGTTGAGGCCTTTTTGCCCGGTTCGCAGATCGCCCTGCGGCAGGTACCTGATTTCGATTCGCTCATCGGCCAGACGATGCCGATCAAAATCATCAAGCTCAATAAGTCTCGTCGCAACATCGTGGTCTCCCGCCGCGTCGTCCTGGAGGAAGAGCGTGACCATCTGCGCACGCAATTGCTCGCCGAAATTGAACTCGGCCAGGTCCGCGAGGGAGTGGTCAAAAATATCACCGATTTCGGTGTATTTATCGACCTCGGTGGGGTCGACGGGCTTTTGCATATTACCGATATGTCGTGGGGCCGCATCCGTCATCCATCGGAACTAGTGGCCATCGGCGACACCATCCAAGTCAAAGTCCTCGATTATGACGCCAAGACCAGCCGCATTTCGCTGGGCTTGAAACAACTGTCCCCCTACCCGTGGGACAATATCGAAGAAAAGTATCCCATTGAGACACGGGTCAAGGGCAAGATTGTCTCGATTACCGATTACGGCGCATTTGTCGAGCTCGAAAAGGGTGTCGAGGGACTCATCCACGTCTCGGAGATGTCCTGGCGGCAGCATGTCCGTCATCCCTCGAAATTTGTGCAGATCGGTGACCAGGTCGAGGCCATTGTCCTGAACATCGACAAGGAACATCAGAAAATCTCGCTGGGGATCAAACAGCTCGAACCGGACCCGTGGTCGACCGTTGAGGGCAAATATCCGCTCGGTTCGCGCCATGAGGGCCGGGTGCGCAATATCACCGCCTTCGGCGCCTTTGTCGAACTGGAGGAGGGCATCGACGGGCTGGTGCATATTTCCGACCTGTCGTGGACCCGGCGCATCCAGCACCCGTCCGAAATCCTCAAGAAAAACGACAAAGTGACCGTCGTGGTCCTGGCCATCGATGCGGAAAACCGCAAGATTTCTCTGGGGCACAAACAGATCATTGCCGACCCGTGGCCGACATTCCACGAACGCTTCCGCGCGGGTAAGGAAATGACCGGCAAGATCATCCGGCTGTTGGACCGTGGGTGCGTGGTCGAACTTGAGGGTGAAGTAGAGGGATTTGTCCCGCTCAATCAGCTCGCTAAGCGCGATCTGGAAAAACCGGAAGACGCTTTCACCGTGGGCGAAGTGATCAACTTGAAAATTATCGAGTTCGATCCCACCAACAAGCGGATCGTTTTATCGATTGACGCTTATTATCGCGACAAAGAGCGTTCAGAACTCGATAAATTCCTGGCCGACCATCCCACGAGGATCGTTTCCATTGCCGAAGCTGTCGGCGCGTCCAAACCGGCTGATGCCGCGCAGGCCAAGTCGGAAGATCTCGCCGGAGATGAGCAGGTGGACAATGACAGCGGGGAAGACGGGCCGATGTCCGCAGGTTCTTCGGTAACATCTGAGGCAGATCCAGCCAACAATGATTTGCTGTCGGACGGCGCGGACGAAGCAGAACGGGATAAAATCAACTAAGTTCAATCCCGACATCAACATACGTTGATTTCTCACCGGGGGAGCCGTTGCTCCCCCGATTTTTTGTCGTTGACCGTAATGGACTTGCCAAAACTGCGGTTGAAGAAGACAACGAAATCAGTTGCCGATCATTAGATATAAGGTATATTTGAGAAAATGGGTGAACTATTGCCCTTTGGAGGATGGAATTGAAAAATCAGTGGAATATTATTAAAGTGGTAATTTCAATATCTGTACTGTTATTGTTGTGTAACAGCAAGTTATTTGCTATTCCGTGGCCGCTTGAGCGGACTTCACCCACTCATCGAATTGGTAATTCATATGGCGAATACCAATTTTACGGCGGCAACCCGGCGGTCGATTCATACCTCCATCCGGGGCTGGATATTTTAACCGACTGGGGTGAGCGGGTGTACGCCGTCCGCTCGGGCTGGGTCAAAGCTGTACTGACTATTTCGGCGGATTTGCACTGGCGTGTGGCTATGGGCGATGCGCCCGGCAGCGGAGAATGCGATGGCTGGCTGTATGCCCACCTCGATCAGTCATCGATCACCGTGGCGCCGGGCGACTATGTTGAGGAGGGTGATTATCTGGGCGACATCGTCTACTGGCCGACTGCGGATTTCCACCATATCCATTTTGTTAAAATCCGCAGCAGTGGTCAGTACTGGAATGCCGACTGGGACTTTATCGCCAATCCGCTGGACGAGTTGGCGGGCATTGTCGACCTAACCCCGCCGATTATTCGGCACTGCTCGGGGGAGTACCTGTTCGCGTTTTGCCGGAATGGGACGCACGATTATTTCGACCACGGTGCAGTGATCTCCGGCGATGTCGATATTATCGCGCGGGTCGATGATGTACAAAACGAACCACTCTGGCGCCTGGCGCCATATGCGCTGGCCTACGAAATTTATAATGACACGATGAGTACGGGGATCATCCCTGCACTAACGTTTACCGGGGAATTATTTTATGAGCAGAATGTCGGGGTGACTTACCAGGATGATGCCTACTATAATACCGAAGGCGATTACGACAACCGAGATTATTACTTTATTATCACCAATACCGACGGCGACAGTGTCATCGAGGCCTCCGATACCGCCGGCTGCTGGCGGACCACGGACTTTGATAATGGTCCTTATTGGGTGCGCGTGTACGCCTACGACCGGGATGACCTGGAGCTGACCGACAATATCAGCATGGATTCGATGCAGGTTTTTATCGAGAATGTGCCGCCCTGCTTGTGTGATGGTTTCTGCGATTTGGATGCCAGCGGATCATTGAACCCTCTGGATGTCACAATCATCGTCAACTATGTCTACCGCTCGCTGGACTCGCGTCTCCCGCTGCCGAACTGCCCGCTGGACAACGGCGATTGGGATTGCAGTGCCCAGGTGACGCCGGTTGATGTTGCGTTTTACGTCAATTACGTGTACCGCTCATTCGGTACGGGACCGTGCGATCCGTGTGGTCTCTGACAGGTTCGAACAAATATTGAAATGGTGCTTCCTGAGGCAATTGCCGAAATATACCAAAGCCGGAGACAACATGTTGAAACGCGTGATTCCTGTCCTCGCCATATGTCTGTGCTGGGTTGCAATGGCCGAGGCCGATGATTTGTATAAAGTCCGAGTCCGCGACGCCGCCGATACACAACGTCTGCGTGCTGTCGGGGTCGAACCGCTGGTCCGGCTGACTGACGGTTACCTTGTGCTGGCAGACGAAGCCGCAGCGAGACGGCTGCTGTTGACCCAATTGAAATGGGCCTTGATTATCTCCGAAGTGAGCACTGGAGACCTGGCCTTCGATGGCCGCCTCGACCGGGCAAATGTTGGTTTATTCCCGCTGGTGTTTGAGCAGGACAACCTGCGGCTTTATCGAGTCGATCAGACCGAGTCCGCGGCCGATCTGGAATCACATCAGTTGATTCCCGTTAACCGGAGCCGGCCGGCGATTGAGTTTGCTGAGGCGCCGCAATTACGGGAATCCGCTGTCACAACGGCTGCCGATCTGGCTACACTGATCGCCGGGGTCGAACGCGATTCACTCGAATCGTATCTGGAACGGTTGCAGGCGTTTTTTCGCCGGTATACTGCGACCGATTCGATTTATGCCGCCCGCGACTGGATCGCCGGAAAATTCGCCGAATTCGAGTACGATTCGGTCGTTTTCGACAATTTCCAGACCAGTCTCGGCGAAAGCCAGAACGTTATCGCCTACAAAGTCGGATCCACCTGGCCCAACCAACAAATTGTTATCGGGGCACACTACGACGCGGTCTCGACTTCGCCGGGCGCGGACGACAACGGCACTGGGACCGCCGGCGTGCTGGAAATCGCCAGAGTGCTGCAGGATGTCGAAACTGAAATGACGTTTATTTTCATCCTGTTCGCCGCCGAAGAACAGGGGTTATACGGCTCGTATCATTATGCCGATGAGGCGGCGGCGCGCGGAGACAGTATCATCTATATGCTCAACATGGACATGATCGGCCATTATGAAAACACGGTGATGGCCTCGTTGTATCATGGCCCGGATGTCACGTTTTCCGAATTATGGCAAGCCCTTGCCGATTCGTTGGTCGGATTGGTCGGGGTCCTGGAGGGCAATAGCGTCGGCTCGGACCATTGGCCTTTTTCCCAGAAGGGTTATCCTGTCACGTTCGTCGCGGAAAACATTTTTTCGAGCGTCTACCATACGTATCGCGACAGCACGACCTATGTCGATTATGACTATATGACCAACATGGTCAAGGCCTCCCTGGCCACGGCTTACCAGGTGAATGTCCTGGCTGTGCCCCAGCCGACAATCATTTTCACCTACCCGGCCGGCGTACCCGAAATCATCGGGCCGAATGTTGTCGAATCATTCCCCGTCGAACTGACCGCGGCGTGGGGCGGGGCGATGGTCCACGGCTCGGGGCAATTGTTTTATGCCGTGAACGGCGGCGACTATACTGCCGTGCCGTTAACGGAAATCTCCGGCAATGTGTACGAGGCCGCTTTACCCGCCGTCGGCTGTGATAATCAGCTGGTCTACTATCTCAGCGCGGAGGAAAGCACCAACGGCTTTATAACTGATCCGGGACCGGACGACCCCTTCCGGGTGAAGATCGCCACAGACATGGCGCCGGTTTTCGCCGATGAATTTGAAACAAGTACCGGTTGGATCGTTTCCGGTTACGTTACCGACGGCCCGTGGGAAAGGGGAGTACCCGCGGGCGGCGGGGTGCGGGGCGACCCGCCGACCGACTTCGACGGTTCCGGGAGCTGCTACCTGACCGACAACGTGGCGGGGAATTCGGACGTCGACGGTGGCACGACTTTTTTGATTTCGCCTACGTTCGACCTGACTGTCGGCGATGCGGAAATTCATTATGCCTTCTGGTATTCGAATAATTTCGGCGATGACCCGTTCAATGATGTCTTTGTTGCATCGCTGTCCAATGACAATGGGCAAAACTGGACCACGGTGGAATCCGCCGGTCCGGTCGAACGTGCTTCCGGCGGCTGGCATGAAGTTACTTTCTGGGCCGCCGATTATCTGCCGTTGACCAATCACATGAAGGTGCGTTTTTCCGCCTCCGACCTGGGCAGCGGTTCGGTAGTGGAAGCGGCGGTTGATGATTTTTCCGTCACGTATTACAGCTGTTCCGAATGTGATTGCGGTGTCTGGGGCGACATCAACGGTGACGGCAGCATCAATCCGGTTGATGTGAGTTTTCTGGCCAATTTTGTCTACAAAAGTCTGGATGCGCGGGTCCAGCCCCCGGTGTGCCCGGTGGAAGCGGGCGATGTCGATTGCTCGGCAATTACCACCCCGCTGGATGTGACCTTTCTGGTTAATCTGGTATACAAGATGCTGGGCCCGCTGCCCTGTGATCCGTGTTCAATGTAAAACGCGGTTCACCAGGTGGGAAGGTCGAGGGGAACAATCGCCAGCGCGTCCTGCAGGAAATGCGCAATTAGGCAGGGCCATATGCTACCCCGCCGGATGACTACCAGACCGAAAATTGCGCCGTACATCCCGGTCAAGATGACCCCGGGCCAACCTTGATACACATGGGCCAGCCCGAAACCGATACTCGATAACAGCAGGGCCGGAGCCCAACCCCCGCAGCAACGCCGGACACGAGTCATGACGAATCCGCGAAACAAGGATTCCTCGCCGATGGCCGCGACCGCCGACACAGCCAGCCACAACCATTGTTCGCCGGCGGTCCGGGGAAGGAGTGCAGTCATGAAATCATGGGGACCGGGTTGCAAAGAAGGAAACGCGGCTGACAAAATTAACAAAACTGAATTGGCCGCAATCAATAACAGTACCCCGACGCCGATATCGGCCGGTGGGAAATGCCGATATCCCAGCCCGGCAAATTCCTTACTACGAAAACGCAAAATGACGGCGAGCAGAAAAAAGACAGCAGTAGTGACGGCAATCGATTGCAGATAAACTGCCGACCGGTCCGCCTGCCCCAGAAAGTCCAGGGTTTTTTCACCTGAAGGAAACAAGGCCCAGGAAACCCCGGGCCAGACAAGCAGCAAAAACCCCAGAAAGATCCACTCGTCGAAGTTGAGCCGTTTGGTTCCTGGGGTTGTTTTCCCTGATACTGCACTCACGGAGCCGGTTCTTCTTGCCGTGGGCTGGATTTTCGCATGCCGCCGACCAACAATACCGCCCCGACGATGATTAATAATACCGGCCAGCTCTCCCGCAGAAATGGCAACCAACCCATGTTGACCATTAAAAAGAACCCGCCGATGACAATCATGATTGTCCCGCCGATGATCGAGCCGCCCCTGCTCCCGGCTCCACAATGCTGGTGGCTCACTTTTTCCTCCTGCGGTCGACTACTTTCCCCGGTTCTCCGCCGGGTCGGCATGAACGCAATTTGTACAATATACGTTGGCGGCCATGCCGGGTTGCCTCTTTTCGTTGGATAGCGCCGACAGATTTCGGGATCCTTGCTGCATTTGTCCTTGACAACTACCTGTGCCCGCCTAACATGACCGTGGCACCCGAATGTTTCGGGTGGTTACCCGCCGTTGGAGGGGCGCATAAATGTCCACATTGTACTGCAAACTAGTTCCTCTGATTATTTCCGGTGGCTTGTTTTTTCTGGCTTTCCGAGTCCATGAACGCTATTGGTCGCTCGGGTTTATCGGCTGGAGAAAAGTTTATCTGGGATTGGCAGCTCTATTCATTGGGTCCTTGGCGAGCGTGCTTTTTGAGTTTGCCGAACTGCGGCGCTGGCAGGAGGTTCTGGGCTGGCCGCTTGACTGGTTGGTCCTTGGTTTGGGCGCCTCGTTGGGTTTGGGGCTGGTGCTGCATGGCGGCATGCAGCGGATGGCTCTGGCGGTGCGTGAAAAAGACGAGCTGGCGGTGCGGCAGGAGGCCTTTGATTTGTTTGATTCAATCCGAGATGCCACGCAGGGGCCGTACTCGTTTCTGGAAATTTTGAATTTCTCGTTGAAAGAAATCATCAGAAAAATCGGCGCCGACGCCGGCGGCATCTGGCTTTTGCATCCCTCTGGTAAGGAATATATCCTCGCATCGGCGAGTGGTTTCGCATTATCATTGCAACAAACGCTTGAATGTGTCTCGGCAACACATTCCGGCTTTTCACGTGCTGCCGGTGAGGCATCGCCACGGGAAATATCCGACGCCGCCACGATCCGGCGGTTCTTCCCCGAACTGGCCGAGCCAATGGGCGGTTATGCCACAATTTTCACCTGTACACTTATTGGTGGGCATGGACCGTTGCAGGAGCGCAAACCCCTGGGCGTGCTCATGTGCGGTTCACATTTGAAAGGAATTATCTCCCCCACCGACAGCAAGTTGATCGGCTCAGCCGTGGCTTTCCTGGCAACCGTCATTTCCGAAGTCCGCGTGTCCCGGACTTTGCGCAATGAACGCCGTTCACGGCAGCAGGTCCGGGAAAACGAGAGAGAATTTTTCGCCTGGATAGCGCAGTGGTCCGCCGAGACCCGGCCGGAGCACAAATTGCAGAGTGCCGTGGCCGAACTGGGGTCGAAAATCGGCGAGTTTATCGGCTGCGGAAGGTATCTGCCCGAGGATAAACGCTGGGAACCACTGGCTTTGACTGCCGGCGAATCCAATATGATGTTTTTGGGCAGTAATGGTTTTCGGAAGGCGGCAGCGCAGGCGGTCGCAACCAGACAGAAAACGGCCTACACACCGCCGGAAGAGGATGGGCCATCGAATTCGCCGGAATATCGCATGATCCCCGTCATCTGCGCGGATGCTGCTGCTCCATATAACGCAGTGCTGTTCATTCCGCGCCTTGAGCGGCCGCCCGTCTGGTGGGACCAGGCGGTGCAGTTGCTGATTGAACTGACTAGTATTGTCCTCCTAAACAGGCGCGCAGATGATGCTGGTGCCGAGGAAAAAGGCCCCTTCCCGGAGGAAATCCTCGACTTGAACCGGCTGTTGGACGATGCTCTTTACTCCCGGGCCGAAGACCTGCCCGGTTTGCTGGCGAAGGTCTTGCCGGCGGGGAAGCGGGCGGCGTACTGGCAATCATTACCGGGTGTCCGCCCGGTTTATCATTTGCGGCTGGCCTTCGGCGCCGATGTCCCGGCAATTTATCATTCTTCTAGTGAATTATTGTCTGCGTCTGCGGCCGATGACTTGGAAACAAATGCCCATTTGGGGGGGCTGGTCCGTGTGGATTATAAGGGAACGGGAACCCTGAGTGAAACGTGGCCTGATTTCGGGGCCGGCTGGCGGGCTTGGCGTTTCCCGATTCCCTCGGTCACACATAATCGGGGCTGGTTAAGTATCTATCATCACCGGGATGCCGCCGAGCCGGACGAACGCGAGATGCGGCTGTTCAAGACCCTCGTCCGGCTTGTGGATGTCGTCCTCATCCGCGAAGATTTTCACGCTGCCGACTATAGTGTAGCAGATCAACCAGGGGAAGTTCATCATCACTTCGAAAATCCTCCGCCGGTTGCCGACGAACCCGAGACGGTTGCTCTCCGGCACGGCGATGATCTTCCGCAGCCCCCCTCGACGATGACTATCGACCGCGCGATAACCAATTGGATCTCCGCGCAGGGGGAACATGTTCGTCCGGGGCGGATCGATTTTCCTGTCGCCGACGGCAATATTCCGATCGTCAATCCCGTTGTGCTTAATGAAATTTTTGATTGGGGATTGGCGAATTTCGCCGATGGTATCTTGGCGCGGCCTGAACTACGGATCAACGCGCTGCTTGATCGTGACCGGATTTCCGTCGTTTTCGATCGTGGATCGGCAATTGATTTTCGCGCCGATGATCAGAATGGCCAGCCGGCGGCCGCCGTCCCGTTCAAACAGTCTATCCGTGAAACACTCGAACTGTGGGATGCCAGATTGCGGATCATCAACGGCAGCGACGCCCCGCGCAAACTGTTGCTCAGTTTCACGCCTCGGGAAAGGCGCGATGCGCCGGAACCAGTGCATATGGAGACGGGAGTACTGGTTGTCGACGAAGAGGAATTGATCCGCGATTTGTTGCTGGGCATGCTTGATGTCCTGGGGTATCGCGCGCAGGCGGCTGTCTCCGCCGAGCAGGGGTTGCGGTTATTTGAACGCGGCGGTTTTGATTTTATCATTGCCGGACAGGGTCTTGCCGGAGCGGAAAAATTCGCAACGCAGGCCAGAGAGCTCCGGCGGGATATTCGCATTGTTGCGGTCGGTGAGCCGAAAGCACGACATACGGAAACTCCTCGTGCCCCATGGTGCGACACTGCGCTGGTTACCCCGTTCCGTATTGAGGATTTGCGCGGCGCGCTCGAACCCGAATACATTCAGGCCTAGATGCGCACGCCTGTTATTGCCGGTCTTTGGCACGCAGGGAATTGGCCAGCCGATGGGCTTGCCGGATCGGTTCGGGCAGGCGGTATTTTGTCGTGGTGGCCAGGACCAGATCGATAGTGCAGGCCAGGTCGACTCGATGGCCGGGCGAGACATGGACGGGCTGGACCCCGGGCCGCGTGCACAATGCAGCGCCCAGCACTTCCGCTTCAAGCAAAATCGGCGCGAAATCTCCGCGTTTTGGGCCCAGTTCGCCCACGACGGAAAGCAAAGCGGTTTTGGCGCATCCGATTGTGGGAATATCGAACAACACCCCAAAGTGCGAAGCGATGCCGAAACGCCGGGGGTGGGCGATACCCGCCCCGTCAAAAATAATCACATCCGGCCGCCGGGTAAGCTTCTTTAACACCGCCGCAGTCACGGGACCTTCCCGCATCGCCAGCAATCCGGGCCGGTAGGGGTATCGTATTTCAAATTTTTCAGACTGGGTTTCCACTATTTTCAACTTGGGCAGGGTCATCACGACCGCGGCGGCGTAACCGTTTGTGCCCCCGGCGGAATACGCCACGTCAATCCCGGCAACCACCTGCGGTTCCGGCAACGGGCAGAGAATGACCCTGCGCGACATATCCCGTTGCCACAACACCGCCTTTCCGGGCGGAGTCGACCAGTCGAAGGGCATTACCTGTCGCAGGATGCCGGAATTGACCTCATTACCCGCCGGTGAATTCATTGGTCCATATCTTTCCAGGTGGGTCCCGCCACCCTTATCTATGTTTCGGCAGTTCGGCGCCGTTACTTTTCGCATCGGTCTACGTCAAAAAGGCCCGTTTTTGCGTATCCCGCGGCTGTCACAATTACTGCTTGCCAGTTGACTTTCCTCCGGCCGGCCCTGTTTTTTAGTATTGGTTGTTCCATGCCGGTCTCGCAGCGCGGAAAACAGGAGGTGCGCCGTGACATTGCTCGAATATCCGAAGATTAAAACCCCACTGCCCGGTCCCCAGAGTAAGAAATTGATCGATCTCGACAAAACTTACATTTCGCCCTCATACACCCGTATCCATCCGGTGGTTTTGGACCACGCCGACGGGGCGCTGGTTTGGGATGTTGACGGCAATTGTTTTATCGATTTCCACGCCGGGATCGCGGTCTGCGGCACGGGCAATTGTCACCCCAAGGTCGTCGAGGCGATCAGGCAGCAAGCCGGCAAGGCGATTCACATTTCCACGGCGGATTTCTATCACGGGCTGGTCGGCGCCCTGGCCAGGGAACTCTCCGAGTTGGCGCCGATTGCCGGAAAGTGCCGCGTGTTTTTCACCAATTCCGGCGCCGAAACGGTGGAATGTGCCATTAAACTTGCGCGGTATAAAACGCGCCGCTCCCGGTTTATCGCCTTTATCGGCGGTTTTCACGGGCGGACAATGGGCGCGCTGGCGCTGACCTGTTCGAAAGCCAATCAGCGGCAGCATTTCTCACCGATGATGAGTGAGGTCACACACGTCCCTTACCCCAATCTGTATCGCGACCATTTTAATACTCCCGGCCGGAAGAACACCGCCGCGGCATATCTGCGATTCATCGAGGATGAAATCCTGGGACGGGTGGCGCCCGCCGCTGACGTCGCAGCGATTGTTGTCGAACCGGTACAGGGCGAGGGCGGCTATATCGTCCCCCCGCCGGACTTTTTCCCCGGCTTGTCGGCGTTGTGCAAAAAATACGGGATCCTGTTGATTGTCGATGAAGTGCAGTCGGGGATGGGTCGGACGGGGAAAATGTTTGCCATCGAGCATTGGGATGTCCAACCCGATATTATTTGTCTGGCCAAGGCGCTCAGTTCGGGCATGCCGCTGGGCGCATGTATTGCGTCACAAAAATTGATGGACTGGCCCCCGGGGGTTCATTCCAGCACCTTCGGCGGCAATCCTGTCTGCTGCGCTGCCGCGCTGGCCACAGTCAAATTGCTGAAAAACGGGCTGGTGGAAAATGCGGCCGAACAAGGCGCGTTTCTCCTGCGCGAATTAAAGAAAATCCAGAAACAGCACTGGTCGGTCGGCGATGTCCGTGGTCTGGGTTTGATGATCGGTGTTGAATTCGTCCGGGATAAAAAGACGAAGGAGCGGGCCGGGGATATCTCCCAGGCGGTCATGATGGAATGTTTTCGGCAGGGTTTGATGCTGTTGACCTGCGGCCCGAACGCCATCCGGCTGGTGCCGCCGTTGGTCGTCGACCGCCGCATGTGCCAAAAAGCATTGGAAATTTTCGAACGTGCGCTCACGACCATCGAAAAACAGCAGAAAGCCCGTTAGGTCGGGTCGCGAGGTCCAAGTCCTTGTCCGATTATGAAGTAATCGCCAGAGTCTTCCGCGGCCGTTCCGTTGAATCCGAGCACTTGGGGGCCGCGGCAATTGTCGATGCCGACGGCAAACTCATTGCAGCGGTGGGTAATCCCCAAACCATCACTTATTCTCGTTCGTCATTGAAGCCGTTTCAAGCCCTGCCGACCATCACTCGCGGCGCGGTTGAAAAATTCGGCCTTGCGCCGCGTCATGTTGCCATCATGTGCGGCTCGCATAACGGGGAAGACCGGCACGTTCAAGCGGCCACGGAAATTTTGGCCGCGGTCGGCTGCAGCGAATCGGATTTGAATTGCGGTGTCCACGTCCCATACATCTATCGTTTAACCGGCACTGAACCTCCGCCGGGAAAACGGTTTAATCAACTGTACAACAACTGCTCGGGGAAACACAGCGGCATCCTGGCTTTGTGCCGCCTGCTGGCCGCGCCGGTCGTCGGGTACTTCGATATCGATCATCCTGCCCAACGGGAAATCCGCCGGACGGTCTTAGCGGTCTCGGGAACGCCGGAGCAGCAGTTGGGGGTGGGGATTGATGGGTGCAGTCTGCCCAACTTTGCCCTGCCGATCAATCTGTTGGCCAAGTCCTTCGCCCGGCTTGCGCAATATCGCGGGCTTGATGATTCATCATCCTCGGCTATGAAAACAATTGCTGCGGCCATGCGCGCTGAACCGGCCTACGTGTCGGGGATCGGCCGTTTCGATTTGGCGCTGGCCGAAACCGCCGGAGACCGGCTCGTCTGCAAAGTCGGGGGAGAGGCCGTCGAATGTGTGGCGCTGACCGATCGCGGCTGGGGAGTGACGGTCAAAGTGGCCGATGGCGGCTCACGGGCGTTGGGGGTGGCGGTGACGGCAATCCTGCGCCAACTGGATGTACTCACCGACGCAGAAGTCGATGCCCTGCAGGCCCATGCCCGGCCGTTTTTGACCAATCACCGTAAAATTATCACCGGGCGGATCCTCCCGGCGGTGAGGTTGGCCTGAGCCGTGTCGTCCGGCGTGAAGAATATTGGACATCACACACTCGTTATTTGTATATATGACCTAATCACATGACAGACGAGGGGCCGAAGATGAAAATGCCGCCGGAACCATATCGCATTAAGTCCATCGAACCGATCAGCTTATTGCCCCGTCTCGAGCGGGAAGACCGTCTTAAACAGGCCGGGTACAACATCTTTGAGCTGGTCTCGCGCGATGTGTATATCGATTTGTTGACCGATAGCGGGACATCGGCCATGTCGGACCGCCAGTGGGCGGGATTGATGATCGGCGACGAAGCATACGCCGGCTGCCGTAACTATGAACATTTTGTCGAGGTTGCCCGTTCGCTGACCGGATATAAACATATTATCCCGGTCCATCAGGGCCGCGTGGCGGAAAACTTGTTGTTCTCCACTATTTTGGAACATGGTGATTATATTGTATCCAACACCCACTTTGATACCACGCGGGCCAACGTGCAGCATAAGGGCGGGATCGCGGTGGATTTTTTGACCCCGGAAGCCAAAGACCTGCAGTCGGACTATCCCTTCAAGGGCAATATTGACCTTGACGCATTACGCGTTTTCTTGGCCGAACATCCGCGGCAGGTCAAGGCCTGCATCATGACGGTGACCAACAACGCCGCCGGCGGGCAACCCGTGTCGATGGCCAATATCAAAGCAGCGCGCGAGATTTGCCGTTCATACCGTGTGCCGTTCTATTTTGATTCGGCCCGGTTTGCCGAGAATGCGTATTTCATTCAACAGCGGGAAAGCGGCTATGCCAACGTCCCGGTGCGCGACATCGCCCGGGAGATGTTTGCGCAGGGCGACGGCACACTGATGTCGGCCAAAAAGGACGGTTTGGCGAATATGGGTGGTTTCCTGGCGGTTAATGACGATGACCTTTCCGGGAAGCTGACCGAACTTCTGATTTTAATCGAGGGCTACCGGACTTATGGCGGTCTGGCGGGACGGGACCTCGAAGCTGTCGCCCGCGGGTTGGAAGAAGTCACCGACGAGGAATATTTGCGGTTCCGCACGGCCCAGGTCCGCTGGCTCGGCGAACAAATCTGCGAATCGGGTATCCAAATCGTCCAGCCCACCGGCGGCCACGCCGTGTTTATCGATGCCTGTTCGGTTTTTCCGCATATTCCCCGCGAGCAGTTCCCCGGGCATGCCCTGGTTGTCGAGTTGTATCGTGAGGGCGGCATCCGTGCGGTCGAAATCGGCTCGTTGATGTTTGGTTCGATCGACCCCAAGACCGGGAGTTTCCGCCCGGCGCCGTATGAGCTGGTGCGGCTGGCCATACCCCGCCGGGTCTATACCGAATCGCACCTGCGGTACGTGGTCAATGTCCTGGGCACGATAAGGCAACATCCCGAGCGGAATACCGGGTATGAATTGATTTATCAGTCAAAATATCTCCGGCATTTTACGGCGCGGCTGGCCCCCGTGGCTCCCGCCGAGCAGGGAGCGGTAACGCACTAGGCGCGGGAGACGGGCTAGACCATGCTAAAGACGAACCAATGGCTTGTTGGATTGATTTTGGCGATCACGGCTTGGGGTGTGCTCGCGTGTGGTGACATCGAAAAGTATCAAAAACCGGCTGAACAAGCCCAGCCGGAAAGCACATCGCTTGATTTAAAGGGCACGCCCGAGGAACAAGCGGCGGGACGGGAGTTTACGGCGCGGTTGGAGGGCGTGCGGGCGGCATTGGCCGAAAAACGCGATACCCTTGCCGCCGTCATTGCCCTGGATTCGCTGTTCATCGATGCCGAACAGCGCTGGAGTCAAATGCCGGCGGCGTCCGAATTTCGGTCATTTTATCTGATACTGATGGCCGACATCCTCAATCAAAATTCATCGCTGAAGATGCGCACCGGGGATACCGCCGGGGCCCGGGAAGCTCGTCGCCGGCTGTTCGAGATCAGCCGTCAACTGCCTAAGTAAGCTGCGCGGCGGTTCGATTGGCAGCCAGATGCATGGTAGGTACTCTCGTTAATACCGCGACAGTCGTTGTCGGCGCCGGTTTGGGACTGGTTGTCGGGGAACGCCTGCCCGAGCGGCTCAAATCCATCGTCCTGACCGCCCTGGGGTTGATCACAATGTGGATCGGCGTGACGATGGTCGTTAATGGACAAAAGCCCCTGTTAATTGTCATCTCCGTCGTGGGCGGCGCAGTCTGTGGTGAGTTATTGCGGCTTGAGGAACGCATTGAACGGCTTGCCGAATGGTTGCGGCGGCGGACACGGTCCCGCGCACCGCAGTTCGTGCTGGGGTTTGTCACCGCGTCGTTGTTGTTCTGTGTCGGTCCAATGACCGTGGTCGGTTCACTGGAGGATGGTCTCAAGGGCGATTCGACGTTGCTGGTAACCAAGGCCATTATGGACGGCTTCGCGGCGTTGGCGTTGGCCTCTAGTCTCGGCGCCGGGGTTTTGTTTTCCTTCCTGACCGTGCTGATTGTCCAGGGCGGGCTGACGTTGCTGGGTGCGCACATGCAATTTGCGATGGAACCAGGTGTATTGCAGCCAATGACCGCAGTGGGCGGCATCCTTATTCTGGGCCTGGCCTTGCGGCTGCTGGGGATTAAACAAATTCCTGTGGCCAATTTTCTGCCTGCGCTGGCCATGATTATGGCGCTGGCGTATTTTTTCTAAATCCAGTCCCCGCAACAAGTAAATTGAAAATGTCGGCCGGAGTCCGGCCGATAAATGGTTTCGTGCAGGGATGCTCTCTGGCAGACTAAAACACCGCCATTGAATGCGGCAGGTAGCGGCGCAAATCGCAGAATATGCGGTTGGTCATCAGTACGGCGATTTCTCCGTACCTAAATCCGGTTTCCAGAAGCAGGCGCAGGCCGCCGAAATTTTTCCCATTGATCCAGACATCGATTTCCCCGTCATGGAACTGCACGAGTTCATGCAGGCAATGGTTCAGGATATCAGTCAGGAAAGTATCCCGCGCGGCCAAAACCGGACCGATGTGGCCGTCCAAAGTGATATACGCATACCCGGCCGTGCGGCCCCCGGCAGTAAAAATATATCCCTTATAATTATTGTCGGCCAGCCAGTAACAGTGATCGACACTGCGGTTTGCGCCGCGCACTTCGCAATCAAGCCGGTTCAATTCGGCAACCGTCTCGACATTTGAAATTGCCTCGCTTTCGACCGTTGTGGTCCGGGGCGGCAATGCCAGTTTGCACCGCGCGGGACGCTGCAGGCGCATAATATTCTTGCGGGGATACAGACCGCAATGCGACAACAAACCGATGGCCCGGGTATTATAGGAAAAAGTGCACCCCGATAAGAACCGCATGTCGCGGCGCCGGGCTTCTTCGAGCCCGGCTTCCACCAATTGCCGGCCGAGGCCCTGGTCGTGATATAGCGGGTCCACAAAGATATATGCGATATACCATTGCAGGTCGCGGATATGACTCGCCAAAAAGCCCACCAGCTTGCCATTATGGTATGCGCCCCAGCTTAACCCCGGACTCTGGTTGTAGATATGCTCCAGTAGCGGTACCGGGCGGCGCAGGCGCGCGGTCTCTTGCGGCATGCCGGCCCGTTTGCGGAAATAATTCATCGAGCGATACATCAGCCGCCCGGCCTCAAGCAAATCGGCTTCACGCAATTGTCCCACCGTGCTTTCCATGACTTCCGCTGTTTGCTGTCCAGACATACCCAAACTCTTGGCTACCTGTGTCTCACCGACGCCGCCCCCCCGTGGACGTAATCACCCCTGTTGAGTGTCTTTAATCCGCGTCGCGCGACGCGTCCGGCATGGCCTTTCCAAATCATATATTATTTTTGAAAATTGGCAAGCGTTTTCGCCCAAATAATGATCGAATTGCCCTCTGCAGGCCTATTTTGACGGCGGATGTCAGGTAGGATTGTCATTGACAAGTTTTCGGACGTACTGTATGTTCGTTTTTCAACAGGAGTTGGGCCGATGGGTGCGCTGTCCGGACATGTGCTGGTGCTCAATCAAAACTACGAACCGCTCTCCATTTGTTCGATTAAACGCGCCGTCGTGATGATGTATCTGGGTAAGGCGGAGTTGATTGAGCGTTTTGACGGGAAAAAAATCCACTCGGTCCGCCAGGTTTTCCCGGCGCCGTCGGTGGTCCGGCTGGGCTGGTATGTCCAGCGGCCGAACAAGCGCGTGCTGCTTTCACGCAAGAATATCATCAAACGCGACAACCGCCGCTGCCAGTATTGCGGCAGCACCTCCGCGGCAATGACGGTCGACCATGTGGTCCCTAAAAAAAGGGGTGGTAAGGACTCCTGGGAAAACCTGATCTGCGCGTGTCTGAGATGCAATAATAGAAAAGGCGACCGCACCCCCGAGGAAGCGGGGATGCAACTGCTGAGCACCCCCAAACGCCCGGACCACCTGACTTACATCCGCCATTTTGCCGGCGCCGACGATGACCGCTGGCGGCGCTACTTGTTTTTGGATTAATATTTCCCCGGCTTGACTTCATCGACAGGCCGGCAATCCCCGGCGCAGGCGGCTACCACGTGCACGGTTCACAAATGAAATCCTGGCTCTTATAAACGTACCTGACCAGATATTGGAGGTCCACCGGGGTGATCTGGCCATCACAGTTCAAATCTCCCAGATCGTACGGACAGTTCCAACCGTCGGGATACACACGGCCATCCAATTG
>JAGVQM010000043.1 GCA_020051695.1 Candidatus Zixiibacteriota bacterium | reverse complement strand
TCAAAACTCCGACGTTTCCCCGTTCCTGACATCTGGACACCTCCGGATAAAACCATAACACTATCCTTTCTCCGTGTCCACTAAACCGGGGGAACTTCAGGGATACCTTACGGCATGAAGCGTATCTCGACAGTCTGGGTTATCAGTTGGGAGGCGATTATATCCGGCAGGCACCCCTCGCTTTTGTCCGGCGAGGCATACAGAAACTGTCTTTCATGATCATTTCAGACACGGGTCCATTCACATACGAATTATATATGGCGGCAAGCGGCAGCCGGGAGACACCATACTTCTGGTATGCGACAATCGTTCAATCATTTTACCTGACATTCCTCATTTTTGTCGGAAGAGGGATTTTTATCTTTATCGCGCGTGCCTCCCGACGAAATCCGGGCGGTTATCTGTTATCGGCGACGATGTTGTACTGGCTGGCTGCGCATTTTATGTTTTTTGGCATCGGTCGGTTTCATTTCCCGCTCATCCCCATGCTTGCCGGTTTTGCGGGTCTGGCGCTGATTGATTTTGCCCGGCAGGTACCCAACCGACAGTCCGCCAACGCGGTATAAATTTCACTTGCCCCGCTGCAACCTCTCGGGAATAAAGACCGCAGTTTTTTGTATAACATGTGAGCCATCCACAACCCAAAACTTGCGGAGGTTGTGATGAACACATTCGCCCCTCGCCTCCTCACCGGCGTGGTAACGATGATCCTGCTGGTTGCGCTGAGCGCCCCGGCCGGAGCACTGATTATCATCCAACAGGTACCCCACCAGCCGGCAACGCCCTACGCCCTGCGGTTGTCGGAAAATAATGTAACCGTGACCATTACCGACCGCGTGGCCGAAGTGACCGCCGAGTTTGTGTATGAAAACCTTGCCGAATTCGATTTGGAGGGGACGTTTCTTTTTCCCCTGCCCGACGAGGCGGCAGTCGATGATTTTTCACTGTTTGTCAACGGCGAGGAAATCACCGCCGAGCTTTTAGACCGCAACCGGGCGCGGCAGATTTATGAAGATATCGTCCGGCGGCAAAAAGACCCTGCGCTTTTGGAATTCGCCGGCCGGCAACTATTGCAGGCCCGCATTTATCCCATTACGCCACGGGACGGCGCCAAAGTCCGGCTGTATTACACCCACCCGGTGCCCGCCGAATTCGGCACCGCAGATTTCGTTTACCCGTTGTCGGTGGAAAAACTGGAAGCCGGTTCGGGGTGCGCAATCAAAATTGACGTCAATGTTGCATCGACCAAACCCCTGAAAACCGTCTATTCTCCGACCCATACGATCGACCTCGAGCAGGATGGGGAAACGCTGGCGTATGTCAAGTGCGTCCCCGCGACTGCGGGGCAGCGCGCGGCCGATTTTCATTTATTGCTGATGGTCGCCGACGAGAAAGTGGCCGCCAATTTCCTGACCTGCCGCGATGCCGACGGCGTGCAGTATTTCATGGGCATGATCTCGCCCGGGATGCCCGACGATAATGAAATTCTGCCCAAAGATGTTGTGTTTTGCCTTGATCGCTCGGGCAGTATGGAGGGTGAAAAGATCGAGCAGGCGCGGGCGGCACTCAAGTTTTGCCTGAACCGGCTGAATGCAGAAGATCGTTTCGGGCTGGTCGTGTTCAACAGCGATATTGAAATTTTCAATCGTGAGTTGCTGACCGCCGATTCGGAAAACCGGAACGCGGCGCTGGCATTTTTCCAAAAACTCCCGGCGGACGGCGGCACATTTATCGACGGGGCATTGAAAACCTCGCTGGGAATGTTCGAGCACGGCGCACGGCCGCGCTACCTGGTCTTTCTGACGGACGGTTTGCCCACGGTGGGTGAGAGAAATGCCGCTGAAATCCTAGCTCACGCCGCCGCTGAAAACCGTCATGCTGTACGGGTTTTCACCTGGGGCGTGGGATATGACCTCAATGCCGGATTGCTGAACGACCTGGCGCAACAGGGCCGCGGCCATGCCTCATATGTCGAACCGGGGCAGGACCTGGAAGTCGAGCTTTCGCATTTCTTCGAGCGCATCAACCGGCCGGTGTTGGCCGACTGCAAATTGGAAATTTCGGGCGTAAAAATCACCGAGATCTACCCGCCGGAACTGCCGGACATGTTTGCCGGGAGTGAGGTGATCGTCGTGGGCCGCTATGCGGGCGGCTCACCGGTCACCGCCATGCTCACCGGGCGGCAGGGCGAGACCTACAAGCAGTTCGTCTTTGCCGCTGATTTTTCTCCCGAGGCCGGCCGGTATCAGTTTCTGCCCAAACTCTGGGCCGGGCGGCGTATCGGGTATCTGTTGGAGGATATGCGACGCAACGGCGAGAACCGGGAAGTGATCGATGAAGTTGTCGGGCTGTCCAAGCAGTACGGCATCATCACGCCCTATACATCATTCCTGGTGGCGCCGGAACAGCCCGGCTTGACTGACGGCTGGGACCATGAGTATGGCGGTATTCCCGGCGGCGTGTCTCCATCAGAGGCGGATTATGCCGCCGCTCGCCGGACGATGACCTCGGAGAAAATCAAGAATATGCCGATAACCGACGTCACAGATATTTTGCGGATGCAGACCGGCGAAATCGACAGAAGCCGGCTCCGTGGCGGACAAGCAGATGAACTAGCCTATGAAACCCTCCCGGTATTCAAGACCGCCGGCGGCAAATCATTCACCATGCGCGATGGGTTCTATGTCGATGCCGACCTGCTGACCGGGGAGGCGCCCGCCGATACGCTGCTAATCAAGAAATTCTCCGACGCCTATTTCGAATTGTTGAAGCTGTGCGGGCCATGTAGTGAATATTTCTCGGTGGGCGATCAGGTGAAAGTGATCTATCGCGGAGTGTTGATCATCATCAGTGATGAGGGTATCGCCGAATTTCAGGGCGAGTGGCACAAATTATTTCGCTGACCTTGGGTCAGGTTGACGGGTCTGCCAACCCCCTTCCAACGTAATTCGGCAGATCAGCGACCGTCCCCGCCATCCGGCGGGGACGGATTTTTATTTGCGACAAATTGAGATTTTGCGCCGTCAGGAATCCCTTCCTGACGGAAAATCCCCCTGTGGGATAAGGTCAATTCCGCCGGGAAAGGATTCCCGGCGGCGCGTTCGTAAACCGCGTCTGAAGTCGCGGCCACCCGGTATGCCTGACCCCCTCAGAATTTCACCTGCGGCGCCTGGCGCTGGTCGGGAGTCTCGTCGAGTTCGAAATACTCCTGTTCGCTGAAATTAAACAGCCGGGCCAGAATGACATTGGGGAAGATCTGCAGGGCATTGTTATACTTCAGCACGACATCGTTGTAGAATTGACGGGCGAAACGAATTTTATCCTCGGTCTCGCCAAGTTCCTCCTGCAATTGCAGGAAATTCGTATTGGCCTTCAACTCCGGGTAGTTTTCCGCGACGGCGAACACCGAGCGCAGGGCCTGGGTCAACATGTTTTCCGCTTTGGCCTGTTCGCCGACCGATCCGGCGGCGATGGCGCTCGCCCGGGCGTCAGTCACTTTCTGGAACGTCTCTTTTTCGTGCGCGGCGTAGCCCTTGACCGTCTCCACGAGGTTGGGGATCAGGTCATAACGGCGCTTGAGCTGGACGTCGATCTGGGCGAGGCCGTTTTTGCAACGGTTGCGCAGCTTGATAAATCCGTTATAGGCCCCGATGGCCCAGATCACGGCGACAGCAATGACCGCCAGAATAATGATATTCAGGATACCCACGTTTCCTCCTTGCCGGTGTCGATCACCTGAGACATCGTAATCATCCAGCTATTTTCGGTCACGAACATTATCAACCCGCGCTGCTGCGGCCGCCACCACCGCCACCGCCGCCGCCGCCGGAAAACCCGCCGCCCGATGATGATTTGGTCGACAGCGCATGGTTGAGGTTTTGCAGGTTGCTTAAGGAGCCGGTCAGCGAGTCGAGCGCCGCAAAATTCATGGCGCCGAGGTTTGCCGCATTCCCGCCGGACGAGGCGGCGTGATACCAGGCAATGGCCGGCATAGTGTGGTTGTACTCTGCGGCGTAGAGTTTCAAATTGGCCAGCAGCTTGTCGGCGACGCCTAGAGCGGCGGCATACACGAGGTATTTTTCCCACAAGGGCAGCAAATTCGGCCCGGCCTCTTTCATCACCGAAAAATCACTGATGAATTTTTTAAACGCGGTCCAGCGGTGATATTCATTTGCGGCCTCGGGCGTGCGCCGCGCGATGGCCTGGGCGGCCGGAAGTCCCGCGACGAGGATGATCCCGCCGATAATCGCCGGCCAGATGTGCGAACCAGCGATCCCGGCCAGCACCATGCCGAAGCCCACTACCGAGCATGAGGTCATAAAAATTTTCCGTGCCCGCTCGCTGGTCGGGTCATCCAGGGCGAAATGCTCAGCTTCGAACCACCTGCGCAATTGCGGTCCCCATTGCCGCACGAAGCGCAAAAAGTTGGTTTGTTTGCCCCGTGTCTTTTTGCCCCACTTTTCGATTTCGTCGCTGGTTACGCGGCTGCCGTCGCCGATCTCAGTGAAGACCAGCTGCAGCACATCGCTTTCAAATGCTTCGAGTTTTCGCTCTTTGCGGGCAGGCGGAAGTTCCGCCCCGGCCAGCAGGGCGCGGCCTTTTTCGGAAATAACGTACGCCAGGGAATTGGAGGAAAAGGCCTTGATCCCCAGAAAACCCTCGTCCTGGATTTCATGGATGTCGAGGTATCCCAGACGGGCGGCTTCCAGGAGGGTCGCGGCAAAGGCCCGGGGCATTTTCTGCTTATCGTACGAGCTTTGCGTCATAATCGCGGTCACGACCGCCGGCGGGAGGTCGCGGGGCGGCTCATGTTCATATTCGGCGCCCATGATGACTTCATGCTCCCGGCCAAAACGGACATACATCCAGACATACACTGCGGCCAGGGCGATGAAGACCAGTACGACGCCGGCGATCATGTAGAGCCAGCGGTACGCCTGCTGCCGGGTGCCTTCAGTGATGTGCCGTTCGGCGGCCAGCAGACTCTCGTGCGATTCATCCCCAAGGATGCGTGCCTGAGGAAACAAACCGGGGTCGAGCAACACCCGCAACTCGACAAAGCTGGTCTGCGGGATATTGCGCTGCGTAATGACCGCCTGAGAAAAATCATCAGCAATATTCAATTCGCCCGGTTTTGCCCGGCCATGGACAAACACTTTGAACAGTCCCGGGCTGGGTGACGGCGGGATCACCGTAATCTGCACTCGATCCAGCGGCGCGTGATCATCCTCGATAGCTTTCCAGTAGAATTGCGCCGCGTCACCGTAACGCTGCACGGCGTTTTTAATATGGTAACGGAGGAGGAAACGTTTCGTTGTATTGGCTGCGCTGTAAAACCATTTCAATTGCCGTTGCCCGTCAGTGCGCCCCTGCTCGAATTCCAGAGATTCCCGCGTGTCGGCATCAAGGACGGCGGCATAGTCAATTCCGTATGTCCCGTACTCTCCCTGCGTCTCGCGGAGGATTTCGGCCCAGGAAAAACTGCCGTCAAAACGAAAAACCCGGATTTCCTCGACTTCCGCGTCCCCGTTGGGCAGAAAACGGTAGACCTGCTCAATCAGCGGGTGATCGTACGATTTGGCCGCCGCCGGCCCAACCCAGACAAACAGCAACAGGATTGCGCAAACCGGCAGGCGGGCGGCGATACATTTCATCCCATGTTGTTCTCGCATATTCATTTTTCGGTCGGAGAACGTGCTCCGAACAATCCTTCCCCTTACCCTGCAAGCACGAACATATTCAAGTTTTGGGCAAGGCCAAAACGCGCCGACACCCTGTATCCGCAAAGAAATCCGGATCAGTAAATCGGGTCGCCCGGCGCGGCAAGGTCATCGACAAACAGCGGATACGCCTGGTCCTGGCCGACGGGGCTGTCCGGGTGCGGTACGCCCATCACGAGGACCTGAGATGTATATGCGCCGATGTCCCGCGGCCCGAGGTTGGCACAAATAACCACTTTCCGGCCGACCAACTGCTCCTCGGGGACCAGCATGAACTGGGCCACCGAAGTGAAAGTGCCGAGATGGCCGCACTCAAGGGTAATCAGCCGGCTGGGCCGAGTAGTGCCATCGGCGACAGGGGCGCTGATGATGTGCGCCACGCGCATGTCGATATTTTGAAATTTCCCGAACGTGATCCGTTGTTTTAACGGCAATCTTTCGCCGGTGTGCATACACCCTCCCTCGTTTTCCGGCAGATAATATGCGGCAAAGAGAAACCTCCGGCCAGTGTTGATCGGGTGCAAAGCCCTCCTGTGGCGAATTTACCCGGATTTTGGGCTTGTTTCGGCATCGATTTTGGTTGACATCAGGATACGGCGGCGGCTTTGTAAAACAGGATGAACGGCGCCATGCGGATAACAATCTGCTCGCTGGCCGGTTTTTTTTTCTTTCTGTCGTGCCGGTCGGGCAGTGATGCGCAGGAGGACGGTGAGACTCCAATGGTTGAATATGCCAAACTCCGGGTGCGGATGGTTGAATCCCAGATTGCGCGGCGGGGCGTAGCCGATTCATCGGTACTGGCGGCCATGCGGGATGTTCCGCGGCATCAGTTTGTCCCGGAAAGATATCGCGACGCGGCCTATGCAGACGAACCCCTCCCCATCGGTGAAGGCCAGACCATCTCCCAGCCATACATTGTTGCTTATATGACCGAGGCCCTCGAGCTGCAATCCCACGATCGGGTATTGGAAATCGGCACCGGTTCGGGGTACCAGGCGGCGGTGCTGGCTGAAATCGTTGACTCGGTATATACAATCGAGATCGTCCCGCCGCTGGCCGAGCGGGCGGAATCGACGCTGACCGCGTTGGGGTATACCAACATCTTTGTGCGTTGCGGGGACGGCTATCGGGGCTGGTCGGAACACGCGCCATTCGATGCGATCATCGTCACCGCGGCGCCCGATCACGTACCGCAGCCGTTGATCGACCAGTTGGCGCCGGGCGGGCGGTTGATTATCCCTGTGGGGGAATTTCATCAGGAATTACTGGTAGTGCGGCGGACCGAGCAAGGGGTCATAACCGATACGACCCTGGCCGTCCGCTTTGTCCCCATGACCGGCGAGGCACAACGCCGCGAACGGGAGAAGTAGCACTGACACATGCGGGGGCGCAGGGCAGTGGGGGGCGCTTCCTATAAGAGAAAGCAGATGCCCCGGGCTATATCAGGCATGGGCCGCCCGGTTCACATTGTAAATAACATGTGCTGATGATGTCAAGGAGGAGCAAATGGACGCGGGTATGAACTGGTCGTGGTTGTGGTGGGGAATTCCGGCGGGGATTGCCGGAGTGTTCCTGCTGATTTTCATCGCCCGACGGTATGTCAAGGTGGGTCCGAATGAAGTCTTAATCGTTTCCGGGTTAAAACACCGAGTCCGCGATGAGGCCGGCCTGAAATCCACCGTGGGCTACCGGATTGTCCGGGGTGGGGGAACATTTGTGCTGCCGATTTTTGAACGGGTCGATCGGCTGTCATTGGAGTTGTTCACCCTGGATGTCAACACCCCGGAAGTCTACACCCGGCTAGGAGTCCCGGTTTTTGTGGATGGTATCGCGCAGGTTAAGGTTCGCAGTGATGATGCCGCAATTCGCACCGCCGCCGAACAGTTCCTGTCCAAAGGGCGGACGGAAATTATGCGCATTGCCATGCAAACGCTGGAAGGCCATCTACGGGCAATCATCGGGGCTTTGACTGTCGAAGAGGCCTACTCCAACCGCGAGATGTTCGCCGCGCGGGTCCAGGAGGTGGCCGGATCGGATATGGCGGGCATGGGACTGACCATCGTTTCCTTCACGACTCGGGATATCAAGGACAAACAGGGTTACCTTGAAGCCCTTGGCCGCCCGCAGATTGCGGAAGTAAAGAAAAACGCCGAGGTCAGCGAGGCCAACGCCCGCCGCGATACGTTGATCCTCTCGGCCAAGGCCGAGCAGGAGGGCCGGACCGCGCAACTGGCCGCCGACACCGAGATTGCCGAAGCCGACCGCGATTATAAAATGCGGGTCGCGGAATACGAGGCGGCAATCCAGCAGAAGAAAGCCATCGCCGACCTGGCCTACGACCTGGAAAAAAACAAATTGAACCAACAGGTCCGCGCCGAGGAACTGCAGGTCGAACTAGTCGACAAAAGCAAGCGGATTGAAATCGAGGCCAAGGAAATCGAACGGCGGGAAAAGGAACTGGTGGCGTCGGTAGAAAAACCGGCCGCCGCCGAACGGTTCCGGATCGAGACTCTCGCCGAGGCCGAAAAAACCAGGTTGGAAAAGACTGCTTTCGGGGAGGCGGAAGCCACCCGCCGGCGCGGTGAAGCCGATGCCGATGCCGAAAAAGCTCGCGGCCTGGCCCGCGCGGAAATCATCAGGCAGCAGGGGAACGCCGAAGCCGGGACCATGGACAAAAAAGCCGCGGCCTGGAAACAATATAACGAGGCAGCCATCGTGCAGATGCTGGCCGAGAAACTCCCGGAAATCGCCCGCGCGGTCTCCGAGCCGCTGGCCAAAACCGAGAAGATGATTATCATCAATTCGGATGGCGCCTCGCGGGTCACCCAGGACATCACCAAGGTCATTGCCCAGCTTCCGCCGGTAGTTGAATCGCTGACCGGGCTGGATTTTGCAAAATTATTGCAGCGCATCCCCCGACTGGCCGGCACCACCGAGGACAAATCCGCTCCGGCAAAAGACATGACCGAGTCTCCGGTTATTGACCGGGGCAAAATTACGCTGCCGCGACCGGCCGAGGAAAAATCCGCGCGGGACAGCCCGGCATAACAGCACGGCCTGTTTGGATTTCGCGGGAAATAGGGGACGGAAAATGCCGGTCCTCCGGGCAGGCGGGCCGCCCGAGGACAAATAATCAGAACATCTTCGCCGGTTTATCGTACTGATAACCAGAAGAACTGTGATGGCCAAAGGAGGAGTGCCATGAACCGGCGATTATATCGGTCAAACCAGCACAAAATTATCGGCGGCGTCTGCGGCGGGTTGGGCGAGCATTTTGACGTCGATCCCACCTGGTTCCGCCTGGCTTTCGTGGTCTTGACCATCTTTCACGGCGCAGGTATTGTCCTGTACGTGATCGGCTGGATCATTATCCCCCGGGCACAGGAGGGAGAGACTCCCCCTGTCCGGACAGAAACCCGGCCGCATCCTGTGCGGTCCTCGCGCTCATCCTCATCAATCGGGCCGCTGCTCCCCGGAATTATCCTGATCGGGCTGGGCCTGATCTTCCTGCTGCGGGAATCGTTCTGGTGGTTTGATTTTCATTTTGTCTGGCCGGCCGTGCTGATCATTGTCGGCGGCGTTTTATTGTACCGGGCGATTGAATCAAAAAGCGAACCGGCCGAAGCCCCGGAGCAGGAGGTGACCAATGAATCCTAGTCGACTGCGGACCGGCGTGTTTTTCATTCTGACCGGCAGCATCCTGCTGTTAAACACCACGGGTGTTCTGGGCTGGTCTTTCTGGGTGGACTTGGTCTGGCTGTGGCCGGTGCTGCTGATCGCTATCGGCGTGGAAAAGGTGTTGCTGGCGACCAGGGTCAGACAATTGGCGTATATTTCCTCGCTGATTCTGATCCTGACTGTCGTGTGGGCGTGGTCGTCCTACGCCCGTGAAACGCGGATCGAGGAACCGACATTTGATTTCGATGCCGACTTCACCAAAGCGTATCCGCTGGATTCGACATACACCTCACTGGTCGCCGACATCGACTTCGGCGCGGGAAAGCTGTACATCGGATCTTCCTCCACGGAGTTGTTTAATGGCGAGTTTTACTCACGGCACGGACGGCCACGGGTAGACCTGGACCAGCGCCGGAGCCGGGCAATGGTCGAAGTACGGACCGACAACATGGGTGAGTTTCACTGGCCGGGCAAACTCGGCAACCGCTGGAAAATCGGGGTGACCGATCGACTGCCGGTGCGGCTGAATATCGATTGCGGCGCGGCAGGACTAGAACTCAACTTATCCGAGATTCAATTGGAACGGCTGGACCTCAATTGCGGCGCGTCCGAAATCGACCTGGTGATCGGCATAAAGAACCCGCGAGTGGATGCCTATATCGACTGCGGCGCTTCGAACCTGAACATCAAGATTCCCCGGGGCGCCGGGTTGCGTGTCCATCGCGATATTGCGGTATCATCCTTCCGTTCACCCGGTCTGGAACTGACCAAACGCGGATCTTATCGGGAAACACCCGCTTTCGACGGTGCGCCGATCCAGATTAATCTCGACCTGGAAGCGGGGGTCTCGGCCTTTACCGTATCCTATTCCAACGAGACCGCCAAACCGGGTTCCATTTGACGATTTCCCCGACTACCTCATACCCGACCGCCCCGACAAAAAACCGGGGCGGTTTTTTTATACCGGAGATGGTCATCCGCCGCGCCGGGGAAACATTTTGCTTTTGCCGGGGCCGGGGGCGGCCTATTATATCGACATGAGAAAAACCATGGGCTTTGTGACGGTTTTGGCCGCGTGGGTGATGGCCGCGGGTTTGTTGGTCATGTCCGCCGGGTGTGGTTCCGGCGAGACAGATACGTGGGCGAAGATTACTCATTCGGGCACCTGGCAGATCGGCACCGATGCCACCTATCCCCCGTTCGAGACGGTGGATACTAAAACCGGCGAGGTCGTGGGATTTGATATCGACCTAATCAACGCGATTTGCGCCAAATATGACGGCCGGCCGGAGTTTATCGTGACACCGTTCGACGGCATCGTTCCGGGGCTGACCACCGAGAAATATGACGCGATTATTTCGGCATTTACGATCACGCCGGAACGCGCGACGCGGGTGTTGTTTTCCGACCCGTATTACGATGCCGGGCAGATGATCGCGGTGCCGCTGACCGATTCGGTGACCACCACACTCGAAGACCTCGAGGGCTTGCGGCTGGGCTGCCAACTGGGGACGACCGGCGAGCGCATGGCCCACCGGGTGCCGGGGGCGGAGATTTTCAGTTATGAAAACATCGGCGCGGCGTTTATCGACATGGAAAACGGCCGGCTCGATGCGGTGGTCAACGACGAACCCACTTCGCGGATTATCATCGCTGAGCGCAAGACCGCCAAGTTAGTCGGCAAACGGCTGTCCGATGAGCAATACGGCATCGCGGTGCGCCCCAGCGATTCAGTACTGGTGATGAAGATCAACACTGCCCTGATTATCCTGAATGAGGACGGCACGATTGCTTCGTTGAAGAAAAAGTGGTTTGGGGGGGCGGAATAACCGATGATCGTGCCCCCGGCTTTCGCCGGGGCGGCATGGGCAATATGCCCATGCCTCAGCTTGAATCTTGAAGATATGAAAATGGAACAATTTGCAGTATGGTGAAGGATGAATCCCGTGGCACGGGCGTCCCGCCCGTGCGGCGTGGGCAGAATGCCCATGCCATGAATCTTGTTCAGCATTCCCAAGGAGGACCGCATGATTGGGGCACTTATCGCCAGGAAGGCGCTGGCCGGCGCGTTCGATGCGCTGAACCGGCATGACCTGCCGCAGTTCATGGCGGCCTGGCGGGATGACGGGGTGTTCATCTACCCCGGTGACATACCCGAAAGCGGCACGTTCGAAGGCAAAAAAGCCGTCGAGGGCTGGTTCCGGCGGTTTTTGGAACAGTTCCCGAAAATCGAATTCGAGGTCCACGACATCTGCCTCCGGAATATCTTCGACCTTGCCGGGAACAATGTCGCCGCCGTGCATTGGGATATTCACCTCACCAACCGGGAAGGCCGAGTCGGCCGTAACAGCGGCGTGACGGTTATCAGTATCAAAGGCGGCAAGGTGTTCCATGTGAAGGACTTCATTTTCGATCTCGGCGAGAATTTCCGGCGCAATTGGAGCGCACCGGGGCAGGGAGCATAGGACTATGGACGACCCTGGCATGCAAAGGCAACCATCGATGACCAGTGTCATTCTGGTCGCTGCGGCGTATGTGGCGGCGCAGATGATGGCGGATATCGCCAGCTTGCGTATCGTGCTGGTCGCCGGTTTTTCGATCGACGCCGGGACGTTTATCTATCCGCTGACGTTCACGCTGCGCGACCTCGTGCACAAGGTTGCGGGGATCAAGGCAGCCCGCGTGTTGATTGTGGTCGCGGCGGTGATCAATCTGGTGATGGCCGGGTTGTTCTGGCTGGCCGCCCGGCTGCCCGCCGATTTGGCGGTCGGCCCGCAACTGGAATTCGGCATGGTCCTTTCCCCCGTCTGGCGGATTGTCTTCGCCTCGATCCTCGCCGAAGTCATCGCGGAATTGATCGACACCGAAGGATACCGCCTGTGGGTAAAGAATATTACCCACCGCTATCAATGGACCCGCGTGCTGGTGAGCAACGCGGTCAGCGTGCCGGTCGACAGTCTGATTTTCGTCTGGCTGGCTTTCGGCGGGCTGATGCCGGCGGCGGTGGTATGGTCGATCTTTTTGAGTAATATTATCATCAAGGGTGTGGTCACGCTGGCCAGTCTGCCGGGGATCTATTTGGTCAAAGAGCGAGCGGCTTAAGGGAGTCAGCTCATGCAAAAATTGCTGATCATCGGGTGTAAACGAACAATGAATGATGTGTGTATCGCCTGTTCACGGTGTATGGTCGGGTTTAACCGCCGGGAGGGTGAGTTCGGACGGTATCAGGATGTCGACACCGAACTGGTCGGCATTCTCAATTGCGGCGATTGTCCCGGCGCCTCGATTGTCCCCCGGCTGGCCATGATGAAGGTGTGGAATATCCCAGTCAGCGAAAAAATTACCAAAATTCATGTTGCGCCGTGTATCACCGACCATTGCCCATACAAAGACGTGCTGATTCAGAAGATCAAAGCGAAGGCCGGCGTGGAGGTTATCCTCGGCGCGCACCCCTACCAGCCGGAAAACATCTTTGCGTGACCAGACAATACGAGACACAGCAGGATGACCGTCCCACAAAATAATCACCGGCCCCGGCGATCATCTTAACCGGAAGCGGGTATAAAATATCGGCGGCATTGAGGAGTATGACGTGAAATTCCGGATGGTCATGGCGGTTGTCGGCACGGTGTTCCTGAGTTCGGCGGGGTGCCAGTATGACGGCGCTGTCGAAACCGAACCTGACTATCTGGAACATCCCCCCACGGAGTATAAATACAAACTTATCGACCGGTTCGGCGAACCCGGCGAACAGGGTGGGATTCACTATTGCGATCCCCTGCGGTACCCGGAATTAATGCCGCCGGACAAGGCCCTGCGGCTGGCCGATGAGGAAATGACGCAGATTTACTTCGACCGGGACGAATACCTGGCAATCCTCGGCCGGCTGGGACTTGATCCGGAGCAGCAATTTACCGATTTCGATATCGTATCGATCTACCGGGAGCATCATAAACTGGCCGCCATTGCCCTCGAGTTCGGGACTGCCGACTACCTGTTCGCACTTGGTCAGTACGACAAGGGACAAACCAACAGCGGTTATATTATCTACGGTATGATCAGCGTGGACGGCAACATCCGCATTACCAGTACGACGTTAACCAATTTTGGCTGCCCAAAGAAATAATTCAGCGGGTCAGGTTGATGTCGGGTTTCTCCGTTCCCCGCCGCAGCGGGGACGTCGGAACACCGACCTACTGGCTAAGTCCGTACTTTTTTAACTTCGTGTATAATACCCGGCGCGTGATCTGCAACAATTCGGCGGCTTTGGACTTGTTGCCCCCCGCGCGGCGGAGGGCGTCTTCGATCATCTGCTTTTCCTGTTGTTCCAGCCCGACCGCAGCGGTTGCCGCTCCCACTGCCGTTTTCTCGGTCCCCGCCGGCGGCAGGAAACCCAGCAGATCGGCGGTAAGCGGGCCGTCATCGGCGAGGATCACCGCGCGTTCAAGGACATTGCGCAACTCGCGGACATTCCCCGGCCAGCGATAACGCTCCAGATCGGCCAGCAGCGATTTGTCATCAAGTGGATGTCGATACCCCAGTTTCTGCAGAAAATGGTCCACCAGCAGGGGAATGTCGCCCACGCGCTCCCGCAACGGCGGCACCTTGATCGGAAAGACACTGATCCGGAAAAACAAATCCTCGCGGAACGTGCCGTCGGCAACCTGTTGCTGCAAGTCCCGGTTGGTGGCCGCAATAACCCGCACATTTGTTTTGATGGTTTCAGTGGAACCCACGCGGACGATTTCCCGCTCTTCCAGCGCGCGCAGAAGCCTGGCCTGAAACCCCGGTGAAATTTCGCCGATTTCATCCAGAAATAACGTGCCCCCCTCGGCCACCTCGAAACGACCGGGTTTTTGTTTGACCGCCCCGGTGAAGGCGCCTTTTTCATGGCCGAACAGTTCGGATTCCAGCAGGGTCTCGGTCAGGGACGCGCAGTTGACGGCAATAAACGGCGCGGCGGCGCGTTTGCTCCGCTGGTGGACCGTGCGGGCAAGGATCTCCTTGCCGGTCCCCGACTCGCCGAGAAGCAGCACGGTGGTATCGGTTTTGGCGACTTTTTGGATGAAGGTGAACAGGATCTGCACCGGTTTGGAATCACCGATAAAATCATCATAGACCCGCTGCGCAAAATCCTCGGCCAGTTGTTCGGTGCGATAACGTTTGCGCTGTTGTTCCACCAGCTTGTTGACCAATAAGGTCACCTCGTCCAGGTCCAGCGGCTTGGTCAGATAATCGACTGCGCCGGCTTTCATCGCCGCCACCGCCAGCGATGTCGAGCCGAACGCGGTCATCATCACCACCGGCATCTCCGGGTGGTGTTCACGGGCGGCAGCCAGCACGGCCATGCCGTCGACTGGCTCCATCATCAGGTCGGTCAACACCAGGTCAAACCGTCGGGTCTTGATCCGTTCGATTGCGACAACAGGATCGGTCAGCGGTTCGACCAGATAACCGGCGTCCTCGAGCGCCCCGGCCAGTAAAATGCCCATTTTCGGTTCATCATCGACAATCAGGATGGTCGCCATCTTGGTCTACTCCCTTGTCCGGGCCAGCGGTACGGTGATGATAAACATGCTGCCCGGTGTGCCGTCCCCGCGCGGCCGATATTCAAGTTCTCCGCCCATCTTCCCTAACGACGTCCGGGCGGCATACAACCCCAGCCCGGAACCGTGCGCCTTGGTGGTGTGAAACGGTTCGAAGATTTTTTTTCGCTCTTTTTTCGGAATACCGGGGCCTTCATCGGTAACAGCGATCTGCCCGGTGCTGCCGGAGGCCCGCGATTCCACGATAATCATGCCGCCATTGGCCGAGGCGTCGACGGCATTGTGCAACAGGTTATCGAGGGCGCGGCCGAGCGCCTCGCCATCCGCGAGTACCGCAAAATCGCGGTCGCCGCGGGTATCGCAGGTGATTTGTTTTTCCCGGCAGCGGCGTTCAATCCGGGCCAGGGAATTTTTTATCGTCTCGGCGACGGCGACCGGGACGGAAGGTTGCACCCGGACATCGGCAAATTGCAGGTACCCGGTCAGGATGCCGTCAAGCCGGTCGATCTCCTGCGGAATGAAGTCCAGCAGGGGCGTCTGTTTTTCCGGCGGCAGTTTGGCCAGCCGCTGGGCGGTCGCCTTGATAATTCCCAGCGGATTGCGGATTTCATGGGC
>JAGVQM010000019.1 GCA_020051695.1 Candidatus Zixiibacteriota bacterium | reverse complement strand
TACCGGGCAGTTCCCAATCAGCGAAAATATTCAGTTCGCTGCGGCATTCTCCGCATGACAAGCGACCAATGACTGGCCCCGTCAGCATCGATGCCAAGACACTTATCAAGTGTACGAATACCAAATATAGTATGTTAATCATTTTTTTGAACAACATATTGATATTGTGAATATTTTAACGTAACTACCTGGATTCAAACAGCTTGCACAGAGCACATTAATTGTGTATTCCTGAGTTCATTGACGATAACGAAATTGCCGCATTATGGCGCGGCAGCAGGAGGAGGATGTCATGGCTCGTTTTGTAAAAAGCACTGCAGTTATTTTCGCTTGTATGGCGGCCATATTGGCCGGCTTGGCTCTGTCGGCTTTTGCCGCCACCGGCGACATTGAACGCTCCTTCGCCACACCGGGGAGCTGCCCCACGGGGCTGGCGTTTGACGGCAAATCACTCTGGCTGGCCGACCGCAAAACCGATTCATTGTATAAAATATCGATCAAGGACGGCGTCGTTGAAGCCGCTATCGCGGCCCCCGGCTACCAGGTCGAGGGCTTGACCTGGGACGGCGCATATTTGTGGGTGCTGGATATTGAGGAAAAAACGATCCAGCAATTTGACCCCCAGACCGGCGTCTCGCTGAAGATAATTCCTGCCCCGTGTGACAATCCCCAGGGGCTGGCGTGGGACGGCGAGTACCTATGGCTGGCCGATCATCGCGCGGACAAGTTGTATCAGATTTCCACCGAGGACGGCACCACGATCAAAGAATTTGCGTCGCCCTCCGGCGACCCGCGCGGGTTGGCGTTCGACGGCTCCTACCTGTGGGTCTCCGATCGCAGCGCGGACATGATTTATATGATCACGCCCGACAAAGGCGAGGTGATCGTCGCGTTTCCCGCGCCGGGCAAGTTTGCGCGCGGGCTGGCGTTCGACGGCCTGTATTTATGGAATGCCGATTACCAAAGCGACAAGCTCTTCCGGCTGGTCCGCAAAGATGACGATCCGTATGTCCGCACCGAGGGCAAAAAGCAGCGGCTGGAATATACCCACCAGTTCCGCAATTACGGCCCGGACGTGGTCACCTCGGTCGATATCTATCTGGCCGTTCCGGAGAACCTGCCCAACCAGGAATTGCTGGGCGAGATTGTCTATCATCCTGCGCCACAGGAATTCCTCACCGATCGCTGGGGACAAAAAGTCGCGCACTATCGTACCGAGAACCTGCCCGGCGGCGGTATGGTCAATGTCTCGATGACCACCGAGGCCGAGATTTTCAAAACGCGGTATTTCATTTTTCCCGAGGATGTCGGGACATTGCGCGATATCCCGCGCGACATTAAGCAGGTCTTCCTCTCCGATGAAAGTAAATATGCCACCGCTGATCCGTTTATTGTGAAATCGGCCAAAGAGGCGGTCGGCGACGAACAGAACGCCTACTGGGTGGCGCGCAAAATTTTCGATTATATTATCGAGCGCATGCATTACGAGTTGGTCGGCGGCTGGAACATTGCGCCTACGGTGCTCAAGCGGGGCAGTGGTTCCTGTTCCGAATATAGCTTTGTCTTTATCGCCATGAGCCGCGCGGCGGGCTTGCCCGCGCGGTATGCCGGGTCGGTGGCGATTCGGGGGGATGACGCCTCCACCGATGACGTGTTCCACCGCTGGGTCGAGGTGTATCTGCCGAATTTCGGCTGGGTGCCCATCGATCCCTCCGGCGGCGATCAGGACACCCCGGCGGGCCGGGCGGGGGCCATCGGCTTTTTGAATAACCGCTATTTAATCACCACGCACGGCGGTGGGGCCTCGGAATACCTGGAATGGACTTACAACTCCAACGAAAAATGGACCACCAAAGGCAAATGCAAGGTCTACACTGAGCATATCGGCGAATGGTCACCGTTGGAGACGGCGGAGCCTGCTGATTCGATGTCAACATCCACACTGGCTAAGACAACCACAGACAGCAAGTCGAAGGTGTGTGAAGAAAAATAGCGTCAATGAAATGGTCAACACCTTCGGGAAGATGGCGAAAGATGCGGGACTGCCGGGATATTGACTATTTTCCTCCCTCGCCCTGCAAGGAAGTGTCGTATCATATGATGGTTGCGGCGGGGGATTATCCACAGGAGAACCGGTCTGGACGGGGTGACAAGCGATGGAATATGTGGTCCTGGGACTGATTTTGCTCGGAGCGCTCTATCTGCTGGTGCGTTTTGGAAAAACGGAAACCGAATGTCATGGCGCCTCCGGCGGGTGCGAGCAGTGCTCCCGGGCCGCCGGCCCGTCTGCGGAACGGTTGTACCAGATCGACCCGGTCACTCCGGATATTAATTCAGCGGATCATAACCCCCAGGCCTAAACAAAATTTCCTTTTCCGCGGCGATTTGCCGGATCTTGATCTAGAAAATACGTAACGCGATCTCGCAGCCCAAGAGTTGGCCGACCGGCCGTGCGGCGATTCGACCGGATAGAAAATCCATGAGTGTCGACTCGACCATTTCCCGACCGAGCAGATCATAAATTTTCGGGCGGCCTGTTTGCAGGTAATCGCCAAGATATTCCCGCCATTCATTTTTCAACCACGCGGCACGGACGTCATCAGGCCCCGGTTGCGGACGCAACCGCGCCAGGAGTTTGTGCGCCGCTATTCTCGCCGCTGATGCGGTGATTGGCAAGCCGGTCCGATTGTAGGTTATCGCCGCCATTTTCGGATAACGGCGCCGGAACATTCGCCGATACAACCTCGCCAACAATCGTTGCCGTGGCGGGATGCGCAGTGCAAGCTCGATAACATCATTGGCATAAAACGGAGCGAGCGGTTCCATAAATAGATTATCCATGGTCAGGCCGGATAAGTCTCCGCGCCGCCCTTTCTCCAGCAGGATCAGATGATACACCAGCGACAGCATCGAGCGTTCGGGATAACCGCAGAGCTGTTCCCGCAAGTGGATGTGGGGTGGATCATTTTCCCCGTCGAGCATGCGCCGAATGGCGTGCAGCCGGGTGGCAGGCCAACCGGAACTCCATTTACGCGCTAGCCAACTGCTGGCGTAGCCCACGGTGCGGGGAACGATGAAACGCAATAAGTCGAATGCCAGATACCCCAGAAGGTAATTCCCGCCGTAGCCGTTGATCACGGTTTGGCCCTTCCGGGCAATATCGGGCAGGAACGCCAACCCGGCGAAATCAAGAACGTTGCCTGTACCACCGCTTTTGCGGACGCCGGTTTCAAAATGTTCGGCGCAATGCGGGGCCGTTTCCACGAACCGGATATGTGACAAACCGGCTGCCGCGGCAACCGCCGCGGCAATGTCGAATTCGGATGAACCAGGAGGCCCGAAGGTATAGGCCGTCAAGCTATCATCGGGGGCAGCAGCAGCCAACAACAGCCGCGAATCCATCCCGCCGGAAAGGGAGATAACCCCTCGCTGCGTCAACGATTGCCGTTGATGCATTGCCTTGCGCAGAGCGTGATCAAGACTGTCGATTGTGTCATCGACGGCGAAAGACGCCGAATCATCGGCGAATATCGGCGACCAGTATTCCCGAAAGGTCAGGGTTCCATCACGGCAATAGCCAATTGATCCGGGAGGGAAAACACATATCCCCTCGAATAATGTCTGTGAACCGGGAATGAAACCATACGTGAACCAATCGGCCAGCGCGGGGCGATCGATGGCCGGTGTGCGACTCAACAGACAAATCAACAGGGCAATTTCCGGCGCGAACACCAGGATTTCTGCGTCGTTATAATAATACAACGGCTGCAGACCGTGGCGATCGACGGCAATCGTCAAGTCCTTCGTACTGCCGTCAAAACGTGCCAGTTGATAGGCGCCGTCCAGGCTAGCGAATCCTGCGGTGCGGCCCGACTGCAGCCATTGATCGAGTTGCAGGCATGTTGTGCGATCGAAGCCGGAATCTCCGTGGTGCTGCGGGACATCCCCACAGATATATCCGGAGGTAACGATCAGCGAATCGGTATCGGGCAGGGGAACGATCTCCGGTTGGGAAAACACGCCCAGATGATACCGCCCCAGCAGCACGTTCCCCCGCATACTGTATTCGATGTGGTGTGGGCCGGAACCGGGGAGATAGAACTGACGGACGCGGTCGCATATCGCCGTCAAATCGAGCTTGCCGGTCTTGTCGTAGACACAAAAAATGCCGGACACCGTCGTCACCTCCACCGACAAAATAAAAAGGCGGGCACCAAAATGCCCGCCGAAAAAAATACAATCTCCACTTATTCACTCTTTGCTGTATTTCTTGGTGCCCTCGACATAGAGGTTGCCGCCGTGGGCATCTTGCGCCACGATGGCCGGGAAGTTTTCCACTTCCATTTTGCGTACGGCCTCGGCGCCGAGGTCCTCATAGGCGATCACTTCGGCTTTTTTGATCGAGCGGGCGATCAGCGCCGCCGCGCCGCCGACCGTAGCAAAATACACCGCGCCGTGTTTTTTCATCGCCTCGACCACTCCCTTGCCCATTTCGCCTTTGCCCAGCATCCCGCAGGAGCCGGCCTCGATCATCCGTGGCGCGTAGGCGTCCATCCGATACGACGTTGTCGGTCCGGCTGAGCCGATGGCCTTACCCGGTTTGGTCGGGGACGGTCCAACGTAATAAATCACCTGGCCTGCAGGGTCGAACGGGAGTTTTTCGCCCCGGTCGAGGGCCTCCACCATTTTTTTATGCGCGGCGTCGCGGGCGGTGTACATGGTCCCGGTGATCAGAACATTGTCGCCCGCTTTGAGTTCGCGCGCCTGCTCCCGCGTGAGGGGAGTTCTGATATGTTTTTTTTCTTTGCTCATGGTCGTTACCTGTGCGTCCTTGTCGTTTCCCGGTTTATAACACCGCTGATTTATGGCGTGCCGCGTGGCATTGCATATTCACCGCGGCGGGCAGGGAGGCAATATGGCATGGCCCGGTCTCGATCAGCACGCCCAGCGCCGTCGTATTTCCACCCAGGCCCTGCGGTCCGGAGCCGATCTTGTTGATCCGTTCCAGCAGTTCATCTTCCATCGCGGCGTAGAACGGATCGGGATGATGCGAACCCAACTGACGCAGCAGGGCTTTTTTGGCGAGGATCGCCGAACCCTCAAACGTACCGCCGATCCCCACACCGACCACGACAGGCGGACAGGGATTGCCGCCGGATTTGCGCACGCGCTCGACGACGAAATTTTTCACGCCTTCGGCGCCGTCGGAGGGCTTGAGCATCCGCACTTCCGACATGTTTTCCGCGCCGCCGCCTTTGGGGGCGATGATGATTTTCAATTTATCTCCGTCGACGATGTCGAAATGAATCAACGCGGGGGTGTTGTCCTTGGTGTTGACCCGTTTGAGCGGATCACCCAGGATCGATTTGCGCAGGTAGCCGTCCTTGTACCCCCGCCGCACGCCTTCGTTGATCGCTTCGCGCAGGTTGCCGCCGGTGATTTTCACGTCCTGGCCGATTTCGACGAACAGCACCGCATACCCGGTGTCCTGGCACATCGGCACCGACTCGGCGCGGGCGATCTCGGCGTTTTCCGTGATCTGTTCCAGAATACCCCGGCCGACCGGAGAGGTCTCCTTTTCGTAGGCGGCTTTTAATGCAGCTTTGACATCATCGCCCAGTTCAAAATTGGCCGACATGCACAATTCCGCGACAGTCTTGATGATTTTGTCTGTGGATATTTCTCTCATGTGGTCCTCGATGGAAAGAGATGCTCTTGATCAATGATAAAAAAACCGGGCGCGGGCCCGGTCTTTTTTAATTCCTGATGTGGGCGAATTTTTTGCCCGTGCCGACGGTTTCGTATTCGACGATACCGTCCTCAAGGGCAAACAGGGTGAAGTCCTTGCCCATGCCGACTTTTGATCCCGGGGAGATCTGTGTCCCCCGCTGACGGATCAAAATCGAGCCGGCGGCGACCAGCTGGCCGGCATACCGTTTGACTCCGCGCCGTTGTCCGTGTGAGTCGCGCCCGTTGCGCGATGACCCGACACCCTTCTTATGTGCCATACTGCCTCCTCCGACGGGCAAAAACCTTACTCAAGGAAACCCCGCCAAAACTCCCTAATATATCGACAAATACGGATTTGGCAAGCGTTTTGGGAGTACCAATAGAACTTTTATGTAATCTCTGACAAATACTCTTTCGACATAACTCGTTGTTTGGCAGATTATTACTTCTTCCCGCGCCTCGGATGAAAGATATTCACCGCCGGGAAATCAATTTATTGTGGCAGGTACGCGTCCAGCCGGCGGAACCGGAATTCCTTCAGCAGCCGCCGAATCTTGGCCGGATTGCTCTGTAGCCCGATAGTTTCCAGTGCCGCCACGGCTCTAGTGTACAACTTTTTGGGTTGGTGCCGCAGGCGCACGCTCGAGGGATCTAATTCATACGGATGGAAATAGAACACCGCAGGTGTGGACAACCTCCGGCTGCGCCATGCCCGGCGGATCAATCCATACGGCAGCATCCGCAACCACCCCCCACCGGCAACCGCCAGGTTCTGCCCGGCTACGCGGACTGTCGCCGGCGGGAATTCCCACAACCCGTTTGGTAACTGCGTCGGTTCGACGGGCCAGTCGGGGATGCCGTACAACCGCCGCCGTATCGGAAAAATGCTCGCGTCATACACCAGTCCGGACTGTTTAATCAGCTCCAGTGCCCACATAGTTTGCCGCGTAATCGAAAAACATGGCGCGCGATATCCCTTTATGTTTGCGGCCCCGGCCTTGTCCAGCGCCTCCAGCGACAAATCCAGGTCGCGGGCAAACTCTGCGGGTGTCAAATGAACGAGCCGCCGGTGCCGATAGCCATGCGAGGCGATTTCATGTCCGTGCGCCGCGATTTCACCGATTATGTCCGGATAATCGCGCGCGACCGTGCCCAGCACAAAAAATGTCGCGGTGTTGTGCGTGTGCTCCAGCAGATCGAGAACCTTGCGGACACTGTGCACAATTGACAAATCGGTGCGATCATCCGGTGAGGCCGGTGAGTCTGGAAAAAATTCCAGATGCGACAGATACCAGTCCTCAACATCGATGGTCAGGATATGCTCCTGCTGGGGAATCGGGCCATGACTGTTCTTCTCACTGTTCATTCTGCGAATGTACGCCGCCGTGGGGCCGATGTCCATACCTGCCCTGCGGCAGTCCAACGGGGATTTCTTCGCGGCATGGGCATCATGCCCATACACCCCGGCCTTTTGTGAAATCTCCCGCCGCCCGAGAATTTAGATAAAAAAGCCGGGCTTCCAGCGTGAAGCCCGGCTTTGCCTTGCCGAAAAAATACCGGCAAGATCGCACTTTACTTTCCCCTTACGGCCCGCAGGGGTCGGTACAAAAGGCATTCTGGCTTTTGTAGACATACTGGACGTAGTACGCCATATCCAGAGGATTTACCGAATTGTCGCAATTAACATCACCGGTCGTGCGTGGGCATTCCGGCCAGACGGTACGACCATCCAGACTCTTGTAGACGAAGCTGACGATGTAGATCACATCCACCGGGTTAATGCTGCCGTCGCCGTTGACATCCCCCCACACTCCGCAGTTGCAGGCAGCAGCGGCTTCCCCACCAAACCAGTATCCCTGATCCAGCCGATAGCTATCGCCTGTCACCGTGCCGACTGCTGCCTGACCCGCTGAGGAGTGCAAAACGTACCCGTCCGCCGACAAATCCGTCCCGCCGGAATTGACCGACCACCAGTCGATGCGATGATCCGCACTCGGATTGGCGGCGGTGGTCGTCCATGACGTGACGGCCTGAGTTGTATCCTGATCCGCGATTGAGGTTGATGCACAAAGCATCGCGGCCATTAATCCGGCAACCACAATCGACAATCGCTCATACATATAATATTTCCCTTCTCAAATGCACACACAGCAAACAAAACCCAAGTTCTCCACTCGGGTGGTTACCCAACGATATTCGTCGGTGTCCTCCAACGCCAGCCACGGTTCGTCATCCGGAAGACACCGCCGCTTAAACGCCTGCCGCTCAAGTAATGTTTGTGGGTGAAATTAAAAAAGGATTAAAATTATCCAAATTAATCCATTTTTGGGGTCGTAGTACTCCATTATTGTTAGGGAGGGAGAAAACGCCAGCCGGAAAAAAAGAAAAAACCAAAGGAGAAAGTAACGTGACCAAGAGCTTGAACGCCGGTTTGTTCCTATGTGCAGTATTCCTGGTGGCAGTCCTTGCTGTTACAGTTTCCGCGGCGCCGCCGGATTTCACTTATCAAGGCCGGTTGTTGGGGCCGGATGAGGCCCCGGTACCGGACGGCCCGTATCCGGCGCGGTTCAGTCTGTGGACTGATCCCGTGATGGGTATGGGCACCGAAGTCTGGTCGGAAAACCAGGACATTACCACCAGTGGTGGCTTGTTTTCGACTTATTTGGGGCAAATTTCCAGTTTCTTTGATGTCTTTGCCGACTTTGCGTCCACTCCGTTGTATCTCCAGGTGGAAGTGATGGTCGGTGGCGCAACTCACACGCTGGAGCCGCGCATGCGACTCGCCAGCGTCCCCTATGCCCGCGAGTCATCCAGCTTGAGCGGCGATGTCTCCACCGAACCGGGATTGGTCCGTCTGACCGACCCGTCAACCGACAGAACCATCGTGCTGGTCACGAATCCCGACTCCGCCAGCATTGCGATCGATGAGCCGGGCGCGCGTCGGATGCTGGTCAGCAGCTCGGGCGGAGCGGGTGGATCAGGCGGCCAGGTGAGCCTGCTGTTATCGAATGTTTGCTGTCTTGGTTCCAGCGGTGAGGACGGCGTCGGGCTAGTCTCCGATGAATCCAGCAACAGGCTGGCGATCAACTCCAAGGGCACTAGTGCAAAAAGAGAAATCAAGGTGTCTACCAGCCTCGACTCGGCCAGTGTCTTGCTGGGAGCTGATTTGGATGGCGATGGTGTGCTGGACGGCCGCATCGACGATGATTGTGATGGCGTTGCTGTTCACCGCAGCAGTTCCTTCTTCGATGTGTTCAACGAGATGACGGTTGATCAGGATTGTAACGCCACCGGCGCCCGCCTGGCGATAAATTCCAAGGGAACCAGCGCAAAAAGAGAAATTAAGCTCTCTACTGCTCTCGACTCCGCCACCGTCCTGGTGACGGCGGATCTGGATAACGATGGCACTGCCGATCGCATTCATGCCATCCACGCCGGGGAGGAACATATCCAGCAGCGGATGTCGTTTTTCGATGTGTTCACCGAGGCAACGATCGATCAGGATTGCGATGTGACCGGCACCCTTTCCAGATGGAAAGCCGGAATGAGTGGCAGCACTACCGGCACGATCAGGATGCAGGCCACTCCGGACAGTGCGCTTTCCGTTCTTGACACCGACTCTGACGGCGACGGTGTCCCGGAAAGTGAGATCTCACAGTTTTTGACCCCGACGACATCGAGTGTGGCGATCAATACCAAGGGCACAGGCGCGGACAAGAACAGGTCGATCAGCAGTTCGTGCGACGATGTTGCGGCGATTCACTCGCTTGCCACTGATGATGACGGCGATGGGATCGCGGAATACAGGGCGGTTTGCACGGTTACGGACGCAGATGGTGACCAGGGCAGCGATATGCGTTGCGTGGCGGATAGCGATGATGACGGTGTTTCCGAGAACGAGGCGTCGTTTGGTGTGACTCCCACCACGTCCAGCGTGGCGATCAAGACCAAGGGCACGGGCGCTGATGCTAACAAGACGGCTACGTTGTCTGCGGTAGCCAGTTCCGGCAGTTATGCCAATCTTGCATGTGCCATCGACGACGACGGCGACACCGTTCCGGAAAGTGAGATCTCGCAGGTCTTGACTCCAACGACTTCGAGTATGGCGATCAAGACCAAGGGCACGGGGGCAAGCAACAACAGGTCGATCAGCAGCACATGCGACGATATCACGGCGGTTCACTCGCTGGCTACTGACTCTGACGGTGATGGATTGGCTGACCGTGTTGTCAGTTCGAGTGTGGATGATAGTGTCGGTGTCGTCTCTGCCAGTGAAGGAGATGTCCAGGTCTCCCTGCGCACGCGCAAGGGCTGGGATGGTCTGATCTACGGCAACCACAAGATTACCAAAGGTTCGTCACGGATGATCGATCTGGATTCCGACGGCAACGGCTACTTTGACCACGGTATCGGTGTCGGCACGGACCCGGTCCATAAAATCGACGTTGTCGGCGGCGCGTACTGTGACGGCACGGATTGGGTGAACGCTTCGGATATCAACTCCAAGGAAAACTTTGAGCAAGTTGATGGGGTTGAGCTGCTGAATAAAATCGCCGAGCTGGAAATCACCAAATGGAACTACAAGGGCGACCGCAATGCGCAGCACATCGGCCCGACCGCGCAGGACTTTCAGCAGACGTTCGGCGTGGGCAGCGATGGCAAGTCAATCTCAACCATTGATCCATCGGGCATTGCTTTGGCGGCGATCAAAGAACTCACCCGGCGCTTAGAGGAAAAAGACGGCGAGATCGACGAATTGAAGGCCGAACTTGCCGGATTGAAAAACCTGATTCAGCAAGTCAACGCCTCGCATTAAAGTTGTGCGTCGTTTGCATAGACAAAGGGATTGAATACATTCACGCCCCGCCATAGGCGGGGCGTTTTTTTGTGTCCAGCGGTGCAAGCGGCAGAAAGTTGCTGCCGCGCCCGACAAAACCGGACTACCAGCGCGGCGGCCGCCAGCCGAGACGGGTCAGTGTTTCGTAAATGGCGTCTTCCATCACACCGGCAAAGTCCCCGCGAGCGATACCCCGCCAGTTTACATAATCGTCCTGGTTGACGGCGCGCACGCGGTTGCGGGTCAGCTCCGCGACCAATATATCGACTTGCGCCCGATTATCATCCTGCAAAGCCATTTCAATTTCGAACACATATTCCGGCGGGATATCCGGACCGAAATTCACTTGTTTTTCCCCCAAGGCCCAACCTCCTGTGAAAAAGTTTTCCCTCGGCAATATGTAATGCCTCGACGCGGTGAGTGGCAACCCCAAACTTGTCCGGGAGTGCCCGGTACCTCATGACTTGCGCGATATAGGACAGCCGTGGCATGGTTCTATTTCTGGATTCCCCGCCGTGGCGGGGAATGACAGGGTAGTGCTTCTTAGTGATTATTATATCATAGTATCGCATTCGCCTTATCATGGTCTCATCCTCCCACCGCCGAAAAAAAACGGGCTTCAGCGACAGCTGAAGCCCGGCATTGTTCAGGGTGTGTGCACATCTATCTTTTCGCAATGGCCTCGGCGTAGTCGCTGACTGCCTTGATTTGACCCGCCGCATGGACACCGGCTTCCTCAAGGACTTTCTCGGCCTGGCCGCTGCCCAGGAAATGCCCGCCACGGAACGGATACAGACTCCGGCGCAGCCCTTCATTGGAGCGAATCCAGTAGTACATCGTCGGCAGCGTAAAATCGGTAATCCCCATCGCTTCGTACGCAAGCTTTTCGGGGAAGATTTTCTCCTGTTCATCCGCGGGCAATGCGCGGAATAACTCCATACTCGTCACGTAGAAGATATTGAGGTTATAGCCCTTCTTTTCCAGTTCGGGCAGGACGTCATTCAGGAAGATCACGGCGACCGCGTTGCCCTGCAGGACAATCGTACCGTGATACTTTTTGGCGTGGGGGTCCGCCCTGCGGATGGCATAAGCGCCTTTGACCGCCGTCGCTGCCGGGGGTAAACCCAGGTGTGCGCGGTCCAGAATTTTGTCGGCCGGCCGCGTGACAAACGGCGCCAGGACCGCCGGGCGCGCTTGCAATCCGGCGATCAGCAAAGGCCAGACCTCGTTGGCGTCCCACGGCGTCAGGGTGATCAGCACCCGTTGCGGAAAACACTCCTGTAACAACTGTAACGGCTGCGGATCGGCGTGCGTGGGGCCGTCCTCTCCGGTTTTCGGCCCGGCATGGGCATTGACCATAATCCAGGTATTGTATGGCTCCCCGGTCAACCATTCCCACGACTGCTGGCTGATGCCGTGCAGCCGCGCGGGCACATGTTCCATGGCCGCAATGAAGGCGCCATACGATGAGGTGATCCCAATATGCTGCCCAAAACTCGAGACCCCGGCCATGAACGCGCCCATGGCGTCCTCGCAGATACCGCCGACGGCGACCAGCCGTGATTTTGGATTGGTCTGCGCGTGGAAAAAACCCTTGCCGATATCCTTGTTGATGGTGGAAATGCTGGTCGAACCGGCCAGGTCGGCGGCAGTGGCGAGCATCGCGCCGGAGGTCATTTTCGTCAGGTGGTTAATCGCATCACCCAACGCGCCCCGCAAGGTGACCGAATCGCCGGGTTTATATGTCAACTCCGCCGGCGCCGGAGCGGGGACGATGGACGGATCATTGTACAAGACCGATAATTTCGGCCCATCGGCCCGGACTGTCCGCTTGCGCGAATCGACACGTTGCCTGGCGGCGGCGATTTTTTCGCCGAAATATTCGGGGATGTCGCGGTTTTTTTCGATCACCGCGCGGACTGCCATTAACGTGTTGTAGAAATTCTGTTCGACATTATCGGGCGAGTTATTGCCGGTGATGCGCGGCAGTTCAACGCCAAATGCCGTCTCGAATTCTTTCAGTGATTGATAGTAGCCGTCCGAGGCATACTTGTGCCCCCCGCCATGAGAGGCCGCGCCCTCGATGCCGTATTTCCAGCCCTTGATGGTTTTGTACACCACGGCAGTGGGCCGGCCGTTGTCCTGGTCAAGCGCCAGTTTCTGCGCGGCAAGGACCTGGGCAAAATCGAAACCGTCGGCGACGGTAATCACGTTCCAGCCGTGAAAATGGACTAATTCCGCCGGGTTCCACTGGACATACTCGCCGGGTCCGTTTTCATCCAGACAGACATGGTTCGAATCGATCGAGGCCTGGTTGAAATCGACGTGCATAATAGTATTGCTCAATCCCGCGCTGGCGGCGGCGGCCAGGGCTTCATGCACGCGGCCCGGCGTCATCCCGCCCTCGCCTTCGAGCACATGAATCCGCGGCGCGTTTTTGCCGTACGCATCTAGCGCGCCCAGGGCCAGTCCGAACGACAACGGCACACCGACACCGCTGGGGCCGGAGGCCACTTTGATGAACGGGACGATACAGGTCGGGTGGCCGTCCAATGCCTTGGCCTTGAATTTCCTGAACAAAGGTGTGGCCTGGGTCGGATTACGCCGGAACCCCAGCAGGTCTTCAAATCGAAGTTGAAATTTTTCCTCGGCAAGCAGGTTGGGGCGTCCTACACGGGTCAACTCATTGCGCAAGGCCCACATAGCATACAATCCCATGGCTTTGTGGCCTGCGGCGTAGGACAGCAGATCAACGTCGCCCCGGCAGGGATCGGATAAATCATAGTCCATCCATTGAAACACCAGCCCGGCAACAATATGCCCTGAGGAAATCGAACCGCCCGGATGCCCGGAAGTCGGCACGAAATTGAACAATATTCCACATAGCGTGCGGTAGATGATGTCCATGCGGTCCCAGATCGCCAGCTCGGATGTCTCGGGCTGAAAAGGAAGCGGCCTGGTGGCCTCAGAGATTTGATAGTGGAGCGCCTGCCGTTTCAGGAAGGTCATTTCTGTCGGCAGGACACCGGAGGAGGTCTGTACATTTTTCATTTAATCTGGCCCTCATCGGCTGAACGCGGTCCAAAAACCGCTGTATATCGCGCCATTTTGCCGTTCGCAGCGTGTTCGGTCCCGCTCGATTTATTCGCCGGGATCGCAGTACGCTGTTCGTAAATCTACGGTAGTGCCACGGGAATGTCCAGCCCGCCCGTAGAGGGGCTGACAAAAAGCCGGTTACCCCGGTGCCCGAAACGCCAAACTGCAACACGCCCGAAACTTCCCGGCCCCAGACGCCGTAGACAGAAAAGACCAAATAGCGTTGGAGGAGCAAAATGCGCAGATTCAATGTCTCGATGCTCGCTGTTTTGTTGCTGGTTGCAGGTGTGTTGGCGGTCAGTGCGCACGCCCAGCAAAAATGGGATTTCTCCGAGGTGACCAAGATCAAATTTGAGGGTATCTCGGGTGATATCAGGATTACTCAGGGCACAGGCAGCATGGGCACGGTGGAAGTTGACGCTGATGTCTACCCTCAGCGGAGTTTCCGGGCCGAGGTCGAACAGGACGGACGCGTGCTGTATATTGAAGAGCGGTGGAAAGGCCATAATTCCCAGGGAGATGTGAAGTGGACTATTGAGTTGCCCCAAACCGACAAAGTAACCAGAGTGAATATATCCACGGCCTCCGGGAGCTTGCGGTGTGAAGGGAAACTCAATGCCCAACTACGGTTTAACACGGCCAGTGGAGGCATCGATCTGGCGGCCGTGACGCTGGACGAGGGCTCGTCGTTTAACACCGCCAGCGGAGATATCAATCTGTCGGACATGGAACTCAGTGAGGGAAATGAATTTAATACCGCCAGCGGCAATGTGTTCCTGGAGAATCTGACGATTGGTGAGGGTTGCGGATTTTCGACAGCATCAGGCGATGTAATTGCCGAAAACTGCCGTGGTGAATTCGAGCTCAGCACCGCCAGCGGCGATGTGCACGTGCGCGATTGTGAGCTTACCGGCTGGTGTTCATTCTCTTCGGCGTCCGGCGATGTTTCGGTGTCACTGGACAAACTGCCCGACCGTGGGTTGAAGGCCTCGGCGGCATCCGGGCGGGTTATGCTGGATTGCGGGGATTTCGGCGATAATTTCTCGCTGGTGATGGTCAAACGGGAAAACCGCGGCCGGATTTCCTGCCCCTTCGATATCACCAGTGAAGATTCTTATGAAGAATGGGACAATCTGTGGGAAGAGAAAACCGTCACGCGAGGTACGGGGAAGCCGGAGATCGTGCTGAGTTCCGCGACGGGCAGTATTATTGTAAAGAATTGAACCGGGGGTGGAAGTTACCGTATAGGACTTGGGTGGCAGGGTAATGGGTCACGCGGGGAGCGGACGCAGGTCCGTTCCCCGTTATTTTTTAATTCTGGATCGCGCAGTAGTACTTTTCTGCCGTGGGGGCTCGAAACTTTTTCGGCTTTCGTGCGCATAAAGGTCATGGATTTGAACAATTGCTTGTTGTCGGCATGATCGTTTTGGCGTAGAATGCCGTAGAGACGCCGGATCGGTATAAACGGGGGACGGACGTGAGAGTCATTTGCACCTGGGTAAGTCTGGTCGCCTGGCTGCTGTTGGTAAACGCCACAGCGGCATGTGCCCAGACTGCCGATAACCCGGAAAAACTTTCCGCCAAAGAATTGACCCAGTTGTTGCAGGAGTCACCCTGCACGACCTACTACGGCGGGGTAATGATTGCGTCTGGCGATACACTTGCCGGGACAATTGCGATCATCGCGGGGGCCCTGGATATCCAAGACGGCGGTGTGCTGGCCGGGGATGCCTGGGTGATCAATGGGCGGGCGATCCTTACCGGTTCAGCGCGCGTCGACGGCGCACTGCATCTGATCAACAGCCGGGACTACCTGGCCCGGCAGGCAGAAGTCCGCGGCGGCATCACGTACTACACCTGCGAGTGCAGTCTGGATGCTGAGAAATTTGAAAAAAACAATACACTGGTATTTAAAAAACATGAAGACCCGCTGGCCATCAAGACGAAGTTCGCGGTTAAACCCGGTTATACCACCGAAGTCGGGTTGGAACGGGAAAACCCGCGCCATAAAAAGCCGCATGTCCATGGCCATGCGTTTTTGCATCTGCCGGTCGAATCGAACACGCGGGGTTACCTGGGATTCGACATCAATTTTGCCGTTCCGCTGAAAGGGCCGCAGCTCGATCTGCGCGTGCAGGGGTACAAAAAGTTATTCTCCAATGACTACTGGCAACTGTCCCAGGCCGAGAATGACTGGATCGTCATGCTGGCCGGGAACAACTATATTGATTATTTCGAGTCACGCGGCGGGGGCTTGGGATTAGAATACCATCCCCGGGACCGCTGGCGGTTGGCAGCGATGGTGTCATATCGCGAGGACGTCTCCGCCAATATCGAGATGCATGCCTGGCCTTTCTATCCTCATCGGCTGGTCCGACCCATCCCGCCCATCGACGAGGGCGAACGGCTGCTGGTCGACGGCGCCCTGGTGTATGATACCCGTGATGATCTTGCTCGGCCGGAAAACGCCTGGCGGGGCGAACTCGGCGTCGAGAAGGGTATTGCCGACGGGCCGGGGGAATTTTCGTATGCCGCATTCCATGTGGACCTGCGGCGGTATCAACGGGTGCAGCGGTGGCTGCAATGGGACACGCGGGGCCGGCTGTTTTCTTCATTTGATGAGCTTCCCACCCAGACCTTCCAGTCCCTCAACGGGTATAGCGGAATCCGGGGCGTGCAGGACGTCCCGTTCGGCATCCGGCGCGGCGACCGTTTGGCGCTTGTTTCAACCGAGCTGCGCCTGCGACTGCCGGAGTTGCCGGTCTTTCGCTGGCTCTTCGCCCGCTGGAACCTGGTGACCTTTGCCGATCTCGGGTTGCTGACCATGGCTGAAAATGCCGAAGCACCGCTACAATTTTTGTCGGCGCCTTTTGATAACTGGAAGAAAACCGTGGGCGTGGGCATCTCCGGTGAATCATTCCTGCCATATCTGGCCGTTTACGTTGCCCAGGAAATTGACGGCGAGCGGAAAAATCCCCGCGTTATTATCCGGGCGGCGCGGTCATTCTGATTGTTGGATATATGACTCACTCCACCGATCCCATTCTCGTTATCGAAGGTCTCCGCAAGGAGTTCGGCCGGGTTACCGCGCTGGAGGGGATCAATATCCTGCTGGACAAACCGGGGGTGTATGGTTTCCTCGGGCCGAATGGCGCGGGAAAAACGACGACATTCAAGCTGATTTGCGGGCTGCTCCGGCCGACCTCCGGCCGCGTGGTTGTCGGCGGCAGTGATGTGCGGTTTGAGCCGCAGGAGGCGGTCGCCAAACTGGGTGTGCAATTCGATGCCCCGGCCTATTATCCGTATCTGACCGGGCGCGAAAACCTGCAGGTGTTTGACCGCTGGCTGGGACGACAAAGCGAGAACAAGATTGATGATTTGCTGCGGTTGGTCGGTTTGGTCGATGCGCAGGACCGTCGCGTCGGCGGGTATTCCTGGGGCATGAAACAGCGGCTGGGCCTGGCCGCCGCATTATTGTCCGATCCCGCATTAATGCTGTTGGATGAGCCGACCAACGGTCTTGATCCCGGCGGGATCGCCGATGTCCGGCGCCTGCTGCCGAAGCTGGCCTACGAGCAGGGGCGGACCATACTGTTATCGTCCCACCGCATGGAAGAAGTCGAACAAATCTGCGACGCGGTGACGATCATCCATCAGGGCCGTATTGTGGCCTCCGGTACTCCGGCCGAGCTTGCCGCCGGTGATGCGGAGATTGTTATCCGCTGTTCCGACCCGGCCGCAGCCCGCGGGGTGTTGTCGCATATGGCTGGCATTCGGGAAATTACGCAAGTCGGTCCCGGCCGACTTAAAATCCATGCGCCGGAACTGGCCGCAAGCGCGGTAAACAAATACCTTGTTGAGAGCGGCGTGGCTGTCGAGGAAGTAACTCAACGACGGGAGTCACTGGAAGAAGCATTTTTCCGGCTGACGGGGGCACAAAACCATGACTAACGGCATAACCAGAGTAATCTCCGCCGAGTGGTTTAAAATGAAACGGCGGCGTTCGACGGTTATCATCCCATTAGTGGTCACGGTTTTCGCCGTGGCGGTGTTTTTCGGCCTGGACCTGGCCGTGCGCCGGGAATGGCTGGGCGTGCCGAGCGGTTTCAATGTCGCCGCCGGATCGCTCAATGTCCTGATCAATGTCCTGCTGCTGGTGACGGTGCTGGCCACGTGTTTTCATATCTCGCGCGAGTTTGCGCTGGGGACGATCAAGGCCACGCTGGTCCGGCCGATTTCCCGCACACAATGGTTTACCGCCAAACTCCTTTCGGCAGGCGCTGCAGTCGGTGTGCTGTTTTTGCTGGTGGTTGCGGTGATCCTGATCCTAGCCGCGCTGCGCTTCGGGTTTACCGACCTGATGGAAAAAGACTACCTGGTACACTCGGCCGGGGCTTTGGGCCGGCAGTTGGTCCTGACCATCGCGCTGACTCTCTGGTCGTTATGGGTGCTGGTCGCGGTGATGAGCATGTTGTCGAGTTTGATCAATCATCCCGGCGGGGCAATCGCCGCTGGTCTGGGTTTGGGACTGGTGTCGATGGTCCTGGCGATGTTCCCGGCGCTCCAGCCGTATTTATTGTCCACCTATTTTTCCCTGGCCGTCGATCAGATGGTGGTCATGTCCAAAGGGTTGCCGCTGGTCACATCCTGGGGGCAGATCGCCAAACAAACGCTGCTCGGTGGAGCGGTGTGGATGGTCGGGTCAGTGCTTATCGGTTATCGTATCGTCGCCAAAAAGGAAATCACGTTTTAAGATAAATCTCAAGTATGAATTGCGGGAGTTGCCGGTGAACATATGTGCTGCAGGTTATCGAGGCGACCGCTGTGGTATCTTCGCGGTTGTACTTCTGGGATGGGTAATGATGTGCGGTTCCACTACTGTCGCCGGTGATGCGCCGGCCTTTTCCCTGTCGAAACTGAGTGTCGCCGATGAACTGCTTGATTTGTCGGCTGAGGACCTGAACGCCGATGGGCTTAAGGATATATTGATTGTCCATCGCAAAGGGTTGCCGCCCGAACAGACCCGCTGGGTCTCGATTTTCCTGCAGACCGCCGCCGGGGGATTTTCCACCGCTGCCGACCAGTCGTGGGAGCTGGATACAGCCGCGGCGGTGCTGGATATCGGCGATGTGGCCGGCGACAGCGGAAAAGAAATCTGTTACCTGACCGGCGAGGAGGTGCGTTACTACCCGCTGAATTCCACGCAATATGATCTTGAGCCGCAGATGTTGTTTGCGGCCAGCGGGTTGACCGTGTTCCCCTCCAAGAACCGCATCCCCCTGATCAATTTTATTCGTGACTGGAACGGTGATGAGCGGGAGGAAGTCGGGATCGTCGGTTTTGACGGGCTGGCCATCCATGCCCCCGATGCGGCCGGGAAATTCTCCGCCGAGAATAAAATCTTAGTCGAATTGACCACCGGCATGGGGCGCGAATCTGATGATACGGAAGACGATTTCACCGCCGGGTTGTCGGCGCGCTTTACTTTTCCCAACGTGCGGCTGATTGATTTCGACAGCGACGGCCGCAAAGACCTGATTGCCACGACCGATGAGCGGGTGATTGTCTACCGGCAGGAGGCCGACGGCCGATTTACCGCGCAGCCGACCAGCGATGTGCGTTTCGACGTGCGCACGCAGCATGAAAAAATCGAAGGTATCGCCGATGTGGAAACGGTCGTCCAGGATTTGAACAACGACGGCTACGCCGATGCGATAGTCACCAAACAGACGTCCAAGGGGCTGTCGAATTTTCGTGGGGTGATCAATATTTTCTGGGGCAAACCGGGAGGGTACGGCGCGGTGCCTGATCAGGTGATTATCTCCGAGGGTACTGCCTCCGACCGCGCGCTGATCCGGGATGTCAACGGTGACGGGCGCAAGGACCTGATTTTGCCGTCGATCAAAATCAGCATCACCTCGATTATCCGCTGGCTGATCACCCGCAGCATCCCCATCAATTTCAATATCTTCCTGATGAAGGAAAGCGGCGTATTTTCCGACCAGCCGGATTTCACCAAAGAGGTGAAATTCAAGATCGACTGGTCGGGCGAGTCGGACACGCAGGCCATGGACCTTGACGGCGATTTCAACGGCGACAAGCGCAAGGACTTTGTGTTTGCCACCGATGAAGATATCCTGTCGGTATACCTGGGCGTCGAGGACGGCGAACGGCTTTTTTCGAATAAGCCCGTGGCCGAGGTGAATGCCGACGCGTTCGGTGTGCTCAACACCTATGATCTGAATAACGATGGGTATTCAGACATGGTTATCCACTATCCCCAGGCCAAGGAACGCAAAGGGATGGTGCAGGTGCTCATGAATCAGCAGGTGCTGCAGTAAACCGGGGCAATAGTATCTGCTGTTGATTCACCGCAGTATTCGACGATTCTATTGCCCGTCAACAACTTCCAGAGAGTCATTCAAACTGTGCTCCTGCGGGGTGCAGCCGGGAAGCGGTCGAGTTTGGACATCGTCGCATCTTATATATTTACATTAAGTTGGGTGCGTAATTCGAACGAACGATCTTTTCAAGAATTGCTTGACAAATTGTCAAAACTGCACATTTTTCAGGAGTCATGAGTCTGGCTTACGGACAAGAGGTACCGCAACGATGTTGCCGATAGCTGCATCCGGTTTATGACCCCACGAGATGATCTATGCTTAAGGGAGTCGACAGTCCGGGGAAAGGAGGCGTTATTCGAGACCTGCTGCTAAAGCCGCACAAGTAACAATCAAGCTTTGGTTGCCACACAGGGAGGAAGACCAATGAACACCAGGAAAATGGTGTATGTTCTGCTCGTGGTGATGCTGTGTGGGGTGGTGGGGTCAAGCGCATTAGCAAATACGAAAGCTGTTCCTTTCACACAAGCTCCATTCGAAGTCCAGTATGTCCCCGACAGGTTTATCGTTGTCCTGACCGAAGCGGCGGGAACGTTTGATGCCGCGGATTATAACGCGCTGGGCAAGTCCGGCGTCAATAGTCTCGATTTGCTGGCCGGGAAGTATGCCGTGGAGTATATGCGGCCACAATTTATCGGTGCGGCCGCTCGCGGACTTTCTGAGCTTTCTCGTTACTACAAAGTGGAATTCAGCGGGCCGTACGACCTGCAAACAGTAATGAACGCCTACGCCGCCGATCCGAATGTCGATCATGTCGAACCGATCGGCATTCACCCGCTGTATGCCACGCCGAACGACGGGTATTTCAGCTATCAGTGGCATTTCAATCAGGCGAGCGACCATGATATCGATGCCCCGGAGGCCTGGAACATCCAGACCGGCAGCACCGGGGTGATCGTGGCCCTGCTGGACTCGGGGGTACGGTACTACCACCCCGACCTCGGCGGGTTGAACGCCTCGGTGAGTAATCCCGGCGCCTCGCGCGGCAACATGTGGATCAACACCACCGAATTGAACGGAACATCCGGCGTCGATGATGACGGCAACGGCTACACCGACGACTGGATCGGGTACGACTTCATCGACGGCGTGAGCAACTGTTGGACCGGCGAGGACTGCACCACCAAAGACAATGACCCGCGTGATTTCAACGGCCACGGGACGCACACCGCCGGGATTATCGGCATCCTGACCAATGACGGTTACGGCATGGCCGGCACGGCGGGCGGCTGGGGCAGCGGTTCACAAGCCGTATACGGCAACGGCGTCAAAGTCATGGCCCTGCGCATGGGGTATTCCTACAATTACCTCGGCCAGGAATACGGCGTCGTGATGATGGACGCGGCGGCTGAGGCGTTCTACTATGCGGCCAACAATGGCGCGAAGATTGCCTCCTGCAGCTGGGGTTCATCGAACTCGGGCGGTATTTCCACGGCGGCCACCTACTTCATCAATGCCGGCGGGATTATCTGTGTCGCGGCCGGCAACGCCAACAATGAAACCGCCGACTACCTGAATGCCCGCGGCGACTGCGTTTCGGTGGCGGCAACTGAAGAGAACGATAACGGCGCCAGTTTCACGACCTATGGCACCTGGGTTGATATCAGCGCCCCCGGCAATAATATTTACAGCACCTACCACGACCACACCGACGCGAATACGATCTATTGGGCGGCGATGAGCGGCACATCCATGGCCACCCCGATGGTGGCGGGCGTCTGCGGATTGATCCGGTCGCAAAATCCGGGTTGGACTGCTGCCGAAGTCAAAACCCAATTGTTCAACAGCGCCGACAATATCGACGCTTATCTCAGCTCGAAATATATCGGCAAGATGGGTGCCGGCCGCATCAACGCCTACAACGCAGTGAATACGGGCCCGACACCGCCGGTGGCAAATTTCTCCGGCTCGCCGACGTCGGGTGTCGTACCGTTGACCGTGAATTTCACCGATTTGTCCACCGGCAGCATCACCTCCTGGGCCTGGACATTCGGTGACGGCGGGACATCGACGGCCCAAAACCCGTCGCATCAATATACATCAACCGGGTCTTACACGGTCTCGTTGACGGTGACCGGTCCGGGCGGTTCGGACGGCGAAACTAAAACCGACTACATCACGGTCAGCACCTGCACGCCGCCGGTGGCGAATTTCTCAGGTACACCGACGTCCGGCGCAGCACCGCTGACGGTTAACTTCACCGACTTATCCACCAGCAGCCCGACCAGCTGGAACTGGACGTTTGGCGACGGCGGGACATCGACCAGCCAGAACCCCAGCCATGTGTATACCAGTGAGGGCACGTATACCGTGACACTGACCGCCACCAATTCCTGCGGCTCGGACGGTGAAACGAAGACCGGGTACATTACGGTGACTTCGGCCCCCACATGGACAGTGATCACCAATGACGATTTCGAAACCAGCTTCGGGACTTACACCGACGGCGGCGCCGACTGCAGCCGTTACACCAAGAGTACGTATGCCTATTCGGGTCGCGCGGCCATTGATATCCAGGACAACAGCGGGACGGCCTCCTCGTTCTATCACACGGCCTCGTACAATGTGACCGGATACACAACGCTGGAAGTGGATTTCTACTTCATTGGTGTCAGCATGGAATCCGGCGAAGATTTCTGGGTCCAGTACTACAACGGGTCGGCCTGGCAGACAGTGGCAACTTTTGCGTCGGGCACGCATTTCACCAACGGGACTTTCTACCATGCGGTCGTGACGATTTCCAACAGTTCGTACACCTTCCCGACCAACGCCAAATTGCGCTTCATGTGTGACGCCAGTCTCGACAACGATGATGTCTACATTGATCTCATTCAATGGCGGGGCATGAGCGGCACCGCGGCGCTCGGCGGGCCAACCGACCTGATCGCCATGGGCAACGTACCGGACGAGTTCGAAACATTACAGAACTATCCGAACCCGTTCAACGCCTCCACGAATATCGAATTTGCACTGCCGGTCGAATCGCATGTGTCGCTTGAGGTGTACAACGTTCTCGGGCAGCGCGTGCGCACGCTGGTGAATGAGTATCTCCCGGCGGGACGGCACACGGTGCAGTTCAATGCGCGCGACGAGCGGGGTGTGGAGCTGGCCTCGGGTATCTACTTCTATCGGTTGCAGACCGATGACGGCATCGATACGAAGAAGATGATCCTGATGAAATAACGTTCCCGGTCGAGATCAACAGCCCCAAAACCAGCCGCCCCGGCACATCTGCCGGGGCGGTTTTCAATTGGAGATGTCACGTAATTGGGCTACCCAAACGACCGCTCGCGTCCCAGGAGCCGGCGGATGACCGCGATCTGGCCCGCATGGTAAAAGGCATGGGCGTTGAGAAACGACACGGTGTTGAACGCTGAAGTCTCGAATATCGGTTCCGGATCAAGGGTGGTGTCCAGCTCGGCATCAGCCAAAGTTTCGAGGCGTCTGGTGATTTGCTCATTGTACCAGCTCAATTTGCCGCGCAGCTCCGCCATCGCGGGGTAGACCGATGTGTCCTCGGTGAATGTGCAGCCGCGATGAAACAGGTCGTACCAGCCGTCAGGCAACGGCGCCGCCTGACCAAGTGTGCGCAACATCAGGTATGCGCCATAGACAATATGGCCGGTCTGCCAGCGGATGTGCTGCAGGTTGTCTTTGCCGCGAAACAGTGACTCTTCATCGGTGATATCATCGATAAGCCGGCCCACCGCCGAGCGCGTGGAATCCAACGCAAAACGCAGATTTTCTTTTTTTCCCATGGCCTTACTCCCGCATCAGCAGCGTCCTGATCTTCTGGGCGACGACCCCGGCGACCTCGTCATAGTTGCCCATGATCGCGACCGTATAACCCGAATCGAAGTACATATCCAAAATTGCCGAGATTCCCGGCGCCCCACCGGAGTGGCCGATGATTCGCTGACCGTTTTCGGTTTCCACCCCGAACAAATAGCCGTACATCATCTCCGGCCCGCCCATTTGCTCTTTGCCGGAGGTCACGATATCGGTATATTCTTTATTCAGCAGCCGGTGATTGCGCAGGGCGATATCGAAATTTAACAGGTCTTCGACCGTGGAAAACCCGCCGCCAGCCGGTCCACCGCGAGCGGAGTGCATAAACAGGTTGTTGTGCCACTCGCCGGTGCGCTGATTATTATGGTCCATTTTGGTATATCCGAAGGCCAGGTTGGGTATCGGTAGGTCCATGGGATAGCAGTCGGTGTTGGTCATCCCCGCCGGTTTCGCGATGTTCTCTCGGATATAGTCATGGTAATCCATGCCGGTGATCGCCTCGATGATCAGCCCCAGCACAATGGGGCCGTTGTTGCTGTAGTGGAACTTTGCGCCCGGCTCGAATAAGAGAGTGTCATCAACAAACAGTGCGGCAAAGTCGGCGACCGTCCGGAGCTTGGTCCAATCCCTCTCGGCCATGGCGTCCCAATAGGCGTCCAGACCGGAGGTATGGGTCAGCAGGTGGTGGATGGTTACTTTTTCGGCAACTTCCCGGTTGGCGTAATCCGGAAGGTATTTAATGATCGGATCATCAAAGGAGAGCTTGCCTTGCTGGGCCAACTGCGCGATGGCCACGCCGGTGAACATTTTGTTCATTGAACCGAGGTTGAATTTGGTGTCGGTTTGATTGGGAATATTGTAGCGCTTATTGGCCAGCCCGTAAGCCTTCTTGAACAGCACTTTCCCGTCTTTAGCAAACAAGACCGATCCGGAAAACCGGTCCTGGGAGACAAGTTCATCGAGGTACGCCTCGGTCAACCCGACAATCTGCTCGTCGGTTAGTTTCCCTTCCGGCAGGCGTTCAGTGGGGTTGTCGGCGGGCCGGGCACCGACCAATCCCCAATAATGCGGGGGCAGCGTGTCGACACTGATGTTGAGTTGAATCCAGTCAAACATGCCCTGGGGGGCAACGGCTTTGGCCAAAGCCATGATCCGGTAATCGGCGGCTGAATCTATCCGGTAAAGATCAATGCCCCCCAGGTCACCGTGCAGGAACCGAAACATTTCGAAGCGCGGCTCGAACCGCTGCGCGCTGTCGGCAGGATTCGCATACTGTTGGATAAATTCCCGCCACTTCTGCGATTCTCCGGTATTGAATGCTGTGATGAACGCCGCCAGAAACTTGCCGGCCGGTGTTTCCGGAACGGCAGGCCCGGCTGTCTGCCCGCCCGCGCTTCCGCCAAGTACCAAACAACACACGAGTGCCAGAACACATCTGCGCAGGATTTTCATTACTCGCTCTCCCCGGTTATTTGTTCATCCCGCTATTTGTCTTTCGGATTGCCGTCTTTCTGCCCGTTATCGTACAGGCCGATCAATTCGGTCATCGCGCCTGTTTCATCCCGCCCAAATTGTAACCTGAAATAGTCCAGTCCATCAAGCATAAATGTGTCATTTCCCATCGGGATGAGCCGGTATTTCGGGCGATCTTCCCGCTGGTAGTACAATTCGCCGTTTTCCAGAGTAATTGCGCGCGGGCCGTAGGTCCCGACGAACGGTTGCAACTCTTCGGGTGTCATGCGCAGTGGGTTTCTCACCGCTTCTTTTCCGGCAATGATCCACCCAAACTGAAATTTGCGTTCTTCGTTGTCGGTTTTGGCTAGGAGCGCTTTGGCGGTCTCGATGACGGCCACATCCAGCGCTTCGGCGGCGGGGACCGCAATATCGGGTTCGACACCGGTGCCTTCCCAGTTGGTCCCGGAAATCGGATTGATCGCCCGGCCGAATGGCAGGGAAATGCCGAGATTGAGATTGGGGAAACCACGCCTCGTCACCGGGTGCGCGCCGCCGCCGGTGGTTTCACCGATGATGGTCCCGCGTTTCATGTTTTTCATGTTATAGGTGAATTCTTCCGCGCCGGAAAACGTGTAGCTGCTGGTCAGCACAAAGACTTCGACATCGCTCATCCGCGGGCCTTGCACATATTCCTGCGTCCAGAATTGCTGGATGGTGTCCTCTTTACGGATATAAAAACTGTTTAGGTGCACTGATTCGTCGAAGAAATAACTGCTGATCAACTGGATCATGCTCGGCGAACCGCCGCCGTTTTCCCGCAAATCGAAAATGATCGCATCGCAGTATGCCAGAAAATTCATGGCGGCGATTGCCGTACCCCCGGCATTTTTGCTGTCGGCGAACTGGTTGAATTTGACGTACCCGATATTGCCGGGGAGCCATTTGAGTTCGCGCCAGCCGAAATTATCGTCTTGCGTTTCGGCCAGCTCGGCCGCGCGGGCTGAATCGGTCAGCGTATCCGCCGCCAGCCGGGCAAAATACTCGTCAGGCACATATTGCACGCCCAGGTGCCGGTCATGGCTGATCGACCGCAGGTCTTCCGTCAGTTTTGCGGCAAATGCGCTCATATCGGTAATTTCCTGATAGACCTTCTGTTTATACTGCTTGCGGATGAATCTTTCCATTTGTTTGGCGACGTCGGGAAAGACATAGACTTCGCTCAATGCCGCCGTCACGCTGTCGATGATTTCCGCCTGCATTTTATCATCGACCGGTTTGGAGATATCCGGGCCCTGTGCCCCGGCATCACCGGCCAGGCACAATGCGAATATCCAAACGACCAAAAACACATTCTTCCGCGCCATCATAAGTCCTCCTGCTTTGAATTGTGGGATTCAATGTCGCGTTCATGTCCCGCACAAGTACCTTCTCTTAAATTATTAGTAGTTTCACGTACGGATTTCCCTGCATTACGGTTTCCGCGGCCGGACAATTTATTTTCATGTCGGACCCCGGCTTGGCAGGCTCGGGCCAGTTTGACCTTGCTTTGCTATTAGTTGGATCGGTTCTTTTGATCAGGGAGGCAGGAGTGGCACGAATCAGCACGCAATGGCGGAAGGCCGGGCGGTTGTTGATTGATCGCATGGGTCATTGGCGATTTCAAGTCGCTGCGATGCTTCACCTTCCGGGAACATACAAACGATACTGGGACAGCCGCGCGCGGGAAATCGACGCCGCCTGGGGGCAGGCGCGGGATGATTTCCCGGTGTTGGCGGAAATCATCCGGAAAATCGCCCCCCGGAGTCTGCTGGACATCGGCTGCGGCAGCGGCCGGCTGTTTCCCCTGTATCTGCAATTGCAGGTCGAGGAAATCGTGGGGCAGGATATCTCTGGTGAGGCGCTCCAGATCGCCGGAGAACACTGTTCATCACCGCAAATCACGTTGACCGGCTGCCCATTGCTGCAGCTTGCTTATCCGGCAGGATATTTCGACCTGATCGTCTCCAACCGCGTGCTGCAGCATATCCCCGGCAGCCGGATACACAAGGTCGTCGGCAAGCTGGCCGAATTGGGGAAATCCGTTTACCTGAATGAAGCCATCAAGGACGATCCTCTCGGCGAAACATTTTACCTGTTTAAACATGATTATCAGCAGTTATTCGGCGCGTGCGGTTTGACCGCAATGCAACAGGGGACTATCGGCGCACAGCACTGGTCTGTTTTCGGGGCGGCACGTCCTCTCCCCGGTAGTTGACCCGGTATCACCCGGACATTTTGCCTTGCGCGGAAATTTCGGCGCCGTAGATTCCCTTGAGGTCCGGCGGGGCGTTTGACTGCCCGGGTCGAGAGGGGGCGCAATGCAATGCCTGGTAACCGGGGGGGCCGGGTTTATCGGTTCCCATGTGGCCGATTTTCTTCTGGCCCACGGTTTTGATGTTGTCGTGCTGGACAACCTGTCCACCGGCCGGCGGGAAAATGTCCATCCGCAGGCGACATTTGTCCAGGCAGATATTACCAGGTACGAACAACTAGAGCAGTACTGCCGCGATTGTGATTATCTGTTTCATCTGGCGGCGCTGCCACGGATCCAGCCGTCATTCGAGGACCCCGTGGGCCACGACCGCGTGAATGTCCACGGGACATTGAATCTCTTACTGGCCTGTCGGAACACCAGGTTGAAAAAATTCGTCTATTCGTCTTCGTCGGCAGTGTACGGCACACCCGATATCGTGCCGACAGCCGAGGACGCGCCGATCCGCTGCGAGAACCCCTACGCGCTGCACAAATATGCCGCCGAACAATACTGCCTGATGCTGGGCAAACGGTACGGGATCCCCGTGGTTTCCCTGAGGTATTTCAATGTCTATGGCCCGCGTTCCTACAACCCGGAAGACATGTTCAATGCCTATAGTCCGGTGATCGGCATTTTTCTGCACCGCGCGGCGAACCACCAGCCGTTGTCCATCACCGGTGACGGCAAACAATCGCGTGATTTTATTCACGTCGCGGACATCGCGGCGGCGAACCTGGCGGCCGCCCGTTCCATGCAAACAGGTGAGGTCTATAACGTCGGTTTCGGCCGGACCTATGCCATACTGGACATTGCCCGCCGCATCGCGCAGGACTATGAATTTGTGCCCGAGCGGCCGGGTGAGGCACGGCGGACTTTGGCCGACATCGGCAAGATCAAACGGAAACTCGGCTGGCAGCCGCAGATCGACCTCGACCGGGGTCTGGCGATGATGCGGGAGCACGGCGCCGGCGTTGAGCAATGAATTGTCCGAACGGCGGCAGGATCCGGATGAAAATCATCGAAGTCGGTTGTATCCCCCCGCCATTCGGCGGCGTGGCCGTGCACCTGGAACGGCTGATCGCCCGCCTGGCACAACATGGCCTCCCGCACCTGCTTTTCGATATCGGCGGCACACCGAAGCAAATAGAGAATGTCGTGTGCACGACATGGGGGCGGGTCATCCTGCGCTTGCTGGGCGCGCCACGAAGTATTGTTCATTTTCATAACTTTTCACCGCAAAACCTGCTGTATTTTCGGCTCCTTGGTCTGCGGCATTTGACGATTCTCTCCCTGCATAATGAGCGTTTTATGGAGGAATTGAATACCATGCCTGCGCCATACCGGAAGTTGTCGGCCGGTTCATTCAATATGCTGGAGGCGATTGTCGTACCCAACGATGATTGCCGCAACCTGCTGGCCCCGCTGGTTTCCGACCGGGAGAAAATCCAGGTGTGCCCGGCATTCATCCCGCCGCACCTGCCCGCATTGCGGGTGTTGCCCGAGACGGTGGCCGAGTTCCGTCGCCGTCACCGGTTCATGATCGCTTCCAGTGCTTTTACCATCCGGTTTCACCACGGGGAAGATTTATATGGCATCGATTTGCTGGTGGAGTTGACCGCCAATCTTCGGCTTGAACATAAGCTGGATGTCGGCACGGTCTTTTTACTGCCGTCGGTGGGCGACGATCACTATTTCCGGGACCTCCGCGCCCGCATCGCCGAGCGTGGCCTGGAAGGGTCATTCCTATTTGTGACCAAGCCGCTCGCCGAAGCGTGTTTCTTGTGGCAGGCGGCCGATCTGGTCATTCGCGCGACCAATACCGACGGCAATTCGCTGATGGTGCAGGAGGCCCTGTGGTGCAAGACGCCGGTGCTGGCCGGCGATTGCGTGCCGCGCGGCCCGGGAGTCGTGCTCTTTCGTACCCGTGATCCGGACGATCTTGCGGACAAGGCGAAAATGATCCTTGGCGCTTTGCCGGAATACCGGTCGGCGGCTAAAGAAATCGAGTGTGCCGACAACGCCGAAAAACTCATCGAAATCTATCATTCGTTGCAGGAGCAGGAGGCGCGGTGCAGGCACGCCCGGAAGGATTAGGAGGTTGCGCCGCGGCTGTCGACCGGCCAACAGGAGACCGGGAGCGCGTCGCCGTAATCGTCTGCACCATGGACCGCGCCGCCGACCTCGAGCGTTTTTTGCATACGCTGGCCGGGCAGATCGATGATCCGGATGAATTGATTATCGTGGACGCCGGGACCAAAGCGGGCGTTGAAGCATTACTTACCCCCTTGAAAGACACCGGCCGGCTGGTCGTTAAACACCTGCGCACCAGCCCGAATTTGATCGCCCAGCGCAAGGCGGGGCTGGCCAACACCACCTGTGAGATTATTTGTTATTTCGACGATGATGTCCTGTTGGAGTCGGATTGCATTGCACAAATTCGCGCGGGGTTTTGCGCAAACCCGAATATCGGCGGGTTGACCGGGTTGCAATTAAACGCCGACGGGCCGCGCTTCCCCACGCTGCGCAGTTTGCTGGAATGGCCGCTGCGGTATGCGTTTTTCGTGGCGTATGACCACGGGAATGGACGGTTCCGGCTTTCAGGGGAAGGAGCACGGACGTTCACTGATACGCAGGCGCATCCGGTACAGGTGCTGTCGGGATGTTTTATGTGTTACCGGCGTTCGGCGTTGGAACAGATCGATTTTGACGAGGACCATCCGTTCTGGTGCGAGGATGTGATGATTTCCTATCAGGTGGCGCAACGGTATACAAACCTCTATTGGCCGGCCGCGCGGTTGACCCATAACCATTCGACGGTCTGCCGCAACCTGGACACCCGCGATAAATTCCGGGAACTGGTTTATTCGAAATACTATCAGCGCCACACGATACTCAAACGGGGAGTGGTCCGTGATACCGCATTTCGCCTGTCGCTGGTGGGGCATGCCCTGTTGTGCCTGAGTCATCGCGATCTGCGCGGGACCGCCGGCATACTTGCCGGGCGGCGCAAGGCGCGGGAGCGGGGGATGCTCTAATGAACAGGAAAACCCTGATCGCTGTGCCGACGTTTAATGCCGAGACGTTCCTGGAACGCACGTTGCGCTCCGCATTGCTGCCGGGGAACGGCGCCGATGTCCGGATTGTCGATAACTGCTCGACGGACTCGACAGCTCGCATCGCTGGGCAATACTGCGAGCAATATGCCAATATCGAATATATCCGGAATGACACCAACCTCGGCCGCATTGGCAACTGGAACCGCTGCCTCGAACTCGCGTTGGGCGAAAAGTACGACTACCTCAAGTTTCTTTTCGCCGGAGACGAACTCCTGCCGCATTGCATCGAACAAATGGAACAGGTATTTGTCGCCCGTCCCGCCGTCGGCATTATCAGCTCTGCATACATGATCCGGGATGCCGATGGCCGGGAGACCGTGCAGCGGTTACTCGACAAGACTCAGGAGTCGGATTCGGTCGCCGCGTTGCTGCATTCGGCGCTGGTCAGCTCATGGTGGGCTTCGCCGACGGTCTATATGGTGCGGACCGGGTGTATCGGCGATATCCGGTTTTCGCCTGATTTCCCCTGGGCGGCCGACTGGAAATTCGCCATTGATCTGGCGGCTGCCTCCGGCAGTTACTGGCTGGCCGAACCGCTGTCGGTGTTTAATATGGACAGCCGCCGCAATTTTCTGGCCGCGGGGCAGTCGACCGAATCACAACTGGAAAACTGCCTGATGAAGTTTTACTCGCTGAGTAAAATCAAACAAGGCCTTGCCCCTGAAGACTATGAAACGCATTATCAGCACATCCGTGAAGTATGCCTAACGCGCCTGATCCGGGCGCGGGAGATCCCGGCAATCCTGCGGCAAAAGTTGCGCGATCGGTGGTCATGAAACGCATCTATCTGACCAACCTCCTTTTCTCCTATGCGCCGTTTGTGGCGCAGATCGCGGTCACGATCGTGATTACACCATATGCTGTGCACCGGCTGGGCGAATTCGAATACGGTATCTTCATTATGTTTCACACGATTCTGGGGTACCTCGGGCTGGCCAATATCGGCATTCCCCAGACATTAATGCGCCGGCTGATCACTTTTCAGACTGAGCAGGCGACTGACCGGATTTCGGAGTTACTGAGTACGGTGTTTTATTGTTATGTAGGGATCGCCGTGCTGGTCGGCGGGCTACTGACCGCAGCGGCACTGCTTGGTCCGGCGGGGCCATTGGGGTTGTTGTCCGACGACCTTGCGTCACAAGCCCTGATCGGGCGGTTGACGCTGGTCATTTTTCTGGTGTTCGCGTTCGACCTGCTGCGGCAGGTGTTCGACACAATCATCGTGGCCCGCAATAAGATCTACCTCGCCAAATTGCTGTTTGCGTTGCTGACCGTCGCCCGGGGAGCGGCCACCTACCTGGTCCTGGCCCGGGGGGGGCGAGTGTTCGATGTCGTGGCGGCGCATATGCTGCTGACCGGATTTTTTCTGGTGGTCTTTTATCTGTTTGCCCGCCGTGAACTGGATTTTCGCCTGCACCTCGGCCGGTTTCGCTGGGCGCAATTGGTCGAGATCATGCCCGACAGTTTTTGGTATTTCATTAGTGGCGTGGGTGTCCTGTTGATTTTCCAGACCGACTCGCTGGTTATTTCGGCATATATCGGCGTAGCGGCGATTACCGGGTATGCGCTGGTCTATCGCTATGTCGGGATTATCGGGCAGATGCTGTCCAATATCGTTGCCGTCTTGTTCCCGGAAGTGGCTGGTATGTTCGCCCAAAAACAATACCGGGAAATCCTGCGTTTGCACGATCGGTTATTCGGCTCGATGATCGCGATCGCTGTCATCTGTTTCGGCGGCATGTATCTTGTCGGCGAGTGGGTTTTCGCCTTGTGGATGGGTGATTTGACCTTGTTTGACCGGCGTTTGTTTTTCATTTTTCTGATATTCAATGCGCTATTCATGGTTTCGATCCCGGCGACCTACTTCCTCGGGGCGGTGGGGTGGCACCGGTTTTCGACCTTACTCGGTTTAATCCAGGGGCTGGCCAACCTGGGATTGAGTATTGCGCTGGTCGGGCGCTTCGGGGTCGTCGGGGTCGCGCTGGGAACACTGTTATCCTTCATTTTTACCAATTTTGTCGCCAATATCATATATTTCAGGAGAAAAATGGCGGCATTGGCTCGGGAAGACGGTTTTTCAGTGGAACACAATCTCGGTACGGGAAAGTAGCATGAGAATTGCCGTCCAAGCCCCGGCGTTTGTTTTTGCTGAGCAGACCCGAAATTTCAATGGGTATAATTTTCAATTTCTCAAAGCATACAAACCGTTGATCTATCTGTCGCGGCCCTGGCACTATTTTCGTTACCGGAAAGCGTTCGTACAGCAGGGACTTGATCCTGGCGAGTACCACTTCATCCTGCAGGAGCGTTCGCTGCGGGCGCAGGCGGATGTTCTGGTATGTTTCAATGGCATGGCGCACGTCGCCGAGAACATGCCGCCCCGGGGGTTTGACGGGTTGAAAATCTGGCATGTCATGGATTATTCGTTTTTCGCGGCACGGCACAATGCCGCGCTGGCAGCCGGGCGTGTCGATTATGTCATGGCCTATGGCGCTTTGGACCGTCATTGTGGTTTTTTTCAAGAGTTCTATCCGGGTTATATCGGGCGCGTCATGGAGGTCCCCTTCGGGTATGCCCCGCGATTTCAGTGCCGCACTCCGGCGGCCGGGCGAAAACGGAAGTGTATTGCTTTAGGGGCGATCAATCCGATCACGACCGACGTTCCGGCCGACGACAAACTTCGTGACTGGTATGCTCACTTCGCGGGGCACAGTGCGTGGTCGCATACCCTGCGCCGTTTTGTCGTGGAAAACGAGGCCGCGTTGGCGCCGGTCGTGGAATCAATGCTGCCCCATTTCCCCGCGCGCGACAACCCGGATTATGATGCGCCGACCGTATTGAATGAGTACGCGATGTTCCTTAACGATGAAAGCATCGCCAATTTCCCTCCGGCCCGGACGTACGAGGGGGTCGCGGCAGGATCGATTATGGTCGCCCGGGATTGCCCCATCTTCACCGATGCGGGCTTTGTCGACCGGGAGAACTGCATCCTGCTGCCCGAGATTTCGGTACCGGCGCTGCGCGATATACTCGGACGCGTGCTGGCTGATCACCATTTGCTTGATTCCTTGCAGCAGAACGGCTTGCAGTTTATCCGGCGGTATAGTCACGAGAACGTGGCGGCAACACTTTTTCAACGGCTGAAAGATGTGTACGATGCGCAAAATCATTGAGTCGTTAAAGACTTTTCGCCGCGCATATCTGGTGTTCGGCTCGCTGCGGTCCACGGTCACGTGGTACCGGCTCACAGGTGTCCAACGCTACGCCCATTTCCAAAAGCACTATTATGACACGGCGGCCGAAACAGCCAATTATGAAGCGGACATCAAAGAAGAAGGCATTGTCGGCGCCTATGAAGCCCAGAATGAATGGCCGGACTATGAAACATACCTGATGAAATATGTCGATGAGAGCTATCGTGATAAATATGCCCTTGATTTCGGCTGTGGACCGGGACGGAACCTGATCAAATATCATTCACGGTTTGCCCGGCTGGACGGGGTCGACATTTCCTCCGGCAACATTGCCCATGCCCGCAAGAACCTGGCCTATCATCAAGTGCCGCTGCCCCGGCTGTATGTGAATAACGGGTACGATCTGGCAGAACTTGCGGACGAAACATATGATTTTGTTTTTTCGACGATAACTCTGCAGCATATCCCGGTCCACTCCACCCGGTACAATCTGTTTGCCGAGTTTTTTCGCGTGCTGCGCCCGGGCGGCCGGTTATCGGTACAGATGGGCTATGGGGCCGATGCGCCCCGGGCCGTCGACTATGATCAAGACCATTTCACTGCCCTGCTGACAAACCGTGGTTGTGATACCATGATCACCTCCCCGGACCAGCCCCGGCGCGACCTCGAACAAATCGGTTTCATCTCCTTTGAATGCTGGATCACCCGGGTCGGTCCCGGTGACTGCCATCCGCAGTGGATTTTCTTCACCGCCCGCAGGCCCCCCCATCAAGGGTGAGGTCTTACCCGACGAAATCGGCCCGAATTTTCCACTTTTTTTTCTGGACAACTACCGGGGCCGCTTGTACCCTGCCGGTGTTGTGTGCGGGGCGGGAAGTCAGCGGCATGTTCGGGTCGGACCCGGCCGCACACGCCACGGACTGTTCAGGGGGAGCAGAGTCCGATGGAGATCATTGCTCATCGCGGGCTGTGGGAGCTGCCGGAGCAGAAAAACAGCGCCGGCGCCATACGGGCCGCCATCGCCAATGGCTTCGGGATCGAGGTGGACCTGCGCGACCGCGCCGGCCGTCTGGTGATTGCTCATGATCCCGCCGATGAGTCGGCAGCCGATTTCGAGGAGGTGCTCGCCTCGCTGAGCGACCTGCCGGCGCTGACTCTTGCGCTGTGGGCTTTAAATATCAAGGCCGACGGCCTGCAACGCCTGGTGCTGGATGCCGTCAAACGGTTTGCGCTGAGCAGCGCTTTTTGTTTTGATATGTCGGTGCCCGATGGACTGGGTTACCTCAACCTTGACAGCCGCTGCCGCGTGTACACCCGGCAATCGGAATTCGAGCCGGAGCCGCCATTTTATGACGAAGCGGACGGTGTGTGGCTTGACGAGTTCAATGCCGGCTGGATTACCGATAAAATCATCACCGGTCACTGGCGGCGCAACAAACGCGTGTGTATCGTCTCGGCGGAATTGCACGGCCGCGCCCAGCTGCGGCAATGGGATAAAATAAAGAAATTCCCCTCCTCCGGCGATTTCGCCTTACAATTGTGTACCGACCATCCGGTACAGGCACGGGAGTTTTTCGATGATTAAAGCGGTGATTTTCGACATGGACGGTGTGCTGATCGACGCCAAGGAATGGCATTACGAGGCACTCAATAAATCGCTGGCCCTGTTCGGCTACCAGATCAGCCGCTATGACCATATGGTGACCTATGACGGTTTGCCGACCCGGAAAAAACTGAAAATGCTGACGCTGGAGCGGGGACTGCCGGAGGAACTGCATCCGTTTATCAGCGAAATCAAGCAAAAATACACGATCGATTGTATTCACCGATTGTGCAAGCCGATGTTCTGTCATGAATATGCGCTCGCCAAATTACAGCAGGAAGGGTACCGTCTGGCGGTCTGTTCCAACGCTGTCCGGAATTCGTGCACGCTGATGCTGGAAAAAGCCGGGTTATTGCCGTTCCTCGAGTTTTTTCTGAGCAACGAGGACGTGGCCAAACCCAAACCCGACCCCGAAATCTACACCACGGCGATGAGCCGTCTGGGCCTGGCGCCCAAAGAATGCCTGATTCTGGAAGACAACGAGCATGGGGTCAAGGCCGCCATTGCCGCCGGGGCCAATGTGTTCATCGTCAAGACCGTCGCCGATGTCACCTACGAGCATTTGAAGCGTCAAATCGACAGATTTGCCGGGAAGGAACAACATGTCGAACACACTGAACTTGCTGATCCCGTTGGCCGGTAGCGGGAAACTTTTTAAGGAACAGGGATTCATTTTCCCCAAGCCCTTGATCGAAGTCCGGGGCAAACCCATGGTCCAGATCGTCTGCGAAAATCTGGCCGGATTGACCGCGACTAAAATGATTTTCATCGTGCGCAAGGAGGATGTCGACGGTTTCGCCCTGGCCGAGGTGCTGCGGTTGCTGGCGCCGGGGTGTGAAATTATCATTTCCGAGCGGCCGACCGGCGGGGCCGCCTGCAGCGCGCTGATGGCGATCAAATATATCAATAACGACGACCCGCTGGTCATTGCCAACGGTGACCAGTTTCTCGATATCGAGGTGGCTGATTTTCTGGCCGATGCGCGGCGGCGGAAACTGGATGGTTCGATGATCACTTTTCGGTCGATCCATCCCAAGTGGTCGTTTGCCAAACTGGACGATCAGGGGTATGTGATGGAAACCGCCGAAAAACGGCCGATTTCCACTCACGCCACTGCCGGGATTTACTATTTCGCCCGGGGCCGCGATTTCGTCGAGGCCGCCCAGGCCATGATCCGCAAGGATGCACGGGTCATGGACCAGTTTTTCATCTGCCCGTCCTACAACGAGCTGATTTTGCAGGGTAAAAAAATCGGCATCTACGAAATCGACAAACAGGCCATGCTGCCGTTGTCCACCCCCGAGGAAGTCAAGGCCTTTGAACAGCACGATACGGTGACCACCCATGCTTAATATTGTTGTGCCCATGGCCGGCTCCGGGTCGCGGTTTGCCGAGGCCGGGTTTGACAAACCCAAGCCGTTTATCGACGTCCACGGCCGCCCCATGATCGAGCGCGTGCTGGCCAACCTGCAACAACCGGGGGGACGTTTCGTCCTGATCGTGCGGGCCGAGCATTTCGCTCAGGAATCCGCATTTTTTGCCCTGCTGCGGGAAAAATATTCTGCCGTTGTGGTCACCGTTGACCGGCTGACTGAAGGCGCCTGCTGTACGATTTTATTGGCGGCCCGGCTGATCAATACCGCCGAACCGCTGTTGTTGGCCAATTCCGACCAGCTTGTGGACCTTGACCTCGATAATTTTATTGCCGACGCCGAGCGCCGCGGACTGGCCGGTTCAATCCTCACTTTCCACGCCACCGAGACCAAGTGGAGTTACGCCAAACCCGATGAGCACGGGCTGGTCACCGAAGTCCGCGAAAAACAGGTGATCAGTGACCAGGCCACCGTGGGCATCTATTATTTTGCGCACGGCCGGGATTTCGTGCAATATGCCGCCGAAATGATCGCCCACAACGACCGGGTCAATAATGAATTTTATACCTGCCCGGTGTACAATTACGCGATCAGGGACGGCCGTCGGATCGGTATCTATGAAATCAGCGAAAACCAGATGCATGGGTTGGGCACACCGGAAGACCTGCACAAATATCTGGAGTTGACCGGAACAGTGCGCTAGTGCCGGGTAGTTTCCGTCGGGCCGGATTATTGGCGACAAGCGGCGGGGGGGGGTCGGCCTGTTCCGGCACCGCAGTGAAACGGGCGAGCGAGGACAAGCCCTGAACGGTTCAGTTTGACGGAGGAGGTAACATGGTGGCCGCATTCGTTCACTGGGCGGCGCGGGTGCTTGCCGCGTCATTAGTTTTGTTTTTTGGTCTTTTTCTTGTAGTCCACATTGTGGACCGCGATGCACCGGCCCCCCCCACATTCATCGCGATATGTACTATCCTCGCGGGTTTGCTCATTGGCTGGAAATGGGAAGTGATGGGCGGCGTGCTCGTGATCGCGGGCTATCTCCACATGGGGTATCTGAGCGCCCCGGCCGCGGGTTCCTGGCCATATGTGCTTTGCCTGATTACCGGCGTCCTGCTGGTTATCAGTTGGTTTCTGCGGCGGCGGACTGTCACGTTGCCTGCTTGAAATCGGGATTGCGCCGGCCAGATTGGCATTGCCACCACTGATCGTGCCCACTCCCGCGTCGGGTGGGGCAGGAGAATCCCCGCCAACCAGATCAGGACAGGTCATCGCTCCGCTGGCGAAATGAGGATTATCCGCCAAAGGTCACTCGCCTGTTTCTTACAAATTTTCCTTGTGAGACGGTCTCCCGCGCATTTGGTTGGTACAATCTTGGGAGCATATTGGGAGAGGAGACCGGTCCTGCCGCAATGATTAAGTGGTCGTTAGCAAATGGGTGGCCGCAATGATCTCCGGTTGCCGAGGCATCTGGGGTGTCGCTGTGGCGTTCATCGTTGCTTTTGCGGGGTTTGCGGCAACGCTGAATTCTGCGTCAGGCATCCCCGCCGCCGATACGGCTGAAACGTCTCCTTTCGCGCCGCGTGTAGTCTCTGAGTCAGGCATTCATCCGCCCACGGCAATATTCAATTTTGAGCGCCACCGGTCTTTTTACTATTCGATGGAGGTCGATTCGGCAGCCCTGGAGAGTGCATCGGGCGGCCGGACGAAAATCCTCTATGCGGGAATCGGCCGCTACCCTCGGCAGCAGCGGGTGACCAGGTCCAGTCGGTCGGCGCTGGGCGATACCACTGCGGTCGTGCTGATCCGCCAGGCGACATTCCGTAATCCGCGGGCCGGCCTCACCGCCGATACAGTTCCCCATTTCCTCCGGGAGATATCCTCGGCGTCGATTGACCCGCAGACCGGAAGCATCATCGGCGAACTACCGCCCGACTCGGGCATGTCCCGTAATGACGCCCTGCCGGGGGAAGAACGGGGGTTTTGCCGGACACTCTGGGAGTTTTACGGCCAGTGGATGTTGCATGTCTCGGATACTTTCTCCTATGAAAAAGTCATCCTGGCCCCGCCGGTCGGCGAAGTCCGCATCAGTCTGGAGACCGTGGGACGCGACACGATTGACGGCCGGGACTGTTATCTGGTCAGGTACCGCCGTCGCTCCGCAGGCACAGAGGGGCTGGAGAAAATGTATTGGATCGATGCCGCCCAGCGGGTGACCGCGCGTGTGCAGGACGAGGGGATCACGATGAGGCTGGTCACGCCGGTGCGAAAATCATCCGCTACCGGCCCATGACACCGGGGCGGGACCGTTTCCTCAGGGAGATTCCTCCAAAAAAAATTAAAAAAACATGCCGATGAGTGAATGGTTTTTCTTGACAATGTTCTCTCCGGGTGTTAAAAGATCGGGCAAAGGGTAATGCTTTTACACAAAGCTTAACAAAGGAGTGGCCGATGCCGGTCAAAAAAACAACCAAGGCGAAAGCCAAAAAGACTGTCCGTAAACCGGCGAAAAAAGCCGCAAAGAAACCGGTTCGGAAAGCTGCCGCCAAAAAGCCGACGGTGAAGAAGACCACCAAAAAAACAACCACGGCAAAACCCAAAGCCAAACCAAAAGTCAAAGCCAAACGCAAACCAAACCCGGCATTCATGAAACCGATGCAGCCGGACGAGGCGCTTGGCGCGGTCATTGGGACCAAGGCCGTTCCCCGGACGGAAATCACCAAGAAGATCTGGGTGTACATCAAGAAGAACGGTTTGCAGGATGCCAAAAACCGCAGAATGATCAATGCCGACGACAAGTTGAAACCTGTCTTCGGGAACAAAACCCAGGTCAGTATGTTTGAGATGACCAAGTTGATCTCCAAGCATATCTCGTAGGACCGACTGCCGACACGTGTTGGTCGCATTGTCGGTTGGACTTGATGATTTACGGGCGGTGGCCCCCTGTAGCGGGTCACCGCTCTTGCTTTTCACAGCGCGTTCGGCTCGGTTGACAGCAGCCCATTCCATGGGCACCCCCGGGGCACGATGAACTACTTCGGTGAACTGGCGGCATTGGGCACGGCCACCTGCTGGTCCTTTGGCTCGCTGTTTTTCGATGCGGCGGGCCGGCAGCTCGGCGCGAATAATGTCAATAAAATCCGCATTCTGCAGGCGAGTGTGTTGTTGTCGCTGGCGTTGTGGGTCCTCACCGGACGGTTTGTCCCTGCCGCTATTCCCCTCCAAAATGTGCTTTGGCTGTCCCTGAGCGGAGTGGTTGGTTTGGTGCTGGGTGATTACTGCTATTTCACCAGTCTGGTGATATTGGGTCCCCGTCGGGCCACGCTGCTGATGGTCGCCGGTCCGGTGTTCACCGCGCTGTTTGCCTGGCCCGTGCTTGGCGAGGTGCTGGGACCGATCGCACTGGCCGGGATCGGCGTCGCCATCGTTGGCATCGTGTGGGTTTCCATTGAAAAACGCGGTGCCGCACGAATTGCGCGGTCAGGGTCGCTTTTGGCCGGGGCCCTGTGGGGCCTGGCGGGCGCGGCAGGGCAGGCCGTCGGCCTCGTACTGGCCAAGTTGGGTATGGGTGGAGATGTACTGCCGTTGGAGGCCACGTTGTGCCGCATGCTCGCGGCGGCGGCCGTGCTCTGGCTATTCACTATTTTGTCCGGTCGGCTTTTGAGTACCATTCGTGCGCTCCGGAATAAACGGGGATTGATGCTTTCGATGGGTGGCGCGACGGTTGGTCCGTTTATCGGTGTCTGGCTGTCTTTAGTGGCCGTCCGGCACACGGAAGCCGGTATCGCCGCGACAATCATGGCCGCCGTGCCGGTACTGGTCATCCCGTTGGAAATATTCGTTCATCGGGAATACCCATCGGTCAGGGCCCTACTGGGTGCAATTGTCTCTGTTTGTGGTGTCACCATTCTATTTTTGCGATGAATCTTCCAGTGAGTCAACGACTTATCGTTCCACCGCACGACTAAATCCGTAGGGTTTTCTCCCCAACCTCTAAGTTCGCCGGCTGAAGATTAATCATTTTTTCACGAGCCGCCCATTTACACCTGCGGCATATTGTGTATATTTACGGGTGTACAGCGGGGTATTACGTCATTGTGTAGTGTCCCGGAGTGGCTGGTTGAGATTTTTGGTTGTCATCGGGGATGCAAACAAATGTGTCACTGCCGCACTTCAATTGAATCGGGCATTCGGCGTTGTCCGCCGACCGACACCGGCGTCGGCCGGCATGACCGGTAAGGATTACGGGTCCGCCCGAGGGAGGGTTGTATGAAAAACACCAGGATCGTGTTCTTCAACGTTGCGGCCTCATCCGCAGCGCGCAGGTTCGCAGTGGCGGCCATGCTGGCGGTCGTCTGTTTGATGCTCGTCTCGGCCGATGCCCTGGCTGAGTGGCGGGTAAGTGTTGAATCCAAGGGCGTCGCACTCAACGAAACCGGCGTGACTTTGGGGATCAGCGCGTCGTGGGATTATGCCCTTGGCGGATTTACCGTCCCGCTGGTTGTGCGAGAATTGTCAACCGGCTCATTCTGGACAGGGGCGCTTCCGTACGACACCAACGGCATCTCCTACTACCATCCGTCCTTTCTGGGTGTCACCTGGCATTGGGCCACCCTTTGGGCCAACCTGGTGGAAGAAGTCCGGCCGGGAATTCCGACGGGCGTGTGCGATCCGAATGGGGATAGCGGGTATGACGGTGTTTCCCCCGACCACTTTGTGGTGAATGCCAGCGGTTCCGCCGCCGGGGAGCCGGCCAAACCCACGGGGGCATTGGTCGTGACTTTAACGTTCGATGTTTCGGGGTCCGCCGGCCAGTTTGAGTTCGACACCGCCTGTTTTAACAATTCGTTGTTCACGATATTCATGATCGATAATAACTTCCCGCCCGTTGACCATGGGCCGGAAGGGACTGGCGAAACATCGTTCGACAAGGGCGTCATCTCCATCCAGGCCGGCCCCTGCCCGGATGTCATCGGCAGTTACACCAGTGCGTTGGTTTCCGGCAGTGAACTTGATGCGCTGAGCAACACCCATAACGGCACCTATCATCATCCAGACGGCACGGCGGCCGCGTTTTATTTGCATTCCGGTCCCGGCGCTGTCAATGTCAACACCGGCGCGTGGTCGTGGACCCCCGGAGCGGGAGATGACGGCAGCTACACTGTCGAGGTCGAAGTTTCCGATGTCGCCAACGGAGAGGGCGGCTGTTTGTCCAATATACTCTCGTTTGCGGTTGACGTTGAGGCAATCCCGGTGGGTGCCGTCTGCGGCTCGAACATGAATGTACACTGGGGAAACCTCGCCTCCAGGACAATAACCGCCACCACCCCGTTCACGGTCACCTACACCAAGATCGGCGGGCCGGGGACACTTTTGACTACCGGCGAGTGGTCCTGGACACCCGGCTGCGGTGATATTTCCGGCAGCCCGTATACCGTGACGGTCGAGGCGGAGGATGTTGCCGGGCGCACCGAGCAGTGCTCGTTTTCCGTTGCCGTGGGCAACCAGCCCCCGGTAAGTACGATACCTGCACGCAGTTTCTTCTATGCAGGCGGCTATACGGAGGATCTGGCCGCGGGCATCACCGACCCCGATGGGGACGGTCTGACCTATAGCAATATGACAATCACGCCGACGCCGCCGGAAAATACGCCGTCACTGGCCGGTGATGAGATCACCTGGACCCCGAGTTTGAATGATGCTCTGAACAACGGCGGGGCGTATCATTTCACAGTCGACGCCGATGACGGCTGCGCGCTGACGACGGTGGGCTGGGATGTGTTCGTGGCCACCGTCAACGACAAAGTCGAAATCGGTTCGGTGGCGGCTCAGGCCAAGACCAAAAACATCATCCTGCCGATTCGGATCATCACGACCAGCCCAATGTGGTCGATATCGCTGCCGTTGACCGCCCGTTCGGTTTCCGGCGGGGCGTTCTGGACCGGCGTCGTTGACACGCTGCCCTGGATGATGCTCCCGGAGGATGCGATTTCAAACGAACGTAAATACAATCAGTATCCCAACTTCGACCTAGTCAGCCCGGATGACTTTTTCCTCTGGGGCAAGGCGCAATTGGGCAATAACCACTGCCTGAATACACTGGATTCGGCCGCATATATCAAGATGCGGTTCAACCTGAATAATAACCCCGGGACATTTGAGATCGACACCGTGTTCCTGCCGCCATTAAACCATTTGCGTTTTCTGACGTGCGAGGAAACCTCGGAGGTCTTTCCCGCGTTTGTCAAGGGGATCATTACCATTGAACCCTGCGATTGTTCGCTCAATGGCGACTGGGATTGCAACGGCGCGATCTATCCGACGGATGTTATCTGGATGGTCAATTATGTCTACCGTTCATCGGGGCAGGGGCCGTGTAACCCCGGCAACTGCATGCAAAACGGGGACGTCAACTGCGACGGCGTGATCAATCCGGTGGACGTCATTTATCTGGTCCAATACGTCTATCTGCCGGATAAGCCGCCGCCGTGTGACCCGTGCACCGAGATGTAAATCGGTCGGGACAACGAGTATAGAAGCCCCGCGCTACGCGCGGGGCTTCCTTTATTTCAGGGAGCCTGCGGGCAGCCGCTGGTCTTCCAGCAGCTCCCGGTAATATGATCTAATCAGCGTTTCGTAGGCCTTCGGATATCCCTCATCAAGATAGCGTTCCAGTAAGCGGTCAAGTTCGCTCCGGCTCAAACCGGCATCCATATCGAGGTCCGGGGGCGACGAGCGCAGGACATCCTCGCCGAAACCGGCGCGGCGGTCTTCCTTGTAGTCCTGCCGGTGCAATGAATGTTGAAAATCCAGCATCCGCGAGTAGAGCCGCTGCATCCGGTCCATCGTCTGGCCGGAGATCTGATAATGGTCCATGTCGCCGATGATTTTTTTCATCTCCCCGCTCAGCTGGTCTATACGGCCCAACAGGTTGCGCCGTTCCCGCGCCTGCGGCTGCAATTCATCAACGCCGTCCTGGATCGCCTGCTGTTCGGCTTTCAGCCGGGCGAGGGTCAGACGTTCCTCGGTGGTCATCGTGCCGCCCATTTCCTCGAACATCTGCGACATTTGCGCATTCAATCGCCCCTGGCGGTTGGCCAGCGATCCCATTGTCGGCATCATCCCTCCCGGTTTGTTGCATTGTCCGGGGTTCTGGCACTGGCCGGAGTTTTGCTGCATGCCCTGCATCAGTTGCTGCGCGGCGCGGTTAATGCCCGACATGGCGTTTTTCTGGTGACCTGCGGCGCCGCGCCCGTTTTGCTGGGTCAGCATTTCGATGGCCTGGGTCATGCTCTCGCCAACACCTTTCAGTCCGAAATTGGCGCCGCCGACACACATGGATTTTTTGGCGATCTCGGACATTGCGGCATCCAGCCGCTGGGTCCCCCCCAGCAAATCGGCCTGCAGCTCGGCGAGCTTGCGCATATCGGGATTTTGGAAATCCAGGTCTTGCAGTTGTTCCTGCAGCTCCTCCTGGTGTTCGGACAAGTACATGGCCTGGTCCAGCGCCTCGCGCAACATACCGGCGACCTCCTCTTGCATATCGTCGGTCATCATTTGCTGGAGTTCCCGCATGCGCGAGACCAGGTCGTTGAGCTGCTTATTGGCTTGTTTCCCCGATTGCTGCGCCGTGGATTTATTCTGCTGTTGCATGGCCTGTGCGGCTTCGCTCATGGCCTCCGGTGCGCTGCACATCCGGGCGGCCTGGCAAAACTGCTCGATTAACCCCTCCGGGGCAAACTTGGCGTCTTTCAATGCCGATTCGGCCTCCTGCAAATCCGTATCGAGTTTCTCGAAATCTTCCTTAAGCCCATCCTGCCGTTCGGTCTGTTTATCAAGTTCGTCGGGCGGTGAGGCCTCGATATCGTCATTGAGGTCCTGCTGCCGGGAAGCCAAATCTTCGGCGCGTTTGATCATTTCATCGATTTTCTGCTCGGCCCGCATTTTTTTCAGGTATTCAATCGTGCGCTCCAGCCGCTCGATCATTTCCTCAGTCGAAAGCTGCATGTCTTCCAGCGCCTCGGCCATTTCTGCGGGGTCCAGCTCCTTGAGCAGCTCGGCCAGTTCGCGGGCTTGTTCTTTCATTTCCTCGGTGGCCACCTCTTTGAATAACTCCTGGGCTTCCTCCAGTTTGGCCAGCATCTCGGCCGAAGCGAGCTTTTTCTCCTGCAATTCGGAGAGTCCCTCGGAGAATTTTTCGGCCTTTTCAGTAAATTTCTGCGTCAGTTCGTCCTGCTGGTTGTTGAGCGATTCGAACTGTTTTTGCATTTGCCAATCGGGGTCATCAGTCTGCAGCAGTTCGCGGTGCAGGCGTTCGATTTCCTCGGCCAGCCGCTGTTCGCCGTTTAAGATTTCCTCGAGGTCGATTATATTTTCATCCTGACGGGCGCCGACCTCGGCCAGCATTTCGTCCAGGGAGGGGAACCGCAGGGTAAAACTTTTACTCACCGAGGATTTCGGGCCGCTGATCCGGTCGTTGTCGAAAACCTCAACGTGGTAGGCGACAACATCCGACGGCATCATGCCGATCGGTTCGAGATCCCACCAGTAGTCTATTTCCACGTTGGCTGTGCGCCGGCCGGGCAGCGGCAGCCGTACGCGGTTTTCCTCGCGCAATTGTCCGCCGGAAAGCCAGCGATAAATCAGGACCATGTCGGTGAAGCCGTAATCGTCCACCGCGCCGATCTTGAGGTTGACCGCCATCTGGTCGTCCAGGTCGGCGTCGTGCCCCGGCAGCAGGATTTCCGCGCGGGGGTAGGCATCGGCCAGCATGCTGATACCATATTCGATCGGGTGCGGATTTTCGTGGCCCTGCTGGTCAATCAATCGAATGTAGTACGAAGCATCCCGCGTGACCGTTATCCGCCCGACTGCGCTGCGGTCACGTACCTCCAGCGCCAGCGAAATGCCGTCATTGAACACCAGCTCGGCATGTTTCAGCGGCCGGTTGGCCTGCACGGCAATCTCCACGTCCGTCCCGGCCAGGGCGCTGATCGCCCCGTTGTTTTCGTCGAATACCAGGGGTTCAAGGCCGGTATATTCCGGATAAAAATAACTCAAACGAATATCCGTTACCCGCGGACGGTCGAGGGCTTTGATCGTGAACACATTCGAAATCAGTCGGTCGGCGGCGAACGTATATTCCACATCCCGCATCACCGGCCCGAGGCGGTAGGAAAATATCGTTGAATCAGGCCCGGCCAGAGACGATCCCGAGCGGTAAGCCAGCCCGGTGAGCTCTTCGGCCAGCCACTGCCCACCCTCGGCACGATGCGACAACACGACTTGTCCGGGGGCATCCCGGCCGGTGAGTACCGCTCGCACAATGACTGTATCGAATTTAATGACTTCGGCGTCTCCCGGATACACGGCAAGGTGATACCCCACCGGTTCAATCATCGAGGTCAGCGGCCGCGAAAAAGACGACAGCGCGCGATTGGCCGCCCCAGGCAGCAAAACCACCGTTGCCACGGCCAGGACGGCCATGATCCCGGTCCGTCTCAGCCACTGCATGAGGGGGCCGCGATCCACGCAGCAGTCCAGGTCAATCTCGGCAGAGAGCCGATCGGCCTGTTCGACAGTGCGTCCCACCAGATCGGTGGAATATCCCTCGTGATTGGTGGTCAGGTATTGCCGCAGCTGCAACGCGGCAATCAGCCGATTTTTTAACTGCGGATACCGGGATTCCACCACCAGCGCCAGTTGTTCAGACGACGGGGGCGAGATGAGATATTTCCAGACCAGCGGGCCCAGGATCATCGTGATCCCGGCCAACAGCACCAGCCACCAGCCGGTACGCACCGCCACCGGTGCAATCCCGAGTATTGATAACGAGGCAGCCAGCAGGAAACCGGCGACCAGGTACGAGAATGCCGCCAGAATGCCGGTGCTGAGTTTGCAGAAAACAAGCCGCCGGCGCAGAGTGTTCAGCCGGGCCAGAATACGCGAGTAATTAATCAGCGGGGACATCTCACTCCATCCATTGTCAGTCTATCCGTCTTATCGTCCCCACGGGGCCGTCTTCGACATACTCCACCCTCGCGGGACCGCGCCCGATACCTTATTGTACGCGGCGCCCGGCTTTCCGATGCACAAAAAGGGCTGTTTTTTGGCTATTTAGGCCGAGTACGGCTACCGGGTGAGTGCGTAACAAGCAAGATTGGCGCCCATTTTAAGCGCCGCATCACGTTTCTGGGGCGGGTCTTTATGGACCTGCGGGTCTTCCCAGCCGTCCCCGATATCCGCTTCGTAGACATAAAACAACATCACCCGCTCGCCATCCAGGACAGCAAAGCCCTGCGGCGGTTTATTGTCATGCTCATGGATTTTGGGCAGCCCATTGGGAAAATCAAAATAACAGTGGTAAATCGGATGAGAAAACGGCAATTCGACCAGCGGCCGATCGGGAAACAACCGGGCGACCTCCCGCCGCACGGCCTGGTCCATGCCGTAGGAGTCGTTGACCAGCAAAAACCCGCCGCCCAGCAGGTACCGGCGCAGGCGTTCGAGGTCCTCGTCGCTGAAATGGATATTCCCGTGGCCGGTGGCGTAGAGAAACGGATAATCGAACAGCCGGTCATTGCGGATTTCGACGCGCACTTCCTCCTCGTTGACCGGGATGTTGGTGTTTTCACTGATAAAATTGAGCAGGTTCGGCAGGGCCGAGGATCCCCAATACCAGTCGCCGCCGCCGGGATATTGCAGCCGGGCGACGGTAAAATACGACGGATCGGGGGCGATTTCGGCTTTTTCGCTCACCAGCGGTTGCCGCTGGGCGAGCGCCGGCGGAGCGAGGATTGTGCCGGCAATGACCAACCCGGTTAATATCAGCAGATTGATTGTGAGTTTCATGGTCCCGCCGCTGGTTTTCGTCGTCTTGTACCCATCGCACGTTGTACGCAGCATTTCGGCATTTGTTTCCGGGGGCAATATGGGTCAAGCTGCGGGAAAAATCAACCGGCCATGAGGTACGGCGCGAACAGGAACACGGGACGCCCGCACCAGGCCTGGGCGCCCCGCTTCCGGGTTATGGGGTCAGCGGGCGAAGAGAGACGCTATAATTTAAGCGCTTTGGCCAATCCCAATAAGACCAGACCATATCCGCCGCCGAACACGGCGGCCCAAATCACCAACATGTGCAGCGGGGAGTTCCACAACCCCAGTTGTTTGATGGTGATGACAGCCCGAGACCGCCCAGCCAACTGAGGGGAATACCAATGAACAACTTTTTGCGAGACTCTTTCATCATTTTTTCCCCCTCCTACAACAACTGAGAAAATGCGCATCCATGCGCCGACGAAATAGCACCAGCGGGTAGCCCACCCGGGAAGGCAGACCAGCGCAATTAGAACTTGAACGCCTTGCGCAATCCATATAGCGCAAGACCTGCCGCCAAACCTACTCCTGCCGATGCCAAAAGCATCAACGGCCAAGAAAGATCGGTGACATGCAATAGTTCGAGCACAGACCAAACGCCCACGCAGGCAATCACCATGACAAGCACCGACTTTTTGGGATCCTGCAATCTTCACCTCCTCCGGCAAAAATATCAATTTTGGTACAAATCAACCGCACACTCAATCATTACCGAAATGAGCGGGTAACCCACCCCGCTATGACAGATGTCAAGCAGGTGGGCTACCGGCTTAATATTTTCCTCGCCGCCACCCAGATCAGCCCCAATAGCGCGCCCACGACGGCAAATCCCACAAACCAATAAATAAGCTCTCCCGTTGGTGCTTCATCCAGTCGTGGAGTAATCCCCAATACGGAACCAACGAAGACGGAAACTATCGTTACCGTTAATCCGCCAAGAAAAGGACGGGCAAAGCGACCCATACATAATCCTCCATACCTGCGATCGGGGCTACCCAATAAGGCAAAGGACATGGCGATTGCCGGTGCCCCGGCAATCGCACTTACTCCTCAAATACCGAACGATCTTTGCTTGCCGCTCTCATCCGATCAGGACATCGCTTTGTTCTTTTTTTTGCGCCACGCGCGTTCCAGCAAACCGATGATCGGGCCAACAATGCCCACAGCCACCGTCAAGATTGCCGACTGGGTGAACGACATTCCAGCCAGTTGTCCGCCGAAAAGGTAGCTGCAAACAAGAGTGATACAGAACATGATGATGATGAACGTCCTGTTTTTCATGACACCTCCGAATCAACAAGGAATGAGCTGACGGGCTGCGCAACCGATAGCCGCTCCTATAAACACTGCGGCACAACCGGTGACAACGCATTCAATATATCCCGTCCCTGTTACAACGCAACGGTAAACGAATGCCGAACAACCCTTGACAAAGGTATTGAAAGTGCAATTCCACCAGTTGCCCCAATTCCAGTCAATCGCTGCGATGGGAGCCCCGGCTTTGACGAAAAACGGCGATGAGAAGAAAATAAGCAAGCCCAATCCCCATAAAATGTAGAAGATATCTTCCATCCAATAGCACCCTTTAGCCAAACAGCGTAATGGAGACCCAGACGAGACCGCCAATCGCCCACCAGATACAGCCGACCATCATCAAAGCATACCCGGGGCCGCGAAAATTCTCCTTTTGTTTCCAATTTGGTGTTTTCCAATCCCGAGGATTCAGCGACGCAATTTTTACGCCCGGTTTGACGAAAAAAATTGAGGAAACCGCAACCAACATCCCAAGACCCCACAAAATATAGAATATCTGTTTCATCTCGGCCATGCGCTCCTCCTTTTCGTTCGAATCGTAAATTAAGCCCAGCCATGAATCCATCTTCCAACTGAGCCGATTACGCATGCAATTCCAGTACCTGTAGAAACCCAACACAAGAAATTTGCCACAAATGACCACCAGCATTTAACGAGACTAATAATAGCCGCGACCGCGCATACCTTCTCGCGCGAGTCAATGCATGGTTTGTACATGTCCGGATCCTGGAATTCGGATTCCACCCAGGCAGCGAAGTCTTGATTCCCGAGCACCGACACAAAAAATTCTCCATCCTGATTGTAATTCAACGTGTTCTCCGGCGCAACGAATTCTTCCCATTCCGCCAATTCATCCGCCGCTTCACTCTGCAACGGCAGGTCGTTTATATAATTCGGCCCGTCGTTTTCAATTGCACTAGGGCTGCTCTTTGCCATGTTTGGGTTTGTCTCGGCATAGACATAGGTTCGCGTTTCGCCATTTAATGTGTAGATTTCCGTAACTCGGCCGTTTTCAACCTCCCGTTTGATAGTCATTTCATCATCAAGGGTTCGCTCGGTAACGCTGTACCAATTGGGATTCGGATCATCCGACGGCCAAGCAAAATCCAAACCGACCAACAAATAGCCCTGATCATCCAGGAACCCGGCGCTGTTGGCGATAACGCCATTCTCGTCCTGAGTTTCTTCAATGACTATTGAATAATAACTTACTTGTCGAGCGGGATCAATCCGCTCAATGCTGAACACCACTTCGCGGGCGACAGAATCAATGACATACTGAATGACATTAACCGAATCCTCCTCCACCCAGAACGTCACCAGCGGCTCATTAGTCGCTGTCGCCATTGGTGGGCCGGTGGGGCCGGGATCTGTCGTAACGCGTTGCCCTTCCGATTCGGTGGGGGTGATGGTTTCAGTCGAACAGCCCAACAACACCAGGTGAAGCACTGCCAAAATCGCCAGCATCCTACGCATGGCATCCTCCCGTGGTTAAAAGTTTAACGTCACGGGATGTATTAGCAGGGAGCGTGCCAATTGGGTGTTAAGATCGCCGACAACTTGTTATGTTATTGGCGTTGATAGCAATCTGGAATTTTCTGCCTGGGTCTCCCGAGTCGGGCGTCGGGTTGAGTTATCAAAGAACCTGGCACACTCAGACTGTCATCGCTGCTGAATGCGTTGTTTCCGTTATACTTAAACTGCGCATGCGCACTCGCAGACTGCGCATGCGCACCCAATCATTCCGGCAAGCGGTTGATTTTCAATTGCTTCATGGTTTTTCGTAGCGAACTTTCGGCCATCCCCAGCTCCCGCGCTGTCCTTCGCTGGTTCCAGTCATTGGCTTTCAATATTGCCAATAATTTCTCGCGCTCGGGATCGGGCAGCAACTTCTCATCAGCCAAAACCTCACGGGCGATCTGGAGCATGGCCTCGGGGTCTGCGCCGTTGGCCAGGATGGTCAACCGGCGAAGCAAATGCTCCAACTGCCGGACATTGCCGGGCCAGGCCGCGCTCTGCAGCAAATCATAAAACGGAGAATCCAGCAGATGCCGGATTTTGTGGGGCGGGTAATTATACAGCGTCAGGAAATGTCGCACCAGTTCCCCGAGGTCGCCCGGCCGCTCCCGCAACGGGGGGATCTCCACCGGAACCTGGTTGAGCCGGTAGTACAAATCCCGGCGGAACCTTCGGGCATCAATTTCCGCCAGCAGGTTCTTATTGGAGGCGGCGATAAACCGGATGTCAAGGGCGATCCGTCTGGACCCGCCCAGCCGCGTGACCTCCCGGGATTCCAGAAAATGCAGCATCTTGAGCTGGAAATCCGGCGGCACCTCGCTGATTTCGTTGAGATAGACCGTGCCGCCGTTCGCGCGTTCGAGGATCCCGATTTTGGCCTCATTGGCCCCGGTAAACGCGTGCTTTTCGTGGCCGAAAAACTCACTGGCCCACAACTCGGCGGGGAAATTCGCCGCGGCAACGTTTTCGAACGGTTTATCCGCCCGGCTGCTGGTGTAATGGATATGCCGGGCCAAATGGTCCTTACCCACCCCGGTTTCGCCGAGCAGCAGGACCGTGGCGTCGGTATCTTTGACTTTGGCGAGGAAGTCCAGGATTTTTTTCATGGGGGCGGAGACGGCGATTACCGGCTCGGCGGCGCGGGCCGGCGGCGGCGGCCGCAAATAAACGGCGCTTGCGGCGCGCACCATCTTTTTGATATGCCCGGTGACCCGTTCCTGCCAGTAGGCCACACCAATCCGGTCGAACAGCACACGGGCGGCCATGAGATTTAATATTCGATATTCGTTGTTGAACACCTCGGCCTCACCGGCCTGCAGGTGTGCGCGGGCCAGTTCGTATTTCGCGCCGATCTCGCTCAGGATGCGGATGGCCTCATCGAAGGCCGTCCGGGCGGCCTCGGCATCTCCCCGGCGGGCGGCGATTTCGCCGCGGGTGCGCTGAATGGCTCCCAGTTCCAGGCGTTCGGTGATCTTCTCCGCGACGGCCCAGGCGCGGTTGCAGGATTCCTCGGCATCATCCAGCTGATTACGCGCCACCTGCAATTCGGCCAGCAGCCGATACGACTGGCTGATCAGGTCACCCTCGGGGGCAATCTCCATCCCGATTTTGATCGCCTCGCGGTAGTGCTCCTCGGCCTTTTCGTAATCGCCCTGCCAGAAACAAAGTTCGCCGGCGTATTCGTGGTAGACGGCCAATCGACGAGTTAATAATTGAGCCTTTGCAATTGCATATTTTTTCTCGAGATGTTCAGTCGCCGCTCCAAATTCACGCATCAAAATTAAAAGATATGCCACCATTCCATGAGTATTGCATTGATTTGCATATGGCATTGCATCTAATGAAGACTCTGCAATCTGCATGATCGATTTAGCGGAATAAAAATCTCCCAAAAGAGTCAATACAACGCCCAAGTTGGCTTGTATTGCATCCTTTCGGGCTTTGTCACCGAATATCTCGCATAAATCGATGGAATGCACAAGATATTCTTTCGCTTTATCGTATTGGCCTTGGCAAAAGGCACATCGAGCCAAACAATTGCATGACGATAGTTCACCCTCTTGATCTCCGATACGTTTATAAGCGGACCACGCTTCCCGGAATTCATCCGAACTGCGAGAATAGTCCCCGACAGTCAAAAGAATATAACCTCGCCGATATTTCGCACGACCATAGAGCGAATGCGCATCAGTAGGTCTGAAATGTCCGATTGCCAGATTGGCATGTTCGAGGGCATCGTCGTATTTGCCTGAATGGTATAACGCGTCGGCGGCATACAAATGTAGTCTGCCGGACGCAATTGCCGATATCTCGACAACGTCAGCGCAATCCAGATTCTGTATTCCTTTTAGTGCCGCCGCGAATTCTTGCCGGTCAATCAAGTCGGCAATTGTATCGAGGACGGCACTCATTGTGGTGTAATTGCTCAACTGCCCCGACCCCGTCTTTCCGTATTCTGTTATCGTTTATAGAATTATTGCTGTATGCAAACATCTGCCCAAAATAGACGTTGAAAATTGGAAGGTATATCAGCAAACATTGCCAGTCGCCGTGTGCCCGGTCTCTGGGGTGAATGGCTATTTCATTCCATTCATGCCCCTCAATCTCATCAATCCGCACCCAAACCTTGCCGTCAAAGGTTTTGGCGGCTCGGGCTTTGCCGCAGGAGTCCGGCGCATGAATCAGGGTAACGGCCAGGGCCAGACATACGGCCAGCATTAGATATTTTTTATACATCTTTCAATCCTCCTGCACGGACATTCCATCGCCCCTACCCCACACGTCCTTTAAATTTTCCCCGCTACGTATCCACGGGGCTGTAACGCGGCTTTTTAATGTTTCGCCCCGGTCGAATACACCAGCGGGGACGCCTTACCCACCCGGCAAATCTGTCCAGTTGCTTGCCTGACAAAATATAACCCCGGCCCCCGAAACCTGTCAAGAAAAAATTCCACATATTTTGGCCGAACAGCCCATTATTTTGCTGTCCCGCAGCCGGTTTGGCCCCCCTACCTGACAAATCACGACAAAATCCGGCATGATGTCCGCCAATATCTATAGTCGGCAACCGGGGGATTTATTCCACAATTATGAATTGCCGGCGTTGTTTGGTAGTTAATCTTTTGGCTATTATATACTTATCCCAATAATAAAGAAAACCCCGCCGAAGCGGCGGGGCTTGAACGTTCGTCAATGAATTGTGCGGCCTATTTAAAGCGCTTGGGCTTGCGGTTTTCCCATTCAACATAAATCGGGGAGGCCACAAATACCGAGGAATATGTCCCAATGGCGATGCCGATGGTCAAGAGAGTGGCGAACTCGCGCAACACTTCCCCGCCGGCGATCACAATCGCCAGTGTCGCCAGGAATGTCGTGAGCGAGGTAATGATCGTCCGCGAAAGCACTTCATTAATCGAGAGGTTGACCCCCGGGACAAAATCGACTTTACGGCGCATCGTCCGCAAATTTTCGCGAATCCGGTCGAAGACCACGACTTTATCGGTCAGTGAATATCCGGCCAGGGTCAGCACCGCGGAGATAACTAAAACGGACACTTCCCAGTTAAGGAAATAGACGATGGCCAGCGCCGCGAAGACATCATGCAGCATCGCAATCGTGGCGGCCACGCCAAAGCGGAAATCGAAGCGGATGGCAACATAGATGAGAATGCCGATCAATGATATGAGCGCGGCGAGCCGGGCCTGTTTTTGCAATGTCTGACCGACGGCCGGACCAACCTCATGAATTGAGTCGAGGTGGAAGGCGTTATCGGGAAAGGCCGCGCGCAACACAGCTTCGATCTCGGTCCCTTTACTGACGGCCTTTTCGGGATCCAGTTTCGTGCGGATCACGAAGGAATTGGGGATATCACGCGTGAGTTCCTGGATGGTCGCGTCGGCATACCCCGCGCGGGTAACGGCATCGCGCAAAGCGCCGATTTCCACGGGCCGGTCGAAATTGCCCTGCACCATTGTGCCGCCGCCGAATTCAATGCCCAGAGCGGCCTTGCCGGCGGACATCATAACCAGCGCGTAGATCCCGGCTACCGCCACGATGGCGGAGATGATAAACGTTATCTTCCGCATGCCGATGAAATCGATATTGGTCTTGCCGATTAAACTGATGGACATAGTCTCGATCCTTCCCCAAAGTCCATGCTCAGATGGACAGGGATTTATACCCCTTGCGTAAATCGAATACGGCCTTGGTAATCACGTAAGCGGTGAACAGGTTGATCACCACACCCCAGGCCAGGGTTACGGCGAAGCCCTTCACCGGCCCCGTGCCGAATAAAAACAGCGCCAGCGCGGTGATCAGCGTGGTGACGTGCGAGTCAATGATGGCCACGAGCGCCCGCGCATACCCGACATCGATCGCCGCGCGGATCGTCTTGCCTTTGCGCAGCTCCTCGCGGATGCGTTCGAAAATCAGCACATTGGCGTCGTCGGCCATCCCCACAGTCAGAATTATCCCCGCGATCCCCGGCATCGTCAATGTGGCGTCCAGCACGACCATCACCGCCATCAGAAACACGACATTAAGCAGGATGGCGATATCGGCAATCGCTCCGGAAAGCCGGTAATAAACCAGAATGAAGATCAACACGACCAGCAGCCCGATAACACTGGCGGTAATACCTTTCTTGATGGAATCGGCCCCCAGGGACGGCCCGATGACGTTGCTTTCGACGACATTCACCGGGGCCGGGAGTGCACCTGCCCGGAGCATGATTGCCAGGTCGGCGGCCTCTTCATAATCGGCATTGCCCATGGTGATTTGTCCCCGGTCGGGAATGCGCGATTGGATTGTCGGCGCAGAAATGACGCGATCATCCAGCACGATTGCCAGCGGTTTGCCGATGTTGGCGCCCGTCACCCGGGCGAAAATCTTCCCGCCCTCGCGGGTCAGCACAAAATCAACAATCGGCTTGCGGAATTGATCGAAATTGGGCCGAGCTTCGGTCAGGTATTTCCCGGACATTTCCACGTTGGCTTTAACGAAGTACAGGTATTCCACTTCGAGCCCACCGGCAAATTCGGTCTTGGTGCCCCAGGCAACCTGGATGTCCGCCGGAATCTCCTTTTGTACTTTGGGGTCGTCGAGCCATTTACGGATCCAGGCCGCGTCGTCTTTCGTCACACGGTACCACTCACCTATCGGTTCGAGCAGCGTGGAAAACGGGTGATCACCCAGCGGTGCGCTGTCGTCCTCCGTCTGAGTCAAACTTGTTGAATCCGCTTGAGGAGAATCGGCCTGTTTGGCACTGTCCGAAAAAATATCGAAGATATCTTCGGGATTATCCGCTTGTTCACTCGGTTCGGCAGTGGAATCCCGCGCCTCGAGGGCCAGATCAATCCGCTCGAGGATTTGAGTGACATTTTCGCGGGGTTCGAGGAGTTTAAATTCTAATTGTGCGGTTCTGCCGATCAGCTCCTGGGCGCGGGTAACATCAGTGATACCAGGGAGTTCGATGACAATACGGTTTTCTCCCTGTTTTTGAATCAGCGGTTCGGAAACCCCGAACTGGTCGACGCGGTTGCGGATGATTTCCTTGGCCCGGTCGACCGCATCCTGAGCTTCGGCTGCGTTGAGTTTAGATTTATCGACCTCCATAACCACGCGCATCCCGCCGCGCAGGTCGAGGCCGAGCTTGATCGCCCGATTTTTCAGGCGCAGCCATTCGGCCGGGTCGCGCTGTTCGGCCGCAAGTTTGGCCTCATCGTCCATGCTTGCCAGACGAATAGTCGGCCAAAGCGTATACCCCGAGAGCAATAACAATACTGCAATCAGTCCCCAAATCCAGGTTAGTTTTCGTTGCATTCGTTATTCATCCTATCCCATGAGGGTCGCAACCCGCCTTTTTCGCCAATTCGCCTTTTCTGCCGGGCGAAATTAATCCGCCAATATACGAAGAAATTCGGTTCTGTCAACTCATTATCCAATCAGGCGACACGCCGCCCCTGGAAGCTAACTGATTTTCCAACAATAAGTAATGCTTAAGACCACTGAAATGTGCGTGATCTGTGACAACTTTGAACGCCTGCAATAATACCTGTCAACCGGGAAAATGGCCCGCATTGGCCGGTGCCCACTCGATTCACCATCCTGGTTTTACCCGTTTGCTGTTTTATCGGTCTTTCCCGAGGTTGATTGCACCGCGCGAAGGTCTATTGTGTTGTGCCGGTCGTGTCGGTGTTTTGGTTGGCAACAATATGGATTGTCGTGTCCCAATGAAAATTCGTGTTCGAGTGGCGGTACAAAATATGCAATGCGTATAATCCCGCCACCGCCGAATCGGCAACATCGATTTTTTTGGTGCGCGCATAGTGTTTCTCGCCGCTGGGAATGATCCCGTGACCGATTGCCGGAGAACCGATTGCTGCACCAAAAATGGTATCGGCGCGCGGGTCCAGAATGACATAGCGCTCGATCAGACAGTTTTTATTGTAATTGGAGTAAAAATGCTCCCACCATTGCATGGTCAGACCCGAATTGATTGCTCCCCGATCATCGAAAGCAGTAAAGGATAAATCAATTACGCGCAAGACCGAGGTGTCTGGCGGCGCCGGATATGTCGGGCCGGGATTGTCCTGGGCACAGCCGGTGAGCATGGCGACCGACAGCAAGAACGCGATGGCGGTGACGGCCAGGGTCAAATCAACGGTTTCGGCCGTCGGCTTTGCGGCTATGCGCGCCCGATGATTCGACATCCGATATCCATGTACCGAATCGTGGTTTTCCGGCGAATGGTCCCTTCTTCCCGAACCGGCCTGTCACTTCTCCGGTGCGGTGTGGCGCGGTTTCAACTCGACGAACCATATCCCACGTATATATCTTACGTAAAAACTAGGCCAAACGCGTTAAGGGGACCTATACACCCAGGAGAAACCATGCCGCACGTTTCCATTAAATACTGTGTAGAGTGAAACTACCTTCCCCGGGCTTCCGGTCTGGCGGCCAAAATCAAAGAAAAAACGGGTATCGAAGTGGAATTGATCCGAGGCAGCGGCGGTGTTTTCGAGGTCAAAGCCGACGGCAAGTTGATCTTTTCCAAGCAGCAAACCGGACGGTTTCCGGAGGACGCAGAGGTCCTCGACCAATTGTAAGCAGATGCCGCAACAGCTTTGCGAAAAAATCGAAGTATAGTCTCGTCCGCAATAGCGACGGGGACGATTTAGAGCGGTTATAGTTTCGGCCAATGTGTCAAAATTGCTATTATTTTGCTTGCTTTTGCTTGATTTATATACATATTTCGAAATATGTTGAATAATCGAATTGAACGCATCGGGCAGTTCGCCGGGATTTTCAAAGCGTTGTCCAATGTCAGCCGGTTGCAAATCTTTTCGCGGCTGGCCTCCTGTTGCGCGGCCGAAAAGACCTGTTTCATCGATCCCCGGACCAGCGCTTGCGTCGGGGAAATCGCGCGGGATTTCAACTTAGCGCCATCGACTGTTTCACATCATATCAAGAAATTGCATTCATCCGGGTTGATCAGGATGGAGCGACAGGGACAGTCGGTTAGATGCTGGATTGCACCGGAGGCGGTCCGGGAACTGGAACAGTTTTTCCACTCCTTAACACCGTCGGTCATATCAGCCACAGACAGGACCGAGCGCGGCAAAGCTCCCCATCTGAGAGGGCTTAAATGAAAAAAGATGGATTCCCGATGATGGACTCCAACTGCAACTGTTCCGGCGGAGCATCCTGCTGCAAACCTCCCGCAAGTGGTCCAAGCAGAGCGTTCAAGACCGGTGTGTTCACGCTCGTATTGTTATTAGCGCTTGGTGTTTCGACATATTCCTTGTTCTGGCGCGATTCCGGTATTGATGTTGCCGGTTGTGATCCCGGGGCCGGTGGCTGTGGCGGTGCCGTTGTCACCGGCATTGCCTTTTTGGATCAACAATTTATCGGCGCCGATTTCGGGCTGGTGGTACTCGCCGACGCATCCGGATCACCGACGACGACCGCGGCGGTCGGCGATGTCGCCGCCCGGATTATGACCACCACCAGAAAATTGAAGGTAGTCAATCTCACGCCGGATGACCCGTTATTCTCGGCCGTCATCCGCAAATACGCCCTTTCCACGTCCCCGGCGGTCATCGCTCTCGGCGGCACTGGTCATGTCGTATTGAGGGGTCCGCAAATCACTGCGGAAACCCTGTGGCAGACATTTCAGAAATTTGGCTCAACGGCGGCGAACTGTTGTCCGGCCGACAATCCCGGAAAAAAGTAAAGGAATGACGTGGAATGGATTGAGCGAATATTTGCTTCCCCGGAATTCGGTATCGCAGCTTTGCCTGCAGCATTTCTTCTGGGGCTGATGACGGCAGTCAATTCGGCCTGCAACCTGGGTTTGATCGCGGCGGTTGCCGGTTTTTCCGGAGGACAGGGCGGGGTCCGTGACAGGCGGGATGCCTGGTTCACGTCGTTATTTTTCCTGGCAGGCACAACCATCGCCCTGACATCCTTGGGCCTGCTCGTCAGTTTTTTCGGCCAATTTGTCGGGGCGAATTTCGGCCGCTACGGGCAGTTACTTGCCGGAATTGCCGCGGTCTTCTTTGGTCTGGTAACCCTGGATTTCCTGCCCTTTCGCCTGCCCTCACTCACCTTGACTGATCGGCGACGTCCGAGCGGGTTCGGAGGAGCCGCTCTTTTCGGGCTGGTCGTTGGCGCCGCCAGTATCTCATGCACGCTGATTTGTTGCGGGCCTTTATTGCCCGTCGTCCTCGGCGTGGCGGCGGCCCGTGGTCAGATGGGCTGGGGAACACTGATTCTGGGAATGTTTGCTCTCGGTTACAGTTTGCCGTTGGCGGCCCTGATGTTGGGTATGGGGTTGGGGCGGTTGACCTCGGCATTCCAAAAGGCCATCAAGCCAATCCGGATTGTTGCCGGGCTGGTGTTGCTCGGGGCGGGATTTTGGTTGTTGGGGACATTGTAGGAGACAGGTAAAGTGGCAGAGGGACAGGACAAAAAATCAGCTACGGCGCCGTCGTGTTGTTGTTCTCCCGTTGTGGAGACCCCGGTTTCTGTCCCCGGCATCGGAGTCTCAAGCGGTAATATCGGTTTCGGTCCCTGGGTCGTAGGCCACATCACCACTGCCGCCGGCGAAATCCCGGTCGTGAGTACCGCACTTGAATCGGCTGATCGGCGGGGGGCATATAAGGCCCGCTGGGGCATCGGCCGCATGAATTACCGGGTGCAGCCGGGACTTTATGCTGTCGGCCGGCCGACTGCGAAATCCCAGGTTTTTGTTTCGGCAAATTATAAAATGAGTTTCGACCATTTGCGTTCACGCCTGGGCGGGAGCGATGCCTGGTTGCTGGTGTTGGATACCCGGGGAATCAACGTCTGGTGCGCCGCGGGCAAGGGGACGTTCGGGACGGACGAACTGGTCAAGCGGGTCATCGGCTGCCGGTTGAATGAAATCGTTTCCCACCGCCGCTTGATTGTCCCGCAACTTGGGGCCCCCGGCATCGCCGCTCATACCGTTAAGGAGCGAACGGGGTTTCGCGTGGTATACGGCCCGGTGCGTGCCGCCGATCTTGCCGCCTTCCTGGCCGCCGGTTTCAAGGCCACGCCGGAAATGAGACGGGTTACATTTAATTTTTTTGATCGTATTGCATTGGTGCCCAATGAATTAGTCCATAATTTGAAATATCCCCTGCCGGCTGCAGCATGTTTTTTGGTGTTCTCCGGTTTTGGTCCGGGCGTGTATGCATGGGAACGGGTTGTATCATTTGGGTTAGTCAATGCGCTGCTTGTGTTGGCGGTGTATTTGGCGGGATCGATTATTCCGGCGGCATTACTGCCGTGGCTTCCGGGCCGGGCATTTGCGGTCAAAGGGGCATGGTTCGGGTTGGTGTGTGCGCTTATCCTGGGTGTGGCCGCGGCAGGTGAGCCCGGGGTTTTCCGGAATACTCTCGCCGGTTTGTCCTGGTTTTTAATGATTCCGGCAGCCACCAGTTTCATTGCCATGAATTTCACCGGGTGTTCGACATACACGTCGTTGTCCGGTGTGCAGCGGGAAATGCGGGTGGCTGTGCCGGTGCAGGCCGGTGTTGCAGTGGCCGGCCTCGGGCTTTGGACAGCCGGTTTGTTTATCTAGGAGTTGGACTTATGCCGCAATTGAAATATTTGCCCAACGTCAGCACGTTGCAACTGGACCGCGGCAAATGCAACGGCTGCGGAATTTGCCTGCAGGTGTGCCCGCATGCGGTTTTTGTTTTCGAGGCCAAAAAAGCGGCGATCACCGATCGGGACGCCTGTATGGAATGCGGCGCGTGCGCCGGCAATTGCCCTCAGGGGGCGCTGAGTGTCCGCGCCGGTGTCGGCTGCGCATATGCCATTATTTTGGCCCGTCTGCGCGGCACCGAGCCGGATTGCGGCTGCGGAGACAGTCAAACCTGTTGTTAATGTGGCGAAACGCCACATTATTCGCCGAATTCAAGGCTTTACCGCCCTAAGGGATACGATATAAATGCCGGGTAGTACCCCGCTTTTGCGGATATTTTTTTGCCGCGAGTGTTTTTTTTGTTGGGAGCGGGCAAGTCAATGAGTATCATCGGGCCATGAACTCGCAAATCTCACAACCAAATGCGGCCGATGTGGCCGAAGCCTATCGGCAATGCGCCGCGATCGCCGGCCGGGGTATACCCAATTTATATCTGGCCGCGCGTTTTTTTAAATCGCCGGTGATCTATAATGCCTTTTGCGCGGCGTACGCCTCGATGCGGATTATCGATGATGTCGTCGACGAACTGCCGGACCGGGAAAACCTATCCGAGCTGCAGAAAAAACAATTGTTGGGAAAAATCCAGGATTGGCTGGGCAATGTCCGCGACGCTTTCGCGCTCGAACCGGACGAGGGACCGGTCTGGCTGGCGTTGTCGGATATGTTTTCGAAATTCGACTTGCCCACCGATCCCTGGGAAAACCTGGCCGCGGCGATGGTCATGGACATCGAAATGCCGTATTTCAAGGACTGGCGCACGCTGCAAAAGTACATGCAGGGCGCATCGGTGGCGCCTGCGGTCGTGTTCATGCACCTGGTGCTGACCAGACTGGAGGACGACGAGTACATCTGCGAGTGGTCTTTTGATGAAGTCGTCGAGGCTACCGAAGACCTGGCCATTTTCTGCTATTGGACTCATATTTTGCGGGATGCCTCGCGCGACCTCGAAATCGGTGAACAGGGGCTGGTGTACATCCCGCTTTCGGAGTTGACCCAGTTTGGCCTGGCTCCCGATGATTTGCGCCGGATGAAAAGTGAGAAAAAGGCGACTTTCGCGTTCAAGGCGATGGCCGAACACTTGTTCCGGCGGGCGCGGACGCACGAGCAAAAGGGACGGCATCATCTGGCGAATGTCGCCAAAACCGCCGACCTCGACCGCGTCTTCGCCCTGGATTTCCTGATCGATATCTATTCGGCCACGCTGGACAAAATCGAAAAAATCGACTTCGATATTTTTGCCGAGGACGGTGAATTATCGCTCGATGAAAAACGGAATATCCTGGAATACACGATAGCCGAAGACGGTGTTGATGCTGACGAGGCCCGGAAAATCTTCGAAACGGTATTCCGCGACGCCTGATGCGTTACGGTGTGGTGACAATACCTCCCGAGGATCGGGGTGGGGACATGATAACCATTTACATCAATCAGGAGAGTAGTCTATGAAACGACTGGTGCTTGTGGCGGCCGTGATGCTGGTCTTATGCGGTGCATCCTCTGTCTTTGCCGGCGGCTGGGGCGTCGGGGGATTTGCCGGGATCACCATTCCGGTCGAACAGGAAGATGCCGAAAACGGGATGGTCTACGGCATACGGGCGCGGGTGCCCGCATTCTGGGCTCTGACCCTGGAACCGCAGATCTTCATGCTGAAAAACGGTGATTTTGACCTGGCATTCAACGAGCAGGTCGAGACGTTGAAAAGCTGGAAAGCGACGTCGTTCGGGGCTAATCTGGTTTTGGGTGCACCGGTCCGGCAGTTCGCGGGTATCCGGCCGTTCATGTTCGGTGGTGTGCGGCTGAATTCGATGGATTTCGACGGCCGCGATGCCGACTCGCAGTTTGGTTTCGGCGCGGGCGTCGGCTTGGAATTCGGCTCAAAAACTTTCGGTGTTGAAGTCCGTGCGGGGGGCGAAGTGTTCCCGGACGGCAACGAATCTTCACGCAAAAACGGCATGATCACCGGCGGGCTGAATATCTACCTCGGCCTGTAACAGCCCGGCCCCAGGAGGAAAAAATGAGAGGAAAAAGTCTAGTCGTGGTGCTCGCGGGGTTGGGCCTGCTGGCCATTGCCGGCTGCCTGGTTTCGGGCACCTTTATCGAAACTCTGGATATCAACGCCTTCTATTCGAAATCCGACGGCGAATTTCACGCGCATGGCGTCGACCTGACCACCAAACAGGTGTGGATCGACCATCAGGACGATATCAAGAATATCTCTGATGTCCGGGTGCGGGCCACGATCGAAGAAATGTCAGGCGCCAATGATGCCGAAGGTGCAGTATACTTTTCAGCCAACGGTTCCTACACGACGCCGGAGGCCGTGCGCGCCGCGGCCGATGCGTTCATCGTCTTCAGCGGGTTGACAGTGCCAGCGGGCGGCACGGTGACGATGACCTTTGCTGAATCGGCAAGCTACCGGCAAAACCTTGACCTGGCGCTGGATCTGGTCGAGACCGGGAAGTTTTATCTATATGTGCTGACACCGGAAGGCGCCTTTGATCTGTATGTGACCGATATCACGGTCATGGTGACCTTCGATGCCGGACCGTCTTCGTAACCAACCGGCGAGACAAAAATAAAAAGCCCCCGGTCGCGGGGGCTTTTTTATATCCGGTTATTGCCTCGTTGATCGACAGCGGGCGTCACTCCATCGCCGATTCCAGGACCTGCAAAATCTCGCTGCCTTTGAACGGCTTGACCACAAATTCATCGGCGCCCAGTTCGATGGCTTCACGGATGGACAAATCGTTGGAGTATCCGCTCATGAGCACGATGCGGGTGTCCGGTTTTTGGCCTTTGATTTCCCGCAGCAAATGATAACCGTCGATCCCCGGCATTTTAATGTCGGTCAGGACCAGTCCGACCGGGTGTGCGGCAAATATTTCCAGGGCCTTTTTTCCGCCGAGTGCAGTTTGCACATCGTAACCGGCGGCGGACAGGATCTGGTCCAGCATATCCAGGATCATTTGCTCGTCATCAATGATCAGTATTTCTTTTTTCGACATGAGTTTTCGTCATCAGGTTTTATACTGTGTGGTGAGTTGTCATCACACAGTGGCCTGCCCGACATCCCCATCGGGCCGCTGTTCCCTGTCCCGTCCCCACCCGTTTGTTACCATTATCGGCGTTCCCCGCCGCTTTCTGAATCCTGCCGCCGGCAACGCCCCGGGGAGCAGCCCGCCCCCCCGGCCGGGGGAAACCACTGCCGGTCGGCAAAGATTGCCACAATATGGCCTTAACGGTGTTTTATCGTCGGTCGATGTACTAACAGGGGGGACCGGCCGGCGTATGTGACACTGGTTGGGGGAATATGCAATAACCAGTTGACGAATGTCCGGCCGGATGATTTCTTCGGGTGCGAGGAGAGGGTATGAAAACTGTAAAAAAACGAACGACGCCAACGGTCCTCACCGACCCGACGATTTTCAAATCATATGATATCCGCGGCAAAGTCCCCGATCAGCTCAATGCCAATATTGCGTATGCCATCGGCCGCGCGGTGGCCACGTACCTTAATCCGAAAACAATCGCAGTGGGCCGGGATGTCCGCCTGTCATCTGATGAACTGACCGAGCGGCTGGTCTCCGGGCTGACCCGTTCAGGTGTGGATGTCATCGATCTGGGCCTGGTCTCCACCGACGGGATGTATTTTGCGGTCGGCAAGTATGGTTATGACGGCGGGATCATGGTGACGGCTTCGCACAATCCGGCCGCGTATAACGGTTTTAAAATCTGCCGCAAGGATGCTGTGCCCCTGTCGGGCGAAAAAGGCATCCAGCAGATCCGTGATATCATCACCACGGGTGATTATCGCGATAGCTCGGGCACCGGCAAAGTCATCCCGCGCGATATCGCCGATGATTACACGATGCACGCCTTGTCGTTCGTCGACCGAGACAAGTTGTTCCCCGCGACGATCGTCATCGACGCCGGCAACGGGATCGGCGGCCTGACCCTGCCCGGTGTTTTTGGGCATCTGCCGCAGCGGATCATCCCGATGTATTTCGAACCCGACGGCCGGTTTCCCAACCATCCGGCCTCGCCGATCGAGCCGGAAAACACCGAGGAACTGCGCAAGCGTGTGGTCGAGGAAGGCGCCGATTTCGGCGCGGCTTTCGACGGCGACGCCGACCGGATGTTCCTGGTTGATGACAAAGGGCGGCTGTTGGGCGGGGACGTGGTGGTCGCGCTGGTGGCCAAAGCCCTGCTGCAAAAAGAACCGGGGGCGACCATCTTATACAACGCCATCTGTTCGAAAATGGTGCCGGAAATCATCACCAAATACGGCGGCAATCCGATCAAGACCCCGGTCGGCCATGCGTTGATCAAACCCCTGATGAAAGAACACAATGCCGTTTTCGGCGGGGAGCATTCGGGGCATTTTTATTTTCGCAATAACTGGTTTGCCGATTCCGGGCTGATCGCGTTGCTGGTCTGTCTGGAGGTCATCGGCCAGGCGCGCAAACCGCTTTCAGAACTGGTGGCCAAAATCGACCCGTATTTCCGTTCGGGCGAGATCAACTCCACGGTGACCGACGCCCCGGCAGTAATGAAGAAAATTCGGACGCACTACAAAGATGAGGAGCCGGACCTGATCGACGGGGTCTCCATCGACTTCGATGATTGGTGGTTTAACGTGCGGTCCTCGAACACCGAACCGCTGCTGCGGCTAAACGTGGAGGCGTCATCCCCCGAATTGCTGGAGGAAAAGACCGAAGAAGTCCTGGCCCTGATCCGGGGCAGGAAAAAAACGAAAGCGTCGGAGTAATCAAACCCGGGATGTGAGCTATGCCGATCCGGAAGACGGTACTGGTAGTTGATGATGACGAGCGGATCCTGTCATTGTTACAGGAGACCCTGAACGCGGCGGGATATCGGGCGCTGACTGCGGGCGGCGGCCCGGAGGCCATGCGCCGGTTGACCGCGGAGGAAGTCGACGCGGTCATCGCCGACATCAAAATGCCGGAGTGGGACGGGCTGACCCTATTGGACCGGATCAAAGCCCAATGGCCCGACTTGCCGGTCATTATGGTCACCGCCTACGCCGACCAGGATATCCGCGACCGCGTGCAGCTGGGCGGCGCGGACGGTTTCCTGACCAAACCGTTTCGGATCGATAAACTGGAAGGGATGTTGAAAAACGTCCTGGCCGCGGCAATCCAGCGTTCGGGGAAGCCGCCCCGCAAAATCGAAACGGTACTCGTGGTCGAGGACGATGACGAGTTCCGCCAGATCCTGATGGGTATCCTGCCCGCGATGGGGTATCAGCCGACCGAGGCCGCCGACGGTGAATCGGCGCTAAAGCTCTTGGCGGACCAGCGGTTCGACGCGGTAATCAGCGATTACATGCTGCCCAGGATGACCGGCGCGGAATTGATGCGCACGATCAAGGCCGCTACGCCGGAAACCATCGTGATTATGATTACCGGGTATGCCCCGTCGGTGGACGGCAAGGAGTTCGGCGATGCCGACGGCTACCTGATGAAGCCGTTCCGTTTTGATGAGATCGACAAACTGCTGAAAAAACTGCCCCCGCCGTTGCGGTAGGGCACACATGTCCTGATTGGATTTTCTCCTTGTTGTACCTGCGGTTATTCTCACGCCGGGTTTTCACGGTATCGTCCCCATCTTCGCGCATCGGAAACTGCCCTTGACAGTCCGCTGACTGCGCGCTAGCCTGTGAATGAGAGACCGAGGGAAATGTGCCGCACTGAGCGCCGGTGGCAAATGAATGCAGGTGTGATTTCTCCAGTGGACAAGCCATGGCGGGCAAAACATTACAGGCGTTAAATACCGAAGATTGGTGGGCAGTGTGGTTTGGCGTGGTCATTCTCGGCATCGCGGTGCTGGGGTTTGCCGGCAAAGCGCCGAGAGTCGGTGAGTGGATCACCAATCCGCTGTCGGCGTTTCAGAGTTACACTCGTTCGGTGCCGCTGGAAAACAAACCTGCGGACCTGGACCTTTCGGCCACCGCAGCCCAAAATCTGACATACGATGCCGAAAAAAAACTGCTGATCTACAGGAGTTTGATGACCTCGGAGCGGCGCGAGGTCCTGAAAGGCCTGTCGGCGGACCGCGTGTATCAGGCGGCGATTGACGGCCTGCATGCCTCACGGCCGTTGTCGCAGGGCAATAACCTGCTGGCGATCCTGGTCCTGCTGGTGGCCCTGGGCTTGCTGACCGCGGCGGGCGTGAAGGCAATGGGCGGCGAGGCACAGGCATACCTCAGTGGATTTGCGGTGATTTTTGTTTTGGCCATTATCTCCGGTGTTTTTGCCGGTCAATACACCATCGACGCCTATGGGCTGGGGTATGCCTTCTGGGCGCTGGCGCTGGGCCTGTTGATTTCCAACACTGTCGGCACACCCCGCTGGCTGTTGGCCGGGGCCAAAACCGACATGTTCATCAAGACCGGGCTGGTCTTGTTGGGGGCGGAGATTCTGTTCAACAAGATCTCCACCTTCGGCGGCCCGGGTCTGTTTGTGGCCTGGCTGGCCGCGCCGATCGCGATCGTTTTTATGTATTTATTCGGCACGAGATTCCTGAAAATATCCCGCAAGCGGCTGGTGCTTGTCGTCGCAGCGACGACCGCGCTGTGCGGTGTACCCTCGGCAGTTGCGACCGCGGCAGCATGCCAGGCCAAAAAGAAAGATCTGGCGCTGGCCGTGGGTATAACCCTGATCGGCGCGGTTTTATTCGGCATTTTCCTGCCGCTGGGCATCAAGTTGACGGGACTAGATGCCATCGTCGGGGCGGCCTGGCTCGGCGGCGCGATCGGATCTTCGGGTGCGTATTCAGGCCCCGGGGCGGAGCAGGCGGCGGCAGCGATTTTGACGATCAAAAATGTATTAATCGGTCTGACGGCACTCTTTTTAGCGGTGTATTCGGCAACCAAGACGGAAGACGACCTTGCCCCTCCCCCATCGCGCGCCGGGGCAATCTGGCATCATTTCCCCAAATTCATGGTCGGGTTCATCGGCGCCTCGCTGGTGTCTTCCTTGATTCTGGCGCCGGTGCTGGGGCCGGCAGTTGTGGAAGAAGAAATCCTCGGCGCCATGACCAGGACACTGCGGGAGTGGCTGTTCTGTCTGGCCTTCGTCTCGATCGGGTTGGAATTGGACTTCCGCGATCTGGCCGGGCAGGTGATCGGCGGCAAGCCGATCTGGTTGTATATCATCGGCCAGTCGTTCAATCTGGTGCTGACGTTATTAGCGGCCGGGCTGGCCTTTGGCGGGATACTGTCTGCCGATCCATGAACCCGACTTTGGTTATCCGGCGATAATTTCCCTCATCATAGTCATGAATTCGGGTGCTCCGGATATGGTCACATCACCAGCGGGACTCCCGTCGATTATCTGCGAATAATCCATGCCTTTTCCATTGAGATATTGCAGATCATATCCGATTGACCTATTAATCGCATGCGCGCCGGTGATATCCCAGATATATGCCCCGCGCTGGCCGAGGGAGCCGATGATCGCCGGGCTGACCAGCGGCAGACACATATGTAACGCGCCGCTGCCGATACTGCGAATTTTCCCCGGATAACGGGATAAATCGACATCGCGCAGAATCCGGGAGGAAACCATCAGGTTGGATTTGCGGGTGATGGCCATGTCGGCGGGCGGGGCGATTGCGATGCCGTTGCAGATAGCCTGCTTGCCGACATCGGCAAAAAATAATAATTCCATGCGCGGCGAATAGACGATACCGGCGATGGGCTGCAAGTTGTGGTCCAGCAACCCGACCGACACACACCAGCCGGGCAAGCCCTGGCTGTAGGTATCGGTACCGTCAATGGGATCGATGACAAAGGTGTGCGGCTTTTTCGGATCATATGAGCGGACAGTTTCCTCGGTGATAATATTGGCCGTGGGAAAGCGGGCCGCGATTTTTTCAACGAGAAAATCCTCAACCTGTAGATCGATTGTGGTCGAAACCGAGCCGTCGCTTTTATAATCGCGTTTAATCTTGGACCTATCGCGCTGAGCTTCGCGTGCCAGCGACCCGGCATGCTGTACCCAGTCCACAACTTCGGCAATTGCTGAGATGTTCATGGCAATTTTTATTCCGGACAACTGAAAATTATCTGTCCCACCAGCGCAATACGCGCAGCGCCCGGAGCGTATTCCAATGGCTGGGTTGCCCGGTTTTCTCCATTTCAAAAAAGGACTTGCCGGGATGCCGGTTTTGGACCGGCCAGCGACCATCAGAACGTCGTTTTTTCTTTACAATGTCAATGGCTTCTTCCAGACGGCAATCGTGCGGGGCTCTTGCGGTTTGGAAATGGTCCAATGACCGGAGAATGTCATAATGCCAGCGTGGCGGAAACGAGAGCATCGTCCACGATGGAGAAATGACTTCCCCGGTTTTGTCCGAACGGAAAAGTTGGTGCTTCAGCAAAAATTCCCGCCCTTGGCGCATGGCGCAACGTGTGGCAACGTATCTTCGGCCGTTGTTATCAAGATAGTCCTGCAGACCTTCAAGGGCCGAGATGGTGGTATGCACTGAGCTGTGGTGTGCACCGGTATGCCGTTGACAATTCCAGCCCCCATCGTCCATTTGCTCGCGCAGGAGAAAGGCCACCAGTTGTTCGATTTGGTGGCCGGTGGTTTTGAAATAGGTGAGGAAAGACAGTGCCATACCGCTGATACAAGTCTCACTGTGTTTTTGGGATCGGAAGTAATTGATTCCACCATCATGGGACAGATTGTGTGCCAATATATACCGGCAGCCGCGACGGGCCGCCGGGTTATTCGGGGGCAGGCCGATGCGGCGCAAGAGTATTAACGTATAGTGCGTCGAGGTCCATTTGGGTGAATAGATCCCTCCGTCCCAGCGGCCATCAGCACCCTGCTTCTGCAGCAGGCGGTTACCCCAGCCGATTGTGGCCATCCGCCGGCGTTCTCCAGCCCAGGTCCGTTGCCCTAGGTCAAGTAAATCACGTTGTGTTTGCCAGCGGATTGCCGGATCTCCCTTGAGCAGCCAGTCGATGATTGTTCTGTTGATCGTCATTTATGAGTGCCCTGAGATTTGTTTTTCATCCAACCAGGGGAGGGCCGCCAGGTCGACATTGCCGCCGGAAAGGATCACCCCGATGCGTTTGCCCCGTTGGTTCCAGCTGCCTTCCATGATTGCGGCCAACGGCACCGCCGCCGAGGGTTCGATGATTATTTTCATGCGTTCCCAGACCAGCCGCATGGCCTGGATAATCGCCGGCTCGCTTACCGTGACGATGCGTTCCAGATGCCGGGATACTATGGGGAAAGTCAGCGAACCCAGCGAAGTCAGCAGCCCGTCGGCAATCGTCCGCGGATTCTCCGATGGAATAATCGTGCCGGCAGCCAAAGACCGGAATGCGTCATCGGCGCCCCGGGGTTCGGCGCCGATAATTTTCGTGTGCGGCGACAGGGCGGCCGCAGTAATCGCCGTGCCGCTCATCAACCCACCACCCCCGATGGGGGCGATTACCATATCCAACTCCGGGATGTCCGTCAACAGTTCCAACGCGGCGGTACCTTGACCGGCGATGACCTGTGGATTATTGTACGGATGAATGAACACGGCCCCGGTTTGTTCGACAATCCGGTTTAATCCCGCCTCGCGGGCTTCGAGCGTTGGTTTGCAATACGTAATCTGCGCCCCATACCCGGCCACCGCCGCCTTTTTGATCTCCGGGGCATTGTCGGGCATCACGATATAGGCGCGGATGTTGCGCCGGGCGGCAGCCAGGGCCAGCGCGGCGGCGTGATTCCCCGAGGAGTGCGTAGCCACTCCGCGCCGGACCTCTTTTTCACTTAGTGAAAAAATGGCGTTCGTCGCGCCGCGAAACTTGAAGGCGCCGACTTTCTGGAAATTTTCCGGCTTGAAAAACAGGCGGCAGCCGGTGAGCCGATCAATGCTCTCGCAGGTAAGGACCGGGGTATGATGGATGTGCGGACCAATTCGTTCCGCTGCCGCGCGGACATCCGCAATCGTCGGAAAATCATAATCCGTCGCCATGCCGGATTATGGCCAATGTGCCTGGTCAGCGCAACGTCATTCTCTTCGATCAGTCGCCCCTGGCTGCTTCCAGAATATAGTCGAACAACACTTCGTCGATATGCGATTGTTCCCCCGAAAAGTGTTCCGCGGTGGTGACCACGACCATGTTGAGGAGAGGGACAACGATGATGAACTGGTCGCCCCACCCGGCGGCAAACGGGGCGTAGAGGGTAAACTCCCCAAACGGCATCGACAGCAGCCACCACTGATAACCGTATGCGCTGCCGTTGGTAAAATGGGTGTACGGCTGGGTCGAGGCGGCAATCCAGCCGCTGGACAGTAGGCGTCTGCCACTCCACACGCCGTCCCGCAGGTATAAGTACCCGATTTTGGCCATGTCGCGCGGGCGCAGACTCAGGCCGTCCCCGGTGGGATGAACATTATTCGGCCCACGGGGCCAGCTGTACTCGGTGATACCCAGCGGCGTAAATAATTTGTCTTCGGCGTATGATTCCACGTCCCGGCCGACAGCGTGCGCGATGACTCCGGACAACAACATCGAACTGCCGGTGTTGTACACGAATTTCGTTCCCGGCGGGTCGGCCATGGGCAAATCGAGCACGAATTTGAACATGTCCGGACTCTGGTACAAATGAGTAACCGGGTTTTCGGCGGTGCCGTACGGCGTGGACTGTTCGTCCCAGGCAAATCCCGCGCGCATTTGCAGGACATGGGCCAGGGTGATGTTGTCTTTATCCGCGCTGGGATTGGCCAGGTCGGTGTATGACGGGAAAAAATCGAGCAATCCGGTTTGGACGCTGCTGATTTTTCCCTCATCTATGGCCATGCCGACGAGTGTCGCGGCGATGCTCTTGGTGACCGAGTGAACCACGTGCAGGTCTTCCGCGCCGAAACCACGAAAGTATTCTTCGTATACCAGCTTGCCGCCACGGACAATCAACAGACTGCTGATTTTGCCTAATTCCCCGACCTGCAATTTTATCGTCAGGGTGTCCAGAATAAAAGGGTTAAGTCCCTGGGATTCCGGGGAAGCAACTGTCCATTCGGTGAATTCCTCCGGTTGGGTGGATTTGTCGCCGCAGGAAAAAATCGCAAACGCGGGGGCCATGAGGATTATGATGAAGACCACCCGATGGATGATTAAGCAGCGGTTTACTTTCATGTCTTGTCTCTCTCCCGCCGGGGTGTGCCTGCCCTTGTTATCCATTCATTGGCACATACGGGTGGACCAACCATACGCGCAAGAAAATACACCGGCAGATAATCATTATTCCCGGGTATCGTGAGCAGCCCGCATCCAGCCGACGATCAAAAACGGCAGGGGGAAGCAGAAATAGGAGATATCAAAACGGCTCTCCATAATTGCGGCGTTCAAGCCGTGCTCGAAAACAACCAAACCCATCGAAGCCGCAACGCCGAGGAACAACAGCCCGCCGCAGGCCTCGATAACTGCCCGCCATGACCGCAACATATATCCCCATACAAACACTGCGGCCAAAAACCCTGCGATAAACCAGCCGTTGAAATGGGTCAGCGCCAGTTGGTGGGTGAAGGGGCCATAGGTCCAAAACCGGCCGGCGTCCCAAAGTAAAAACGGCACGATCGTCGCCGCAAACGACAGAACCCAGCCACACAGGAGAATTGCGGCCGCCCGCCGGTTTTCATACAGCAGGTATCCGAGGTAGACCGCGAAAATCAGGAAAACAACCCCGCGTGTGGATAAGACCAAGCCGCCCAGCAATCCCAAAAAGAAAATTGGAGCGTTTTTGTTTTTGGCGACAAGGTGTTCGACTAGGATCAGGTAGGCCAGCGCCAAAACCATATTGGCAGTCACCCCGCTGCGAGTTGCTATTTCATAGAGGAATGCGGGCGACAGGACCAACAGCACGATCCCGGCGGCGGCGGTCGTGCGGTCGGAGCGAATCAGCACAAATCCGGCGATCATAAAACTCGCAATCAGCAGCAGGCCAATGTCGCCCAACAGGTAAAACGGCAGAGCCAGTACGAACCAGAAAGGAAACGCCGAATGGTGGCCGAAGATCGGCTCGCCCCAGGGGAAAGAACCATGCAATAATAAATCAACTGACTGTTTCAGCAGCCCGTAGCGGGCGTTGCGGATCACGGCGGGATCGAATTGCAGCATGGCGATCAGCAACAATACCGCAATCGCCGTCACGAGCATATACAAGCGGCGTATGCTCCACCGGGTGTACCATGACGGCCGACGGACCAGCAGGGTCACGCCGCCGAACACGAACACCGCATAACCGATGCTTGCCGCAACCGGGTCGATGCCGTACCGGACGGGGTATTTGACGACAAACAGCAGCCCGATAAAAAAATACAGCGCGGTATAGACCAGCAGGCGTGTGGTATTCATACGGCTAAATTGGGGTGATGAAGCAGGGCGGACAACCGGAATTTTAGGAATATTATAACTACTTGACTGTAAGATGCTTTTCGACGATACTCCCCGACAGGTGCCCCGCCCGCCGCGGCGGGCCGCGGGATGAGATTTAATATTTGATGATAAATTCGAAGAATAAAACAATTGTCGAAACCCCGGGAGATTTCGACCTACAAGCTGGATTCCGGCCTGCGGGAGTGTTGAAAAAACCCAAAAATTGTCATTGCGAACCCCGCTTTTGCGCGGGACGAAGCAATCTCACACGTCGATGGTATCTATGGGCGACAACGAGATCGCCGCGTCGTCCCGCCTGATGGCGGGACTCCTCGCGATGACATCAAATGACGCATGGTGAGGTTTTTCAACATTCCCCTGCTCCAGAATGACAAATATTGTCATAATAAATGAGAACTCCGCAGATCGAATCCTGAATTGAAACATCGGCATTCACCAACCCACCCGGCGCTTCATTCCGCCGGAGACGGAATTCCGCTTCGGATGGGGCACCGATGTTCCGAGTGACGCGTAGCGTAATCAGAAACCGGATATTGACTATTCATACCGCAGGGCGACGATCGGATCGACTTTGGCCGCGCGCCAGGCGGGATACATCCCGGCCAGAACACCCGTGCCGATTGACATCGCCAGCCCGGCAAACGCCCAAAACAGGGAGAGGGAAAAGTGCCATTCCAACACTGTGGTAATGACAAAACCCAGCAAGGCGCCGAAGACAATCCCGACAATACCGCCGAGGCCGGTGAGCGTGCCGGCCTCGACCAAAAATTGGAACAGGATATTACTTTTCCGCGCGCCGACCGCCTTGCGCACACCGATTTCCCGGGTGCGCTGCGTGACCGACACCAGCATGATATTCATCACCCCGATGACCCCCACTAACAGCCCCACACTGGCCACGGCAGTCGCGCCGAGCTGGACTTTGGAGGTAATATCGTTGACCTGCTCTTTAAACCGTTCCTGGGTGTGGAACCCGAAGTTGTTTTCCTCTTCGGGGCGCAGTTGGCGCACGCGGCGCAGGGCATTAATCACCTGATCCATCGCCTCGTGAAAGCGCTGCTGCGACACTGCGCTGCAGAGCAGGTACACCCGTTCGACATCAGGGTATAGTTTGTCAAACGCGGTCATCGGGATATAGATGTTGTCGTTTTCGCTGATCTCGAAGAGGTCTTCGATATACTCCAGCACACCGACGACCCGAAACCGGTTGCCGTCGACGAGAATTTCCTGATCGACCGCCTCGGCGTGGGAATCGAATAACCCGTCGGCGATTTCCGACCCGATCACGCAGACCATGGAGCCGCGCCGCAGGTCGTTATCGTCGATGAACCGGCCAAACGAAACATCGCGGTTAGTGACCACGATCATCTCCGGCCAGCAGCCGTGAAAGTCGCTGCCGACCCGCATCGATCTGGTGCCATACTTGACCAGATCGGTAAAGGCCGATTTTTCCGGGGATACCGCCTTGATCAGCGGGCACATTTCCTGAACGGCGTAGGCCTCGTCCATGGTGATGTTCTTGCGGCGGCGCTGTTCGTCGCTCAAATTTTCGAAATCGGTATTTTCTTCCCACTTGGAAATATAAATCACGTGGCTGCCGATCTTATCGATCGACGACATGGTGTATTCATTGAAGCCGTCCATGATCGTGTTGATCAGGATCACCGCGCCGACCCCGATCATCACGCCCAGGATGGTCATAAACGAACGGAACTTGTTCGAGCGCAGCGACCACAGGGCCAGGCGCACCCCCTCGCGGACCTCGGCCAGCGAATGATACAGCTTACTCATAACCCAGGGCCTCGATCGGATCAAGCCGCGCGGCTTTCATTGCCGGATAAATGCCGAAAAACAGGCCGACGGCGGTGGAGATGCCGAAGCCGAGGACAATCGCCATGGTCGTCGGCGTAACCTGGATTTCCAGCCACGACCGCAGGATCAAATCGCCCACCCAGACGCCGCAGATAATCCCCAGGGCGCCGCCCACCAGCGAGAGGATGATTGATTCATACAGGAACTGCATGAGGATATGGTTGGCCCGGGCGCCGATCGACTTGCGGATCCCGATTTCCCGGGTGCGTTCGGTGACCGAGATCATCATGATATTCATGATGACGATTCCGCCGACGACAATCGACAACAACGGCAGGGAAATCATCAACACCCGATAGGCCCGGGTAAGGTCGTTGATAAAACTGAGGATGGCATCCGGGGTGACCATGGTGAAATCATCATCTTCTTCGTACGGGAGATGCCGCGCCGAACGCAGCACCACGCGCACCTCGTCCATGGCCCGCTCGCGCAGGGCGGCAGATTTGGCGCTGATCACGAGGTTGACCGGGTCGCCGGGATCGGGGTAGATTTTATGGTGAGTGGCCAGCGGGATCGCCACAAAATTATCCAGCCCATCGACCATCACCCCATCGTTTTTCTCCGCCACGCCGATGACCGTGAACTCGCGATCGCCGATTTTAATGACCTTGCCGAGAGGATCTTCACCCTCAAAAAACTTTTCGTACACCCGGTGCCCGATAAACGCCACCTGCAGCCGCCGGGTTTCATCCTCCCAGCTTAAGTACCGGCCCAGCAGGACATCGAAATCGCGCATCTCCAGGATATTGGGTGTTTCGCCGCGGATCTCGATCCAGGTCATCCGCTGCGAACCGTATTTCAGATGGTTATAATCATATGATTCGGCCCCGACCTCGGCGCAGTCCGGACAGCCCTGTTCGATAATCGGGATCAGGTCGCGATGCAATTTTTTGCGTGTGCGGCGTTCGAGATATTCCGACCAACTCATGCCGAAACCAAAACGGGTAACCATGAAGGTGTTCTGCCCCATGGTCGCGAACGACTGCTCCATGTCGCCCTGTAATCCTTCCACTGTGGAGACAATGGCGATCACCGAGGTCACCCCCACCACGATGCCCAAAATGGTCAAAAACGAGCGGAGGCGGTTGGCCCAGATCGCTGCTGCGGCCTCTGATACCAGGGCAAGAAAAACTCTCATGGGTTGCTATCTTCCCGTTCCGCCGGTTTTTCAGGATTATTGCTGATCTTCCTTCATTTTCTCCAGCGAACGCTCATCCAGCCGGACCGCCTCCCCGTTCGACAGGCGGCGCAGGGTCTGAAATGTCCCGGAGATAATCGTATCGCCCACCGCCACACCGGAGAACACGACAATATTGCGGTTGTCCGCGATGCCGGTCGAGATTTCGACAAACTCGGCGATGCCGTTTTTGACCAGAAAGACGCCGGGTTTCTTCACTTTATCTTTCTTTTTCTTTTTGCCGTTGGCGGCCGGGACTTGAGTGGTGTCGCCGCTTTCTTCGAGTTCGGCGGCCTGCAATCCTTCGGTTTCCGTCGCGGTCGAATCTTGTATGCCAGCCAGCGAATCGGGGTCGATTTCGCGGGTGACCACTGCGGCGTACGGCACCAGGACCGCCTCGGCTATGGCATCGGTGGTGATATCCACCGATGCCGACATCCCCGGGCGAATCCCCTGATTGGTTTCGTCGAAACGGATTTTGACCCGGAAATTCGTAGTATAATTTTCCGTGCCCTCGCCACGGATGGAAGCCGAATTGCCGATTTCCACGACCGTGCCGCCGAACAATGTGTCGCGGAACGCATCCACCCGGATTTTCGCCGAATCACCCAGGGCGACTTTGGCGATTTCAGTCTCGTCGACGTCGACTTCCACCTCGAATACCGCCAGGTCGCTGATGGTCATCAATGTTTTGCCTTGGGTGTACGAGGTCTGGGCCTGGGCAATTTCGCCGACTTCAGCGCTGAGATAGGTGATGACCCCGTCCATCGGGGCGACAATCGCGGTTTTGGACAGGTTGTCCCGAGCTTTGTCCAGCCGCGCGCGGGTGGTTTTGACCTGCGCTTGGGCGGCGTCATAATTGGCCTGTGAATTTTCGAAAGCAAACCGGGCATTGGTGGCGGCTGTCTCCGAGGTCAGGTTTTGTTTGAACAGACTCTCCTGCCGCTGGTATTCCAGTTGGTTTTTCTCGAATTCGGTGCGCGCGGCCTCGGCCCGGGCGGTGATTTCATCCAGCGAGAACCGAGCTTGTTCCAGGTCGGATTTGACCTGCACGGTATCCAGCAGCAACAGCCGCTGTCCCCGTGTAACAAAATCGCCTTCAGCGACATACAGCTCGATAATCCGCGCGGAGACCTCCGAGGCGATGTCTACTTTGGTTTGTGGCTGGATACGGCCCGAGGCAGTAACGATCTCCGAAATGTCATCGGCAAAGGCCAGATCGGCCTGAACCAGTGTGCCGCCGTCGTCCGATCCGCCGAGACTGAGTACAATAATGATAACGGCAATCACCCCGATCAGCCCGAAAATCACCAGTTTTTTTCGTTTGAACAGGTTTTTAAATTTCACGGATCAGTCCCCTCTGTTTTTACCCTCTTGTTTTTAGCAGTACGCCAAGCGCCAGGTAAAGTTGCAGGGGATGTCCGGAGGCGCGCTTATCTGCAACGTGATATTTCTTAGAAGTAATGTGAGAATGTCGTGACCGGAAAAGAGTTGGACGAGTATTTCCCATGCGCCGGACGAGTTAGGCGTATTTGGCTTTGGTGTCCCCGACTCAATTGATTGTTGGAGAATACATTACAGTCAATGGCACCGCAGGCAGGCGATTATTGACAATTATGCTGGATTGATGCCCTGCAAATGGCGTCGATATCCGTATCGTGCATATGCACATAATAACGGAGAAAGCTGATGGGCCGTCCGAAGAAACAACGCTGCTGCCGCAAATATCACGCTGACCGGGTCTACAAACCGCAGGGGATTCCACTGCACCGGATGAAGACCGTGCAGATCAGCTTGGACCAATTTGAGGCATTGCGGCTTTGTGATGTCGAGCGGTTGGAGCAGGAGGAGGCCGGGCGGCGGATGGGTGTTTCACGCGGGACCATTCAACGGATGCTCTATGATGCGCGGAAGAAAATTATCGAAGCGATGATCGAAAATTACGCCATTTTGGTCAATGTACAGGAAAGCGAGGTCTGCGATGTTGGTCTGTATCCCGACGAACGGTAACCTGGGGCTGGAAGACACGGTCAGCGATCATTTCGGCTCGGCGCCGTTTTTCACGCTGATCAACACTAATGACGGCGCAGTGACCATCCTTGAGAACCGCACTGCCCACCACGACCACGGGACCTGCCACCCGATGACCCAGCTGGCGCGCCACCACATCGATTGTGTGGTCTGCGCGGGCATGGGACGGCGGGCGGTGGAAACGCTGAATGGCGAGGGCATTAAGACGTACCTGGCCGATGGAAAAACCGTCAGTGAAATCGTAGCGCAGATGCAAAGCGGCGGACTGACCGAGATCGACCCGCGGCAGGCCTGCCGGGGGCACGCACAGCATTCGGGTGAGCCGCATATCTGCCCCGGGCATCAAAACTGACCGGGGCCGGAGTGCGGGTATCACAACCGGGGCAGGCAGTTGATGTTTGCGCGGCCGGCGGAATTGACAAAACCCCGGTCCTCTCGTATAAAGAGTGCCGTTGCCGGGCAATAGACCGGTTGTGTGGTACAACAAACCGGGTATCCTGCATCATGCAGGATACCCGGGAAAAGGCGCGTAGAGCGATGAGTGAATCGCCGGAAAGTCTGAAATTTTTCAAGGTGATTTTAAGTTCGATTGCCGACGGTGTGTTCACCGTGGACAGCAAGCGGATCATCACCAGTTTTAATCCGGCGGCCGAACGGATCACCGGGATCCCCGCGTCCCAGGCCATCGGCAAACACTGCGCCGACGTGCTCCATTCGGATATCTGCGAGCATTGCCTGTTGGACCAGACATTGAAGACCGGAGTGGAAACTATCGACCGACCGGTGAGTATCATCGACAGCCGGGGCGAACGAATCCCGATCAGCATCTCCACTGCGGTGTTACGGGATGACGACGGCCGGGTTTTGGGCGCCGTGGAGACGTTCCGTGATTTGTCGGCGATCGAACGCCTGCGCAAGGAGCTTGACCGGAAATATTCAATCGAGGACATCATTTCCAAAAGCCCCGAAATCCACAAGCTGTTTGCGATCCTGCCCGATATTGCCGAAAGCGAAAGCACGGTGTTGATCCAGGGGCCTTCGGGTTCCGGCAAAGAATTGTTTGCCCACGCGATTCATAGTCTCAGCCCGCGCAAAGACCAGAAACATTTGATCATCAATTGCGGGACACTGCCGCTGCAGTTGTTCGAATCCGAGCTTTTCGGGTATGTCAAGGGGGCGTTCACCGACGCCAAACAGGACAAACCGGGGAAACTGGCTTCGGCCGATGGAGGCACGGTATTTTTCGATGAAATCGGGGAGCTGCCGCTGTCCACCCAGGTCAAACTCCTGCGCCTGTTGCAGCAGCGGGAGTACGAACCGGTCGGCGGCACCACCCCGGTCCGCGCGGATATTCGCATCGTTGCGGCCACCAACAAAGACCTCAAGGAAATGGTGGCCCAGGGCAAATTCCGCGATGATTTGTATTTCCGGCTGGCCGTAGTCAAATTCGAACTGCCGCCGTTGAAAAAGCGGCGGGAGGACATTCCGTATCTCGTGGACCATTTCATCAAAAAATTCAACGCCCGCCGGGGCAAAAGAATCATCAGTGTCAGCCCGGAGGTGATGAGCATTCTCATGCGGCATGACTTCCCGGGCAACATCCGTGAATTGGAGAATATCATTGAATACGGCTTCGTGATTTGTCACGGGACGATCATCCAGCAGGAACATCTCCCGGCGGAACTGCTGGGGACCGGTTCTCCGGCCGGCGGCGACAGTGACGCGACACCGATCAGCCGGACCATTGATGAACATGAACGGCTGTTATCCGCACTCAAAAAACATGACGGCAATCTCGGCCGCGCGGCCGACGACCTGCAAATCCACCGCACGACCCTCTGGCGCAAAATCAAGCGTCATCGCATCGATCCTGATAACTGTCATTAACTGGTTCTCGCCCGATATTTTTGTCAGATGCAACGATTTCACGTTGCGACGCAACGCGACATGTTGCATCACCTGCAACGTTGTCCATCGGTTTAAAAGTCCAAACCGCTGAAAATCAACACGAAAGCCATACAGACAACTGTTGGCACGGGCCATGCAATACGTGCGGCTGAGATGGCACCGATGAAAGTTGCAATTCCATATCTGGGTGAGATCATCGCCCCCCGCTTTGAGGCGGCCCGGTACTTTTTGGTCATCACCCAGGAGAAAAACCGCAAAAGTACCGAGACCCACGTTGAATGCGCGGGACCGGAGGGGTATCGGCGGGTGCGCTTGCTCCAAATCCACCGCGTCGGCACCCTCATCTGTAACGGGATTAAAGGCTCTTACAGGGATATGCTCGCCGCCTCCGGAATTTCGGTTATCCAAAATGTTACCGGCCCGGTCCGCCCGGCGATCAAGGCCTTCCTGGCTGGCGATCTCCGGGTCGAGGCGCAGGCGGCGGATGTGCTGACCACTTCCTGCGACCATCAAGCATTGATCGGCTGGGCCAGGGAGTTGTTCGAACAGCACGGATACCAGGCCGAAGCGGGGCCGGGAGAAGACTCCTTCCTGGTTGATCTGGTCGCGCGGATAACCTGCCCGGTCTGCGGACGGATGGTCAAAGTCGCTGTCTGCTGCGGGGCGCACACCTATAATGCGACACATGAAATCGTGGAATTTCATCACACGACCGGCGCGGATTATGATGCTCGGGTCTACGTTTGCCCCGCCAACCCGACAGTAGCCAAGTTCTGCCGGGAATACGGGATTGAACTACTCGATCCTGAAGCCGGCGATACGCAGACAATAGCGGTTGGAAGTAATAAATTGCCGATCCTCAAAGGCCCCGTGCGCAACCACGAACGGGCCTCTATGAATATTGAATGACCGGACCGGGACCAAACCACCAAGCCGGATGATTGAACAGCACGGAGTATCGATGAAAACCAAAATGATTACCCCCGAAGAACGCGACCGGGCGTTTGTTTCAGCGCGAAAACCGGAGGTCAATGAGCGGCAGCGGCTCAATGTGCGTTACCATGTCGAGGACTATGACGTTGCCGACCGGCCGCGCCGCTTCCTCGAGGCCTTCGCCGCGATATTGAAACATTCGAACTACCGCCTGGCGCTGGACCATTACATCCGCCTGAGCGCCAAGTGTTCGCGGTGTGCCGTCACCTGCCAGGTTTTTCAAGCCACCGGAGACCTGAAGGATATTCCCTGCTATCGGTCGGAGTTATTACTCAGCATTTATCGCCGTCATTTCACGATGGGTGGGATGCTGCGGGGGCGGCTGGCGGGAACCGGACATCTGACAGATGAAAAGATCGAGGAAATGGCCGAGAGTTTCTGGAACTGTACGGCCTGCCGCCGCTGTGCGCTGGAGTGCCCGTCCGGGATCGATCATGGTCTGCTGACGCACCTCGGCCGGTATATTCTCAGCGAGATCGGCATCGCGCCGCGCGCGCTGGTCGTCAGCACCCGGGAACAACTGGAGGGCGACTCCGGCAATACCTCGGCCATTCCGGTCCCTGCCCTCATCGATACTCTGGAATTCCTTTCCGACGATATGCAGGAGGAAAAGGGGGTCGCCATTAAGTTCCCCCTGGACGTCGAAGGCGCCGATTATGTGTTTTTCCCGGCGGTCAGCGATTTTTTGATGGAAGCCGAAACGCTGATGGGCATTGCTGCGGTGTTCACTGCAACCGGGGATTCCTGGACGACCGGTACCGGATACTTTGACGGCATCAACTATGGACTGTTTTACAGCGACCGCATCCTGGAGCGGGTGGTTAAAAAGATCGATGCCGAGACCAGACGGCTTAAGGGCAAAAACGTGCTGATCGGCGAATGCGGCCATGCCTCCCGTTCGGCCAAGTATTTTCTGCCGGTATACTGCGGAGGAAAAGACGCGTACCCGGTGATAAATATCATGGAATATACCCATCGGGTCTGGAAAGAAGGCCGGCTCAAACTCGATCCGACAATTGTCACCCAGAAAGTGGCCTATCACGATCCCTGCAACATTGCTCGTCAGCGATGGATCATCGACAAACCCCGCGAGCTGCTCAAAGATTTCTGCCCCAATTATGTCGAAATGACTCCCTCGGGGGAGGACAACATCTGTTGCGGCGGTGGCGGCGGCACGGTCTCCATCGATGAAATACGGCCCTACCGCACGACGGTCGGCGGGAAACTGAAAGCCGATCAGATCCGCAAGTCCGGCTGCGAAATTCTGGTCGCCCCCTGCGCCAATTGCAAAAAACAGCTCCGCGAGCTGGTCGAAGACCAGAAGATCGATTGCGCGGTCGTGGGATTGCATGATTTGATCTACAAAGCCATTATTTTTGATGAATCGCTCAAAGTGCCGGCCCGGCCGGATGACCATAACGGGGAAGAGGAGTAGACGATGGACGGTTTCCTGGCTTTTGCACAAGGCCCTTTGTTTCGTTTTTGTTTCCTGATCATGGTGCTCGGGCTGGCCCGGATTCTGCTTTTGGATTTGTATGGGGCGTATGAAGCCTATCGGCGCGCCGGAGACAAGGTCCTGCCCTGGCCGCTGATTGCCCGGCGCACACTGCAATGGTTTGTCCCGGTCAATCGCGTGTTCCGCAACCGGCCGCTCTACAGCATCCTGTCCATCGCCTTTCATGTGGGGTTGCTGCTCGTGCCTCTTTTTCTTTTTGCCCACGTGCAACTCTGGCAAAAAGCGGTCGGCGTATCCTGGCCGACACTGCCCAAAGCGGTTGCCGACTGGCTGACGGCCGGCACAATTGTCTTTGCTTTCGCCTTGTTCGTCGGCCGCTTATTCAGCCGGCCGTCGAGTTTTCTCAGCCGCAAACAGGATTATCTCTGGCCGTTGTTGTTGAGCGTACCCTTCGTGACCGGCTTTTTGTGCACCAATGTTGGTCTTGCGCCGGGGACATACCGCACAATCATGCTGATTCACATTCTTGCGGCGGAGTTGGTTTTTGTGCTGATCCCGTTCACCAAGATCGCGCATTGCGTGCTGCTGCCGCTGTCCCAGTTTATCTCCACTCTGGCCTGGAAATTCCCGGCAGAAACCGACGATGCGGTCGGCACGACCCTCAATAAGAAAGGAGCGCCGGTATGAGTGCGGCTATCCTGACCGATGTCACCAGGTGTATCGGCTGCCTGGAGTGCGTGGCTGCCTGCAAGCAGGCCAACCGGCTCGAGCTGGACGTGCCGCGGTACTGGCAGAAAACCGACGGGTTGTCGGCCGACAACTGGACGGCGATACTGAAAAAACAAGAAGACCACTATGTACGCAAGCAATGCCGCCATTGCCTCGAACCGGCGTGCGCCTCGGCTTGTCCGGTCGGCGCGCTGCATCAGACCGCGCAGGGCGCGGTGGTGTATGATCGGGAAAAATGCCTGGGCTGCCGGTACTGCATGATGGCGTGTCCGTACGGCATTCCCCGGTATGACTGGGACCAGCCCGTGCCGTACGTGGAAAAATGCATTTTGTGTTATGATCGAATAACACAGGGTCAGCAACCCGCCTGCACCGAGGTCTGCCCGAAACAAGCCACGATCTTCGGTGAACGGGACGCGCTGATCGCCGAGGCGCGCTCGCGAATCGCCCGGAATCCCGAATTGTACATCGATCATATCTGGGGCGAACACGAGGTGGGGGGCACCTCAGTATTATATATCTCCGATATTAATCTGGATTTCCTGGCCTATACATCGAATCCGGGGACCCGGCCGCTGCCCCAGACTACGGCGAAGGCGATGAACGCCGTGCCATTCGCGTTTGTCGGGATGGGCGGGCTGATGTACGGCCTGAATTGGATTATCCGCCGCCGGATGGAACTGGCCGGCAAAGACGGCACACACGAGGACTAGCCGATGAACAGAGTGCAAAATACCAAACTGATTTTGTGGCTGATCGCCGGGCTGGCCGCGGCAGTGGGCGTGACCCGGTTCATCTTCGGGCTGGGCGCCACGACCAACCTCACCGATGCGACACCCTGGGGACTGTGGATCGGCTTCGATGTGATGGCCGGGGTAGCGCTGGCCGGCGGCGGCTTTGTGATTACCGCCATTTTTTACATCATGAAACGCGAGGAATTCCACCCGCTGGTCAAACCGGCGGTATTGACCGCCTTTTTGGGCTACATCGCGGTGGTGTTCGGTCTGATGTTTGATTTGGGGTTGCCGTGGAATATCTGGCACATGATCATCTTCTGGAACCCGCATTCGCCGCTGTTTGAAGTCGGCTGGTGCGTGATGCTGTACACGACTGTGCTGTTGCTGGAATTTTCGCCGGTACCGCTGGAGGAATTCAGCCGGTATGCGAAAATCCGTGCGTTCCTGATGCGTTTTCGGTTTCCCCTTGTGCTGCTGGGTATCATGCTTTCCACCTTGCACCAGTCGTCGCTGGGGTCGCTGTTTTTGATCATGCCCTTTAAGCTGCATCCGCTCTGGTATTCCGAGATCCTGCCGGTCTTGTTTTTTATTTCGGCCGCAGCATTGGGGCTGATGATGGTTTCGTTCGAAAGTCTGGTGTCACACTGGCTGTACCGCCGCAAACCGGAAACGCACCTCGTGGCCAAACTGGGTAAAGCCGCGGTATGGGTTTTGGGGATTTACCTGGCCGTCAAAATGGCGGAGCTGGTGTGGTCCGGCGAGTTTGGTCTGATTTTCGCCGGTACCTGGGAAAGTTACCTGTTTATCGCCGAGCTGATGATCTCGGTGATTATCCCGATCATCATCTTTTCCATCCCCCGCACGCGCAACAGCGCGGCGGGCCAGTGGGCAGGATCGGCGCTGGTTGTGTTCGGGATGATCTTCAACCGGATCAATGTCGGCGGGTTGACAATGCTGCGCGCCACCGGCGACACCTATGTGCCGTCCTGGACCGAAATTATCATCAGTCTGGGTGTCGTGTCCGCTGCCGCGCTGGCGTTCCTGTTTGCCATTGAGAAATTCCATATCTGGGAACAACGCCCGCGACACCCGGAGACCGACAAGCATGCGGGAGCTTCTTTCGACCATACCTCCGAAGTCTGGCTGGGTGAGCCGGTCGTCTCCGCACGCACCAAATACTCACTGGCGTTCATCATGAGTTTTGCCCTGGGTTTTGCGCTGCTGCCGGGGCACAAACTGGAAAGCAAAGGAATCGAAACCGTCGTTGTCGAAAAGGCCCGGGGGGGTGATACGCTGTATATTGACGGGAACCACGACGGTTACGGCGTGCTGTTCAACCATGCCGCCCATATCGACACCACCCGAGGCCGGGAGTCCTGCGTAAGTTGTCACCACATGAACAAACCGCTGGACCGGGAGACCGGCTGCTGGGAATGTCACCGGGCGATGTACACAGCCACCGATATGTTCGGCCACGACCGGCACGGCAGCGCACAGGGCGCCGGACTGGCCTGTGGCGAGTGCCATACACCGGGTCTGGAACGCCAAAGATCAACGGCCAAACAATGCGATGCCTGCCACCTCGATTTAATCCCACCGGGGTCGCCGATTATTGCGGACGGTTATCTCGCGCCGGCCTATGTCGATATCCTGCATCAGCAGTGCATTACCTGCCATCGGGAACAGGCCGCGTTGCAGGCGGACAAACCCGATCTGGCGTTGTGTGCCACCTGCCATGAAACCGTGCCACCCGAATATCTGCAGGCCGCGGTGTGGGACAATCCCCGGGCGGCAGAGTTTAATCGGGTGGTCCTGCCCGGTCCCGTTGAACAAACAGGTGCAGACGATGAGTAGAAATATTCTTCTGGTCGACGACGAACCGGATATCACGACGTATCTGTCGGCGGTGCTGGAGGCCAACGGGTATACCCCGACCGTGGCGCTGGACGCCGAAACCGGCCTGGCGGCGGCGGCGGACGTGCACCCGGATGTCATTTGCCTGGACATCATGATGCCCCGGGAATCGGGCATATCAATGTATAAACGGCTGAAACAGGACCCCGCCCTTCGGCATATCCCGGTCATTATCATCAGCGGTGTGGGACAGGGGGGGACGTTTGATTTTCGGTCGTACGTCTCCGATGCGTCGGTCCCCGCGCCCGAGCGGTTCATGGAAAAACCGATCGATGTGGCAGAATACATACAGACCATCGAGGAGCTGGTTTCCTGAACTCGGTTATCAGGAGGATGAACGGCATGCGTAATCGACGGGCAAAAACATCGCGGCGCTTGAACGACATGGTCCTCGCGACGTTGTTTCAGCAGGTGCCGTACAATGTCGCGGTCATCGACCGCGATTATAATGTCGTAGAGGCCAATGACAACTTTGCCGAATATTTCGGTGATTGGCATGGGAAAAAATGCTACGCCGTCTATAAAAAGCTGAACCGCCCCTGCGATGATTGTGTTTCGGGCAAGGTCTTTGAAGACGGCAAGCCGCGAGTCGCCGACGCCGTGGGCATCGACCAGTACGGCCGGCAAGCCCATTATGTCGGCCACAGTGTCGCGCTGCGGAAAAGCGAAGGCGGGCCGATTGAATATGTGCTGGAGATGACCCGGGCGGTCACCGAAACCGACCGCTGGCAGCAGCAAATCCAGGTGTTGTTCGACCGTGTCCCCTGTTTCATTACCGTAATTGACCGCGATTACCGGATTGTGCGGGCTAATGAAAGTTTCCGGGACAGCTTCGGCGACGTGCGGGGACACTACTGCTATGAAGTCTACAAGCGCCGCACGTCGCGGTGCCGCAACTGTCCCGCCGCCAAGACGTTTCATGACGCCAAGCCGCATCGATCCAGCAAGGTCGGTGTGGGCAAACGCGGGCAGGAAATTCACTACGTCGTCTCCACCTCGCCTTTGACCCGGGGGCGCGGGCCGGTGGAGCATGTAATCGAAATTTCCACCGATGTCACGGCAGTCAAGCGGCTGGAACATGACGTCATCGAGGCCGAACGCCTCGGCGCGGTGGGGCAGACCGTCGCCGGGCTGGCCCACAGCATCAAGAACATCCTCATGGGGTTGGAAGGCGGCAAGTATATCGTCAGCCTGGGACTGAAGAAAGATGATAAGAAGATGATCGGCGAGGGATGGGAAATGCTCGAACGCAACTTCGAGAAAACCACCTCACTGGTCAAAGACTTCCTGAGTTTTTCGAAAGGCCGGCTCCCGGAACTGAAGCTGATCAATCCCCGGGGCCTCGTCACCGAAATCATCGATTTGTACAAGAATATCGCGGCCCAGTCGGGGATCGAGCTGAAAGCCGATCTTCCCCCCCGCCTGCGGCGCGCGCCGCTGGACCCCGACGGCATCCATACCTGTCTGACCAACCTGGTGTCCAATGCCATCGACGCCTGTTTGATGGGCAAGCAGAAGGGCACCGAGGTCGTGTTGCGGATCAGGGACACTCGCGATAAACTGGTCTTCGATGTGGCCGACAACGGCAGCGGCATCGAATATGAGATTAAAAAGAAAATTTTCACGACGTTTTTCACCACCAAAGGCGGCGAGGGCACCGGGCTGGGGCTTCTGACCACGCGGAAAATCGTGCAGGAACACGGCGGGAAAATCATCGTCGATTCCACGCCGGGCCGGGGCGCGAGGTTTCGCATGGAGTTCCCCCGAAAAAGACTGATGGCGTTGTTCAAACATGAAGTGTAACGTAGGCGGCAGACCCGACGCAGGGAGAATAGTATGTCTGATACCGGTAAAAAAACAGTGCTGGTCGTTGATGATGAAGCCGATGTGCGGAAGTTTCTGCAGGCAGCGTTAATCGAGGCCGGGTTTGAGGTGATCACCGCCGAGGACGGGTTCCAGGCGCTGGAACGAGTCAAACAGCAGGTACCCGATTTGATTTCGCTCGATCTGGTGATGCCCAAAAAATCCGGGGCCAAGTTTTACCGCGATCTGACCAGGAACAAACAGTGGGCCAAAATCCCGATCATCATTGTGACCGGCCACGCGCGCGATGACGTGGGCAAGGCCGACCTGCGGGAGCTGACGATGTCCGGGCCGGGGATTTACCTCGAAAAACCGGTCAAACCCGACAACTACGTCGCGGCGGTCAAACAAATCCTGGGTCTGGACACCACAAAAGACGAACAGACCCTGGCCGAACAGGTCCGCCTGCAAAACGACCTGAAAAACATCATCGACGACGCCGACCCGGCCACCCTGCGCGCGCTGAAAGACTTGATCGGCAAAAAATTAAAGGGCTGATTGTCCGGCACAAGCGAACCGTTGCGCTGCCTGCCTGCGCCGGCTGCTCGATTTCATCACGCTGGATGGTCGGCGTAATCAATCAAGCCACCGGCCCGCCGATTAATCATTTTCCACGACTACAAAATACAGCCGGGCAGCGCCGCACTCCGGGCAGACCCATTCGTCCGATAACTCGTCGAACCGGGCGTCCTCCCGACCTTCGTCGTATTCATAGTCGCAGACCTCACACCTGTAAACTGCCATCCCCAACCCCTCAGATATCCAGATTGGCCGGTTCGTAGTATTCCCGTGGGTGTTTGCAGCATGGGCATTTGGCCGGCGGTTCTTTGCCCTCGTGGATATAGCCGCAGACACTGCATTTCCACTTGATCGGTTCTTCCCGTTTGTACACCGTGCCGTTTTTCACCATTTCCAGGAGTTTTTTATAGCGGTCGCGGTGGTGCGCCTCGACTTTGGCGATCAGTTTGAACAGCGCGGCTTCGGCTTTTTTGCCTTCGGCTTCGGCGTCCTTGGCGAACTTGGGGTACATCTTGGTCGTCTCGTAGTGTTCGCCGTCGATGGCTTCCTGCAAATTAGCGGCGGTATCGCCCAGCCCGCCCAACAGGACAAACTGGTCCTTGGCGTGGCGTTGTTCATTCTCTGCGGTCTCCTCAAAAATCCGGGCAATGTAATGGTACCCTTCTTTGCGGGCCACCTTCGCGAAATAGGTGTACTTGTTGCGGGCCTGTGATTCACCCGCAAAACCTTCCTGCAGATTTTTCTCGGTCTTGCCCATTTCTGCTCCCTTCTATTTTCTGTCGTGATGTTTTTTCTTTATGCTCTGACACCGGCCGCATGTACCCTTCAATATAACCTTTTTGCTGAGGACCTTGAATTTGTGTTGGAGGTTTGCCGGGACCGCAAGAGTGTCGTATTCCTCGTGATAAAAATCTACTACCGTCCCGCAGCGCAGGCAATGCAGGTGATGGTGCAAAGTGCGGTTCGGATCGTACCGCCGTGGGCCGCCATACCCCTCGATGATCTCAATCAACCCGATGCGGGCAAACGTAAGCAGCGTCCGATTGACTGTATCCAGTGAAATGTTTGCGAAACGCCGCCTGACGCCGGCGTGCAATTCTTCCGCGGTGGGGTGTGTACCGGACCGGCACACTTCCTCATAGACCGCCGTGCGTTGCGGGGTGATGCGCAACCCGTACTCCCGACATCCGGCGCGCAGCATTTCCGGTGTTGTTGTGCCGGTCCACTTTTGCATGTTACTATTAATTAGTAGCAACTCTTATTTGTCAAGCGAATAACACCGGTTGCGAAACGCGCTGCCGTGGCGAACGGTCTGCGGGAAGTGGGGGAAACAACCGCGTGGCGCCCAACCCCGGGTGGTCCCGGAATACACTCCCTTGGGGGCGGCAAGTAATGACGGAACTTATTGCCATGCAATATAGTGTATTGGCGGCCGGACATGCGCATTTCCAGCGGACAGATAAAACGCAACTCCCGTCGTCCCGCTTCAGCGGCGGCCGCCGAACGCGAGACCGAAATTAGCTCGTGATCATCCGGCTTGAGCGTATAAATTGGTTGAAAAGGAAGTGGGGCATATATGAAAAAATTGATCTGGATCGTGGGAACCGCCGTCGTCGTCCTGCTCGCCGCGCTTATTGTAGTCCCCCTGCTGTTCCGTGGTGAAATTCTCGAATTGGTCAAAAAGGAGGCGAATAAAAACCTCGACGCCACGCTGGATTTTGACGATCTCGGGCTGAGCGTGTTCCGTCATTTTCCCCGGCTGACGGTGACTATCGATAATGCGCGGCTGATCAATCACGCGCCTTTTGCCGGTGATACACTGCTCCTGCTGGAGAAATTCCAGGCGACGGTGAACCCGTTCGATCTGATCGGCGGCGGGCAGGTGGATATGTCCTCGATGTACCTGATACATCCGCGTGTCTGCCTCCGGGCCCTGGCGGACGGGCAGGTCAACTGGGACATCGCCAGAACGGCCGCGGAGGAAATCCCTCCGTCCGACGAAAAACCGGCGCGGTCGTTTGATTTGGCCCTGCAGCACTACGAAATCCGTGATGCGCAGTTGTTGTATCGTGATGAGGCGGCGGAGATCTTCCTACAACTGACCGGACTGCAGCATGAGGGTCAGGGCGATTTTCACCGTCAGCAATTTGACTTGTCGACCACGACAACCATCGACAGCATGACCCTGCAATTTCGCGGCATCCCGTACCTCGACCACGTGGAAGTGGCGGTCAAGGCCGACCTCGACATCGACGCCGAGAAGAAAAAATACGTATTCAAGGAAAATGAAGTCCGCCTGAATGAATTGCTGCTCACCTTTGACGGCTGGGCCACTCAGGTGCCGGAAGGTTTGGCGCTGGACGTGCGCTTTCGCTCACCGAAAACGGAATTTAAGAGCATCCTCTCGCTGGTCCGGGCTGTCTTCCAGGGTGAGTTTGCGAATTTGAAAATCGACGGACAGCTGGCGGTCGAGGGAACAATTGCGGGAACGAACACTGCTGAACGCATTCCCGCTTTCGGGATCGATGTGCTGGTCACCGACGGTGTGATCCAGCATTCATCGTCGCCCACGCCCATCGAGCACATCCAACTGGCGGCCCGCCTGGAAAACCCGGGGCAGACTCTGGATGAGACCACGATCGCGCTGAAAAAATTCCATCTGGAGGTCCTCGACGAACCATTCGATATTCAGGGGTTGATCAGCACCCCGATTTCCGCGCCGGATGTCGACCTCAGTTTTGCCGGCAGTGTGAATTTGCAGGAGGTACCCCGTCTGCTGCCGCTGCCGGCAGATTCCGGGACATTCGATTTCGCCGACCTGCAGCTTGGCGGCCGTCTGATCTTGCGCGGCGAAATCGACGGCGTTGTCGCGGACGAACGGGTGCCGCGATTCGATATTACCTGCGGGGTGACGGACGGTTCGTTAAGTCATCCGTCCCTGCCCCAGCCGCTAAAGCGGATACAACTGGACCTCCGAGCCCAGAATCCCGGCGGGTCCCTGGACGAGACGGTCATTCAGGTGCAAAAATTGCATGCCGAGATCGAAAACGATTCGCTGGAAATCACAGCAAAGATCAAAACACCGGTGATTGACCCGCTGCTTTCGGCCCGGCTGGCGGGCAGGATCAACCTGGCCCGGGCGACGGATTTCCTGCTGGCGGAGGGGCGGCCGGACGTGCAGGGGCGGGTAAATTTTGATGTGCGAATCGACGGCAATGTCTCGGCGATTAGGCAAAGTCAATGGGACAAGTTTACTGCTGCGGGGCTGCTTGATTTTTCACAGGTGGCCTATGCAGCGCCGGACCTGCCGGTACAACTGCGGCTGCCCAGGGCAAAGCTGCGTCTTTCGCCGCAGGGATTCATCCTCGACACGCTGGAGTGTCGGTATGACAAAAGTGATCTGCAGGCAAAAGGAACATTGGAAAACGTCTTCGGCTACCTGTTCGATAACCGGACACTGGCCGGGACCCTGACTGTCCGGTCGGATTACTGCGATCTGAACCCCTGGGTCGCGGGAGAAAGTCAGAAGCTGCGGGCTGTCGAATTGCCCGAACGCATGGAGTTGCTTCTTTCCGCGGCGTTCAAGGAAGTGCTGTATGACAACCTGACGATCACCAACGCCACCGGGAATCTGCTGCTTAAAGACCGCACACTGAACCTGCTGGACTTGAAGGCCAATACGCTGCAGGGCACAGTCGAGGCCACTGGAACTTATCGTTACACTCCGCCGGAGAAGCCGCATTTGTTCATGGATGTGAAAGCCGAGCGGCTGGGAATTCCCGAGATGTTCACGACCTTCGTCACTGTCCAGCGTTTCGTCCCCATCGCGCAATATATGCGGGGACAGGCCGGTGGGACATTGAGCATCGATGCCGATTTGGATACCACGCTGCTGCCGGTCTGGCCGAAATTCCTCAGTTCCGGTTCATTGTCGGTCTTGCAGGGCGCGTTAAAGGATTTTGTGCCGCTAAATAAAGTTGCCGAACTGCTGAACCTGGACCGGCTGCGGGACCCGGGTTTGAAAGACCTCCTGCTGAATTATCATATCACCGACGGCCGCTTTTTCGTGCGCCCGACCGCCTTTGCCGTCGACCAGTACCAGATGCAGGTTTCCGGTTCGAACGGGCTGGACAAATCGCTGGATTATCTGCTCACCATCAATATTCCGGCCGCAGAACTTAAGGCCGGGGCAAACCGGCTGCTTTCGGACCTGATCAAACAGGATATCAGTGCATTGACCGATGAAACAGTCGTGGTCAAGGTGAATATTCGCGGTACGCTCGCCGACCCGAAGATCGAGACATCACTGGCCGATATTGTCAAGGGGCCAGCCGAACAGTTGAAAGCTGCGGCGGTCTCGGTCGCTGATTCATTAAAAGCCGTGGCCGAGCAGGAAGTCCTGCGCAAGCTGGACGAACAAAAACAAGTGCTGGAGCAGAAAGAAAAAGAAGCCCGGGAAAAGTTGAAGGATAAATTGAAAGACCTGTTCAAGAAGAGATAATCGTTCATGCAACGACAGGACATGCAGGAACTCGGCAGGCGTACGCGCGCGCGGACCGTCCTCGGTTTGTTATTCTGGCTTTTGCTCACCTTTCTCGTTGCGGCTTTCGGTGCGCAATTCCAGCCGGGTGAGTGGTATCGCTCGCTGGCCAAACCGGAGTGGACGCCGCCGGGATGGATTTTTGCGCCGGTCTGGACATTTTTATATGCGTCGATGGCGGTTGCCGCGTGGCTGGTGTGGCGGGATTATCGCGGACGAGCGGCGGGGATCTCGCTTTCGTTCTATGTATTGCAGCTGCTGCTCAATGGTCTGTGGTCATGGTCGTTTTTCGGCAGGCAGTCAATCGGTTCAGCTCTGGTTGATATCCTTGGGCTGTTGCTGCTCGTTGGCGCCACCACGTTGCTCTTCTGGAGAATAAATAGACCGGCGGGCATACTCTTTATACCCTATGTGTTGTGGGTCGGGTTCGCCACGGCTCTGAATTTTAAGATTTGGCTGATAAATTAATACACTTTGCCCAAAGGGAAATGGCCGGATGACTACAAGCGAACAGAATTCCTTTGTGTGCCCGATCTGCGAGCATACCAAACCGATGCGAGAGGGGCGACCGGCGGATATGGTGCATGGTCCTGTCGGAGAACTCATTCATCAGCAACATCCCGACTGGGACGCGAAACCCATCATCTGCCTGTCCTGCCTCAACCAGTACCGCACCACGTATGTCGAACAGGCGCTGGAGGCGCAACGCGGAGAACTGACCGCGACGGAAAACGCCGTGATTGAAAACCTGCGAGAGCATGAGGTCCTGGCGCGAAACATCAACCCCGAATTCGACCAGGAGTTGTCCGTCGGTCAGCGCCTGGCCGACAAAGTGGCCGCGTTCGGCGGGAGTTGGCGCTTCATTATTTTGTTTGGATTGATTTTGGGTGTATGGATTGTCATAAACTCCTATGTCTTGCTGCAACGGCCGTACGATCCGTATCCCTTCATCCTGCTCAATTTGATCCTGTCCTGTCTGGCCGCACTCCAGGCGCCGATTATCATGATGAGCCAGAACCGCCAGGAAGCCAAGGACCGCCTGCGCGCTGAGCACGACTACCAGGTGAATTTAAAGGCGGAAATCGAAATCCGGCAATTGCATGTCAAGCTCGATCAATTGATGAACCATTCGTGGCAGCGCTTGCTGGAGATCCAGAAAGTACAACTCGATCTGATGGAAGACGTGGCCCGACGGAGTGAGCGTAAGTGATAAGAGTAAACATCTCACCCAGGTCCCGTGCCGCTTGAATAATCCCGGCCGAAGTACCAACTACGACACTGCCGATGTACAAAAAACAGCGGTGCCGGGATTCGAACCCGGGATACGGGTGGATAGTTCTTGGCAATTTTGGCGAAATTCACTGACATTTGTAATCTTGCCCCCTGCTCAGTGTGGGGTATATTGGGAAAAGAGCAGAGTTTCGTTTTATCGACGTGAACATCCACCGGGAGGTATCGATGTCGATCAGGGTGCTTCATCTCATCGTCATTGCCGGAGTTGTGTCTGGCATGTCTTGCGGAAACGATGAATCCACTGCCCCGAGTGAAAGTACGCCGCCGGCGATGATCAGCGACCTGGCGTGCACGGATTCGATTGGGACTTCGATTACGCTCACCTGGACCGCCCCGGGTGATGACACTACGACCGGAACCGCCGCGGCATACGACGTTCGGTATGCCGGTACGTCACTCACTGAAGGCAACTGGAATGCGGCGACTCAAGCCGCGGGCGAGCCTGCTCCGCACGTATCCGGCAATGCGGAAACGATGACCGTGACCGGACTGGTGGAAGGCACTACCTATTGTTTCGGAATCAAGACCGTCGATGATGCCAATAACTGGTCCGTACTTTCGAATGTGATTTGCCCGACAACGGTTCCACCGCCGGCGGGGGTGAGTGATTTACACTGCGTCAGTGCGACGGCGAATACAATGGTTTTGCGTTGGACGTCACCCTGGGCAGGAGGGACGCAGGGCACTGCGACGGAATACGACCTGCGCTACACGACGGCTCCGTTAACCGAAGAAACGTGGGAGACAGCTGCGTCCGTGGCCGGTGAACCCGTGCCGCAGGCACCGGGTGAAACGGAAACGATGACGGTGAATGTCGGGGGCGCCGGGAGCTACTATTTTGCGCTGAAAGCGAGACTGCCTGGTGGTTCCTGGTCAAAAGTTTCCAATGTGGCAAGTGGTACAGTGTTTGCGTCATTCGTGCCGGACACGCTTATTAATTGCCCGCCCAATACCAGCGGCGACCACCTGAGGCGGGGATTTTATACCGAGAGTTATCCCGGCAGCAAATTGATTCAGGTTGACTTGTTTGTTTCGGCGCAGGTCGCCGGGGAATACACGATTGCGATGACCGTTCGTAGCGAGACCTATGACGGTCCGTTGATTGGGCGCAGTCTGACCACGGTGACGCTTACCGACGACGTTGACGCCAATGTAACGACCAGCTTCCTATTTCCAGGGCCGGCCATTACTCCGGGAAGCGTGGTAACATTCGCCATGGAAGTGATCAGCGGACCTGAAAATACTGCATACTATGGCACGACAAACTGTGGATCGAACTGCGCGACGCAGTGCCCGGTCTTTGAGACCGAAGGCACCGCACCGCCTCTGGATACCTGGCGGCGAGATGGCATGGGCGTGACTATCATAGGAATTGAATAGCGCCTGTCGTTTTGAAGCAAAAAAAGTAGCGGTGCAGGGATTCGAACCCCGGACACTGAACAAGCCTCCGCTGAGTTAGGGAGGAGCCGGTCAGAGAATCGGTTTTTCCGGCCAACACAGCCCTGGTTATCGGCGTATTCTAAGAGAAAGGTGATATTTATAGTCCACAATGGAAATGCGCCAATTTCGAGATTAAGTGTTTAAGAGCCGATGGATCTGACCAGCATTCGACCAGGCCGGCATTATTTCTTATTTGGTCTGACGTTTTTTATTGTCCTGGCAGCTTTCGTACAGTCAGGAATAGGCGATATAGCGTCCGGAAACAGCGATGACGGATGTTGTGAAAACTGCCAAACAACATGCCACTGTGTAAGTTGCGCGTATTACGTGGCAGTCAGCCTGTCGATCGATCCGGATTATGCTTCAGCTTTGATCGTCCTGCCCTATGTTCAACCGCCCCCTGCTTTTGTGCTCGAACAGGAATGGTTTGATCGGGTCGACCGTCCCCCCCAAGCTCTTGCTTGATACATTTCTGCGGCCCGCATACTCTGGCGGCCGCAGACAATTTATTATTCTCATCGAGATTTTCCGCGACGTGGTTTGAATTGCGCCATTCTCGTGGTGGACCACCGGCTGAATCCGGGAATTGGCGACATAAGGAGTTTCGAGTATGAAATCGCACATATTGTTCTTTGGTACTTCAATGCTGGTTGTCGGAATTGTAATCACGACAGCAGTAGTATCGGTCAGGCGTGACGTCATTCACGCGGACACCGCCTTAACGAATCGGGACTCAGTCATCACGGCAAATGCGGGGGGACTAGACTGGTGCGTGGAACATCGCGTTCCTGAATCCGTATGCACCCAGTGCAACCCTGCCCTGATCGGCACGTTTATGGCATCGGGAGATTGGTGCGCCGACCACGGCGTGCCCGAGTCGCACTGCCGTTTGTGTAATCCGAATCTCACGTTCCCACCAGAGGTAATTCCGCATCCACGCTCACCGGAATCGGCCGATACGGCAATTACGGTATCATTGTTTTTTCGGCCGAATGCGGCTGTATGCGCCACCGATGGCGCTCTCATTCAATTCGCGTCAGCAAGGACTGCCGAAAAATCGGGTATCTCAATTCAACAAGTCGTCGCAGCTCCTTATGAATCCGTGCTGGAAGCTCCGGCAGAGGTCGTGTTCGATGAGAGCAATAAAACCGTCATAGCCACGGCAATCCCGGTACTCGTCGTTCGCTGGCAGATTTCTCCGGGCGAAGTCGTGCGGCAGGGCGATATCTTGGCGATAGTGCAGTCTTCGGAAATGCCGGAGTTGCAGGCCAAATTATTGTCGACCCACGTCGAGTACCAGGTACAGCAGCATGAGCTGGACCGCCACGAGGAGCTGAAAGCCCGGCGCCTGGTCAGTGAGAGTGATTATGAACGTCAGGCCGCGCTTGCCGAACGGGCTCATGCCGAATTTACAGGTGCGCGAGGACTGCTGCTTTCAACGGGAATCAGTGACCAGGATATAGATGCGTTGATCGAGACCGGGACCATTTCGCATACATTTGCCTTGCGCGCACCCGGCGACGGTTTGGTTGCGCAGCGAATTGCGCAACCGGGTGAACTGCTCGAGGGAGGCCGAGCCCTTGCGGTACTGGTGGACCCCTCCGCGATGTGGATCGAAGCCCAACTGACCAAAGAACAAATCAAGGCCGTTTCCGTGGGGCAACTCCTGTCTTTTGCCTCAGACGGATGGGGATTGGACCGTGTGGGGGGAAAGGTGATTTGGGTATCTCCTTTTCTTGATTCCCACACCCGTACCGGAACAGTGCGGGCCGGCATTATCGGTCCAACACGTCCGCTGCAGGCCGGGGAGTTTGGCCGTGTGGCAATCACTCATGCCCGGAACGGACAGACCGCCCTGATACCAAAAGATGCAGTCCAGTGGGAAGGTTGTTGCAACGTTGTTTTTGTCAAGGAGTCCGTTCAGCGCTATCGCCCGCGAAAAGTGCAACTTGCCGACGGACGGGGGTCACATTACCAGGTGATCGCAGGTCTCCAGCCGGGCGAAGAGATAGTTGTCGACGGATCATTCCTCCTGAAAACTGAACTGAAGAAGACAAGCATCGGTGCCGGTTGTTGCGGGATCGAGCCTGCCGGTTGAGGTGAGCCATGCTGCGACGATTGGTCGAATTTACACTGCGGTACAGGTATGCTGTATTGGCTTTGGGAGGTGTATTCTGCATTTTCGGCATGATCGCACTGTGGAATATGCCATTCGATGCGTTTCCGGATACCACGCCGGTCCTTGTGCAAGTCAATGTCTCCGCCCCTGGATGGGCGCCGGAAGATCTCGAACGACTGGTGACGTATCCAGTCGAACAGACGCTTACCGGTTTAACCGGCCTTGCCGAAGTGCGTTCAATCACAAAATACGGACTTTGTCAGGTGACGACCATCTTTGAGGACGGCACAGATCTCTATATTGCGCGCCAACAAGTCAGTGAGCGGTTATCGACGGCAGAACTACCGGATGGTGTTGCCGTGCCGCAACTGGGGCCGGTTTCTACCGGCCTTGGCGAAATCTTCCATTACCTGGTTGTGGGCCGGACAGCCGACCTTACTGAACCGCGTACAGTTCAAGATTGGCTGATCGAACCGCAATTGCATGCAGTCCGAGGCGTGGCGGAAGTCAATAGTTGGGGTGGGTTCGAAAAACAATATCTTATTTTATTCGATCCCATCAGGATGGCAGCGTACAACCTATCCCTCAATGAGCTTGTTTCCTCACTCAAACAGGAGCTGGGCAACGTGCCCGGCGGGCAGATTGTTCGCGGCGGCGAACTGGCTCTGGTCAGGGGAATCGGCATTGTCGAAACAATTGCCGATGTGGAAAACATCGTTATCGCGAGTCCTGAAGGCATTCCAATATTCGTCCGGGATATTGCCGACGTCGTTATCGGACACGAATCGCGCCGGGGGGCGACGACGTTTCAGGGACAGGGTGAGGCCGTACTCGGCCTGGGCTTCATGATCACCGGAGAGAATCCCCCGGAGGTGACCGATCGTCTTGCTGAGCGCCTGGGTGAAGCTACGGGCGCATTGCCTGACAGCATTCGGACAATCACCGTCTATGAGCGGACGAAGTTGGTCGACAAAGTCCTTTCGACGGTTACCCATAACCTCCTCTATGGTGCGCTTCTCGTCGTCGTCATTTTGTTTATCTCTCTGGGGAATTTTCGGGCCGGGTTGATTGTGGCCTCGGCGATTCCGCTGTCGATGTTGTTCGCTCTTGATCTTATGTCGCGCGTGGGTATCGTCGGCAGCCTGATGAGTCTCGGAGCAATCGATTTCGGCTTGGCAGTTGATAATGCCGTCATTCAGGTGGAAAACTCCGTCCGGCGGCTTTCACAGGCAGATGGGTCATCCGACCGGCTGCAGGTCATTCGTGAAGCAATCCTGGAGGTGCGAAAACCGACGTTATTCGGCGAACTGATTATCATCACCGTCTATCTGCCTATTCTGACGCTGCAGGGGGTGGAGGGCAAGCTTTTTCAACCCATGGCGCTGACGGTGGTGTTTGTGCTCACCGGATCACTGATCCTCTCCTTCACTGTCATTCCGGCCTTGATCGGCAGTTTTCTAACCGGCACCGCACGGAAGCGGGAGCCGGTGCTCGTCCGCGGACTGCGCCATGTGTATGAGCCGGTGCTGGACTGGGGACTGCGCTTCAAACGGGTGGTCCTGGTGCTGGCCCTGATCCTGGTTGCCTCCGGCGCATTGCTGTTCAGTCGTCTGGGCTCTGAGTTTGTGCCGCGACTGAGAGAAGGGACGATCGTCATTAATCTGGTTCGTTTGGCCGGCATCTCGCTGGAGCAAACAGTTGAATACAATACGCGAATCGAGCGAAATCTACTCGAGGCATTCCCGGACGAGATCGAGCGAATCTGGACCAGGACCGGCACGGCCGAGCTGTCGACCGATCCCATGGGACTGGAGCTGTCGGATATGTTTATTTCTTTAAAGCCGACAGAGCAGTGGACGAAAGCGGGTACTCAGGAGGAGTTGACAGCAGCCATGGATGCCGAGCTGGCCGACCTTCCCGGACAGAATCGGATCTTCACACAACCGATCGAGATGCGGGTGAACGAAATGATCGCCGGCATTCGATCGGATATCGGCATCAAACTGTTCGGGGACGATTTGGCGGTCCTGGTGGAAAAAGGAGAACAGATTGCTGCAGTAGCAAAACAAATATCCGGTGCGGCGGATGTTTCCGTCGAACAAGTAACGGGACAACCGCAGCTTCGGCTGGCGGTGGATCGGCAGCGCTTGGCACGGTTCGGCCTGTCGGCACGAGATGTGCTGATGGCCATTGAAAGCATTGGCGGTTTGGCCGTCGGCGATGTTTTCGAAGGACAGCGCCGATTTGAGTTGGTCGTGCAAGTGGATACGACACAAATCAAAGGACCGGAAGATATCGATCAAGTGTTCCTGACCTCGGGCACAGGCAGCATCGTAAGTCTTGATCAGGTGACGACCGCCGCGTTGGATGAGGGACCATCGACAATCACTCGGGAATGGAGTAAGCGCCGCATCGTCGTACAATGTAATGTACGAGGCCGAGATATCGGGTCTTTCGTGAAAGAGCTCCGTCGTCGGCTGGATGCCGAGATCTCGTTGCCGGCCGGATATTTCATTCGACTCGGTGGACAATTTGAGAACCTCGAACGTGCCCGTTTGCGGCTTGCGATGGTGGTGCCTCTCGCGTTGGCGCTGATTTTCGGACTTCTCTTCTGGACCTATAAATCGGCCAGGGATGCCCTGCTCATTTTCTCGGGCGTCCCGCTCGCGGCGGTGGGCGGTGTGGTGACCCTCGCGGTGCGCGGCATGCCATTTTCCATTTCGGCCGGCGTCGGTTTCATTGCTCTATCCGGCATTGCAGTACTGAACGGGCTGGTACTGGTTTCAACAATCAAGCGACTGCGGTCGGAAGGGCTGGATATTGAAAGTGCCGTGCGGGAAAGTGCGGTAACACGCTTGCGTCCTGTACTCATTACGGCACTCGTGGCTGCCTTGGGATTTGTGCCGATGGCGATCTCGTCAGGTGTCGGCGCAGAAGTGCAGCGTCCGCTGGCCACCGTGGTGGTTGGGGGGATCGTGTCATCTACCGGACTGACGTTACTCGTTCTGCCGGTATTATACGTGTTATTCGGGAAGCGCACGAAAACTGAAGAATAAATCAGTATTGGGACTATGACAGCTCAACGCCAGCTGCCTTGTTGTCCAGTGCGCCGGGAGACTAACTGACCAAACCTCGTGGCGATGACAACAGATGCGGTTTCGCGAGGAAGATATGGTGGTGCAATCCAACACAGGTCGCGAATAAATCGATTACAGAAAGTAGCGGTGCAGGGATTCGAACCCCGGACACGCGGATTATGATTCCGCTGCTCTAGCCAGCTGAGCTACACCGCCACAAAAGGCCTAGATATATACGATTTTTTTGCGATTTGTCAACTGGTCGGCCGCACCCGGGGTGTGCGGGGCGGTGATTTTTGGAGCACCAGCTTGAACCGGGGATCGTACCCGTTACCCGAACATTTGCCGCAGGAAATATTGCCGCGTTTTTGCCGGTGGTACACGGTTCGGCACCCCGGACAGATGTATACAAACCGGCTGCGGGGGTGTACCCCGGGGTATTCCCGGCAATTTATTGACACACCGAGTTTCTCCGCCGCGCGCTTGAAAGCCGCATCGTGCGTGGGATAAATTAGATGCAGCATCTCATGCAGCAGGGTGTGTTCGACTTCCTCGGGGAAATGAATGTGATAACTGACCGACAGGCGGATTTCCCGGCTGTCCGGACGGCAGTTCCCGGCAATGCGCAGCCGGGTGGACCAGGATACCTGCGCCGGGGGTAATTTATTATCGAAGTGCTTTTCGTTGAGACGGTTAAAGAGCAAGGCTAGTTCCGAAGTCCCAGGTAGCCGCCGCAAATCAGGGTAGAACAAGTCAGTCTGCAATGATTTTGCCCCGCCGGAGGTTGCGCGAGATGACTGTCGCGGAGGGACGTTCATATCCCGGATATTTCCGATTCGTCGCTTTGACAACCGGATTCTGCTACCCCCGGTCCGGGCAATGACGGCGCACGGCCGCCGCTTACGCCCGTCAACTATACCCGCAACTCGGCGGCGCAGGCGCGGCCTCCCCGGAGCCGGTCACGCCGGACACTCCGGAAAAGCAGGACATTTTTTTCTGAATTCGGGCCGACCCGCAACCCGGACAGCGGACTATCCGTTCGGCCGAGGGGGACAGGACCAGTTCTTCGAAATTGCGGCCACATTCGCCACAGCGGTATTCAAACATCGGCATCGTCTTTACCCGCCCGTTTATGTTCTAATCACCAGAATACGGCGAAAACCGCCGCGGCGCATCGGTTTTTTTGCCGTCGGGAAATGTCAAAAAATACCCATGGCGGGAAAGAAGAATCTCTCACAGACCGGGTGTCGGTTTCGCCGCCGTGGGGAAGATCAGTGTCCGTTACCCTCGGGCAGGCGTTCGACCCTGATCTCGGCAATCCGCTGGCCGTCGATCCGGGCCACAATGAAGCGCAATGGCGGTTTGTTGATGACTTTTCCCGGTTCGGGGACGCCGCCGACGATATCATAAATCAGACCGCCCACGGTCTCGAATTCCTCAGAGAACGGTTTCAACTCAAAATGATCGGTGATTTCCTCCAATGATACCTGCCCGGAAACGAGGACTGTCCCGTCGTCGTTGGTGACGATCGCCGGTTCGAGGTAATCGTGCTCGTCCTCGATTTCGCCGACGATCTCCTCGATGATGTCTTCCAGGGAGACCAGCCCGGCGGTGCCGCCGTACTCATCGACCACAATGGCCAGATGGTTGCGCTTGCGGCGGAATTCCTCGAGCAGGCGGTCGATTTTCTGCGTTTCGGGAACAATCAGCGGGCGGCGGATGTACTTGCGCAAATCGAACTGCTCACGGGAAACCGGCTTCCCGCAAAAAATATCTTTCACATGCACGATCCCCAGAATGGTATCCAGATCTCCCTTATACACGGGGATACGCGAGTGTCCGCCGGTGCGGACAATTTCGCGCAGGCGGTCCAGCGTGGTCTCCGGTTCGACTGCAATAATATTGATCCGCGGGACCATGACTTCCTTAACCTCCGTGGTATCCAGCCGGAAAATCTGCTGGATCATCTGCCGTTCATCTTCCTCAATAATCGGCTCGTCGGTCCCGATGCCCTCGGCCAGCGTTTCGATGGCGCGTTCAACGATTTCCTCCTTTTTCTCCTCGTCCCGCCGCTCTTCGGCATACCGGGCGCGGGAGGCGCCGGCCAGCCGGCGCAGGGGGCGGAAGCCGTGGTAAATCACCGCCAACAAGCCCAGACGGGCCCGGACCTGCCGCGTGTCCGATTCGCTCGGCGGCGGCATGATATCCACGATCAGGGTAAAGACAAACCAGAACGTGATGGCCCCGGCCCCGGCAGATAGTATCGTCACCCACCCGCCGAACACTCCGCCGTTGACGACCAGGAACACCGTAAGCAGTGAACCGGCGACTAAGGCCAGTGATTTGAACAGTCCTGCGGTAAACACCAGGTCGTGCGGACGACGGTTGATCTCCTCGATAAACCGGCGCTGCCGGTCGGTGAGATCGTTCCGTTCGGTGAGGAGCTCACTTGATGACGAGAACAACTGCGAGGAATAGATTGCCGCCAGCCGTGAAGTTACAATCAGGGCCGCCATCACTGCCAGTGAAAGACCGATGATCATCATTGTGCTAACACTTGGCGCCGCGGCGAGCTGTGTTCGGACTCCCATCCGGAATAGGAAAATCCGGCCGCCTTCAGGTAGCGCCGTTCACGGCCGGCCAGGAGAACGATCTCGTCTTTTGTCCGATGATCATAACCGAACAGGTGCAGCAAGCCATGGACCATCCGCCAGGCGAGGGCTTCTTTCAGGGTCGTGTTGTTGTTTTTTGCGTCAGTGTTGACCAAATCGAGATTGATATACACCTCACCCCAGTACCCGGAGCTGTCGGGCTTGCCCGCGGCGCCGAAGGGAAAGGACAAAACGTCGGTGGTCCGGTCGTGCTGAAGAAACCGCCGGTTCAGGGAATGCAGCAATGCCGAGCCGATGAGGATGACATCGGCTGTCCCCCGCTTGTGTTCGCCGGCAAAAACCCGGCGGGCCAACATTTCCAGGGGCCGGTGGGCGGGGCGCAACCGGGGATGACGGTTCGTCAGGGTAATTGACGGGTTCATGTGGTTTTCTCCGCCTCTTTCCCCGGATACTCCACGCGTTTGTGAAAGACCCCCTGTAGGCGATGCATAAAACCGGCCTCGATTTTTCCGAGGTCTTTCAAGGTCAGGTCACATTCATCGAGCTGCCCGGCTTCAAATTTATCGCGCACGACGCTATGGATGGCGGTCCGCATTCGGCTGGGTTTCGGATTATCCAGCGTGCGGCTGACCGCTTCGGCAGAATCGGCCAGCATCAGGATTGCCGTCTCCCGGGATTGCGGTTTGGGACCCGGATAACGGAATTCCTCATCCGGTACCAGATCATCCGGCGATTGCCTGCGTGCCTTATTCAGGAAAAAATCCATGGTCGTGGTGCCGTGATGCTGCTCGATGAAGTCGATAATTTTATCCGGGATGTCGTATTCCAAAGCGAGGTCCCGGCCGAGCTTGACATGTGATTCCAGGATCAGCGCGCTCATCGAGGGCGTGAGTTTGTCATGCCGGCTGCGGGCGATCGTCTGGTTTTCGATGAAATATTCGGGTTTTTCAATTTTGCCGACATCATGGAAATAAGAACCGACCCGGGCCAGCAGCGAGTTGGCGCCGATTGATTCGGCGGCGGCTTCGGCCAGCGTGCCGATGATCAACGAATGATGATAGGTGCCGGGGGCTTCCAGTGCCAGCCGCCGCAACAGCGGGTGATTCAAATCCGACAACTCCAGCAGCGTCAAATCGGTGGTAAAACCGAACAGACTTTCGAACACGGGCAGCAACCCGATACACAGGATCGCCGAGAAAAAGGCATTCAGGACCCCGATACCGCAGGAGGCGAGGATCGCCCCCGTATCCTGAAACCGGAGCGTTTCCAACAGGTAAATCAACACGACATAGGTCACCGCTCCATACAGCACGGGACGGTAGAAGTCATAGCGGTGGTGTACGCGGCGCACCGAATAAGCCGTCACCATACCCGCGGCCAGGTTGACAAAGGTCAGGGAAAAGTCGAAGCCGCCGAGGACGCCCAGCAGGACCGACAGACAAATTGTGTTGAAAATGCCCATGCTCAGGTTGAACAGGATGGTCACTAAAATGGAAGACACGGCAATCGGGATGAGATACTCCGACAACCCGGCGCGCGAAATGGCAAAGGTCGCCAAAATCATGCCGGCCCAGATCAGTCCGAGGGCCAAAAGCGAACTGATCCGTTTGACTTCCTGCCGCTGGAAATACACCAGGTAAACACCCATTCCGGCAATACACAAGCCGATCAGGACAAAGCGCGCCACGATCGGCATGGCAAAGGCCAGCGGATTTTCATGGCGGGCCTGGCGGACATGATACTCGGACAGGGCCCGCAGACGTTCGACATGTTCGGCGGTCACCCGCTGGTTTTTACGGACGATCCGTTCACCGGCGAAAAATTTCATTTTGATCGGCTTGATCTCGGACACGGCCTGTTCCCGCCGGGCTTCGGTGATCGCCGGATCGAATTCGAGGTTGGCGACGATAAACTGCGCGGCGAAATCCGCCAGACTTTCCTTAGTCTCCTCGGCGACCTCGGGTACTTCCAGGATTTCCGCCCGCAATAACCGCCGGGCCATATCCACATCGAGGATCTGGTCTTTTTTCAGCGGTATTTCCCCGCCGGGCTTCATGACCAGCACAAAAATATTCTCCGAGAACGGCAGGTATTGCCGGTTGGGGAAAATGCCGGCCACATAGAACCCGCGCAAAATGTCCTGCAAATGCGCCCGCAACGCGGACCATTCCCGGATGTGCGCCTCGGGCTGGTCCAGGTTCAGCCAGGGGAAATCGCGCTGCAGGCGGCGGGCCAGGGACTGGCTCGACAACGAGGTCGCCGACAACGAGTCCAGGCGGTTGAAGAAATCCCTCAGTTCGTCCAGCACCGAGTCGACCGGCGCGCGGTCATAGCGCAGATACAGCGGCGAGTTCGCTTCGGCCTGCCGTTGTTCCTCGGCCAGTTCTTCGGGGCTTTTATTAATGGGGAAATTCACCGAAGCCACGATGTCTTCAGTGGCCACGTCGCCGACATCCGGCCAGTCCTGGGGGGCGAACAACTCCGCTGCGGGATAGAGGAACAGGGCCAGCAGGACCAGCCCCGCGCCCTGCGCCAAACCGACCGCGAAGCGCATCGTACGGTAACGCGGTGTTTTCGCCCAACGGGCAAAACGTTCACGGTTGGCCACTGCCAGCCGCCGCCTGAATTTAAGCAACCATTGCGACATGACGCGGGACGGCCAGCGCGTCCCTGAAACAACCTCCACTATCGAAACCCCGACCTGCCCGCCGGTAGTGTACCTGCTTACTTCCCGGTTTTCTTATTTTCCCAATTCTCATACGCCCGAATAATGCGGGCCACGAGTTTATGGCGCACGACATCCCGTTCGGTCAGTTCGATAAACGAGATGCCCGGTATACCTTGCAGGATACCGGGGGCCAGCACCAGCCCCGACTGCGATTTATCCTCCAGGTCGATCTGCGTAACGTCTCCGGTGACCACGGCCTTGGAGTTATTTCCCAGACGGGTAAGAAACATTTTCATCTGGGCGCCGGTGGCGTTTTGTGCCTCGTCCAGAATAATAAAGGCGCGGTTCAATGTCCGCCCCCGCATGAACGCCAGCGGCACGATTTCAATGACGCGGTCTTCGATCAGGTTCCGGATGCGTTCGGCGGTCACCATATCATGCAAGGCGTCATAGATCGGCCGCAGATAGGGATCGACTTTGGCCCGAATATCGCCGGGAAGAAAGCCCAGCGACTCCCCCGCTTCGACAGCGGGGCGGGCGAAGATCAGCCGGTTGACCAGCTTGTGCTTCAACTCGGCCACGGCCATCGCCACCGCCAGGTATGTCTTGCCCGTGCCCGCCGGACCGATGGCCACGGTAATGTCGAAATTTTCGATGGCTTCCAGGTAGGCCTTTTGCCCCAGCGTCTTGGGCTTGATCTGCCGCGTGCCGATGCCGGCCAGGGACGTGGAGACTTCCAGTTTTTCGGATGGTCCGCGGCCGTCTTCATTGACGATGGTCATCGCGTAGAACAAGTAGCGCTCAGACAACTCACCGGTGCGTTTGATATGCTCGATTAAATCAGCAAACAGCGCGCCGACGCGGCCGACATTCTGCTTGGGGCCGAAGACCAGCAACTCGTCCCCCCGAGCGGTCAGCCGGACATTGAACTGCGTCTCAATCAGGGGGTAAAACGCCTCGTTCGGCCCGGAGAGAATCCTCGGATCGACGCCGGCAATAGAAAACGCGCGCGAGGTCTCGTCGGTAGATGCAGCCGGGGTTTGTTGGTTCTGGTCCACGAATTCGTCCTTTTTATTTTTTATCGACGATTGCCAGGCCCAATTCATGCAATTGTTTGTCGTCGATTTCCGCCGGGGCGCCGTCCATCAGCGATTGCGCGGCAGTTGTCTTGGGGAAGGCGATGACATCGCGGATGGAATCGGAACCGGTCATGACCGCCACGAGGCGGTCCAGCCCCGGAGCGATCCCCCCATGCGGCGGCGCGCCGTATTCCAGGGCCTCCAGCAGAAAGCCGAACATCCGCTCGGCGCGTTCATCATCGATCCCAAGGATATTGAGGATCTGTTGTTGAATATCCCGCCGGTGGTTGCGGATGCCACCCGAGGCGATCTCCGTCCCGTTAAGCACCAAATCATACTGGTTGGCGCGCACGCGGGCCCACGGGTGATGTGGGTCGACAGCCGCCAGCGGTGTCGACCGGCCCTCCTCCAGCAGCGCCAGGTCCTCGGCATACGGAGAAGTCACGATATTATGCATCGCATCGAAACGCCCGATCTCGGGATTATATTCGAATAGCGGGAAAGCGTGGACCCAGAGGAACTCGAACCGCCGGGGGTCGGCCAGACCCCATTCCCGGGCCATCTCGATGCGCAGCCGCCCCAGGACTCCCTCGCAGACGGTCTTATCGTCCGCGACGATAAACACGGCATCGCCGGTCGTTGCCGCAGTCGCCGAGGCAATCTGCTGCATGATTTCTGGGCCGAGGAATTTTGCAATCGACGACCGAGGGCCATCCGCCCCATACAAAATATAAGCCAGACCCTTCGCCCCGGCGCTTTTGGCAGTTTCCTCCCATTGTCCGACCTGTTTGCGGGACAGCCCGGCCTGCCCCGGAGCACAAATGGCTTTGACGGTCTTGCCCGCGGCGACAATCTCGGCAAAGACTTTGAATCCGCAGCCGGCGACGATGTCCGACAGGTCGGTGATGGTCAGCCCGTAGCGTGTGTCCGGCTTGTCGATTCCATAGCGCGACATCGCCTCGGCGTAAGTCAGACGGGGAAACGGGATCACCAGATCTATGCCGAGGATTTCCTTAAACAGGTGCTGCATCAGCCCCTCGATCACCGCAAAGATATCGTCCATGGTCACGAAACTCATTTCCATATCGATCTGCGTGTGTTCGGGCTGCCGATCGGCCCGCAGGTCCTCGTCGCGCAAACAGCGCGCAAGCTGGAAATATTTATCGAACCCGGAGATCATCAGCATTTGCTTCAATAACTGCGGGGACTGCGGCAGCGCATAAAATTTTCCCCTGGCTGTCCGGGACGGAACGATATAGTCCCGTGCGCCTTCCGGTGTGGAACGCATCAGCAGCGGTGTTTCAATTTCCAGAAAATCCCGGGCGCTCAGGTAATTGCGGATGGCCAGGCAGACTTTGTGCCGCAGAATGAGTTTGTCTTTCAGGAAATTCCGCCGCAGGTCCAGGTAGCGGTATCTCAGGCGCAGCTCCTCAGCGGCGGTGGTCTCCTCTGCGATTTCGAAGGGCGGTGTCTTGGACTCATTGAGTACCGCCAGTTTGCCGGCGACCACCTCGATTTCACCGGTGGGCATTTCCGTGTTGATCATTCCCTCCGGCCGCAAACCGACGACGCCCTCCACCGCGATGACCGTTTCGGCCCGGACATGCCCGGCCAGTTTCATGGTTTCCCGGTCCAGGATATCCGGCCGAAAAACAACCTGGGTCAGGCCGTAGCGATCACGTACATCAACGAACAACAGGCCGCCATGATCGCGCCAGCGGTGCAGCCAGCCGTTGAGCCGGACGGTTTTGCCGGCATCGGATGCTCGTAATTCCCCGCAGGTGTGTGTACGCTGAACCGCCTTGAAATCGCTCACCGGGCCTCCTCTGAAAAAAACATCATCCTGTGGCGCAATATGATACGTTCCGCAGAACGTTTTGTTTTCTTCACGGCGGGCATTCGTCCGCCTGTTCCGACCGGCAATCTACCTGCAGGCTGCCGTCTGTGTCAATACCATCGGCGGGTGCCGGCCCGGCTTAGAAGTCATAACCCCAGTTAAAATAGAAATTCGTGAGATCGTCCTCGGCAATCCCCCACATCAACTCCAAGGGTCCCAAAGGAGTATCAAATGAAGGTCCGGCCCCGGTGCCAACTCGCAAATCGTCAATCAGCCGGACATCGTCCCCGTCCTCCCAGACCCCACCTACATCAAGACGGAAATTCATATAACTGCGGGAAAAGAACCGCACCCGGCAATCGAGGTTGCCGAGGATGAGCTTATCGCCGAGGAATTCATCGTCGTGCAACCCCATCATCGACTGGCGGCCCCCCAACGCAAAACGCTCGTAATCCGGCACAACGCGGTCGGCCACCCCCAGAGTTATCCGCTGGCCGATCGTGAACCGGCCGATGGGCGACAACCAGTTTTCCAACTGGGCGCAAGCCTTCCGATACACCACATTGCCGCCGACAAAATCATCGGCAAATTCCACCGACAAATCAAACTTCCGGCCATGGCGGGAAAAAGGATACCGGTCAAGGTCGTCATACTGCGCCGAGAATACCATCGCCCGCAAACGCGCGCGCGAATTCGGCAGCGGCGGCTCTTCGGTGAGGACAATATCCTCCAGCCGCACATTGGCCGAGAATGCCGCAAAACGTTTGATGTTATGTCCCACCGTCAGCATCAACCCTGTCCGGGCCGTCTCGAAAAAGCCGCGGCGATGGTAGTCCACGTAGCGGTACCGTTCATGGATCTCCCGATAGGCCTGGACAGCGGCGTTAAGGTAGGTGCGGAACATCCGGTCGGCGTGCACACCGGCGGCGTATCGTTCCCGGCGCGGGCAATACCCCGCGTGTATGTAAATTTCATTCCCCAGCCCCAGAAGGTTGCTGTTGACAACCTCGGCGAACACGTCGGTCTGGTATTCCAAATCGTGCCGTAATCCGAAGCGCACAATATCGTAGTCTTTTTCGCGAACGTTGAGTTTGACGATGGGCCCGTCGGCCCCCCGGGCGATCCGGCCCCCAACATTGTTGAATAACCCGGTGGCGTGCAAATCTTCCAATCCGTGAAAAAATTCCCGAAAATTAAACAACCGGCCTTTCTGCAGCGGGAAATGGCGGGTAATCACCCAGTCTTTAACCGAGGTATTGCCGGCAACCTCCAGCCCGGAAAGCCGGCCTTCATCGATGACCACTCTCAGGCGCCCGGTGGAATCGTCGAGTTCGGCAGCCCGGATTTCGACCAGAGAGTAGGCCTCCGCCTCATATAATTCCAGGCAACTGCGAAGTGCCTCGGCCAGCCGTCGTGTGTCGGCCAGACGCCCGATCAGCGGGGAAAAGCCGGCGGCCAACACCGCATTGGGAAACACGCTGTTGCCGTCGAAGACCACCTCGCGCAGCCGGGGATAGGGGGAGATGGTTATCTCGCCAATGGTCGGCCGGGGATCGGCGGAAACCTGCAGTGTTATGCGGCGCACCTGGCCGTTGTCGATTACCTGATGCAGTTTATGTTCCAGACGTTCAAGCGATAATTTGTCGCCGGACGGCGACCGCAGATAGGCAATAATTTCGCGGTGTTCGAGGACCGTCTCATCCAAGCCGGAGACGGCGACAGAATCGACGGTGATATCGCGTTCACCGGCGGCCGAGTCCTGTGCCGGTGGTTGATAGTACGCCAGTAGTGAATCCAAAACCCGGCAAGCTGCACTGTATCCCAGCGCAATGATCGTATCGGCCCGGTCAAAATCAAGGTTGTTGTACTCGTGCAACAGCGGCGCGATGACCACGTCGGCCAGCGTTAGCGCCTGTTGGGACTGCGGCCGGGTCATGATGGTGGTCGATTGATTGGCCACGTTGTAAATGTTTTCCAGCGCGACCGCCGATTCCAATTCTGAGGTTGTATTGACCGCAAGCGCCAGGTCGGCCGGGAACTCGCGGGCGGATGATACCGGAATGGGGCTGATCAAACCACCGTCGACCAGCATCATCGAATCCAGATGCACCGGAGAGAGGGCCAGTGGGAACGCCGAGGCGGCCCGCAAACTCAGCGCCAGGTCACCGTGCCGCAGGATTATGGCCCGGCCGGAAACCAGGTCGGTCGCGACACTGCGAAAGGGGATGGCCAGCGAATCGAAGTCCGATCGCGCATGATATTCGGCCGCATGGCATAATTCCGTCAGTAGTTGCAGCAGCGGCTGGCCGCCGGTCATGGCCGTCGGCAAATTGGGTTTAAGCCCGCGAAAATGGAGCGTCAGAAAGGCGCGAGAGCGGGCATCTTTCTGAGGCAGCAACAAATGCGTGCGCGGCGGTGTATCGGAAAAAAAAGAATTCCAATCGGCCACGCGGACGAGTGAATCCAACTCCTCCGCGGAATAACCGGCTGCATACAACCCGCCGATGATGGCGCCGAGACTCGTCCCGGCAATGCCGGTGACGACCAGCCCTCGTTCTTCGATGGCACGCAGCACGCCGATTTGCGCCAGGCCTCTCGCGCCTCCTCCGGATAAGGTCAAAGACAGGGTCGGCGCCCCGTCTGTCGACTGGATATGGCTGCGATACAGCCGCTCATAAATGCCCGGCGCTTCAAAAACCATGCTGCTGTCGCCGGGCCAGCCGGCGACCGATACTCCGGGCGGCCAGGTCAAGACAACTATAATCAGCAGCAACCGGCGGCCGACAGCCGCCTGCCCGAGATATTTAATTCGTTGGCACATGTTGACCATTGCAGTATAACATAACATCCGTCGACCAAAAAAATGGAAAAATTTGTCCCGTATCTTCGTCGCAACAGGAAAATGCTTGCCCGATGGCCCGTCGGGGCGTACGCTAAGGCATGAAGTTCATCGATCAGGATCGATGGCGGCCGCTGGTCAAGACAATCAGGCGACAGGCGGCCCGGCTGCGCAGCGCCCACAACCGCGCCAAATCCGGATTGTTTCTCCTCGAGGGTTTTCGGCTGCTTGATGCGGCATTGGCCGCCGAGTGGGTGCTGGAGGCGGTTATTTTGCGGGATGACCCGGAAACACGGCAGCGGTTCAGTTTAATTTTCGACAAATACCATCGCCCGGAAATCGCAATATATGTGGCCGCCCCGCATGATATACAGGAAATGACCGATACCGTTGAACCTCCCGGCATTCTTGCCGTGGCCCGGCAACGGCCGCAGGACCCATCCCCCGCGCTGCTTTCCGGCCGACGCTTGCTGGTCGTGGACCATGTTCGCGATCCCGGCAACCTGGGGGCAATTCTCCGCTCGGCGGCGGCATTCGGCATGGAGGGTGTCTGCCTCAGCCGGGGCACGGTGGACATGTATAACCCAAAGGTGGTCCGGTCTTCCATGGGGGGGCTCTTCCAGTTGCCGATTGTCCAGGTTGTCGAAACCGCCGAACTGGCCGGGTTGCTGCGCGCAAAGCGGTATATGATTTATACGGCCGATGCGCATTCCGGCACGGCGCCGGGCCCGGTAGCGAAACAAGCCCGGGTCGCACTGGTCATCGGCGGGGAAACCGAGGGTCTGTCAGACGTCTGGCGGGAGTGTGGCGCACAATCATTGCACATCCGGACCGCGCCGTCGGTCGAATCGCTCAACAGTGCCGTAGCCGCCGGGATTTTGTTGTATCAGCTATTCGGAGAGCAGCAGGCGACGTCCACAAGTCCGACACGGCGCTCAACCATACGGCAAACGGCGGGGAAAGCGGCCGAACGGAGGAATAGCAGGCAATGATATGGCGGAACACCGATGCAACAATGACGACGGCCGTCCGTATCTCTATCCGGGTCCGGCAAGGGGCAGATCATGACAAAACGCTTTGAGATTAAGCTTGTTCGACTACTGCGGCTGGCCGGTCTGGTCGTGATGCTTTCGGGCCTGGCGCAGGCCGAAGACAACACCGCCGAAAGCCGGCAAGGCCTTGCCGCAAGCGAAATCCGCCGCATTCCCGCCGCCGATATTTCCATGCTCGAGTTCAAACCACCCGAGAATATCCGCGGCGAGATACGGCTGCGGACCGATGTCGATGTCGACGACATCAAAATCGAAATCAAAAAAAATCTTTACAATCTCTCCAGCGGCGAACGCGCTGCGCGAATCCTGGAGTCGATCACGGTGCAGACTGAGGTCGTTCGGGAAGTATTGCGCATCGGGATCACCACGCCCCGGGACGCAGAGTGGGAGGGCAGTCAGATCGGCGTGACGGTCGCTTTCGAGATATTGCTGCCGCCGGGACGGATTTTCCGTGGTGATTCGGAATTTTTTGACTTTGATCTTACCGGGCCGCTCCGCGAAGTACAAATTCACGGGACGTACGGCGGCATCCAGGTAACGGGCGTGACCGAAGCGGCGGACCTGCGGACCGAGTACGGCGCCTTGTCGCTGGCCGGCGCACAGGGCCGGATACAGATCAATAACCATTTTGGTGTTACGACGTTAAAAGATCTCACCGGATTTTCCGAACCATTGCAGGTTCGGTCGGAACGAGGGCAACTGGATTTTACAAAAATTGAGGGAGCGGTCGATATCCGGGTCGACGATGCGCCGGTGAATATTTCCGATTGGACAGTGACCGGCGGGAATTCACGGATTACCTCGCGCAATTCCCCGGTGGATCTCGATATTGCCCGGTGGCAGGGGGCCAATGTGATGATTCGTACCGATAACTCCGATGTCACCGTAGTGACCCATGAAGGTTTTTCCGCGGTGGTGCAATCATCGATCAGCAGGACCGGCGGCGGATCGATCCGCACCAGAGGACTGCCGCTCAAGATTACGCAGATCGACCGGTACTCTCTGGAAGGTGTCGCCGGTGAAGGAGGCGGTCTTTTGGACATCGCCATCGACGACCGCGGCGATATCATGCTGCGAGGACCATATCCTCGGGTGACCAAAGACGAGGGCGATTCCATCTGATCGACGGGGAGGGTGCGATCATGAAACAAGCTGTCGCCTGTGCAGTACTTATCGGAATTCTTGTGACTGCGGTGGTATCTGTCTCGGCCGAGATGGTCTATCCCGACCGGAGGGTGCTGCTGCCCTATCAAAGTGTAGCTGCCGCCGACGGACTATGGGCGCTCCGGTACAACCCCGGCACACTGGCCGCCGATAACGACTGGCGGACGTATGTGGCACATACGTATTCGGATTCCGACCTTGCCGGCAACGACCTGATCTATGTCGGGCGCAGCGGATTTGCTTTCGGGGTCGAATGGCTGGGTTCGGGCGGCGAACCCGATGCCCGGCACCACACGCTGGGCTGGGGCGGCGAAATCAAGGACCGGATCTATCTGGGGGCCTCGTATCGCTGGGTCACCTCCGATGACGTACTCGAGGACAAGGCGCATTTCTGGACCTACGCGCTGATGGTGCGGCCCGGTGAGCACCTTTCGCTGGGCGTACGCTTGGAAAACGCCAACCATATGCCGTACGCCGGGGAGCGTACCGCCGGGGTGTATGCGTATTCCGCGGCGGTAAACATGTTTGATGAACGGCTGGTACTCGGAGCCGATTATTACCAGTCCACGGGGCAGCGGCTGGCCGACGGCGCCTATCATCTTACGGCCGGGCTGGAATTGGTGGACGGGCTGATCATCAGCGGCGATTACGGCGACAAAGGCCGACCGTTGTATGGCGGATCCGTGAGCAGCCACAAATTCGGCCTGGGCGTGCAACTCAACCTGGCCGAATTAATGCTCTCGTCATACAATGCCTTTGACCGGGACGGCAAGTTTTTCCGTGGTACGCTGGCTGCCGGATCGTTCAAGGAGCGCCGCCGCTCGGTAGTGCACCTGCGCCGGGAAGTGGCCGATATTTCGCTGAGCGGGGCGCCGGCCGAGAAACAATCTCCCCGTTTTTTTTTGTTTCCCGGCCTCGGACGCATTACGAAATCCTCACCGTTTTAGATAAAGTCGCGGCCGACCCGGCCGTTCGCGGCCTGCTGTTGCGTTTGGATGACCTGCACGTTGGCTGGGCGCGGCTGGATGAACTGCGCACGGCAATTCGGCAGATTCAGTCCCAGGGCAAACCGGTCGTCGTGTATTTTTCCTCGTCGCCGTCCGACGGCGAGTATTACCTGGCGTGTGCGGCCGATTGGCTGGTTTGCCCACCGGTGTCGACGGTCAATCTCGATGGTCTGCGCGCAGAGGCAACGTTCTATACGGATTTGATGGACAAGCTCGGCATCGAGTTCGAATACGAACGGGTGGGCGAATATAAAAGCGCGGTCGAGACATATTCCCGCACCTCGTTGTCCGAACCGGCCCGTGAAGCCCGGGAAGCGCTGCTGGACGACATCTTTATGGAATTGGTCACGACCGTTGCCGCCGACCGCGACTTGTCCCCGGACCGTGTGCGGGAATTGATCGACGGCGGTCCGCTGGTGAGTGTGGACGCAGAGCGCGCCGGGCTGGTCGACCAGATTGCCTACGAAGATGAGCTGGGCCAAATCATCGAGGATAAAATTTCCCGGGGGGCCGCGCGCGTCGATTTTGCTGCGCTGGCCGACCGGTCATACCACCGCACGGCCTGGGGACCGATCCCCAAAGTCGCCGTGATCGTTGCCGAGGGCACGATGCTGCCGGGTACGGACCGTGATGACCTGTTGGCCGGCGAGGTGCTGGGGGCACAAACCATGGTTGCAGCCCTTCGTGAGGCGCGCAACGACCGGGATGTCAAGGCCATTGTCCTGCGCATCAATTCGCCCGGCGGGTCGGGCATCTCCGCCGACCTGATCAAACGCGAACTGGAGTTGGCCCGGGACAAAAAGCCGCTGGTCGTTTCGATGGCCGATGTCGCGGCCTCGGGCGGCTACTATATCGGCTGCGCTGCTGATTCGGTCTTTGCCTCGCCCGCGACAATCACCGGTTCAATCGGCGTGTATTACGGCAAAATCAACCTGGCCGGGTTGTACGAAAAAATCGGCATCGACAAAGAAACCTCCACCCGTGGTGCGCACGCCGACATGTACAGCATGAGCAGGCCGTTTTCCGAGCAGGAACGAGAGATACTGCGCCAACAGGTCCATCTGTTATATGATAATTTCATCGAGGTGGTGGCGAAGGGCCGCCGGCTGGAGCACGAAGAGACTGAGCACGCGGCGCAGGGCCGGGTCTGGACCGGCAAAGCGGCCAAGGACCTCGGCTTAATCGATGAATACGGTGGGCTGCAGCGGGCCATCGCCTCGGCGGCGCAACTGGCGGGGATCGACCGCAATAACTACGAAGTCAGACTCCTGCCCCGTGCCCCGTGGTTTGCCGCCCCGCCGATCCGGTTGCCGGGTTGGCTGTTCGGTTATCGGGCGGACGATGTGGCTGCTGAAATATCGGCGTTGAATGACGAACGTATTTGGTATGTGCTGCCCTGGCGGCTGGAAATCGAGTAATCGGCGCCTGGATTTTTGTTGACACCCCCGATTCATGTAGTATTATTACTAGTGAATCGTAGTAATGCCGGACACTTGCGCTCGGCGGGAGGTGGGGATGCGACTGCGAAAGTCGTTGATTGGCGCCGGTTTGATCGTCGTGCTTGTCTTGTCCTGCGGCGTGGAAAAAACCGACAAGGGCACCGGTATTCCCGACAGCACACCCCCGGCACAAATTACCGATCTTGCGGCGATCAATCCCACTGACAGTTCGCTGGTGCTGACCTGGACCGCGCCCGGGGATGATGACGCCAACGGCACGGCGGCCCAATATGATATCCGATTTCATTCCATCGTCCTGACCGATTCCACCTGGGATTCGGCGCTGCAGCCGTTCAGTCTGCCGATCCCGCAGGAAGCGGGGACGCCGGAGACGATGCTGGTCCTCGGGCTGTTGCCGGACACAACATATTATTTTGGGATCAAGGCGGCTGATGAAGTGCCCAACTGGTCGGCGATCTCCAATATCGCCACCGGCACGACAGAAGCTGTCCTGGATACTGTCCCCCCGGCAGCAATTGCCGATTTGCGGGTGACTGACGCCGGATATACCTTCATTGAATTAAGCTGGACCGTGCCCGGCGATGACGGCTCGGCGGGGACTGCCGCAGCATATGATATCCGTTATTCACCGACCACGCTGATTACCGACGAATATTTTATTCATGCGAAACAGGTTGCCGATCCACCGACACCCTGGCTGGCGGACAGCACGCAGCAGTATACTTTCTATGACCTGGACACGAACGAAAATTATTGTTTTGCAATTAAAACCGCCGATGAAGTCCCGAACTGGTCGGCAATGTCTAATGTCATCATCGGCGCCACGGCGGCCGATACCACGCCTCCGGGACCGATTGCTGATCTGAGAGTTCTGGATACGACGAGCACTTCTCTTTTGTTGATCTGGACGGCGCCGGGTGATGACGACACGCTGGGACGAGCGTCGTTTTATGATATTCGTTATTCTCCCCGGCTGATGAACGAAGTGAATTTTCCCGATGCACAAATCGCGCCAAATCTGCCGAAACCATCGTTCGCCGGAACTGGTGACACAATCAGGATTTCCGGTTTGCAGAGTGAAACTGAATATTATATTGCCCTGAAAACCGGCGACGAAATGCTGAACTGGTCGACGATGTCCAACGTACTGGCGGCGCGGACAGCGAGCATCGACCGGACGCCGCCGGGGGCAATCATTGATTTGCGGATTATCGATTCATCATTGACATCGCTGACCTTGAGTTGGACGGCGCCGGGAGATGATGGCGATGTGGGAACGGCTAGTTTATACGATCTTCGATACTCGACTTCAGTAATTAATGAAACTAATTTCAGAGCACTATATTCCTATCCCGGTGTTACGTTGCCTCTATCAAGTGGTTCCCCGGAAACACTCATGGTAACGGGTTTGACGAAAAACACCGCCTATCATTTTGCCATAAAAACTGCGGATGAGGTCCAGAATTGGTCCCCTCTCTCGAATGATGTGCTGGGAATCGCCCGACCTGGAACAGACACAATCCCTCCGGCAGCAATAACGAACCTGTACCCGCAAACCGTCAGCCATAATTCGGTGACCTTGATTTGGAACGCGTCGGGTGACGATAGTCTTTTGGGGCAGGCAGCTCAATACGACATGCGCTATGCAACGTCACCGATTACAGATGATACATGGAGTGAGGGGATTCCGGCAGAAGGATTACGGCCTGCGAAACCTGTACACGAAGCGGAATCATTTGAGATAATCGGATTAACTCCAGGATTGAATTATTTTTTAGCGCTGAAGACGGCGGATACTTCGGGAAATTGGTCTGGACTTTCCAATGTGGCAGAGGCGAAAACAACAACGTTATCCAATACTTGGTATACTATTATCGGAGGCACTGGCAGGAAAGCAGCACGCTCAATTACTTTAACCCCTGAGGGTGGCGCGGTGGCGGTCGGCACAATTCCAAATGGCGTTGCCTATTGGAGTCCAAGTTATTCACCGCAGTCGACTTCTGATTTTTACGCGACTAAAGTCAACGCCGATGGTACAGTGGCATGGGAACGGGTTTTTGGCCATGGACCGGATTATGACGATTACCTCTTTTCAATAATCCCGGCATGGGATGGTGGATATATCGCGGCCGGAGAATCGGGGGAACGCGGGGGATTAGTATGGGATACCAGAGTTGTAATCGCCAGAATCGATGATTTCGGTTCAATTGGTTGGGAACGCCTTCATTATGTTGACGGTGCCACGGTGGTGGCTGGCAGCCGATCTGTCGCAGCAACATCAGACGGTGGGTATGTTCTGTCTGGCTCCGTCGGAGGCAACCCCGCAGCATTCTTGTTCAAAACTGATGCCATCGGACAGGAAACCTGGAAAAGGCAATATTCGGGCTATGGCGGCAATGCGGTGATTCAGTGTCATGATACCGGGTTGATGATAGCTGGCGTCGGTTTGTTTGTTACCAAGACTGATGCGCAGGGTAAAAACTTGTGGGGCAGAGATTACGGTCAGGGGGCCTACTATTACAATGACAGTGGCGAATCGCTGATTCAATATGGAATCGATGATTACGTAATTGCCGGATGGACCCAGGCATCGTATTTCGGAATGAAAGATGGTTATGTAATATGGATTGATTCGTTGGGCAATAAACGCAACGAACTCTATCTGGGTGGCGGCAATGATGATGCGATTTCAAAGATCATTGCGGTTTCGGATGGCAATTTTGTTGTTGTTGGTTCTACTAAATCGTTTGGCGCAGGCAAAAGCGATATGTACGTGGCAAAAATAAGTCCGACTGCGACGATCCTGTGGGAACGGACCATCGGTGATTCCGAAAGTGATGGGGCCACCGGTGTCATTGAAGCTCCCGATGGTGGTCTGATCATCAGCGGGTGGATGACCGCTCATGGTGCCACATCTGCTGATTTCAGCATCATTAAAACCGACGCCAACGGAGAATTATAGGAGCAGCGCAAGCGCTACTGCCCCGACGGCCACAGCAGCATTACCCCCAGCACGAAACCGATCACGATTCCGACGATTATTCCCAGCCACAACTTTTCGCCGGTGTTCCAGTGGATGACATAGCGCGGCGGGCGCAGATCGTAAATCTGGTCGACCGTCAGCCCCATGCCGAAATCGGCCAGCAGGTCCCACTGTTTCTTGCGGCGCATGGCCAGCGGGAGCTTGACGCCTTCTTTTGTTTCGACAAACGCCTCGCGCAGGTCGTGCTCGACTTCGATTAAGACTTTGCCCAGCCGGGTGCGGGGTTTTTGCTCGATCAACTCCTCGGCGGCCAGCCGGACCATCCAGTACAATCGCAGCAGCCGCCAGTGGATGATCGGTATTTTTTCCTTTTGTGCAGTGTCCGGCGCATGATATGATTCGCCCCGGACTTTGTCCTGCGCGCGGCCCCACAGCAATTCCGGCCCGATTTCCCGCATGGATTGAATGCCGTTGAACATGCCCTCGTAAATTCTGCCGATGATCCTGTTGAATTGCCCGCTGGGGGAATCAGCGTTGATTTCCGATTCGCTGGCCAGCCACTCGGCCACCTCCTCATCCACCTCATATTTGTTCACCGCATGAAGTTGCCGGACCAGCTCCAGGGCTTGTTCGTAGACGTCGATTTTTTGTGTCGCGGCCATCAGTTGCGCTCTATCCTTTCCCCTAGAGCAAGCGGGCACGGGGCCGGATGTCAACAGGTTTTTCGATAAATGCACCGCACTGATCAGCGGCCAGCAGAGCCGCCGTTGATTGGTTCTCCGGGGAATAATTGCCTTGACAGGCGGTATATGCGGGGGGTATATTCTATCACTTGTGAGTGTGCGGGATGGGGATGGGATAATAGTGACGGTTATGAGAGACGGGAAACGCAGAACAAGTCATTGTCCGGGAACCCAGTCTCGTCGATGAATAGGACCTCACCTCAAAGCAGGTGGGGATTTTTTTTGTGCAGGAACTGCTGATGATGAAAAAAGCGTTGTCCATCTCCCTGTTCCTGCTGGTCTTTCCTGTATGTGGCGCGGCATCGCCTGCCTGGGCACAGGATGCTCCCGTCGACTCGACCACGGTCGTTGTGGCTGAAACTCCGCCCCAACTCGAAGCCCCGGCGCCGGTTGTCTCGGTCGAAGCCCAGGATACCCCTGATGACGCCGGGAAATCGATTACTATCAGTTGGGAACTGTCCGCCGATGATGTTGCCGGCCGCAGAAATGTCACCAAGTATATTATCTTGCGTTCGACTTCGCCCGACGGGCCGTTTGATACCGTTGGTTCCGCGACCGCCGGAATGACCACGCTCACCGACGGCCAGGTCGACAACGGGGTAAATTATTACTATAAGGTGGCCGCCCTGGCCGGCAAGTTCACTCCGGCCGGGGAAAAACTGTTTGCCGGCGTGGCTTCGCCGCTCTCCGGGGCCGCGAAAGCCTCCGGCCAGTGGTTTCATATCATTCGCACCGCACGGATTTTGCCCTGGGTGCTGGTAATCGGAATTTCGATTTTGTGGTTTATCAATGTGGCCAAGAAGGGCAAGGATTTGTACGTCCGGCCTATCGCCGGTCTGGCGGAAGTCGAACAGGCGGTCGGGCGCGCCACCGAAATGGGCCGCAAGCTGGTGTATATCCCCGGGACACAGGATATGGATAATGTCCAGACCCTGGCTGGGGTGACCATCCTGGGGCGGATCGCCAAACTGGCCGCGGAGTACGATGCGCAATTGGATGTTCCGGTTTCGCGTTCACTGGTGATGATCACCTCCCGCGAGGTGGTGAAGGAGGCCTATTTGAACGTCGGCCGGCCGGATGCGTTCAACGAAGACATCGTGCGTTATCTTACCGATGACCAGTTCGGTTATGCCGCTGCGCTGGACGGCTTGTTTGTCCGCGAGAAACCGGCGACGATTTTCTATATGGGCGCGTTTTACGCCGAGTCGTTAATTATGGCCGAAACCGGCAATGCGATCGGTGCGATTCAGATCGCGGGCACCGCGAATGCCTCTCAATTGCCGTTTTTTGTGGCGGCCTGCGACTATACATTAATTGGCGAAGAGCTTTTTGCCGCCTCGGCCTATCTGTCGAAAGAACCGAAATTACTGGGCAGCGTCAAGGGTCAGGACGTGGCCAAAGTACTGATCTTGATCGCGGCTGTCGCAGGTTTGCTCCTGGGAACATTTAAGATTGCGGATATTTCCGGGTGGTTCCAGGTGTAGCGTCGTGGGGAGACGGGAAGGGTTTGAGCGAAGATGAAGCGTGAAGTTCCATTGATCATCACTGCGGTGGTGGGGATCATGTACATCTTCCAATATTTCGTGCCGCACGAACCGGTTTCCCGGTTTTCCGACTGGTTTTCCGACTGGTTTGGGATCATTCAGGCCTTTGCCATCTGGCTGGGTGCGCTGAACTTGATGAAATTGTCGTTGCTCAAGGTTGCCCGGCGCAAGAAAGACTGGATGTATTCACTGGTGACGATTATCGGTTTTGCCGCAATATTTATCGTCGGCATCTTTTTCTCCAGAGGAGCGAATTTTCAGGAGCCCGGTACGCGGTTCATGTTCATTTATGATAATGTCTATGATCCGCTGTCCTCCACGATGTTTGCCCTTCTCGGTTTTTTCGTGGCCTCGGCTTCCTATCGGGCCTTCCGCGCCCGCAACAAGGAAGCGACGATGCTGCTGTTGGCTGCATTTTTTGTGATGCTGGGGCGGGTGCCGGTCGGTGATATGATCACCAAAGAATGGTTGCAGTTGCCCCACTGGCTGTGGTTGTCCAACTGGGCCGATTGGGTGATGAACATCCCCAACACCGCCGGGCAGCGGGCGATCATGATCGGCATCGCGCTGGGGATCATGTCGACATCATTGCGGATTATTCTGGGGATCGAACGGACATTTGTCAGCGGCGATTGATGACAGGCAGGAACGGCATGGGTTTTTGGGACAAATTGATGAAGATCGACCGGCGGATTATTTTCCTGTTCGTCATCGTTGCGGTCACCCTGCCGTTATTTTTGAATATCTCCCAAAAGACCACGATTTCTTACGAAGTGCGTCGTGGTTTTGACGAACTGGCGCGACTGCAGCCGGGCGCCCGCGTGCTCATTCCCTGTGATTATGACCCTCCCTCGGCGCCGGAATTGCAGCCGATGGCGATAACGGCGATCCGGTATTGCCTCGATCATGACTTGAAGATGATCATCATGGGACTGTGGCCGCAGGGACCGCAGCAGGCCAATGCCGCCTTGGAGTCCGTACTGGGCGAGGTGCCCGGAGAAACGATTATCTGGAAGGGCAAGACGCTGACCTATGGCCGCGACTGGGTCAACCTCGGTTTCCAGGCCGGCAATGAATTGGTGATCCAGCGGATGGGTTCGTCGATTCCCGCGGCATTCCCGCGCGATTTCCGGGGCACGCCAATCGCCGAGTTACCGCTGATGCAGGGAATGCAGAATTTTAACAATATCGACTTTGTGATCAATGTCTCCGCCGGATATCCGGGTATTGTGGAGTGGGTGCAATTCGGCGTTGATCGTTTCGGGGTACAATTATTGGGGGGGACGACAGCAGTACAGGCCCCGCTGGCGTATCCCTATTTTGAAAGCGGGCAGCTCCGGGGGATTCTGGGCGGCCTCAAGGGCGCTTCGGAATTTGAAGAGTTGGCCGGTACCCTGGGCAAGGCCACGAAATTCATGTTATCCCAGTCATTTGCCCACATCATCGTGATCCTCTTCATCATCGTGGGTAATGTGGCCTACTTTGCCGGTGGCCGGCGGAAGCAAACATGATGAACACCAAAGTAGTCGGCTATATCGTTATCGCCGTCGGAATCGCCGTTTTTGCGATCCTGGCCGCATCCCAGGGCCTTGCGGTGACCCTGGGTGCGTTTTTTACCATCGGTATCTTTTCCTTCTTGTATAAAGACAACCCGTATTACAAGTTTTCCGAAGCCGCATTTGTGGGAATTTCCGCCGGCTATTGGTTTGTCTCATTATTCTGGCAGAATATGTATTCCAAGCTCTTCGTCGGGGTCGGCGCGGCCTATCACACGACGTTCGTGCAGGGCGGCGGATGGGATGACCGGTGGATGATGCTGATCGGCGGGCTTCTGGGCGTCCTGATGCTGATGCGGTTGTTTCCCAAAGCGGGGTGGATCTCCCGCTGGCCGCTGGCGGTGGTGGTCGGCGCGACGGCGGGGTTGTATTTTATCAATTACTTTGTTTCCAACGGCATCCTCCAGCTGGGGGCCTCTGCTGGCCCGCTGCAGCGTTACGATGCCGCCGGGAATCTCGACTTGTGGGCGACCATTTCTCAGGCAATATTGGTCATCGGGACGCTCTCCGGACTGATCTATTTTTATTTTTCCAAGGAACATAAAGGCGCATTCGGCGGGGTGGCCAAAATCGGGATCTGGACACTGATGCTCACGTTCGGCGCATCATTCGGGTATACGGTCATGAGCCGGTTATCGCTGTTGATCGGCCGCATGGATTATCTCATGAGTGATTGGTTGCAATTGATTAACTAGTCGGTCTGAAACTGAATTGACGTCGTGACCATGAAGGTGCTGCACAAAATTCTTTTTTGCTGTCTTCTGGCAGGGATGCTGCTGCCGGCTTCCGGCATGGTCGCCCAGGTTGTCGATTCGGCGCCGGCCGATTCCGCCGCTACGGGCGTTGCGGGGATGATGGCCGCGGTCCGCCGGCCTGCGCCGCCGGTCAATGCGGGGGCGGAAGACACGCCTTCCGATGAAGGGCATTCGATCAATGTCTTTTGGGAGCTGTCGGCCGATGACCGTCCCGGCGAAAACCTGGTCACGGGCTACCGCATTTTGCGCGCCGAATCGCCGGAAGGGCCGTTTCGCGAGACCGGGTTTTCCTCGGCCGGAGAAAAAAGATACACTGATGCCTCGACCGTGCCGGGGACGGATTTCTATTACAGAATCGAGACCCAGACAGCCGGGGGCTCGTCGTCTTCGCCGGTGATCGGTCCGGTCCGATCGTCCGCGCAGTGGTTTAATTTCAATATCCTGAATTTGTTTGTCGTCGGTGGAATCATCTCGTTGTTTATCGGGTATTTCATCGCCTCGGCCAAAAGGGGCAAAATACTCTTTATCCGCAAAATCGCCGGACTCGAAGCGGTCGACGAGGCGATCGGACGCGCCACCGAAATGGGGCGGCCGATTTTGTTTATCCCCGGCATCCAGGACATGGACGACGTGCAGACCGTGGCCGGGATTACGATCTTGGGGCGGATCGCCAAGACCATCGCCGAATATGATTCCAAGTTGTTTGTCCCGACTTCACGCTCGATTGTGATGACCACCGCGCGCGAGTCGATTAAAGAGGCCTATCTGGCCGCCGGGCGCCCCGATGCATACTCGGATGATTATGTGCAGTATGTCACCGACGAACAGTTCGGGTATGTCGCGGCGGTGGACGGGATCATGGTGCGCGAAAGGCCGGCGACCTGTTTCTATCTCGGCGCGTTTTTCGCCGAATCGCTGATTATGGCCGAGACCGGCCATTCCATCGAGGCGATCCAGATCGCCGGCACGGCGATGCCCGCACAGCTGCCGTTTTTTGTCGCGGCCTGCGATTATACGCTGATCGGTGAGGAGTTGTTCGCCGCCTCGGCTTATCTGTCGCACGAACCGCGCCAGCTGGGGTCGTTGAAGGGGCAGGATGTCGGCAAGATGATCGCGATGCTGGCGATCCTGGCCGGCGTGACACTGCTGACTATCGGGTCATTGTTTAATGTCGGGATTGCCACCACCGCCGGCGAATGGGTGCGCGATCTGTTCCGGCTGAATCAATAGGCAAAACCATGAAACGGCAGGTACCATTATTAATCACGTTCACCGTCGGCGCGGTGCTGATCATCGCGGCGTTTATTCCGCATGACCCGTTCGGCCGGCTGGGTGAAAATTTCAGCCTGTATTTTGATATCATCGCCGTGTTTGCCTTCTTCCTCGGCGGCGGCAACCTGGTGCGGATCCACAGTGGGCGGTTCTTCCGCGGGTTGAAGTTCTATTTCACGGAAAGCAGGAAACAGGGGGGCTTCTGGCCGTTGAAGATGCTCATTGCGTTTCCCTTCCATGCGATGGGCGGGATCGAGGACCGGCGCGGCAAAGACTGGTTTTTCTCGATGGTCACACTCATCGGATTTTTCGTCATGCTCTGGGCCGGGTTGTTCAAAATCGGCAACCCCGGCGGCTGGGTGGGGAATCTCACCGCCACCGGCTCGGTGTTTCAGGACTTTTTCACGTATGTCTTTACTCCGCTGAAAGCGACGATGTACGCGCTGCTGGCCTTTTTTGTGGCCTCGGCGTCGTATCGCGCATTCCGGGCTAAAAACAAGGAAGCCACCGTCCTGCTGGTCACTGCCTTTGTCATTCTGCTGGGGCGGACGCCCGCCGGGTACTATGCCACGTTCTGGCTGCCTGATGCGCTGTCGTTTTTCGAAGTGCCTAACCTGACCAACTGGATTATGGGGGTCCCCAACCTGGCGGGCCAGCGGGCAATTATTATCGGCATTTCGCTGGGAGTAATTTCGATGTCGCTGCGGGTGATCCTGGGCATCGAACGGACATATCTCGGACGGGACAAGGATTAACGCCATGGCCTTTTTCGATACCATCAAGAACATCGACCGGCGGATAATCTTTTTGTTTATTGCCTTGTCCGTAATTATTCCCCTGTTGTTCAATGTCATCTTTCCCGAGCGGATTACGCCGATTGTGCAGAAGATCTTCGATAAAATCGAGACCCTGCCTGAGGGTTCGCGGGTGTTGATTTCGCTGGATTTCGATCCCTCCACTGTTCCCGAACAGCAACCGATGGTTGATGCCGTGATGTATCACTGTTGCCGGCGAAATCTGAAATTGTATGTCATGGCGTTGTGGGGCACGGGGCAAAATCTGGCCGATGAGACGATCGACCGTATCGTCACGACACATTTCCCGGATAAGGTTTGCGGTGTGGATTATGTCCATCTGGGATACAAGGCGGGTAATCAGGGCCTGATCAACGTGATCATTACCGACATGAAGAAGATGTATACTACCGATGTCAACGGCACGCAGATTGACAGCATTCCGATGATGCGGGATGTCCGCAGTTTGAAAAACATGGACTTAATCGCGGCCTTCGGCGGCGGCTTTCCCGGTTTGAAAGAGTGGATCCTTTTTGCCGGCGACCCCGGCAACATACCGGTGGCCGGCGGGGTGACCGCGGTCTCGGCGCCGCAGTTGTATCCGTATTATCCCAACCAGATGCTGGGCATGATGGGGGGGATCAAGGGCGCAGCCGAATACGAATCGGAAATGATCCGGAAATATCCCGATTTTGAGCAAATGCCGCACGGCGGGCTGGAGATGATGGGGCCGCAGGCGGTGGCGCATATCGTGATCATGCTGTTCATCATTATCGGCAACGCGACCTTTTTCATCGACCGGAAACGGAAAGCGCGGGCGAAATAGGCGATGCAACGCAGGGCTATCATCTATCTGATCGGATTTATCGTGCTGATCATTGCGTTCGTCATCTCGATCATGGCGCGCGATGCCCGGGCGTTTGAAGGGTTTTATATCACGTTCGGCGCGTTCCTGACTTTATGTATCCTGAGCTTTTTGTATAAAGACAACCCGTTCTATAAATTTGCCGAGCATTTGTTTGTTGGGGTCTCGGCGGCGTACTGGATGTCGATGGGGTTTTGGACGACACTGGTCCCCAACCTGATCGGGCGGCTGCATCCGCCGGCGGTACGGCCATTTTTACCCTCGGTGGCCGATGCCGAACCGAATTACTGGTATCTCCTGCCGCTGATTTTGGGCATTATTTTATTGCTGCGGTTGTCTTCGAAGCTTGGTTGGATTTCCCGCTGGTCGCTGGCGTTTATTGTCGGGACCACTGCCGGATTGAATTTTGTCCGCTACCTGCGTTCGGATTTTATCGGGCAGATTTATAACACGATCAACCCGCTGGCCGTGTTCGGGCCGGACGGCGGTTTCCTGACGACGGATTCGCTGTCAGCAGTCGTGGTGTTCCTTGGCGTCTTTTGCGGGATCGTGTATTTCTTTTTCTCCAAAGAACACAAGGGCGCATTCGGCGCCGCCTCGCGCGTGGGCATTTACCTGCTGATGGTCACTTTCGGCGCGGGTTTCGGCTACACGGTGATGGCGCGTATTTCCCTGTTGGTCGGCCGCATGCGCTTCCTGTTCGGCGACTGGCTGGGCTTTATTAACTAGGCAACTTGTTATCAGCCATAATCTTTTCCGCCGGACAGCTTGTCCTGAACCGGATTTCCTCTTGATTGGCGGCGCCTATTTGACGTATTATAGCGTCGGCACATGCCCCCGTAGCTCATATGGATAGAGCATCGGCCTTCTAAGCCGAGGGTAGCTGGTTCGAATCCAGCCGGGGGTAGTCTACGGTTCTTCGCCGGTGATGTCGTCCGCGCCGCCGCCTTTCCCCATAATGGTTTTGCCTTGACTTAAGATGTTGCATTCTAATTAAATAGGCCTCGAAGTCAACAAGCCCCGGAGAAAACCATGGGGGCAGCGAGCAGGACAAATGCCTGATAACAACGATGTTAGGATTCACGAGCAGACCCGACCGCGGAAGGGTGTATTGACCACGGTCATATTCATACTGATTTTCGCGGCGGTTCTATTTTATCTCGTGCGGTCCATGGCCTCGCAATGGGATGTCATCCGCGATTATCCCTGGAGGTTCAATTTTAGCTGGCTGGCCTGTTCGGCGGCGCTGTTATGGGTGGTTTCGCTCAGTCTCGTACAACTGTGGCGGTATTTGCTGTTTTCCATCTCCGGTCAGCGATTGAAATTCTGGACGGCGTTTCGCATTACGGTTTTATCCAATCTCGGCAAATACCTTCCGGGCAAGGTCTGGTCGATGATGGGGATGTTTTACATGCTCAACCGGGAGGGCTATTCCACGGCCACGGCATTTGTCGGCACAGTATTGCATCAGGCATTTACTCTGATCGCCGGGGCGCTTTTCGTCACGGCAGTCCTGGGACACACCATCTTTCAGGGGTTATCGATTTTGCCATTGGTCCTGGGGGTCGTGCTCGCTGTGATCATTCTGTATCCCGGCATCTTTGCCCGGATCCTCAACTGCGGTCTGCGCCTCTTCAAGCGGCCCCCGGTGGTCATTCAATTGTCCTTTGGCCGGTCGCTGGTTTTGCTGGTCTTCTATGTTATTTCGTGGGTGCTCTACGGCGCGTCGTTTTGGTGTATGCTGCATGGTCTGGGCTTTCAACCGGATTCGTTCTGGGCAATAGCGGCCGGCTTCGGCGCCGCCTATTTGCTGGGTTACCTGGCGATCTTCGCGCCGGGAGGGTTGGGGGTGCGCGAAGGAGTCCTGTCCGTTTTGCTGGCATCGACAATGTCGCCCGGACTTGCGGCAATGATCGCCGTGGCCGCGCGGTTATGGATGACCCTGATTGAGGCGTCTCAGCTGCTGCCGTTGGTTTTCGCCAAAGGTAAAAATTTTGGGCGGGAACGACACTAGAAATGATTTTGGCGGAAAGCCCCCGATTCACTACACCAAATCCCGCATGCTTTCGCTCCGAGCCACAGCCACAGTCTACCCGTTGGCCATTGCAACTGTCCCCATGGGAACCCGGCCTTCCAACCCTGAAATCGATATTATGTTAATTGTCAACGATTTGGGTGGATCGGTTGACAACAGCGGTCCTGCACGATATGTTTTCAGGTTTTGGATGTGAATCGATGGCAGAGGCCATCCAACAAAGGAGCAAGTACATGCAACAGAACAACCGACGGTTCCCGGTGATTGCCGTGCTGGCCGCGATGGTGCTGGTAGTGGCCATGGCCGCCCTAGCTTTGGCAAAACCGAACACGCTGGTGCGCGCTGAAATCCCGGCTCAGTACAAGTGGGATCTCAACGACATTTATCCGGACTGGACCGCTTGGGAGGCAGACCTGGCCCGGCTCGAGAACGTGATGGACCGGTACGCCGCTTTACAGGGAACACTGGCCCAGGGACCGGAACAGTTGTTGCGTTCCTATTTGCTGGGTGACACGCTGGGAATGCTGGCGTACAAAGTCTACCAGTATCCGTCGCTGTCCAGCGTAACCGATACACGCAATAATGAAATCGCCGCCAAGTTGCAGCAAGTCCAAATCCTGTTCGGCAAATTCAGCGTGGCCACGGCCTGGTTCAACCCGGAATTGCTGGCGATTCCCTGGGAGACCACCGAAAAATGGCTGAACGAAACACCGGCACTGGCCCCCTACCGTTACAGTATCGAGAACCTCTATCGCCAGCAGCAACATGTCTTAAACGAAGAACAGGAACAGTTGTTGTCGTACTTCAGCCAGTTCCGGGGTACGCCGGCTTCGATTTATCAGGAATTGTCTACATCCGATATCAGATTCCCCGAGGTCGTCCTGTCCGGTGGCGACACGGTCACCATGACGGCCGGACAATATTACAGTACCCTGTCCACCAACCGCAACCAGGCCGATCGGGCGGCGGCGTTCCAGCAGTACTATGGGATATACCACGCCAACGCCAACACGTATGCGGCGACCTATAACAGCATTCTGCAGCGTGACTGGGGTACGGCACAGGCGCGCAAATACGGCTCCACGCTGGAGACCTATTTAGACGACGATAATGTACCGACCTCCGTATACGAAAACCTGGTCAACATCGTCAAAGCGGGCACCGCGCCGGTACACCGCTATTACCAACTGCGCAAGAAAGCCCTGGGGCTGGAAACGTATCATGGTTATGACGGGTCCATCCCGGTCGTGGATTTCGACAAAGTGTATGATTACGATGAGATCACGGGCTGGATTGTTGAATCTGTCGCGCCGCTGGGCGCCGACTACCAGGCCAAAATGAAACAGGCGTTCGCGGGCGGGTGGATCGATGTCTTTGAAAATGAAGGTAAACGCGGCGGGGCTTTTTCCGCGGGTGTCTACGGTGTCCATCCCTATATGCTGCTGAATTACAATGAAACGCTCCGCGAGGCGTTCACCGTGGCCCATGAAGCCGGCCATACGCTGCACACTATGTTGTCCAATGAAAACCAGCCCTTTGCCACCGCCGATTATACGATCTTCGTGGCTGAGGTGGCTTCCACGCTCAATGAGGCATTGTTTCTGGATTATATGATGGAAAAAAGCCAGGACCCCAAAGAGCGGATTGCCCTGTTGCAGCAAACCATCGACAATATCATCGGCACGTTCTATACCCAGGTGATGTTCGCCGATTTCGAGTGGCAGGCGCATAAGCTGGCCGAACAGGGCCAACCGATCACTGCCGATGCACTGACCGAATTGTATACCGGCCTTTGGAAGACGTATCAGGGTGATGCCGTGGTGTTTGACGACCTGTACGGTTCCACCTGGACCCGCATCGCCCATTTCTACCGCACGCCGTACTATGTCTATAAATACGCGACCTGTTTTGCCTCTTCGGCCAAGCTGGCCGAGGATATCAGGTCGGCGGACAAGGCAGTCCGCGCGGCAGCAATCGATCGCTATATGACCTTGTTGAAAGCCGGCGGGAGCGACTACCCGATGGAATTGCTTAAAAAAGCGGGCGTTGACCTGACGCAACCTGAAACATTCCAAGCGGTTATCGAACATGTCGATAAGCTGGTTACCCGACTGGAAGAGGAGTTGGCCAAGTTGTAATTACTGCTCGAACGGCGCCGACGCCGCGGCGTCTGTTTCCGAAATTGAGGCCGGGGTTTTTCCCCGGCCTTTTTTCATTGGCCGAAATCGCCGGATATCGTACTTATTATTGGGGATAGTGCTGTCCTCGGACACGAGTAAAAGGGAGCCGACTATGTTGGATCCGGAACAAATGATCGAAATGTTCAGTATGCGGCCGCTGGAACCGGAGGGTGGGTACTATGTCGAAACCTTTCGGGCCGAGGAATCAATCGGGGCCGAAATACCGGCCGGTCAATCCGGCGCAAAAAAGTCGTTGTACACCTCGATATTATACCTGCTGACCCCGGATGCTCAATCCATGCTGCACCGCCTGCCCAGTGATGAGATCTATCATTTTTACATGGGAGACCCGGTGATCCTGCTGTTGCTGCATCCCTCCGGGCAGGTCGAACTCCTGACGCTGGGGCACAATCTTCAGGGGGGCGAGCGCGTGCAGATCCGGGTGCCGCGCGGGGTTTGGCAGGGAGCGGTACTGCGGGAGGGAGGCGCCTACGCCTTGCTGGGCACGACCATGGCCCCCGGTTTTGACCGCTCAGACTATGAAGCCGGTGATCGGCAGGAACTTACCGGCCTCTTTCCCGGTTTTGCCGATCTGATCGCCCGCCTGACCCCTTGAATTAGTCTTTGTGTATTTCGTCACCCCCGGCAAAAATGCAACTTCGGCTCCGGTTCGACCGTACGCTAGAAAAATATCGGGGAGTGTTTATGAAAACGACGATTACCATACTTCTGGCCGGGATGTTTGTCCTGTTGCCGGTGCTGCCCGCTTTGGCAATGGATGAGCGCCACGGAGAAGCACACGAACGGAATCATATCGGCGGCAACCGATCAGTGGATATTGATGACGATGGGACGCTGCGCCTCGAACACGAGGGCCGGCGTCTGGAATGGATCGAGATCACCGCCGACTATCGGTTATCGATCAACGGACGCCCGATTGAAACCGATGACGAGGCCGACCGGCTGCTGGAACATTACTATGAGCAGACGATAGCACTGGTCGCTGAGGCCAAAAAAATCGGCCTCAAGGCCGGTGAAATCGGTCTGCGCGGGGGCGAACTGGGGGTCAATGCGGCCGCCGGGGTGCTGCGCGCGTTTCTGACCGAATACGAAATGGAAGACCTGGAACGTGACCTCGAGGATGCGAGCGAAAAATTGGAAGATGACGCCGCCGACCTCGAAACCGAAGCCGAGGGACTGGAGGAAACTGCCGACGAACTCAATGAAATCGCCGAGGACCTCAGCTATGAGGTCCCCGAGTTGCGCAAGATGAAATGGTTCTATGATTGACCGGCAATAGGGGTGCGCCCCCGGTTGCCGGATGATCCGGCCACCCGCCTGATTACCGTCGAAACGCTGCCGTATTACCTTGCCGGTGTCCCCGGCAACGTTCACCTTGTGTTCCGGGACAGACCAATGAGAGTTCTCGCGCTGGAGCCATACTACGGCGGCAGCCACCGGGCCTTTCTGGACGGCTGGGCAAAATGCAGTGTTCATCACTGGACGTTCCTGACCCTGCCCGCCACCAAATGGAAATGGCGGATGCGCCATGCCGCGGTCACTTTTGCCGCCGAGCTGGACCGCCGCCTGCGGCGCGGCGAAGCGTGGGACCTGGTCTGGTGTTCGGATATGCTCAACCTCGCGGAGTTTCGGGGGCTGGTTGATGAACCCCTCCGGGTGCTGCCGGCAGTGGCATATTTCCACGAAAACCAACTGACCTATCCCGTGCGCGAGGAACATGAACGCGATTATCATTTTGCCATGACCAATCTGACCACTGCGCTGACGGCCGCGGCTGTGTGGTTTAATTCTGCATACCATCGCGATTGTTTTCTTGATGCCCTGGATGTATTCCTGCGCCGGATGCCCGATTATCAGCCGTTGGCAGTGGTCGATCAACTTCGCCGGAAAGCCCGGGTTTTTCCGCCGGGCATCGAAAACTTTCCGGCGCGGGGTGCGCGCCGGCCCGGTCCGTTACGCATTGTTTGGGCGGCCCGCTGGGAACATGATAAAAATCCGGATGATTTTTTCCGGGCGTTGCACATACTCAGTGATCGCGGCGTCACCTTCCGCGTGAGTGTCATCGGTCAGCAGTTTGCGGAAGTCCCCGGCGCGTTTTCCCGCGCGAAAGAACAATTCGCCGAAGCGATTGAACACTGGGGGTACCTCGCGCGGCGGGAGGAGTATGTCGGCGTGCTGTCCACAGCCGATGTTTTTGTCTCGACTGCGACTCATGAGTTTTTCGGTATCAGCGCAGTGGAGGCCATCGCCGCCGGGGCTTGGCCGCTGCTGCCACGGCGGCTGTCGTATGTGGAAATCCTTGCTGCCGGGACCGCAGCAGCAAGGGGTGAATATTTCTATAACGGTTCGCCCGAGGAGCTGGCGGATCGTTTGGCGCACCTTGCCGCATGCATTGCCCGTGACGGCCGGCTGCCGGGGAATGCCGGACAGCTCGCCGGGGTCGTGACTCGCTTTTTCTGGGACAATTGCGTGCCGGGTATGGACGCGGCCCTGGCCGCGATGCTGCCCCGGAATTAGCCCCCGCTTGTCAATACTGTTTCATGGGCGCAACTTAATGCGCTGGATACCGTTGATTAAGCTGGTGCCTGGAGGAGTACGGATAGACGAGCACCTTATGGGAAAGAGTGTACCGTTATATTCGGCCCGAAAGGATCAAACATGGGAAACCGCAAGTATGTCATCATTGCCCTGTTGTCTGTTTCGATAATTGCATTGGAAGTTGTCTGGACCAGAATTTTTTCCGCCGAATTTTTCTATAGTTTTGCCTTTTTGGTTCTGTCATTGGCGGTCATGGGCCTGGGTCTGGGGGCACTTTCGTTGCGGCTGGTCCCGGGATTGAACCGGCTGCGCAGTGTCGGCGGATATTTGGCGCTGACCGGTCTGTTCGCCCTGGCCGGCCCGCCACTGGTCTTCCAGCTCGGACCGGACTTTGCGCGGGTGTTCACCAGTGCCGCAATGATCGGAAAGCTGATCGGGGCCATTGTCCTGCTGGGTGCGCCGTTTTTCTGTGCCGGGATGGTCCTGGCGCTGCTGTTTAAGCAGGACCATCAAAATGTGCCGCGACTATATATGGCCGACCTGCTTGGCGCGGGGGCCGGCGTGTTCGTGGCGATCTACCTGATGAACGCGATCGGCACCCCGGCCACGGTCTTCTGGTGTTCTTTGCCGGTCCTAACGGCGGCGTTCATTGCCTGTCGGCGCTGGTCTAGAATCCTCCCCCTGGCCCTGGCAGCGGCGGCGCTTGTCCTCGGCAATTATGCTGTCGGCATGCTGGAAGTCGATCGTCCCGAGCACGGCCCGGTCATTTACAAGCATTGGGATGCGATGTCCAAGATTAAACTCTATGGTTACGATGAAACCTATCGTGGAATCAACATCGATAACGCGGCCAATTCTCCGGTGTATGGTTTCGACGGCAACTGGGATAAACCGGATTCGATGCTGTACGAGTTCGGCATCGATGTTTCCAATTTGATCGGGCGTTTTGATTCCTGTACCTTCCTTTCATTGGGGGCAGGGGGTGGTGTCGATGTGCTGCAGGCGTTGCAATATGGCGCGGCCGAAATTCATGCCGTGGAGGTCAACCCGCATATCAATTTCATGATGACCGTGGGCGACCCCGGCGGGTACCTGCCGTTCCCCCCCGATTCGGCGGGAGCGGATTCCCTGGGACATTTCACCACGCTGGCCGAGTTCTCCGGCGGGATCTACCATGATCCCCGCGTCAAGGTCGTTACCGAAGATGCCCGGATCTATGTCAGCCGGTTCACCGGCGCGTTTGATGTCATTTACTCCCTCAGTTCGAATTCGTGGGCGGCGCTGGCCTCGGGGTCGTTTGCCCTGGCAGAGAATTATTTATTTACCACCGAGGCCTTTCGCGATTACTGGACGGCCCTGTCCGACAGCGGGTTCATGATGATGGAACATCAGTTTTATATGCCGCGCCTGGTCAGCGAGTTGATCCACGGACTGGAAGCTGCCGGTGTGGCCCACCCCGCCGCGCACTTTTCCGTGTATAACCTGCCCAACATGCGGCGCAATATGATCCTGTTGTCCAAAAAGCCGCTGACTGACGAAATCCGCCGTAACGCTTTCGGGCAGCATGCGCCGGAGGAACAAAGCTACTGTTATTTGCTGTACCCGGCAGCAGATTCGCTGCAGGGCAATATCATCAATCAAATTGTCGCGAACGGCTGGACTGCGGCCGCCGACTCGGCCACGATCGACATTTCCCCGTGCACCGACGACCGTCCTTTTACCGCGCAACTGGGGTTGTGGAAGAATTTTTCCTGGGATAAACTGAACGGCCTGCGCCCGTATGATTTCCTCGGTTTTCCGGTTTCCAAAATGATTATCGTCATCATTGCCGTGATTGTCATCGTGCTGGTTATCCCGATCAATTTGGTGCCGTATCTCGGGAAACGCGAAAAACTCCGTGCCCTCCCCTGGTTGTATTTTTTCATCATCGGTCTGGCGTTTATGGCCGTTGAGGTAATCCTGATCCAGAAATACACGCTGTTTGTCGGACCGGCGGTGTACAGCATTGCGGTGATTCTCCTGACTCTGCTGGTTTCCTCCGGCATCGGCAGCCGGTTTTCGGCAAAAGTCCGCGACCGCACGGCCTTTGTCAGTATCATGGCCTGGTTGTTGTTGGACATTTTCATTTTTCCTCGATTGTTCCAGGAACTGACCATGCTGCCGATTACCGCGCGCATCCTGATCAGCGCGTTGTTGATCTCCCCGCTGGGCTTTTTTATGGGCATGCCGTTCCCCAAGGCGGCGTTGCGGGTGGGGACACTGATCGACTGGGGATTTGCAATCAACGGCGCGGCATCCGTGCTGGGGGCGACATTGATTTTGCTGGTCGCCTTCGCCTGGGGCTTCACCGCCGCGTTGCTGATCGCCGCAGCGTTGTATCTGGCAGCCTGGGCAATGTTATCGTGGAAAGCGGCGTGGTAGGACGCGAGACAATCACGTGTATTAATCGCTGCGCAGAGCTTTCACGGGATCGACGCGGGCTGCGCGCCGGGCCGGATAGGCCCCGGCCAGCAGGCTGACGATCAACCCAAATGACAATGCGATCAAAACCAGCCAGAGTGGCAGGGCGAACAATTCGATTTCATCAAGGCCTTGTCGGACCATAATTGTCTGCGCTATCGTTGAGACCAACCGAGTAATCAACCAGCCGAAAATGATCCCGCAGGAAGCGCCGATCAGGCCAATCGTTCCCGATTCCACTAAAAAAAGGTTGCGGATATCGCGATCATCCGCCCCGAGAGATTTGAGCACGCCGATCTCCCGCGTGCGTTCGAGGATCGACATCACCATGGTGTTGATGATACCCAGCGAGGCAGTGACCAAAGCAATCAGTCCGACGATGCCCAATCCCAAATCGAAATAGACAAAAAATTCCTTGATCTCCTCGAATTGTTCCATAAAGCTGAACGTCCGAAAACCGAGCGTCTCAACGGTGTCGCGAATTGCCGTGTATGCGGCCTGGGGTTCCAGATCGAGTGTGACTTTGCTGAAACTTCGTGCTGAACCAGGGTCGTCGGCAAGGAATAATCCGCCACTTTGCAGTGAGGAAAATAAATCGACCGGGTTTTCGCCGGGACCGGCGGCGCTGAAGCGTGCGGCGGTGGCCAGGGGAATGATGAGAGGCCCGACACGCAATCGTCCCTGCTCGGCGGATTTGAGCACGCCGCAAATGGTAAGCGTATCGGCGATCGTCGCCCGCGAGTTAAGATAACCGTCTACGAATCGTTTCATTGCATCGTTGAGTTCCCGGCGGGCCAGGGCCCAGAGATAGTCCTGATTGACCAATGAATCAAACCGTACCTGCCGGATGCGTTCGTGGATCGTGTTCATACCGCCCCGCAGGACCGCGGCCATACCGCTGTCGATGCTTGCTGCCCGGACCGAGATCACCAGGCGTTGGCCGATTAATGAATCGGGGTCGGTGATATGTAACGAGTCCAAAAACTGGCTGGTGACCACTGCTTCCTTGGCGCTGTCTCCGGTAAACAGGGCACCGGCCAGCAACTGCGAAAATATTTTGGTTCGCGCCGCCGCTGCGGGCAGGGCCTGGGCTTCGGTGCCGATGATGGTATCGGCGATCTGGGCCGAAACACGGAATACATCAAATGCATAGGCTAGATTTACGCCGGGCAGTCCGGCCAGTTTGGCCACCATTGCCGAATTGAGCGCCGGGATTTTAACAGAATCCGCCAATCCTTCCGCACGCGCCGGGTAGACTTGCATTGTATGCAGCAAGCCAAGTGCGTTAAACTGGCGCGTAACATATTTCTGGTTTCCCGCCCCGAACGACAGCATCGCCACGAACGCCGCGATGGCAATCACGACCCCGGAAATGGTGAGGAACGACCGCAGCTTCATCCGCCACAGATTGCCGATTGAGATTTCGGCCAGGTCGGGCAGAGTCATGATGTCACTCCTCCGGTGGCCCGGACATCCTCTTCATTGACTAGCCGCCCGTAGCTCATCCTGATTACCCGCCGTGCGCATTCGCGGGCCAGCGCAGTATCATGAGTCGCCATGAGCACCGTAAGACCCTCGCGATTCAATTCGGCAAGCATCGCGGCGATGTGCCGGGTATTCATTTCATCCAGGTTCCCGGTCGGTTCGTCTGCCATCAGGATTTCAGGCCGTTTGACCAGCGCCCGCGCCAAGGCCACGCGCTGCTGTTCACCACCGGACAAATCGGCCGGTCGGTGGTTCAGTCGGTCGCCCAATCCCAGGCGTTGCAGAATGTCCGTTGCCCGGCCTGTGCGCTCACCGAGCGGAGTGTCATTAAAGTACAACGCCAGTTCGACATTTTGCAGGGCTGTACGATGCGAAATCAGATTAAACGATTGAAACACCATACCCACGCACCGCGCGCGATGAGTGGACAGCTGCCGACGGTTCAGGGCGCTCAATGCGCTGCCGTCAATGTTGATTGTACCGGAGGTCGGTGTGTCCAGACCGGCGAGCAAATTCAGGAGTGTCGATTTACCCGACCCTGACGCTCCAACGATACCCAGGAATTCTCCCCTTGGAATGGACAGATTCACATCATCCACTGCGCGGATTTCCTGCGGTCCCCGCCGATAATGTCGGCAGAGGCCGGTTGTTTTAATCAGGATTTGTGCGTTCATCAGTAATTGTACGTCACCCGCAGCAACCCGGTTTCGCGGTAACAACCCGATTCACCAGCGACCCGATCCCCGAGACCCGAATCTCAATCGTATCCCCCGGCTGCATGGGGGCGATGCCTTCCGGCGTGCCGGTGGAGATGACATCGCCGGGCAACAGGGTCATGATCTCGCTGATATATGACACCAAAAACGGCACCGGGAACAGCATGTCGGCGGTATTGCCCGATTGTTTGCGCGCTCCGTTGAGGTACGATTCGACGGTGGTATTGCGGTAATCAAGCTCGGTCTCGATCCAGGGGCCGACCGGGCAGAACGTATCAAATCCCTTGCCCCGCGTCCACTGACCGTCCTTTTTCTGCAGGTCGCGGGCGGTGACGTCATTCACGCACGTATACCCGAAGATATATTTCTCGGCGTCGGCTTCGGCGACGTGCCGGGTGGTTTTGCCGATCACCACGGCCAGTTCCGCCTCGTAATCGACCCGCGCCGAGGACGGGGGATATACAATGCTGTCGTCCGGCCCGATCACCGCCGTGGGTGGTTTCATGAACAATACCGGTTGTTCAGGGATGTGCGTCGCCGACTGGCTTTCTTTGACATGGAGCGCGTAGTTAAGCCCGACGCAGATGATCTTGGATGGACATACCGGCGCGAGCAGTCTGGTTTGCTCGAGCGCCAGAGTCGTCCCGGTGGGTTGCCCGTCAGCGTATGGCGCGCGGTTCAGGATTTCAATTGTGTGATGATGTAATCTGCCCCAGACAGGTTGGTTTTCCACGGCAACGCGGACATAGCGTGGCATGCATCATCCCTCATGTTCGGTGATATCCCCCAGCTTGATGCGCAGCAGGTTGGCCACGCCAGTGGTCAGGGAGCTTTCGTTGTATCCGCCCTCAAGGACCGAGACCCATCTGCCGCCGCAGTGGCGGTCGGCCAGACTTTTGATAATCAAGCCGGCCTTGATAAATCCCTGGTCGGTCACCGCCAAACCCGTCATCGGGTCATTGCGATGGGCATCGAAACCGGCCGAAAGCAGCACGAATTGCGGCCGAAAACTCTCCATTGCCGGGAGTAACCCGTTGATTAGCCCGGTAAGGAATTCGGCGTCCCCGGAACCGCCGGGGATCGGCACATTCATGGTAAACCCTTCGCCGGCGCCGCGCCCGGTCTCGGTGGCGGCTCCCTCGCCGGGATAGAAGGGAAATTGATGGATGGAAAAATAAAAGACCTGCGGATTTTCGTAAAATGCATACTGCGTTCCGTTGCCATGGTGCGCGTCCCAGTCGACAATCAACACACGTTCCAGGCCGCACTGGTCGAGCAAGTGTCGGGCAGCGATAGCGATATTGTTGAACAGGCAGAACCCCATGGCCATTTCCGGTTCGGCATGGTGGCCCGGCGGGCGGACACAGGCGAAGGCATTGGTTACCGTTCCCTGCATTACCGCATCGACCGCAGCAATTGTCCCGCCGGCGGCGGTGATTGCCGCCTCCCATGAACCGGCCGACACTGGCGTATCGCCGTCCAGAAACCCGCCGCCGTCACGGCATACTTTTTCCAGACGGTCCCAGTGTGAGGCGAAATGCACGCGAATAACTTCGTGTTTTTCCACGGGCCGGGCCGGGATCGGGGTCAATCGTGCCGCCAGTCCCGTTTGTTTCAGGTGTGCGGCGATGGCCTGCAGCCGTTGCGCCGATTCCGGATGTCGGAGCCCGGTATCGTGCTTCAAAAACACCTCATCATATACCCAACCGGTAGCCATCGGACCGTACCCTTTCCCCTCAACGCTTGACTTCGTCCGCCTGTTCTCCTGTTGTCGGCCCCAGGCAGTAGTTATATATTTCGGCAGTGCAGGTCAACGCTTGATTTGCCGGGCCGGACCGGTTTTTACACTTCCTTACTCTTCCACCGGCCCAGCCGGAACCAGATCAGCAGGACAATTGCCTTGACGATCGTGGTCAGCGTTATTGTCCACCAGATCCCGGCCACACCCCAGCCCAGCCACAAGGCCAGGGCATAAGCCAGGGGGATGCGCGCGACCGACCCGACGATGGAGACAATCATCGGCGGGAGCGTGTCACCGGCTCCGGCAAAGGCGCCCTCGAAGACGATTTCCCAACCCATCAGGACCTGGGACAGGGCCAGGATTTGCAGGTAACTGACACAATAGGGCCAGACGGCCGGGTCGGCGTTAAAAAACTTGGCGACGGGCAGGGCAAAAATAAAAAACAACACCGAGGTCACGCCGCAAAAACCCGAGATCAGCCAGACGGTCTTAAAGGCGAGCGCTTCGGCGCGCCGGGCATTTTTGGCCCCGAGGTTTTGGCCGACCAGCGTAGCGACGGCCATCGAAAAGCCGAAGGCGATCAGAAAATTAATCGATTCAATCCGATTCCCCACGCCGAGGGCGGCTACCGCTTCCGTGCCGAATGAGGCGGTCACGCGGTTGATGAAAAGATACACGACGGCGAAAATGATTCCCGACGTAGACAGCGGCAGACCGACTTTTACCGTCCGCCGCACAATATCCCAGTCCGGCTTGACAAAATAATGGCGGGAAAAATCAAAGGGGAGCGGCCGCCGTCGAAAAGCGACGAAATAGGCGGCAAACGCAAAGCCATAGGACAATACTGTGGCTAACGCGGAACCTGCGGGACCTAATTCCGGGAACGGTCCGACTCCGAAAATCAGAAGCGGGTTGAGCACCAGGTTTAGTGCGTTACTGAAGATATTCACCAAAAACGGCGTCTTTGTATCACCCGAAGCCCGGTACAACGCGTTGAAAAGCTGCCCGCCGATCAAAAGCGGACCTGAACAGAAAAAAACGCGCAGGTAGACAATGCCGATATCTCGAACATCCGGCGCGCTGCCCATGACCTCAAAGGCCCACGGACTGAATGCTACGCCAACGACGGTGAACACCAGAGAAAACCAGATCGAAAAACGAAACGTATGGTCGGCGATATGCCCGGCCGCCGCCGTGTCTTTGGCGCCCAGTTTGCGCGAAACCAGGGCCACCGCGCCCGAGGTGATCACCTCGGCCAGCGACCAGATCATCCAGATGACGAACATACTGGAGATCACCGCGGCCATCGGCGTGGCCCCTAGCCGCCCAACCCACGCGGCGTCGGTGATCGTCAGCAGCGTGTGCGACATCATCGACATGATCGCCGGCCAGGCCAGTCGGATGATTGTGCGGTAGGGGTTCCCGCTGAGGATGTACTCGGTACTATTCAGCGCGGCGGTTGTTTTGTCGTTGTGCTCGCTCATTGCGCCCGCCGGAGATTTTCTCCAGTTGTGTTCCTCCGCATACCGGCCGATGCGGAGCACCCGGAAAATATATGTCCCCGGCAGGAAACCGCATATCAGATTAATCTGGAAAGCTGCCGGTTATTGCGGGACCGGAGCAGTCTTTGTGCGCGGCCACAAACCCGCGCGCAGATACCATGACAGGAAAAATACCACCAGCAATGCCGCCGAGAAACGGCTGCCCAGCAGCACCAGCCCGTTGGCCCCGACGACCATAAACACCAGCGTATCCTCGAAAATCGCGTGACAAATACTGAGGAACGTGCCGATTAACAATGTTTGTTGCCGGGAGAGCTTGCGGGTTCTGGACTCGGCGATCAGGATCCCCGCCCCCAGGACAATGCCGAAGACAATCCCGGTGATTAATGGCGACATTGATTCTTTCTGGTAACCGAATACCCGACCCCAGCGGTGCAGGCGGTCGATGAGTGCGGCAAAAACCGTTGTCGAGCGCAAAAACTCCAGGACAATCACAATCGGCATCAGGACCAGAAATACCTTGCGCAACAAGTGAAACAAATCCCACAGCATCGTGACCCAGAAATCAGTTGTCGCCAGGATTTCCATCGCTCACCCCGCCATCCCGTACGCCAGGGCCACCAGCCAACCCAATACCAGTGACCCAATGATCCGCAGAGGCACCAGAAAGCCGATCGGCGCACCGGTTTTGCGCAAAATGGCGGCTTCCATGATATTGTTGTGGGACACCAGAATAATGACACCGACGATGGTCATCTGCGCCGGGGTGAGGTTCAACGCGATGGTCGCGGCGATAGAAGCATAAATATTGATGGTCATGCCCAATATCAGGGCCATTGCCGCGCCCCCGGGCAGTCCCCAGTATTTCATAAACGGCGCGCAGGCCTCGGCGACCCACGGCAGCACCGGCGTGTGCGCCAGGACAGTCATAATCACGAAAACCGGAATCATCACTTTGCAGAGCATCCAGTAGGAACCGAGGCCCTTATGGAGGCCCGTGCCGAGGGTTTGGGTGAATGATTGCCTCTGGTCGCTACCCATTGTCATATCCAAGGCCATAGCGGGCAATGATAGCAATAAATGCGGGCGAGTTCCAGCCACTAAAGCCGGATTTGACACCGAATGACCGCGATTTGGTGATTGACACAACGGCAAAGTCTTTCATAATCTGCTGTAGGTGGCTTTGGAAAATCGCCAAAAGGATTAATATGGCACAGAAATGGTATCAAAAGGCATCCGTACAAGGAGCCTTTGTGACCGGCGTTTTTGGGTTAATCGCCGCCGTTATTATTTTTTTTGCCACTCGTCCCAGTACTGATGAAGCCTCGATACAACAAGAGGTTCAAAAAGAGCAGGCTGCCGATTTAGTAGATACACCAATAGATAAAGACTATTTGAATCCAGATGCGAAACTAAATCCGGAAGCTGAATCAAAGCGAGTATTCCTTAGAGAAAAATCACCCGCTGAGCTATTCGCTGCGCTTGAAGATCTTCCTCCTCTGCAGGCTGAAACAGTGATTGAAAAGTCCTATCTTGGTCGTTGGGTTAGATGGTCAGGCAAGTTTTACGATGCGAGTACTACCCCTTTTAATTCCATATCCGTTGCTATCGAGTGGGAACGTTATAGACGTACAATTTCCGTTGAATTCGATGAGGTTTGGCGTGCCGAGATTGAGCAATTACGAAAGGGCGATTCGGTGAGATTTGAGGCCAAAATACAGATGCTTTTTAGGAGCACCGTATACCTGACTGATGCTAACTTTGTGAAAAATTAGCCTTTTGCTCGCTCCTTATTAATCAGGGGGGAGAAGAGAATAGTTTTTGAATAGACCATCCGTATCAAAGAGCAGGAGATTCTAATGAAAACCTTCATTCTCATGACCAAGCTTTCGCCCGAAGTGACCCGGCAAGTGAAAAGCCGGTCGTCGCTGGGCCGGGCGTGGCTCAAGCAGGTCAAGAAAAAATGCCCGGAGGTCAAATTCCTGGCCCATTACGGGCTGTTGGGGCCTTATGATTTTTTGGATATTTATGAGGCGCCCGATGAGGAAATCGCGGCCAAAGTCTCGATGATCAGCCGGGCCAATGGCGCGCTGCAGGCCGAAAGCTGGACGGCGATTCCCTACAAACGGATCGTGGAGCTGGCCAATGAATTGTAGACTGTGATCTCGGTGGCAATGCGCATCAAAAAGCTGTGTATCCACAAGCCGATCGCGGTGGGTTGCCGCGTGGTTTCATTGTAGCGCAGCAAGAATAAGAAGTCTTTACCGCCCAATGCCCCGGTATGTAAAACCGGCGGCGGTCATTTCGGTGGGATCAAGCAGGTTCCGCCCATCAAGGAGTCTCGCCGAACGCATGCTGCCCACAATTTTCGACCAGGGTAAATCGATGAACTCCGGCCAGTCGGTGGCAATAAGGACCAGGTCCATTCTTGAGGCGGCGGAAACCGGATCGTCGGCAATCGTAAATAATTGATCCGAACCGACCTCGGTCGGGATATAGGCCGGGTCGTGACAGGTCAATTCCGCGCCTTCCCGAATCAATAGGAACGCCAGTTCGAGGGCCCGCGAACCACGGGTATCGTCGGTACCCGCTTTATAAGTCAAACCCAATTGCAGGACTTTCCTGCCCGACAACCCGCCCACCATCTCGTCGGCCAGTGCCACGACACGATGCACCTGCGCGCGATTGGCGGCCAATGTCGCTTCCAGCAGAGTGAACGGGCTGCCGGCATCCCGGGCAGTCTTAATCAACGCCGCAAGGTCCTTGGGAAAACACGAGCCGCCGAAACCGAGCCCGGCGTTGAGAAAACTTGAACCGATGCGCGAGTCGGCGGCCAGGCCGTGGCGCACGATTTCATAATCTGCGCCCAGTCGGCCGCACAGGTTGGCCAATTCATTGGCATAGGAAATCCGGGCGGCCAGAAAGCAGTTGGCCGCGTGTTTGATCAACTCGGCCTCCACCGGACGGCATTCGTGAATGGTCTCCGATGACAATTTGAATGGTTCATATACTACGCGCATGACATTGAGCGCCGCCGGTGAATGGGAACCGAAAATTACCCGCTCCGGCCGGAGAAAATCCGCAACCGCCGTCCCCTGACGCAAAAACTCCGGGACATTGACCACCGGCGGGGCGTCCGGCCACTGCGCTTTGAAACGCGCGATGAGTTCATCGGTGGTGCCGACCGGCAGGGTACTTTTAATCGCCAGGACCGCATGCGGCAGCAGCAGCGGCACCACCTGCCCCGCCGCCGACCAGAATTCGGCCAGGTTCGGCGCATCACCATTGGCCGCCGGTGTCCCGACCGCCAGAAAGACGACCTCGGCGTCCGCCTGCGCTTCATCCAGCGTCCTGCTGATCACCAATCGCCCCGTGGCCAACCCCCGGGCGATCAACGAATCCAGATCCGGTTCATAGAAGGGGCTGTGGCCCCGGCTGATCCGCGACCGTTTGCCGCTTTCAATATCAAAGCCGTGTACCTGATGCCCGATCTCGGCGAGTACCGCCGCCACCACCAGGCCGGTATGCCCCAGACCAATTACTGCAAGCTTCACCAATCCTCCTGTGATGTCGTTGAATGAATTAACTTCGTTCGGGCGGCCGGGTCAAGCCCCGGAAGTCCAGATAATCCTTGCCCGGACGGCAGATTACGGATAATTTGCCGTTACGATTAACGGTTTAGCCGCGGAGCAGGGATGCCCGAATATTTCAAGTTGCGGCCCGATATTATCGCCAGCCCCCAGGATGCCGGCGGGCAGACCGTTTATATCATCAAAGATCCCGCAACGGGACGTTTTTTCAAATTGCGGGAACCGGAATATTTCCTGATCACACGCATGGACGGTATGACGACGGTCGAGGGCGCCGAAGCAGCTTTTTCCACCAAATTTAACGCGCAGTTGCCCCCCGGCGCAGCCCTGGCGTTTTTTCACAAAATGCAGCGGTTGTGCCTGTTCGAGGGGGTGTACGCCGAGGCCGCCATTTCCCGGAGCAGGCGGCACGACCGGCCGGGGCGCTCATTGTGGGGCCGGCTGTTGATGTGGCGGATCGCGGCCTTGAATCCCGATCGATTGGTGGCCGGAATCGAACGCCGGGTCCGCTGGATGTTCACTCCGGAGTCTTTTATCTCGGCGGTGGCGTTGATCGGGTTATCCCTGGCGGTCGCCGGCGCCAACAGCGGCACTTTTTTCATGCGGTTTGCGGATGTTTTTCGGCTCGGCTCGATTATCGGTATTCTGGCGGCTATTTTCGTGCTGGCTGCTGTTCATGAGTTCGGGCACGCTGTGGCCCTGAAACATTATGGCGGACAAGTGACCGAGATGGGCTTTTTGCTGTTATATTTTCAGCCCTGCGTGTATTGCAACATGTCGGACGCCTACTTATTGCCCAAAAAACGGCACAAGGCGAACGTCATGCTCGCCGGGCTGTTTGTGCAGATGGTCGCCACTGCCCTTGCGGTTTTCATCTGGCGGATCACCGCATTGGGCACCGTGATCAATCACTTTGCCTTTCTGGTCGCCGCGGTTTCGCTGGCCGTCGTGTTGTTCAATCTCAATCCATTGATCAAACTTGACGGCTATTACCTGCTGGCCGATCTGCTGGATTTGCCGAACCTGCGGGCGCGCGCGTTCGGCCATCTCAAGCGGCGGGTAAGCGAATGGACATGTGGCCGTCGTCTCGTGCACTCCGACGACAAACATGGCCGGGTATTTTTCTGGTATGGGCTGATTGCCCTCACGTATTCGGTATTTTTGCTGGGTTTTGTCGGGTACCATGTGACCGCGTTTTTGGCGGACCGGTTCGGCGCAGCAGGGCCGCTGGTCTTATGGGGGGCTATCGGCATCATGCTGGCCCGGCCGTTGTGGAAGGAGAAAGACATGAAAAGCGGCGAGGAGCAACCCGCAAGTTCGGGAACAAAAAAAGAGGGGCCCCCGATCCCGGCCCAATCCCCGGCAGATTCAAAACCCGAATCGCCGCGCTCCAGGCGCCCGTACATTTTCTGGGGCGCCGTCCTGCTTGTGCTGCTGGCGTCCTTTTTCATCCAGGCCGAGCGCAAGGTCGGTTCGGTCTGCCGTGTCGAGCCGGCATCGGTATATCGGATTTTTAACCCCGAGGCCGGCATTGTTGAAACGGAGTTGGTCCAGGCCGGGCTGCGCGAGATCCGCGAACGCAGCTCGCTGCAGTTGACTGCGGCGGAATTTTCGGCGATTGCGATCACTCCGCGTTTTGTGGAGGGTGAGCAGGTCTCCGCCGGTGATACGGTCCTGGTCATTTCCTGTAATCGTTATACCAGCCAGTTGGCGGCAATGGAGGCACGGTCGCGCCGTGCGCAGGCCGAACTGAATTTATTGTTTTCCGGTCCCAAGGAGGAGCAGGTCCGTCAGCTCCGGGCCGAGCTGGCCCAGGTCGAGGCGCGGCTGGAAAACGCCGAGGCCGAGCACGAACGCGCCCGAGGGCTGCACGAACGAAATCTGATCTCTGATGGCGAATTTGAACTGTACCGCACGCAACTAGCGGTCGGCAGGCAGGCGAAACAGGCCAAACAAAGCGAATTGTCCCTGTTGATTTCCGCGCCCAAGATCGAGGAAATCGCCATCAAGGAAGCCGAAATCGCCGAGCTGGCCGCCGTGGTCGATTATTATCGTTCGCAGATTGCGGCGTCGGTCTTCCACGCGCCGTTTTCCGGCCGGGTGACCCGCGCGCGCACCGGCGAGACTATTTTCGAACTGGCACGGACCGACACCATGCGGGTCATTATCCCAACGTCCGAGGATGATATCGGTGAAGTAGTTATCGGCGCACCGGTTAAATTAAAGGTGCGTTCCTATCCGTTGGAGATGTTTGAAGGCCGGGTCAACAAACTGGCGATTGCGCCATATGCTGTCGGCGAGAAGAGTACGTACGACGTCATTACCATGGTCCCTAATCTTGACGGCCGCTTATTCCCCGGCATGACCGGACAGGCCAAGATTTATTGCGGTGACCGACCGCTGATTAAACTGGTTTTGCGTCGTGTCGTTTATTTTTTCCGTGTCGAATTCTGGTCCTGGTGGTAGGAGTTGACAAAAACCACCAAGCCGGTGTACAACAACGGCCTGTGACAGGAGTATCATATTAGGGAGAATGAATATGAGTTCGTGTGAATCCACTTGACTTTTTAGGTTTTTTGGGGTTTTTTATACGTGATGGAATCGGGGATGGGTAAAACAGAAACATCCGGGATGCCGAAGACTTTCACGTTCGATAAAAGCTATTTCTCTCCTGCAGCGTATGAGCTGGAAAGCTCAGTTATTCGTGACATTTTGAAATACTCTTCTCAACCGGGAGTAATTTCCTTTGCCGGGGGACTGCCGGCGCCCGAGTCGTTCCCCATTGAGGAATTAAAGGCCGTTGCCGACCGGGTACTTGTGCAATACGGGACACTGGCACTGCAATACGGTCTTTCGCGGGGGTACGGCCCGTTGCGCGAGTTCCTTGCCGACCGGGCCGGCATTCGCGGCGGCGAGGGCATCACTGCCGACAATATTATCGTCACCGGCGGCTCGCAGCAGGGGTTAGACATTGTGGGGCGTTCGTTCCTCGAACCGGGACGATATGTCTTGTGCTGCCGCCCGACCTATGTCGGCGCACTCCAGGCCTTCAATTTCTATCGGGCCAGGTACGCTACAGTCGAGATCGACGACGAGGGCATGAAAGTCGATGAAGCAGAAGCCCAGATTAAAAAGTACAATCCCGCCTTTATCTATGTCGTGCCCAATTTCCAAAACCCGGCCGGAGTGACCCTCAGCGAACCACGGCGGCATAAACTGATTGAGCTGGCCTATAAATACAGACTGCCGATTATCGACGACAATCCGTACGGGGAGCTCCGCTATTCCGGTACCGACCAGCCCTCGCTGAAACGGCTGGGTGGTGATATTGTCATTCAACTGGGCACTTTTTCCAAGATTATTTCCCCGGGACTCAGGATCGGCTGGACGGTGGCGGCCAAAGAAGTCACCGACGTTTTTGAGCGGGTCAAACAATCGACCGACCTGCACACCAATCAATTCGCCCAGTATCTGGTTCATGAATATGTTGCCGGCGGGGCGCTGGACCCCCACATCGCCACGCTGATTGTCAACTACCGGGAACAGCGGGATACGATGCTGGCGACGATGGCTGAGTTTTTCCCCGATACCGTGCGGTGGACCAGGCCCGAAGGCGGGCTTTTTTTATGGATTGTACTGCCGGAACAGATCAAGGCAAAAGAGTTGTTCTTCAAGGCCATCGAGGAAAAAGTGGCCTTTGTCCCTGGAAAGGCCTTCGATCCGCTGGGGATAATGGAAAATACCATGCGCTTGAATTTTTCCAACGCGTCTTGCGCCATGATTCGCGAGGGGATCAAGCGTCTGGGCCGCGTATTTGCCGACATGTAATTATTCATGCATCCTCCAATTTGGGCCATTATTACTGTTGTATTTCTGTTCGCCGGAACCGGCTGATGCATGCTGGTCGTTGCAGGGCGCCGGTCGTGCCTTCCCGAGGGGAATAATCGTTCTTGTCCGGTCCGCACGAATTTCGTTTTTTGCGACAAGAGGGTCCGCGATTTGTTGAGAGCCCGGCCCCGTCGGACCGCAGCGGACAGCCACAGGGATGGGTAGATGAAAAAAGTCAGTTTCACCAAAATGCAGGCAACGGGCAACGATTTCATCCTGGTTCGGGAAAAATCGGCCGCGCCGCAACGGTTCTGGACCGGAAAACGGGCTTGGCTGATCTGTGACCGGCACCTGGGTGTCGGGGCAGACGGGCTGATCGTGCTGCATACGCCCAACCGGCACGGTACCCATGAATTCCGGATTTTCAATGCCGATGGTTCCCCGGCGGAAACCTGCCTCAATGGGCTGCGTTGCGCCGCTTTGCTGGTTTCCCAGGGTACAGAGGAAACCGTTTTTCTGCCGCCCGCCGGACCGGCCATCACGCGGGTCATCAGGCGCAATGGGCCGGTGGCCATGGTGCAGGTCGATCTCGGTTTTCCTCAGTATCAGGCACTCTCACTTCCAGCGCTGAAGTGGGGCCGGACCAGACAACCGGTGACCGCCATCGCCGCGGGTAATCCGCACCTGGTGGTGCTGGTGCAGGATTTTGATTTCGACTGGGTCGCCGCGGCATCTCGTGTGCAAAACGAATCGATCTTTCCGTGCGGGGCCAACGTTGATTTTGTCCGGGTCGTCGACCGCCGGACCGTCGAAGTGCGGTTTGTCGAACGCGGCGTGGGGCCCACGTTGTCCTGCGGCAGCGGCGCGGTGGCCTCCGCTTTGTGTGCCATGCGCGAAGACCTGGTCGGCAACTCCGTGGACCTCCTTGTGCCGGGGGGCAAACTAAGGGTCGATTATCATCCGCGTGCCGATCGGCTGTATTTGACCGGCCCGGCGGTCAACATCTACTCGGGTGAAATCAATCTTGAATAATAGCGCCCGCTGACTGTCAATAGCCGATATACAGGATTGCAGATGCCTGTAGATGACGATTAGAGTACCCCTTGAACATTCCGCATGATAAGTCTTCCTCGTCACCAACGGTGATTGACGATAGTCCCCGCCTGGATTATGAGCATGCAGCACCAGGGGGACTCCGGGGATTTATCTCGCCGTTTGTGCACATTCATCCGGCCGCCCGGCGGTTTCTCTGGGGCACGTTTTTCCTGGGGATGGGGTGGGCAGTCTTTATGCTGCTGTTGAACCTGTACATGCGCGAACTCGGCCATTCCGAGTCGTTCATCGGCCGGTTATGGTCGATGCAATCCGTGGGTACGATTGTTATGACCATCCCCGCCGCGACGTTGATTGCGCGTTTTTCGGCGCGGTGGCTGGTGGTCCTGTCAACGGCGCTGGCTGCCGGCTGCTATTTTCTGCTGACGGTGGTACATCTGCCCGCGCTGATGGTAGCGGCGTCTGTCGGTGTCGGGATGGCTGCGGCGATCCCCCGCGTCGTGGGCGGCCCGTTTTTTATGCGTTATACGACCTCGACAGAACGCGCGCACGTGTTTTCCCTGCAGTTTGCTGCAATGCTGGGCGCCGGGTTATTTGCGTATTTTGGCGGGGGTTGGCTGCACCGCGTGGCGGTCGAGCTTCTGGGTTCGGTGGTTTTGGCGTATCGGGCGTTGCTGATCGGCGGTGCGCTGTCGACATTCATCGGCGCGGTCGTGTATCTGAGTATTCCCTCGGGGGTGATCGTTGACCGTTCCCAAACTGCCGCCACGCTGATCCAACGCGCCCGGAACAAGGCCCCATTGCTGTTCAAACTGACCTTTCCCTTTTTTGTGATCGGTGTGGGGGCGGGGCTGATTATCCCGTTTTTGAACCTGTATTTCCGCGACCGGTTCGGCATGGAACCGCTGGCTATCGGCTTCTATTACGGCCTGGTGCAAACTTCAATGCTGGTCGGGGTATTGATCGGGCCGTATCTGGCGCGAAAATGGGGTATGATCCGCATGGTCGTGTACACGGAAGCGGCCTCGCTGCCATTTATGGTTGTGCTGGCGTTTTCCCATAACCTGCATCTGGCCGTGGGGGCTTTTATCATGCGCGGGGCCTTGATGAATATGGGTGTCCCCATCGCCAACAATTATCTGATGGAACGCGTGGGGGAATCCGATCGGGCGGTGGCCAACGGGCTGGCGATGCTGGCCTGGACTTCATCCTGGGCGCTGGCCACCTGGGTGGGCGGGGCATTAATTGAACACATTGGCTATACCGAGCCGTTGCTGGTGGCCGGCGGGTTATATCTTTTGGCGGCAATATTGTACTTCTGGTTTTTCCGCAATGAAGACCTGCGGGCGGGTGGCGGGGAGGGCGTCCCGGTCGGGCGTCTGGCCGGCTCCTGAGCCGCGCCCCGGATGCACAAAAAAGCGGCGCCGGGGCAAAGATGACTTGACTCCGTGGGGGGGAACCAATATCCGTATATCCAGACCAGTCGAGCCAATCGCCGCAACCAGGAGGACCCCGTGTATCGCGTACATGTCAAGATTTGTGGAATTACCAACATCGTCGATGCACAAATGGCTGAACGGGAGGGGGCCGACGCACTGGGTTTTGTTTTTTGGCCCCAGTCACCCCGGGCGGTCGCGGCGCAACGGGTGGTCGAGATTATCAAAGTCCTTTCGCCGATGACCGCCAAGATCGGCGTGTTCCGTGACGCCGGTACCAGTGAGGCCGAAAAGGCCGTACGACGGATCGGGTTGACCGGCGCGCAGATTTGCGGCGAGCCGCCAGGCAGCAGCTGGCATAACCTTGCCCGCCGCATACGGCTGATGAGGGTCATCCCGATCGGCGACGACGATGTGCCTGAGGAACCGCCGTGGAATTTCTGTTATGATTACATATTCGATCCCGCCACCGAGAATCTTCCGGGGGAGGACAGCGAGCCGTTCGACTGGACCCGGCTGCCGGATAACGAAGGTGAAGCGTGGGGGCGGATCTACATTTCGGGCGGCTTGACCAGTGAGAACGTCGGCGAATTAATTGCCACCCACCGGCCATACGGCATCAATGTTTCATCCGCCGTCGAGGGTGGTTCCGGGCGTAAGGAACCGGCCCTGGTCCGTGAATTCATGGCCGCAGTCCGGGAAGCCGAATACAAAGTCAATCGCGACCTCAGGAAAGCCAAATAATCGGGAACATGGAGCAGGGGCAGAATCAAAATAACCTGCGGCCCCATGCTTTTTGGTCTGACGCAGATCCGTGACAGTGCCGGTGGTCCACGGATGAAAGAATAGTGTATTCCTTGAAAACCCGCATATATATTGCATCGTCATGACTGATATTTTCGCCGATATTGCCCGTTCGACTGCTGAGGCGCTGGGCCGCCTGGGTGTGGAAACATCGGCCGAGGAAATCAAACGGCTGATGCAATTGCCGGCCAAGCCGGGTTTTGGCCAGTTTGCCGTTCCCCTGTTCGGCTTCACCAAAACATTGTGCCAGCCGCCGCCGGTGGTCGCCGGGAAAGTCGCGGATACGATTAGTTGTCCGGCGACGGTCCAAAAGATCGAAGCGGTCGGCGGTTTTCTGAATTTCTGGGAACAACCGGGGATCATCGCTGCCGAAGTGCTACCAAAGATCGTCCACATGCGGGACCGTTATGCGGCTGCCGACGAGGGCATGGGCCAAGTCGTCGTGATGGATTATTCGCACCCCAATATCGCCAAGCCGTTCGGGGTCGGGCACCTGCGTTCGACCGTGATCGGCAACAGCCTGTATCGCGTGCTGGAAAAATTGAGTTACAAGCCCGTGGCAATCAACCACCTCGGCGATTGGGGCACACAGTTCGGCAAATTGATTTACGCCTTCCGGCAATGGGGTTCGGAAGAACAACTGTCCGTCCAGCCGATCCGTGCCCTGTATGATTTATATGTCCGGGTTCACGAAGAGGCCAAGTACAATCCGGAACTGGAAGAACACGGCCGCGCCGAATTCAAAAAACTCGAGGACGGCGACCCGGACAACCGCGCATTATGGCAGCGGTTCCGCGACCTGTCGTTACAGGAATTCAACCGCATTTACGCGCGCCTGGGGGTGGGCTTTGACTCGTACGCCGGCGAGGCCTTCTATAACGAGCATCTCGGGCCGTTGATCAAACGGCTGCAGGAGACGGGCCTGGCCCATGAATCGGAAAATGCGCTGGTCATGGAATTCGATGACCCGCAGCTCCCGGCATTTGTCGTGCGCAAAGCCGATGATGCCTCGCTATATGCCACGCGCGATCTGGCGGCCGCCGAGTACCGGTACAAGACGTATCATTTCAGCCGGGCGTTGTACATCGTCGGCTCGGCCCAGGCCCTGTATTTTCGCCAGTTGTTTGCCGCGTTGAAAAAGATGGGGTATGCGTGGGCCGACCACATGGAACATATCGAGTTTGGCTGGGTGAAATTCGGCACGGAAATCATGTCCACGCGCAAAGGGACGGTCGTGTTCCTCGACGATGTCATTGAACAGGCCGTGCAGCGCACGAAAGATATTATCGCCGAGAAAAATCCCGAGTTGCCGAACGTCGATGAAGTTGCCGAACAAGTCGGCACAGGCGCCGTGGTTTTTTCGCAGATTGCCGTGCGGCGCAACAAGGATATCGTTTTCAGTTTTGAGGACGTGCTCAACTTTGACGGCCACACCGGGCCGTTCCTGCAATACAATCACGCGCGGCTGTGTTCTTTGCTGCGCAAGTATGGCAGGCCGGTAGAAACCGATATCGATTGCGCAGTCCTGGCCGACCCGGAGGAAACACGATTGGCGTTACTGCTGCATGAATATCCCCGGATGGTGCAAACGGTGGCCGAGACCTGTGAGCCGATGACGCTGGCTGCATATTTGATCGAACTGGTCGATCTGTACAGCAGCTATTATCACCGGGTGCGGATTATGACCGATGATGAGTCCCTGACGCGGGCACGGATGCTGCTTTCGGCTGCAATTCGCGAAGTCTTGCGGGATGGCTTGTACCTCCTGGGCCTGGCCGCGCCCGAACAAATGTGATCTCTGATGAAACTGACGATTAAACCGACACGGCGGGTGCGGGGCAGTTTCCGTTTTCCGCCGGACATTGCGCTGGCACAGCGGGCAGCGGTGCTGTCGGTGTTGTGTGGCGGAAAATCGACGATCAACAACTGGCCGGAGCACCACGGTGCGCAAACTGTATTGGACTGCGTCCGCCGGCTCGGCTCGGCCGTGAACGCCGGGCGCCATGTTATCCAAATCGACGGCAGGCCGCCCGGCGTGGAGACTTCGGCCACCCTCGAGTTGAATTGTCCGGACGCGCCCGTCGCCTACTGGTTATTGGCGGGCCTGCTGGCCGGGGGAAAACAGCCGTCGACACTGGTTGGAGATGTGCCTGCGGCAATCCGCGCGGCCGTTTTCGAGCCCCTGGCGGTCATGGGCATCTTGCCGGAAATCAGTGAGAACGATGAGACCAGCATCAAATTCAATTCGGTCCAGCCACGCGGTTCGTTGATTGCCACCGGCTCTTGCTTGCCGATGGTTAAAGATGTTGCGCTGATGGCAGCCCTGTTTGCCTCGTCCACCACCGAAATTACCGAAGATTTGCCGTTGCCGGACAGTCTGGAGCGGATTTTACCTGCCTATGGCATTGAACCGTCAATTGTCCGGCCCGAGCGCCCGCTGAGCCGCCGCGAACAACTGCTGCGTCCCGACGAGGCGCTGGCCGAACGGGAAGTATTTCATAAACGGCTGACGGTTACTCCGCATGCGGCGCCGCTGCAGCCGGTCGATTGGGTCATCCCCGGCGATTATGAGCTGGCCGCGCCGCTGATCGCCGCCGCCACCGTGCGGCCGGGGTCGGAGATTGTCGTCACCGACGTCGGCTTGAATTCCACGCGGACCGGGCTGTTGAAAATCCTGCGGCGCATGGGGGCCGAGATCACCACGCAGAAGCGGCGTATCGAAAACGGCGAGCCGGTGGGTGATATCGAGGTGGTCGGCGAGACGCTCAAAGCTACCAAAGTTTCCGCCTCGGAAATTCCCTCGCTGGCGGGGCAGCTCCCGTTAATCGCTGTTGTCGCCGGATCGGCGGTGGGGGTGACTGTGATTCGCGGCGCGAAAGAATTGCAGGATGTCGGGTTGCTGCCGTTTGCCGCGGTTACCGAAAACCTGCGCCGCATGGGGGTCAAAGTCGCCGAGCTGGAGGACGGCTGGGCCATTGAAGGACCTACCGAATGGCACGCCGCCGACATTGATTGTCACGGTGACAGTGATATCGGCATGGCTTTCGCGGTCGCCGGTTTATCCGGTGAAAAGGACACGACGATCGACAACGCCGATGTCATCCTTGCCCGCTTTCCTGATTTTCAGAAGATTCTTGCTGAGCTGGCGTAGCCCGAGTCCCGGACTATGATGACCATGTGGCACGGGCGTCCCGCCCGTGTATCTGCGGGGGCACCTGTCCGCCCTTGGCGGAAGATGCCCATGCCACGAGAATTCTTTCTACTGCATATTTACATAATATTCACAGTACTCCGCTGATATTTCCACTTTTTGGGGTTGCGTTTTGGCTCGGATTTAGGTTTCTTAGCCGCCGATGATTGGTGAGGCCGCTGGGGTGAGGACAACCCATTGTTGGATTTGCATAGCCGCAACCGTTTTTATTTGTTGTGTTTTATCCCTTTCAGCAGCAGCGCAAGTTGACGAACCCCATTCTGATACGCTGATTGTCGATTCCACGACCATTATTGTCGAACCTCCCCCCGCGCCGATCAGCAATCTTCAAGTGGTGGACCTCCCCAACGACCATGGCCATGCCTTCCATCTGACCTGGAACATCTCCGCCGATGATCTGGGCGGCCGGAACAATGTCCTGCAATATAGGATCCTGCGTACGCCGGGCTGGGCGGGTCCGTTGACCGAACCACAGGGCGACGGGCCCCAATGGCGTAACGAACAGGGCACCTGGTGGCATCTCGTTGAGGGCGTATGGGATACAATTGCGAGTATCCCCGCGGGTACTGCAGAATATTTTAATCGCGGCGGCAAGGCCCGCGAAGGCAACGATTATTCTCCCGACGATGTCGGATTCTCGTTTAAAATACTGTCTGTCGGTACCGGCGGCGCCGTCTCTGAATCCGCAATCTTCGGCCCGGTCGAATCATCCGGGCAGTGGTATCATACGGGGAAAACATGGGTCGTCCTGGCCGTGCTGATCTTCGGGGGCTTGATGCTGACCATGGTCAGACTGGCCAGGGGCGGCAGGGAACTGTATATCCGGCCGTTGGCGGGGATCAACGCCGTCGATGAGGCCATCGGCCGCGCGACCGAAATGGGGCGGCCGATCTTGTATGTGCTCGGTTTGGGGGCGCCCGATGAAATCGCCACCATTGCCTCGTTTACCATTCTTTCCCGCGTCGCCAAAAAAGTCGCCGAGTACCAGACCGAACTTATCGTCCCCTGTTATGATTCGATTGTGATGACCATTGCGCAGGAAACGGTCAAACAGGCCTACATCGACGCCGGCCGCGTGGATGATTATAACGAAGATATGGTCTATTTTGTCACCCAAAACCAGTTTGCCTATGTCGCCGCAGTCAACGGTGTCATGTTGCGGCGGCAGACAGCGACGAATTTCTACCTGGGTGTGTTCTACGCCGAATCGCTGATCCTGGCGGAAACCGGTTCGCTGGCCGGGTCGATCCAGATTTCCGGGACCGACCGGGTGACCCAACTTCCGTTTTTCGTTGTGGCGTGCGACTATACGCTCATCGGTGAGGAATTATACGCGGCATCGGCCTACCTGGGACGGGAACCGATTCTGTTGGGGACGTTAAAGGCCCAGGATTATGCCAAGGCGCTCCTGTTGGTGGCCATGGTCATCGGAGTGATTGCCGGGATTTTAAATCTGGGCTGGCTCACGGATTATTTTGCATTGAATATTTAGGGTACGGATATGAAACGGCAGTTTCCACTGATCATTATCTTTTCCTGCGGGCTGTTTATGGTCGTGCAGTATTTCGTACCCCACGAAAAGTCTGAGTTTTTCTACGAATTCATTGCCCTGGACTGGCCGCCGATTATCGGCGTGTTTGCGCTGATGCTCGGCGTCATTTCGCTGACCCGCGTGAGCATCACCAGAATCAGGCGGAAAACGGAGGCCTGGCGTTACTCCATCGTCACCCTCATCGGCTTGTTTGTCATGAGTGCGTTCGGCGTTATCGGCCATCATTATCCCCCGCTATCGACGGCGTTCGACTGGAGTTTCAACAACATCATGATCCCGATCTCGGCGACGATGTTTTCGTTGCTGGCCTTTTTCATTGCCTCGGCCGCTTATCGGGCATTTCGTGCCCGCTCGGTTTTAGCCAGTATTTTGCTGGTCGCCGCCATCATCGTCATGATGCGGTTTTTCCCGCTGGGGCCGCTGACCTCGGTGGTCGGCAAAACCTCGGACTGGATTTTGAATGTCCCCAACCTGGCGGCCAAACGGGCGATTTTGATCGGGGTCGGGCTGGGGATCGTCTCGACGGCGATGAAAGTGGTCCTGGGTATTGAACGATCATATCTGGGCAAGGATTGATCTGAACTCGGGTGGAACATGACTGAGCAGAATTCGCGAAAAAACATTTTCGAACGCATGTTCGCCATCGACCGGCGGTGGGTCTATGGATTTTTGATGCTGGCAGTGGTCCTCTCGGTCATTGCCAAGCCGGTGATTCCGATCCCGATTTCCAAGGAAGCGCGCAGCATTTACGATTATATGAACAGTCTCAGTGACGGCGATTATATCCATCTGGCGATGGATTACGATCCCTCCACGCTTGCGGAGCTGCACCCGATGACGCGGGCCGTCCTGAAACAATGTTTTGAAAAGAAGATCAAAGTCATTATCACCGCCTTGCATCAAAACGGGCCGGGGATGGCTGCTGAAGCCATCGACACGGCCTGCCAGCGGCATTTTGAACTGACCGGCTACCGCCCCGAAAGCGGTAAAGACTGGGTGTTCCTGGGCTACAAGCCATACCCGATATTGATTATCCTGGGCATGGGACAAAACTACCGGATCCCCTTCCCCAACGATTATTACAATGTGCCGCTGGATTCGCTGCCGATGATGAAGGGTATCCGCAATTACCAGAATATCAAAGCCGTGATCAACATTTCGGGGACCTCCGCGACCGACTGGTGGATTACATACGGCAACGGCCGGTATCAGGTTCCGCTGGCCATCGGGGTCACCGGGGTCATGGCCACCGACTATTACCCCTATCTGCAGACCGGTCAGATTTTCGGAATCCTCGGTGGATTACAGGGCGCCGCAGAATATGAAACGCTGGTCGGCACGCCGGGGAAGGCCGTGGAAGGCATGAGCGTGCAGGTGGTCGCGCACTCAATTATTATTATTTTTATTATCGTCGGTAACATCGGGTATTTTGCCACCCGCAAAAAGAACAGGGTTGGGTTATAAACGATGGATTTCGCCACTGCCATAGCCACAACCGTCGCCGCGGTGCTGACCCTGTGCATTTTTTCGTTTTTGTACAAGGACAATCCGTTCTATAAATTTACCGAACATCTGGTCGTCGGCGTTTCGGCAGGGTACTGGGTTTCTATCCTGTACGTCAACGTGGCTATCCCCAACATCTGGCAGAAACTGCTGGCCGGGAAATGGTGGTATCTTATCCCGGCGTTCCTCGGGGTCCTGATGTGGACCCGGATCGTCAAACGCTGGGCCTGGATTTCCCGGTACCCGCTGGCGTTCTATCTGGGCATCGCTACCGGCGTCGCGATCCCGCTGGAGATGCAGACCAAAGTCCTCGAACAAATCTTCGGCACCGTGCAGTCGTTTGTCGCTCTCCATAATTCGCAAACCGACTTTTGGGCGGGTATCAACACGGTCGTGGTGGTGATCGGCATCATCACGTCGTTGGTCTATTTCTTTTTCTCCAAGGAACACAAAGGCGCCACCGGCGGCATCGCCAAAGTCGGCATCTGGACATTGATGATCGGCTTCGGCGCGTCGTTCGGCTATACCGTGATGGCGCGTATTTCGCTGCTGATCGAGCGCGTGCAGTTCCTCATCGACGATTGGCTGCTCAAATTGTTCAGCTGATCGGCCTGATTTTATCACCATCATCCCGCCGGGTTTTTCCCGACCGCCACCGGCATTATTCAGCGATGCCCCATATGCCCTGTGCGCATGCAAAAAAAAGCCCGCACGAAGGCGGGCAGCAGAGCGGCGTGCAGGCAGAGCTGTTACTTTTTCTTGCCTTTTTTCTCCTCGGCGAAATCAAGATCGAAGACCTCGATGATTTTCTTGGCCTTTTTCGGCCCGATGCCCTCGACTTTGGTCAGGTCGCCGACCGTGGCGGAAAATAGTGTGCGCAAATTGCCGTACATCGTCATAATCGATGTTGCCAGCGCCGGACCGACATCCGGCAGCGCCTGCACGATATACGACTGGATATCCTCGGGAGTCTTTGGCTTTACCGGTTGCCCTTCACTCGCCGCCGGGGTCTCCGGTTCGGGGGCCGAGACTTCATAGCCCAGGCCGAACTGTGTTTGATTGGCGATAATGAACAGCATCTCGGCGGTCTCAACTTCATCCGCGGTAAAAATAATCGGAATGCGGTTCAAACAGCAGATATAGGAGATCGCCCCGCGCAGGGCGCCGCCGGAGACTTTTTTATTCTTGGCCAGACTATTGCCCTCGACCAGCAGGACCGGCTCTTCATACGTTTTCTTGAAATCAAGCAGCCGGCGGAATAACGCCCTCTGCGAGGTAAGCTCGACAAATTGCGTGCTGGTCAAACGATCGATGGCCATGTTATCGGTGATCAAATAACTCCCGGTGCGCAAATTGGCATATTCAATGGTCACGGATTTGCTTTCGATGTACTTGGGGACCGCCGAATCCCGCTGATTATTGTCGACGATGATTGTCAAATTTTTCACTGTAGTTCATCCCTTTCTCTTGCCACCGAAAGTCTTCACTCCACCGCAAAGCCCCGGCCTGCCCCACTTTTTCCCGACATATATCGAACTATGGTCTCACTCGGAGATTGTCCATCACCCGGCGCAAGTCAAACCGGACGACGATGTTTTTCTTCAACTCACAGCAACGCGCACCACCAATCTACAAATCGCCCCCCATTGCGCAAGCAAATATTAACTTTTTTATCCGATAAATGGCCTTTTTTTGCCACGAATCGAAACCGAAAGTGTCTCCGTCGAAATAAAATTCGGGTCGGTACAAATTCGCGTATTACCGCGAAAGACGACGATTAACGAGTGGTTTACATCATGTTTTGCGTTCTTTTTTTCGCGCCGCAGGGAATAATATGTTGTTGAGGATCAAGCGGTACCCCGGAGAGCTTTTGTGCAACGCCAATTCGGTAGGCGGGTCATAAAGAAAATGCTGGTAATCCTCCGGGTCATGCCCTCCCAGGAAGGTGAAAGTGCCCTGCCCAAAATTGCTATGGAGGTATCGCACTTCCTGTTGCCCTTCGTTTTCAGCCAGGATAATGATATGTTTTTTTAGCAGCGACTTGCGAAAAGCAGTAGTCTGACCCATGAAGCCGTTGATCACCGGGACATGGCATTGCACCAGCATCGTCGGGACCGGGTCCAGTTTGGCGGAAAAGTCAAAGAGGGTAAAATAATCCCCTTTAGGGCCATACCGGTTCGTTTTCCGGTCCGGCGTGGTGTCGATGTCTCCATGAGTGTAGGCAAATGGGTCGAGGGAAACAGAGAAGCCATTAAATGCCATGGTTTTACTATAATCAAGGCGCTCCTGGCAGTCCGGATCATATGCATCACCGTCGAATTCCGAGGGCACAATATCCACATTCTCGGCAGCGAGTGTTATATCCAGAGTCTCCGTCGCCGAGCACATGGCAAACAAAAAACCGCCGCCGGTGACATAATCTTTAATCGCCCGGGCCACGGCCTTTTTCTCTTCGGAAACCTTATGGTAGCCCAGTTGGTGGGCCATCGCCTCGCTGACGGCTTGTTCCTGCTTGTACCATAACGCCCCCCGGTACGACGCGTAAAACTTGCCGTACTGCCCCGTAAAATCCTCGTGATGGAGATGCACCCAGTCGTACCGGCTCAGCTCGCCACCCAGGACTTCCTCGTCCCAGAGCGTCGTATACGCGATTTGCGCGTAGGTCAGGGCCAGGGTGACCGCGTCATCCCACGGCTGTTTGTTGGGGGGAGTATAAATGGCAATAGACGGCGCCTTCTCCAGGAGGACAACTTCCATGTTTTCCTGCTCGACCCGGGTATACACCTGCTCGGCCTCCGGCTCGGAAATCCGGGTAAACAGGACACCACGCACGATACAGGTATCCGCCAGGTCCGACACGGCCGGGCAGAGAAACGACCCGCCCTCGAAGTTGAGCAACCATTCAACATTCATTCCCTGCTCGAGGGCCCAATAGGCCACCCCATAGGCCTTCAAATGATCGGTCTGCCGGACGTCCATCGGAATCAGAATCCGTTCGGCCCGTCCGCTGCTTGCGCTGCAGAGGATCATGACGGCGACCAGTGAGGCAATGACCGGGAAACTCACGTTTACCTTCCCTGATTACACGTTGTGGAGTACCGTTATCCCGCTTCTCGGTTTGTTATACGCTGGTCGGGGGGGCCGGGTTGACAAAAATATGAGGGTACGGTGCCTTACTCGATCGCCGCAGAGGCAGTTTCCGTCCATTCGATGCCCAGCGCTTCCCTAGTGGTCAGGCCCAAAGTCTCCGGATCGACAATTTCGGCAATATATGCCCGATACCCGCCGGTCTCCGCATCGCGCGCACTAAGCTGGATCGTCCGGTCGATGATCACGCCGTGCTCTTGCACATGGAAAACGATAACCTCCGGGCAGAAAATATCAAGGGGGTTATTGCGCCGCACAATGCCATATTCGCCGGTATTCAACCGCACGAACGTCCCGGCCGGGAAAACTCCGAGCGCATGGATTGTCGCCTGCAACAGCACCGCATCATACCGTAAGCCGCTCTGACGCAGCAGCCGGTGCACCGCTTCATCCGGAGACAGCCGGGTTTTCATATATACCCGTCCCGAGGTCATCGCGTCGTAGGAATCGGTGAGGGCCACGATCCGCGAGAACAAATCGAGTTCACGGGGCGTGGGCAACGGCGGATAACCGGTGCCGTCCAGATTCAAATGATGCTCATAGGCGACCAGCACTGCGCGAGAATTGTGGGCATCGGTCGCCGGCATCATCGCCAGGGTCAGGGCGCCCAGCGCGGGATGTTTCCGGATTTCCCGCCAGTCCGCATCGTCATATGCCCCGGCCTTGCCAATCAATTCGGGGGATAACCTGGTCTTGCCGATATCGTGAAACAACGCGGCAAAGCCGAGCTGCGACAATCGGCTCCGGTCCAGCCCCAGCCGCAAACCAAGTGTGATCGAATAAATGCAGACATTGGTCGAGTGCACGTAGGTATAATCATCAAATTCCTTGATCGCTGAAAACTCCAGCAAGGACGCCTCGTCCTTGACAATATGATCGATCAGGTCATGGACGATGCGGCGGGCCTTGGCCGCGGCCGCGGTGGTGATCTCCGCTCCCGGCTTCATAAATTCCCGCGCCAGGTCCGCCGCCCGGCGGAACAATTTCCCCGCCTGCTGCCGCGGCGAATTGTCACTCCCGGTTATTTCACTATTGGTGCTGAGACGATCGGCGATTTTCGGCGCCATCCGCCGGATGACAATCCGCTGCAAGCTGAGTTTATCCCACGTTTGCTGCAACTGTCCAAACGGGTCATTGACCCGGCGATCAAGATGGGCGATAGCAAACACCGCCCGGTCCAACTCTTCGGGATCGATGATTCCCGGGAATTCCATCCGCCCCAGTTGCAGCTCTTCGAATAGCCGGCCCAGGTCGCGGTCGTGAGCGAAGTCTTTATCGCCATAGCGCAGACGGATGCCGTCGATAAACAGAAAATCATTAAAATAATCGATGCGCAGTGAGCCGTGGTTCTTGAGATATTCCTGCAGTTCCCGATGGAGTTCGTCGGCGCGGGAACGATAGGCGCGATTATTCGCCTCATACACCATGGCGGCTTTGATTGCGCCATACAACGCCTGGAGAATTATCCGCGCGGCCAGGACCTGTCCGGCGCCGGCCGTGCCCGCCGTATGAACCGGGTCCATGGTCATGGGCGATCGTCCTCGGACAGGGCAGGATCCTCACTCCTGCGTTGTCCGGCTTGTGCCAGGATCCGCTGCGCCGCTTCCCGCACCGGTTCGTCGGTTGCCCGCGAGAGTTCCTGTAATAACCCGGCAGCGGCCGGTGAACCTACTTCGCCAAGGGCATAGACCGCGTTGATTTTTGTCTGGTCCAGCCGTGATTTGCCGAACAACTTCCGCTTCTTAATCAATCCCGACAACCGGGGCAGCGCGCGGTCGCCGCCGGCGCGGGCCAATGCGCCCAGCAGTTCGCGTTCCATCCGCGCTCCCAGCCGTGTCGGATCGGCTTCGCGCACCCGCTTTTCCAGCGCCTGAAACACGGCAATCGACGGTTTGGCGGCCAGGGCCTTGCATGCATAAATCCGGAGCTGCTCATCCGGGTCATCCAGCAGAGTCAACAGGACATCGTCTGTTTCCCCGCCGGGCAACGCGCCGAGTGACCGGATGGCCTCCCGGCGTACCCGTGCGTCCGCATGCCGGACGGCCTTTTTCAAAAATGTCGCTGCCCGCGGCCGATTGACCCGACCCAGGACCAATGCGACATTCCGCACGACATACCAGCGTTCATCGTACACATAATTGCCGACCAGGTCGATCGCCTGGTCCGCCCGCTCACCCAGGTAGGTGTACACCATCTTCCGTGCCGCATGATGTTTCAGATCGCCCAGCATGGCGGTGACCGCGCCCAGCGATACGTTCTCCAGCAAATCGAGATATTCGGCGAACGTCATCAGTTCGATTTGCGGATGGTCGTTGAGATAGGCCGACATCCGGCTGAGGACCCGCTTGTCCCCGGCGTTGTAGACAATCTCGCGCAAGGGGCCGGCCAGGTGCGCCTTGTCGGAAAAATTGGCCTGCCAGGTCTTGATTTTCCGCAAGACCCGCGGGAGGTGGGTCCAGTTGTCCTCATTGACCATGAGGTCAAATTGCCGCCGGGCGGCGCGGACAATCTCGGCGGACATCTGAGCAGCATATGTCCCATTCAGGATTTCGTCGTAGATCTGAAACGCTGCGTTCAGCGGATCGGTTTCCGCGTCGCGTTCGACCATCTCTTTGATCCGCTGCTCGTGTGCTCCACCGGCGTTGATGTCGTTATGAAAAATATCCCGCACCTGCAAATAGCGGTCCTTTTGCAGCCCCTGATACTGGTGCGGGTCCTTTCCTTCGTCCTCTTCCGGCTGGTCATCGACAGTCTCCTGCAGCTTGATTGTGGAAAAGAACAGGTGTGCGGTCTGCCGGTAATCCTCCGGCGCCGGGGGGGCAAACTCTACGCCGTCGATGACATGATCGATTGTCCGGTAATAAATCGAATGGTTGCCCGCCTCCCATAACAGGTTGGCCACATCCGGGGACTCATCGGTATTCCCCAGCGCCTTGACGAACACCCCCAGGAACGCATCGGCGTCGGCTTCAGTCAGGGACGGCAACAATCCGATTTCCCGGACACCGTCGCGGAACAACACGGTGGCCGGGTTGGTGTCGCCGGGTTCGTCCTGATACACCGGTTCGCCGTCAAAGAAAAACGCGCGCTCCGTGGTGGCCAGAAGCAGCGTGCCGTGTTCCTGCAAAACTTGTTGCGCCGCCTCAAAAAACTGCCGGCGGAACTGCTGGGGCAGGTGGTTGGTCGACGGATACAGCAGGACCGTGTTCAGCGCCTTGACAAACAGCTTTAGCAATTCCCGGACGGCTGTGACCGTCTCGGGAGCGGGCCGCCCGGCGGGGTTTGCCGGCCCCTGCGTTGGGGTGTCGTGAGTGTGGTTTTCCATCGTCCGGGAACGGATATTTCACCGGATACTCCTCTAGTAGAGTATCGGAGTATTTCAGTGGGTATTTACCGGGCCGAACGCAGCGGATCAGGGCGAAAACCGTGCCCACCGCGCATATCTCAACCGGCAGCCCGCTTGGGCGACGGACCGTCGGCCACGCCTCGCGTCCGCACTTCTGCTGCATCGTATCAAAAATCGGGAACTTTGCTACCCCTCCACCTGCTAAACTCACCGGTCCGGCGGGCTAGGGAGCATTTTCCCGGATGTCGGCTCGGCGGGTGGCAACCCCAAACTCGTTTGGGGTTGTGTCACAGTCATGGCTGGATTCCCCGCCGCTTCGGCGGGGAATGACAAAGTCAGACACTATTGTCGCATGGGCCGGGTGGCCCGGGCTTCAGCCCGGGATGATCAAACGGGGCCGACAGATATCCTTGGCTGAAGCCAAGGCCACACTTTTCATGCGTGCGGGTCGGCCCTTGGGCCGACCGATTTGATGGATTTTTACGTCAGTCTGAAGCTGACCGTCACAAATAAACGGTCCGGTGGTTGGCGTACGTCCTGAGGTTGTCTTAAAAGTCCGTCATTCCCGCGCAGGGGCCTGTTGAAAAACCCACATATGAGAGGATATGTCATCGCGAGGAGTCCCGCCATCAGGCGGGACGACGTGGCGATCTTTTTGTTGTTCATTGACATCATCAACGTGAAAGATTGCTTCGTCCCGCTCAAAAGCGGGACTCGCAATGACAATATCGGGACTTTTTCAACAGGCCCGCAGGCGGGAATCCAGTGGTTGCAGCACAAAAACTTGGATGCCCGCCTCCGCGGGCATGACAAGAATGGACATGTTTTGGGACAACCTCTCCTCGTGCGCCAACATCACTCAAGGCGCAGGCTTCAATTTATGAAACCCACCGTTCCGGCGGGCTACCGGCTATCGACTTTCCCACCATGAAATGATGGGCCACCGGTCGGCACGACATGGACTATTCTGCTTTATTTCTCCTCGAAGAAACCCGTCCGAAGGGCGGGCCAGCGGCCAGATCCTCTTGTGATGGATCATCTGCCCTCTCGATTTCGCGCTAATCTTCCGCACTTAATTCAAGGCTGTGAAAAATTTCTTTCGGATCATCGGGTTGTAACGCCCAGCGGTATGCTGGGTGAACTTCCCAATCGAAACCAAAATCAACCAAGTTACCATATAGGTACCGATTTTCTTCAAAATATTTTCGTACGATTTCACCAGAGATTTCTTTACGTGCGGTAAGGAAATTTATCTTATACATGAAAGCCGCCAAGTCTTTCTTTTCGGCAATATTGCCGTTGGCGAATTTAAAGCTCCCACCCTGCATGATGTTTTCTATTTTATTAAGCAAAGCGTCGGTCTTATACTTAAAACCTTGCTTCGAAGTGCGTTCTTTTTTTGAAGGTTTCATATTGAGCAACAGTCTTTCAATTTCGGGAAGTTCAGACCGGAATTCATTAATAGTATCTTGTATTCGCGCCTGTGAATAGCGTTCGAAGATATTGGTGAAATTTAGTGTCTTGATATGGTCGAATCTTTTTTCTCTTGCATTTACCGCGGCTTGTGTACATAGTTTCACAAGGTCGCGCGGTCGTTTTCTAATGAGAGACATCAGCACACGATGAATGGGTGCGTTTTTCCAATGCCCTTGACCAATAAAAACTGGCTCAAATACTCTTGGCAGATATAGCGCAAGCTCACTTTGGGGTAGCTGAAGCAACGCTTCTTCGTCAATTCCTCTTCCGAAAAATGTTTCTATTCTTTTAATAAGCAATACGAATATTTCATGATTTGTCCAAGATTGCCAGATAACAGACCCCTCTATTTTGTCGGTTGATTCATCGGAAGTCCTTACAAGATAATAAACATCCGAGCGAAGGCTTATTTTGAAGGAGATCCCCCTATTTTCATTACATATATCTCTTACTGCATTTAGGAGTGCTGAAATCCTCTTTACGTCTTTTTGAAGACCCTCCCATCCTCTATCCAGGTCATCAATGTATACAATGATGCTCCTTGTATTAAGAAACTGTTTAAGGATGATTTGTTTGGCAGGATCGAGATCAACGGGCGTTGAGTTTTTGAATGTTTCATGTAGAAAATCGACAATCATGCCCCCATAATGTTGCATGCTGGCTTTGATATTAGGCTGATTTGAGTCGAATGCAGTGAGCACTTTTCGCGCTATTATTTCGTTCAATCCCTCTTTCCAATTTCTTATTATTTCTAAAAAATTGTTGCCATTCTCACCCAACCCAACAATGTCATCGGGTTTAATTAGAATAGGAAGTCGGTGGTTTTCGCGATCTTCAATGATTGCAACTTGAAATAGAGCTGATTTGCCGATCCCTTTATGGCCGACTAGAATTCGTAATGGGAGATTGGAAACCACCTGATCATACACACTCGTCTTGAAATAATATTCCTTTAAGCGAACTGGATCTTCATCTTCCGCGGCTTCGTGGCCGAATAACCTTTGAATCTCCACGTCGGAAAAACTGAGTCTTGTCATCGCCTACCTCGCATCCCAGTAATAGTACTTTTGGTGTCCAATATCATCCTGTTTAAATTTAAACGGGCGGGTGGCCCGGACTTTGCTCCGGGGTTCTATGTCACTCCGTACGGTTCCGTTTTCATAAATCTTGCCTGTCCGTTGCCCTTATCAATAAAATCAGTCAATCACAAGACATCCGGTAACGCCCGGTGTCATAGTCTCCAAACGCCAAAAATGCATCCGAAAATAATCTAATCAATCATCAGGGATCTTGCCAGCGGAAAACACGGGAAAAAGGTGGATTTCCCTGCCGCCCCGCCGCCTTGGTTTCCGGCCTGCGCCGGAATGACAAAGAGGAAGCGGAAACGGCACAGAGGAGGCGAGCTCCCTCGCCCCCCGATCTTGACACTTACCCCTTGACCGGCTCCAGCGCTTAGCATTGATTCGCCGTAACCCCCGGTGGGTCAATGCCGCCGGGAGTAGTGGGGTTTTGGGCGGTCCGGAGGGGGTGGGGCCGATGGCATATATAATGTTGCGAGAGTGGCGGAACTGGCAGACGCGCTGGACTTAGGATCCAGTGGGGCGACCCGTGGGGGTTCAAATCCCCCCTTTCGCATTTCAGCCGGGATAGCCGTAACTCACAAAGGGATACAAAACACGTATAACAGCGGGCTGGGAACAGGATAACCGCGGAAAATCACGGCGCCGCCCCCGGCGGCGGGAGTACATCGATGAAAACACAGGTCAAAATTACTGAAAAACCCGGCTGGGTCCGCCAGTTGGATATCGAAGTCCCGGCCGAGGATGTCGACAGCATGCTGGCCGGCACCGCCGACAAATACCGCACCAACGCCGAAATCCCCGGTTTCCGCAAAGGCAAGGCCCCGATGGAAATGGTGCGCGCCCGTTACGGCCAGGCCATCCGCCAGGATACACTGGAGGAACTGCTTCCCGGCGCGTACGAACAGGCGGTCAAGGAGCATAAGTTATTCCCCCTCGGCGACCCGACGATCAGCGAGGTGGTTTTCGAGCCGAAAAAGCCCTTCACCTGCACCGTGGAAATAACCGTCCGCCCCGACGTCGAAATCAAGGACTACAAGGGGTTGAAACTCAAACGGCAGGTGTTCGAGGTCACCGACGAGGATGTCAATCGGCAAGTCGAGCGTTTCCGCGAGGTGAAAGCCGAGCTGGTGAATGTCACCCGCCCGGTGCAAAAAGGCGACGTGCTGATCTGCGACCTGCAAAAAATCCACGACTCGCTCAACCGGATAAAAGAGAGCAACTTCGCGGGCCAGTTCGTCGATTTAACCGACGAGCGCTGCGCGCCGGAATTTCTCAGAGACCTGCCGGGGATGAAAATCGGTGAGGGCAAGGAAATCGAGACGATTTACCCGCCGGACCACCCCAAGGAGGAGTTTGCCGGCAACACCGTGCTGTACCGCGTGTGGGTCAAGGAAATCAAACAGAAAAACCTGCCGCCGGTCGATGACGAGTTTGCCAAGAGTCTGGGGGCGTTTAAGGACCTCGCCGACCTGAAAGAAAAAGTCAAGGCCGACATGGAGCGCGGCATCCGCCGCGAACAAATGCGCGACCTGCAGGACCAGGCCCGCAAATTGGTGGTGGAGGCCAACCAGTTCGAAATCCCCACGATGCTGATCGAGGGCTACCTTGATTCGGTGACCCGGCGTTTCAAGAAAATTGGTGAGGACCTCGAAGAGGACAAGGTCCGCGCCGAGTTCCGCCCCGTGGCCGAGGAACAGTTCCGGTGGGATTTTATCATGCACGAGGTTGCCGACCGGGAAAAAATCAAAGTCGATGAAACCGAAGTCGACGCCGCGCGAAAGTTCATTGAGCACCAGCAGGCGCAGTCCGATAAAGGAAATAAGGAAAAGGTTGATCCGGACAAGCTCCGCACGGACATGCTGGAGCAAAAGGTATTTGAATATCTAATCGAGAACGCCGCAACCGAGGACGTGCCCCGGGTCTTGAATCCGAAAATTATCAAACCCTGATGCACGCGGGCAAAGGAGAATTCGCTTATGCCGTTGATTCCGATGGTCGTCGAGCAGACCGGCCGCGCCGAACGGGCGTATGACATTTATTCGCGGCTGCTCAAGGACCGCATTATTTTCCTCGGCAGTCCGATCGATGACAACGTGGCCAATTTGATCGTGGCCCAGTTGTTGTTTTTGGAAGCCGAAGACCCGGAAAAAGATATATTTTTGTATATTAATTCGCCGGGCGGCTCGGTATCCGCCGGGCTGGCCATCTTCGACACCATGCAGTTTATCCGGGCGGATGTCGCCACGACATGCGTGGGGATGGCTGCCTCAATGGGGGCCTTGTTGTTGACGGCCGGCGCCAAGGGCAAACGCGCGGCGCTGACCAATGCGCGGGTCATGATCCACCAGCCGTGGGGCGGCGTCCAGGGGCAGGTGTCCGATATCGAAATCCACGCCCGGGAGCTGCTGGAACTGAAAAACCGGCTGAACGAAATTCTGGCCAAACAAACCGGCCAGGACCTCAAAACCATCGAAAAAGACACCGACCGCAATTATTTCATGTCGGCCGAACAGGCCAAGAAATATGGCCTGATCGATGAGGTTTACGAAAAGAAAGTTTCCGCAAAGAGTTGATTTGAGTATATTCCATATTCGGGTAAATACACGGGCCGGAAGACTTCCGGCCCTTTGTGTGTGGAGTTAACCGAAAGGGACGCTGTCGTGCCCACCAAGAAACCACGCAAACCAGTGGACAAGGACGCGTTTTTCAAGGAACGCTGTTCTTTTTGCGGCCGCGAACCGGCCAGGACCCATAAGATGTTCTCCGGCCTGGGGGCGTTGATCTGTGATGATTGTGTCCGGACCTGCCATGAACTGCTGCAGATGCCCGATCACGAGGAACTCATCGATCAGCAAACCAGGGGCAACCTGCCCAAACCGGCCGAGATCACGGCATTTCTCGACCGCTTCGTCATTGGTCAGGAGCGGGCCAAAAAGAATGTGGCGGTCGCGGTTTACAACCACTACAAGCGTGTGTTTTTCCCGGAATGGCAGAAAAAAATCGAGCTGGATAAATCGAATATCCTGCTGTTGGGCACCACCGGTACCGGCAAGACATTGATCGCTCAAACCCTGGCCAAGCTGCTGGCCGTGCCGTTTTGTATTGCCGATGCCACAGTACTGACTGAAGCGGGATATGTCGGCGAGGACGTCGAAAATATCCTCGTGCGGCTGTTGCAGGCGGCGGATTTCAACCAGAAACGCGCCGAGCACGGCATCGTCTACATCGACGAACTGGACAAGATCGCCCGCAAGGACGCCAATCCCTCGATCACCCGCGATGTCTCCGGCGAGGGTGTGCAACAGGGGCTGTTGAAAATCCTTGAGGGGACCGTGGCCAACGTGCCGCCCAAAGGCGGACGCAAACACCCCGAACAGTCGTTCATCAAGCTGGACACGCGTAACATCCTGTTCATTTGCGGCGGGGCGTTTGTCGGCCTGGAAAAAATCATCAAACGGCGGATCGGCAAGAAGCATGTCGGCTTTCACGCCGAACCGTCGAATTTGAGTTCCTTAAGCGGCGGCGAGATTTTCTCGCGTGTTGAGGCCGAAGACCTGCTGGAGTACGGCCTGATCCCCGAGCTGGTCGGCCGGTTGCCGGTGACTGCGGCGCTGGACGAGTTAGACGCCAAGGCCTTGTTGATGATCCTGACCGAGCCGGAAAACGCGCTGATCAAACAGTATCAAACGCTGCTGGCGATGGAGGATGTCGACCTCGAGTTCACCGACGAGGCGCTGCACCTGATCGTCGACCGGGCGCAAAAATACAAAACCGGCGCCCGCGGTCTGCGCTCGATTCTGGAACGAACGATGCTGGACATCATGTATGAGATACCGTCACAGAAAAATATCAAGAGTGTGACAGTCACTGCCGAGGTCGTCCGGGGAGAGGCCGGCCCGAAGCTTGAGTCCAAACGCAAGCAGTCCAAAAAATCGGCATAAGACAGCAGTGTCCTTGCCGGTCGGCCGTACCCTGTCCAGCGCCGGGCAAACCAATGGATGCAGAATTCGTTAAAAGTGTGTACCACCTGAACGATCTGCCCCGCGACGGGAAGCCCCAGATTGCCGTTGCCGGTCGTTCCAATGTCGGCAAGTCCAGCATGCTCAACAAACTGGTGGGGCGAAAAAAGCTGGCCAAGGTCTCCGGTACTCCAGGCAAGACCCGCTGCCTGAACATCTATCTATTGGACGAAAAATACTATTTTGTCGACTTGCCGGGATACGGCTTCGCCCGCGTTTCCAAAACAGAACAATTTGCGTGGTCGGAACTGACCGCGGCGTACCTGGAACGCCCGGATGTGCCGCAGGCGCTGGTGTGCCTGTTCGATGCCCGCCGGACACCCGATGCCACGGATATCGAATGGTGGGCCTGGCTCAAGGAGCACGGCAAGCCGTTTTTACCCGTGCTGACCAAAGCCGACAAACTTTCCGGCAACGGCCGGCAAAAATCATTACGGGAGTTTACCCGTGTTTTGCCCGACGGCCCCGCCCCGGTATGGTTTTCCGCGGTCAACGGCACGGGAAAGAAAGCGATTCTCAACTGGATATTCGCCAATACCTGAGTAGTGAAGCGGGAGATAGCAGATGGCCAATCGCTGTGTAGTCGGGGCTCAGTGGGGTGATGAAGGCAAGGGGAAAATCGTCGATGTGCTCAGCGAGTCCGCGGCCATTGTCGCCCGTTATTCCGGGGGGGCCAACGCCGGACATACCGTCAAAATCGCCGACGAGACTTTTGCCCTGCACCTGATCCCGACCGGGATCCTGCACCCGCAGGTGACCGGCGTGATCGGCAACGGCATGGTCCTGGATTTGCCGCAGCTATTTGCCGAGATCGACAAGCTGGCCGCGCGCGGCATTGAGATTGAGCACCGATTGAAAATCTCCACTGCCGCGCATGTGGTGATGCCTTATCACAAAATCCTGGAAAAAGACAACGAACAGCGGCGCGGTGAGGGCGCGATCGGCACCACGATGCGCGGCATCGGGCCGGCGTACGCCGACAAAGTTTCGCGCCAGGGTATTCGGACCGCCTGCCTCCTCGAACCGGAGATGCTGCGGCGGCGTGTGGCGCACAATGTTGACGATATCAATCTCCGGACTGCAGGCGCGCTGCAACGCGACGGCCTGACCGTCGCGCGGACCGTCGAGGAGATGCTGCGCCACGCCGGGCGGCTGCGGCCGATGCTGTGCGACACCGCGTTGTATCTGTATCAGGCCTGGCAGAACGGCAAAACCATCCTCCTTGAAGGGGCGCAGGGAACGCTGCTGGACATCGATTTCGGGACCTACCCGTTTGCGACTTCATCGAACAACACGATCGGAGGGGCGTTCACCGGCCTGGGGATCTCGCCGAAAATCGTGGATTGTTTCATCGGGGTATCCAAGGCCTACACCACCCGCGTGGGTAACGGGCCGTTTCCGACTGAACTGGCCGATGCCGCGGGGGAACAGTTGCGTGAAGCCGGATGCGAATTCGGTACAACCACCGGACGGCCCCGGCGCTGCGGCTGGCTCGATCTTGTCGCCTTGCGGTATGCGGTCCGGATTAACGGCCTCGATTATCTGGCGATCACCAAGCTGGATGTCCTGGATGCGTTGTCCACCATTCCGGTCTGCACCGCCTACGAAGCCAACGGCGAGCGTATCGAACAGATGCCGGCGGACATGTGTACGCTCGACCGTTACCGCCCGGTATACACCACTCTGGCCGGCTGGGCCGGCTCGCCCACCAAAGGAATCACCAGATACGAAAACCTGCCTGCGGCGGCGCGAGAGTATCTGGAATATATCGAGAAATTCACCGGCGCCCGGATCGGCATTGTTTCCACCGGCGCCGGACGCCACGAGACAATCATGCGTTTGTAATTATTGCCTCGCTCTCGGATCGCCATCAGCGGGTGGTCGTTTCCACACCGTATGCCAGAATTGCGGCGTGACATGATCGTTTACTGCCCACATCCGCTGATCATTGGTCGATGATCAGCTCCAATAAAAAAATCTCATTTCAACAATTTTTTGCAGATACCGTGTCAAAAATATTGTATATTAATCATACAGGGGATGTGATTCGGCATTCGGGAGGGGAAAGCAAATCAACAGTGGGTACTTGCCCCGCGCACATCAGTCGTTGATTTGTTTTGTCAAATATCGGGTAACGCCCGATGGCATGAGATTTTGCGCAGAATGTTCAAGTATGATGCTTGACGTTTCGAGTAATTTAAAGTAGTGCTTTAAGTTAACCACTACCCGAATCTATGGAAAAGAAAAAGGTTGAGGGGGGAAAAATCGAAAATTATAACTACTTTATTTACATTAAGTTACACTAAATGTCCATGTAAATAGCGTTTTATCGCTTGACTTTTTGTGTAACCTTTTGTATGCTTTCACGTTATATTTTGGAAATAAGCCAAGGCCGGCATGGAACCCTAGTCGCCCCAGGGAGGTGGCTGTGAAAGACAAAAAAGGAAAAAGAAAGACAAACTCTACCGCTCCCCAAGCGAATACCTCTAAAAGAACCTCAACGACCCGAAAAGCCACGGCAAAAAGCAAAACAAATGCGACACAAAGAAAACAGTCGAAGGCCGGGACTGGAAAAGCGGCGGCAGCCGGGACCGCCAGAACCATGGTTAGCGAACATGAACCGCTGAAGGAAAAAACCCCAGTCGTGATTCCGAAATTGTCGTATAAAGGGACATTCAACACGCATGACATTATGCACGCCCCGGCTGAGAAGACCATCAAAATGCTGGAGAAAATCATTTCGGGGGAACGGCTGTTTACGATGTAAGGCAGCGCGGACTCGCGGCATTTCGTTTTTCGCGGTCATGTCACGTTGCCATTAAGGGGCCTGACGTACTGGGCAGCGCACCACATCTTGCGGCATCAGTCCGGTTGAGAAATCCAGCGGAACGTCGGCAATCCACGTACACAACATAAGCCAGTCACCGGACCTGGCGCCGGACCATTAGGATTTGCAGGGCAATTTTGCGCGATAAATAGATTGTGTAGACATATGGTAGGAGGGTGTATGCCCAAGGCGAAGGCCATACCCACTAAGAAAGTTGCAGCCAAAAAAGCTGCCACTCCTGAAAAAAAGAAAGCGACGGCGGCGGCCAAGCCAACTCCGAAAAAAACTGGGTCCCCCAGGAAACGTACCGGCGGGACAAAAACGGCGGTCGCGCTCCCGGACGAACAATTCCTGTTTTTCTTCGGTCGCGGCCAGGCCGAGGGAAACGGCGAGATGAAGGACATCCTCGGCGGAAAAGGCGCGGGCCTGGCCCAAATGACCAACGCCGGATTAAATGTCCCCCCCGGCTTCACGATCTCGACCAAAGTCTGTTCCCTCTTTTATGAGAACAACCTGACCCTGCCGGACGAAATTCGGAAACAGATGGTCGAGTATATGCGCCGGCTGGAGGAAGTCGTCGGGCGAAAATTCGGTGATCCGGAGAACCCGCTGCTGGTTTCGGTTCGTTCGGGCGCCAAGTTTTCCATGCCGGGGATGATGGATACCGTGCTCAACCTCGGGCTGAACGACCGGACGGTTGAGGGGATTGCCGCCACCACCGGCAATGAGCGCTTTGCCTTTGATTCGTACCGCCGGTTCATCCAGATGTTCGGCAGTGTGGTGATGGGCATCGATAAGGAAGACTTCGAAAAAATCATCACCAAGACCAAGATCAAACGCCGGGTCAAAAAAGACACCTCGCTTTCCATCGAGGACTTGAAGGCGATCGGCGCCGAATACAAACGCCTGATCCGCCGCCGGGCCGGCGAATCGTTTCCCGACGATCCCTGGCTGCAGCTGGATATGGCCCGGGACGCTGTTTTCAAATCCTGGAATAACCCGCGGGCCATCACCTACCGCCGGCTCAACAATATCCCCTCGGGGCTGGGCACGGCGGTGAATGTGCAGACCATGGTTTTCGGCAACATGGGTGAAACGTCCGGCACCGGTGTCGGTTTCACCCGCGACCCGTCCACGGGTGAGAAACAGTTTTACGGCGAGTACCTCGACAACGCCCAGGGCGAGGACGTGGTCGCCGGGATTCGCACCCCAAAACCCATCGCCATGCTCGAACAGGAGATGCCTGCTGTCTATAAGCAATTGAAGCAGATTACCACCCGCCTGGAAAAGCACTACAAGGATATGCAGGATTTTGAGTTTACGATTCAGGACGGCGAGTTGTTCATGCTGCAGACCCGGACCGGCAAGCGGACCGTGCAGGCGGCGGTTAAAATTGCTGTGGACATGGTCAAAGAAAACCTGCTGACCAAGGAAGACGCCCTGATGCGCCTGGTGCCGCAGGACCTGGACCAGCTGCTCCATCCGCGCATCGACCCGAATGCCGATGCGCAGGTGATTGCCCGCGGACTGGCCGCGTCGCCGGGGGCGGCCTGCGGGCAGGTCGTCTTTACCGCCGATGAGGCCGTGGCCCGCGCCGAGAAGGGTGTCAAGGTCATTCTCGTGCGCCAGGAAACCAATCCGGATGACATCCATGGCATGGCGGTGGCCGCCGGCATCCTTACCTCACGCGGGGGGATGACCTCGCACGCGGCGGTGGTCGCCCGCGGGATGGGCAAATGCTGTGTCGCCGGTTCCGAACGGATCCGGGTCAACGAAGAAAAGAAAGTGTTCACCGTCGGTTCGACCGTCGTCAAGGAGCGGGATATCATCAGTCTGAACGGTTCGACCGGCGAGGTGATGCTCGGTGAAGTACCGACGATTGAATCCGAACTCTCCGGTGAATTTTCCACGTTAATGTCCTGGGCGGATGAAGTCCGCACGCTGGGCGTACGTACCAATGCCGACACCCCGGAAGATGCCGAACAGGCCATCAGGTTCGGCGCTGAGGGCATCGGCTTGTGCCGGACCGAGCACATGTTCTTTGCCAAACCCCGGCTGGGCCACGTGCAGCGCATGATCCTCGCCGATTCGGTAGAGGAACGCCAGATGGCCCTGCAGAAACTCCTGCCCTACCAGAAGGCGGATTTCAAGGGGATTTTCAAGGCCATGGAAGGCAAGCCGGTGACCATCCGCACGCTCGATCCGCCGTTGCATGAGTTCCTCCCCGACCGCGAACTCGTGGAAAAGGAAATCGCCGAGCTGACCGAGAAAGAAGCCGAAGCGGGATACGAGGAATCGCTTGAATTGAAAAAGAAAATCAAACAAAACGAGCGGACCCTGCGGCGGCTGAATGACCTTGAGGAAGTTAATCCCATGCTCGGCCACCGCGGCTGCCGCCTGGGGATTACCTTCCCCGAAATTACCGAGATGCAGGCCAGGGCCATTTTCGGCGCGGCGTGTGAGCTGGCCAAAAAGGGGGTCGAGGTCAAACCGGAGGTGATGATCCCCCTGGTCGGGACTGCCGCCGAGCTGGAACATCAGCGCAAAATCGTCGAGGAGATCGCCGAGACCATGATTAAGCGCGCGGGCGTGGACCTCGAGTACAAAATCGGCACGATGATCGAAGTCCCGCGTGCCGCGTTAACCGCCGATAAGATCGCCGAATTCGCCGATTTCTTCAGTTTCGGCACCAACGATCTGACCCAGATGACCATGGGTTTCTCCCGTGATGACGCCGCCAAGTTCCTAGGGTACTATGTCGAACACGGTATCCTGCCCGCCGATCCGTTTGTCAGTCTGGATGAAGAGGGTATCGGCTTGTTGATTCAATGGGCGGTGACCAAGGGCAAGACCGCGCGGCCGGATTTGAAAACCGGCATCTGCGGGGAGCACGGCGGCGATCCGCAGACGATCGAGTTCTGCCACAAGATCGGTCTGGACTATGTCAGTTGTTCGCCGTTTCGCGTGCCCATTGCGCGGCTGGCCGCGGCGCAGGCGACGTTGCGCGCCTCGGACAAGAAATTCAAAAGTTCGGACCAACGCTAGGCAACAACACTACGGTATGACCAAAGCCCCGTCCGCCTTAGGGCGCGGGGCTTTTTCTTTACTGCGGGGTACGCACCACGACTGCGCATGCCTGCATTCTGCGGATGGCCGGCGCTTACCAGGTGCACGGTTCGCAAATGAAATCCTGACTTTTATAGACATACTTGACCAAATATTGGAGGTCCACCGGGGTGATCTGGCCATCACAGTTCAAATCTCCCAGATCGTACGGACAGTTCCAACCGTCGGGATACACACGGCCATCCAATTG